>DAOUBW010000016.1:0-65310 GCA_034432555.1 Anaerolineae bacterium
GCCTTGAATGCACTGATTTGATCGCTGCCATCAACAGCGGCTTGGCAGAAGTGATCAAGGATGGCACCTACGCCGAGATTTACCGCAAGTACTTCGGTGTTGACCCAGTCAAGGAACTGCAAGCGGGCGGTGAAGGGCTGCTGAGCGGCGGTGAAGTTGAACCCGAACCTACCGAAGCACCCGCGCCCACTGCCACGACCGGCAGCTAAGCGCTGACCGCACACCCAAATGCCTCGCGCACCGTAGTATGGTGCGCGAGCGCTTTGTGCCACTCCTGTTCTAGACGGATAAGTTTATCTCAAGGCGCAGGCAGTGCCTTAACTTCTGCACCCTGCGCTGGCTCAAGGCTGGTCAGCGCTAACCACACTTCAGCAGGCGATACCTCTAGCCGAAAGCTCAGAAATGGGCAGCATAAGCGCTCTAGGCTGATGAACTCGGCTGCCATCACTAAGGTTTCAGCATCGGCAGGTAGCCGAAAACGGTAGCCGTCTTCCAACGGCTGAATTGCTTGCCCTTCTGCAAAAAGCTGCTGGCGCAGATACGCATAGCACGCACGCTGGCTGGCAGGGATTGCGTTCGGTCTGCAAACAATTGGTGTGTCCTCAGGCACCGTGATGATCTTCCCTAGGGCTTGCGCGCCGTGATACGTGCGCTGAACACACGCGGCATTCCTGCCCGCACGCTCACGATCTCGCTCGCGTCCGTCTTATCCACCACCTGAATATCGGTGAAGCCCGCCGCCTGCATCATGCCCACATAGTCCGTCACGTCAATCGCGCCGGTCACGCAGTCTGCCCATTTATCCATTTGGGCGCGCAGTTCAGGCGCAAAATCGCCTTCGGTCACAATGTCGCTGATGGCGAGGCGTCCGCCGCTTTTGAGGGCGCGAAACGCTTCACGGAACACAGCAGGCTTGTTCGGCGAAAGGTTGATCACGCAGTTGGACATGATCACATCAATGCTGCCTGCATCCACTGGCAGCGCTTCAATCTGCCCGCCGCGGAACTCGACGTTGGTCACGCCTAGTTTTGCCTTGTTGGCGTTCGCCTTTGCCAGCATATCCGCCGTCATGTCCACGCCGATCACATAGCCTGAAGCACCAACGCGCTTAGCGGCAAGGAAGCAATCAATGCCGCCACCGCTGCCCAAATCCAGCACGGTTTCGCCCTCACGCAGGTCGGCAATTGTCACGGGATCGCCACAGCCAAGCGAAAGTCCGGTGACATCCACAGGCAAGCCTTCCAACATGCCTTCTTCATAGAGCGGCACGCTGCACGCTGATCCAACGGTATCGCTGCCGCCGCAGCAGCCGGCGTTCTCACCACGCGCAATCGCGCCGTAGCGCCCTTGCACCACCTCATGAATACTTTGATTCTGATCCGACATTTCTGACTCCGTTATGCAGAACATATTGACACTTATCAATGGGTTGAGCGTAAAAATAATGGCTTGTGCGGCTGGCGCTGCTACTCCCTGTTTGAAATATCCTCAACACGGATGAGGTGTTCGGCGCGCTGCGGCGCAAAGCGCAGCATCAACCGACCACAGCACAGTGCGATGGCATCTTCATTCAGCGTGTAGTAGTGTTCGCGCCCGTCTTGCCGTGTCAGCACCAGATTCGCCTCTTGCAGCTTTTTCAGGTGGTGGCTCACCGTAGATTGGTTCACCTTCCCTTCCAGCTTAGCGACGATCTCGCCTACATTCAGCCAGACGCAGCACAAGTGTGCCATGATTTCTTGCCGTGTGTCGTCGGCAAGTGCCTTTGCAAAACTGACTAGGTCAACGCTCATGTGCAGAGTATATATTGATTTTTATCAATGTGTCAAGAGGCAATTTGTGTTGAGCATGGTGAGCGGTGTGCCAGACAGACGTTCGTTGCACTGCCCGCACCTTAACCTATCCGCACACAATTCGGCATATTCGCTCAGCTAACTTGCTTGACAATTCTGCCAAGACCTCATATCATTGCCTTTGATCGAATTAGTTGCACCAAACAACTTAACCGTTTTTACTTAAGAGAGGATGTTTCATTATGCGTGTTGTGATGCACAACTGGATGCGCCCTGAGCCGATTGAAGTCACCATTAAGCGTCTTGCTTCGCTTGGCTATAATGGCATTCAAATCATGGGTGAGCCGCGCCGCTATGACGTGAAAGCGGTGAGGAAACTGCTGGATGAACACAAACTAGAGTGTTGGGGAACGGTCACCATCATGATCAAAGGGCGCGATCTCATCCACGCCGATCCCTACTTCCGCGAGATGAGCCAAACTTACGTGATGGAATGCATTGATATGGTCGAAGCGCTGGGCGGCAGCTTGATCACCATTGTGCCAAGCGAAGTGGGCAAAGTGGTGGCGATGGCTGATCCTGATACCGAGTGGGCGTGGGCAGTTGAAGGGCTGAAGCGCATCGCCGACCATGCCCGCAAGAAAAAGGTGAAAATTGGCTTGGAGCCGCTGAACCGCTTTGAGACCAACTTCCTCAATCGGCACGATCAGGCGCTGCGCCTTGCGGCGGATGTTGGTGAAGACGTAGGCGTTTGCCTTGATGCCTTCCACCTAAACATCGAAGAGGCGGATATTTATCAGGCGATCCGCAACACGGGCAGCAAACTGGTCGATTTCCACGTTGCCGACAACAACCGCCGCGCACCCGGCGAAGGCACTTACAACTGGTCAGAGCTGATCAGCGTGCTGAAAGAAGTCGGCTATGATGGCGCGCTGACTGTCGAGTTCGTCGTGCCGTTTGACCGTTCACCGCTGCGTGAATCCGCACAAGACGCTGATAGCGGCGTCTCGGAAGTCAGCGAGGCTGACTTGAAGTTCATCCGCGATCATGGCAGCGACCTGATGAGCGACGCGCTCTATACACGCCACTGCAAGAACGCGATTGAGCATCTCCGCAAATCGGGCGCTTAGTCGTCCGCAGGCTGCGGCGGAGTGCCTCAGGCTTACCCGTCGCAGCCTTATCCAAAAGAGATTTTTAAAATGGCTACTGTTCTTTTAATCGGCACTTTGGATACCAAAGGTCCTGAAACTGCTTACCTGCGCGATCAGATTCAGGCACTCGGCGGCGAGACGCTCGTCCTCGACTCAGGTATCTTAGGCGAACCAAACGGCATCACTGCCGATATTGATCGGCGGGCTGTGGCACAGGCGGCAGGCAGCGATCTCGAGACGCTGCGGCAGGCAGGCACACGCGGCAAGGCGGTTGAAGAAATGCTGAAGGGCGTCCGCAAACTTGCCCTTGAACTGGCAGCCGCAGGTAGGATTCATGGTGTGGTGTCGCTGGGCGGCGCGGAAGGCGCGGTGTTGGCAGCCGCCGCCATGAAAGTGTTGCCGATGGGCTTTCCCAAGCTGATCGTCTCACCGATTGCCAGCGGGCAGCGCCGTTTCGGACCTTTGGTTGGCACACGCGATACGCTTGTGATGCACTCCATTGTAGATATCCTCGGTCTGAACCCGATCAGTTGTGCCGTTTACGATAACGCGGCGGCGGCGATCTATGGCATGGCGCAGCGCTATGCCAAACGCCAACCACAGCGGCGCGCACGGCGTGCCATCGCTGCCACCATGCTTGGCAACACCACCAAGCCGCTGCTGCGGATGCGTCCACACTTTGAGGCACATGGCTACGACTTTGTGATCTTTCATGCGAACGGCGTCGGTGGCATTGCAATGGAAGAACTCATGCTAGGTGGCTATTTCGATGGCGTGCTGGACTATACGCTCAGCGAGGTGGCGGGTGCTGTGGCAGGCGGCTATCACAATGGCGGCAAAACGCGCCTCGATGCCCTCGCTCAAGTCTCGCTTCCAGCAGTCGTGGTGCTTGGCTGCCTCGATTTTGTGGTCTTTGGCGCACGCCATGAAGTGCCAGAGGCATATCACGGACGCCCAACTTACTACCACAATCCTGAATTCACCCTTGTGCGCCTGAGGCACGCCGAACAGCTTGAGGCTGCCCACTTTCTAACGGAGAAGCTGAACCGCGCACGCGGCGCAGTAACGGTCATCGCGCCGCTAGGCGGCGGCTCTGTTATGGACATTGAAGGCGGTGCGTTTTGGCAGCCTGAAACCAATCAGGCGGTGCGCGCTATTTTGAAAAACGGTCTCAAGCGTGGCATTCGCTACCTTGAGTTTGCAGGTCACATCAATGATGATAGTTTTGCCGATGCTGTGCAGGCAGAGGCATTCACCCTGTTTGGAGAGTTTTATGCCTAAGAAAAGTTCCAAGAATGGCGGTGAAGGGAAGGCAGCCAAAGCCGACGCGAAAAAGTCGGCGCGTGTGCCGAAACTTTCACCGATCCCTTCCACAAGTAATGGTGCAACAGCGCGCCGCCGCACACTCGATTTGAAATTCCCGTCTTTCTGCTTGGGCGATCTAAGCTATGTAGATGTTCAGGAATACCTCAAACACTCGGATACCATCCTTATCCCGAAGGCAAGCCTAGAGCAGCACGGACCGCACCTGCCGCTTTTTTGCGATAGCATCACTGCCCTAGAGGTTGCCAAGCGTGCGGGCGAAACAGCCGGTATCCTCTACACACCAACACTCTGGCTAGGCTATTCACCGCAGCATATGCGTGCGCCGGGCTGGGGCGCTGGCACCATCACGCTGCGCGAGAACACTTACCTCAACCTGATTTACGACATTGGGCGCAGCCTGATTCATCATGGTTTCAACCGCCTGATCTTCGTGAATGGGCATGGCAGCAACGTAAAGGTCATCGATCCGGTGCTGCGCCGCCTGCGCTACGAAACCGGCGCCCTGATCGCCTACTACAAGCCCTACGCCGAGCGCTACATCGGCATGTTGAAAGATGTGCTGGAAGGTAC
This sequence comes from Anaerolineae bacterium, assembly GCA_034432555.1. GTDB lineage: Bacteria > Chloroflexota > Anaerolineae > Aggregatilineales > UBA2796 > CP2-2F. The sequence goes on from DAOUBW010000016.1 coordinate 4,838, forward strand.
GCCCGAACAGACGCCCGGCTGGCACGCGGGCGAGTTGGAGACTTCCCAAGTATTGGCACACAACGCTGAATTGGTACGCTTAGATCGCGCCAAGACCGATAAGGCACACGCGCCGGCATGGCTTGGCGAAGCGTGGGCAAAGAAAGACGGAATGCCCGACGCCGAGTTTCAAGGCTACCAATATTTCAGCTTTCCCTTTGATCACGAAGAATTCACGGACTCTGGCGTGATGGGTGTGCCGCAGCACGGCACTGCTGAAAAGGGCGAGATTGCCTTCCAGCGCTTTGCCCAACACCTGATTGATGCCGTTTACGAGCTGGAGAAAGTTGAATTGACTGTTCACAACCGCGATTTTACGGTGGATAAAGCATGGACTCCCGATTAGTCGAAGCACTCTCGCAGATTGTGGGTGCAGCAAATGTGCTGACCGCATCAGAAGCTAAGCGACCCTACGCCGCCGATCAGTGGTGGTATGCCATTGCAGCGGCGGCTGCCGGTGCGCCCATCAGCCGCCCAGATGTTGTGGTGCGCACGAGCAGCACAGAACAAGTGGCGGCAGTCGTGCGCTTGGCAAATCAATTCGGCGTACCGATCACACCTTGGGGCGGCGGCAGCGGCGTGCAAGGTGCTGCCAACGCGGACCGCGGCGGCATCGTGCTAGACCTCAAGGGCATGAATCGCGTGCGGCATATGGATATGAAATCGCTGACCTGCACAGTGGAAGCAGGCAAAATCTGCCGCGATTTTGAGGCGGAGCTGAACGCGCTTGGCTTGTCCTTCACACATTATCCCGCTTCTACTGAGTGGGCGACGATTGGCGGCAGCATCGGCGCACGCGGATCGGGTGTACTTTCCACCAAGTATGGCAAGATCGAAGACCACGTGCTGAGCCTTGAATTCGTCACACCGATGGGCGAGATCGTCCGCACGCCAAGCGTGCCGCGCCATGCCGCCGGTCCTGAACTCACCCAACTACTGATCGGTTCAGAAGGCATTTTCGGCGTCATCACGGCGGCAGCTGTCAAGCTGCGGCGGTTGCCTGCTAAGCGTGTATTTCTCGCCTATGCCTTCAAAAATCTGACAGATGGCGTCGAAGCAGGGCGGCAAGTGATGGTCAGTGGCTTACGCCCGTCGGTGATGCGCCTTTATGACGATTACGCTGCCGCGCACAGTTTGGCGCGTGCGGTGGATATGCCGCTGCCAGATCCGACTTTCGTGATCATGTGCGATGGCGAATATCCCGATTTGGTGGATTTAGAGGCAGCAAAGGTTGCCGAAATCATGCGCGCTTGTGGCGGTGCGGCACTGCCCGCCCAGATCGGCGCGACGTGGTGGGAACGCCGCTATGTGTTCTACTATCCGCCCTACGCGCCGGAACTGCCCAGCATCTGGGGAACGATAGATGTGGTGGCGGACTATGAACACATCGAGGCAGTCTACCACGCCACCACACAAGCTGTCCGCGCAGCCGTGCCAGCGCATTTCAACCTGTCTCTGACGACGCACTTCTCACATTGGTATGAATGGGGCAGCATGATCTACGCCCGCGCCAAAATTCCCGTCGGACCTGACGATTTGGCGGAGGCAAAAGAGCTGCACGATGCGATCTTCCGTGTGGGCGTGCAGGCTGCCCTTGAAGCGGGCGCGGTGCTGAACGATCATCACGGTGTGGGAATGCGCCTTGCGCCTTACATGAGCGCACAGTATGCGCCTGAGGGCATGGCGCTGCTGCGGCAGTTGAAGCACGCCCTCGATCCAAACAATATCCTGTGCCCGGGTAAGTTGAACCTGTAGGACGGTTAGGGCTACGCGCTGCGATAACCCATAAGCACTTACTTCTAGCGCTTTGCCGTGCGGCAAAGCGCACTTTATTATAAGGACACGCCAGCCTACAAAAATAAGCCCTCTATAATTGAGCCATACTGAGCCGTAAACGACCAACTATATCTTGCTTTAATCCCAAAAGGGTGTATAATGCGTAATCAGCGGCACAAACATCCTGTGTAGAATGCTTTCCGCGTTTATCCCAAACCCTTGTGGAGTATTTCGCCTTGACCTCAACGGCAATTCCTCATCCTGTGCGCGTGCCAGACTATGATCTGAAGCACGCCGTCTCTGAAAAGCGGCTGCTAGGCATGTGGCGGCTAATGACGGGCTTTCGCCTGACCTATGTCGGCGCGGCGCTCTCGCTTGGTGTGGCGGCGCTGGCAAAAGCGATCACTTTTGTGCTGCTGCAATATCTGGTGGATGACGTGCTGACCGATCCTGCTCGTCCCTACGATCAACTGCCGATCATTGCGCTCGGCTTCATCGGCATGGCGATCTTTGAAGGCGGTTTCACCTTCTGGAGTGCGCGCTTGGCATCGCGGACGGCGGAAGGCATCGCGCTGCGCCTGCGGAATTACCTGTTTGACCATGTGCAGCGGCTGACCTTCGCCTACCATGCGAAGGCGCAAACCGGCGATCTGATTCAGCGCTCGACCTCTGACGTGGACGCGGTGCGGCGCTTCTTTGCCGATCAGGCGATTGGCTTAGGGCGCATTGGCTTGCTGTTCGGCGTGAACTGGATCACGCTTATGGTGCTTGATTGGCGGCTGGGCTTGCTCTCGCTGATCTGCGTACCGTTCATCATTGGGCTGTCGCTGTTCTTCTTTCAGCGCATCTCCAAGCGCTACGAGGAATATCAGGAACAAGATGCCGTCACGACGACCATTTTGCAAGAGAACCTCAGCGGTGTGCGCGTGGTGAAGGCATTCGCACGGCAGCCCTATGAGCGCACCAAGTATGACACCGCCAACGCAGAGCGTTTTCAGCGCGGCAAGCGCTTCATGATGCTGCACGCGGTTTATTGGCCCCTCACCGATCTTATCTGTGGCGCGCAGATTGTGGGCGGCTTGTTCGTTGTGGCGCTGATGGTCATCAACGGTGAAGTGACGCTTGGCACCTACCTTGCCTTCGTCGGCTTGCTGATCCAGATCATCAACCCTATGCGTAACTTGGGGCGCATCATCGTGCATATGACCGAAGGGCTGGTCTCGTTCCAGCGCCTGCTGGATATTCTGCGCGAAGTGCGCGAGCCGCTGACGGATGGCATCTATCAGCCGTTGGGCAGTGTGCAAGGTGCGCTCAGCTTCCAGAACGTCTCGTTCGTCTATCCTGATGGTGGCGGCACAGTGCTGCACGGCATCACCTTTGATTGCCAGCCCGGTCAGCGTATTGCCTTGCTGGGCGGCACTGGCAGCGGCAAAACAACGCTGGTCAACCTGCTGCCGCGCTTCTACGATTATACCGATGGCGTGATCAAACTGGATGGCGTGCCGCTAACCGACTATTCACGCGCCTACCTGCGTTCGCAGATCGGGATTGTGGAGCAGGAGCCGTTCTTGTTCTCGCGTAGCATTCGGGAGAATATCACCTATGGTGTAGCACACGAGGTCAGCGATGCCGAAGTGGAAGCCGCAGCGCGTGCTGCCGCCGTTCACGACGTGATCTTGACCTTCCCGAAAGGCTATGAGACGTTGGTTGGTGAGCGCGGCGTAACGCTCAGCGGCGGTCAGAAGCAGCGGATTGCCATTGCGCGCACGCTCTTGAAGAATCCGCGCATTCTGATCTTAGACGATGCCACTTCATCGGTAGACACTGAGACAGAAGCAGAGATTAACGACGCGATGGATCGCCTGATGGAAAACCGCACGACGTTCATCATCGCGCATCGTGTTCACAGTGTGATGAGCGCCGATCTGATCCTTGTGCTGGAAGATGGCAAGATCGTGCAGCACGGCACACACGCCGAGCTGATGGCACAGCAAGGGTTCTACCGCCAGATTTACGATGTGCAATCGCGCATTGAAGCAGAGCTTGAAAAGGAGATCGCCAGTGTCTGAGGCAGGCTACTGGGAAGAAGAAGAATTCGCCACGCGCTTTAGCGCTAAGACAATCCTACGCATTCTAGGGCTAGTACGTGCGCGTTGGCGATGGGTGCTAGGCTTCGTGGTGACCATTGCAATTGTTTCGATGTTAGAGGCAATCTTCACCTACTTGGGCAAGGTCATCATTGATGAAGGCATCGTGCCGCGGGACACCGAGTCGCTGATTCGAGTACTGCTCCTCTACGGCGCAGGGCAGATCGTCTTTGCCGCCTGTGTGTTCGGCTTCATTGTGCTGGCGGGCGTGTTGGGTCAACATGTGCAGTACGACTTGCGGAAGCGCTTGTTCAATCACCTGCAAACGCTCTCGCTCTCCTACTTTAGCAAGACGCCGGTCGGCTGGATCATGTCCCGCGTGAACAGCGACTCCGAGCGCATTGCCGACTTGGTGACGTGGGGCATGTTGGATGTGGTCTGGGCGCTGATGAACCTCGTCATCTCGTTCGTGTTCATGATCAGCATCAACTGGCAGATGACGCTCATCGTCTTTGCTGTGCTGCCGATCCTACTCATGATCGCGTTCTGGTTTCAAAAACGCATTCTGGTTGAATACCGCTTGGTGCGGAAACAGAACAGCAAGATCACCGGTGCCTACAACGAGAACATCACCGGCGTGCGCGTAGTAAAGGCGCTCGGACGCGAGGCGCAGAACCTTGAGGAGTTCAGCGCACTGTCTGGTGGCATGTACCGTGCCTCGTTCCGTGCGGCGTGGCTTTCGGCACTCTTTCTGCCTTCGGTGCAGTTAGTCAGCGCGTTGGCACTTGGCGTCATCGTGTGGTATGGCGGCGCGCAGGCGCTAGGCGGCGCACTGACCGTTGGCAGCATTCAGGCGTTCATCGGCTACATCACTTTTATGCTGTGGCCCGTGCAAGACCTTGCGCGTGTCTACGCCGAGATGCAGCACGCCGTTGCCAGCGCCGAACGCACTTTCTCGTTGATCGATACTGAGCCAGAGATCAAAGACCGTCCGAACGCGGTTGCCGCCGAGACGGTGACGGGTGAGATTCGCTTTGAGGCGGTGGACTTCTATTACACAGAAGATAAGCCTGTCTTACGAAATTTCAACCTAACCGTGCAAGCGGGCGAGACCGTAGCGCTGGTCGGTCCGACGGGCGGCGGTAAATCTACAATCATCAACCTGATCTGCCGTTTCTACGAGCCGAAAAACGGCGTGATCCGCATCAATGGGCGCGATTACACCGAATACACGCTGGACTCGATCCAGTCGCGGATCGGTGTGGTGCTGCAAACGCCGCACTTGTTCAGCGGCAGCATCCGTGAGAACATCCGCTACGGCAGGCTGGACGCCAGCGACGCCGAAGTGGAGGAGGCAGCGAAGATTGCCGGCGCGCATCCTTTCATCAGCGCCCTTGAGAAAGGCTATGCTGAGGAAGTCGGCGAAGGCGGCAATCTGCTCTCGGTTGGGCAAAAGCAGTTGATCAGCCTTGCGCGGGCAGTGCTGGCAAAGCCCGAAATCTTCATCATGGATGAGGCGACCAGCTCCGTAGATACGCTGACCGAAGCGCTCATCCAGCGCGGCATGGAAGCGCTGATGCGCGGGCGGACGAGTTTCGTGATCGCCCATCGGCTCAGCACCATTCGGCGCGCCGATAAGATCATCGTGATTGAAGATGGCAGCATCGCCGAGATGGGCAATCACGCTGAGCTGATGCGCCAACGCGGACACTACTACCGCCTCTATACGCAGCAGTTCCGCGCCGAGCGCGAACAGGCATACGATCCGTTTGGCGATCAGCAAGTACCCGCAGCCGCTATCGAGGCGGCACAGCCTGCGGCAACTGAGGCAGTTGCCTAAGCACCTAAACCTATGCTTGTTTTCATAAACGCCTGCCTAAGCAATCTTGGGTAGGCGTTTTTGCTACCAATGTACTCCGTTTGTATACTAGAGCCATGATCAATTTATACGATATTCTCGAAGCAGCAGATGGTCAGCTTTTCGGTGAGGCAGGCGCCGCACTCTTCACCGATTTTTGCCTTGATGCGCGCCAAGCGCAGACGGGCGCGTTGTTTGTCGCCCTCAAGACTGAGCAGGGCGACGGTCACCAATTTATGCGAGAGGCTGCCGAGAATGGCGCGTTAGGCATCATGTGCCAGCGCCCACCCGATTTTGATACGGACGGGCTGACCGTGATCGTGATGCGCGATGTGGAGTCGGCGCTGCTGAAGTGGGCGCGCATTGCCCTAAAAAAGCTGGGCACCACCGTGATCGCCGTGGCAGGCGGCGCGGCAGCCACCACCGCCCGCGAGGCAATCGCCGCCGTCCTTAGCGTGCAGCACCGCGTCTATAAGAGCGCCGATAGTTTCAGCGGCAAGTTCAGCCTGCCCCTCACCTTAGGCAAGCTGGTAGCTGAAGATAAATTCGCCATTTTAGAGATGCCCATTACCCACAACGGCGGCATGAGCGAACTCGCCGAGATTGTGAAGCCGCTCGTCGGCGTGGTGACCGACCTTAACTACAGCGGCATGGGACGCTTTGATCAACGGCACGCCTTTGCCGAAGAATACGCTGCCCTGATCAGCGCTTTGCCCGAAAATGGCTTGGCGGTGCTGAACTACGACGATGATCAAATCCGTGCCATGCGCGCCCGCACACTTGCCAACGTGCTAACGATGGGCTTGGATCGGGCAGGTGTTGCCTTTGGTGCAGATTTCACCGCCTATAACTTGCTGCTGGCACGTGATAAGACGGGCTTTGACGTGCGTTATGCCCAAGAGCGCTACGTTGGACGTTGGATTCCGCTGCTCGGCGCGCACACGCTTTATGGCGTGCTGGCAGCCTTGGCAATCGGCACTGCCTATAACATCTCGGTTGGCGAGAGCCTGAACGCCATTAAGGAATTGCAGCCGCTGCCCGGACGCCTTAGCCCATTGGAAGGCGCCAACGGCTGCCTGTTGGTGGATGACAGCTTTGATGCGAACTTGCCAAGCACGCTTGCCCTGCTGGACTGGCTGCGCGATCTACGGCTGCCTGCCGAAAACGGACGCCTGATCTTTATGCTGGGCAGCCTTGGTGATTTTGGTAAGCACACCGTCAGCGGTCACCGCGAGATTGGCAGGCAGGCTGCCGAAGTGGTGGATGTGTTGGTGACGGAAGGGGATCTGGCGGCTGTGGCAGGGCGCGCCGCGCTTGATCACGGCATGGATCGGCGTAACGTGCGGATCACCTACTCGCCCGAAGATGCCGCCGCCAGCATTGCCGACTGGCTGCAACCCGATGATGTCGTGGTCATCAAAGGCAGCGCTGCCAGCCGCATGGAACGCGCTACGCGCGCCTTGCTTGCCAACCCAGAAGACGTGGCACGCCTACCACGCTATAGCGAGCAGGAAGATAACCGCCATCATCAGGTGCTGCCGCGCCAAACATGGGTAGAGATTGATCGCGGTGCGATTGCCTACAACGTGCGGCGCGCTAAAGAGATCGTCGGCGAAGGTGTGGCTATGGTGGCGGTGGTGAAGGCAAACGGTTATGGACACGGCGCGGTGGCGGTTGCCTCAACAGCGCTCAATAACGGCGCGGATTACCTCGCCGTCAGCTCGGTTGGCGAGGCAGTCGAACTGCGTGAGGCTGCCATTGATGCGCCGATCTTGGTCTTTGGCTACACGCCACCGAACGCGGCACGTCAGGCACTGCGCTATGACCTAACGCTGACGCTTTATGATCTGGAGGTAGCACGCGCTTATAACCGCATCGCCCGTGAGCTAGACACAACGCTGCGCGCCCATGTCAAGGTGGATACAGGCTTAGGGCGCATGGGCTTGCTGCCCGAACAAGTGACGCCCTTCTTCCGCAGCGTGCGGAATCTACGTAACCTTGAGATTGAAGGCATCTACACGCATTTTGCTGCCTCAGATAGCAGCACGGAATACACCCGTGCCCAGCTTCAGGTTTTTCAGAACTGCCTGACGCCGCTGCGCGCAGGCGGTGTCGAGTTCAAGTACATCCATGCGGCGAACACGGCTGCCGCACTGACCTTGCCCGAAACGCATTTCAATATGGTACGGCTTGGCATCGGCATCTACGGCATTATGCCGGGCTTGGGCGCACCGCTACCGCCGGATTTCCGCCCTGCGCTGACGTGGAAAACCAGCATCGGCGCGGTGAAAACGCTGCCGCAAGGCGCTTATGTGGGCTATGGCAACACCTACCGCACCCGCGGCACAGAGCGCATCGCAATCATCAATGTGGGCTATGCCGATGGCTTCCGTCGTGCGCCTGACCGCTGGCAAGAGGTGTTGGTGGGTGGGCAGCGTGTGCCAGTCATTGGGCGCGTCAGCATGGATTTATCCGCCATCAACGTGACGAATGTGCCAAACGTCACCATTGGCGACGAAGTAGTGTTGATCGGCAAGCAGGGCGATGAGTACATCGGCGTGGATGAAGTGGCAGAATGGCTGGACACCAACACTTATGAGGTGGTCACTGCCATTGCGGCGCGTGTGCCGCGCCTGTAGGCTGCCCACCATACCGTTTAACCAAGCACGAAAGCGCAACGCATGGCACCCTTTGAACATACACCAAGCGCTGTGATCCCTTCGCAGCGCTTGCTCACAAATGCCTTACCACGTTTTATCCCACTTCTTTTATTTATCGGCTTCTTGGCGCTCTACGTCAGCACGGCGGCGCGTGGCTACATCGTTGGCGGTGGCGCAGAAGCGGAGTCAATGGAGTTGCAGCGCGCCGTCGTCCACAACGGCATCGCGCACGCCACCAGTTATCCCGCTTACGTGATCCTCGCCCATTATTTCACGCGGGTTGGCGCGGCGCTGGGCGGCGATCCATTCACATGGGTCACCTATTTTTCGTCGCTGACTGCGGCGCTCGCCCTCGTGGTGACCTATCTCACGCTGCGGCTGCACGTACGGTGGTATGCCGCTGCGCTTGCCGTGGTCTGTTTTGGGCTAAGCGGCGTCATGTGGCACATCGCCACCATTGCAGAGGTGCAAGGGCTGCACATCCTGACGGTGACGGGCATCCTCTACCTGATGGCGCGCTATCAGCGGCAGCCTGAGAACACTGCCTTTCTGGAAGGCGCGGCGCTACTCTTTGGGCTGGGCTTGGCAAATCACCGCATTATCGTGTTGTGGGCGCCCAGCGCGGCGCTGATCGCGCTGGGCAGTGGTGCGTTGCGCCGCCTGCACCTGTGGAGCTACGTCCGCTTGCTGGCTGCGCTTGCCCTGCCGCTGCTGCTCTACTACGATGTATTCTTCAAAGTGCCTGCTGGCGTGGTCTATGGGCTTGGCACAACCTTCAATCCGCCGATCAATGCCTATAACGCCTTGCAGATCGTCTTTGGCTATGGGCAAGAAGGCTTGCTGATCTCGCCCTTGCCTGAACTGTGGGCGCGCATTCAGCTTGTGGGCAGTTTTCACCTAGATTTTTTTACACCGTTTGGCGTGCTGCTCGGCGCGCTAGGCGCCATCCTGTTTGTGCGGAAGCAGCCATTGTATGGCGCGGCACTCGTGCTGGGCAGCGCGATCTCGTTCGCCTTCTTCATGACGTGGCGGCAAGATCACAAGGCGTTCATCTACTACACGCAAAGCGGACTCGTCCTGATCTTTGGGCTGGCGCGCTTGGCAGATATTCAGGTGCGCCTGCCGCGCATGGCACGTCCCGTCAGCCTTGCCGTGCCGCTCTTGGCGCTGATTCCGCTGCTGTTTGCCGTTGGGCTGCCCGCCAACAACCGCGCTGCCGATGGACGTGGCGCGGAATACTACGCCGCCTATGCCAGCCTGCCACCGCAGAGCGTCGTCTTTACAGGCGGCTGGAGTCCTGATCACTGGATCGGCTTGGAAGCTGCCGACAACGGCTATGAGATTGCGCTCTTTCACGACCGTGAGGCGGCATTCATTGCAGCGGTTGCCAACGAACGGCGCGATCAAAACATCTATCTGACGCACTGGATGCAGATGTATTTGGGAATGCTCTCAGGGCAAAATCCGCTGTTAGCTTTGGGCATGGGCTTTGGCGGCACGCACACGCCTTTTGTGCAGGTTGTGCCGCGTGGCGATCCGCGCCTTGCCGCTGAAGCGGAAACAGCCACCCACATCGCGCAAGCAGCTGCAACGGGCATTCAGCTCTACAGCTACAGCGCCTTTGCGGATGAGCAGGGCGCGTATTTCACGCTCTATTGGCGGGTGGTGGGCGAAATTCCCGAACGCTTCATCCCATTCGCGCACTTGCGGACGGTGGACGCTGAGGGCAACACCACAGGCTTGATCACACAGCGCGATTATCCTGATCCTGTGCGCGGCTACTACCCAACGTCTGCGTGGCAGATGGGCGAGACAATCCGCGATACGATCTTTATCGCGTGGACAGAGGCAGCCTTGCCGCCGCCTGAGGAGTTGCGCTGGGTGTTTGGGTTTGTCTCGCCAAGCACGGGCGAGCGCGTTGGTGAGGTTTTTTTGCCGTTCACCATCGCGCCACGCCCATGAATAGCGCGGCACGCTCAGCTTGCCGTAGAAGATCAGCAGTGCTTCACGGTAGATATGCACTTGGGCAGGTTTTGCACAGCCTTCACGCCCTGATGTGGTACAATGCGGCAATAATCTATGATGCTGTTCACCCAACCACCATGAGAGGACAAATCTTCACGCCATGCGTGTAATTACGAACGAACTTCGCATTAAGCAAGGGCGCCGCGTCGGGACGGTCTTGTTTTTCGTCAGTATCTTTGTGCTAACCGCTGGCTTGATTCTCAGCAACTTCATAGCCGTCGACGAGACCGTCATTCTTTTTGTGCCATGCTTGGTGATGCCTGTTGGCTTGGTCACCACGTTGCTTTCGGTGCGTCTAACCAACGAATGGGTGCGCCAACCGCGCCCTGAGGAAGCCATTGCCGAAGGCTTAGCAGGCATTAATCGGCGTAGTGTGCTGTTCAACTACTTTCCGCCTGCCAACCATATCCTGATCACGCCGGAAGGCGTCTATACGCTCACCACGCGCTTCCAGATGACGCGCTTCAAGATCACAGGCGATCACTGGCTGGACTACAAGCGCCGCGGACCGTTGGCGCCCTTCTTCCAATTCATGAAGCAGGAAGGCATTGGCAAGCCCTTTGAAGACGCCGCCATAGACGCCGCCAATGTACAGACGGTCATTGACTCTGTTCTGCCCGATTCCGGCATTGAGGTACAGCCAATTGTCGTCTTCACGCACCCGCGCGCCATTTTGGAACTCGAAGCGCCCAGCATTCCCGTTGTTTTTGCCAGCCCAAAGAAGAAGCCTTCTATCAAGACGGCGCTGCGCGAAGTGAAGCGCGAACGGCGCAAGACAGACTTTGAGCTGCTCAGCGAGGATGAGCTGAACACCATCGAAAAAGCGCTGATTGCCCTGCTGGACGCCAAAGCCTTTGACGAGGCAACTGAGGAAGAACGCGACTAATGCGCCTGCGGCTTGCCGTGCTGCTGATGGTGCTGCTTGTGGCGGCATGGCTGCGGATCGGCGGCATTGGCATGCAATCGCTGCGCGGCGATGAGGCGTTCACTGCCCGCTACTGGACAGCACCGCTTGCCGAACTCACCGCGCCTGGTGGCTTGGCATGGCGTGAGCCGCATCCCTTTGGCGCGTTTTTGGCATTTGGCGCGTGGGTGCGGCTGGCAGGCAATAGTGAGATTACGCTGCGTGTGCTGCCTGCCTTGCTGAACTTGCTGGGCGCCGCGGCTGTGTACGCTGCGGCGCGGCGCTTGTTCCGCTCTGAGCGCGCCCTGCAGATCGGCATGATTGCGGCGCTGTTGTGGGCGTGCAATCCGTACCTGATCTGGCACAGCCAAGACGCACGCAACTATGCCATGTGGTCGGGCGTGAGTGCCGTTGCGCTTTGGCTGCTCATTCGTGCGGCAGATCATCGGACGCGCCGCGCATGGCTGCTCTACGCTGTGGTGGAGAGCGCCGCGCTCTATCTCTTTTTCCTAGAAGGCTTGCTGCTGGCGCTGCACGGGCTGTATATCCTGCTGGTGCGGCGGCGTGCGCTGCGCGGCTGGCTGTTCGCGTTGGGCGTGATCGTCATTGCACAACTTCCCAGCGTGATTCAGGGCGTGGCGCTGGCAAACAGCGGCTATGGCGGCACACGCGGCAGCGCAGAGCTTGCCACGTTGCCGAATTTTTGGGCGGTGCTGCTGCTTGGCGAGCTAGGCGCACCTGCCTTTGGCGCGTCTGTGTTGATCAGCCTGCTGATTGGGCTGCTGTGCCTTCCGCAGCATTTGCACGCCTTCTTTGCCGCCGCGCTGATTGTGCCGTTGGCAGCGCTCTATCTGGTCTCGACGCGCCTAAACGTCTTTGATCCGCGCTACATCCTCGCCGTCGTGCCGTTTGGCGTGCTGATTTTGGCGTGCTTGGCGGCGCGGCGGCGTATGACGTTCAGCGCTGCGCTTGCCGCACTGCTGATCGGCGCCCAGCTCTGGGCGTTGCTGCCTTATCGTGCGCCTGACTACCGTAAGGCAGCCGACTGGCGGACGTGGGCTGCCTTTCTGGGCGCGCAGACCACAGCGGCGGATACGCTCATTGTGACGCCTGCCGACCCTGCCAGCGGCGCGACCGATCCCGCGATCGGCTACTACTACACACAGCCGGCACGGGTGCTTGTGCTGCCCTATCCAAATGCCGATACAGAGATGTTCGTGCAGGCAGCCCTTGCCGAAAGTCGGGCGGTGTGGTTCACGCCAACGGGTAGCCGCGGCGAGGCTGTGCTTGCCGCCTTGGCGCGTTTCGGCGTGCTGGAAGGCGAGTTTGTGGTTGGGCAATCTTTCCGTGTGTGGCGCTATCGGAAACGTTAACGTTTTGCAAGAGAAAGGCACGTTTGCCGCAATATAGGTTGCGTTTGCGCCTTTCGGCATGTATGCTTATGCTGTTGTTCCGTCGGACGGTCGCGCAGTAAGCGCGCTTTCTCTCTGACAGGCGAGTCCGAGTCCGATGGGCGGACTCTGGAGGTGTTTTGTCGTATGGTCATGAAGAAACTGCTCAAAAGCATCTTTGGCGATCCGAACGAGCGCGATCTGAAGCGCTATCGTGAGGTCGTGAAAGTTATCAACGAACTTGAAGCAGATGTGAAGGCGCTCACCAACGATCAACTGCGCGCCAAGACTGAAGAATTTCGCCAGCGCCTGGCAGATGGCGAAGAACTGGACGATCTGCTGCCAGAGGCGTTCGCCGTCGTGCGGGAAGCGTCGGTGCGCGCCATTGGCTTGCGCCCGTATGACGTGCAGCTGATCGGCGGCATGGTGCTGCATGATGGCAAAATTGCCGAGATGAAAACGGGTGAAGGTAAAACGCTGGTTGCGACGCTGCCACTGTATCTGAATGCTTTGGAGGGCAAAGGCGCGCATTTGGTCACGCCGAACGACTATCTGAGCAAGTTCGGCTTGCAGACGATGGGCGCTATCTATCACCTGCTCGGTTTGCGCGCCGCCGTCATTCAGAATGCGGCTGCCGATCCGACACGCGGCTCGTTCCTCTACGACCCGACCTTCAACAGCGATGATGATCGCTACCAAAATTTGCGCCCGATCTCGCGCCGTGAGGCATACGCCGCTGACATTACCTACGGCACTAACAACGAGTTCGGCTTTGACTATCTGCGCGATAACATGGTGCGGACGGCGGAAGAACGGGTACAGCGCGGACATGCCTACGCCATTGTGGACGAGGTGGACAACATCCTGATTGACGAAGCGCGCACGCCGCTGATCATCTCTGGTGTTGCTGAACAGCCGCGTGAATACTACCAGCTTTTTGCCAAGCTGGTGCGCGATCTCAAGCCGAGCAGCGAGGCTAGCATCGCCGAAAAAGCGCCCGATGGCGACTATGTGGAAGACCCAAAAACGCGCACCGTCTTCCTGACCGAACAAGGCACGGAGAAGATTGAACAGCGTTTGCGGCGCGCCAATTTGCTGCAAGGTGATGAACTCTACGCGCCCGAAAACTCCGAGATGATTCCCTACCTTGATAACAGCTTGCGCGCACAGGTCATCTATGAGCGCGATAAGGATTATATGGTCGAAGGTGGGCAGGTCATCATTGTGGATGAGTTCACCGGGCGCGCCATGTATGGGCGGCGCTTCTCCGAAGGCTTGCATCAGGCAATCGAGGCGAAGGAAGGTGTCACCGTCCAGCGCGAAAACATGACGCTCGCCACGGTCACCTTTCAGAACTACTTCCGCCTGTACGAAAAATTGGGCGGCATGACTGGTACCGCGCTGACAGAGGCAGATGAGTTCTGGCAAATCTACAAGTTGGAAGTGGTGGCGATCCCAACCCATTTGCCCAACATCCGTGTTGATCAAGAGGATTTGGTCTTCATGAACGAGCGCGCCAAGTGGGACGCCATCTTGCGCGATATTAAAGAGCGCCACGCCCGCCAACAGCCAATCTTGATCGGTACGGTTGCCATCGAGACCAGCGAACGCCTGAGCAAACTGTTAGATCGGGCAGGCATTCCGCACAATGTGCTGAACGCCAAACAGCACGAGCGTGAGGCGATCATTATCTCGCAAGCGGGCAGACCCGGCGCTGTGACAATTGCCACCAACATGGCTGGGCGCGGTGTGGACATTCTGCTTGGCGGCAACCCAGAAGGCGTTGCCCGCGAAAAACTGCGTAAGCAAGGCGTGGACATCACAGAGGCAACGCCGCAGCAGTGGCAAACTGCCCTAGAGCAGGCAAAGGCAGAGTGCAAGCAAGACCGCGAGATCGTAGTGCAAGCAGGCGGTTTATACGTCATCGGCACGGAACGCCACGAGGCACGCCGCATTGATAACCAGTTGCGCGGGCGATCCGGGCGTCAGGGCGATCCGGGCGAGTCACAGTTCTACCTCTCGCTAGAGGATGACCTGATGCGCCGTTTTGGCGGCGAGCGCGTCAAGAATCTGATGAAGACGCTGCGGATGCCTGAAGATGAGCCGATCAAGAATCCGATCATCTCCTCCTCTATTCAACAAGCCCAGATTCGCATTGAAGGTTACAACTTCGACATTCGCAAGCGCGTGCTGGAATATGACGATGTGGTCAACAAGCAGCGCGAAGTGATCTACAAACAGCGCCAACAAGTCTTGGAAACGCCGAATCTGCGCGAACAGATCGAGAAGTGGATCGCAGATGAGATGACGGCACTTGTGGACGAATACTACACCGAAGTGCCGCCGAATAGCGACGATGACGAGGCTTGGAGTCCCGATGATCTCTACCGCGCCGCCTTGGCGATCTTCCCCGTCCCGTCATGGATTCAGCCCACCAATTGGATAGATAAAGAAGAAGAAGAAGTCGTGCTGGAGCTGACCAAAGGCGCGTTGGAAGTCTACAACGGCATTGAAGCAGCCGTGACCGCTGCCCGCAATGCGGACGCCATGCGCCAGCTAGAGCGTGAGGTGATCCTGTTCACGATGGATCAGCTCTGGGTGCGCCACCTCACCGATCTGGACATGCTGCGCGAAGGCATTTGGTCGGTGGCGATTGGCAACCGCGATCCGTTGGTGGAATACAAGCGTGAGTCATTCCAGATGTGGACGGCGCTCCAAGCTGAGATTCGGCGCGGCATCGTGCGGACTGTGTTACGGATCGAAGTGCAGCCGCAAAACTCGGCGCTGCCGACTGGCACAACCACTAACGGGGCACCCAGCAACACCATCGGTGCTAAGAACGTGCGCGCCTCACACGCCTCCATCAGCGCCTACGACGCACCCAAGCCAGCGGCGCGCCCACAGCCCGTGCGCGAAAGTGCGCCCGAACCTGACCGCGCTGATGTGTGGAGCAAGACCGGTCGCAATGATCCGTGCCCGTGCGGCAGCGGCAAGAAGTATAAGAACTGCCACTACCCGATCATTCAGCAGCAGCGTGCCGTTGTCGATCAGAGTGAGGTTAAAAAGACGCTGAAGCGCCGCCGCTAACCGTGATTGAATAGAAGCATTTCCTGTGGACAGCCTTGCCCTACACTATGTGCTGACAGCGCTCACCTGGCTGTTGCTGACGCTTCTCTTGCTCCTCCTGCTCCTGATTGCGCGCTTTTTCGAGCGCCTTTCAGGCAAGCGCACGCACTACCGCCTGCTGCTGCTGCCGATCCTGTGCTTCACAGGCGCAGCGGTGCAGGTGGCAGGCGCACCACAAGGCGATCCGCTCGCTTACGCGCTCGCCTTTGTCGGCGGCAGCATCCTGAGCATTTTTTGTTTCATGCTCTACCGCACAATGACGCTGCGCTGAGGTTTATTGCGAGAAAGGTAGCTATTAAAATGTTTAAACCACCGAGTAAATGGTTTTATCCGCTGCTCTTTGAGCCTTCCCTACATGTGAAGGTGTGGGGCGGCAGGCAGTTTGCAACGCGCTTGGGCAAGCGGCTGCCAACCAATGAGCCATACGGTGAATCGTGGGAGATTTTCTGGCGCAACCAGATCGCCAATGGTGAGGATAGCGGTAAATCGCTCGGTCAGCTCATCAGCGAATTTCCCGAAGCGATGACGGGCAATCCACGCGCTGATAGCGAATTTCCGCTGTTGATCAAATTTCTGGACGCGCAAGACTGGCTCTCGGTGCAGGTGCATCCCGATGATGCGCTTGCCCGGCAGCTTGAAGGCGAACCACGCGGCAAAACTGAGTGTTGGTACATTGTGGACGCCGCACCCGACGCACAGCTTATCTACGGCTTTTCACAGCAGACCGATGCACAGGAATTCAGCCGCGCTATTGCTGAAGGGCGCGCCCGCGACTATCTGCAATTTGTGCCTGTCCAAGCGGGCGATTTCATCTATGTGCCAGCCGGCATGATGCACGCCATCGGACCCGGTATTTTGCTCTATGAGCTGCAACAGACCAGCGATACCACCTACCGCGTCTATGATTGGGATCGAATGGGCTTAGATGGCAAGCCGCGCCCACTGCACCTTGAAAAAGCCCTTCAATGCACCCGCTTTGAGGTCAATCCGCCTGCCAAAGTGCCATACACAGTCCATGAAGTTGAGGGCGGCATTACTTATGCAAGGCTGATCGAAGGGCAGTATTTCAGCCTGAACCGCTTCAGGCTGCTGCCGGCCGTCCGCATGAAGATCGCCTATGCTGGCAAAGCACACCTGCTCACTGTCATCAGCGGTACGCTGGATGTTTCCGCTGCGATGGGCATGGATGCCTCGCGCACAGTGGTTGCCGCAGCAGGTACGTCCGTTTTTGTGCCTGCCCGCGCCGATTTCTTCATGACGGCGCTTGGCAACCAGCCCGCCGAAGTGCTGATCGCTTCCGAAGCGCGTTAGGGCGTGCCGTTGCGCTGTAGGGCTGTGTTATAATGCACCTATGCAAACACACACTTTCATGCTTGCCGATCTTGAGGTTGGCGAACGGCTCGATAAATTCCTAACCGATCAGCTTGCCGCGCAGGGCATTGTGCTTTCACGGGTGCGCGTCCAGCAGTTGATCAAAGAAGGCTTTGTGGTGGTGAACGACAAAGCAGAGAAGGCTTCCTACCGCCTTGAGGCAGGCGATCAGGTTACTGTGGGGCTTGCCGAGTCGATCATTGCGCCGCCTGATGCCAACGCCGATGTGCAAGCGGAAGCCCTGCCGCTGCACATCCTCTATGAAGATGATCAGATCGTGGCGATAGATAAGCCTGCCGCCATGGTGGTGCATCCCGCCGTTGGGCATAGCAGCGGCACTTTGGTGAACGCGCTCTTGGCGCGCTATCCACAGGTGGCGTCCGTGGGCGGCGAAAACCGTGCCGGCATTGTCCATCGGCTGGATAAAGATACCTCCGGCGTGATCCTTGTGGCGCTGACAGAAGCAGCACGCCTGCACCTGATGGCACAGTTCGCAGCGCGCACCATTCAAAAGCGCTACCTTGCCCTTGTGGAAGGCGCGCCAAACACCAGCAGCGGTGAGATTAACGCACCCATCGGGCGCGATCCGAATAAGCGTAAACAGATGACGATCTTCTCTGCCCATCGCGGCGGGCGCGAGTCAATCTCCTATTTCAACGTCCTAGAGCGCTTTCCACAGCATAGCTTGTTAGAGGTGCTGCCCAAAAGCGGGCGCACCCACCAAATCCGTGTGCATTTGGCATTCATCAACTGCCCAATCGTCGGTGATACTGTCTATGGCAGGCGCAAGCCAACCCTACGGATCACTCGGCACTTCCTACACGCCGAGTCGCTCACCTTCCGCAATATGGCAGGCGCACTGATCAGCGTACAAGCACCGCTGCCACCTGAGCTAGAGCGCGTGCTTGAAGGGCTGCGCGCCGCGCAACCCTAACCGATGCTCTCAGCGCGGCGCGGCGTTGGGATGGCGCGCTGTTGGTGTGCTGCGCTGCGCACCACCTCTGCCGCCACACGCAGCGCGCCGGCGGTTACGCCTGCCGTACTCTGACCGGGAAAGATGCTGTCGCCCACCAACCACAGGTTCTCAATGCCCGTCTGCGGACCGCGCACCTTAAATAAACTGGTCAGTGGAAAGCCGCCGACCATGCCACCGGGTCGCCGTGTGAAGCGGTAGAAGGCGGACGGCGTGCCGGGCAAGATCAGCTTGGCAGCGTGCCGCAAGTTCGGGATAACGCGCTCGGCGGCATCCAGCAGCTTATCTCGGTACTGCTCGACGCGCCGCTGATAGCCTTCAGGATCACTTTCGCGCAGCGCCCACCACGGCGCAATCGCCGTGTGGGTCGAGAGCGTGACGGCACGCATTCCTTGCGGCGCGCGTTCCGTATCGTGTGGGCTGCTCATCGAGATGAACACCGAGTTGCCTTCGCCCAACGGCTGCCCTAAATCCTGTACCACTTGGAAATGCTCTGCCTGTGTGGGCAGTGCCTCGTTTGGCACGCCCACATAGAGCGTGAAGGCACCCCACGTACTCGGACGCGCCTTCACCTCACGCTGCAAAGCAGGCGGCGCACTCTCGCCAAGCAGATCGGCAAGCGCCCACGGCGTCAGGTTTGCCAGCACGATATCTGCCGCAAAGGTGTTCCCTTTGTTGGTGTGTAGCAGGAAAGTTTTATCGGCGCGGCGCTCAATTTTGGTGACGGCATGGCGGTAGATTAGGCGTCCGCCGTGCGCGCTGAGCGCTTCGCCAACCTGACGGGCAAGGTTGCCAATGCCGCCGCGTGGATGATAGACGCCCACACGCGGCAAATCCACCGCGATAGCGCCATAGAGTGCGTTGGCGTGTGCGCTGGTCGTCTGCGCGCTGATCAGCAGTTGGGCATCAATGAAAGTGCGGGCGTTTGGCTCACGCACACCTAGCACGTTAAGCAACTGTCCCATGCTCATCAATGCCAGCGGGCTGATCGGGATCAGGTTGGGACGGATTTTGGTGGCAAGGCGCGCCACATCGCCGAGCGAGGCGGGCGGAAATTCGGGCAAGCGTGCCGCGAACTGCCAAGCCGACTCAGCAGCACGCTCTTGCACGCCCCAGAAATGGCGCAGTTCGGGCAGTTTGGCGGCGCGTTCGTCGCGCCACTGTGCCTCATCGCCCCAGCGCGTGATGCTCCGTTCGGGCAGGTGGATCACCCACGCTGGCTCAACGCGCTCAATTTGCCACTGAATGCCAAGCAGATCGCCCGCGATCTGGTGCGGTCCGCCTTGCTGAAAGCCGCCGGCAAGCGTTGCGCCTGCATCAAAGCGGTAGCCCTTGTGGTAGAACGTCCCGGCGCAGCCGCCGCTATAAACGTGCGCCTCCAGCACGGTGACCTCAAAGCCTTCCCGCGCCAAAAGCGCCGCCGCCGTCACGCCGCCAACACCTGCACCAATGACTACCACACGCGCTCGTTTCGCCATACGACCTCACCATTGTCATTTGCTATTTCGTGAAGTTTAGCACAACGTCTAAGGTTTGGCGAATGCTTGTTTACATTTAGTCTAGCATGATGCGCTCCACAGGCAGCAGGTTCACCTCTGGCACCAACTCTTGATATGCCAAAACGCGCACCTGTGGCAGCTCCATGCCGATCAGCGCACGGACGCTGTGACGCACATCGGTGGTGGTTAGCAGCGTCGGCGGCTGATCAGGTGGCAGCACGGCAATCTTGGCGCGTAAGAACTTAAGCAGCACCTCACGCGCTCTGGCGTCATCTTGCAGGATGATCTGTTCAAGCTCTGACGACAGCAGGTAGATTTCGAGCGTGCCGCGCCCACGCCCTGCTTGGTGCGTTAGTTGGTGGCTGAGGCGCGTCCGAACGTGCGCCAACAAGCCTGCTTCATGGCGCGGTGGCGTGCTGACGTGCAAGCGATCATCAAAGGCGATCTGATCGGGCGGCACCAGCACATAGGCATAGGCGCTCAGGCTCTCTAGGATCAGGCGTGTGTTGCGCACGCTGACGTTTTCCGCCAGCAGCGCACGCAGCAGGCGCGCAAAAGTGGCAGGCGTGCTGTGTTGGCGCGCCACTTCACTAAGGGCGGGAAAGGCAAGCTCGATTTGGTCAAGCGCACGGGCAGCCACCGTCTGACAGACGAACAAGGCGCTGTGGCGGCGCAGCAAGGCGCTAATATTCAGGATCAAGTAACCGAAAGGCGTCCAGAGGTGGAAGCCATCGGCACGGATTGCGGCTGCATCGGCACGGTGTGCGAGGGCGACAGCGCTCCCAGTGGCGGGATTATAGGCAGGCTGCGAAGGGATACCGTGCCGCCGCAGATCGTCCGTCGTGGCATTCACCAAGACCTGATCAGCACTCAGCCCTTGCCATGCCACTGAGGGCAAGTCGTTCAAATGCAGCCTGAAGCTGCCTAACGGCAGGGCGTCCTCAGGCGCAAAGGTGAAGGACGGATAATGCACGCCTAGCTCATAGAACATGCCCTCACGCAGCATATCGAAGAAGGTTTGTTCGTCCTCAGCCGCATTTTGAGTCAGCTCACGCAGTGTCTCGCCAGAGCAGCTTATCGCCAACTGCTGCGGACGCAGCGCGGCAAAGAGTGCCTCGCTTCCCTCACTTTCGCTGGCAGCGAGAATCTCGGCAACGCGGGCGTGATCCTTCAGCGAGACGCGCAGCGCTAAAAGCGGCGCCAGCACGGTGCGCAAAGTTGGCACGGGATAGCGCATGAACGAATCGGGCAGCCTATCGCGGTAGGCAGCAGCAACAGGCTCGGTGAGCAGCAGATCGGCGTGGCTGCTCAACGCAGCCGCCGTGAACGCGCTCAGAAAGGTTGGCAGGCGTTCGGGCTGTTCCGCCAGCCATGCTAACCGTGCAGCCTGCGTGCTTGGTGCATATAAGATGCCGCGCAAAGCGCTGAAAAGCTGCCCTTCAAGGCTATCGGCATGGCGGCAGCGCGCCCCATCTACCCACAGTTCAGCGATGCCGTATGGCAATTCGGCGCGCTCAACCTGAAGGTGCGCCGTGGCGGGCAAGCCCAGCTGATCACAGATCGCCTGAGCCGCCGTTTGGGCAGCCTCGATAATTGCCGTCTCGTCTAGTTCAGCGCGCAGTGAATGCTCAAGCCGAAGCAGCAGCAAGATTTGGGTCATCGGCAAGTTCTTCCTGTGAAAGCACGGCAAGGTACGGGAATTCGTAAAGTGTGATCAGCGGCACAACGGCGCGCACCTGCGGATCAGCCACAATCAGGGCGGCGCGTGGTGTTTCCGTTGGCAGCAGCGCACGCAGAGCCGCCAAAACATCCTGGACGGCGGCAGGCGGCATTACCAAGTAGCTGTGCGCGTCCTGCACGATGTATTGGCGAATGAGCGCCTCTGTTTCAGGCGGCAAGGTAAAGCGCGGCAAGTCCAGCGGCAGGTGTTCGCGCAAACTGAGGCGCGCCGCACGCAGCGCAGCGTCAAAATCTGCGCCCTGCACTGCCTCGATAACACGCCGTTGGAGCGGCACCCCTTCACGGATCAAGGCACGCAGCACGCGCAGCAGCAGCGGACGATTAAGAGCTGCCAACTGCTCAGCATTGATCTGCCACGCCTCCAGCAGATTTGCCAGTTCCTGCCAGCCAAAGAACTGATTCAGGCTGTGGCGCAGCACTGCCTCTAAGTGATCGACCATATAGCGCAGCGGATCATCCAACAGGTTAAAGCGCAGCATACGGGCGCGAGAGGCGTCGTTAGCGTTGATCCATGCGCCCCGCACACGGCTAAGGGGATGGACTGCCTCGCGGACGGTGCCAATACCTGCTACGCGCAAGGTATCCGACGATTCTTCACAGAACAGCGCGCCTGCTGGCAGCAGGTCTACGACGGTTGGCACTTCTTCCAGCATGATCAGGTAGGCGTCCTCAGGCAGATCGCTGTTTTCGCGCAGCCGAACGCCGGGAACTCGCACGCCGCTGGTCTTGGCGATGCGGGTGCGCATATCGGGCAAATAGCGCTCCAGCAGGATCGGCGGCGGCGATCCGTCTGGGTTCAGCAAGGTTGGCGAAAGCTCAAGGATGATTGGCACAACCAACGGGAAAGTTTGCGTGCTTGGTGCCGGTAGCTTGAAAATATGTTCAAGGTGGCTTAGCAGTGCCGCGCTGAAATCGGCAGTGGCAAGCGGTGGCAGTGTTTCGCCCACCCGCGCCAACTGCCAGATGAAGGCAACATCTTTGGCAAGCGCAAGGCAGGCTTTGGCAAGCGCCGCGCCAACGGAAGGCACTTCGGCAGCTTTGAAGCGTTTGACGGCGGCGTTGAATTCTGCCGTGTGCGGCTTGCCCTGCACAAGGCGCACACAGGCAATCCGTGCGCGCAGTTCGCCTTGAAAGGCGGAATCTTCGGGCAGAAATTCGGCAAGGGCGCGGTAGCTTTCAAGGGCGGCGTCCGCCTCACCTTCTTTGAAGCGATCATCCGCCTCTTTCAAGAGCGCCTCTACAGAATCGCTCAGGCAGGCTGCCGCCTCAGGAAAGCGCTCTGTTTCAGGCAGCAAGCGCTGATAGCAGAGCGCCGCCGCCTGATGCTGCCCTTTTTCAGCGTAGAGGCGCGCAAGGCTTGCCTGCTGCCCAATGAACTGCCAACTGCCATCGGCGGAGAAGTCAAGTGCCTCTAAAATGGCGATCAAGGGTTGCGGCTGCGCGATCTCGGCAAGACGTTCGTTCAGGCGCCCCTCAAACTGATCGAGAAGAATACGCGCTGTTTCACCGTGTTCCCAGCCTTCGCTCAGGCGGCGGGAAGTGGGCAGATCGAGGCGAGTGAATTGGTAGTGTTGCTGTGCGTTCGTCATGCGTTCGGCGGCGTGCTGAAAGGCTGCCTCTGCCTGCTCAAAATCGGCAAGGGCAAGGTATGCCTGCCCAAGATTGGCGTACAAATAGGCGTCCGATTCGGTATCTTGGGAGAGGGCGCGCTCTAGGTAGGGCAGCGCAGCGGCAGCCTCGCCCAAGAAGTAGCCCGCCCAACCACACAACGCGCCATCGGCGGCGTAGATCGGCGCGTCGCGCTGTTCCCACAGATAGCGGTAAGTGTCGGCGGCGCGTTCAGATTCGCCCATCAGTCGGTAGGCATCGGCACGCACGCCCAAATACCAGGCGTCAAGGCGCTCTGCCGCCTCGATGACGTGCGCGATCAGCGGCAGCGCTTGGGTGGGCTGATCCTGCTGCACATAGATATACGCCTGCACCGCCTCTGCCCACAAGCTGGGCTGTTTGGCGCGGAAACGTTCCAAGAGTGGCAGCACTTCTTCGTATTGCGCGGCGTTGGTCAGCGTGACAATCGAATCCTCAAGGGCGCTGTCGTCACCGAGTTCGGCGGCGCGGCGGGCAGCATCCATCGCTAGGCGCTCTAATTCTAGGGCGCGGTAAGCACGGTTCAGGGCTTGCCAACGGTAGGGATCGTCATCGCGCAGCACCAAGCCGCGCTCTAGGTAGGTGATCGCCTGCCAGCGCAGCATCTCGGAGTCTTCGTCGGGCAGTTTGGCGCGGTTTTCGCATTGAATGGCGCGCACATCATAAACCCAGGCTTCTTCGGCAGTGGGCAGGCGCTGTGCCAGCCCATCGTGCAGTGCCTGCTCGCTCTCTTGCAGTGTGTCTTCGCGCACATAAGGATAGTCGGGCAGGGCAGCCACACCCAGCAAGGCATTTGCCAAGAACCAACAGGCAAGTGTGTGATCAGGCTGAAGGCGGCAGGCGGCGCGCAGCAGTTCGGTGGCAACCGCATATTGGTTCAGCCACAAGAAGCGTTTGCCCGCCTCAAAATAAGCATCGGCAGCCGCAAGGCGATCACCGAGTGACTCCAGCACTTCGGCGCGCAAACGGTGCGCGATGCGCTCAGGGTAGGCGGTCTCATCATGCACACCATATTCCAGGGCAAGATCGGCAGCGCGGCGGGCAGCCTCAAGGTCGGTGCGGCGCAGCGTGCGGACAGCCTGCAAATAAAGGTTGCCGCTTTGTGGGCGGTTGAATTGGCGCAATTCGGCAAGGGCAGCAGCATTCGCACCGAGTGCTGAGAGCGCATCAGCATAGTGATCGTCGGCGCGTGTCCATGCCCGCTCAGCTTCTGCCAACAAGCCTAAGCCGATGTGTGCATCAGGCGACTCAGGCGCAAGGGCAAGCGCTTGCTGATAGCATTCGCGTGCGCGTGCGGCATCGCCCGTGCTGCGGAAATAATCGCCGAGCGCCGCTTGTGCCAGCGGATCGTTGGGCGCAAGGCGCAGCGCTTGCTCAAGGCGTTCGTGGGCAAGGTCGGGCGCGCTGCCTAGCAAAGCACGCCCTTCGCCAACGAGGGCGGCAACGGTTGGGTCGGGCAGGTGCAGCGCCGTGCGGAATTTCTCTAGGAAGTCGCGCCAGAGCCGATCCAGCGAGCGCTTGGGCGCGTCGCTAAGTTCGGGCGGTATGTGATCGCCTTCCAACAGCAAGACGGTGATCGGCACATCGTGTGCTTGGGCGGCGCGGCGTTCGGCACTGCATATGAGGTTCTCGGCATAGCGCGGTGTGATGAGCGCGAAAAACTGATCGGCGGTGGCAATCTGGCTAATCTCGCCGCTGTAGAGGGTGTAGCCAGAGAGCGCGGCACGCACCAACTGCGCGAACAGGGCATCTTCAGGCGCAAAGCTCAGGTAGATGTTCATACGCCGCGCTCCTTGATGAGGGTCATCATCGCCTCAAGGATGTCCAGGTGTTCGGGCGCGCCCTCAGAGGCGTACTGTGTGCGCCATTCGCGCTTAAGGTGCGCCAACCACAGCTTTCGATCAATGTGATCTAAGGCATCTACCGTTTGAATGGTGAAAGCGCGCAGGCTGCGGCGGCGTGCTTCATCGCTGATTCCCTCAATGCGGCGGCTGAGGCTGAACAAGAGGTCATCAGAGGTGAGCGCCTCACTATGCGCTGCCTGATCGGTTGGGCGCACGGCTGCCTTATCGGTGGGCTGGATCAGCCCGTCGGCGCTGTGTAGGTAAAGCATCGGCGTGCCAAAGACGCGCACGCTGTGCTGGCGCTTGCCAATGAATTCAGCGCGCCCAAGCTGCACGGCATAATCGAGCGGCTCACCTTTGACGAGTGCCTCGTAAAAAGTGCGGCTGAAATCAATGGCTGCCATGTTGGTGATCGGATACTGCATGGCAACCACTGCTTGCGCGCCCTTCTGGACAAGGCGCGGCGCCAAGCCGCCGAAACTCTCGCGCAGATCACCACGCCCGCCTTCACACAGGTGCAAGAAGATCAGGCGCGGCAGCACGCCCGCCAAACTGCACCAATCGGCAAAGTCGTTATCGCTGCACCAATCAGCAGTGTCATCCGCCTTGAGCAGGGCGATCTCGCCGTTGCTGGTCTCGGTGTTGAAGGCGCCATGCCCAATAAAGTGCAGCACGTGCGGCTGAAAAGTCTTGATGCGCTCGATGAACGCCTCAACGGTCGCTTTTCGCAGCACGTCCACCTGCACCGGATATGCCTCTGCAAGGCGCTGGATAGACTCGATCACACGCGGCTCTAGCACAGGATCAAGGTCGCTTGGCTTGGAGACGGCAACCAACAGGCGCAGTGTGCCTTCCACGCGCAGCGTTTGGCGGCTCTCCCGCGGCATGAAGCGCGAAAGGACAAGATCAACGTGGCTGCACATGAAATAGCCGCCGCCTTGCGGATAGTACAGGTATTCCCAAGGCAGGTTTGCCAGTTCGGCAGCTTTTGGCTCAAAGCTGAGCTGAAGGCGCAACCGTTCGCCGTTTGCCTTTGCCGCTTTGAGCGTTTCTTCATAGAGTTTTTCAATGTCCGTATCGAACAGCAGGCGGTAGAGATACTGTCCAAAAATGGCAACCTCTTGCGGCTCGCTGAACTTGCCCGTCCGCATCCATGCCTCAAAGAGGCGGATCGTCTGGCGTTCTAAACTGTAATGCTCAAAATTCCGCACCTTGCCACGCGCCGTCTTTTGGTCAGAAGGACGCCACGCCCGCACACTTTCGCGGTCATTTTCCACATTTAGGATGAGTTCAGCGCTCATAGCCTTAGCCTAAGTTAGAGGCGTGCCGACAGATCGAACAGATTGGCATCGCGCACGGGCGCACCGGCGCGCAGGAAGTTAGCAAGGCGCTGCCCAAGATAGGCGATGATCTCGCCCAGTCCCGCTGCTGCAAAATTGAAGTTGGCGTATGCCTGCACAGCCGCCGCCACCTGTAGCTGCGTCACGCTGCGCGGCACTTGCAGCACCACCGCAAACTGCGGAACGCGCTCACGGAAGAAATCGGCGCCGCTGATGCGCCAAAAGACCTTGTGCGTCTTCTCACCGCTGTGTTCAATCTGGGCGCGCACCAAGCGATAGTTGAACGGACCGACGCTTATGCCGCCGCTGGTCGCCACTGCTGTGCTAACGCCTGCACTGCCGCCGACGTTCGGCAGGCTGAGTTCGCCCGTTTGTGCCTCAAACTCAAAATTGGTGCCAAGTTTCACGGTTGCCTCTGCATTTGCTTGCAGCAGGGTCAAAAACTTTTTATCAGGCAGGATGAGCGCGCTGACCGGGCGCTGATCATCTGCCATGTTCGGGTTGAACTCAATGGCGCACTCCACACGCACAAAGGGCATGTTTGGGCGTGCGCTGTAGCCAATGGGCAAGTGCAGCCAATAGAAGGCGTAGCGCTCGCTCAGGCGCTTGAACAGGTCTGGCACAGGCAGGTTTTGCTCGGCAAAGTGCGCTTCTTCCAGCTTCAAAAAGTCTAGCTGGCGGCTGAGGAAAGCACGTTGTTCGTTCAGTTCTTTCAGAAGCTGCTCGGCGGGATTTTCGGCGCTTGCCCCAAGGCTGCGTGTGGTGCGTGTATCGCTCAATTCACGCGCCAAACCGCTGATCGTCTCTTGCGCCTCTTGCATCAGTGTTTCGCGGCTTTCACCGCCAAAATCAAACTCAAAATCGGAAAGGGTTGGGCTATCGGTCATGGCGAACTCCAATCAGGGCATTCAGTCGCATCCTGATGGGTAGCGTACAGCGATTCGGGCGAGAAGGCAAGTTTTAGAGGAGGGGCGAATTGTAGGGTGAGGGTCTAGGCTGCGGCACCCCTATCCCTAGCCCTTTCCCCGCACGCAGGGAAAGGGAATCAGAAGATCGGGAAAGTCCCGCCCTGCCTGTGGGACGGGATTTAGTGTGGGGTAAAGTTTCAGCTGTCATGTCAACCTTCAGCCCCGTAGACTCCCGCGAACGAACACCCTCACAGGGCGGCGATTGCCCGCGTAAGGCGCAACAGCACTTTTTCCCGCCCGATGATCTCCATCACCTCAAAGAGCGGTGGCGAGACAGTCTGTCCCGTCACCGCGGCACGGATCGGGTTGAAAAACTGCCCCGTCTTAATGCCAAGCTGCTCCGCGCCGCCGCGCAAGGCTGCCTCTTGGGTTGGCACGGCGAAATCGGGCAGGGCTGCCAGCGAGTCATGTGCCAGTTGGAGGACGGCGCGTGTCGTCTCCGCCGTCAAGCCCTTTGGGATAAGCACGCTAGGCGCGGGCGTTGGCACGTCTTCACGGAACAGGAAGCCCGCCATCTCCACCGCTTCGGTCAGCAGCTTCATGCGTTCTTTCACCAACGGCGCAACCTTCAACAGCACATCGAGGTTCACCACCAGCCCTGCTGCCTCAAAGAAAGGCTGTAAGCGGCGCGCCAAGTCCTCATCGGTCAAGGTGCGAATCCATTCGCTGTTCAGCCACTTTAGCTTCACTACATCGAACTTGGTGCCAGTTTGCGTCACCCGTGTAATGTCGAAAATCTCGGCTGCCTGCTCTTTGGTGAACAGCTGAATTTCCTCACCCTTATCATCCAGTTTGCCGTAATTCCAGCCGACGTTGCACAAGAAGTTGGTGACTGCCTCTGGCAAATAGCCGCCTGTGATGAAGTAGGAAATGGCTGCCTCTGGGTGTTTGCGCTTGCTGATCTTGCCGCCGCTTGGGTGCAAGATGACCGGCACATGGCAGAAGTGCGGCATGTGCCAGCCAAACGCCTGATAGAGGATAACATGCAGCGGCGTGCTGGGAATCCATTCTTCGGCGCGGATGACGTGCGAAATCGCCATCAGGTGATCATCCACCATATGCGCCAAGTGGTAGGTTGGGAAGCCATCCGCCTTGAGCAGCACGGCATCTTGCAGTGTCTCGTTCTTCACGCGGATTGTGCCGCGCACCATGTCCTCAAAGATGGTCTCCTCGTCCAGCGGCACCTTCAGGCGGATCACATAGGGCTTGCCTTCGGCGTCTAGGCGCGCCCAATCCTCAGGCGTTAGCTGGCGCGCACGGCGATCATAGCCGGGCGGTAGTCCGTTCGCCTTGCGTGCCGCGCTGATCAGCTCTAGTTCTTCTGGTGTCTCGTAGGCGCGGTATGCCTTGCCCTGATCTACCAGCCAGCCCGCCCACTGCTGATAGTGCGCTAAGCGCTGGCTTTGGATGTAAGGTCCGTAGTCACCGCCAATATCAGGTCCTTCGTCCCACAGCAAGCCCGCCCAACGCAGCCCATCCATAATGCCATTGAGTGACTGATCTTGGGTGCGCTTCTGGTCGGTATCTTCAATCCGCAAGATGAATTTGCCGCCATGCCGACGGGCGAACAACCAGTTAAATTGTGCCGTCCGCACGCCGCCAATATGCAGATCACCAGTGGGACTAGGCGCAAAACGGACACGCACAGGACGCGACTCGCTCAAGGGGACACTCCTTCATGTGCAACGCTATGGGCTGCATTATAGGAGACAAGGCACATTTCGACAAGGCGCACGCGAGGAAGAACCCCTATCCCTAGCCCTTTCCCCGCCCGCAGGGAAAGGGGATCGGAGGGTGAGGTAAAGGCTATCGGTGTGCTTCACACAGTTTTGGCAACCCATAGCCACGATCTTGACCACTTCCCTACTCAGCCGCCACAGGCAAGAACGCCAACGGCAAGGTTTCAGGGGCGGGTTGTGGTTCGACCTTCTGGCGGCGCTTTTGCTGTTTGGTCAGTTGCAGCGGAAAGATATGGGCAGCATCGCAATCGCGGATGCTTTGAATCTTGCCCAAAAAGAGTGAGACGGGATAGCCTTCATAGCGCGTGGGCTTGGTCTGCGCCAATTTCTCTAGGGCAACCTGATGATAGGTTGAGTCGAGTTCGATGCCGATGTAGTGGCGGCTGAGGCGCTTGGCAGCGATTGCTGTTGTGCCTGTGCCTAGAAAGGGATCAAGCACGAGATCGCCTTCGTCGGTCGTCATCAGGATCAACCGTTCGAGCAGGTGTATGGGCAGTTGGCAGGGATGCGGATCGCGGCGTTTGTTGTGGCGAATGCGGTGAATATCCGTCCACACATCACTCACCAACATGCCGAAGGGATGCCTTTGATCTTGTTTGCCGCCATAGTCTTTTAAGAAGGCGCCACATTCACGGCAGGTCTTGTGCGGTGCGCGCACCTCAAAGAACTTGGTGCCTTTCGCCTGCTTGCTATAGAACAAAATGCCATAATGGGCAGGCAAAAGCGTTTTGCCAACGGGCGCGCTCATGGCGTCCCACGCGATCCAATGGCGAAAATGGGCAATTTCGTTCAGGATGTTCGCATAATAGGTGAGCCATTTAGGAATGTTGTGAACGAGGATGCTGCCGCTTGGTTTGGTCACGCGCACCAATTCGCAGCCACTGCTCACACCATGCCAAGTAATCATCCACAGCGCGCCGATCTTTGTAGGAAGTGTATTTCTTATCAAGGTTAAAGGGCGGGTCGGCAAAGCAGACGTCTATGGTGTTATCGGGAATTTGGGCAAGCACATTTAGGCTATCGCCGTTGATCACTTGGTCAATCGGGAGCATGGTTAATCTGTAACCTCTGGTCTAGGGTGTCTAGTGAAGGCGGACTCTGGCAGATATTTACAGAAAATGCCTTCAAGCCGATCAAGGGTTTGTAGGTTGATGATGTAATCACATCCGTCGTAAAGTTTCCGCAGATCAGAACGACGCGCCAGCCAGCCAGCACCATCCACAAAATTTACTAGGACACGCTTTTTGCCATAGCGGATGTTATCTGTCTGTAACGCCGTATATATGGCGCTTTGTTCGTTGGCGCGTGTGGTTTGGCTGCTGGAAGTTGTTTCCATATAACTTGTCATGATCAAAACATGCGGATCCGTCAAAGATGGCAGCGCATGATCAACCTCTTTACCAACAAGCGGTACTTGTCCTTTAGCAAAACCAACACCATAAAGGGCTTGCAGGCGCTCTAGTTCAGCACGGATGATGCCTTCAATAGCAGCACCTTTCAGGTTAGTATATTCGCCTTGCAACTTTTTTCGCACCACACCACGCATTATATTCCTATCGCTAAGCAACTGCGCCCAATTTTCGGGCAGTGCTAACTGATCAAGATGAAATGCAGCTATGTGCTGTCTTAATAATGGATCCTCACGCCCGTTTAGGAATAACTGAGCAATGCGCTCAGCAAATTCAGGCTCACGGTGCAGTTTTCGGCAAACTGTCTCAATGTTCCATTCGTTGCCAAAATCACCTTGTGCGAAACGTTCTGCCGAAAGCAAACGTAGCAATTTCTCTTGTGAAAGATTAGCGAATGCCAAGACAACGCCTAAGTAATCGCAATCCGCCGCTAGAAAGCGCGATAAATTTGCTAACGGTGTGCTGTTTGGCGCAAAATCTGCCATGCGCGCTTCCAACGCTGCAATCACAGCTAAGGGTGTGCAAGTTTGGATGAAAGTTTCCAGTGTAGGTTTTGGCAAACAGCGCACGATCATTGAACACCTGTTTTGATTATAGCATAGCATTCTAATCTAACTTGCCCCCCAAAACGCAATACGCGTTCACATCACCGCATTCGCGCAAAAGCAAAAAGACCCTATAATGTGAGAAAGCCGCTTCAAAAACGGATATTAGGGTAAGGATCGCTGTGCTTTTCCCTGATCAGCGCTTGAAAGGCTTTGTCTTTTGCCGAATAGCACCGAAAGCGCAGGCTCATGCGATTGATCCGCCCACTGACTTCACGCGCTCGGCAGTGCCTTACCGCCTTCAAAATTGCCCTGCCGTGCAGCCTTGCCCTCCTGATCTTCAGTTTAGGGCAGCCCATCGCTGCCGATGCCCAGACCACCACCGCCACATCGACGCGCACCCTTCAATGGAACTTCACGCCCTCCAAGATGCCCAGCGCACCCACACCCACGCGCACGCCAACGCCTAGCCGCACCTTCACACCAACTGCTACGCGCACGCCCTCCCGCACGCCAACCCTTGCCCTCAACATTGAGACAGTGGTTGCCCAAACGCTCAGCGCGCTGCAAACTGCCTCACGCACACCCATCCCCACGCGCACCCGCCCACCGACCACCACACCCATCCCAACCTTTACGCGCACGCCGACTGTCAGCCGCACGCCAAGCCCAACGCTCACCCGCACGCCACGCTTCACCGCAACGCCCGATCTCGGTGCAACCGCCGAAGTGCTGATCAGCGCCTCCGAGACGGCGCAGGTGATCGCCTCGTATACCAAAACGCCAACGCGCACACCAAGCGCGACGCCCACCGCCACACCGACGCCTACCCAAACCAACACGCCTATTGCAACTGCGATCTCCAGCGCCATCCGCGAGATCGTGGCAAGCACAGGTGCCGTGCAGCGCTTAATCGTGCGTGCCGGCGAACTGCCCCACACCCGCAGCGCATCCGCCGTGATTGGCTACAGCGGCACGCCTTTTGATAATTTCATTGTGCAAGCACGTTTTTTCAACAGCTATGATGCCCTTGAAGGCGATTTTGACTATGGCTTCCGTTTTTTCACTGAAGATGATGAGTATGAGCTGACGGTTATCTCAGATGGCACTTGGGAGCTTTACCTGAACTTTGAGGGCAGCGCCAATGGCAGGATCAATAACTTGAATCTGCGGCGCGGGCAGGATAATCTGCTCTACCTAATCGTGGCAAACAACACTGCCTTCTTGTTCGTCAACGACTTGTTGACGGCTGAGATTCCGCTGCGTCCACAGGGTGGATTTTTCGGCATCTATGCGCTGACTGCCACTTTTGGCAACACAACCTTTGTGGGTGCCGTCACCCGTCTGGAAGATTTCATCGTGTGGGAAGTGCCTGCACCGCGCTAGGCATAATCACTTGGGAGAAGCGGGGCAGGTGTTTAGCCTGCCCTTGCGTGTGAAGCCAGTCCGCGCCTGAAGCAAACGCGGTTAACGTCCACAACCGACTGTGTATCCGCCCTGTGTGCAAGAGGCTAGGTCGGTTCGGTTAGGTTTTGCACGAACATATCCCAATCCACCCCTTCAGTAACGCCCGCCTTCAGGCTCTCAAGGTGCGCCAATGCTTCGGATAGGCTCGAATAAACATCATCTTCACGCTTAGACTCAGCGGAAAAACGGGCAAAAATGCTCACATAGATCGTTGTCGTAAAGTTCTCGGTGAAGGCAGTGCCGCCGCCAAAATTTGGGTGGAAGGTGAGCTTGCCAAGCTGTTGCAAAATCCGCACGTTGGTAATTTTGCCATACCGCAAATCCGAGACAATATAAAGTGGTTGCGTGGCAGTGTCAAAGCGGTGGCGCAGATCATTGATGTATTCGCTTTCAGGGTGGTGATTGGGTTGGGCGTGGGCAACCCACCGAATGTAGAGCAGCTGCTTAGTCAATTGACGAATCTCATAGAACATGGTCACACCTCCTAACCATACATGCTCTATGGAGCCCTGTATAACCCAAAACCACATGCCTTGTAAATTGGTAGACTTACTAAGTCAACCCATACAAAAATTCATGGATTTTTCATGGTTTGTATGCAGATGCCTGTGCAATTTGTCGGTAGGCAGAAACAACTTTTACGGCTAGACTATAAGTTAGCTTGCCGCGTGCGTTTTATATCTATGATAGATGTTTTTTCTCTGCACGCCATTACCATTGGAACGCTTGCATAGCGAGGCATTATTCTATGGTCAGGATTGGGCAAAAACTTAATGATCGGTACTTGGTCGAGGAAATGATCGGCGAAGGGGCAACCTCTGCCGTGTACCGTGGCGCCGATTTGTTGCTTAAACGCGCTGTGGCGATCAAAATCCTGCATCCACACGTCCACGCCACCACACGGCAGCGCTTTGAGCAAGAAGCGCAAGCCTCTGCCAAGTTGAACCATCCCGGCATCATGCTCATCTTTGACCGCGGACGTGATCGAGATGACTATTACCTTGTTGTTGAGTTAGTGCGCGGGCAGCCACTTTACGAATACATCCCCTGCAATCCTGAGGTCGCCGCTCAGCTCGGCAGCCAAATCTGCCTTGCCCTGGATTACGCGCACCGCGCCGGCATCATCCACCGTGATATTAAACCTGCTAATATCTATGTGACGCATGAAAATACCATCAAAATCATGGATTTTGGCTTGGCAATCCCACTGGACGGCAGCCAAAAGCGCCTGACCGCCCACGGCTCGATCATCGGCACGCCCGCTTATCTCTCGCCCGAACAGGCGCAGGGCAAACCGCTTGATCCGCGCACAGACCTGTACTCGCTCGGCATTGTCTTATACGAGATGCTGACAGGGCAACTGCCTTTCGATGCCGATGATATCACTTCTATTCTAATCCAGCAGGTGAATAAGATGCCCACGCCGCCAAGCAATTTGGTTGGCACGCTGCCACCTAGCCTAGAGGTGGTGATCTTAAAGGCGCTTGAAAAACAGCCCGACCGCCGCTTTGCGAATGCGCTCGAAATGGCAGCTGCCCTAAACGCCGCCCTGCACACACCAACCACGACTAGCCCAGTTGCCGCCACCGAGCTGCATGTCAAACCGCGCATCCGCGCTGTACTTGCCGATGATCATCCGAGCCTTCGCACGCCCTTGGCTGCCTACTTAGAGCTTTCGGGCGATATTGTGGTGGTGGCAGAGGCGAGCGACGGCGTAGAGGCAATTGAGATGTGCCGTGAGCATTTGCCAGATGTGTTGCTGCTAGACCTCAACATGCCCAACATGAGCGGCTTAGATGCCCTGCCGCAGATTAAGCACATCAGCCCGACCATTAAGGTGTTGGTGCTGACTGCACGCGACGAAACACCCTACATCATGCGCGCCCTACGCAACGGCGCCAACGGCTACATCCTGAAAACTGCCACCGAAGAAGAAGTGGTCAACGCGGTGAAAGATGTTTACGCCGGCACCACGGTGCTTGGGCAAGGCGTGGCAGAACGCATTGTGGAAGGCTTGCGCGGCATGAGCCAGCTCGATCCACTGAACGAGGAAGAACATGCCGTGCTGCGCTGCATTGCCGCCGGCTATGAGGAAAATGATCAGATTGCCGAACGCCTGAACATTGATGAAGGCAGCGTGCCGCGCCTGCTCAAAAATACCATTGATAAGTTGGGCGTGAAAAATCGCTCTGAGGCGGCGCTGATGGCGCTGCGCGCTGGCTGGATCACGATGGAAGATATTCGCGGCATGACGGGCTGATCGCACGCCAGAAAGCGCACGACACCATGTATAATGTGCTGTTCCTGACCGACCGTGGCTTGCGCCATCAAGAGTCGGCACTGCGCGCTGCGCCGTCTGAACTCAAGGTGACGATGCTTCGTGCGCCTAGCTTTGAACAAGCTGCCTCAGCCCTTGCAGAGGCGCATTTCATCATCTCAGAGCGCAATCAGCCTGTCACTGCCGAGATGATCGCCGCTGCGCCGCACCTCAAGCTGATTGTACGGCTTGGCTCGCTCGCCTATGACATAGATCGGACGGCAGCGGCGGCGCGTGGCATTTCAGTGGTTGTGCAGCCAGTCGTCGGCACGCTCTACTGCGCTGAACACGCCCTGATGATGACGCTTGCGTGCCTGAAGCGGCTTGGGCGCTCGCTGCACGCGGCGCTTTATACGCCCGCGCCATTTTCGCCACAGCGCGGCGATGAAGATACTTTCTCGTTCAATTGGCTGAACTTCTCAGATGTTGGCTCGCTGCTTGGCAAGACGGTGAGCATCGTTGGCATGGGCGAAATTGGCGTGGAGCTAACACGGCTGCTCAAGCCGTTCCGCGTTAGCAGCATCCTCTACAACAAGCGCACGCCCTATCCGAGTGCCGT
This sequence comes from Anaerolineae bacterium, assembly GCA_034432555.1. GTDB lineage: Bacteria > Chloroflexota > Anaerolineae > Aggregatilineales > UBA2796 > CP2-2F. The sequence continues at coordinate 40,122 of DAOUBW010000016.1, forward strand.
TGAGGCAGAACTCGGCGCGCAGTTTGCCACCCTTGAGGACTGCTTGCGCCGCGCCGATGTGCTAATCAGCCTGCTGCCTTACGCGCCGACGACGGACTATGCGCTTGGCGGTGGCTTAACTGCGGCAAAGCTGGCGTTGCTGCCACCGACGGCGTGCCTTATCCACTTAGGCAGCGGCAGTGTGGTGGACGAGACAGAAGTCTTACACATGCTGCAAACAGGTAGGCTGGCAGGCGCAGCCTTCGATACCTTCGAGTACGAGCCGCTGACGGATGAACATCCCTTGGTGCTATATGCGCGTGATCCGCAGCGCAATTTGCTGCTGACGCCGCACACAGCCGCCGCTTCCGCGCCGAATAATCGCGCCGACGACTACGCTGCCATCATGGCATACCTTGCCGCAGCGCAACTGTGATGACTGGACTGTCATTACTCGACTGTGATTGTGCCGCCTGCCTCTAAGGTGAGCTGTGCCTGCGTCTCGGCTGTACCGCTTGGCACCAGCACGTTATCAATGCGCCGCGTGTAGGCATTTTCATTAAAGCGTGGTGCGTTGGCGCCGCCGCCGCGCAGCGCAATTTCGGCTGCCAGTTCAGGCGGAATCCGCACGGTGATCGTGCCACTTGCCTTCAAGTCTGCGATCAAACCGGCGTTTGCGCTGAACTGTGCCGCTAGGTTGCCATTCGCCACTGTGAGGCTGACATTCCGCAGAGCAAGGTCGGTTGCCGCCAGTGTTAGGTCGCCTTCCGCCGTGCTGATCGTTAGCGTTTCAATGGTGACATCCGGCGGCAGTTGCAGCGTCAGGCGTCCACGCCCAACCTGTTCAAGCGTGCTGAGCGCATCGCGCTGCGTCTCGCGGATATCCAAAATGGCGATGTTGCCTTCCACACGATAATTAGGCGTGAGTAGGCTCTCTAGGCTGCCGCGAAATTCGCCACTGATGCTGCGCGAGTCGGCTTGGCGCACCTCAACCAGCGTGCGGCGCAGTTCAGCACTCAGGCGCAGCGTCGTGATGTTCGGCGGCAGGCTGTAATCCAGCCCTTCAATGTAATCCTCACGGAAGGCGCTTGCCTCACGGCTAAAGCTGATCGCCGCCACGCCACCTACAATGCTAACAGTCAGCGCAACAGCGATGAGGTTGCCGTAACGGGCGCGCTTGCCAAGCAGCAGCGCTAAGCCGAGCGCGATCAGCAGGGCAGGCGCAGCCCGCCCTAGCAAATCAGCAAGGGCGGGCGAAATCGCGCCTAGTAAATGCGCGATCCACAGGGCGGCAGCAGCGATCACAATCAGCGGTGCGACGAGGCGTTCAAAGGTGATCATGGCGTGTTCCTCAGCGCTTTCAGCAGCAGAGTGAAGCCGATCAGCGCTAGCATAAGCGGCGCCAACAAATCACCGCCGCCGCTCAGACGCAGCACGCCGGTCGTCTCTGCCAGCACCACCACCCCAATCAAAATTGCCAAGCCACCTAAAGTCAGCACGCCTTCAGGGCTGCTATAGCGGCGCGGCGGCGGTTCATCAGGGCGCGTGATCGGCGGTAGGTCAATCATCTTCTGCGGCGGAACGCTCAGCCAGAGCAGCAGGTACAGCAGCAGCGCAAACGAGTAGTCGGTGAGCAGCAGCACACCAAACAGCGCACGCACCCACCAGCCACTGATGCCCAAGCACGCACCCGCGCCGCCGCATAAGCCTGCTAAAATGCGATCTTGTGCGCTGCGCCGAAACCGAACCCGATACATGCTGCCTGCTTTCCGAACTTTGTGCGCCACAATCATACCAAAGGGATGCCTGATGCGCTACCCTTGCGCCTTTCATCACAAATGGGCAAAATAAAGTGCCGTACCTATCCGAACTGCGAGAGATAATTCCCAAGCATGTACCACATTCTGGTTCCCGATAATCTAGATAAAGCGGGCTTGAAGCTGTTGGAAGCAGCCGAAGGCGTCACCGTGCAGGCAGCCGCCAAGATGAGCCGCGAAGAAGTACTGGCAGCCATCCCCAACGCCGATGCGCTCATCATCCGCAGCGCCACCAAAGTAGACCGTGCCATGCTAGAAGCTGCACCTAAACTTAAGCTGGTTGGGCGCGCCGGCGTTGGCGTGGATAACGTCGATCTGGCGGCGGCGACGGATCGCGGCGTGATTGTCATGAACGCGCCGGATGGCAATACCGTTGCTACGGCTGAGCTGGCAATTGGCTTGATGTTAGCATTGGCGCGCCACATCCCTGCCGCGGACGGCAGCCTGAAAAGCGGTCAGTGGGAGCGCAAAGCGTATATGGGCATTGAACTGCGCGGCAAGACGCTCGGTTTGGTCGGCTTTGGGCGCGTAGGGCGCGCCGTGGCAAAGCGTGCTGCCGCCTTCGAGATGACGATCATCGCCTTTGATCCGTACATCAGCGCTGAAGTTGCCGCGCCCTATGGCGTCCAGATGGTGGCGCTGGACGAACTTTACGCCCGTGCCGATTTCATCTCCCTGCACGCGCTGGTAACCCAAGAGAACTACCACATGATCAACGCAGAGAGCCTTGCTAAGATGAAGCACGGCGTGCGGATTGTGAATGACTCGCGCGGCGCGCTGATTGATGAAGCTGCCCTTGCAGAGGCGATCAAGAGCGGCAAGGTGGCAGGCGCGGCATTGGATGTCTATGAGGAAGAGCCGCCCAAGCCCGATAATCCACTGATCGGCTTGGCAGGCGTCATCCACACGCCGCATTTGGGCGCAAGCACGCTTGAAGCGCAGGATGAAGTCGCCGTGCAGATCGCGCAGCAAACGCTTGACGCGCTGTTCAAGGGCGAATATCGCAGTGTGGTGAATGTGGATGTATTGAAAGGTAAATAATGGCGCGCCGCCGCCTGCTCTACGCGCTGATCGGAGTCTGTGCGGTTTACTGTATCGCGCTGGTGGCTGACCTTACGCCATTGGCGCGTGGACATTTGCCCTTTCTGCCTGAAACGTGGTATTTCCCATGGCTGCGCTTGAATCCGCGCCTTATGTGGGTGCTGATCAGCGCAGGTTTGGCAAGCCTTTATGCGCTTGGTGCGTGGCATTTGGTGCGGCGCGGCGCTGTGCGGCAGGTGAAAGTGTGGGCGTTCGGCGGTGCAGCGCTCTTGCCCGTAGCCTTTATGGGCATGGAAGGCGCGCCGCTGTTCACGCTCTTTGCGCGGATTGCCTCACCGGATTTGGGCGGCTACATCACGGCGGCTGCCCTCAGCGGTGATTTAGGCGCTATGCTGCGCGATTGGCTCGGCTTCCTAGAGCGCTATCAGGCAGCCTATCCGCTAGGCGGCATCGCCCTTGCGCCGCCAGGTCTGCCGACCTTGTTCCACGTCAGTGCGGTAGCCTTTGAAGCGCTGCCCCACTCGCGGAGTCTTTTGGGACTCTGTTCCGCAGCCTGCAATGCCAAAACCCTGAGATGCTCCAATGGTCAGACGCGCAGTGGGCAAGCGCGTTACCTGCCATGTTCATGCCGCTGTGGGCAGGGCTTGCCGTCGCGCCGATTTACCGCTTGGGCGTGCGCCTGTTCAGCCGCCAAACGGCGCTGTGGGCAGTGGCGCTCTATCCGCTGGTGCCAAGCCTTGCCATTTTTGCGCCGCGCTTCAACACTTTTTATGCGCTGCTGTGTGCTGTGCTGTTGGTGTTCGTGTGGGAAGGCTTGCTGCGAAAGCGCGTGTGGCTGATCGGTTTGAGTGGCTTTGTGGCGGGCATGGGAGTCTTCATGAACTTTGCCGCTGTGCCACTAGGCTTGATCGGCGGCTTTAGCATCCTGCTGTGGTGGTGGCGCGAACGGCGCAGCATTAGCAGCCTAATGGCGCATATGGCGGCGTTCGCGCTTGGCGCAGCATCAATCTGGCTGATCTACGCACTGCTGACGGGCATCACACCGTTTGAGATTTTGCGCGCCTCGTTTAATCGGCATTTGGCATTAGAGCGCCCTTACCTGCTCTACCTGTTTTGGCATCCTTACGAGATGTTCCTGTTCACAGGCATCCCGATTGCAGGGCTGGCAGTCTGGCGCATTGGGCATAGCAGACGGCTTGGCAGCCACGCGGATTTATTCGCAGCGGCAGGTGCGCTCAGTTTGCTCTTGATCACGCTGAGCGGCACCGCACGCGGCGAGACGGCGCGAGTCTGGCTCTTTTTTGCGCCGATCTGGGTGCTGTTGGCAGCCGATGTTTTAGGGCGCACAGCGCTGCGGACGCGCCAAATCGTGATCGCGCTGCAAGTGCTTGTGCTGCTGAGCATGGGCAGCACCTTCCGCGCCAACTTTCACATCCTCACGCCTATTCCCGATCCACCGCCGCCAAGCGCGCCGCCGAGCGTCGCCATGCGCGAGGTGTTCAGCCTAAACGGCGATATGCTGCACCTGCTCGGCTGGCGCGCCGAAACAGACTCCGAAGGTGTGATGCTACACCTGTATTGGCAAGTGCCAGCGCGCCAAGTCCGCCGTTTGTACCAGTTAGCGCTCGTCCCGCTGCCGCCTGATGGATCAGCGCGCCCAAGCCTGAATTGGATACCTTATGCGCGCAACTATCCGCCAAGCTGCTGGACGCCGCACAAAACCTTTATGGACAGCCTGCGTCTGCCGCTAACCGACTCCGATCCACGTGGCGCGTGGTGGTTCAGCCTCTCGGTGATTGATGTGCAAACGCGCCAACCCATGTTGGTAAATGACACAGGGCGGCAAGTTGGCATTGGTGCGCTGCACGTGCCATAGGCGGGAGAGCATTGGGTAAGCGTCAGGTTGGCGGCGTAGAAGTGTGGCACAGTTCTTTGATAGAGTGCTGTACAATCTAGCTAACATTCTACTTTGGAGAGTGTGTGTCATGAAGCGATTTTTCCATATCGGTTTGATGATCACTTTGTTGTTAGCAGGTTTCACTGCGCTGCCCAGCACTGCACAAGCCGATGACAGCTGTGCGGGCATTGTACTTTCGGAAAGCTGCAAATATGGCTTGCCAGCGTGGGAATATGACGCACTGCTACCGCAAATTCTTGCCCATTCGCCGCGTGGGCTGCCGCGTGTCGGTGTGGATGGCGATGAACTGCGCCGCTACAGCATGTACCAACTGCCGCGCCGCGATGTCACTTTCTACGATGCGCCAAACGGCACCCCAACCGAGACCGTCAACCCAGGTTACGCCTTCACCGGCGTGAAGGAACAACAAGAAGGTTGGGTGCGTGTGGATGAGAATAAGTGGCTGCCTGCTGATCAGCTCAGCGGCACACGCGCCTCTGCGTTTAGCGGCGTGCTGCTGAGTGGCAATCCGCCGTTCCCGCTGGGGTGGATGGCAAATTCCGTCCATGCCGCAGAGGTGCCGGGCGGCAAGATGCTGCGGCGCTTGCCCGCGCTTGGCAAGCACACGCCGCTTTACATCTTCAAGACGGTGCGCGTGGGTGATTGGGACTGGCACTTGGTGGGCGATGGCTTGTGGGTAGAACAGCGCAATATGGGCATTTTCCAGCCCGTGGAGCCAAAGCATGGCGGGCGCTGGATCGCGGTTGATCTGTATGAGCAGGTCGCCGTTGCTTATGAGGGCGGCACGCCCGTCTTTGCAACGCTGATCTCGTCCGGCTTGGCAAAGACGCCAACACGGGAAGGCATGTTTGCGGTGTGGGCAAAGCTGCGGACGGGCAGCATGACGGGCTTTGAAGGCAAGCCCGAACAGTATAATATCCCCGTTGTGCCGTATATCCTCTACTTTGACGGCTCCATTGGCTTACACGGCACCTTCTGGCACAATGGGTTCGGCTATCGCCACAGCCGTGGCTGCGTGAACCTTTCGATCAGCGATGCCAAGTGGCTGTATAATTTTGCAGAGGTCGGCACGCCGGTATACGTCTGGCGCAGCCGCTAGAAAGAGAGACTCATGCGACGTTTGCTTATGTTTGTGCTGCTAGGGGCGCTGCTGTTCGGTGCTGCCCTAACGCCAATTGCCGCCAGCGACGGCAGAGAAGCTGCCAACCCGTGCCTGGGCGAAAATATACCCGGCTGCACGCACGGCTTGCCTTCCGCGCAATACCAACTGCTGCTGGCACAGATGTTGGCGCACCCCACACCCAACGGGCGCCTTGTGGAGGTCGATCAGTATGCGATCTACCGCCACAGCCTGTACCAGATCAACCGCAACGGCATCACGCTCTACAACGCACCCAACGGCGCACCCATCGGCAGCATCCCGCCCGGCTTCATCTTCGTTGGAATGCGCCAGCGGCAAGATGGCTGGGCAGAGGTGCGCCCCGGTCAGTGGACGCCGCTCAGTGAACTAACAGGCGTGCCTGCCTCGCGCTACAGCGGCGTGATCGTGGATACACCCTTTGCCTACCCGATGGCGTGGATTCTGCAACCGACCAAGCCGAGCAGCTATCCCGGCGCCAAGCCCGATCCCAACACAGCCTTCCTAGACCGCTACACACGGGTGAACATTTATGCCACGCTGAGCGATGGTGCTTGGGACTGGTATCTGATTGCGCCCGGTCAGTGGATTGAGCAGCGCCGCGTAGCGCGCATTGCCAAAGTGGAGAAGCCTGAGGGCGTAAAAGGGCGCTGGGTTTCGGTGGACTTGTTCGAGCAAGTGCTGACTGCCTATGAGGATGATCGGATGGTCTTCACGACCCTGATTTCTTCAGGGCGTCCGGAATGGTCTACTAATGAAGGGCTATTCCGCATTTGGGCGCGTTTCCGTTCAGACACCATGAGCGGCGGTGCCGGGCGTGCTGACTACTATCAACTGCCCGCCGTGCCGTATGTGATGTACTTTGATAACGATATTGGGTTGCATGGCACCTATTGGCACGATAGCTTCGGCTACCGCCATTCGCACGGCTGCGTAAATCTCTCGATCAGTGATGCGCGCTGGCTTTACGAGTGGACGGATAACTTCTTTGCCGATACATGGGTCTATGTATGGAGCAGCGGTAAGTACCGATGAGCAAACGGGCAGAACCCTTCCGCTGTGAGGTGGCAATTGGCGAGGAACGGCTGCATTTCACAGTGCAGTCGGACGCACGCCTGCGCGCCAACGGGCGGTGGACTCTGCATGGCGACACAGTGACGCTGCGCGTGCCAAACGGAATGCCACGCGCAGCTATTGATGTAATGGTCGAGCGCATCGCGGCGCGCATCAAGCGTAGCCGCGCCCGTGCCGATAAACAAACCGATCAAGACCTGATGGCGCGTGCCGCACAGCTAAACACCGAATACTTTGCAGGCGAGCTCTCTTGGCGCAGCATCCGTTGGGCAGACAATATGCGGCTGCGCTTGGGCAGTTGCAGCAGCGGCGGCGCTTCCGATGGCGATATACGTATCAGCACAGTCTTGCGGCGCTATCCGCCCTATGTGCTGGACTATGTGATTGCCCATGAGATTTGCCACCGCAAATATTCCGATCACAGCGCGGCATTTTGGGCATATCTTGCGCGTTTTCCACACACAGAACGCGCACGCGGCTTTTTAGAAGGTGTTGCCTTTGCGGGCGGCACTGCCGATGTAGATGCCGATTAGATCGGCGAGAATTAGGTTCTTTTCATAGGAAGGTTTACCATGATCTCCAAATGGTTTTTGCGTGGGCTGTTGCTGCTCGCGCTGGTGGCGGCAATTGGTGTAGGCAGCCTAGCACTCGCTGCGCCAAGCGCGCAAACCACCTCACTGCCGCCTGCAATCCTCAGCTTCACATCCGATGCACGCACAGTCACTATTGAGGCGCTTGAGTCAGGTGCAGCGCGTATTTCGCTGACGTGGCATACGGTCGGGCTGACGGATGATTATTCGCTGCGCCTGTTCGCCCTGAGCGTTAGCGATTGGGTGCCGTTGGTTGATCAAGACCTGCCGCCGGTAGCGACGGTCTCCCTTCCCTTACAACCATCGCTCGATTTCAGCCCACCCACCTACCGCCTTGCCATCTTTGATCGGCAAGGGCGCTTGATCAACCAGCATTTTGTCACGCTGCCCTTTGATCCCAATGCAGCGCCTGCCACGCCCCAAATCATGACCTTTGAGGCAACAGTTGGTGGTGTGGACTTTGTAGATTTGGCGCAGGATCGGGCGCGGGTGCCTATGGTCTGGCGCGTGCGTGGGCGTGTACCAACCGCAAACTTGGTCTTTGAGCAGATTCTGCCTGATGGGCGCGCTATCTCTGTGGAGCTGCCGCGCCTGAGCCGCTGGATCGCCTCCAGTGGGGAAGGCGTCGTAGCACCCATCCTGCCCGATAACGATGCTACGAGCGTACAGTTGCGCCTGCGCGTGGTAGATTTGATAGATAACACCATCTATGCCGAGCAGACCATCACATTGTTGATCGCACGTGGTGGCGCACCGCTGCCGACGGTTGCCGCACCTGTTGCGCCGTCTGCGCCTGTTGTGCTTGCGTCAGCGACACCTAGCAACTAACCCTATTAGATCGAGAAGCGAACGGGCGGGAATGATTCCCGCCCGCTGCGTTGAAGGTGTGCGCTACCTGTTACTGGCGCGGCACGAAGGTTGGTGCAGCCTCTGGTGTGGCAGGTGGTGGCGTGATGGTTGCCCATCTGCCGGCAATTGGTTTATCCGCCGCTACTCCATAGATGATCTCGATGTCGGCAAAGCCTGTCTCTAGCGCATTCTTGAAATAGGTGATGCCGTTCGTTGGACGGAACACACCAACGCCATTGATGCCGTTTGCGTTCCAGTCGCCAGAGAATGGCACATCGCCCGTGATGCCTAACACAAAGATATGATCTGCGTTTGGGATGCACCCATTGCAGGTTTGGTTGGTCAGGAAGAACCTATCACCGCGATAGATACCGATCGAGTCTTTGCCGTCACCATCCCAATCCCCTGCCAACGGCTGATCATTCGGATTGCCAAAGACCATCCCAAAATCGGCAAAGCCTGTGGTCAAGGCGTTCTTCAGGTAGACGATGCCGTTGCTTGGACGGAAGACGCCCACCGAGTCCTTGCCATCGCCATCCCAGTCACCGACGATTGGCATATCGCCCGTATTGCCCAGCACAAAACTGTAGACCACCGGTGCAGCGAAGGAATTTTCATTCTTCAAGAAGAACTCCCCCGTGCTTTGGCGGTAAATGCCGATGGTCGAGATGCCGTCACCGTTCCAATCACCCGCCACAGGCAGATCGCTGGGATCGCCGAATATAACGTTAATATCGGCAACGCCCGTTGTGTTGCTGTTGCGAAGGTAGAAGGTGGCGTTTGCAGGGCGGCGAATGCCAATCGTATCCGGCGGCAGCTTGCAGGTGACTGCGAGAGCATAGGTTGGCTGCCCTAGCTCGTTGCTGCGAAGCGTAACTGTGCCAGTGATCGGCGCTTTGGCGTGCGTGCAGCTAATGCTGAAGGTTTCGGCAGGATCGCCTTCCACCACAGCCAGCGGCAAACCCTCTACACTGATCGCGCTGTTGGTGTTGCTCTCTAGGCTTAGCACAAGCGTGGTGCCGACCTGCCCAATGTTTGCCACATCAAAGCTGGCACTGCTCACGTCACCCAAGTTGGCAGTGAAAGTCAGCGTGGTGGGCAGTTCGGGATCAGTCAGCATGATGGGCGAAGCGACGGTCACGCTTGCCTCATTGGAGGTGTTGTTGGCAGGCGTTGGGTCAAGTGAGGTGGTCTGCACGGTAACCTGATTGCTGATGGTGCTGCCGCCCACAGCATTCACATCCACGCGCACCGTCAAGATAAAGAGCAGATCGGCATCATTGGGAATGTTCTGGCGCGCACAAATAACATCGCCCGTGCCGCCTATGGGTGGCGTCTGGCACGACCAACCAGTGGGTGCGTTCAGCGAACGGTAGGTGGTTGCATCGGGGACGGTAAACGTCCAAACCACATCAGCAGCGCGGTCAGGTCCGTTGTTCACCAAATTGATTAAGTAGGTCAGCACACCGCCGCCCAGGATAGGATCAGGCGAAGCGCTGAGGGTTATCGCCAAATCCGCCACGCTGCGAACAATCGTCTCCACATTGCCCGTCACATTGTTGGCAGGCACAAGGTCAATAGAGGTGCCGTTGAAACTGGCAGTGTTGACGATCACGGTGTCGTTCGGCACGCCGGGCAAAATCTGTGTGACAAGCGTAAAGTTGGCAGTGCCAACCTCAAATAGCTCGTATGTGCAGCTAACCGCGCCATTGGCGCCAACGCTTGGTGTAGTGCAGTTCCAACCGATGGGCGCATTGAGGGAGACAAAGCTCGTGTTGTTAGGTACAGATGTGTTAAGTGTGACATTCGTACCCGCATCCGGACCGACATTGTTGACCGTGATGCTGTAGGTCAGTTCGTCACCAGAGATCGGGCGATCCGGCGCCGCCGTCATCTGCACGCCCAAGTTTGCCGTGTTGTTCACGGTGATAGTGGTTTGGGCAGTGTTGTTGGATTCATCAGGATCGTTATTCGGATCGGCAACCGTGATCACCGAATTGGTGATTTGCGTGCCGCCCAACACCGTAGATTTAACGCGCACCACCACCGTAAAAACAGCGCTGGCACTGGCAGAAAAGCTGGCGCGTGAACAGGAGACCGTGCCGTTGCCGTCAATGGAAGGCGTGGTGCAGCTCCAGCCGCTAGGCGCACTCAACGAACGATAGCCCGTTTCAAGCGGAATAATATCTTGCCACAAGACATTGGTGGCAGCCTCAGGTCCATTGTTGGTCAACGTGACTGTGTAAGTAATATCGCCACCGATAGCTACAGGATTTGGTGTGGCGCTCAGGGTAATGCTGAGATCAGCGCCGCTTTGGGCTTGGGCAATCGGCGGGTGGGCTGCCACCAGCGCCAATGCCGCACACACCAGCAAAAGCGACGCCTTTGCAAATAATGATTTGAACATAGCGGAATGCCTCATGACTCTATCAACATAGAATGCCTTGCGCCACAGGCAAAACAGGATGAAATAAATCAGGCGAACAGCGCATCTCGCCTAATTATATAGCTTAACCGAAGACGGGCATTCTATGGAACGTCAATTCATGAAATTTTTGTCAATGTGATGAAGTTGTAATTTGACCGCTGTGGACTTGCCACACCGCAGCTTTTCGCAGGAATTCAGCCGTGAAAATATCAGGTTCCGTCGTAGTGAGCAGCGCTTGCGAGGCGCTATGAATGCGTTCCAGCAGGAAGGCGCGCCGCTCAGAGTCCAGTTCAGCGATAAATTCATCCAGCAGCAGCACCGGTTCATCGCCCGTAGTGGCGCGCATCCATGCCAGTTCCGCCAGCTTCAGGGCAAGCACAGCCGTGCGCGCCTGACCGCGTGAGCCATATAAGCCGAGATCGCGCCCATTCACAGAGAAACGCAGTTCGTCGCGTTGCGGTCCAATCAGAGTGATGCCGCGGGCAAATTCCTCGCGCTGATTTTCGGCAAGCGCTTTACGGAGCTGTGGTGCAATCTCGTCTGGTGTTAATTGGCGGTGCAAATCTAAGCCCACAAGGTCAAACGAGAGCTGCCCATCCGCACGGGCAGTTGGCAGAAAGCTAGGCAAATAGTGCAGTTCAAGGCGTTCGGCATCGTTGGTGAGCTGGCGATGCACATCGCTCGCCAACTGCTCCAGATCGCGCAGCAGGTGCTGCCTGCCCGCCACAAGAACGCTGCCGGCGTTCACCAACTGATCATCCCAGTAGGCGAGTTCGCGGGGCGTGGCGCGCCGCTCGCTAATTTGGCGCAGCAGGGCATTCCGCTGCGTCAGCGCTTTATCAAAGGTCTGCAAGGCAGCGGCGTAGCTTGGGTTGGTCTGGGCAAGTGTGATATTCAAGTAGCGGCGGCGGTCGGTCGGTGTGCCTTCCACCAACGCCAAATCTTGCGGCAAAAACATGACGACGTTCAGCACGCCCATTAAATCCAGCACGCGCTTTTTGCTGCCATTCACGCGGATTTCTTTGCGAAAGCCGCCGTTTTCTGTCTCTTTATAAATGGTGATGTCCAGCCGTGTCAGGTCGCTACGGCGGCTGCATATTTCAGCGCTCACGCGGATAAAGGGCAGCACTTCGCCCTCGGCGCGCCAATTGAGCAATTGCCGATCAGAGGTCGTCCACGGTGAGCGCCCTGTGGCAAGGTAGTAGATCGACTCCAGCAGGCTGGTTTTGCCCTGCGCGTTTGCGCCGCACAGCAGGACTGCCCCTTCGGGCATGGGCAGTTCAAGGCGCGCATAACCGCGAAAATTGGTTAGCGAGAGGTGTAGCAGGCGCATTGTGCAGTGCTTAACGCTCAATCAGGCGGATAGCGTTGGTGACGGGCAAAAAAACGCTCGTTTCATAGGCGCGGAAGAAGGGGGCTTCTGCCTGTGCGCCAATGTAGAGCCAGCGCCCATCTGGCAGGCGCATCAGGACAATGGTCAGTTCGTTGCCACGCTCAAAGCCGCGCACAATGGCAGCGGGATAGGGCGAGCCACCGTAGGGCGTGGACTCTTTGAAGCGCGGACCGTTACGGTTGAGTGCTTCGACGAGGGCATCGAGCTGTTCGGTGGGTTTCTCTAGGTCAGTGCGGAAGTTCAACTGACGGCTGAAAATGGGCAGCGCATCAACCACCACATATAGAAATGGTGCGGCAGTGGTGCGCGTATCGCCGCTGCCATCGGCAGACAGCACAAAGCGGTTGGCATCAAGGATGGTTGGTGCGCTCCAGTTGGAAGGGGCGAGCATAGTGATGCCGAACTGGTCTAAGGTGATTTCGCGCAGTTCGGCGGGCTGTGCATAGGTGCGCGTTGGCACTGCGGCAAGGCTCTGCCTGCCGTAGTGTTCAATCCCCAGCATGATGATCAGGGTGAGTGCGGTAAAAACGGCGATCAACACCAACCATTCACGGCGAAATGGCTTGCCACTCTCGGCGGGATCAGCCGCTATTTCAGGCAACGGCTCACTGTGTTCAGACATTCAGGCAATTAGCCTTTCTCAATCACAAAGCGCCAGCGATCGTCAGGCAAGCGCTCGCAGCAGGCGAGGGTGAACTCACGGGCTTCGCACCAGGCGCTGATCTTCGCCGCAGCCTCAGGATCACTGCTGATGTATTCAAGGGCTTCGCCAGCGGGCAAACGCGCCATGCGGCTGGCAAGGTAGAGCAGCACCTCATAACATATCTCAAGGTTGGAGGTGAACGTCTCGCCAATTGGCTGTTCCGCCCTGTGCATCATGAGAGCCGTACACGCACTTTCTCGGCGCTCTCTGCCTGCCATGCCAAGTAGACTACACCCCCGCGTACCTCTGTCTCGTAAACACGCAATGCTTTGCGCTGCTTGATTTCGTCAGTGAGTGTGGTTGCCCAGCTTTGCACACTGCCATCACGCAGATCGAATTGGCTGCCGTGCAGGTTGCAGGTGATCAGGCAGTTGCTCACTTTGGCATCTTTCAGGGCGTAGAGCATATGGGTACAATAGCCTTGCAGCACATGCGCGCTTTCGCCGCAGCGGGCAATCACAAGGCGTTGGTTGTTCACATGGACATTGACGGCACGGTCAGCGGGTAAATCGCTCAAATCACAAACGCGCACCCAAACTTTATTGCTAGACATGGCAGCAGGCGCTCTCTTTACGTTAAAGATGTGCCTTTATTTTAGCAGAGCAGCGCTAGAATTCCAACATTTGTTCGTGCCGTTTCACCCCACCCTAAATCCTGCCACGCGTGCCAGGTGGGAGTTTCCCGCCTACCGCCGATCCCCTTTCCCTGCTGGCGGGGAAAGGGCTAGGGATAGGGGTTCTTCCTCTCGTGCGGCGGGGTAAGGCTATCTAGAGCGATCCACACATGTTTTCGCAGCACATACCCTTGATCTTCACCACTAGCGTGCGCCATTTCCGAGCTACGCACGTTCGTCTACCTCATCACGCTGATGCACGGTCAATTCAAGGAAAATATCCTCAAGCGACATAGCGAGCGGGCGCAGTTCGAGCAGCTCTAGTCCCGCCGCCGTGATAGCGCCCGCCAAACGCGCCCGAATATCCACACCACGCCGCGCCTCTACACTGAATCCATCGTTAATGGGCGTAACGTCGGCAACGCCGGTGACATTTCCCAGCAGTCTGCGCGCCGCCTCTACCGACTCTGCTTTGCCAACCCGCACAAACAGCCGCGCTCCCTGCTGAAGTTGTTCGCGCAGCGCCTCAGGCTTATCCATCGCCACAATAGCGCCCCGATCAATGATCACCACGCGATCACAGACCTGTTCCGCCTCGCTGAGGATGTGCGTGCTGAACATAACAGTATGATTTTTGCCCAAACTACGGACAAGATCACGCACTTCAAGCGTCTGGCGCGGATCAAGCCCAATGGTTGGCTCATCAAGGATCAGCACTTGCGGATCGTGGACGAGCGCTTGCGCCAGACCGACGCGCTGGCGCATTCCTTTGGAGATGCTGCGGATCAGGCTTTGGCGGCGGCTCTCCATGCCAACGGCGCGCAGCACATCCTCGGCACGGCTGGCAGCCTGCGGCACGCCGCGCAGTTCTGCCACATATTTCACGTAGCCATGCACGGTCATATCTGGGTAGAGCGGCACCGTTTCGGGCAGATAGCCAACGCGCTTACGCACTTCAAGGGAATCGGTCAACACATCATACCCAGCGACGGATGCCTTACCGCTGGTCGGCGGCATGTAGCCGGTCAAAATCCGCATGGTGGTTGTTTTGCCGGCACCATTCGGACCGAGAAAGCCGAGAATCTCGCCGCTTTCAGCCTGAAAGGTGATGCCGCGCAGCGCGGTGAAGCGCCCATAGCGCTTGGTGAGCGATTCGGCAGTAATCATGCCCTACAACCCATGCACAGCCTTCAGGCGCTCGATCAAATCGCTAATGTTCGGCTCAGCGTGCGGCGCAGCACCTATCGGATCGCTGACCGTCTGTCTGCCAAGCAGTGCATACGCCACGTTCAACATGCCATAGCTCAGCACCTCAAGATCGTAGCCGCCTTCCTGCACGAAGATGATCTTTCCGCCGCACAATTCCTCTGCCATGCGGATTAGTTCACGGCTCAGGTGCGCGTAACCGCTCAAGGAAAGCTGCAAGCCGCCTAATGGATCGCGCCAATGCGCATCAAAGCCGGCAGAGATAATCATCAGCTCAGGGCGAAAACGGCGCGCTGCTGCCCACAGCACTTCCTCATAAATGCGCCCAAAGCCCTGATCGCCCACACCGACAGGTAACGGCACATTGAGCGTCGCGCTTTTGCCGTTGCCTTCGCCTGTTTCGTTGAGCGCGCCCGTGCCGGGATACCACGGTGATTGGTGTGTGGAGGAGAAATAGACCGTGTCATCCTTGTAGAAAATATCCTGTGTGCCGTTGCCGTGATGTACGTCGTAATCTACGATCAGGATGCGCGTTATGCCATAGCGCGCTTGGGCATGGCGCGCAGCCAGCGCCACATTTGCCAGCAGGCAAAAGCCCATCGCCATATCGGGAATGGCATGATGTCCCGGCGGACGAGTCGCCACCAAGGCGTTATGCGCCTCACCGCTGCAAACGGCATCCACCGCGCGCAGTGCCGCACCACTGGAAAGGCGCGCCGCGTTCAGCGACTCTGGTAGGGCGTAGGTGTCTGCGCCAAGCTGCACGCCCGATTGTCTTTCCGTCCACTTGAGCAGATCGAGATACTCTTGTGTATGCACACTCAGAATCTGTGCGTCGCTGATCGGCTCTGGCGTCAGCGCTAGCATGTGATCCGTCACTTGGGACTCGCTAAGGCGCGCATGAACTGCTGCCAAGCGTGCCGCGCTCTCCACATGCCCACTAAGCGTATGTACCTGCACACGCGCATCGCTGATGTAAGCTGTTGTCACTGTCGCTCTCTCTGGCTATGAACCGGGCAGCTTAATGCTGAAGGTGCTGCCAACGCCTTCTTCACTCTCATACCAAATGCGCCCGCCCATGGCGTCTAGCTCCGCCTTCACCAGATAGAGGCTGATTCCGTAGCCAAACTCTGCCATGATTTGCGGCTGGCGCGCTCGTTGGAACGGTGCAAAGACGCGATCCGCCTCTTTGGCACGAATGCCGCAGCCCTGATCAGCCACGTCAATTTGCACGACATCACTTGGTGTCAGGCGGTCAGCACGCAAAATGACGGGCGATTCTTTCGGGCTGTATATAATCGCGTTCCGCAGCACATCGTGCAATGCCTTCCGCAGATACTCAGCAGAGGCGCCAACGGTGAGTGTGCTTGGAATCTGCACAATCAGCCTGTCACGCAGCACTTCCGAGTGAATCGCATCAAGCGGCTGCTCTTGGATGAGCGACTCTAGGAAATCTTCAACGAAATCCGCCAGTTTGATCTTACGCCGATCACGGTTGACCAAAGTTGGCAACTGCCCTGTGCGGAGCAGTTCCAGCCGATAGAGCAGGTCTAGCAGCATCTCCAGCCGATACATATGTGTGGCGATGATCTCGGCAAAGCCTTTGACGCGCCCCGCCAATTGGTCAGCAGTCATGCCCGGCGGACGCTTCCGCATAAGCTGCATGATCAAATCAGCGTGACCGCGTGTACTTTCGACGGCAAGGCGTGCTTCTGTGCGGAAGGTGGACATAAACTCGCGCAGGGCAACCCAGTCAGTTTGCTCCATGCTGATGAGCGTGTAAAGCTGACCATCGTTGCCCGTTACCGAAACTGCCCAGCATGGAATATAGGTTCCCGTCAGCAGAGTGTGAAAGCGGACAGGCTCACCGCTGCTAAGCGCCCGTGCGCGAATATCGTGTGCGCCAGGGCCTTCAACACGGCGTGCATCCAGCAGCATGGCAGCCGCCAGCCAGCCTTCAGCGCGAATAAGCGTCAAGTTCGGTCCGAGCAGCACGCGTGCCGCCTCGTTATCCATCACAAGGCGATCCGCCGCATCAAAAACGAGAATACCATAGCCCATGCGGTCAATTAAGCGGCGCAGGTTTAGGTTAGGTGGCGTAGGTTTTGATTCGCTCATGGTACAGCTTTCACTTCCCGCCCATGCCGATACACGCCCACTAGCTTAGCACGCGCTTGCCGTTTTATGCAAAGTGCCGTACAGCCTTGCTACCAAATGCTAGAAAGAACCATCTTCAAGCTGGAGCAGCCACAAGGCATCATCCGCTGCCGAACGGAAGACGATCTGCTGCCCATCAGGCGAAACTGACCACTCATCATTGGCGATGGGAAGGCGTGTCTGATCATCGCTCAAGCGGCGATCCACCTTATCGGTCAGCGTGTAACGGTGCAGTGCAGCCGAACCTGCGGCATAAGGTACATACAGCAAACTCTCGGAGTCGCGCCAGCGAAAGCTGCCGACAAAGGGCAGTTTTTGCGGTTGGGCGCCACTGCGTGTTGCCAGCACGTAAATGCCTGAAGCGCTCGCCTGTGTTTGGAAGGGCAGCAAAAAGGCAATATGCCCACCGCCCGGCGCGATGCTCAGCCGCCGCAAGCCCTCGAATGTGCCAAGCGATGTCAGACGCCCGTCGGTGATGTTTAGGAGGCTGAGGGCGTGGCTTTGCGTGCGTGGCGCAACTTCCACCAGCAGCAAGCGCTTTTCATCCAGCCAATAGACCTCGCCACCTTGCCATGTCCGCAACAGGCGCGCCTCGCCGCTCAGGTCTGCCAGCCAAATTTCAGTGCGCGGCTTGAGGGTTGGGAAGTAATCGCCTGATCGAATGTGCCAGAGCAACTGCTTGCCACTAGGCGAGAAAGTGAGCCACGCGCCGCGTGTGAGCAAGTTTGTTCGCCGACCGCTCAACCGATCTACCAACACGCCGCGCCCATTGTCGTTGGTGAAGGCATAGCGCCCATCTGGAGAAAGAATAGGCGGCAGGGTTTCACGCGGCACGGCGATGTAGGCGAGTTCGCCGTTGGGCTGCCACCATGCACCACTGCAACAGTCATCGTCCGTCAGGCGGCGTGCGCTGAAAGTTGTGGCAAGCGGCGCCCGAAAGGCAGGCGGCGTATAAGGCGTTGGCGCAAGGCGCAGCGTCGGTGGGTAGGCAAGCGGATAGTTGTTGAGCGGCGCGTTACCCATCTGGATGATAGGCTGATCGAGGATGCTCTGCCAGCGGCGCGGCGCGCTCATATCCCGCGCAAAAGCAATCCCAATCGGGCGCGCCAACTGCGCCAAATGATCCCAATCTGCGTCAATGAGCGCCGCAGGATTATAGGCAATGCGATAATCAAGAGAGCGTATCTCAAGGTGCAGGTGTGGGCGTGATTGGCAGGTCAGATCGGGATCGCCGACCTCACCAACCACCTGACCGCGCCGTACAGGCTGCCCAACCATCAGCGGTGAGCGAACGCGCAAATGCCCATAGACCGAAGCGTAGCCGAGTGCCTCGTGCTGAATGACCAAGTTATGCGGTTCCGCGCCGAAGTTGCTGTTGTCAATCCAGCGCACCACACCCTCAGCAATCGCCAGCACCGGCGTGCCGCACGGCGCTTCAAAATCCACGCCGAAATGCAGCCCTTGCCCTGCTGCATACCAATATTTGCCGTAGACAAATGCCTCCAGCGTGTTGCCGTAGTGCTGTTCTAACAGCCACGTCGTCAGGCTGGACTGTGTGGCAAAGGGCAAGCGGAACGGCTTTTCGGAGGCGGCACTTGGCGCACCCAGCAGAAACGGCGCGATCAGCAGGAAGCTGATCACGCCGCTAAGCAGCCGCCAACGGCTGATATGCCCGCTTATGGCGCAGTGTTCCCTCTCGGCAGCACGCCGAGCCTACCGACCGTTACGCGAATGTTCGGGACGAACGTCCAACCGCGCAAATCTTCGTAAGTCACAAAGACCCACGCCTGATTATTACTCAGCTTCAAAATTTGGAAGGTGGCGCCCTTTGGAATAACGCCGATCCGTTCGCCGTTCAGGCTTGGGATATTCCGCACAAGGGCGTTGTTCAGCGTGATACCGCGCACCTCAAACGGCTCAACGGCGGCAGGCTGACCGCTGCCGGGCGCATCAGAGCCGCCCGTGTTGATGGCGGGCGCGTTGATCACCTCACGGGTGCGTGGGAGTGCTGCCGGATCACTGCCGTAGACGTAGATCACTTGGCGGAACATCCAGCCGCGTGCGCCGCCGCCTAAATCGAGCAAATACCACGTCTCAAAGCCAAAGTCGCCGTTGCGCCCAATGGCAGTGAACTGCTGATCCTTGAATGCCTCACCAATGGTTGGGAAGCTGGTGCCGGGTCCGCTGCGGATGTTGGCGCGATCCACAATCACGACCACCTTCACAACCGGTACTTTGGTTGGCGTAGCAGGCACACCGGTTGGGAAAGGCGTTGTGCCGACACCCGGCACGCCGCCGCCGCCTGAGACAACCGTCCAGTCGAACAGCACGCCGGCATCACCCACGCCTTCATAGTAGTCCACGATGATCTCATAGGTACCAGCGCCCAGCACCACATCGGCTGTGTTGACGGTAAAGCCACCGACGGCAGGTGTAAAGCGATTAATGACGATTTGCCCATTGATCGCCACGCGAATGCCATCATCCGCACCAGCACGGAAGCGATAAGTGCCTGCTGCAAACGCGATGCGGTTATACCAGCGCACGCTGAAATTATCGTTCGGAATAATGCCGGGCGCTGGTGAGCCTGTTCCCCAATTGAACAAAATAGCGGCGTCTATGCGCGCTAGAGCAGGGTTGCCCTGAAAAGTTGGGTTCGACCAATAGTAGCCTTCCCAATTCGAACCGGTGATGCCCTGCGCCTGCACGGGACTTTGCCCGAAGAACGCCGCGCTTAAGCCAATGATGACCAGCGCTGCGAAGAAAAGCCGTTCTAAGGAGTGTTTTTGTCGCATTCTTTCATCCTCTGCGTCTCTGAATGCACTTCAAAGCGCCTGATCATACCGCCCTTTGCCGATCTGACAAATTGCGTAGAGCAAGCGCCTATTTGGTGGCTTATTCGTAAAGCCAAAAGGGCGTTGAAGCTGACTGAAAGGCATGTGATTCTTCGTCACACACTTCCAGCATTTCGGCAACGGTTGCACCATGCTCAAAGGCGCGCCGCAAATAGGTTGAGCCAGTTAGGGCGTCGAACCAGTAGCGCCCGTTCCTCTCGATGAACTTCACCTCACTCGGATACATGGCGCGCAGCGCAGCGATCAGGTGCAAACCTGTTGCAAAGCCGAGATAGTTGCTTGGCTCGGTGACGAAAAAGCGCACGCCGCCGCACCGCTCGCCTGCATACTTACCGCTCTGTGGCATGAACCAACACGGGCGGAACAACACACCCGTTAAAGCTAACCCGTTCATCACCTCTGCCAATGCCTCACTCTCTATAAACGGCGCGCCGATCTGCGTGAACGGCAGCGATGTGCCGCGCCCCTCGCTCACAGTCAGCCCTTCCAGCAGGCAAGTGCCGCTGTAGACGAGCGCCGTGATTGGATCAGGGATGCCCGGTGAGGTTGCCGACCAGATTAGCTGCGTATCATCGTAGAGCATTTCGCGCTGCCAACCCCGCATTGGGATCACATCAAGCTGCGCGCCAATGCTCTGGTTCAAGAACTGGGCTGCCTCACCCAGTGTTAAACCATAACGGACAGGCATTGGCGCTGGTGCAACAATTGAGAAGAACTCTTTGGCGGCGCGGATACCTTCCACCAACACCCCGCCTTGCGGATTAGGGCGATCCAGCAGTAGCACAGGCACATTTACCTCTTGGCAGGCTTGCAGCATGTAGCTCACCGTAGCAAGGAAGGTATACCAACGTGCGCCCACATCTTGCAGATCAATCAATACCGTGTTCAATCCACGCAGCACCTCAAGGCTGGGCGCACGTTTCTCACCATACAGGCTATAGAGTGGCAGTGCCTCTAACATTTCATCCGCAATGTGATCGCCCGCACCGCCCACGCCAAAATAGCCGTGTTCAGGCGCGAAGACAGCCGTCACATTCACGGCATAATCACGCAATGCATTTAAGGCAGTCACGCCCTCTCGCGTTTGGCTGGCAACGGTTGCCAGTAAGCCAACCGCACCGTAAACATCAGGTGATTCAAGGAAGACATCTAAACCTGTTTCAACCATAGCTTACTTTCTCTCTAAAGCGGTGATAAGCGTATCATGGAAGCGGACGCGAAAGCCAAAAATGAGCCGATCTTGCCTGCCATAGAAGATATTGTTAGTGAGCAGGACTGCCACAAGTTGCCGTTCAGGGTCTACCCACAGCGAATTGCCAACAAAGCCTGTGTGCCCGTAACTGTTTGGGCTGAAAAACTGCCCACTGGATGAGCCTTCGGGCGAACGCATTTGCCAACCTAGCCCACGGTCGCCAATGTGCTGACGAACTGCCTCACGGGCAAGGCGCGGGCTGATGAAACCGCCGCCCTCATCGAGGTAAAGCTGACCGATTAAAGCGGCGTCGCTGGCTGTGCCGAACAGCCCGGCGTGTCCGGCAGCACCGCCTAGGGCAGCCGTGTTTTCGTCATGCACTTCGCCCTGAACGCGCCGACCACGCCATGCACAGATTTCGGTAGGCGGCACAGAGTCCGACGGCGTGATTGGGCTGTAGGCAGCGCTCATCTCTAGGGGACGTAACACAAGGCGCTGGATTGCTTCGCGCAGTGGGCAGTCCAGCACTGCTTCAATTGCCATGCCCAACAAGATGTAGTTGATGTCGCTGTAGAGGGCACGTTCGCCAAGCGGCGCACTGAAGGGGCTGTTCAGGCACATAGCGCGCCGTGCCTCCAGATCAGGCGCCGTTCGCAGATCGAGCCAAGCTGCCAAGCCGCTGCTGTGCGTCAGCAAGTGCCAAAAGGTGACTTTGCCCGCATCTGCAATCTGATCGGTGGGCGGCACAACTTCCACAAACTCGCCCGGCTTTAGCGGATTTGGGTAGGGCTGGATGGGACGTTCGCCGCGCAGTTCGGGCAGCACATTACACACAGGATCATCCAGCCGCACCCTGCCACTATCCACAATCCGAAAGAAGGCAAGCGTGGTGATCAGCTTGGTGAGCGAGGCGTAATCAAAGCGCGTGTGGCGCGTGACGGGCTGCACACCCTCACCGAATTGCTTGCCTTCGGCATCCAGCGTGCCGAGTGCCGCACGGTAGATCACAGCATTGCGCCAGCGGATTTCGACCTGCGCCGCCGTGTAGACCTTGCCTAAGTTTTCCTGCAAAAGGGCGTTGAGTGCTTCCATAGTTTCACCGTGTGGTAAGGTGCGCCTTTAGCGCACGCGCTCCAGCACGTTCAGGCGCGCCATATACTGCCTGCCGGCATAGCCGACAATATCGTTCAGATCGAGATCGAACGGGATGTTTGGCAAAAAGTCGCCAAGCAGCTCCATAAAAACGCCTTGTGCTAAGGGTAGCAGCTTATTTAGCTGTGCTTCCACGACTGCCCACAATGCTGCATCTTCACTCAGCAAACGCGAGAGCAGGTGCAGCCCAAACGCAACATGGCGCGCTTCGTCACGCTGTACATATTCCAAGCCTTCGGTCAGCGCAGGCATCAGCCCTTTGGCACGCAGTGCCTTAAAAATGCCGTAGTAGCCCGTCTCTGCCAGCACACCTTCAATGGTAATATGATAGCTGGCAACCGCACGCGCCTGCGCTGGGCGCGAATGATCGGTCAGCAGAGCATCTAGGGCAGCGGTCAGCTCTGCGAAAAGCTGGCGATAATTTGCGCCGGCAATCTGGCTGGCGTCGGGCGTCTCTCCCAGCACCTGACTGATCACAGCGTCGAAAAACTCTACGTGCTTTGCTTCTTCAAAAAGCTGCGTTGTTAAAAACATTTCTTCTTCAAGATGCCCGCCTTCCCGCTTGAGGGCGACCATCAGCGGCGCAAGGTCATCCGTCACGGCTGCTTCGCCACTGATGAACAGCGATACACCGCGTCGGATCAGCGCATGTTCACGGTCGGACATCGCCGCCCAATCACGCTGATCTTGGCTAAAATCTAAATCTTGCGGATTCCACATCAGGCGTTTTGCCTTGTGATAGTCGCGCAGTGGTAAAAGCGTCTGATCGAGTCGCATAGCGCTTTCGCACCTTCTCTAGAACAATACGTTACTTGTCGCACCTGACGAAAGGGAGATGCCACGAAGCATAGTATAATGCCCATGCCTTATCTTTACGAAAACCGATGGGTGGCAGCATGATCACCGAGATCAGACGGCGTTACAACGCAGCCTTTAGCCAAGCACGCTATGATGCTTTCGTGCAGGACTTGAACAGCACTTACCGTTTTCCGATGGATTTTCACCTGTGCGAGACGCCGTTATTCCTCAGCGCGCCGCTGATGGCAGACCTGATCGCTGCAACTGAACGCTTGACGCACGCCGTCCAAACGCCGGACTACCTCGCCCGCAGCCGTCCCGCTGTGCCGCCGCGCTTACAGGTGCCAGACTCAGCGCGCCCCGAATGCCTCCAAGTGGATTTTGCCATCTGCCACGATGAGGACGGCGCCTTAGTGCCACGCCTGATCGAACTGCAAGGCTTTCCAACGCTCTACGGCTTTCAATGGCTGCTTGATCAGAAAGTGCGCCAGCATTTTGAGATTGATCCATCGCTGCGCTTTTACATTGCACCACATACTGAGGAGTCCTTTGTGCGCCTGCTGCGTGAGGTCATCGTTGCCGATCACGATCCGCGGCAAGTGGTGCTGTTGGAACTACACCCTGAACAGCAGAAGACGCGCATTGATTTCGCCTGCACAGAGGCGCTGCTCGGCATTCAGACGGTGTGCCTGACGGAAGTGATTCAGCGCGGCAGCCGCGTTTTTTACCGCGATGCGATCAGCGGGCGCGAAGTGCCGATCACGCGCTTCTACAATCGCCTGATCTTTGACGATCTCAGCGGCGAGACGCTCGAAAAAGCATACCGCCTCTGCACTGAGGCAGCGGTGACGTGGGTCTCGCATCCGCATTGGTTCTTCAGAATCAGCAAATACTCGCTGCCGCTGCTCAGCGATCCGTGTGTGCCGTCCGCGCACTTCCTGAGCGATCTGACTGACTATCCGACCGATTTGATGAACAACTATGTGCTAAAGCCACTCTTTTCCTACAGCGGTAGCGGCATAGACCTTGATCCGACGCCCGAAAAGTTGGACGCCATTCCCGCCGAACGCCGCGCCGCGTACCTTGTGCAGCGCAAGGTTGCCTACGCGCCATTGGTTGAAACACCCGACGACTTCGCCAAAGCTGAGGTGCGGATGCTGCTTTTATGGAGCCCGCAACGCGCCCAACCAGAAATTGTTGGCACGCTCGTCCGTATGAGCAAAGGGCGCATGATGGGAACGCGCTTCAACAAAGATCGGACGTGGGTTGGCTCCACACTTGCCTATCATCAGCCTGTGTAGGCAACTGCCGCACGGATTGCCAAAAGTGCCGTTTTCGGCTATACTTATTGAACTTTTGTGCTACTTTCCCTCAAGCGGGCAGGGTAACCGTGAGCGATTCCGACCCAGTGGCAGTAGATAGCGCTTTACTATTCCGTAAAGTTTTTCTAGAGGGCATCGCCGGCAGCGGCAAGACAACCTACGCGGCGCAGCACATGCTGGCATGGCTGGCAAACGGCATCGATCCTTCACGCTTGCTGATCTTCGTACCGCAGATGCCCTTAGCACGTCCCTACCAACAAGCCCTGCACAACTCGGACTATGGCGGCGGCGCACCGATCATCACCACGTTTGCCAGCTTTGCCCGCGAGGCAGTGCGCGTCTATTGGTCAGAGCTTGCTGCGCCGCTTGGCGTTGGCAATCCAAGCCATGAGCCGATCTTCCTCAACATCGAGACAACGCAGTATTTTATGGCGCGCTTTGCCTTGCCACGCATCGCCAGCGGTGAGTTTGCCCTGAACGATATGCGCGTTGCGCCACCGCGCATTATCTCGCAGGTCATTGACAACCTGAACCGCGCCGCGCTGATGAACGTCCCGTTGGAAGAAGTGACTGAACGGCTTGGCAACGCCTGGGGTGGGCGCGACTCCAGCCGTCTTGCCGTCTTTCAGCGCGCACGGGCGCTTGCTCTAGAGTTCCGCGCACACTGTTTACAGCACAACCTGCTCGATTTCTCGCTGACCATTGAAGCATTTCGGCGTTTTGTGCAGCCGCTGCCCGAATTTCAAACATTTCTGCAAACGCGCTTTGATTTTCTGCTGGCGGAAAACATCGAGGAAGATACGCCCGCCGCGCATGATTTTCTTGCCGCGCTGCTGCCCTATATGCAAGGCGCGCTGCTGCTCTATGATACCGACGGCGGCTTGCGGACGTTCCTTGGCGCTGATCCTGAATCTGCCCATGCCTTGCGCGGCTTGTGTGATGATCACCTGATCATGCCGCACTC
>DAOUBW010000017.1:0-21102 GCA_034432555.1 Anaerolineae bacterium
TCCGCCATGTTAATGGGCATTTGTGCCAAAATTTTGGCGATGGCGCGTGATTTGCCGCCGGGATAGCGCAGTGGGCTTTTAACAGTTGGCAGGCGCGCCCTATGCATTGTCATCGGCGAATTTGCCCAATTTGTAGTGCTTAGCAACTTCTAAAAGTGCAGCCGCACGCGACGGAAAGCCTTTTGCCCGATACCCATCGCTCACCAGAACACGCCAATCGCCGTTCCGAAAGCTATACACAGCACCTTCAAGGAGTGTGTCGGCTGCAAGCCGTATTGAAAAGGCATAGGCGCTCCGCTCAAGCGGAACTTCAGCCATAGGCTCTAGCCCCTCGTAAATTTTCACCATGTCAACTTGCTCCTTAGCGCATTCCCACCAAGCGCGGCGTATACTGCGCGCCCTTCAGCACGCGGTATATCTTGTCGCCCTCGTGATCGTAGACGACCTCCAGCAGCCCTTGCGCCACCATCGCCTCGAACTTGCCCAAGCCATCTTCGCGGTAGGTGATGCGCTCCAACTCGCCCACGATGATGTAGCACACATCGTAGAAGCGCAGCAGTTCCCACGCCGTGCCAATATCCAGCGTGTTGTAGAGCGCAGTCACGTTCGCTTGGCGCTGCACCACCAAGTTCGGCAGCGGATCAAGCGTGCGCTGCTGCTGCTGGTGGAAACGCCAGCCGAGAATGGTCGGCAAGCCCGTATTGATCGCAATGCGGCTGTTGTACTTGTACTCTGAAGGATACTGATGTGCCTCGACGATGGTTGGTGTGCCTTGCACGTTCTCTTGCAGCCAGCGGATCATCAGCAGGTCGTTTTTCAGCGGCACAGCTTGGCTGCCTTCGTAGTAGATCGCATACTCCATGTAGGCGTTACCGTCTAAGGTGCGCGGTGCTTCAGGCGCCATCCGCATAGCGTTCTTACCCTGCGTAGACATGATCGGGAATAGTGCCGCAATGCTCAGCAGCAGTGCCGCCGTGAACAGCCACACATTCCGAACCACAGGGCGCCAGCGCCATGCAGCATAGAGCAGCCACGCCAGCCCAACGCCGCTTGCCACGCTCAGCATCATCCAGACCTGCATGTAGAATTTGAAGAAGGTGTTCTGCCGTCCAATATCACCATCCAGCACCACGATCTCGACACCAAGCGCAATGGCGAGTGATGCGCCGATCAACACATAGACGATCTGCCATTCCCGCGTTTGGTGCGGCACGAAAAAGAGCGCCACTGCCCACGCGATGAGCGGCACCAACAAGAGCGCTAACGGAATTGGCATATCTAGCAGCGCGATACGCAGCGGCATGATCGCCATGAACAGCCCAACCAACAGCGCGACGCCCACGCCACCGATCACCGCTACCGTCGGGATGAATTTGCCCGCCAGATCGCGCAGGTAGACCGCCCGCAGCAGGCGCGCCGTTTGCCAGACCATCAGCGAGATGGCGGCGAACAAGAACACACCGTGCATGGTGAAGAATGCCCACAGCGGCGTTTTGTTGCCCAAGAAAGGCTTCACCGAACTGTATGAGGTGGCATGGAACGCCATAAAGGGCAGCGCCGCGATGATCTGCACAAGGAACAGCCCGCCCACCTGTGCGATCCACGCAGTGAGGTTTGCCCGCGTCAGCCGATCACGGCGCAGCAGAATGGCAAACGGCAAGCCCGCCATGCCCAAAATCAGATAGGTGATCCAATCCCAAGTGTTGGTGGCGCGCAAAATACCGATGCTCAAGCCGCCTAACGCCGTCCCCGCGATCACCACCCACGTTGCGCGCCGCAGCCGCCCGCCGATGAACATCTCACCCATCAACCATGTCAGCACCAGGAAGGTGATCGGCAGGGCGATCATGTGCGCGTGCAGGTCGCCAAACACAAAGGTGAAGTATGGGAATTCGTTGATCTCGTTGCTGTTGCCTTCCAACTCACCCACCACGCTGCGCGGACCCCAGTACCAGCGCTCTGCGCCAATCGGCAGAATCGCACCTTGCGTAAGCTGCCCAACGCCGCGCCCAAAGCATTCGACGGTGCGCCCAACGTTAGCGAGGTTGAACAAAACCTGATCAATCAGGGATGGGCTGCTGGCGGCGATAAGCAGGTCGGTTGACTCCTCTGGCGTGGGCTGCCTGCCATTCTGCGCGATGAATTGATCGACCTTCCATAGGTAAAGATCGTTGCTGGCAGTGCAACCGCCCGCCCGCTGAACGCCCGTCAGGAACACCCGCGGCGTATCCAAATTGCCCAACACCGCGCACAGCAGCAGCGCTAACGTACCTGCCAAGTATGGCGCGCCGCTTGGCGTCCGCAAGGCGTGGCGCACGCGCTCTGCCAGTGGCGCGCCGCGCTCCGCCGAGCCTTCCTTGCGTGGAAAATGCCACTTGGCAATTGCCAGATTGAAGGCGAGCGAGAACGCGCCAATGCCCGTCAATGCAAAGAGCGTTGGCACAATCAAGTTGTAGGCAATGCTTGGCAGCACGCCGAGCAGCTTAGTTGGCGCGCCGACCAACACATAGCCAAAGTAATAGTAGTTCAGGTAGCCGCCAGCATACCACGGATCGTAGGCAGGGAACACGCTAGAGCGCAGCACCGCGTTAAAGTAGGCGAAGTTCATCGGCTTTTCGCCGCCTAACGTCTGCGCCCACAGATCAGGGTTGCCCAGCCGCACAAAGACGAATGCCACAAAGAGCGCCGCCGTGATCGCCTCCACGATCAGCAAGTGCCGCCAATTCAGGCGCAACCACGCGCCGAATTCAGCACGGCGCAGCCACGCTATCCGCGCACTGATCAGCGCCACCCCGATCAGCAGGAACAGCAAGCCGCCGCTGCTCCACAAAGGCAGCCGCAGCGTGCCGCCCGCCCATGCTAGCCACGCGATCACCAACATGCCCGCTATCTTTGCCATCGGATAGCCGCGATCCGGCAAGCCCGGCAGCAACACAAAGAGCAGCGGCGCGATCACCCACCCAAAGACCATGATCGCCAGCCACCAGCCAACCACACTGACCAGTGGCGAAGCGTTGATGGGTGACTCACGGTTGAACAACGCCGACCAAGTGCCGCCCGTCTCTTGCGTTTGGCGCAGATCATCAGGCATCAGGAAGGCAGTTGGCGCTTGGCTTGCCTCGTAGGCGCCCCACCGAATCACGTTCACAATGGTTGGGTCTTCCGTTTGGAAGGTGGCGTTGCTGTTGAGCGGGACGCTGTTCAGGACGGCTGCCACGCCTTCCGCCGCGTAGCGCTCAGGATTCTTCTTGAAGATCAGCACGGCGGGATGATCGTAGACGTGGAACGCCTCCTCCGCCTCAAATTCGTTCAACCACGACGGGCTATCATAGAAAGGCAAGTGCTGATCAGAGATCGGGATGCCGAAAATCTCGAAGGAATTGTTGAAGACGGCGATCAGGTCGTAGCCGAGTTCACCCTTAAAGAGCGCGTCGTAGAAGGCGATGCTCATCGGGAAGCGCGTTGGAAGGCGCGAGAGCGTATCGTAGAAGCGGTTGCTGCTGATGGTGATGTAATCCGCCTCGTCCAGCGTTTTTTGCAGCACATCGCGCTTTTGCGTATCGTCTTCCATCGCCATGTACAGCTCAACGCCGCGATAGTACGTCCCCCACGGATCAAGACCGCGGCAGGTTGCCAGCGTATACAAGCCCGAAGGCTGCGGCAAGGGCAGATCGGGCGGCATCGCACAGACCTTGTGTGGCACAGGATCATCCCAAGGTCCTTCGGTAGCGATCACGCTGCCAGTCAAGCGTGCCAACATCCCGTTTAATGTGCTAACCTGCACCTGCAACGGCTGATCAGCGCTCACACTGATCGGTGCATCCAGCACGATACGCACCGATTTGCCAAAAGGTGAGTACGGCACACTGTCCAGTTCGGCGCGCAGAATGCCCTCGCCAAGCGTATCGCCCGTTGCGCCATCACGGATGGCAGCCCGCAGCGTGACGGCACGCCCATCGTTCAACGGATTGAGCGCATGTGCCAGCGTGATGCTGCTGATGGTGCCCGTCAGCGGTGCATTGAAATTCGCCATTGCCGCCGTGCTGCTGATGAGCGTACTCGCCTGTTCACCCACATAAGCGATGTTGTTATCAAAGGCGGAAAGCTGTAAGCTTGCGGCAGCCTTCAGCGCGCTATCGGCAAGCACAAAGTCATTCTCAGTGGCGCTCAGGCGCACCGCCGCCAATTCGCCTTCACTCCATGTTATCAGGTAGTAGGGCGTGTTCGGCGCGAGTTCAACTGCCTTATCAAAAACGAGTGTGTAGCTTCTGCCCAAGCCTTCTTCATCGTTAAAGGTATCGCTCAGGCTGTTGATGGCAAGCACCTGCAAGCCGGCAGCATCGAGGGCAAGCGCTGCCCAAAAGGTCTTGGTGCTGGTGTTGCTCGGCGCGCTGTACAAGCGGTTGATGATCAGCCGATCCACAGTGGCGGGCTGGTTGATCGGCGGCAGCGGCGTGGCAAAGCGTGCGCCTTCGGTGTAGCGGCTGAGGCTGGCATTGATGGAGGGCGTGCTGATAACCGTGTTGATCAGGTACGTTTCGCCATTTTCTGCCTGCAAATTGACCGAAACAGCCGACGGCACATTGCGATAGACCCAGTGCGATGCTTCTACACGGGTGAGCTGCCGCCGATAGATGTTGGTGAAAGCGCCCGCCCACAGGTAGGTGAAACCGACCACAAAGATCAGCAGGGCAAGGCTCATGCGGTAGGCAAAGCGCCGCACCCCTTCAGGGTTCGCCCGCAAAGCGCGCCACGCCCGCGCACAGAGTTCCCAGAGCGCCCAAGCCGCCATCAGCGCGAGGAACGGATAGAGCGGCATGTAGTAGCGCATGGTCATCACCCACAAACGCCCCACAAAGGCGAAATAGGCAACGATCCACGCCGCCGTTAGCACATGCCGCGTCCAGCCCGCCTTAGCGCGCACAATCTGCCAGAGCGCCCACGCCAAGCCGATCCAGGCAGCCAAACCAAGCGGCGCGCCCATGCCCCATAAGAGGATGTTCTGCGCGGCGAATACGTAAGGCGTGCGGCTTGCCCACTGATGATTGGGCGGGAAATCCGCCTTGCCGCTGGTCAGATACTGGGCTTGCCCAACATCGGCGAAAAACGGTTGATAGGGAAGGATATTAAAGACGCCCAGCAAGCCCGGACCGCCGGTGAAGGCGTGCGGGTTAGCAAACCGAAAGACCACCAACATGGT
This sequence comes from Anaerolineae bacterium, assembly GCA_034432555.1. GTDB lineage: Bacteria > Chloroflexota > Anaerolineae > Aggregatilineales > UBA2796 > CP2-2F. The sequence continues at coordinate 5,201 of DAOUBW010000017.1, forward strand.
GATCAGCGCCACAAAGACGCCAACGGCTGCCTTTTGCAGCAGGTGTCCGCGCTCGGCGCGTGCGATGCCACGCGCTAGGGCAGGCATGGCATAGACGCTTGCCGCCACTACAAAGACGCCGAACAAGGGCAGCACATTAATGCGGCTGGCAATTGACATGCCCATTCCCACGCCAAAGCCGAGCGCATCTAAGGCGCGCCCACGCCGCATAAAGCGGACTGCAAAGATGAAGGCGATCAGCACCGGTAAGCTGGTGAAGGCATCCGCCGTCCAGAAGTGCGAGAGCTGAATGGGCAGCACCGCCGCTGCATAGAGCGCCATCGCCAGCACACCGATCCATTGGTTATAGAGCATCCGCCCCAACACAAAGACCAGCAGCAGCGAGATGAGATCGGCAACCGCCGAAACAGTGCGCCCGACCAAGTGAATGCCGTTGTAGGTCGTCCACGAGAGCGCGATCACGTCATCGGTTGTATCGGGCGTCTGCCGAGCGATCTCGTAATGCACCATCTGCATTGTTTCCGCCGTGATCCGCACCACAAAGAGCGGCAGCTCACCGTAGACATACAGCCCATGCCCAACGTTTTTGGGATACCAGTTGGAGCATTGTGAGTCGAAAAAGTCGCCGATGCCATCCCGCTCAGGGTAGCGCGCACGGCAGAGTTCGTATTGTTCGGCGCGTGCGGCGGGATCAGGGTTGGTCAGGTTAAGCCGCCCGTTGATGTTTTCCGCTACTTGGGTTAGGAAGCGCTCATCAGGGTGCAGGTGGGTGAAATCATCCCAATTCTGCCCGACAAAGCGGAAATAGGCGCCAACGGCGAAAATGATCACAACCAGCAGCGGCACTAGCCAGCGGCGCTGCACAGCGGATTCAGACTCAGACGTGGTGTAGGGCTGAAATGCCATAGGAAGTTTTACTCTAAGCCACAGGGTAGCTGCTAGTATACCGAACAACATCGAGAATTATACACGCGAGGCGCGAGAAGGTCTCAGTCAGTTGGCTAAGGGTAGGGGTGCCAAAAAAATGCCGTGCTACAGCGCATGTTATAGGTTTAAGATGCGGCGGGCGGCTTTTTTCGATGTTCTTATAACGCAAGGGGCTTGCCAAGTGTGGTAAAATCTGCGAACCTTAGCACATCTATACACTTTTAGGCACAGCGCTACGCTCTGCTTGAAAACAGCGCCTCAATACGCTGCCCAAATGTGTTCTCTATGCAACCTGTTACGCACGACATCTGCGCCCTGCGCGTGGATGCTGCAAAGGAGTCTCTAAACCGTGTCTAACAAAGTTCGTGTTGCTATCGTGGGTGTGGGCAATTGTGCGTCCTCTTTGGTGCAGGGCATTCAATACTACCAAAACGCCGATACCAACAGCCTGATTCCCGGCTTGATGCACATCGCGTTGGGCGGCTATCACATCCGCGATATTGAATTTTCCGCCGCTTTTGATGTGGACGCTGAAAAGGTTGGTAAAGACCTCAGCGAGGCAATCTTTAGTGGGCAGAACAACACCGTTAAATTTAGCGATGTGCCAAGGCTTGGCGTGCGCGTGGCACGCGGGCATACGCTTGATGGGTTGGGCGTCTACCTAAGGGACAAGATTGCAGAGTCACCCGAAACGCCTGCCGACGTAGTGCGCCTCCTGCGCGAGACGGCAACCGATGTTGTGGTGAACTACCTGCCCGTTGGCAGTGAGGCAGCCACACGCTTCTACGCAGAGGCCGCCCTTGAAGCAGGCTGCGCTTTCGTCAACTGCATTCCTGTCTTCATCGCCCGCGAGCCAGACTGGCAGCAGCGCTTTGCCGAACGTGGGCTACCGCTCATCGGCGATGACATCAAATCACAAGTCGGTGCGACCATTGTGCATCGCCAACTGGTGAACCTGTTCCGTGAGCGCGGCGTGATTGTGGAGCGCACCAGCCAACTGAACGTTGGCGGCAACATGGATTTCTACAACATGCTGGAGCGCGCACGGCTAGAGAGCAAGAAGATCAGTAAAACCAACGCCGTCACCAGCCAACTGCCCTACGATTTGGGTGAAGACAATGTGCATGTGGGTCCTTCGGACTACGTGCCGTGGCTGACTGACCGTAAATGGGCGCACATTCGCATTGAAGGGCGTACCTTTGGCGATGTGCCGCTGACGTTGGAGCTAAAACTAGAGGTGTGGGATAGCCCGAATAGTGCCGGTGTGGTCATTGACGCAGTGCGTTGCGCCAAACTTGGCTTGGATCGCGGCTTGCGCGGCACCTTGGAAGCGCCGTCCGCCTACTTCATGAAATCACCGCCGGTGCAGCACCCTGATGATGATGCACACGCTATGACAGAGGCGTTCATCGCGGGTGAGCCAAGCGCACAGCGCGCCTTACAAGGTGCCGATGTGGCACTTGGCGCGCCTGAGCCTTCCGCTGACTGAGACCTGCCTAGCACCCTCAGTCGGTGTATCGGCTGAGGGTGCTAGTGTGGCTGGGTGGCTACGCCATCGGTCCCGTGCCGGGCAAATGATAGACATCGGCTGGTGCGCTGCGGGCTGCCACATAGTCCAACGGGACGTCACCGATGTTCTCCGGGGTATGCACCACACCGGGTCCGATATACACAAAATCGCCTGTCTCACAGACCACTTCATGCTCAAGGTTCGGTCCGTAGTAGACCCGCGCCTTGCCACTGATGATATAGATTGCCGTCTCGAATGGGTGGTAGTGCGGATCCGCCTTCAAGCCGGGCGCTAAGGTGCCGTGCGTCATGCTGATGGCTTGGGCGCCGGTCGTCTCGCCGGTGATGCCCCACTGCCGCATGAAACCATGGTTGGTATCACGCACGCCTTCATCAGGATGAATAACCAGCAGTTTTGTGCGATCTGGTGTGCTGCTCATTGAACGATATCTCCTTGCTAGAGTACCCCAATCGGTTTATAACACATGTCTTGAGTTGCATCTGTTGTCGGTCGGTTCAGCCTTACAGTATACCCGTTTGCGGGTGCAGCGTTCCGCCGCTGCTCTCAGTGCCTTCTTCTTCCTCTTGCGGACTTTCTGTGAGCAGTGTTTTGGTGCGCTGCCGCATCCGCGAGGCTTTGCTCTGCAACTCTTTAAAGAACTCACTATCCGTGATTTCAGCCACAGCGCGGCTTTTCTTAGCTTCGTCAATCTCAATGCGAAGCTCTTGGACTTCTTGCTTGAGCGTTTGCTCACGGATGACGACCTGTTCACCCATGGCTTGGAAGGTGCGCGCCAACTGCCCAAACTCATCTTCGCGCTTTGCCACCGGCACAAGGCTTTCGGCGTCAAACGCCTCCGATTTATCTTTAAGGGCTTGGGCAGCCCCTACCAGTGCTTCAATCGGCACCACAACGCGCTGCGCTGCCCGCCGACCCGTCACTGCCGCCAGCACCACTGCCAACACCATCACCGCTAGCGCGATGACGACCGTCCACAGGGCAAATTCCAGCGCATTCAGCACGTTGCGTTCTGCCACAATAATGAAGGTTTGGTTGCCATAGGCTTGCTTCACCCACGTCACCACAACGTTTGGCGCCGATTGCCCTGTGCCTAACCCACCCACCGCAGGTAAGAGGTAGACTTGGTTTTGCAGCACAATGGACGGATTCAGGTGCGCCACAATGCGCCCTGAAACATCGGTGATGAAGACGTTCTCGCCCGCATCAAGCTGAATGGCTGCCACCAAATCCCAGATCGGTTTGAAGCGAATGTTGGCGATCAGCACAGCGTCGGCAGCGCCGTTTTGCGGATTGATGATCGGCGCTGAGATCAGCATGGAAGGCTGCCCTGTCTCCTCGTCAATCAAGATTGGGCTGTAGTGCGCTTTGCGATCTGTGCGGGTGAAGAAGAAAATGTCGTCATTTGCCCACGAGACGCTGCGGTTCGGATCAAAGACCGCTAGGCGCGAGAGGTATACAATTTCTGCGCCGCGTGAATCAGTCAGGATTAGCTCGTCAAAAATTTGTGGGTAAGAAGGCAGCCGCGCCAGCAGGTTCTGTTGTTGCTCAGCGCTCAGACCGCGCAGTTCTTTAGCAGCAGTCTGTAGCTCAGCCTCCAGCTTGCTGATGAAGGCGTTTAGCTCCGTGGCAACCCGCCGCGCCACTTCCCCCTGCTTGCTGAGCGCCTGATTATATTGAAAGCTGAAGCTGACCAGCACCAAAACCAGCCCGACCAAGACCAACGGACCGACTGCCACTGTGATATAAGAAAGTGGTAAACGCCTGCGGATACTCTGTCTCATGCTCAGTTCCCTTTAGAATGTGCGCTCAGTGGGCGTTGCAGCGGGTGCAGGCAGCGTGGAGGTTGGGCGGACGGTTGGCTGCGGCGTATTTGCACCAGTGCTGCCACTCGGATTGCCATAGTAAACCCGATCTGCCTGTTCCACCAATTCATCCGATAAGGTTAGCCCAATCGCACGCGCCGTTCCTACATTAATGGCAAGTTCAAACTCCACTGTCTCCACAGGCAGGTCGCCCGGCTGGACGCCGCGCAGCACTTGATCCACTAAACGCGCCGACTGCCTGCCCAGCGAAAAGAAATCAAAAGCATAGGCAATTAAGCCGCCCTGCGCCACTTGGGAAATAATCGGCACAGACATAGGCAGCTTGCGCTCCAGCGAAACACTCAGGAAATTGGGCGTGCCGCTGATAAGGCGCGAGGCGATCAGGTTATCTGCCAGCACGTGGATCGCATCCACATCGGCAGGGATATCCGTCAGCGCCGCTGTTAGTTCAGCGTCGTTGGCGCTGGCGCGCTCCACCACTTCCACGCCGTAGCTTGCCGCCACCTCTTTAGCGATGTTGAGGTTGATAACTGCCGCCCGATCATTCGGATTAAAGGGAATATAGACCTTCTGAATATCCGCTTTAACGCGCAGCAGCCACTCAAAGCGCTTTGCCTCGTGAATGCCGTGCCGAATGCCGGTGATGTTGCCGCCCGGCCGCCGAATCGAGTCCACGATGCCTGCACCAATCGGATCCAGCACGCTGGCAAACACAATCCGTTTGCTCTCGCCGGCGATGCGTTTAGCGGCTTGCGCGGCAGGTGTGCTGATGGCAAGGATCAGGTCAATCTCAGGTGTTAGGAAGGCGCTGATCAAACCATCCAGCTTATCAATGGTGCCGGCTTCAAGGTAGATATAGCGTACATTGACATCCTCACGGTAGCCAAACGCCTGCATACCGTCTTTGAAGCCTTCAAAAACGGGCGCGAGGAGTGGTGATAAATTCACGACACCGATGGTCAGAACGCGCTCTTGCATGTTGCAGCCTGCTAACAGCGAGCTACCGATGATCAGTGTGAGCATGGCAGCTAATATGCGCCGCATGTGCCAAAGCATTCGTCTTCTCATGGTTTTTTCTGCCAACCCTTTGTCGTGTACATTCTATGGATAACCCTGCCAGACGTGATGCCGCCTAATGATAAACGTTTTCGGCGCACACGCCAAATAACAAGGCTATGCTAAAATGGGCGGCAGGCACACTGCCTCTTGCCGAAATGCTTGACGTGCGCTATCAGCCTATTTATACTTTGCGTGCTTTTTCCCAGTATTGTATAGTCGATCTAGAAATCGCGGAAGTCCTTATGCAGCGTGAGCGAGTAGCCGATGACATCTACGTATTCACCAGTGAGCGATATGCCCAAGTTACTGCCAGTGTCTTAATTACCTCAGAAGGAGCCGTTCTGATTGATACCCTGCTCTATCCTGATGAAACGCGCCAAATCAAGCAGTTTGTGGAAGGGCGCTTAGGCTGTCCCGTCCGTTATGTTGTCAATACGCACTATCATGCCGATCACACCTATGGCACCTGTCTTTTTCCAACGGCAACCGTGATCGCCCATCCGCGCTGTGCTGAGTTGCTCAATACACGCGGACGTGCCAGCCTAGAGCAGGCGAAGGCATCGCTGAGCGAGCTTGCCAATGTGCAGATTGTAATGCCGCAACTGCTGATTACAGAGAATGTCTTCAGCCTGACGGTGGGCAACAAAGTGCTGCAATTCTGGCATACGCCCGGTCACAGCGCCGATTCAATCGTGTGCCTTGCCCGTGAAGACCGTGTGCTGTTCGCCGCCGATACACTCATGGCGTTGCCCTACTTTGTGGATGGCGACTACAACGATTTTCTCAATTCCCTCCAGAGCCTTCAGCACAATAACTTTGAGAACATTGTGCAAGGGCATGGTGAGGTTATCTTGCGCGGTGAAATTGAGGAAAAAATTCGCAGCGATCTTGCCTATCTGCGTGCCTTGAAAAAGCACGTTGAGCTTGCCCTTGCCAAACCTAACCCACAGAGTTACCTTCAAGGCGTGGATATTGAACGCTGCGGCAAAAGCCGTGTGCTGCTAAATGGCACGGCGCAACAGCTTCACCGCGATAACCTGAATGCGCTCTTTGAGCGGATGCGGCACGCCTCTCAGCCTGCCGCCAACCCTGTGGAGACGAACTAAATGCTGCGTGGGCAACTTGCGGTGCTGTGTGCTTGTTTACTGTTGGCTGCTGCCGCCCTTGCCTGCAATTTGGCAAGCGCCCCTGAAGCCAGCACACCACCCACGCCCACGCTTGCCCTGCCCGCTGAGGATGGCACGCGCCCGCAAGTTGTGATCGAAGCGCCACCCAACGGCGCGGCAGCCATCGCCGGTGAACAGATGATCATCCGTGTGCGCGCCGTAGATAGCGTTGGCATTACCCGTGCCGAACTGCGCGAAGGTGAGCGCGTGGTCGCTATTCAGCCCGCCCCGGATCCCACCCGCGAGTTTGAGGCACTGCTGCCCTACACACCTAGCCAAAGCGGCACGCTGACCCTCTCCGTGATTGTCTATCGGCGTGCTGTTGCCAGCGAGCCTGCCTTGCTCAGCCTGCAAGTGGTCAGCAGCAGCGGCGCCACACAGAGCGCCTCGCAAGCCTGCACCGCACAGGTCAACGTGAACAACCTGAATTTACGGCGTGGCGATAGCACCAATACCGAGATCATCACCAAATTGGCGATTGGCGAACAGCTTGGCGTGCTAGGGCGCAACGGCAGCGGCACGTGGTATCAGGTGCGGCGCGCCGATGGTCAGGTTGGCTGGGTCAGCGCGCAATACATCAACCGTGATGGTGACTGTGCGCGGGCGCCCGTTGTTCAGCCATGAGCGATCCGCTCTTCTCAATCATCATTCCAAACTGGAACGGCGCGGCGCATCTGCCCGTCTGCTTAGCCTCCTTGCGCGCTCAGCGCTACCCACAGCTTGAGGTGATCATCGCCGATAACGCCAGCACCGATGGCTCACAAGCGCTCATCCGCGCCGAATTTCCCGAAGTGCGCCTGATCGCACTGCCCGAGAATCGCGGCTTCACGGGCGCCTGTAATGCAGGCTTGCAAGCGGCACAGGGCGATTTTCTGGCGCTGTTGAACAACGACACTGAGGCTGATCCGCAGTGGGCGGCAGAGGTGATCGCCTGCTTTGGACGGCATCCAGAAGCGGGGCTGGTCGCCTCGAAGATGCTGCTCTTTGATCAGCGCGATACCTTCCACACGGCGGGTGATTTTTACACGCTGGACGGGCGGGCGGGCAATCGCGGTGTGTGGCAGCGCGATCTTGGGCAGTTTGCGCGTGAGGAATACGTTTTCAGCGCGTGCGGCGGCGCGGCAGCCTATCGGCGTGCCATGCTCGACCAGATCGGCTTGCTGGATGACGATTTCTTCTTCAGCATGGAAGATGTGGACTTGGCATGGCGCGCACAGCTTGCCGATTGGCGCTGTGTTTACGCGCCCAAGGCGGTGGTCTACCACAAGCTCTCGGCAACGGGCGGCGGCGTGACTGCCAGCTTTCACGATGGGCGCAACGCGCTGTGGGTGCTTGCCAAGAATTATCCCGCCTTTTTGTGGCGCAAGCACTGGCGGCGCCTCCTTGCGGCGCAAGCGCGGACGGCGTGGCAAGCGCTGCGGGCATGGCGCGGCGCGGCGGCACGCGCCAAACTACGTGGCATGGCGGCGGGACTGATCGGGCTGCCGAGGATGTTCGGCAAGCGGCGCGCCATTCAGGCAAACAGGCGCGTGAGCAACGCCGCGCTTGAGGCAATGCTCAGCGCGCCTGATGAGCAAGCCTAACTACGCGCCGTCGCCTGCCTGCCACGATCCCATGTATTCCAATTTCTCCAACTCTAGGGCAGCCGTCGCCACCTCTAGCGGATGGAAGGTATCCACCATCACGGCGAGTTCTTCAGTCTGCACCGCACCTAAACTTGCCTCTGTAGCGCCGGGCTGCGGTCCGTGTGGCAAGCCGCTCGGATGCAGCGTGATGTCGGCGCGCGCTATGCCGCGCCGCGACATGAAGTTGCCCTCTGCGTAGTAAATCACCTCATCACTGTTCACGTTGCTGTGGTTGTAGGGCGCCGGAATGCCCTGCGGATGGTAATCGAACAGGCGCGGCACGAAGGAACACACCACAAAATTCCCGCCCTCAAAGGTCTGATGGACGGGCGGCGGCTGATGAATTCTGCCGGTGATCGGCTCAAAATCGTGGATGCTGAACGCCCAAGGATACAGATAGCCATCCCAGCCGACCACATCGAAGGGATGATAATCCAGCACGTGGCGCGAGAGCCTATCGCGCACCTTGACGCGCACCTCAAACTCGCCGCGCTCGGTGAAGGTCTCTAGCTGCTCAGGCGTGCGGATATCGCGCTCGCAATAGGGCGCGTGTTCCAGCAGTTGCCCAAATTTGTTGCGGTAGCGCTTGGGTGGCTCGATCTGCGAGGGCGATTCGATCACGAAGAATCGCGCCTCGCCGTCAAGCTGCATTTGCCACGTCACGCCGAAGGGGATGACCAAATAATCGCCCACGCCGAACGGCAGGCTGCCAAACTGAGTCCGTAGCGTGCCGCTGCCTTCATGCACAAACCAGACTTCATATGCCTGTGCGTTGCGGTAGAAGTAGCTCATGCTTTGGGTTGGGCGCGCCACGCCAAGCGTCACATCGCGGTTGCCCAGCAGCACGCGCCGCGCTTGGACAGGGTCACCGCCGCTGGGAAGGTTAGCAGTGCTGAAGGCACGGTGGCGGATGGCGCCGAAATCGGCGTATTCGGGCGTTGCCGCGCCTAAATCTTCCACGTGCAGCACACGCGGTGGCAAAAAGTGATGATAGAGGATGCTCTGAATGCCGCTGAAGCCTTCCAAGCCCATCACTTCCTCACGGTAGAGCGATCCGTCAGGTTTGCGGAATTGGGTGTGCCGTTTGTGCGGAATCTCGCCAAGTTTATGGTAAAAGGTCATTTTCAAAGCCTCTTTTTGCAGCGTTTTGCTGAAATTTTACCGTAAAATGGGCAGCGACGCGCAACCTTTACCCGATGGGCTGCCCGTCTTCGTAGGGAACGCTATGCCTTTCACTGTTTTCATGCGGCGCTAACCGCCTCATCTTGTTATGCGCGGCACAAATTTGACAAACCTTCACAATCGTGCATAGACTCTCCACTAAGTGCCGCGCACTTAAAAAACCCATTAGTTCACCATGAGGAATTTAGCCATGACTGCCACCCGCTTTTGGAGAGTTGCCTTCGCAGCCCTGCTGTGTATGTGCCTATTGGCGGCTGCCGTTGCGCCCGCCGCCAACGCCCAAGAAAAAATTGTGCTGACCTTCTGGAAGCACAGCCATCCGCCCGCTGATGTGCTGACCGAAGAATTAATCAAGGAATACATGGCAGCCAACCCGAACGTCGAAATTCAGATGGAGATCATCCCCAGCAATGAGTACCTTAACAAGGTGCTGACTGCTGCCGCTGGTGACCAACTGCCTGATATTTTCGATATTAATGATGCCAACCACGCCATCCTGACCAGCCGCGGCGTTTTGGCGCCGGTAGATGCCGCCGCCTTCGGCTTCGAGAGCGACGAGGCATTTCTAGACGCCTACGTGCCTGGCAGCCTTGATCCATTCAAGGGTGCTGATGGCAAGGTCTACGGCATTCCTTTTGAGTACAACTCATGGACGATGGTCATCAACGACAAGATTTTCCGCGAGGCAGGCTTAGACCCTGCCACTGACTATCCCAAGACGTGGGAAGAAGTCGGCATGATTGGCGCAAAGCTGGCAAAGGTGGAGAACGGGCGCTTTGAGCGTCAGGGCTTTGCCTGGAACTTGCTGACGCCCGGCTGGACGATGCTGCTCTATTCGCCGCTGCTCTACCAGCTCGGTGGCTCGATCCTGAGCGATGATGACAAGGGCAACACCTGCACCCTGAATAGCCCTGAAGGCGTGAAGGCGCTCCAGACCATGCAGGACATGTATACCAAGTACGGCGCAGGCGCACCCGGCATTAACCTGTCCACCGCCCAAAACGCGATGGAAGACTTTGTGCAGGAAAAGGTCGCCATGTGGATTTTAGGACCGTGGGCAGTGCCAACCTTCGCCAGCAACCCAGAGGTGGTCGAGAACTACCGCATCATTCCGCTGCCACAGATGACCGATGCCACCCGCAATGTGGTTATGCTCTCAACGTGGCTGTGGGTGGTCAACGCCAAGAGCGAGAAGCAAGCGGAGGCGTGGAAGTTCATCAACTTTGCCTCTGAGCAGGGCGCACGCTGGCTGCCGGCGGCGGGCTATGTGCTGCCGCGTCTCGGCTGGACGGATGCGCCTGAAGCAGCCGAGTTCAAGGGCTTGGAAGTCTTTATTGACCAGATGCAGTACGGGCGCCCGCGCTTGATCCATCCGCAGGGCGGGCAGATCAGCACCTTCATTCACAAGGCGGTGCAAGAGGCGGTGCTGAACGGCTTGGATGCTCAAAGCGTGCTGGATGAAGCCTGCCAAGAGATCGAGTCGGTCATTCAGTAGCTGTTGTGGGATAGCTGTGCTATCCCACCTGATCTTTCCTGATCTTTGCTGAGGGCGGGCGCACAACCCGCCCTTGTTATTACATTTTTGGAGTAGTATCACGATGCTTCCCTACAGCACTACCACAAACGCTGCCGCTATGCCGCATGCGCCGCTGCTTACCTACCGCCGCCGCCTTGCCCTGACGGGCATTCTTTTCATCCTGCCCGCGCTCATTTACTTCACAGTCTTCGCCTTTTACCCGATGGCGAACGCTATTCATCTCAGCTTTCACGAGTACGATTTGCTCTCGGAAAAGCGTTATGTGGGCTTGCGCCAATATGAGCGCCTGTTCAATTCGGCTGCCTTTGGGCGTTCGCTGCAAACGACGGCGGTCTACTCGCTTGGCGTCAGCGTGCCGATTTGGGTGCTGGCGATGGGCTTGGCGATCTTGCTCAACCAAAATATCCGCTTCCGCACTTTCTTCCGAACGGTCTTCTTCACGCCGATTGTGATGCCCTTGGTGGTGCTTGCCATCATCTGGACGCTGCTCTATCATCCGTTCGGACCGATCAACTCGGTGGTCTTGGCGCCATTCACCGGCGGCGAGACCATCCCTTGGCTGAACAACCGCCAATACGCGCTGTGGGCAGTCATCATCATGGCGATTTGGCGCGCCACAGGCTACTACGCGGTGATCTTCCTCGCCGGCTTGCAGAACATCCCCAACGAATACTATGAGGCAGCGCGGCTGGATGGCGGCAACGGTTGGCAGTTATTCGCCTACATCACTTTTCCGCTGCTGCGCCCGACCACGCTCTTTGTGGTGGTCGTCTCGATCATCAATGCGCTACGCCACTTCGACGCGATCTGGATCATGACGGGTGGCGGTCCTGGCGATGCAACAACCGTCCTCTCCGTGCTGATCTACGAGACGGGTTGGATCGGCTTCAACATGGGGCGCGCCTCTGCCATGTCGGTCATCTTGTTTGTGATCGCGCTAGGGTTCACGGTCATTCAACTGCGGTTGTTCCGCAACAATCAATAGGGGCTGCAAGATGAGGACACTATCTGAAAAACCTGCACCGCTACTGCGCCTCGACGGCACAAAAATTGCCACCTATGGCGTGCTGATGGTGTGTGCTGCCATCATCATTTTTCCGCTGCTGTGGTCGTTTCTCTCGGCACTCAAGCCCAAAGAGCAGGTCTTTCGCATTCCGCTGGAGATCTTCCCGACCGAGTGGCAGTGGCAGAATTTCATCCTGCCCTTTCAGCAACGCCCATTCGGCACGTATTTTTTGAACAGCATCTTTGCCGCCGCAGTGACCATCCTCATCACGATGGTTGTGGCAAGTTTGGCGGGCTACAGCTTGGCAAAATTCCGCTATCCCGGGCGCGGCATCGCCTTTTTAGCGATCCTCAGCACGCTGATGTTGCCGGTGCAGGTGATCCTTGTGCCGCTCTATCTGGTGGTGCGCGATCTGGGCTGGCTGGATACCTATCAAGGCTTGATCATCCCACAAGCCGTCAATGCTTTTAGCATTTTCCTAATGCGGCAGCACTTCCTGACGCTTCCCGATGACTACATCGAGGCGGCGCGTCTGGATGGCGCCAGTGAGCTAGGCATTCTGTGGCGCGTCATCCTTCCGATGAGCCGTCCGGCACTGGCAGCCGTTGCCATTTTCAGCTTTTTAGGCAGTTGGGATAGCTATATTTGGCCCCTTGTGGCAGTTACCAAAGAAAACATGCGGACACTGCCCTTAGGCTTGGCGGGATTTTTTGGTGAGTATTCCAGCGAGTATAATCTAGCGTTGGCGGCTGCCTTTGTGATGATGCTGCCCGTGCTGATCGTCTTCATCATCATGCAGCGTTACTTTGTGGAAGGGCTAACCCGTTCGGGCTTAAAATGAGCGAAAGCACTTATCACGTTGGGAAAGTTGCCTCTGCGCCGCGCCTGAGCGTGCCAAACGGCTACCGAGTCACACGCGGCTGGCACGCCTTTGCCGTCCTACCACGCGGCGCGCCAAGCCTGCTTTATTGGGACGGGCTGGCGTCCGTGCCTGTAGGCGAGCGCCCGTGCTTGCGGCTGAGCGTCGCGCTCGATTCGCGTGAGGACGCCCTGCTGGAGGCAATTGCGCTTGCCAGCGGGCGCGTTGTGGCGCGCATGGATATTCGCCAAGCACATGCCTTTCAGCCCTTTGAGGCGCTGATCTCCGCCCAAACGCTGCGCGAGATTGCCGAAGAAGGTTTAGGGCTGCGCCTTGTGCGCGGCAGCGCACCGCTCTGGCTGCTGCACGACCCAAACGGCGCTGCCGAGCCGCCGCTGATGCCGCACCTGTTCCTCGGCACGCGCCTAGATCGCTTGGCAGCCTTTCGCCAGCGCCTGAACTCGCGTGCCTCGCTGCAATTCTTCGGCTGGCAGGAAGGCTGCGTGCTGAACGGCTTGCAGGATATGGCAGCCGTCGGTCTGCTGGATGCCGAGAGCGCCCAACAGACCATTGCGGCGCATTTTGCTCACTTTTTTGATGCCGATGGCAACCTTGACTATGAAGATGATTACAGCCAACCCAAGCGCAGCATTTACGGTGTGGAATGCACTTTGCCCTTTGCCGTCCTAGCGCGCACGCAGCCCACCCATCCCGCCCTTGAGGCGGCTGTGCGTTTCTGGCGTGAAGCCCGTGCGACCAACGGCGCGGTGCAAGATGGCGAGATGCTGACAGCGGAAGGCAGCTATACCGTCGCCTATCCAATGGCGCAGATCGGCGTGCTGCGCGACGAGCCAAGCCTGATCGCCGCCGCGTTGGAGCAATTGCGTGCGCGCAAGGCGCTCTTTGAGGATGACACGCTCGCCCTGCGCCTGTCTGCTGATGGCAGGCGCACCTTTGTGAATTGGGCGCGTGCGGCGGCATGGTATCTGCTTGGTTTGGCGCGCACACTTGCCATCCTGCCTAATCCGCCCGCCGATCTGCGTGAGGAATTCGCCCGCGCCGCACAGTGGGCAGTTCGTCGGCAGAATCGGGACGGCGTGTGGCACACCTTCCTTGATGCGCCGAATGTGTTGCCTGATAACGGCGGCTCGGCAGGCATTGCGGCGGCACTTGCCATCGGCGTGAAGGCGGGCTTGCTCTCGCCTGCCATGCGCCCGCCTGCTGCACAGGCTGCTCAAGCGCTCAGCAGCGCCCTAACGCCCGACGGCTTCTTGAGCGGTGTGGCACAGGTGAACAAAGGCGGCGAAGCGCTCCAGCGGGATGATTACCGCGTCATCTCGCAGTTTGGGATGGGTTTATTGGCGCAGCTTTACGCGGCGTTGGTGTGATGAGTGCATATGTGATCGGTGTGGATGGCGGGCAGACTGCCACCAAGTGCGCCCTGTTCACGTTGGAGGGGCAGCTTTTGGGCATGGGCAATGGCGGCGGCTTGCTGCATTTGGCGGTGGAGGGCGGCGCGGCACGTATGGCAGACAGCTTACACGAGGCGATTCACGGTGCTTTTACAGCGGCACAGTTGCCCATGCAAGCTGTGCGCGCTGTTGGAATGGGACTATCCGGCATCGAGAGCGCCGCCGCGCCAGAGGCAGCCACAGCGCGCACCATCCTGCGCGAAATTTTGCCTGCCGAGCAGGTCTGGGTGGAAAACGACGGCGTGGCAGCCTTGATGGGCGCGCATTTAGGGGCGGCAGGCGCCATTGTGATCAGTGGCACGGGCAGCATTCTGGTCGGCTTGCGGCGCGATCGGCAGATTGTGCGCGTGGGCGGCTGGGGCTGGCTGGTGGGGGATGAGGGCAGCGCCGTTTGGCTTGGCATGGCAGCCGTGCGCGCTGTTTTCCATGCCGCAGATGGCATCGGCGTGCCAACCGCGCTCACAGCGGCGCTGCTGCCCTATTTCGGCGTCTCGGATGTGCGTGCGCTCAAGCGCTTGGTCTATGCCACGGACTTTGGCGCACGTGGTTTTGCGGCGTTGGCGCCCTTCGTTGGGCAAGCTGCCGCCGCCGCCGATGATGTGGCGCAGAGCATCCTTGCTGAGGGCGCCGCGGCACTTGCTCAGGCGGCTGGTACGCTGCACAAGCAGATGGACTTTGAGGATCAGGTGCTGCCCTTAGCGCTGATCGGCGGCGTGTGGGATCACATTTTTGGGATGCGCGCCGCCTTTGCCAAAGCACTTGGCAAATTGCCAATCCGCCTGAGCGCGCCTGCACTGACACCAATCTACGGCGCGGCACTGGCGGCAATTCGTGCGTGCGGCGGTGATTGGGCAAAGGCAGCCCAACGAATGCAGCGCGGTTAGGTTGTCTCCCAGCGTGGCAGGCGCTATAATCAGCCCGATTGTGAAGATAC
Organism: Anaerolineae bacterium; assembly: GCA_034432555.1. Lineage (GTDB taxonomy): Bacteria > Chloroflexota > Anaerolineae > Aggregatilineales > UBA2796 > CP2-2F. The sequence goes on from DAOUBW010000017.1 coordinate 20,322, forward strand.
AGATAGTTTTCAGTTAGTCTTCACTTGCACTGAGAGGGAGAGTCATGCGTTGGCATAGCCGAGTTGCCTTACTCAGCCTTTTTTTACTCATCGCAGGCTGCGCACCTGCCCCTGAACCGACTCCAACCCAGACCAGCACCGCACCCCCCACCCAGACGCCCGACGCAACACAACGCGCCGAAACCGCCCGCAACGCCACCCAAACTGTCGTTGCTGCCCAAAATGCAATCGCCACCAACATCGCCGCCACACGCTTTGCCCTGAACTCGCCGACACCGCCGCCTACCGAGGGTCCCACCGAAACACCGACCCTAACGCCAACTGACCCACCATCCCATACGCCGTCCCATACGCCAACTATCACACCCGACTCCGCGGCAACAGGAACGGCAATTAGTCAGGCTGCCCTAAGCACTTTGGCGACTCAAGCTGCTGTGGAGACAGCCCAAGCTATCGCCACGCAAACTTTAGCGGCTGCCTTTACTGGCACGTTTGTGAACAGCCAGACCCTTGTAGCGCAAACAGCCGCAGCCCAAGCCACACAGATCACCGTTCCCACGCGCACACCTGACACGCTGCCGATCACGCTGACTGCCATCTCGATCTTTGAAGGCACACGCCGCGCCCTTGACCAAACGGCAACGGCTGCGCGTCCTGACACCCTCACGCCGACACAGACGCCTTCGCCCACAGCGACCCATACAGCCACGCCGACAGCCACGCGCACTGCAACGCTGACCAACACGCCCGATCTGACCCAGACCTTCAGCGCCGCGGGGAA
>DAOUBW010000018.1:0-42998 GCA_034432555.1 Anaerolineae bacterium
GGCATTTCAAAAGCCTTTAGCCGTTCGCTTGGGTAAGCTGTGCCTCAACCGCCTCGACCAAGCGCTTGCGATCTAGAGTCGCCTTCTGCCAAAAGACTGCATCTCGCAAGCGCGTGCGGTCAATCTCGCCGATCTCTTTGGCGCTCATGACAGCCACGCGCACATCTCGCAAATCGTCCGATTCGCGGATGTGTTGCAGCACGTCCAGCCCGCCCATATCCGGCAGCATAATATCCAAGATGACCAAATGCGGCGGCGACTCGTGCATCGCTTTGAGCGCACTTTCGCCTGTGCGCGCCTCTGTGACGCTGAACTTGCGGCTTGCCTCTAGAATGCGGCGCACCAGACGCGCATCATAGGGATTATCATCCACGATCAGCACTTTGAAGGCACCTTCGATAGGCTGCGGTGTTTCGGCGCGCTTTCTTTCCGTCGGTGCAGGACTCGGCGACTCATCGGCGTGGCTTTCAGCGGGACGCTCCTTGAGCGCGCTCACCACATGGTCAACCAATTCGCGGGTACTATAGTTGCCCTTCAACCACACCGAGTCAATTTGTCCGCTCAGGCGCGCCTTATCCGACGCTGTCAGCGATTTTCCGCTCAGCACAATGACTGGGATATGGGCAGTCTCAGGGTCTGCCTTAAGCGTCTCTAGCAGGCTGAAGCCATCAATTTCGGGCATGGTCAGGTCGGTAATGACTAGATCAGGGCGGCGCTGGCGCACCAAATCAAGCCCGTCCAGCGGATTGTTAGACTCAAAGACGCGATAGTTTTTATGGGTTTGCAACAAGCGGCGGATCAGGCGTGTATCGTGCGGATTATCGTCAATGACAACCACAGTTGTGATCTGCTCGTCAAGGCGCTCCAACGCCGCACCAAGTCCTTCGGTCTGTTGGGACGGTGCGGCAGCGCCGAGTTCGAGTTCCAGCACGTATTGATCTTCCAAGATGTGCTTCTCTGCCGGGAAGGTGTGTCCGGAGCAGTTGAGCAGCAGCTTCTCGTGCGGCTGCACTGCGCCAGTGGCGATCAGCTTCTCCAAGCCGGCAAAGGCAACCGCTGTGGCAGGTTCTACGCTGAACCCTTCAGTGCGCGCCACGCGGCGCATGGCACGGAATGCCTGCCCATCATCCACGCTGACCATGGCACCGCCGTGCGTCAGGATCGCCTCGCGCAGCATGGTATAGGCGTGTCCCGGATCGCCCGTCGCCAGCACGGTGATGAGCGTCTCCGGAATAACAGGTTCTGCTAAGACGTTCCCCTGCTCGAAGGCGCGCACCATCGGCGCACAGCCTGAAACCTGCACGATGCCGAGCTTTGGCACTTTATCAATCAAGCCGATTTGGTAGAGTTCTAGAAAGCCTTTGTAAACGCCCAACGGTCCGATGCCGCCGCTGACTGCCTGAATGTACCAATCAGGCGCGATCCAGCGTCCATCTTCGCCATAGTCGAGGCTAAGCTGCTCAGCGATCTCAAACGCCAACGTCTTCATGCTCTCTTTGCCGGGAATGCCTTTTGAGCCGCGATCAAAGTAGAGGTTACGGCGGGCGGCAAAGTCGGCGGCAACTTTCTTGGTCTGGTCGTAGGTGCCGGTCACCTTGATCAGCTCTGCGCCATACAAGCCGAGTTCACGCATTTTTTCGGCAGGCACCATGCTGGGCAGAAACACCCACAACTTGATGCCTGCTCGCGCACAGTAGGCAGCATAGGCAGCCGCCGCGTTGCCTGTGGAGGCTAAGACGCACTCCTTGATGCCTGCCTGCCGCAGGATGGAGACAGAGAGCGCGCCTTGCCGATCCTTAAAGGAATTGGTGGGCATACGGCGCTCATCTTTGATCAGGATGTGTTCGTGACCGAGCGTCTCACCCAGCCGATCTGCGCGGATGATCGGCGTCATGCCTTCCCCGATGGAAACGCGCTGTGTTGGATCGCTGAGCGGCAGCAATTCCTCATAGCGCCACAGCGAGGACGGACGGCGCGTTAAGCCCTGCGCCCACTTAACTTCTGAGTAGTGGTAGCGGGCGTCCAGCCACACGCCACCACAGCGTTCACACTTGGCGATCATGGGGTCGGGCAGCATGTGATGTCCACAGGAAAGGCAGACGACTTGAGCAAAAAGCGTTGGCATAGGCTTCACCAGTCATTGTTGTGCTAGAGCGTATAGGGAAAGTGTAGCATATCTCCAGCAGGCAGCGGCGTTTCCCTATAACAATCTCCGATCAACTGGGAAGGTTAGCCCTGCATCTCGCTTAGCACGCGCCGTGCAATCACCAGGCGCTGAATTTGGCTGGTGCCTTCGCCGATGCTCATCAGGCGCTGATCGCGGTACATGCGCTCAACGGGAAATTCGGCGCTGTAGCCATAGCTGCCGTGTATCTGGATGGCATTAAAGCAGACGCGCTCGGCAACTTCGCTGGCAAAGAGTTTCGCCATGGCTGCTTCTTTGGTGAACGGTTTGCCTTCATCCTTCAGCCATGCCGCACGGTAGACCAACAGGCGCGCCGCATCAATTTCAAGCGCGGCATCGGCGATCATCCACTGAATCGCCTGATGTTCGCTGATCGGCTTGCCAAAAGCCGCACGCTGCCGCGCATACTTCACCGCTTCTTCAAAAGCACCTTGCGCCAAGCCAACGCTCAGCGCGCCAATGCTGATCCGACCGCCGTCAAGCGTCTCCATTGTCTGCTGAAAGCCGCGCCCGACCTCACCGAGGACGTTCTCGGCTGGCACACGCACATTGTCATAGCTGATCATGTGCGTGGATGAGCCTTTCAAGCCCATCTTTTTTTCAGGCGGATGGATAGTTAACCCAGCACGGTCAGTCTCTACGAGGATATGGCTGAAGCCGCGTGTGCCAGCTGCCTTATCGGTGCGCGTTAGGGTGAGGATGACAGGCGCAAAGCGCGCATTGGTGATCCATGCCTTCGCGCCGCTCACCACATACTGATCACCTTCTAAGGTGGCGCTGGTCTGGGCGCTCATCAGGTCAGAGCCGGCGTTGGGTTCGGTGAGCGCCAAGGCACCAAGCGCCTCACCGCTGGTCAGGCGCGGCAGAAAGCTCTCTTTTTGAGCGGGCGTTCCCCAGCGCACAATCGGCATACAGCCTAAGCCATTATGCGCGGAGAGCGAGAGTGCCGTTGAGCCGCAGACGCGCCCCAGCTCCTCCACTGCGATAGAGGCACTGATCGTATCCATGCCCGCGCCGCCGTACTCCTCAGGCACTTGGATGCCAGTTAAGCCTAGCTGCGGCATCTTGCGGATGGCTTCCCAACGCAAATCGCCCTGCTGTTCGATCTGCGCCGCATAGGGCTTGATTTCGCCTTCGCAGAAGTCGCGCACGGCGCGCTGATACATGCGTTGTTCTTGAGTGAGTTCAAAATTCATTGATAAAAATACTCCTAGAAGCGTCCGGCAAACAAATCTGCCACACGCACCACTAAATCTTGCTGTAAAATCGGCTTGATCAGGTAGCTATCCACACCGCCCGAAATATCCAGCGCGGCGAGAAAGCTCTGAGCATAGCCCGCCACCATCAGCACGAGTGTCCGCTGCGTCTCGATGGCGCGCATGGCGTTTACAAACTCAATGCCGTTCATGCCGGGCATGGCAAAGTCTACCACAACCATGTCGGGTGGGTCAGCCTGAAAACGCGCCAAGCCTTCTGTGCCGTTGGCAGCCATTGTAGTTTGGTAGCCCGCGTAGCTGAGTGTGGTAGCGATCATCTCGCACTGGGCGGGATCGTCGTCAATCACCAAGATTTTCTGCGGCGGGTTGGGTGCATCGCCCATGATGAAAACTCCTCGCGCCGTCTCTTAGATAATGCCGTTAAATGACCTATAATATGCACGGCGCTTCCTTACATATCTTATACCAGATCACAGGTGCGATGCAGGGTTAGAATGCTCAAAGACTTCGTTCGCCGCCCTACGCTTGCCCTATGCTGCTAATGTTAGGCTTTTGTTTGCCCATTCTGCCTAAGAAGTGCTATCATGTGGTGGCTGAGCATCCGTCTAGCAGGCAGGGAGAAGCAGGCATGGTCGGTTTACGGCGCTTTTGGAACGCATTTAAGAACGTAGCCATCTTTTTCTCATTCATCGTCAACTTTGTTTTTCTGATCGTGATCTTGCTGCTGCTGACTGTGATCTTTCAGATCACCACCGGCATTGCCGAGCCGCTGCTCGGTGGCTTGTATGGCAGCTTTGTGGGGCTGAATGAAGCGCGCATTATCACAACGATCAATGTGAACGACACGATCAATGTGAAAGATACGATCCAAGTTGCGGATACGATCACCGTCAAGGATACAATCCCTGTGGTGCTGAACATTCCGCTTCAGCAGAACACCGTCGTCACGCTGACGCAGCCAGTGCCGATCACGGCGAATGCTGCCTTTGCGCTGCCCGGTGGCGGCGGCACCATTCGCGGCTCAGTGGCGATCACCTTGCCGCAAGGCTTGCAACTGCCCGTCGCGCTCAATTTGCAGGTGCCGGTCGATAGCAGCTTGCCCATTGATATCAAAGTGCCGATTGATTTGAAGGTGCCGATTGATTTGAAGGTGCCTGTGGCGCTGCGCGTGCCGGTGGATATTCCCCTTGATCAAACGCAGCTTAACGACGTTGCCAAAAGCCTGCAAAACGTGATCGGTCCGCTGACCCGTGTGGTGACCAACCTGCCCAAGAGTTGGAACGAAATGTGGATTGTGATCGGGCAGATTTTGGCAGGGCAGCCGCCAGACTTGTTGGCGGATAACGACTTTATGCGTGACCCGTGGCCAGGCTTCCGCACCGGCCCAGGCGCGAACCTGCCCACTTACACGCCGTCAGTGCCGCCACCCAACGCCACCATCATCGTTGTGCCGTTTGCGGAAGGGACTGCCACCGCGCCGAATGCAGCCCCACCGACCGACTTAACGCCACTGCCCACACCAATGCCGATCATCCCGCCGACGGTGACGCCCATCGCGCCCACGCCAACGCTCTTTATCCCGACGCTGCCGCCACCTACACCTTGATAGGACTCTGATGCCATGACTCAGCCACCTGCTTCACAGCCTGCCATTTGCGATTACGAAGGCTCCACCTACCGCGCTGACTTTTGGGAAGGCAAAGGGCGCGATTATGAGGATGCCGTTGAACGCCTGATCCTGCGGCGCTTTTTGCCACAGGGCGGTAAGCGCTACGCCGATTTTGGCGCGGGCTTTGGGCGTCTGATCAACGAGGCGGCGGGCTTTGAAGAAGTGGTCGTCATGGATTACTCGCGCACCATGCTGCAAGATGCTCAGGCGCGGCTGGGGCGCTCAGATCGGTTTATCTATGTGGCAGCCGACCTCTACAAACTGCCCTTTGCCGCCAATGCCTTTGATGCAGGCTTGCTGTGCCGTGTGGTGCATCACCTTGCCGATGCACCTGCTGCGCTGCGCCAAATCCGTAATGGCATGGCAAGCGGCAGCACCTTTGTGTTGGAATTCGCTAACAAACTGAACCTCAAGGCGATGCTGCGCTATGCCTTCCGCCGCCAAACGTGGAGTCCCTACAGCCGTGAGCCGCTGGAGTTTGTGCGCCTCAACTTCGATTTTCATCCCGCCTACATCCGCGAGGCACTGAGCGGCGCAGGCTTCACACCACGCCGCCGTGCGGCTGCCTCTTGGCTGCGGCTTGGGCTTTTCAAAAAAGTGCTGCCGTTGCGCCTAATGGTCGGCTTGGATCGGCTCTTACAGCCGTTAGGCGGCATGTTGCCTTATTCACCCCAAATTTTTGTGGAAAATCGCGTCGAAGGCGCACCGAGCCGCCTTGTTGAGCGCGATCACCTGTTCAAATGCCCGATCACGGGCGCGCCACTGCACCGTGAAGGCGATGTGCTGCTCAGCACGGAAGGCAATCCGCGCTGGGCAATCCGCGATGGCATCTACGACTTGAAAGAGCCGCTGCCCTAGGCGCCTACGGCTCTAGACGGTGAATGTCACGCGGAAACAGCGTTGCCTGCCGTAAGTTATCCAAGCCTAGAAGCTGCGTCACAAAGCGTTCCATGCCAATGGCGAAGCCGCCGTGTGGTGGCATCCCAAACTTGAACGCCTCAAAGTAGTGCTTGAACGCCTCCACGTTATAGCGGAAGCGCGCTGCCGCCGCCAGATAATCCTCATATTTGTGCAGACGCTGACCGCCTGTCACCAGCTCCAAGCCGCGAAAGAGCAAATCAAAGCTGTTGGAGTAGCGCGGATCGTCTGTATTTGGGTGCGTGTAAAAGGGACGCTTGACCATTGGATAGCCCGTCACGAACAGGAAATCGCTTTGGTAGGTTTCTTTCGCCCACTCGCCCAGAATACGCTCATGCTCTGGCGCAAGGTCAGGCTCGCCCAGCGCATTCTTCACACCAAACTTATCGTGGAGCATTTGCTGCGCTTCGGGAAAGAAGATGTGCGGAATTTTCTCAGGCAGCAGTGGCGTGGTCACCTTAAGCAGGCTTAGCTCAGCGGCGTAGTGCGCCTTTAAGTAGTCCAGAATGCCGCGCACCACAGCCGCCAAGAGCGCCATCACATCAAAATGATCGCGGATGAAGCCGAACTCGCAGTCAAGGCTTACATATTCGTTCAGGTGGCGTGTAGTGGCGTGCGGCTCGGCGCGGAAAACTGGACCGACCTCATAGACGCGCTCAAAGACGCCAACCATGATCTGCTTGTAGAACTGCGGACTCTGTGCCAAGTAGGCAGTCCGTCCGAAGTACTCGACAGGGAAGACGTTCGCGCCGCTCTCGGTGGCGCTGGCAACCAGCTTTGGCGTCTGGATTTCCGTGAAATCGCGCTGGGCAAGCGTGGCGCGGAAGCCCGCAATCACGCCGGCGGCAAGGCGCAGCACGGCGCGGCGCTCTAGGGCGCGGTGACCCACTACAGCGTGATCAAGAAAGACGGGTAGCGTAGCGCGCACACGGTCTTTGTAGAGCGAGAACGGCGTTGGCTCATGGACAGGCGTGATGACCTCAATGTGCGGATCATGCAGCTCATAGCCGCCCGGCGCCTGTGGCTCTTGCACCACAATGCCGCTGATGGCGAGGACTGTCTCTGCCAGCAAACCGTGCAGCGGCGCAATTGCCTCGTGGCTGGCAACTGCCTGCACAATGCCTGCTCTATCGCGCAGCACCAAGAAATTAACGCCACCCATGGCCCGCAGCCGATGCAGCCAGCCCATCACTTGCACGCGCTGTCCAAGATGCTCTGGCAGCGCCGTAGTAAGCACCCGATTGTCTTCCATGTATTGCCTTTCCGCTGTGTGGAGAATTGCTCATTGTGAAATGTGGATCACGCTGCAATAAGGTAGCACGCCGCGCCGATTGCGTCAACCTTAGCGCGTGAAGCGCTCTAACACTTGCACGGCAGGCTTAGGCGTGTAGTCCACCCGCCACAAGCCAAAGTGATGCTCGGCGTTATCTGCGCTTGGGCAAGCCGGCGGAATGCAGGTTGCATCGGTCGGGAAATCGAACGCCGTCCACAGCAGCCAGCCCAGCAAGTTTGCGTTTTCCGCCGCACGAATTGCCGCCTCTAGCTTGCTTGCCTGATCGGCTAAGGCGGCGCGGTTGCCCGAACGGGCAGGATAGCCCAGCTCTTGCAGCAGGATCGGCTTGCGGCTGCCTGCCCGTAAAGCGTTAATGCGCTGCTGCAAGTTTTCTGCAGAGCGCCAATGGTGAAAGCTGAGGAAATCTACCGCACGCTCGGTTGCCAGCGAGCCTTCGTTCCAACCAGCGGTGATCAAGTGGTTGGGCGCCGCTTGGCGCACACGCGGCGCAAGCTGATTCAGCCACGCGATCACATCGGCAGAGCGCGCATAGCCGCGCACATAGTCAATATCACCCTCGTTCCGCAGATCGAACGCCAAAATGGCAGGCTCATCGCGGTAGCGCGTCACAATGAACAGGCTTTGCGTATCTGCCACTTCCGATTGTGTGTAGAGTGGGCGCACCAACAGATCGGGCAGATCGTTCAGGGTGAGCAGCACGCGCAATCCGCGCTCAGCGGCAAGGCGCAGCGTGCCATCCAGCCGTGCAAAGCCTTCAGGCTTTGGCACAATGCCGCTGCCCACACACTGGAAAAGCGCCGTGTGCCACACAAAAATGCGGATAGTGTTCACACCAGCGGCAGCCAGCAAATCGAGTTCACGGGCAATGCTGGTCAGGTCTGCTTCGGTCAGAAAGCGCCGCCACGGCGCACGGGACGGGTAATAATTCACACCACGCGCCACGAACGGCACGCCATCAGCGCTGAAGCGCCCTGCCTCAAGGCGCACAAAGCCGCCCTTGCCGTGCGGTGTATAGGCGGGCAGTTGGGCGGCGGCAATCTCTTCGGGCGAGCAGGTTTCAGGTGGCGGCGCGACCAGAGCGTTGTGCTTGCGGAGCGCTTGGGCAGCCTCTGTGCCTTGCGGTTGAATGGCAAGCGCCCGCCGATAAGCCTCTAGGGCGGCAGGTAAGTTGCCGCGCCGTTCCAGCGCTGCACCGTAGTTGTAGTAAGCGGGATAGAGCAGCAAGCGCGGCGAATCATCCCCTTCGCAAGCTGCTGCTTGATTATCCAACAAGGTGAGCGCACCGATCACGCGCTGCCAATCCTGATTCCAGGCGGCGTGCAAGTTGCCGCACAGATCAGCAGGTGTTAGCAGGCGCAGATCGTCGGGAATCTCAAAGGCAGCCTGCACCGCCGATTCAATATCGCGGAAGGCGCTGGCGTCATAGGTTGGCAGCGGTAGCGCGGTTTCAGGGTCGCGGCGCGTGCTGCCACTGCTGATCACCAATAAGGCGATTACGGCGAGTAAGGTGACGCCGTAAACACCTAGTCGGGCGAATGGGCGCATCCTAACGGACGACCTCACGGGCATCCTGCGCGCAGCGGAAGCCGAAAAAGACGCCGCGTGTATCAGGCGTCATGGGCAGGCGATGCGTAGCGCGATACTCAACCAAGCCTAGCGGATCGCGTGGGCGTGCGCCGCCGCCGCGCAGCACGCGCTCTCTGCCTGTGGCGGGACCCTTCGGGTTCTGGTTTTCGTTTTGGGCGTAGTAATCGGCTGCGTACCAGTCCGAGACCCACTCCCACGCATTGCCTGCCATATCCAGCACGCCAAACGGGCTGGCGCCTTCGGGAAAGCTGCCCACATCGCGCAAGCCGCCTGAATTCACGTTAGCAGGTATGCTCTCGGTGGTGCTGCCCCACGGATACAAGCGCCCGTCGGTGCTGCGTGCGGCGTATTCCCACTCCGCCTCTGTGGGCAAGCGCTTGCCGATGGAACGGCAGTACGCGACTGCCTCTGCCCACGAGACGCCTGTCACGGGCTGATTATCAGCATTAGGAGGAATGTTCGGCGCCGGCGGACGGCGCACAAACTGCACTTGGCGGAAATACAGATCGAGCCAGACAGGTTCTTCCGGCGGCGCGCTACGGGGGCGGGTACCGCTATACTCACCGCCATCCTCCCGCGAGAGGATCAACAGCAGTTCGCGGCGCGAAACGTCCACGCGCCCATCCGCAGGGCGTTGTGGCGAATAGCAGCAGGTGCCATCAGCGCGCAGCACACGGTGATCCGCATCACGCACAGCAGGCATCACCATCAGGTGCGCGCCAAGCCCACGATAGACTCGTTCACCATCCACATACAGATCAGCGTTGCCCCAAGTGTTAATATCACCCACTACTGCCGGCAAGATAGGCGATTCCTGCCCCGTATCACCGTGCATATGCACGTGATCGCCAATGCCGCCTTCCTGAAAGGCTGTTGTGCCTCTGAAAACATTATGTACAATGCGAATTTCACCTTTCAGGGTGCGGTTTGCTTCTGTTTTGATCTCGCCCGTGAAGGTGACAATCACTTCGCCGCGATCGGTGGCAGGGTTCAGGGTGAGGGTGACTTCAGCGTCGGTGAGGGCGCTTACCAGTGCGCCATCGTAGCTAAAGCGGTCGTTCACATCGCCGATCACATAGCCTTCGGTTGCGCGTACTTCCCACGTCTGATCAAGACCGGGTTCAACCCACGCGGCAGGCGCTTCAAAGCCTGTGCGCCGAATAAAATCAAAGTAGGCACGGTTGGTCACTTCGGTGCGGTCTATAAAGAAGGGCGGCAGCGTTACATTGTGCGGTGGGCGCTCATGATTATCACCGGTTGCCAAGCCCATCAGGAAGGTGCCGCCGCGCACAAAGACCATGCCTTCGGGCGCTACTGGGTCGGTAGGCTGGCTCAACACTGCCACCAAGCCCAAGCCCGCCAACAAACTGACGACTGCCACAAGGGCAGCTGCGGCAAAGGAAGGCATTCGCCCTGTGCCGCTGGGCAGCCGTTCGGTGTTTGATATGCGCACTGTGCCAGCCTCAAGATCAACTTGAGCAGGTTGGGTACGCTTTTCAGACTCAGGCAGGCGCGTGGTGGCGTCGGCATCGCCTGCCGCGGCAGCAACTACGGCAGAGGCAGTCGAAAGTGGCTGCCCTGCTAAGGCTGCCTCAAATGCTTCTGACATCTCGCGGGCAGTGGCAAACCGATCGGCGGGATTTTTGCTGAGCGCACGCAGCACAACGTGATCAACGCCTTGCGGCAGCCCTTGCACCAGCTCGCTTGGCGCGGGCGGCAGCGCATTGAGATGCTTCACAATAATGCTTGCGGTGGAATTGCCGCTGAAAGGCGTGCGCGCTGTGAGCAGCTCAAAGAGTAGGCAGCCCAGCGCATAAATATCGGCGCGATTGGTCAGATCGCTGAGACCTTCGATCTGTTCAGGCGACATATAGGCGGGCGAGCCAGTCGTATAGCCGGTTGCCGTCAGCTTCTCCGAGTCAGCAAGGCGTGCCAAGCCAAAATCGGTCAGGATCAGGCGCTCGCCATCGGCAAGCATCGCGTTGGCAGGCTTCACATCGCGGTGAATCACGCCGCGCTGATGGGCGTAGTCCAACGCGGCGCACAACTGGCTGAACCAACAGCGCACCTCCGCTAAGGGCAAGCCGTTGGGCGAATCAGTGAGGCGCTTTGCCAGCGTTTCGCCTTCGATGAGTTCCATGACCATATAGTGCAAGCCGTCTTGCACGTCGAAATCAAAGACGCGCAAGATGTTAGGGTGGCTAAGGGCTGCCACGGCACGCGCTTCTTGCCGAAAACGCGCCACTGATTCGCCATCCTCAAGGCGTAGGGGATGAATGACTTTGATCGCCACATGCTGCGCCAAATCAGGGTTAAAGGCGCGGTAAACTTCCGCCATGTTGCCGCGCCCAAGCAATCCGTCAATCCGATATTTGCCGAGCAGCTGCCCGTTTTTAAGGTACGTAAGAGGTAGTCCGTCTGCCATCACGCCACCAATTTCCCAAACCAAAGATTACTTTCACATAATAGCGCTTTTTTTGCCCTATGGGAACAAGCAGCCTGAATGGGCGCGGTGAATTCTTGGATGCTAGTGCGTGCGATGGATGGTCGCGTTTAGATCACCCTTCCCACTGGCGCGGCTTCCCTAAAACCTTTGGTGTAGTAAAGTGAGCGTGAGGTTAATCCAGAACGGTGAGCAATGCCTTGCCCATATCCCTTAGCTGCCCAGCAATTTCCGCAGGGCGCGCAGCACCTCGACATAGGTGAGCAAGCCGCGCAGCCGCAAGCCGCCGCGCTCCACAACGGGCAGCGCGCCAATGTCATCATTGGCAAAGAGCGCGATCGCATCTGTCAGTGGGTCGTTTTCGTGCAGGGTGCGGCAGCGCTGATGCGGGCGCATTTCAGTCAGGACGGGCAAATTGCTCAGCATGGGCATATCGGGATCGAGGATGCGGCGAATCTTCTCAATGGTGGTCATACCCACTAAGTTGCTCTGCTCGTCGCTGATGACAATGTGTGACCAGCCGTTGATGCGTGCCATTTCTTCAGCTTTGCCAAGCGTCACATCAGGGCGCACCTCAATGAAGTTGTCTCGATCATCGACTGAAAGCATGATGTTGCCAACGGTCACATCGGGCAAGCAATCCATCTGGATGAATTTGTTAATGATCATCCAGTAGCCAAGCACGCCCACCGCCGCAAAAGTGCTATCCAGCACGGGAAATTGGCGAATGCGAAAACGCCGCGCACCGCGAATGAACGTTCGCAGAAAGTAACGATCTATGGCATTCTTCAAAGCCATTTCAGGCGTTAGCCACTCAAGATCATTCCCGCGATGGTGCATGTGATCGCTCACGGACTCGGCAGAACGCTTTTGAAAGCGTTGTGTATATTGCGCGGTCGTCATCCGCGCATCTTCATAGAGGGGTGAGGGCAAATAGCCCACCAGATCGGCTTTACTCACCCAGCCTTCAAGGGCGTTATGGTTGTTGTTGACAATCAGGTAGGTGATGTGCTGTATCTCCATATAGGCAAGCGCCATGCCGATGCTAGTCTCGGCTGCCACCACCAATGGGTTTTCACGCATACAGTCGGCAACGCTGAGATCGGGCGCTTCTGCCTGACGGGGTGGCTGCGGCGGGAAACGCGGTGGGCGCACAAGGGTGGGCGCTGGGTCTATTTCCGTCTCCGCATCATGCTGGGTGGGGTAGCCTGCGATAGCCTGCACCCTACTCAGCATTTTCCCTAGGTTTACCTCTGCGTAGGTGTGGTTATAGGGCAGCCAGTTATAGCTGAGAATCGGGCTAATTTCAGAGATAACGGTGTGCGCGATGCGATCCGCATCCAGCCCGTCACGCGCCACCACGATGATCTTATCCGTCTTGCAGCGCAGGGCGTGCGCCACTTGGCTCACAATGCTGGCATCCTCAAAGGTGTTGCGATCCAACACCAAGATAAAACACTGGCAGGACACAATTTCATCAAGGATAATGTCTTCACGCCGACGCGGATTGCCGTCCTCTACGTCTAAAAAAACGGTGTAGCCTTCTTTAACTAGATGATCCTTAATAAGCCGCGCTAACTCAGCACTCGCTGATTGCCGATGGGCAATATAGATATGAGGCATGGCTGGCTCCTTTAAGTGTCTCGACGCACACAGTGAAGGAAGGCAAGGCGTGGAGAACACAACCATCTCTAAACGTTAGCATATCACAATTTTATGATTGTTTTCAACAGACTATGATAGGCAGCTTAATTGCGAACAAGTGTGTGTTACGATTACATTACAAAAATTAATGGTTATCACTGATTCTAAACGAAAATCAGACTTAAAAGCATGTGAGTGCGAACTTCTATGCATTCTCAAACACAATCACAACCTGTGGCGCGCCCCAAGCGTGCTACACTGAGCTTGAGAGACGCAGCACAAGGAAGCACCTCAGTGAACGCACTACGGCACAGCACAGGCTCGGCTGTCTACCAAACCAACCTTAACGGAGACGTTTTAGCGTACACCACCGCAGGCGATCCCAATGCGCCACCACTTCTCTTGGTGCACGGCTGGACCTGCCACAAATTCGTGTGGCGGCACGTCTTAGAGGCACTCGCGCCGCACTTCTACCTGATCGCGGTGGATTTGCTGGGGCATGGCGAGAGCGCCGCGCCGCCTGAAGGTGATTACAGCATCGCCGCGCAAGGGCGGCGCGTACTGGCGCTTGCCGATCAGCTTGGCATCAGGCACTTTGCGCTGATGGGGCATTCGATGGGCGGCTTGATCAGCCTCTACATTGCTTCGACGCTTGCGCCAGAGCGCGTGACGCACCTGATTGATGTAGCGGGCATTGTCAGTGGGCGTGCCACACCACGCCTGATCTTGCTGAATGGCGCATTGGTGCTGCTGCCAAGGCTGTTGCCTGCCTATATCCATGTGCAGCGTGCCAGCATGGAATATGCTCCGCGCTTGGGCAAGTTTGGCTTTCGGGTGTGGTTTGCGGATATGGACGCGCAACCTTACGCAGACTGGGCGCAGGATCGCCACTATGCCACCCGCCCCGATGCCTGCCATGCCCGCTGGAAGGCAGGGCTTGCCACGCTGAGTGCTAACATTAGCCACCGCTTGGCAAACATCAGCGCGCCAACCCTGATCGTGTTCGGTGCGCGGGATGGTGCCGTCTCTACCCGTGAGGGCGCCTTGGTTGCCGCTAACGTTCCCAACAGCCGCTTTCTGCTCTTTGAGGGCTGCGGTCACTTCCCAATGTTGGAGCAGCCTGAGCGTTTCATCGCGGCGATCTGTGCCTTTTTGAAGGCGTGAGCAAGCCCAACGCGCAAAGGCGTTTTTTAGGCTTTGCCGTACAGCCCGCGGATCAGGTCAGCATCTGAGGGCGGCAGATCGGTCAGGGCGAGATTTTCGGCAACGTGCGCCACATCTTTCATGCCCACCAACGCCGTGCAGACTCCCGGCGTGCTGCGGGCAAACTGCAAGGCACGCTGCACTTGGCTGCCCAATTCGGGTAAGGCAGCCGCCACACGCGGTGATTCCATGATGGCAAGCCGTCCTTGCATCAGCGGCGCACTGACCATCACCGTTAGCCCTAGCTCATTGGCTGCCTCAATCGCGCTCATGAAGGATTCGCCCACCTGCTGGTTTTCAAAAGCATATGCCTCCGTCATGAACAGATTATAGGGCAGTTGCAAGTAGCGCAGATTGTGGTTCTGCCCGGCAACTTCTGTGGCAAGGCTGACCATCTCGGTGAGCGAGAGGTAATCCGGCGCGTCAGTCAGGGCGCGGAACGCCGTCCAGGTGGCAAGCCCATAGCTGGCGATCTGCCCGCGCTCAACGGCAAGCTCCAGCGTCTCGAAGGCATCCAGCAGGCGAGCGCGGAACGTGTGTGCAGTGATGGCAATAGACTGCGTTTCAGGATTATGCAAATAGTAGATATCTAGGCAGTCCACACCGAGATTTTGTAAACTGAGCGCGATCATCTGCTCCAAATAGGCGGGCGCCATACAGTGCTGGTAGCGTGCCGCGAACTCATGGGCTTTGGCGTAGCCGGTCTCGATGAACTGTTTGTAGGCATACACACGCGGATCATCAGGCGGTGTGCCATCATAGGGTACAAAGCCGCCTTTGGTCGCAATGACGACCTCATCACGGGCGAGTTTGCCCGCCGCGAACGCCTCGCGCAGCCATGCGCCCAGCGTGCGCTCACTGCGTTGAAAGCGATAGTTAATCGCGCAATCGAAGACGTTGCAGCCGCGCGCCAAGGACTCATCAAAGGCGGCGCGATAGGCGCTGTCCGTGGCGGCGTCAGGGTCGCCCAAGTAAGTGCCATGTCCAAGGCTGGACAGCCACAACCCCTCTGCGGATTGGCGGTAGTTTGGCTGGCGGACAGCCGATTGGCGTTCGGCGAAGCGGCGCGTTCCTTCGGGCGTTGCGCGCATAGGGTGTCCTTTCAGGTGAAGGCACACAAAGTGCCTAGATAATACCCAAGATCATAGCAAGCACGAAGCCGCCGCCAAACAGCGCGCCGATCAGCACGGCGCCCGTCCACGGATACACTTCAGGGTCGAGGATCACGCCGCGCCGCCTTGCCACGCGCAGCGGCAAGCCAAAGACCGACCAAAATAAGATGCTGCCGACGAAGATTGCCGCCAGCGGGAACAGAATAGCGCCAACTGACCAGTTGACCTGCCCTTGCTCATCAAAGGTGACGGGGCGCGTTAGGCTAAAGACGATCAGCGCGGCGGCAGCAGCCAGCAGCACGCCAATGATCAGGCTGGCAATGGTGACGCGGTAGGTGAAGCCGCGATCAATTTCTAAAGGTGCCTCGCGTTCAGAGGGGCTAGGGTTTGTCTCTGCATTCATGGTTAAGGTGTTTTCGCCTGCTTTCGGCATAGCTATGCGTTCGATATGCTCTGATTTTCGCGCAAGGCGGCGGGAATGTCCACTATAAAAGGTGGGTGTGAGCAAGGCGAAGTGCGCCCCTTGCCCTACACGGGGTAACCATCGCCCTCAACCTTGACTTTTGCGCGCCTTCTCGTTTAACTTGATGCACCTTTAGGCACATTGAAAAGTTGTGAGGCGGGTGGGTATGCGAACATTAAAGCTGACGGTGAATGGTGCGCCGCGCACATGCGAAATTGCCGAGTCGCGCACGCTGGCGGAAGTGCTGCGCTACGATCTTGGGCTAACTGGCACAAAAATTGGCTGCAACGAGGCAGAGTGCGGCATTTGCACGGTGTTGGTGGATGGCTTACCCATCAATTCTTGCATTTATCCCGCCTTGCGCGCCGAAGGGCGGCACATCACGACCATTGAAGGCTTGGCGCACGGCGCAGCCCTCGACCCGCTGCAAGCAGCCTTTATCCAGCATGGCGCAGTGCAGTGTGGCTTCTGCACGCCCGGCTTGATCATGACGGCGCGTGCGCTGCTCAACAGCAATCCTACGCCAAGCGATGCCGATATTCAGCACGCCCTCAAAGATACCTACTGCCGCTGCACCGGCTATACCAGCGTGCTGCGTGCCATTCATTCTGCCGCGCACTTTGAGCAGCACGGCACACACTTGCCGCCCGAACTGCCCGAAACGGATACTGATGACCTGAAGGTAGCCGGTCACAGCTTGCCCAGCCAAGAAGCGGTTGCCAAAGTGATCGGCGCTGCCAAATACACCGATGATTACACCTTCCCTGAGATGCTCTATGGGCGCACGCTGCGTGCTGCACACCCACACGCCCGCATCTTGAGCATTAACACCGAAAAGGCAAAGGCACTGGCGGGCGTGCGCGCCGTGCTGACCCATAAAGACGTGCCCGGACGCAATCGGCACGGCTTGGTGCATCTGGATTGGGCGGCGCTTTGCGACGACAAAGTGCGCTATATGGGCGATCCGGTGGCGATTGTGGCAGCGGATACAGAAGCAATCGCGGCTGAGGCGCTGGCGCTTATCGAGGTTGAATATGAAGTGCTGCCCGTCGTCGCTGACCCTGAAGATGCCCGTTCCCCTGAAGCGCCCATCCTGCACGAAGAGCGCCCTGATGGGAATTTGCTCAAACATATCAAAGTGCGGCACGGCGATCCTGATCAAGGCTTTGCAGAAGCAGACGTGATCATCGAGCGCGAATACCGCACGCCAACCACTGAACACGCCTTCCTAGAGCCAGAGTGTGCCATTGGCGTGCCAGCCAACTACGATGCCGATCACCCTAAGCTGACCGTCTACGTTGGTTCGCAGATTCCCTACCAAGATCGCTATCAGGTGGCGGCGGCACTCGGCGTGCCAGATGAGGCAGTCCGCATTAAGGGAACGCTCATCGGCGGCGGCTTTGGCGGCAAAGAAGATATTGCTGGGCAAATTCACGTGGCGCTGCTGGCACAGGCAACGGGCAAGCCCGTGAAAATGCTCTACACACGCCAGGAATCGCTCTTGTTCCATCCCAAGCGGCACGCCACGGTGATCCGCATTAAGACGGGCGCTAAACGCGATGGCACGCTGACCGCTATTCAGGCGGAACTCTACGGCGATGGTGGCGCTTACGCCAGCCTGAGCGACAAAGTGCTGACCCGTGCCACCACACACGCCACTGGTCCGTACGTCGTGCCAAATGCCAAGATTGACTGCTACGCCATGTACACCAACAATCCCGTCAGCGGCGCTTTTCGCGGCTTTGGCGTCACGCAATCTGCCTTTGCCGTTGAACAGAACATGGATTTGCTGGCGGAAGCGCTGGGCATGGATGCCGTCGAACTACGCCGCAAGAACGCACAGCGCGTCGGTGTGGTGACGGCAACCGGGCAGCTTTTGCGTGAATCAGTCGGCTTGCTCGAAACGCTGGATCGCGTCTATCAGACGATGCAATCCGAGACGGAAGGCGGCTTTCGCTGGGCGTGGCGCGAAGGCAGCAAGGCGTATGGCTGGGGCATCGCCTGTGCCTATAAGAACACGGGCTTGGGCGGCGGCGCGCCGGACAAGGCGGCGGCTGAGATCGAGGCATTTGAGGATGGCTCGTTTGAGGTGCGGACAAGTTCGGCGGATATGGGGCAGGGCTTGGTGATGGTCGTGGCACAGGTGGCGGCTGAGGAACTGCGCGTACCCTATGAGCGCGTGCGCGTGCTGCTCAGCGATACCGACCTGACGCCAGATGGCGGTCCGACAACTGCCTCGCGGCAAACCTACATGACAGGTAACGCGGCGCGCCTTGCCGCCAGCACGCTGCGCGAGGCAATCGGGCATTTTGCCGCCGAACTGTACGACGTGCCACCGCAGGACATCCGCTTTGAGGAAGGCTTGCTGCGCTATGACGGGCAGGCAGTGCCGCTTGGCGAGATCGTCGGTGCGATGAAGGCGCAGGGCGTGCAGGCGAAGGCGCTCTATGAGTATTGGGGACCGAAAACGCAGCCGCTTGGCACAGGCGGCGATATGCACTTTGCCTTCAGCTACGCCACACAAGCAGCTTTGGTTGAGGTTGATCTTGAAACCGGCGCAGTGAAGTGCCTGACCGTCGTCGGCGCGCACGATGTCGGACGCGCCATTAATCCGCTGGCGCTGCAAGGGCAGATCGAAGGCGGCATCGTGATGGCGATGGGCAACTGCCTGAGCGAGGCATATATCACTGAGGATGGCGTGCCGTGGTCAACGCTGTTGGCGCGCTACAAAATGCCGAGCATCAAGCACGCGCCGCGCATTATCTCGCACATTGTGGAACACCGCGCCGCCGATGGTCCTTACGGCGCCAAAGGCGTGGGCGAGATTGCCTCCATCAACACGACGCCCGCCATCTGCAACGCAATTGCCAACGCCTGCGGCGTGCGCGTCTATAGCTTGCCTGTTGATCAAGATGCGCTGCTGCGCGCCATCCAGCGCGGCGCTGCCGAAGTGCATACCGCTTGGGCAGATATTCGCTAAGCAAACAGAGGAAATTGATGAAAGACCTAACCCTGCGCCCTTTGCTGATCCTACTGACCGTTGCCGCGCTGCTCTGCCTAAGCCTGCCGCCCATTCATGCCCAAGATGAGGTCGAGATGCACATTGAGGCGCTGCTTGCCCAAATGCCGCTTGAGGTGCGCGTTGGGCAGTTGTTCATGGTCAGCTTTTTTGGCGAAGGGCTGAACGAGACCAGCACCGCCTTTCTGCGGCAAATGACGCCGGGCGGCGTTGGCGTCTTCACTTCCAACGGCGTTTCGCCCGCTGCCGTAACGCGCTCTACCAATGCATGGCAGGCGTTGGCGGCGCAAATCGGCGCAAAGGTGCCGCTGCTGATCGCCACCGATCAGGAAGGTGGCACCGTCCAGCGCCTGAACGATGGCTTTACCGCTTTCCCGTGGGGCGGCGCACTAAGCGCCATGCCGCCTGAAAACACCGCACAGGTGGCAGCCATGACTGCTGCCGAACTGCGCGCTGTGGGCATCAACATGAACTTTGCACCGGTTGCCGATCTGCGCCATGCCGAAGGGCGCTTTATGGAAAAGCGCGTCTGGGGACATTCTGCCGCCCGTGTTGGCGCTGCCATCGCCGCCTATGTGCGCGGCTTGCAAGGCGGCGGCGTGGTGGCAACCCTCAAACACTTTCCCGGACACGGCGCCGCAACCGACTCGCACGTGGCACTACCGACGGTCAGCTTCACACGCGAACGGATAGCGTATGAGCTGATCCCGTTTCGCATGGGCATCGCCGCTGGCGCTGATGTGGTCATGGTGGCACACCTCAACGTGCCAAGCCTCGACCCTGCCACAGATACGCCTGCCACGCTCTCCAAGCCGATTGTGAGCGATTTGCTGCGCGGCGAGCTTGGCTTTGAAGGCGTCATCATCACCGATGCGATGGATATGGGCGGCGTGCGGCAGAATTTCACGCCTGCGGTGGCGGCGGTGCGCGCTGTCCAAGCTGGCATTGATATGCTGGCAACCGGACCCAACCTGCCCATCACGGAGCAGCTAAATATGAAGCGCGCCCTCTTAGAGGCAGTCTTAAACGGCGACATTGCGCGCTCACGCATTGATGAGTCGGTGCGGCGCATCCTGCGGCTGAAGGCAAAATATGGCTTATTGGCAGATTGGCAGCCGTTAGACGTACAAACGGCTGTTGAGCGCGTCCAGAGCGCAACACACCGCGCCGCGCTGGAAGCAATCTATCTGCGGACGGTGGCTGTTGCCTACCAAGCGCCCGATCTGCTGCCCCTTGATCCACAGCGCAGCAAGATCGGCATCATCTATCCGGGCGCCTACCTGTTCGCAGGGCGCACATGCAGCCTGTATGGTGAACCAACGCGCCAACTTGCCTACTCGCTAACGCCAACCGATAACGAACTTGCCATCGCACGCCAGATCAACGCACAAGTGGATGTGGTGGTCATCTTCACTTTCAACATAGATGAATATCCGCGTCAGGCGCGCTTGGTGAACACCTTCAGCGCGCAGAAAACGGTGGTGGTGGCGCTTCAAAATCCGTATGACATCACACGCGGCATTCAGCCCGCCGCCTATCTAACGATCTTCAACCCATATCCGGAGGCGATTCGGGCAGCCTGCGCGGTGCTGTATAACGCTTTCCCGCCGAGCGGCTTTTTCAGGCTGCCTTAAGTGACGGATAGCCTTCTACAAACTGTGTTATAATGCTAAGCATAGGGTAAAAATACTGCGAGGCAGCTGAAACCCGTGTTAGCAACACTACATAGCCTGAACTTTGCCGCACCCGAACGCCCAAACGTTCAGACGGATGACCTGATGAGCGAAGGCGGGCGTAAAGTGATGGCGTTTCACTTTGGGCGGCTGCTGATGAAACAAGCTGATGTGCTGGCAAGCGATGAGAGCGAGGCAGTCCACCAGATGCGCGTGGCAACGCGCCGTTTACGCAGCACGCTCCGCATTTTCCGCCCGTATTACCGTCAGAGTGTTCTCAGACCGTTTCGCCGTGCGCTGCGCGCTGTGGCAGAGGCACTGGGCAAAGTGCGCGATCTGGATGTGTACCGCCAGCATCTCGCCGCTTATGCCAAGCAGCAGTCTGCTGCCAGCCGCCGCGAGCTGCGCCTCTTAAATGCAAGTTTGGCGGTGCCACACGCTGAGCTGCGCCAAAGTCTGTGCGACTATCTGCTGAGTGAGGCACACACCGAATTTCTGAACGCCTTTGCCGCCTTTGTGCAAGTGCCGCTGGCAGGCGTGCGTGAGGTTGAGGCTGAACTGCCCGTGCCGCAGCGCGTGTGTGAGGTTGTGCCGCGCCTGATCTATGAACAATATGGCGTTGTGCGCGCCTACGCACCGCTGCTCGGCACGGCGACGGCTAAGCAACTGCACGCGCTGCGCATTGAGGTGAAACGGCTGCGCTACCTGATTGAGGCTTTCGGCGAACTGCTTGGCACACGCGCTGAGCTGCCTGTGGAGGCATGTAAACAATTGCAGGATTTCTTGGGTGAGGTGCAAGATTCAGCGGTGGCAGGGCAACTTACGGCGCAGTATTTACCAAATGTGCAGCGCGGCAAGCGTGCCTTACAGCGTTACTTAAGCACGCGCCACGCGCAAGGTGAAACACTGCGCGCTGCTGTTGCCGAGCAATGGGCAGCCTTCAGCGCGCCTGCCGTGCGAGAGGCGTTAGCACTTGCCATTGCTGCACTGTAAAACGATAGGCGCTAGAAGCGAACTTTAATCTTCAGTCGCCCTAAGCGAATTTCATCGCCGCTGCGGATGAGCCGATCTCCGTCAGGGATCAATTTACGCCCGTTCAAATAGGTGCGGTTGGTGCTGTGCAAATCGGTGATGTAGATCAGGCTGCCACGCCGACTCAGGCGCAGGTGCCGCCGCGAGACGCCTTGTTCCTCAGCGCGGAAAGGCGTCAGGTCTACATCGGGTGACTCTTCGCCCACCACACGCCGCCCAACAACCAATGTCTCGTGAATGCTCAAATTCAGCACTGTGCCATCAATTTCAAGCGTGATCGGCTTTTGCTCTGTGGCAATTGCATCGCCGGTTTGCTGCGGGCGTGAGGGCTGTGGAACTTCCGTTTCCTCAATGCGGTGCGTGCTGATCGAAGTGCCAGTACTAAAAACAAATTGGCAATTGGTGCAGATCAATTCGCCGACACGCGCTATATGTCCGCAATTTGGGCAAGGAAACTCTTTGGATGCCGCCGCCACATTGGCGGATGCAGCCGCTGGCAGCAGCTCGGTGGCTAGATCAGGCTCACTAGACGCTTCCGCCACAACAGGCGCAGAATCGGCTGACGTTGGCGCGTCTGCCAAGACAGGTGGTGGCACTGAAGCAACCGTAGGATTGGGTGGTGTAGTTACCGCAGACTCGGCTAGTTCAGGTAAAATGGTTTCGGCGGCGGTCTCAGCAACGGTCTCTGCTTCGGGATCGGAAATTGGCGCGGTGCTTCTGCCGTGACCACTGGTCACACTGCCTTCTGCATTTATCTCTGCTATATTCAAAGGTGCCTCCGCCGTACGCCTACTTTACAAACTTCATCTTTATTGTAACACATTTCGTAAAAAAGCAACGAAAAACCTAGCGAATGAGGTGGCTAGGTTTTACGAAGTTAGGGAGAAGGCGGGCGAGATGACGGTTGGCTGAGAAATTGCGTTATGCGTAGGGCGGGATACATCCCGCCCGCTTCATGAAAGAGCTAGAGTCGTCAGGTCTGCCTAGCTGCCCTTCTGGCTGCGCGGATCGAGCGCGTCGCGCAGACCATCGCCAATGAAGTTGATGCACAGCACACTGATCACAATGAGCACGCCCGGAAACAGCCACATCCACGGCGCGGTGCTGATGTAGCGATAACCCATCTGCATCATATTGCCCCATGTTGGCGTTTTGGCATCCACACCCAAGCCTAAGAAGCTGACGTAAGATTCACTCAAAATGGCGCCTGCAATGCCCAACGTTGCCGAGACGATGATCGAGGCAAGCGTGTTCGGCAGCACATGCCGCAGCAAGATGCGGCGGTTCGGCACGCCCAAACTTTCGGCAGCCGTCACGAACTCCATATTTTTCAGCGAGAGAATCTGCGCCCGCACAATGCGCGCTAGGCTCGTCCAACTGGTGACGCCAATTACAATCACGACCACCAAGACGCCGCCGCTTAGCTCACGCCCAAAGAATGGAATGGATGGCATTCGCCCGCCGAAATACTTTGCCAGCACCAGCAGCAGGAACAAGCGCGGAATGGTCATGATCGCCTCTGTGAAGCGCATCAGCAGGTTGTCAATCACGCCGCCGTAGTAGCCCGCCACCGCGCCGATGAAGGTGCCGATCAGGATCGAGAGCAGCATTGCCGAAGTGCCGATCAGCAGCGAGAGCTGCCCGCCATAAATGGCGCGTGCCAGCACGTCCTGCCCAAGCTGATCGGTGCCAAACAGTGCCGTTTCGTTCGGCGCTTGCAGCCGATTCCGCACGACTGGCACGGTGGCGCGTTCGTAAGGCATCAGGATTGAGCCAACCACCACAAAGAGGATCATCCCGATCAGCAGCAGCAAGCCGAGCATTGCCATGCGGTGCTTGCGGAAGCGCCGCCACGCCCGATTTTCGCTTTTGGGTGCGGCTGCCTGAAGTGAAAGTGCGTTAACTGCCATCTTGCGTTCTCCCGCCTTAGTAGCGAATGCGCGGATCGAGCCATGTATAGGTAATATCGGTCAGCAGTTGGAAGACGATCACCGAGAGCGTGGTGAGCATCAGAATGCCCATCAGCACGGGATAATCATCCCGCCCTAAGCTGGTCAGGAACAGCGACCCCATGCCGGGCCACCCAAAGATTGACTCAGTGACGACTGCCCCGGCGATCAGGCTGCCTAAATCCAGCCCAATGAGCGTCACAATCGGCAAGCTGGCGTTCTTCAGGGCGTGGATAAGGTTAATCTCGCGCTCTGGCAGCCCTTTGGCACGTGCCGTCCGCACGTAGTCCGCGTTCAGCACTTCCAGCATGTTAGCCCGCATGTAGCGGCTGTAGCCCGCCACACTGATCAAGGTCAGCGCTGCGACGGGCAAGATCATATGGCGCAGCACATCCACAAAAGAGCGATCACCCAGCGGATCGAACATGCCATTCGGCGGCAGCCACTTCAAATTGACGCTAAACAAGTAGACCAAAATGAGGGCGATGAGGAAGATCGGCATGGATTGAAAGACGTAGGAGAGCGCCGTCATTGTGTTATCCAGCAGCGAATATTGCCGCAAAGCCGAATAGATGCCGATGCCGATGCCGATCACAATGATGAGGAACTGCGCTGGAATCATCAAAAGC
This sequence comes from Anaerolineae bacterium, assembly GCA_034432555.1. Classification (GTDB taxonomy): domain Bacteria; phylum Chloroflexota; class Anaerolineae; order Aggregatilineales; family UBA2796; genus CP2-2F. The sequence goes on from DAOUBW010000018.1 coordinate 24,038, forward strand.
AGCGTGTTGCCGACCTTCTCGCCGATCACGACTGTCACCGGGCGGCGATCCGTGATGGACGTGCCGAAATCGCCGCGCAGCACACCGCGCAGCCTGCCATAGCTATCTGCCTCATCAATCACACCGTCGCAGTTGGTGTCTAGGATTGTCCAGTCGTTGCCGATCAACCAAAAGACGTATTGCGTCAAAATCGGCTGATCCAGTCCCAGTTGGCAGCGCAGCCGAATGCGATCTGCATCATCCAACGGCTGCCGACCGCCCATTGTGGCAACCGGATCGCCAACCGTCTGCATCAGGGCAAACAGAATCAAGCTGATCAGAAAAAGTAGCGGCAAGGCTTGCAGCACACGCCGAACAATAAAGCGCGCCATCAAAAGTCCCTTTTAAATCAGATTTTTACCCAGTGTATCGTAAAAAGTACGCGGCGGACAGCCTCTGCTCCACCCTTAGAAAACGGTTGCCCATTGCAAAATCTGAATGAATTTTTCACAGACAGGTTACTGATTTTTCTCGCGCTCTGAGCAAATTCGTGCTAAGATTGCCCTCAATTGTGGTGCTGCACCAAATCTTCGTTCGGGACGTAGGCTAACATGCGTATTTTAATCATTTCAGATATTCACGCGAATCTAGCTGCTTTTGAAACCGTGCTTGCCGATGCCAAAGGCGACTGGGATTATGTTTGGTGCCTGGGTGATGTGGTCGGCTATGGACCTGATCCCAACGAATGCTGCGATCTGCTTAAGACGCTGCCGCACCTCTGCTTGGCGGGCAACCACGATTGGGCAGCCCTAGGTCGGCTGGATATTCGCACCTTCAATGCCGATGCGCGTAAGGCAGTCACCTGGACGCAAGAGACGCTTAAGCCGGAGAACATCGCCTATTTGGATGCCTTGCCGACCACTTTCGTGCTAGGGCAATATACCCTAGCACACGGCAGCCCGCGTGAGCCTGTTTGGGAATACATCCTCGATCCACTGATTGCTGCCCTCAATTTCCCGCACTTCGAGACGCCCTACTGCCTCGTTGGGCATACGCACACGCCCATCATCTATAAGTTGATGTCCGAACGCGGCGATACGGACGCGCAAGCGCCTGCTTATCGGCAGCCTTCACAACTCAACGGTCACCGCCTGATCGTCAATCCGGGCAGTGTTGGGCAGCCGCGTGATTCCAACCCCGACGCTGCCTATGCCATCCTTGAGGTGGAGAAGCATATTTTTGAACATCGGCGCGTGCCATATCCAATTCAGGTCACCCAAGAGAAAATGCGCCGCGTCGAGATGCCTGAACGCCTGATTGCGCGCCTTGAGCATGGTTGGTAGCTGAAAGGCGGCTGATGCGCCCGCTGGAGTTAGTGATTAAGAATTTCCTCGCCTATCGGGAGGTAGTTCGCATTCCTTTTGAGGGCATTCATGTTGCCTGCCTGACCGGCGCCAACGGTGCTGGCAAATCGTCCCTGCTGGATGCCATCACATGGGCATTGTGGGGCAAAGCGCGGGCAACCGATAAAGACCAATTGCTGCACAGCGGGCAAAAAGAGATGTCCGTCACGCTGACCTTTGAGCAGGACGGGCGCATTTATCAGGTACAGCGCCTTTACGTAAAAAGCGGCAAAACAGGCAGGACTGAAGCCTTCCTGCGTGTGCGCGAACACGACTCCGCACGGTGGCTGCCCATCAGCGAACATGCCAGCCTGCGCGACGTTGATCAGGAAATTGCCAAGCGTGTCGGGCTGGATTACGAGACGTTCGTCACCTCCGCCTTTTTGCAGCAAGGCAAAGCCGATGCCTTCACCGCCCAAACGGCTGGCAAGCGCAAAGAAATTCTGGCGGATATCCTCGGTTTGGCGCGTTGGGATGACTATGAAGCCCGCGCCAAAACGGAAGTTGAGAAACACCGCAGCCTGCGCGCCGATAACGAACGGGAAATCCGCCGCCTTGATGATGAACTTGCCCAAGAAGGTGATCTACATCGCCAAGAGGACGCACTGCGAGCCAAGCTTGATGAAGCGCACGCTGCTTTTGAGCGCGCTGATGACGCCTTCCGTGCCTTAGCAAGCGCCGATGATCAGTTGGTGATGGCGCAGCGCGAACGCGAGACGCTCGACACAAGCATCGTCATGCTAGAGCGCGATCTTGAGGTCATCACCCGCGATGTGCTGCGCCTAGAGCAAACACAGGCAACGTACACCGCGTTGCTGGCACAGCGCGAAGAAATCAAACAGGGTGAGGCAGCCCGCCAGCAAGCCGAGGCAGCCCTTGCCACCCTCCAAGCCCGCGAAGCGCAATTCCGCGATCTAGAGCGCCAATACCACACCCTAGAGAAAAAACTGGAATCAGAGCGCGCTCACCTTGCCAGTGCCGCGCAAGCGCTTGCCAAGCAAATTGACGCCGCCCAAACGGAGGCTGACCAAATCGCCACTGTGGAGGCGCACATTGCCCAAGCACAGGCAGACTATGACGCGCTGGCATTGAAAAAAGCTGAGCATGAGGCGATCCGTGCTGAGCTACAGGCAATCGCCGAGCAAGGCGCACAGACTAAGACCAAGAATGAACAGGTTGAGGCAGAGGGCAAACAGCTTCGCAGCCGCCTAGAATTTCTAGAGGCGAGCGAAACGGCGTTGTGTCCTGTTTGTAACGAGCCGCTTTCCACCGAGAAGCGCGCCGAACTGATCACCGAATACACCCACCAAATCGAAGTGCTGCGCGAAAGCTACCGCCAGCACGAGCAGGCGATCAAAGCTGCCGAAAAACAGGCAAAGCAGCTTGAAAAGCGCCTGAAAGACCTTGAGCATGTGCTAAAACGCCAAGAGGCACTCACCAAACAACTTGGGAGCCTGACAGAGCGCCTAAAAGCCGCTCAGGGCGCAGCGGAGCGCGCTGAGGCGCTGCGCGCTGAATATGCCGTCCTGCAAACACAGCTTGACTCTGAGGCATTTGGCGCAGAGGTGCGCGCTGAAATGGCAGCTTGTGAGCGCGCCGCTGCCGATCTTGGCTATGACGCCGACCAACACGCCGCGCTGCGCGAACAGCTCGGCAGCCTGCAAGATTTCCGCCTGCGCGCTCACGAGCTGGCACAAGCGCTTGAAAAACTGCCCGACCTTGAAGAACAACTTGCCCTCAAGCGCGAACAGTATGCCCAGAAAGCCGCACAGCGGGATGAACAGCGCGCCCGCCTGCCTGAATTGGACGCGCAGATTGCCGATCTGAAAGCGCGTGCCAAGCAGGCTGAAGCCTTGCGCGCCGAACGCGATCAGCGCCGCGCTACGTATAACGCGCTCAGTGAGCAGTACACCTACCTGAAAAGTCAGTTGGCAAACCTTGATCGCTTCCGCCAGCGCCGCCAAACACTGCATGAGCAAACCTTGCATTGGGCAGCCGAAGAGTCGCTCTATGACGATCTGCGCCACGCTTTCAGCAAAAAAGGCGTGCCTGCTATGCTGATCGAGGCAGCCATCCCGGAGTTGGAAGAACTGGCAAACGACCTGCTGGCGCGCATGACCGATGGACGAATGCATCTGCGCTTTGAGACGCAGCGCGGCAAAAAAAGTGGCGAAGGCACCATTGAGACACTCGACATCCTGATCAGTGATGAGCTAGGGCAGCGCGATTATGATCTGTACAGCGGCGGCGAGAGTTTCCGCGTAAACTTTGCGCTGCGTGTGGCGCTCAGCCAGTTTTTGGCGCGGCGAGCAGGCGCACAGCTCCGCACGTTGGTGATGGATGAAGGCTTTGGCTCTCAGGATGCCGCCGGGCGCGAACGCCTGATCGAGGCGATCAACGCCGTGCAGGATAAATTCGACCTGATCCTCGTCGTGACGCATATCGAAGAACTGCGCGACGCCTTCCCAACGCACATTGAGGTGCGGAAAGCGCCCAGCGGCGGCTCCAGCGTCACCATTCATTAAAACAGTGCGCTTACCCATAGAAAGTTACAGGAAATGTCCACCAAAACAGCTTGGATTGAACGCGAGATCGCAGCACTGCGTGAGCAAGGCTTATTCAACACGATCCGCACCATTGAGTCGGCACAGGGCGCGTGGATCACCGTTGACGGACGCCGCGTGCTGAACTTTTGCACCAACAACTATCTCGGCTTGGCGAACGATCCGCGCCTGATCGCGGCGGCAGAACGCGCCATGCACACACACGGCGTCGGACCGGCGGCTGTTCGCAGCATCGCTGGCACAATGGATCTGCACCTTGAACTGGAGCGCCGTCTGGCTGCCTTCAAAGGCGTCGAGTCAGCCATCACCTTCCAGAGCGGCTTCACCGCCAACCTCGCCACCATCCCGGCGTTGGTTGGCAAGGGCGATCTGATCTTTAGCGATGAACTGAACCACGCCAGCATCATTGACGGCGCACGGCTCAGCCGCGCCGAGATTGTGCGCTACAAGCACGCCGATCCCGCCGATCTGCGCCACAAGATCGAAAGCACACCTTTCACCGAGACGACGCGCCGCCTGATCATCACCGATGGCGTGTTCAGCATGGATGGCGACATCGCGCCGCTGCCCGAAATTTATGAGATTGCTCACCAACACGACATCCTGCTGATGGTGGATGATGCACATGGCGAAGGTGTGCTTGGGCATGGCGGACGCGGCATTGTGGCGCATTTTGACCTGCACGGCAAAGTGGATGTTGAGGTTGGCACGCTGAGCAAGGCGTTTGGCGTGGTCGGCGGTGTGGTGGCGGGCAGCCCGATCATCATTGACTGGCTGCGTCAGCGCGGACGCCCGTTCCTCTTTAGCAGCGCGATGACCGTGCCAGATGTGGCAGCCTGCCTTGCCGCGCTAGATATTCTGGAAAGCAGCACCGAATTGGTAGACCGCATGTGGCACAATGCCGCGTTCTTCCGCCGCGAAATGCAGGCGCTCGGCTTTGATGTGGGCTTCTCACAGACGCCGATTGTGCCTGTTATGCTTGGTGAAGCGCCGCTCGCCCAGCAGTTCAGCCGCCAGCTCTTTGAGGAAGGCGTGTTTGCAATGGCAATTGGCTACCCAACCGTGCCACAGGGCAAGGCGCGCATTCGCGTGATGAACAGCGCCATGCACAGCCAGTCCGACCTTGAACAGGCGCTTGCCGCCTTCGAGAAAGTCGGCAAGGCGTTGGCGGTCATCGGCAAGGCATGAGCGAACGCCCTGCACCGCCGCCGCCCGCCCAGCGCTTGCGGATCACCTTCGCCAAGCGCGGCGCGCTCAAATACATTGGTCACCTTGACCTCGCCAAGACGTGGGAGCGCATTTTGCGCCGCGCTCAGTTGGCGCTTGCCTATTCGCAAGGCTTTAATGCGCGCCCACGAATGCAGCTTGCCTCGCCGCTGCCGCTTGGCTTCACCAGCGAATGCGAACTGATTGATATTTGGCTGGAACAGCCTGAGCCGCTGGACGGCTTGGCAGGGCGCTTGATGGCAGTTAGCCCGTCTGACTTGCCGATCCTGCATATTGCAGAAGTGCCGCTGCGCTCACCGACGCTGCAAACGTTGGTGGAGAGCGCCCTTTTTCGCCTTGTGCCGCGCACAGACGCCGAGCCTGAGCAGGTGGCAGGGCTTGCCGAGCGCGCCGCGGCGCTCTTGGCGCAGCCGCACATCATGCGGACGCGGCGCGAGAAGGCGTATGACCTCAAACCGCTGATTCGGGCGCTGTACATCGGTGAGGATGGCGCATTGTATGCCGATCTGTTCTCCACACCGAGCGGCACCGGGCGCCCGGACGAACTGCTAGAGGCACTCGGCTACAACACGCTTGATTTTGACGTGCAGCGCGTGGCGCTCCGTTTGGCAGCGGCGCCATCAGGTGAGGCGGATATGCCTGACGATGCGCCAACCGCTGATCCCGATGCCCAGTCATAACCTGTGCGCACACTTAACAGCGGACACGCTCACGCGCTCTTGAGCAGTTTGTGCTTTAATGCTTCGATCACACACACTTAACAAAAAGGCGCTACGCTTCATCTTGCCATACAATATGGCTGTATATGGTTGTCAAGTGTGCCTAACGACCAATGGAGGTCAGTGTGTTCAAGCGTCTCGTTGTCTTGGTAGCGGTGGTTGCCGTGCTTGCGCTGATGGGTGCTAATCTCCGCACCGAAGCGCAGGCTGTGACCGAAATCAACTTTTATTATCCTACCGCAGTCGGTGGTCCGATCACCCAGATTATTGATGAGTATGCGGCTGCCTTTAATGCGGCTAATCCCGATATCAAGGTGAACGCCGTTTATGCTGGCGGCTATGATGACATCTATAAAGCGGTGCAGACCCAGATCAGCGGCGGCGGCACAGGTCCGGATGTGGCAGTCTTCCTTGCTGTAGACCTGTTCTCGCTGATCGAGAATGATTACATCGTGCCAATGACCGACTTCATCAGCGGCACGCCTGATGGTGAGGCTGTCATCGCGGATTTCTTCCCCGCCTTCCTGCTCAATTCAGTGGATGAAAACGATGTGATCTGGGGCATTCCCTTCCAGCGCAGCACGCCCGTGATGTACTACAACAAAGACCTGTTCCGCGAGGCGGGGCTTGATCCCGAAGTGGCACCCAAGACGTGGGACGACATGCTTGAGGCAGCTAAACGGCTGACCCTCGCCGATGGCAGCCGCTGGGGCTTGATGATTCCATCGGACGGCTTTCCCTACTGGCTCTTTCAGGGCTTCGCCATCAGCAATGGCAAGAATCTGGTAGGGGCTTCGCCCACTGAAGTCTTTTTCAACACACCTTCTACAGTGGAAGGCTTAGAGTTCTTCGCTGCGCTTTCGCGCACACACAAAGTGATGCCAGAGGGCGTCATCAAATGGGGCGATACGCCAACAGCCTTCACGGCAGGGCAGGCAGCCATCATCTACCACACAACGGGCAGCCTCACCAACATCTTACGCAACGCCACTTTTGAAGTGGGTGTCGGCTTCTTGCCACAAGGCAAGGCGGGCTACGGTGCGCCGACCGGTGGTGGCAATTTGCACATCCTAAAGACCAGCGCGCCTGAAAAGCAAGCAGCCGCTTGGCGCTGGATTCAGTACCTTAGCTCGCCTGAAATTCAGGCGGACTGGGGCGCAAAGACGGGCTACATCGCCGCACGCCAATCCGCGTGGGAACTAGACCCACTCAAGAGCTTGGCAGCCGAAAAGCCGCAGTACGCTGTGGCACGCGATCAGCTCGAATATGCTCAGAAGGAATTGGCAACTTATCAGGGCTTGGATATTCGCCAGACCTTTGGTAAGGCTGTGCAAGCGGTCATCACGGGTGAAAAAGACGCCAAGACTGCCCTTGATGAGGCGCAGGCGACGGCTGATCAAATTCTGGCGCCCTACCGCTAGGCAGTGCGTTAAGCTGTGGTGCAGCGCGGGAGTTTATCAGCTTCCGCGTTGCTGTTTGCCCGCCATTTTTGAGAGCGAGCATAGCATATGAGTCAACTGGTAACTTTGAGCCATCAGGCAGCGCGCAGCACAACCGTGAACGTAAATCAACGGCTGTGGCGGCGTATACTGCCCTACCTGCTAGTGCTGCCGACCTTTGCTTTCATTTTCACCTTCACCCTGTTGCCAACCTTAAACGCAATCGTGCAAAGCACCATCCAGCCGGGCAATGCACGCCTTCCAAGCCGCTACGTTGGGTTGCAAAACTACGCCGATCTGTTTAATCCAACTTCGATCATCGGCGGCGATTTCCTGCGGATACTGGGCAACACAGCGCTCTACATTAGTGTAACCGTGCCGATCAGCATTGTGCTTGCCTTTGGTCTGGCGCTGCTGCTCAACCGCAAATTGCAGGCACTTGGCTTTTTCCGTTTCGCCTTCTTTTATCCTGTCCTCATGCCGATGATTGGCGCGGGCAGCATCTTTGCCTTCATCTTCGCCGACCAAATTGGCTTGGCAAACACGGTTTTGCGTAGTCTAGGCGGCGCTGGTATCAAATGGGTGGGCGATGCCAACTGGACGCTTGTTTCGATTATGCTGGTGGCAATCTGGAAACAAACGGGCTTCTTCATGATCATGTATTTGGCAGGGCTGCAAAACCTGCCGCAAGATGTTTATGAGGCAGCCGACTTGGACGGTGCGACGGTCTGGCAGAAAATCCGCTTCATCACGCTGCCGCTGCTGCAAGGGACGACGCTTTTCGTGCTGACGACAGGCATCGCCAGCGCCTTCCAATTGGTGGATCAGCTTTATGCCCTTGGGGAAGGGCAGCCCAATCAGCGCAGCAACTTGCTGTTGTACTTCATCTTTCAGAAATACAACGAGCCGCGCAATTTGGGCTATGTGAATGCGATGACGGTGGTGATCCTCACCTTTCTACTCGTCTTCACCGTGATCAGTTTTGTGGTCTGGGAACGCCGCACCTACTATGAGAATTAGTCTATGAGAACGCACCGTAGCGCGCCACGCCGTGCGCTGAACACATTCGGCACACTCTTGCTCTTTGCCGCTGCGCTCTTCTGGCTCGTCCCACTTATCTGGACGGTGCTGGTTGCCTTTCGCCCTGAGAACGAGCCAATTGTGACAGGCAGCATCTTTTTCGGCAGCCGTCTGACGCTTGAAAACTTTGAGCAAGTGGCGATGGTGACGGACTGGCGCGCCCATTACACCACAACCGTCATTTTTGTGTTAGGCGTGCTGCTTGTGCAATTGGTGACGATCACCTTAGCTGCCTATGCCTTTGCACGCCTGAAATTCTGGGGCAAAAACCTGATCTTCGGCTTGATCCTTATTCAGTTGATGATCCCAGCGGCAGTGCTGATTGTGCCGAACTTCGCCACGATCAGCTTTCTCAACCTCTTTGATACGCGCTGGGCGTTGATGCTGCCGTACATGGGATCGGCATTCGGCACCTTTCTGATGCGGCAGGCATTCAAACAAATTCCGCTAGAGCTAGAGGATGCAGCGCGCATTGATGGTTGCGGCTGGTTCGGCGTATTGCGGCATGTTTACTTGCCGCCTTCGGTGCCATCGCTGATCGCCTTCGGCTTGGTGTCAGTCTCTACGCGCTGGAACGAATTTCTTTGGCCCTTCATCATCACGCAGAGCAGCGAAAACCGCACGCTAACCGTTGGCTTAAGCCGTGTGCTGCGAACGAGCGAAGTCGGTGCGCTGTATGGACAGATCACAGCAGGCGTGCTGATCGTAATTTTGCCTCTGATGATCCTGTTTATGCTCTTTCAGCGCCAATTCATCAACAGCTTTGTGCGCTCTGGGTTGAAGTGAAGGGCGCTGCTCACGGGTTGCCTTTCCATGCTGAACTCTGTATGATCAGCACCCAAAAGGAGAGGCAGCGCGCTTATGGAACTCAAAATCTCGGTGGTGAGCATCGAAAAGCCTGAGACGATCAACTTTGTGCTTGGGCAGAGCCATTTCATCAAAACGGTTGAGGATATTCACGAAACGCTGGTGAACACCGTGCCAAGTATCCGCTTTGGCTTGGCATTTTGCGAGGCGTCCGGCGCCTGCCTTGTCCGTTGGAGCGGCACGGACGACGAGATGATCGCCCTCGCACAGCACAACGCTATCATGCTTGCCTGTGGGCATAGCTTCATCGTCTTTCTGGGGCAAGGCTTTTACCCGATCAATATCCTGAACAACCTGAAGCAGGTGCCAGAAGTTGCCCGCATTTTCTGCGCCACCGCCAACCCAACCCAAGTTATCGTGGCAGAGACCGAACAAGGGCGTGGCATTCTGGGCGTCATTGATGGCTTCAAGAGCAAAGGCATTGAGGACGACGAAGGCATTAACTGGCGCAAGGGCTTGCTGCGCCAGATAGGCTACAAACTAGGCTGAGGCAGCGCATCATGCGGCGATTTGGGCGTCTGCCAGCGCTGATCAGTGCGTTGGGCATCCTGCTGTGGTTGGTGATCGGTGTGGCAGTGCTGCGCGACTTGACCCTAGAAGGTGTCGGCGCGCCCACGCCTACCCTTGCCCGCCTGACGGCGGTTGCGCTGCGCGGCACGCCTACACCTATCCCGTTGGTGAGTGCGCCTACCGAGACTCCGCCGCCGCTGCCGACCCACACACCGACTGCTACCACCCAACCGAGCGCCACACCGCACTACATCATTGTGACCACCACGCCATATCCGCAGCTGGCAAGCACCGCGCAGCGTCCGCCTGCGGCAGCTGAGGGCGCTGCCACTGCCGCCTGCGCGCCGCCCAATGGTTGGGTTGCCTACAGCGTGCAGCCCGGCGATACGCTCTTTGGCTTTGTGCTGGGCGCTGATGGCGCGGTGGATGTGCAGACGTTGCGGCAGGCAAACTGCCTGACCAGCGATTTATTGCAAGTGGGACAAGTCCTATTCCTGCCCAGCGGTGCCGGTGAGAAAGCACCCAAGCTAGACGATCTGAGCGGCGATGTGGATGCGCTGACGCGCCCTTCCAACTGCCCGTGCCAAATCACTATTCGGGCAGGCTCGCGCCTTGAACAGATCGCCGAACGGCTGGACAAACTACCCGTTGGCTTTCGCGGACGCGATTTCCTGACGGCGACCAACGCCGCCGCCCGCCCGCCCGATTATTGGTTCCTGCGCAGCAAGCCCGCCGATAAAAGTCTTGAGGGCTATATGTATCCCGGCAGCTATACCATTGCGCCAAACATGACCGCCACACAGTTCCGCGATATGCTGCTGGCTGCTTTTGCCGCCAACGTGCCGGAGGCATATGAAGGCATGGCGGCAGCACGCGGCTGGACGTTCTGGCAAGCGCTGAACTTTGCCAGCATTGTGCAGCGCGAAAGCTGGGACGCCAACGAGCAGCGTATGATCGCCGGCGTCTTTCACAACCGCATGGCAGATAACCGCGCCATTGCGTCGTCCGTGACCATGATGTATGCCTTAGGCAGCCCCGGTCAGTGGTGGTATCCGGCAGGGCGCATTAACTTCAACCTCTCTAATCCGTATAACACCAACCGTTTTCGCGGGCTGCCACCAACGCCGATCTCTAGCCCTGCCGTGAGCGCCATTGCCGCTGCCCTTGATCCCATCGCGCACGATTACTTTTTCTTCAACACACGCTGCGGCGGCGGCGGCAATTTCTATGCCCGCACCTTTGAGGAATTCAAAGCGGGCTTGAACTGCCCTTGAACAATCTATTCGGGCGCATCTGTTTCAGAGGTCGGCGCTGCCTCATTCAGGGCTGCCTCTATGGTCTGCATCAGCTCTTTCAGCCCGAACGGCTTAGGCAGAAACTGCGCCGCACCTGACTCTAAGGCAGCTTGAATAGTGGACGGATCGGCATCGCCACTCATCAGGACGATAGGTGCCTCAGGGCGCGTTTGGAGGGCGAGTTGCAGCACATCAAAGCCGCTGCCATCGCCAATATCCATATCGCTCAGCACCAGATCGAACTTGTGGCGCGTCAGGCGTTTGACCGCCTTGCTATAGCTGCGTGCGCCGCGCACCTTGTAGCCGAGATCGCGCAGCAGCTCACGCACTGTCTCGCGGAAGGTGGCGTTATCCTCAACAATTAAAATACGCATGGTTGTGCCTAATACCTTGAATGAGTCTGATTAGTTTAGCTTAGTTCGGCGCCAAGCTGTGTTGCCATAGCGCTTGACGCCGTATGGCGATCACGCCTCTTTGGGTGCGATGACGGTTGCCTCACCTTCCACCACAATTACACCGTCTTGGTTGGTGCAGGTGGTGCGAAGCGTAGCGATCCGCTTTTCTTCGCGGAAGGCAGTCACTTCCACAGTGGCGGTGATTGTATCATCAAGGTAGACAGGCGCCTTGAAGTTGACCGTCTGGCTGAGGTAGATCGTGCCGACACCGGGCAGATCATTGCCAAGCACGGCACTGATCAGGCTGGCAGTCAGCATTCCGTGCGCAATGCGCCTGCCGAAGCGCGTCGTCTTGGCGTATTCCTCGTCAAGGTGAACCGAGTTGGTATCGCCACTGGCAGCGGCAAAGGCGCGGATGTCGGCATCCGTGATTTGTTTGGTGCGGCTGGCACGCGCACCGACTTCGACTTTAGGCATGGCGGGTTAATCCTTTGCAATGGTTAGGAGTCTGGCACGAACCGTGCGCGCAGTTCACGCTTCAAAATCTTGCCGGCGGCGGAGATCGGCAGCGCGGGCATGATCTCAACGCTCTTTGGCACTTTATAGCGCGCCAAGTGGTTACTCAGGTGCGCGATTAGCTCATCGGGCGTGGCAGTTTGGTCAGGCTTCAGCACAACGCACGCTTTGCCAACTTCACCCCACTTCGGATCAGGCACGCCGATCACGGCGCACTGCTGCACAGCAGGATGTTTGTAGAGCGCTTGCTCAATTTCGGCAGGATAGACGTTTTCGCCGCCGCTGATGAACATATCCTTTTTGCGATCTACGATGTAAAAGTACCACGCCTCGTCGTGGCGCGCCAGATCGCCCGTGTGGAACCAGCCTTCGGCATCCACGGCGGCGGCGCTTGCCTCAGGATTGTTGAAGTAGCCCGAAAGTGCCGATTGCCCCTTTAACACCAGTTCGCCAACCTCACCGACTGGCACGGGCTGATTGGTCTCATCCACAATGCGCGCATCAATGAAGAAGTTCGGTCTGCCAATGCTGCCGGCTTTGCGGATGGCATCCTCAGGGGCAAGGGCAAAAATGCCGGGTCCGAACTCGGTCATGCCGAAGCCCTGCTTAAAACGCACGCCCTTTTCACGCCCAAACTGCTCAACCAGCGTCACGGGCAGCGGTGCGCCGCCGCTGGTGCAAAAGCGCAGCGTGCTGAGATCGGCACTTGCCCAATTCGGCGCAGCGGTCAGCAGTTGATACATGGTCGGCACGCCTGCGAAGACGGTAGCGCGGTACTGCTGAATCAGATCGAGGACTTGCGCGGCGTCGAACTGGCGCGTCAGCACCAGCGTGCCGCCCAAGATGAGCAGCGGCGTTGTATAGACCAACAAGCCGCCGGTGTGGAACATCGGAAAGACGTTCACCGTAACATCGCCGTGCTGCAAGTCGTGAATGATAGTGTTGAGCGTGTTCCAGGCGATCATGCGATGGCTGATCTGGGCAGCTTTGGGCAAGCCGGTTGTGCCGCCGGTGAAGATCAGGCAGGCGATGTCTTCTGCCTCTACGGAGTCGGTCTGGACGGGTGAATCAGGCGCATTGTTCAGAGCGTGGTCAAGGTGTGTGCTGCCCAGCACGCCGCCACCTTCAAGATGGAGCAGGTGATGCAGGCTGCGGCAGTTCTGCTTGAGGAAGCGTGCTGTCTCGCCAAATTCGCCGCTGAAGATGAGGGCTTGCGGCTGTGTGTTCTCGAAGACGCCGAGCAGCTCACGCGGGTGCGCCCGCCAATTATAGAGTGCCAAGATGGCGCCCAGTTTGCCGCACGCAAAGAAAGCATCTAGGTATTCAACGCCATCTCGCGCCAAGATGCCAACCACAGCGCCCTTGCCAATCCCCTGAGCGCGCAGCCAGTGTGCTAAGCGGTTGGCACGCCCGTTCAATTCGCGGTAGGTTAGTTTCAGGTGCGGTGTTTTCCCGCTATCCACAACGGCGAGCGCATCGGGGCTGTAGAGCGCACGCCTGCCAAGAATATCACCGATGTACATTTCAAAAACCTTAAGTTTAGCTGCAACTGTGCGTAGGCGCCTCGGCTCACACGCTTTCTTAAGAGCGATCATAGCACGAATTCAGCGTAGGCTCAATGTGTGCTTGGGCGGGCGTTCACAGGCGCGCTCTGCCTACTTTTGGACAAATGGGCGCACTTAGGGGAAAATAGGCACAGTGCAAGTTTCGCCACAATCTAAGGCAAAGTTTGATGGGGCAACCAAATTCACAGGCAACCCTTGTCGAGATGTTGCAACAATCGGTCATCTCTGTGTTGGGCGCACCGCCCGACCCCGCGCCGCTGACGCCGCACATCATCGGCACGTTGGAGCGTGACAGCTACCGCCGTGAGCATATCAAATATCAGGTTAGCCCAAACCACTGGGGCTATGCCTACTTATTGATTCCTAAGGGCGTTCGGCTGCCTTGCCCAACCGTGATTTGCCACCACAGCGCGGGCAATTTTGCCGCGGGCAAGGAAGAAGTGGTTGATGAAACGCGCCCCTCGCTGGGCATGGAGCTGGTGCGGCTGGGCTATGCCGTCTTTGCGCCGGATGCCTTCGGGTACGGCGAACGGCGCTCACCGCACAGCAACGGCGCCGCCTATGACGCTGCCTATACCCTTCAACAGTATACCGTGCTGCTGCTGCGCGGCGAAACGCTGCTGCGCCACTTGCTGTGGGATATTAGCCGCGCCGTAGATTACCTTGCCATACGCGCTGAGGTAGACATGGCACGCTTAGGCTTCATCGGGCAGAGCTACGGCGCACGCATGGCGCTGTGGGCAGCCGCCTTAGAGCCGCGCCTTGTGGCAACCGTTGCCCATGGCAGCATCATGAGCTACCGCGAGACAGTGCGGCAGGGCAACTGGTTTCAGATTGAGTTTGTGGTGCCACGTCTGATGCAGGTTGCCGATCTTCAGCATGTGCTTTCGCTGGTTGCACCGCGCCCGTTCCTGCTTTCGAGCGTGGAAGGCGACACACACAGCGCCGATGCCGCCGAAATTTATCAACGCGCCCTGCCTGCCTACCAACGCTATGGTGCGGCGCAGCGCTTGGCACACTATGTTTATCAGCGTGGCAGCGGCTTTGAGCCTGCCATGCGCTACAAAGCCTACACATGGCTGAATAGCTGGCTGATGCCCTATTAGCACACTTTTCTGAATAGCGAGACACACCGATATGACAGCAACGGCACCCCCGCTGCCGCAATATGTCCATTTGCGGCATAACTTCGTGCTTTTCGTGCTAGATTATGTTGCCTTTGGCATTGGCTTTGGCATGGTCGGCGCCAGCAGCGCCTTCATCCCCGATTTCGTCAGCCAACTCACCAACAATCAGGGTGTGGTTGGCTTGGCAACAGGCGCTTATTTCTTCTGGTGGCTGGTGCCGCAGCTTTTCGTTGCCCAAATCGTGAATCGCCAGCAGCGCCGCAAGCTGTTTCTGCTGCCTGCGCCCTTCGTGCGCCTGACTATGATCGGTATTGCGATCACGTTGGTGACGATTGACCCAAGCAATAAGACCACTATGCTGATCGCCTTCTTGATCGGCTATTGGGCGTTCGCCATCGGTGACTCGATCATCACGCTGAGCTGGGGCGATATGCTGGGCAGCGCCATTCCAAGCAAACTGCGCGGCACACTTTTCGGCATTGGGCAGTTTTTGGTGGCAATGGGCGCTTTCGGGATGAGCCAATTTGCCCGTTGGGCAATCGGCGGTTCAGGCTTAGCCTTCCCGCTGAACTATGGCTTGGTCTTCGCTGTGGCGGGCGCCTTTTTCATCAGCGGCGGCATTGGCTTGGCGCTCATTCGGGAGGAAAAGCCGATGCCCGTCTCTGAAAAAAGCCCGCGAATGCGTGAATACGGCGCCTTTTTGGGCAACATCCTCCGCACCGACCGCGCCTTTCGGCACTTCGTTCGCACGCGCTTGCTGTTCGACCTCGCCGCGATGAGCGTGCCGTTCTATACCATTTTTGCCACCAGTGGTTTGGGCATTCGCAGTGCTGTGCTAATTGCCGATACAATTATCCTGATCCAGCTTGGCAATGCGCTGGGCGCGCTAACCATGAGCGTGTTGAGCAGGCGTTTCGGCAGCAAGGCGGTGATCCTGCTGGCAGGCACTTGCATCACCCTAGAAGCAACCTTTGCCCTGATCAGCTTCTTAGGGGCAGGGCAGCCCGCGCTCTATACCACCTTCTTTTTGATGGGTATGGTCAGTGCGACGATCTTTCCAAGCTACTTTGATTGGATGATCACACACGCGCCGCCGCACGCCCGCCCAATCTACATCGGCTTGATGAATACCATCAGCGCCCTGAGCAACTTAGCGCCCGTCTTCGGCGGCGTGCTGCTGCAACTAACGTCACGCACCGCCTTGCCGAATCTAGTGGCGATCATACCGAACTTCCTACCAATGCCTGAGGTCACCGTGCGCGTCTATCCGGTGGTTTTCATCAGCTCGATAGTGCTGGCAAGCCTTGGCTGGCTCTCGGCGCTGCGCCTGAGCGAACCGCGCAAGCGCACAGGTTGATCTCAGCCCAAGAGCAGCGCCAAGCTGATGTAGACCAGCAGCACCAGCATGGAAAGCTCAAAGGCGCGTGGGCTTAGGCGCTTGACCAGCCAATAGCCTATCCAAACGCCCAGTGGCACTAAGATCAGCACCCAAGCCAGACTTAGGAACGTCTGCGGCTCTAGCGCGCCAATAGAGAGGAACAGCGGTACTTTTAGCACATTCAGCACACCGAAAAAGACGGTGACCGTCCCCATGAAGATGCGCGGCGAGACCTTTTGCAGCAGCATATAGGCGGTGAAGGCAGGCGCGCCGACATTTGCCACCGCTGACCCCAGCCCAGCGATGAAGCCCGCCAGCCAACCGTGCCAACGGCGTGGCGTGTAGGTGAGGTTTTTCAAAGCATCGCTGCCCAGCTTGTAGATCACCGTCAGCAGGCAGAATAAGCCCAACAAGTGCTTGAGCGTTTCGTTGGGCAGATCGCGCAGCATCGCCACGCCGATGAAAGTGCTAATCAGCGCCGCTGGCAGCATCAGCCGCAGGTAGCGCCATTCCCACGCACGCCAATAAGCGCGCAGCGCCATCGCATCGCCTGTCAATAGCATAGGCAGCGTGATGCCCACTGCCTGCTGAACAGGCATCACTTGGCTGAGCAGCGGCGCAATCAGCGCACCAAGCACCGGTCCGCCTAAGCCGCCTTTGGAAAGACCGATCAGAAAGCTGATCAGCGCGATTAGGAAAATATCAGTTGAAATGGCGCACGACTCCTCCTGCGATCAGGCGCGCAGGTGCTAGCATTCAGGGCATTTTAACGAGCAGGCAGTAAATTTTCGCGCTGGATATAGGCTGCCACCACATCTGCCAGCAGGCGGTTGCCGCTGGCATCAAGGTGCGAGTCGAAACTGTAATAGATTGTCTCGCCAGTGTGGATGGCAGCTTGCAAAGCAGGCAGCACGTCTAAGTAGTGGAAGCCATTCTCGGCAAAATGCGCGATCAAGGTGCGGCGCCCTTCACCGATGGACTCGATGAACTCGGCGCCGAGCGTCTCGCTGAGCGCATCCTGATAGGCTTCTTCTTTGGTCGGAATCAGCACAATCAGCAGTTCCGCGCCAACCGCATCATGCAAGAAGCGGCGCGCTTCATCAAAAATTTCGAGGGTGCGCGCCAAGCCGTAACGGTTGGCTGACCACGCCAGCGAGTCAGCGTGTGGATATTCCGTCGTGCGGATCAGCAGCGGGCGATTATTGACCTGCACCGTCTGGTAGTGCTGATAGGGCGTCAGGATCGTGGGTGGTGTGACGGCAACGTAAATCAGGTGTGCCAGCGCCGAAAACTGCCCCAGCCCGACAGGCTCTAGGGCGGGATTGAGCGGCGGCGGCACTTCGAGCGCAGGCGTTTTGCCTTGCAGCAGATCAAGGTCATAGACATCTTTCAGATCGTTGGCGAACCACGCCCAGATGACAAGGCGTGGCTTGGTGGGCGGCACGATCTGCTGCATCAGGGCGAACTGCCCAGCGGTGCCGGTGCCCGGCACGCCTGCATTGAACCAATTGCCGTGCTGGGCGGCAAGTTGGGTGACCCAACAATCGGCGTAGTCCGTCCAGCAGAAGGTGAATGAATCGCCAAAAGTCATCACATCCAATGGATAGGCGGTTGGCGCGCTGCGGAAACCAACCTCATGCCCGTCC
This sequence comes from Anaerolineae bacterium, assembly GCA_034432555.1. Lineage (GTDB taxonomy): Bacteria > Chloroflexota > Anaerolineae > Aggregatilineales > UBA2796 > CP2-2F. The sequence continues at coordinate 41,748 of DAOUBW010000018.1, forward strand.
CACACGCTGATGGTATCCACCTGGAAGCGTGCATCGCTCCAACGGACGGGATAACTGTGCAAGCCGACGGGCAAGCGCACTTGAATCGTCCGATCTAGGATGAACGGGAAGGCCGGCACAATGCGCTCATCCGACCATGGCAAGCGCCGCACCGCCTGAATATCGCCTTGAATGCGCGGCGGCAGTAGTTCAAAGCCTGCGCGCATGAACACTTCAATAATCAGCCATGCCAACAGCACACCGAACAGCGCGATCAGGATGCCACGCAGCGGACGGCGTGCCGCTTTTCGAGGAGGTGTGGTCAAGAGTTAGTCGTCCTTTGCACAGCGGAAGCCAATCCGCCAATCCCGTTCAGCTGCCGCAAGGCGGAAGCGCATCACGGCGCTGGTGCCATAGTCCACATAGCTGAGCCAGCCGCCGCGAAAGACACGCGGCAGCGCCGTGCTGTGTGGGTCTTCGCGCCCGTCATCAGCACGGTAAGGATAGGGCATATAGAGGCTGCTCACCCATTCCCAAAGGTTGCCGCTCATATCTTGAGCGCCCACCCATGAGGCACCTTTGGGAAAGCTGCCTACGGGCGAAGGCTCAAAGTGGCGCTGATCGTAGTTCAGGCGGTCTGCTATCAGCACGTTGCCCCATGGATAGTATAACCCATCCGGACCGCGGGCAGCATACTCCCATTCCGCCTCTGTGGGCAGGCGTCCGCCGCGCGCTGCACAGAAATCGCGCGCCTCAAACCACGTCAGGTTACCCCGCGGGATATCCGCGCCGCCATAGCCGCCCTCCGAGCCGTACTGGGCGTTGGTCACTTCAAAGCGATCCAGCCAGAAGGCGCGCTCAATGCAGATTTCGGTCACGGGACGCTCATCGCGGCGTCCCAGTTCCATGCCCATCCTGAAGCAGCCGCTTGGCACGCGCACCATCTCGTAGCCATTGATCGTCTCGATAACGGGACGCCACGCCGCGTTATGCGTCACGAAGTTTGCAGGGCGCGGCGTCTGGGTGGCTGCTAAGGGCGCGGCGGCGCAGGCGCACAGCGCAAGGCAGAGCAGCACAGCCGCCATGTGGTGTGTGTTCATAGAGTCCTCCACATGGCGGGTGATTATAGCGCATTTTTTCTTCAGTACCCTCCACGGGTCGAAGTGGGTTGCAACCATTTGCAGGATGAGGTTTGGGACGAGCCTCTCGGTTTCAGTACCCTCCACGGGTCGAAGTGGGTTGCAACAAACAAAATATTGTGCATTATGCTGC
>DAOUBW010000019.1:0-167210 GCA_034432555.1 Anaerolineae bacterium
GCATTGGCGGCAGCGCCACTAATGATGGCGGCGCAGGCTGCTTGCAAGCGCTCGGTGCGCGCTTTTTGAACGCGGATGGGCGTGAACTGCCGCATGGCGGCGGTGCACTGCGCCACTTGGCACGGGTAGATTTTTCCGCGCTGCGTACAACCTTTGGCGAGGCACGCTTCACCATCCTCTGCGATGTGACCAATCCCCTAATCGGTGAGCAAGGCGCGGCGCGTATTTTTGCGCCACAAAAAGGTGCCGATCCTGAGATGGTGGAACAGCTTGAGGCTGCACTGACGCGCTACGCTGAGGTGCTAGAGCGTGATCTGGGCGTGCGCGTGGCAACTGTGGCAGGTGGCGGCGCCGCCGGCGGCTTTGGCGCGGGCATGGTGGCAGCCTTCGGCGCGGACTTAGCGCCTGGCGCGCCAACCTTGATGGCGCTCCTGAACTATGAGGCGAAACTGGACGGCGTGGCGTTGCTGATCACGGGTGAGGGCAAAATTGACTCTCAGACCGAAGGCGGTAAGGCGGTTCAGCGCATTGCAGCAGCGGCGGCTGCCCGAAACATCCCGGTGATTGCTTTTGCAGGCATGGTTGAGGCATCTCCAAGCGCGTTGGCACAGCTGGGCATCACCGCCGCTTGGAGCATTGTGCCTGGTGTTAGCACGCTCAGTGAAGCGCTTGCCAGCGCGCCACTGTGGCTGACACGCGCCGCACACATGCTGGGCAATACACTGGCACTCCTGCCCTAGGCTGTCAACGGCACGCAGACGCGCACGTGCGTGCCGTTGTTGGGCGCGCTGATGATCTCCAAAGTGCCGTGCAAGCGCGCCGCACGCTCTTGCATGGAACGCAGCCCTAGATGTCCCGGAAAAGCACCCTTTGACTCAAAGCCAATGCCGTTATCGCGCACTTCCATCACAAGCTGGCTGCCCTCATGCGCCAAGCGCAGGTGAATGCAGCTTGCCTGCGCGTGTTTCATCGTGTTATGCAGTGCTTCACGGGCAATCCAATACAACGCCTCTTTGGATTCAAGCGACAGATCAGGCTCAGCGCACAGCTCAACCTCTACGCCGATGTGGTGGCGCGTTTTGAGCGAGGCAGTCTGGCGTGTTAGGGCAGAGACCAAACCGTCTTGTTCCAGCGAGTCGGGGCGCAAATCGAAGATTAGGGCGCGCATCTCGGTTAAGCCTGCCTCCGCAAGGCTCAGCACATAGTCAAGCGGTTCGCGCAGGCGCGACGGATCACGTTCCAACAAGGCGCGTGCGGTGCGTGCGCCTAACGCAATGCCATACAGCGCTTGCGAGACGGAGTCGTGCAGTTCGCGTGCCAAGCGATTACGTTCCTGATAAGCTGCCAATTGGCGCGCCTGTTGGTAGAGCCGTGCGTTTTGCAGCGCCACAGCGATCACATCTGCCAGCGCGTTGATCAGCCACAAATCTGACTCAAAGAAGCGCCCACCACTGGAGGCTTGCACATGCAGCAGACCGATCAGTCGATCACTTGCTAACATCGGTATAAAAAGCGTTGCATACCCTTCATCAAGCGGCGTGACGAAGATATAATCAGGCGGTTCGCCGTAGGCAGTTGGCACAAGGCAGGTTTGCACCACGCACGAGGCAAACGAGGTTGGGTCGTGCAGCGGAATAGGCGGCGGCAGGCTGCGCGGCGTGTGCGGCGGCTGAAATGGCACAAGGTAATTTTCCAGCACGTCGGCAAGGTAAAGCTGCGCGCAGTGACCCTGCAAATTAGCGTCGAGCAGCTCTGCCACAGTGCAGAGCAAATCTTCTTCCCGCAGCGTGCGCGTCACAGCAGCGCTCAGTTTGGCGATGATCTCCATTTGATGGGCGCGTTGTTGTTCAGCAAGGTAGGCGCGCCGCGTTGCCACCACGGAAGGCAGCGTTTGCAGCAGTTGGGTGAACACATAGCATTCATCTTCGCTGAAAAGGTGCGGCTGCTCCCAGTAGACGAATAGAACTGCATTGGGCAACCCACCCACTTGCAAAAAGAGCGCCGCCATTGATCGTACATCATAGACATCAACAAAGCGGCGTGCATTTTCGGGCGTTACGCGAGAATCGTCCTGCAAGTTTTCAATAAAGAGCGGACGGCTGTAATCGCCCTGCCACCACTCTTCGCTGAAATAAGGGCGCTTGCTATCCGAACGGCTGAAATCGGGCGGCGATGTAACACCATTCAGCCAGATTGCCTGTGGAGAAGCGCGCACAATAGTGCCTTCCGCATTGGTGTAGATAAATGAGATTGAAATGCGCTTAGCGCCGCGTGGCTGGGCATAGAGCGCCACTGCCTCTAGGATGCTAAATTCATCGGCTGCTTTGGAGAGCGCCACATTGACGCGCAGCAAGTCCTCATTGCGGGCAAGCCGTGCGCGATGCTGCTCTAGCAGTTGCTCGTAGCGCTGTGCTGCTGCACGCCGCCCTTCGGCATCCTCAGCCTGAGTCAGTTGGTGAAATGCCTCATACAGTAAGTGAATTTCTTCGCTCATGGCTTACACCTAGCTCACTTCTGCGCCAAGCGTCTCCACCAGCCCAATACGGGCGGCATACAAAGCTGCCTGTGTGCGGCTGCTGACGTTCAGCTTGCTCAAGATGTTGCTGACATGCGTCTTGACGGTCTTCTCGCCGATCACCAGCGTTTGCGCGATCTCTTTATTGGAGAGTCCCTTTGCCAGCAAGCGCAGCACTTCGGTCTCGCGCTCGGTCAGCACTTCTGGGCTTTCTGGGGCGCGCACTTCACGGATGAGGCGTGCGGCAGCTTTGGGCGAGAGCTGAACCTGACCGTTAGCGGCTGCCTTGATGGCACGGATCAATTCATCGGACTCGGTATCTTTGAGCAGGTAGCCAATAGCACCAGCGCGAATGGCGCCCACAACGGCGTTGTCTTCTAGAACGCTGGTCAGCGCCACAACTTCGGCATCTGGCACTTCGCGGCGCAACATTCCAATCGCCGTGACGCCATCCATCACGGGCATTAGCAAATCCATCAGCACCACGTCGGGCTGAAGTTGGCGCGCCAACGCCACGCCCTGCTTGCCATCCACTGCCTCGCCGATGACCTCTAGCTCACTGTCCAAGCTGAGGAACATCCTCAGCCCTTGCCGCACAACGGCATGATCATCAACGATAAGAATGCGAATGGTCATAGCAACCCTATTCCTGTACGAACGCTTTTGCCTAACTATACCAAGAAAGCGGTGGCACAGCCTAAACTTTCCACCCTCTGTCCAGAAAATCCGCCAAAAGGCTGATTAGGCATACTGCCCGACAGGGCAGCATCGCCTTTCTGCGCGCCACGCGCTATAATGCCGTGCATGAAAGCACTGAGCGATACTCACATTTGCATCATTGGCACGGGCTTAATGGGTGCTTCGTTGGCGTTGGCGCTGCGCGGCAAGGTGCGCCACCTACACGGCATTGATCCTGACCCTAGCGGTACGCCATGTTTTGATACATTCTCCAGCGACCTGCACAGCCTCTACAATGCGGATGTGATTGTGCTGGCAGCGCCGATTCACGTCATCCTCGATCTGCTCCCACAAGTGGGTGCCTTGGCAGCCGCTGGCGCGCTGATTACGGATTTGGGAAGCGTCAAAGCGCCGATCATGGCGGCGATGGAAGGGCTGCCGCCGCGCGTGCAGGCAGTTGGCGGGCATCCGATGTGTGGGAAGGAACTGAGCGGTGCTGCTGCGGCTGAGGCAACGCTCTATCAGGGCTGCACCTTTGCGCTCTGTCGGGCAGAGCGCACCTCGCAAGCGGCGCTCATTTTCATGGAAAGCCTTGTCCATGCGATAGGCGGGCAGCCACTGCACCTTGCCGCCGCTGTGCATGATCAAGCGGTTGCACACATTAGCCACCTGCCCTACCTGCTCAGCGTTGCCCTCATGCTGGACGCAGCAGCGGCAGCCGATGAAACTTTTTGGCAGTTAGCCTCCTCAGGCTTTCGAGATACCTCACGGCTTGCCTCTAGCGACGTGACCATGATGGGTGACGTGGTGGCGGGTAACCGTACCGCCTTGCTTCAAGCATTGGCAGATTACGCAGCGCACCTTGAGCGCCTGCAAACACTCTTGGCGGCTGAAGATGATTCCGCGCTGCGCGCTGCCTTAGAGCAAGCACGCCAAACGCGGCAAGCATGGCTACTTTACCAAGAAAGGCGAAAAGCGTGACGGCACAAGTTGGGCATATTGACGGACAAACACAACTGGTTGGCATTTTGGGCTATCCGGTGGCGCACTCGCTCTCGCCGGAGATGCATAACGCCGCCTTTGCCGAGTTGGGCATGAACTGGCGCTACGTGCCGCTGCTGGTGCGCCCTGATCAATTGGCGGCGGCACTGCGTGGCGTCCTTGCGCTTGGCTTTCGTGGCGTTAACCTGACGGTGCCGCATAAAGTAACGTGCATTCCGCTCTTGGATAGCGTTACAGAGGCGGTGACCGTTGCGGGTGCGGTGAACACCATTCGCATTGATGGCAGCAGCGGGCGCTTGGAAGGCTTGAATACAGATATGAGCGGCTTCCTGACCGACCTTGCCGCTAATCGGATCAGCATTGGGGAAAATTCGCGGGTGGTCATTTTGGGCGCGGGCGGCGCAGCGCGTGCGGTGGGTGCCGGGCTGGCGCGCAGCGGCGCACACATCACCTTTGTGAACCGCACTGCCGAACGCGGCGCACAAATTGCCGACTTTCTGCGTTCTAGCTGGGCAAGCAGCAAGATCGAATCGGCAGGCATGGATCAGTTGGCAGAGGTTAGCCGAGAGGCAACCTTGATCGTCAACACAACGCCAGTGGGCATGTACCCAAGTGTAGATGCCTCGCCCTGGCAAAGCGGCGTGCCGTTCCCGAAAGATGCCGTCCTGTATGATACGGTCTACCGCCCCTTGCAGACCAAGCTGATGCGCGATGCTGAACGCAGCGGCTTACGTGCCGTCGGCGGTGTGGGCATGTTGGTCTATCAGGGCGCCTCTGCTTTTGAGATGTGGACGGGCAAAAAGCCGCCCATCGAGGTGATGCGCGCCATTTGCCAGAAGCGCCTGATGGAAGCCTGAGCGCGCCTTACGGGAACAGGTACGGACGTTCGGGCATGGCGGTTGGCTCAATAGATTCCGCGATCAGGATTGGTGTGCGCTGCCCCGCAAAATCGCGCACCTCAAACTTGCCCTGCACACGCACCCAGCTATCAGGCGCTAGGCGGGCAGCCTGTTCACTGCGGACGATGACGCCGATTGCAACGGCATCCGCCACACAGCAGCTTACGGTGAAGCGCGTCACCATAAACTCGGTGTCGTCTTCAAAGCGCACATCGCGATAGACAAAGCCGATCAGATCGGCAGGCTGCCCGCCAAACTCATCTACACTTGTGGCGGCACTAAAGGCGCGCACCCAATCGAGCACGTTACGCTGAGTCGGCGTGATGCTGAACGCCTGATCGCTTGCGCCGGAGACATTCAGCGAAAATGCCACGCCGCTGTTGTTGATGGCGGCTGCGCCGAGTGGCTGCGCGGGCAGAAAGACGCCAAAGACTAATGGCACACTCAGAATTGCCAGCACATACCAGCGCGCCGAGACGCTGTGCGCCGCGCTTGGCGCATTCGGCAGCAGGTTTGGCGCGCTTTTGGGCGCTGCGCTGCCTTGCTCAGGCTCGGAGAGCAGCGCAATGACGTTGATCACGCCTAGCGCGATCAGCGTGAAGCCTGCCACGCCCGCTAACCAATTAAAGCGCTCGTTGATGTAGTAAGCGATCTCGCCCGTGAGCAGCGTTTCTAGCAGATATAACCCTAAAAGCAGCATAAGCGCTGCCTGAAACCATTGCCGTGTTCGCATAGCGCTAGAACCTCACATTCAGGTTGATGAAAATGCCGAACAAAAGCGACATTAGCAGCGGCAAAATCACCATGTAGAATACCACACGCCGCTTAAAGACGCTGAGGTACATTAAGGTCGCTTTAATGTCCACCATCGGACCGAAGGTCAGGAAGGTGAGCAGCGAGCCTGACGGGAAGCCAAAATTAGCGAAGGACAGGGCGAGGATTGCATCGGTGGTGCTGCAAATGGAGAGGACGAACGCCATGATCGCCATTGCAACTGCCGACATGGATGGATCGCTTGCTAGGGCGCGGATTTGCTCTTGGGAGAGGAAGGTCTGCATGGCGGCTGCCAGCGCTGTGCCCATCACCAAATAGCGCCCCATATCAAAGAATTCATCGGTAGCAACCCGTGCCGCCCGCACAATGCCTTGCCCAAAGGTAAGGCGCGGTGCGCTTGGCTGTGGCGACGCCATCCCTGAGCCGCCCGCCATCGCCATCAGCGCACGCGGATGCAGCATTTTGATCGGGTTGCGCTGCAAGCTGAAGATCAGCCCAACCGCAACTGCCATAAGGCAGGTGATGACGAAGCGCCCGATCAGGATCGGACCGAAGCCAAAGGCAGCGTAAGTGCTGGCAAACACAATCGGATTCATGACAGGTGCTGCCAACAAGAACGCCACACCAACAGCGACGGGCAGCCCTTTTTGATAGAGTTTGCGCGTGACTGGCACCACGCCACACTCACAGACAGGGAACAGGAAGCCAAGAAAACTGCCCGCCACAATTGCCGCGAAAGGACTGCGCGGCAGCAGGCGCGCAATATCTTCCTTCCGCACAAAGACTTCGATCAAGCCCGAGACGATGGTGCCAAGCAGCAGGAACGACACCGCCTCAATAAAGATTCCTAAAAAGCGCGTGCTAAAGAGCGATAACTGTGTGCTGAAATCCATACAAGTTGCCTTCTTGGATAGCCGTGCTAGGGCAGCCAGCGCGGTAAGGTTGCATTATTTGCCAGCAAGCGCAGATCGCCTGTAGTCAGGTCATATAGCCAGATTTCGGCGCGTGCGCCGGGCTTGGCAAGGGCAAAGCGTTGGAAGGCAAGCTGCTCACCATTTGGGCTGACGGCAACTTGACCGCTGCTGTAATCGCCATCCGTGACCAGTGGCGTTATCTCGTTCGTCTCCAGATCGATCAGGTGCAGTTGTGCGCCTTGCATGGTCGTGATAGTTGGCGGACGGCGTGTGATGATCAGGCGGCGGCTGTCCGGCAGCCATGCCAGCTCAACATCGTTGTTCGGGTCGCTGTCTGGCACGAGATCGCGCTGCACCATCAGTTCAGACTCCAAATCTACCAACACGAAATGCGCCACATAGCGCGTTGTGCCTGCCAGTTGGATGATTTTCGGAAAAAATAGCCAGCGCCCATCGGCGGAAAACTGACCGACTTCACCTTGTGGCGTGCGGATCAGGCGTTCGGTGTTCGCCTCAAAGTCGAACAGCACGATGCCGCCGACGTTAGCGTCATAGCTGGCAAGCCACCTGCCATCGGGCGACCAACGCGGTGAGTAGCCAAGCCGTTGGCTATCGGCAAAGAGTGGGCGCGGAATGCCCGTTGTCGTATCCACCAACCAAATGCGCGGTGCGCCGGGACCGGCACCCGTATCGAGGTTTAGGTCGGAGCGCTCAAAGGCAACCAGACCGCCATCAGGTCGCCAAGCAGGCGTCGTGCAGGCGGCGGTTGGGCATTCCAGCAAGGTGAGCGTGCTGTTAGCGCGCAGATCGTAAAGGCGCAAGTGCGCGGTGCGCTGATCGCCCAACTCGCTGTAGACAATGCGGCTGCCATCAGGTGTTATATCATAGCTTAACACGCCCAGTTCGCTGAAGGTGATCTGCTGCGGCTGCGAGTCGGGCTGGTTCGGATCAACCATGAACAGGTTTTGGATCGGATTATCCACCGGCGCCATAAAGACGACCTGTGGCGCACGGACGCGGAATTCCCACTCATGCGCTTCCAAGAGCAGGCGTCCGTTCTGGGCACGCACGCCTTTGGCAAGCCGAACGGTGTAGGTTTGTCCTTGTTGGAGCGCTTGGGTAGGCTGCCACTGAAGTTGATTGCCAGTCACACTGATCGCGCCTTCAACGGCGGGCGAAAGGCTGATCTTATCTGCCACACTTTCGGGATCAAGCGGTTCGTCGAAGGTGATCTGTACCACGCTTTGGCTGGAGGCAAGCCCTTGCGGCACGAAACGCCGCACACTGATGCCAACGCGGTCGCCGCTGAGCAGAACAAGCGCAATAGCTAGGACTAGGGCGGCAATCGCCACTGCGACGCCAATATCAAGCCGATCAAAGCGTTGGGCAGGTAGCAGGCTTACATTCGAGAGAGGCTTTTCCGCCATTGGCTCACTTTACATACTCGTTGAGGTATTTGCCTTCAACGATAACCAAAGGTGCGCCGTCTGGCAACCTGCATTTCCTCAACATGAACATATGAGACTTTGTCCCAGATTGTGCTAAATTTGGTATTTCAAAACACTCTAAGGTAGCCAAAAGTGCGCTACAATCATTTCAAACTTTTGTCGGCAGTGAGGTTGCCAAAATCATGCAAGAGGATTCAACGCTGCGCCTTACCGATTTGGCGCACCAAAACGCTATTTTGCAGCGCTTGCTGGAAATAAGCCTTGCCTTGAATGGTACGTTTGCTCTGAAGCCGCTGCTCAATGAAATTCTGACCGCCGCCTGCGAGATTGTCAATTCAGAAGCTGCCTCACTGCTGCTGTATATCACCAATACTGACGAGCTGCGTTTTGTTGCCAGCAACACACCGGGCGAGAATCATGAAACACTCATGCGAACGCCTGTGCCAGCCGAAGGCAGCGTTGCCGGACAAATTGCCCGCGAAAATCGCCCAATCATCATCCAAAATGCCGCCCAAGATGCGCGCATTTACCGCCCAGTGGATATTACGATAGGCTTTCATACGCGCTCGCTGCTCGGCGTGCCAATGCACATCAAGGGCAACGTGATTGGTGTGTTGGAAGCGCTGAACAAACGCAACGGCTTGTGGACAGAGGAAGATGCGCGTTACGCAACAATCCTAGCTTCCCACGCGGCGGTTGCCATTCAGAACGCCCGCCAAACAGAGGCGCTCCGCAAAGCATATAGCGAACTGGATAAGCTCGATAAACTCAAGACCGATTTCATCGCCATCGCCTCGCACGAACTTCGCACACCACTAGGTGTTATTTTAGGCTATGCCAGCTTTCTAAAAGAAGACGCACAAGGTGAGGCAAGCGAACACGCCGCCGCCGTGCTGAACAGTGCCTTGCAACTCCGCAGCCTGATTGAGGATATGACCAACCTGCGCTTTTTGCATCAGGGTAATGTGGAGCTAAGCTGCGAAAACTTAACCGCTGCTCAGTTGGTGCGCGCTGCCTTGAACGATTTGCAATCACTCTCGCTTGCCAAAGGGCAGCGCATTTACCTAGACCTTGAGCAAGACGCACCGATCTTCGTAGACCGCGCCAAGCTAGGCATGGCACTTGTGAACCTGATGAACAACGCCATCAAATTTACGCCGCAAGGTGGCGAGATTCGCATCTTGCTGGAAAAGCGCCCGCGTGAGGTCTGGATACGTATTGCGGATAGCGGCACTGGCATTCCACCCGATCTAATTGATAAGATTTTCGATGAGTTTTTCCAAGTTGAAGATCACATGACGCGCCGCCATAATGGGATGGGCATCGGGCTATCCATCGCACGCGGCATGGTCGAAGCCCATAAAGGGCGCGTGTGGGCAGAGAGCAGCGGCAAAGGGCAGGGCAGCCTTTTTACCGTTGCACTGCCTATCGCTTAACCTTCGCCAGCAATTGGGCATCTGCTGCGCGCTACCCTAAAATAGGCGTGTGCGTAAGCGCTACGCACACGAAAGGCATCTAAAGAATTTATGACAACGAACGCGATCAAGAAAAAATCAGGTGTGCCTGCCTTGCTGCTTGGCACACTTGGCATTGGTGCGTCTGCGGCGCTCGGTTGGATCACCTATAGCCGTTTGTTTATCAATCACAAGCACCCTTTGCCGTTGGCGCTGAACGCCGAGCGCCGCACTTTTGCCAGCCACGCCGCTGGCGTGCTGAGCTACTACCGCTCACGCCCAGAGAATGCTGCCAACCAGCGCCCGTTGGTCTTGATCCACAGCATTAATGCAGCAGCCTCCGCCTACGAAATGCGCCCGATCTTTGATCACTACCGCGGCACACGCCCGATCTATGCGCTCGACCTACCCGGCTTCGGCTTTTCCGAGCGCTCAGACCGCCGCTACACGCCAAACACCTTCAGTGAGGCAATTGCCGATCTGCTCCGCACACAGGTGAAAGAAGATCAGCCTATAGACATGATCGCGCTCTCGCTCGGCTGTGAATTTGCGGCAAGCGTTGCACTTGCCCTGCCAGAGCGTGTCCATTCGCTAACACTTATCTCGCCCACAGGCTTATCTGGGCAGGCGGCCAACAGTGTTCAGCAAGCGCAGGGGCGTGGCATTTCTGAACTGCTCTACCGCACTTTTGCCTTCCCGTTATGGAGTCAAGCGCTCTACGATCTGCTGGCGACGCGCACTAGCATTCGCTACTTTCTGAAACAAAGTTTTGAAGGACTGCCGGATGAAGGCTTGATCGCCTATGCCTACGCCACAGCCCATCGGCAGGGCGCACGCTACGCGCCCTTACATTTCATCAGCGGCAAACTGTTCTCCCCTGATATTCTAGAGCGCGTTTACAGCCAACTGCACGTGCCAACGCTGGTCATTTACGATCAGGATGCCTTTAGTGATTTCAGCGCCCTGCCCGCGCTTATGGCGAACAATATTTGCTGGCAAGCTGAACGGATTACGCCAACACGCGGCTTGCCACACTTTGAGCGCATGGCTGAGGTCGCCGCTGTGCTAGATGACTTTTGGCAGCGCGCCTAACTTGCGGGGAAAAGGGTGAGGGATAGGGATAACCTGTTAAGCATAGCCGCCTTATTGCAGCCCATAACTACGCTTTTTCACCCTTTCCCCTGCTCGCTCAGTTGGCGTAGGTAAGCCACATAACCGCGTAGGGCTGCAAAAGCAGATCGCCAGCAGAGTCGGGCTGCACGCTTTCGCCACTCAACAGATCGTAGTAAGGCGTGCGCGGATCAGCGGCTGGCAGCATACGGCGTGCCACGCTTTGTGGCAATTCTGAGAAGTTTGCCAAGACGAGAATCGTCTCGCCTGCATGGGTGCGTTCAAACGCCAGCACGTGCGGATTGCCGCAGTCCAGCCAGGCTGCCCTGCCTTCGGCAGAAAACGCGGTGTGCGCTTTCCGCACCCTGATCATATGCTGAATCGCGCTGAACAGCACACCTGCCACGCTCTGCGGATCGTGGCGCTGTGCCTTTAAGTTCGCCGATGCCTTTGGGCGATGCACCCAACGCGAGTCGGTTGCTTTTGCCGCGTCGGTGCGGAAGGTGTAATCATTGGTCATGCCGAGTTCGTCACCCAAATAAATGAGTGGAATACCGCCCACTGCCATAATCAGGGCGTGCAGCAGACGAATGCGCGATAACGCTAAATCAATCAGAGTGGGGTCGCCGCTTGCCTGTGCCTGCTCCAAGCCTGCCAGGGATGCCAACATGCCGCTGATCCGCATATCGCCGGTGCGCGGATTGTAGTTGAAAGGCAGCCCAACCGCGAAGCTGCCCTCAAAGCGCCCGGTATAGAAGGCATTCAGAAATTGGCGGTGATCATAGCCGTTGATGCCGAGTTCGGCGGCGTCCTCATCGGCGAAACTCCAGCCAATGTCATCGTGGCAGCGGATGTAATTGACCCAGGCGGTGCCGTGTGGAATGGCAAAACGTTTCGCCATTGTGTGGCGCAGCAAGCGCACTTGGCGTGTTGCCAGTGCCTCCCAAAGCAACACCATCAGCGTTGGATGATAGCTAATTTGGCACTCGCGCCCGATGTATTTTGCCACTTCATCGGGATGCACAATCGCCTCACTCTTGAAGATGAGCGCGGGCGCGGCAAGGCGCAGCAATAGATTGTAGGCGGCGATGATGTCGTGCGCTTGCGGCAGGTTCTCGCAGGGTGTGCCAAGTTCTTTCCAGATGAAAGCGACGGCATCCAGGCGCAGCACTTCCACGCCCTGATTTGCCAAAAAGAGCATTTCGCCAAGCATGGCATCAAACACGGCGGGGTTGCGGTAATTCAAATCCCATTGGAAGGTGTTGAAGGTCGTCCATACCCATTGATCCAGATCAGGCAGATAGGTGAAGCTGCCGGGCGCTTGTTCGGGGAAAATTTCGCGCAAGGTGCGCTCATACTGATCGGGCAAGGTGCGGTCGGGAAAGAAATAGTAGAAATCCTGATAATCAGGGTCACCACTGCGCGCCTTGATCGCCCATTCATGTTCATCAGAAGTGTGGTTAAAGACCAAATCCAGCACAAGGCTAATGCCCTCAGCACGCAGCAGGTCGGCTAGTTCTGCCAATTCTGCCATGCTGCCAAGCGCTGGATTCACCTCACGGAAGCTGCTGACGGCATAGCCGCCGTCGTTTTGCTGTGGTGGGCAGCGAAAGAGCGGCATCAGGTGTAAGTAGGTTAAACCGAGTTCCTTGAAATAGGGAATTTGTTTGCGAATGCCCGCTAAATTGTCGGCGTAGAGGTCTACATAACACACCCCGCCGACCATGTTTTGCGTTTGAAACCAGTTCGGCGGGCGCGCTGCGTCAAGGGCGCGTAGGGTAGGCGAGCGCTCTTGGAAATAATGCGCCGTTGTGCCAAGAATTTGTTCCAGCCAAAAGAAGAAATCGTAGCGTGTGCCATACAGCCGCAGCAGCAGCGGAAAAAGCGCTGCATAGTGCTGATCAAGGCGTTCGGAAAAAGTCTGCCAAAGCGAATCATCGGTGAACAGGGTGCGTAAGCGCGGACGCAGCCGCGCTAGGGATTGATGAACGGCATGGGAAAGTGTATCGGGCATAGGGCACTTGCTCATAGAAAAGGTTTACGCGCTGATTGTAGCACGGCGGTGCTTTTTTAGGGGAAGCCTGAAATCAAAACAGCCCGCATAACACGGGCTGTTTCAGTAGGCAGTTGCTTAGGTTAATTCTTTTTCCAAGGCACAATTCTTTTAGAGGTGCAGCTAACTTTAGTTCAGTTAAATTTTTCGTTAACTTTAGTTGACAATGTGTTGCGGTTTGCATTCAAAAGCGCCACGCAACACCACCAAAAAATTTACGTAATCTAAATTCAATAACTCTATTACAAAATTTTTTGCTCGTGTGCATCCATTACACGCGCATTATAGCGTTTTGGCGTGCCATAGCAATGACTAAATCGTTGAGAATTAATAAAGATTACTTGAGGAATTATCGAAAAAATCATGTTCTGCAAAACGAAGGGAAAAATTAAATGTTTGTTCAAGGTAGGTGTGGCAAAATAAAAGGGCAGGCGCTAGCGTGCGCCTGCCCTGCCCAATCTGAGGATCAGGGATAGAATCCGCGAGTCATCATCGCTTGTGCCACACGGTTGATTGCCGTGATGTTGGCAGCGGTGCGCATATTCACGTTGTAGCTTTCAGCCGTAGTCACAACCTCATCGTAGGCACGCACAAGGATGCGCTCTAAGCGGCGGTAGACTTCGTCCTCGTCCCAGAAGTATTCTTGCAAGCCCTGCACCCACTCAAAGTAGGAGACCGTGACGCCGCCCGCGTTGGCGAGAATGTCTGGCACCACCAGAATGCCCCGCTCATCAAAGATGTCGTCCGCTTCAGGTGTGGTTGGACCGTTCGCACCTTCCACGATCAGTTTTGCCTTCACACGCGGCGCATTCTCGCCCGTGAGCTGCCCTTCCATCGCGGCGGGAATCAGCACATCGCAAGGTAGCTCCAACAGCTCAGCGTTGGTGATTGGCTCTGCTTCGCCACGGTAGCCCGCCAGTGTGCGGTTCTGGCGCACATAAGCGTACATCTCAGGGATATTCAAGCCGTTTGCGTTGTAGTAGCCACCGCTCACATCGCTGACGGCGATGATCTTGAAGCCGAGATCATGAGCGCGGCGTGCGGCGTGCGAGCCGACGTTGCCGAAGCCCTGCACCACAACTGAAATATCGGGTGGACTGCTGGTGATCTCCATTTGGCGTAATGCCTCTAACATGCAGACGATTGATCCACGCCCAGTCGCTTCTTCACGCCCTAGCGAACCGCCAATGTTCAGCGGCTTGCCTGTGACAACGGCTGGCACTGAATAACCGACCGTCATGCTGTAGGTATCCATCATCCACGCCATGGTTTGGGCGTTGGTGCCCATATCCGGCGCGGGAATGTCAATCTTCGGACCGATCAGCAAGATGATCTCTGAGGTAAAGCGCCGTGTAATTGCCTCTAGCTCACTGGATTTGTGTTCGTAGGGATCAACCACCACGCCACCTTTTGCACCGCCGTAAGGCAGGTTCACAAGGGCGCATTTCCACGTCATCCACATAGCAAGGGCGCGCACTTCATCTAGATTAACGTGCGTGCTGTAGCGTATGCCGCCTTTGGAGGGACCTAGAACAGTGCTGTGATGCACACGGTAGCCGGTAAAAACTTTTACCTCGCCGTTCTCCATCCGTGCCGGAAAATGCACAGTCAGTTCGCGGCGGGGCCACTTCAAAAACTCGACCACGCCGCTTGGCAGGTTTGGCAGATATGCCACTGCACGATCATACTGACGCAACGCTGTTTGATAGGTTGGGTCAGTTGTCATTGTGGCAGGGGGAATTGCTTGAGCAACCATAATGAGGGGACTCTCCTATTCTTTTAACCTTGTTAAGGTTTTCAAAAAGCCCATAAAACAATCTAGATACTGTTCTTTTTTAGAGTATACCGCACTTTTGGTGATTAGTGGATAGCCTCAGATAACGCTTATATACAATTTTTATAGCAAAGCCGTTTTGCGGGGTCGCTACATAACGGCTTTTACTGCCAAGTGCGCTCTAAGTCATTCTCAGGCAGCCTATTTGTGCTTTTTAGCGCAAAGTGATATACTCCTTGGTAGAAATTGAAAATGCAGACCTTCGGGGCGGGGCGAAATTCCCCACCGGCGGTGATGCGCCCTGAGCGCCTAGCCCGCGACCCGCCTAAGTGCCACGCACCTAGCGGTGGATTTGGTGAGACACCAAAGCCGACGGTTACAGTCCGGATGAGAGAAGGTCAGCAGCACGGCATAACAGCTTTCCGAAAGCTGCGCTTTGCTGTTTCTGCATGGTAATCAAAATTGACTCCGTGCCTGTGTGCCGCGAGTCTGCTTTGCCTACCCTGCGCCTGCCCCGAATCTGCCCAAAGATCGGGGAGAGTTTTTATGGCGCACTTGATCAGCCAAGCCGCACGAACCGCTGAAGCGCGTGCTATCCGCACACCGGTCATGCCTGCCGCGTCCCGCTTGCGCCGCTTCTGGAATCGGCTGCCTGCCCTGCTGGTTGCCGTTATTATCATCGTGCTATGGCACTTCCAAACCCGTGAGTCTGCCAGCCTTGCTTTCGTCATCGCCACACCAGAGGCTGTCTGGCGGACTTTTGGGCAGTTGCTCAGCAACGGCACGCTTATCAACCATCTGGGCACCACATTGTTAGAGGTGCTGCTTGGTTTGCTGCTTGGCGTGCCTTCCGCCCTGATGCTGGGCTACCTGATTGCACACAACCGCTTTGCTGAACGCACACTGTCGCCTTATGTGGTCGGCTTTCAGGCGGTGCCATTGGTTGCCATTGCGCCAATCCTGATCACGCGCTTGGGCGGTCCCGGCATCCCTTCGGTGAGCGCTGTTGCGGCGCTGATCGTCTTTTTCCCAATGCTCATGTCTACATTAGTGGGCATTCGCGGCATTGCGCCTGAGCTGCGCGAGCTGTTTCGCGCCCTGAACGCCACGCGCTGGCAGACCTTCCACCGTCTAGAGCTGCCGGCTGCCGCGCCTTCGCTTTTCGGCGGTTTGAAGATTAGCGTTACGCTGGTGGTGGTCGGCACGGTGGTTGGCGAGGCATACGGCGCAACTGCCGGCTTGGGCTATATGATCTTTTCCTCACGCTTTATGTATAATCCTGCTGGCGTTATGGTTGGCGTCATCACGCTGACGGCGCTGGCACTGCTGCTCTACGAGTGCGTAGCACGCCTAGAGCGTTATGTGCTGCGTTGGCGTGCGCCGCAGCCTTAAAGCTTAATTTTTGTGCATCAGAAAGGGAGACAATGCGTAAGTTTCTAGCAATCCTGTTCATGTTGAGCCTCGCGCTCTCAGCGTGCGTGGTGAGTGGTGATCCGCAGGTTGGTATCATCAAAAAAGGGCATAGTGAAAGCGAAGTGAAGGAAGGCGAAGAAGCGCACGGTGAGGCAACAGCAGAACCTACCGCTGAACCGACCACCGAACCAACCGCCGAGCCGACGCCGGGTGCTTCGCTGCCCTATAGCGACGTGCTGACCGTTGCCCGCGCCCAAACACCGATCACGCTCTTTTTAGGCTACATTCCGAATGTGCAGTTTGCACCGATCTATGTGGCGCTTCAGCAAGGTTTCTTCAGTGAGGGCGGCATCGCCCTCACCCTTGAACACGGCTTTGACGAGACGGATGGCTTAACGCGCATTGCCACCAACAACCTGCAATTCGGCATGATCAGCGGTGAACAGGTGCTTATGGCACGCGCAAAAGGCGCGCCTGTAACCTATATCTATCGCTGGTTTCAGCGTTTTCCCGTCGGTGTTGTTGTGCCGAAGGATAGCGGCATCCGCACGCCACAAGATTTGAAGGGCAAAGTGGTGGGCGTGCCGGGTAAATTCGGCGCCAGCTATTTCGGCTTGCAAGCACTGCTGAATGCCGCCAAAATGCAGGAGTCTGATCTGCGTGATGTGCGCGCCATCGGCTTTGATACGGCACCGATCTTCTGCGAGAAGCAGGTAGATGCCTCTGTGGTTTACATCGCCAACGAGCCGCTGCAAATTGCAGCACGCTGCTTTGAGGTGGAAGTGATCGCCATCAGCGATTACGCCGATTTGGTCTCTAACGGCTTGGTGACCAACGAAAAGACCATCGCCGAACGCCCTGAATTGGTGCGCGCTATGGTGGAAGCCTATCATCGCGGCTTGGCGCTGACCATCGCAGAGCCTGAGCTTGCCTACCAGATCAGCCGCGACTATGTAGAAGGCTTGGGTGAAAATGATCCCGTACAGATGCAGGTGCTGCTCAATTCGATTGAATTGTGGAAGGCAGAGCGTTTGGGCATGAGCAATGCGGATGCTTGGAAATTGACGGCTGAGACCCTTGTTGCCATGGGCTTGATCGACTCTGTTGAAGGCTATGCCGATGCGTTCACCAACGCCTTTGTGCCAGAGGCGGACGATTAGGCATGTTGCGCTTTGAGGCAGTCTCGCAGCGTTTTGGCACGCTAGAGGCACTTTCCAACATCAGCTTTGACGTGCCAGACGGTGCTTTTGTCTGCCTCGTCGGTCCGAGCGGCTGCGGCAAAACAACCTTGCTGAAGATTGCAGCCGGCTTGATCGCCGCCAGCCGTGGACGCATCACCTTGAATGGCACGCCCATCAATGCGCCGCATCCTGAGATCGGCATCCTCTTTCAGCAGCCGAACTTGCTGCCCTACCTCAGCACACGCGCCAATGTGGAACTGCCGCTTGCCCTGCGCGGCATTTCGCGCCCTGCACGGCGCGCCACTGCCGAGCATGTCCTGCATCAAGTTGGTTTGGCGGAATTTGCTGAGGTGTATCCGAGCCAGCTTTCCGGCGGCATGGCACAGCGTGCCGCACTCGGACGCGCCCTTGCCCAGAATCCGTCCGTGCTGTTGATGGACGAACCATTTGGCGCGCTGGACGCCATGACACGCGAACACATGCAGCTTGAGTTACTCCAGCTTTGGCAGCAAACGGGCAAAACGATCCTGATGGTGACGCACAGCATCACAGAGGCGATCTTCATGGCGGATCGTGTAGTGGTGCTGACAGCGCGTCCGGGTAGTCTGCACACAGAAATCAGCGTGCCGTTAGCGCGCCCACGCCATTTGGAAATGGTGCATTCGCCCGAATTTGGCGTCCTAGCCGCACAGCTTCGATCACAAATCAGCCTGACCTAACGCCAAACACAGATGCAAACAAGTGTGTGCTACACGCTGAGCAGGCGTTGCTGCGCTATCAATTGGCTGAAGCACATTTAAGGCTAGGCAACTACGCTGAGACAAGCTGCGGCATAGGAGGCATATTTGGCACACTGAGCATAAAGCACCTCTACACAATAACTTCATAAATGACTCAGAGAGTTCTAACACATTTTGAACAAGACTGTGCTACGCTTTAGCTAAGAAACGACAAGAATGGAAGTGAGCATACTCCTATGGTACGTTTTAGCCGCGCAGGACTTTCTGCGCTGATTATTGTTACACTGATATTTGGCGTGCTGCTTGGCAGCATCCTCTCGGGCGCGCCTGCCCGCGTGCAAGGGCAGGATTTCGTGGATGACGAAACCAGCCTGCTTCAGCGTGTCTACGCACAGGTCAACCCTTCAGTCGTGGCGCTAGAAGTGCGTGTGCCTGCCGATGCTCAGATGCGAAGCCTGATGCCTTTTATAGACCCAAGCCTGCCCACAGAACCGCGCTTCCGCCTTGCGCAAGGGTCAGGCTTCCTATATGACAAGAATGGGCATGTCGTCACGAACAACCATGTCGTTGAGCAAGCAGATCGCGTGACAGTCATCTTCTCGGACGGCTTGCGCTTGCCTGCCACCATCGTTGGCACCGCGCCCGATGCCGATATTGCCGTAGTGAAGGTCGATCCAACTCAAATCGCGGAGCTAACACCGCTCACTTTGGCGGATTCGGATCAGGTGCGCGTTGGTGAGCGCGCCATTGCAATGGGCAATCCGTTTGGGCTGAACAACACCATGACACAGGGCATCGTCAGCGCCATTGGGCGTTCATTGCGCCAGCAACAGTTCAGCATTCCGCAGATCATCCAGACCGACGCTGCCATTAATCCCGGCAACAGCGGCGGACCGCTGCTCAACAACCGTGGCGAGGTGATTGGCGTGAACACCGCTATTCGCAGTAACGTCGAGCAATCGGCAGGTATTGGCTTCGCCGTGCCAAGCAATATTGTCAAGCTGATGGCAGATCAGCTCATTGCAACGGGCAAAGTGGAGCATTCGTATCTAGGCATCACTGGTACAACACTGACTTCAAATATCGCGGAAGCACTTGGCTTAGATTTACGCCTGACCGGTGTTTTGGTTAATAGCATTGTGACGGGCGGACCTGCCTCCACGGCAGGCTTGCGCGGTGCAACCCGCGAACAAAGCATTGACGGCGAGCCTGTCCCAGTCGGTGGCGACATCATCACCGAGATTGACGGCATGAAGATCAGGGTTTTTGAGGATTTGCTTGGTTACCTATTCACACGCACCAAGCCGGGCGATGAGGTGACGCTCACCATTCTGCGCAATGGCGAAACCATCCAAGTGAAGGTGCGCCTTGCACCGCGTCCTGCACAAGTGCGCTAAAGCAACACCACCTAACGGCGATGGGCGGAAATTCTCCGCCCATCTGCATTTTAGCCCACAGAGGCGATTGAGCGGCACACCAATTCGTGTTAGACTGTGCTTGGCGAAGGCGTGCAAAAAGGGAGGAACAACCCATGCAACACATCAGCGAAAGCGTTTCAATCAACGCCACACCGGCGGCAGTGTGGTCACTGCTCACAACACCGGATTCGATCCTGAAGTGGTTTGTCGGCATTGAGACTCTTGAGGCAACGCCCGATTATCCTGCGGTTGGCTCAAAAATTGCGGGCAGCTATAAGGTGTTGGGCATAGAGCTGAAGGCAACACAGACAGTCACAGACTCTGCGGCAGGTAGCGCCATTCACTATGCGCTGGAAGGTGTGGTGAACGGCACACAACAATGGTCAATTGCTGGCGCAGGGAATGCGGTAACGCTAAGCATGACGATGGATTACAGCATGAGCGGCGGCGTGCTAGGCAAACTGGCAGAGCCAGCCGTGCATCAGATGAATTTGAACAACGCTAAGCAATCTCTTGCCAAACTTAAGGCGCTAGCAGAGGGCTAACAGGATAAACGCACCTTAGAGCAGACGGTAAAACCAATCGTTTAGGTATAAGACGGCGATCTGCGTGCCTTTTTCAGGAAGTTTTGCACCACGCAGATCGTCGCGTATGTAATGCGCCGTGCCGCGCCTAATCTTCAGATCAGGCAGCAAGAATTGGTAGCGCAGCCGCACGTAGTAATGTGAGGCGCGTTCTTCCCCAAAACATTCCACAACCTCACCACGCACCACAACGCCGCGCCGCTCATACTGCGTCAGCAAGATATTTTGCGCCAATGCCCACAGCAGTACAGGCAGCGCCAATAAAGGCGGCGCAATAACCATGAGCCACAACAGGTCTGCCTCAACTGCCTCAAGGCGGCGATCAAGCAGCGTATTCATCTCAGGCTGATCGGGCAAAAACTTGATAACAAGGCGGCTGCCCACAAAATAGAAGTCGTATTCAGCGGCATCCACGCTCACTTCTCGGCTGAAGGTGCGCCCATCGGGCAGTGTAAAACGGTAAGTGATGAACCAGCGGCGGTGAATATCGCGGGTGCCTTCCTCAAAACGGCGACCAACCACCTCCGCCGGAGTGCGCCCACTGCGTGCATCTAGGGCGGCGTTTGCCTCTGCTTGGCGCACTGCCAACCAAATCGAGAGCAGGCAAACGATCACTGCAGCCAGCGCAATATAAAGATGGGTGCGGTGTGCAATGTGGCTGCGTGCTTTGCCTTCAACCAGATCATATTCGGGATGTAGCACGAATGCCGACTGCGGATCGGGATCAATGGGGATAACAGACGGTGCGCTGCCAGTCGTTGTGATGAGGGCGCTCTGTGTGCCAGTCTGCGTTTTTGCCGTGCTTTTCTTTGCCATGACTTACGTCAGTTCGGCTAGGCTTAGTGCTTCGCCGTCCATGCGCCACACGGCAAGGCGCACCACTTGCGGTCTGCCTGAACGGCGTGCCATCAGCACAACTATGGGCAGGCGATCCAACAAGCCACTGTGAATCACTGCCTGATCAATGCTTGGCACAGCACGCCGCACCGCCATACCGAAGGCAGTCCGCAGCCGCAGCGGATCGGTGGCAGCACGAAATGCCCACAACAAGCGCGGCGCACGGTCGCCCAGTCCGCTGGCTAAGGCGTCCCACATCGCCTCAGATTCATCAAAGCGTATTTCATCAGCGATCAGCCAGCCGCCGCTTTCGCCAACCTGTTGGCGCGCCGCACTGAGCTGCGCGGCAAAAGTGCCGCCTTCCGCAGTTAGGATGCCTTCGGGCAAGCTAAGCTCTGCGGCGCGCTGTGCGGCGGCGTGCCTGCCGTCTTGTTCAGCGACCAACGGCAAAAGCGCCTGTAGCAGCGTTGTTTTGCCGCTATCCACATCGCCCGCCAGCATAATGCCACGCCGTTCGTTGATGAGCCGCTTGAGGTCTGCCGCATGTTCAGCGCTTAGCAGTGCCATGCCGACCAGGTCATCAAGGCTGAGTGGCTGTACAGCGTGCAGGCGAATGCTTGCTTGCAGGGTCTGGCTGATTGGCGGCGTGGTGATCGTCAGCCGTGAGGGGCGCTCTGCCAAGCGTCCGCCAACCTCGATCAGCGCCTCGCCACCGTAGAGCGCCACGCCGGAGGCAAGCAGCGCACGGCGCAGCACACGCTCCAACTGCGAGCCGTCCTCAAAACGCAGATCGATCAAGGTTTTCTCTGCGCCGCGCCGCGCATAAATGCGATCATATGCCGCGATCTCAATCTCGTTGACAGAGGGATCAGTCAGCAGCGGGTGCAGCACGCCTAGCAAGAATAGGTCGTTATAGGCAGCCTCAATCACGCGCAAGCGATCCTCACGCGAAAGGCGAATGCCTTCCACCGTTAGCACATACTCAACGATTTCGACGAGGATGCGGCGGCATTCGGCAGCATCGGACTCCAATAAAATATCGGGGCGCGCCTCAGTTTCGGCGGCGAACTGCTCGGTCACGCGCTCCAGCACGCCTGCCAACGAGACTCCACGCGCACTGAGCAGATCAGGCATTGGTTCGGGCGGCTGTTCGGGCAGGTCATCAAAACGGCTTGGCATAGGGTTATTCCTTAGTCTGCTTCGGTTTTCCCAAAGCGTGCCAGAAAGTCGGCAATCACATACCCATAGGCTGATTCAGGCAAGTTGTTGCCAAAGTTGATCAGCTTTTCGCGCAGCCACACACCGCCCATCGCCTCATAGAATGCACGCGCCCGCAAGTTATCGCTCAACACCCAAATCAGCATGTGGGTATGCCCGCCTGCCATGAAATGGCGCGCCACAGGCACTAATAGGCGCCTACCAATGCCGCGCCGTTGGTGGCTTTCCCGCACATAGAGTGCGTAAATTTCGGCGGTGTAGGGCGCGTCGTTGGTGCGTGAGTTACCACCATAGGCAAAGCCGACGATCTGCCCATCATCTTCTGCGACATAGATATAGTGTGGCGAGTAGGTGTCGCTAAGGCGCATCTGCCAAGAGCGCTCGCGTTCTTCATAGTTGAACTGGTCGAGAAAACCTTCTGGCACCAACCGTCCGTAGGTGGTGTGCCACGTATCCAGATGCACAACACCAATGGCGCGGGCGTCTTCCAACCGTGCAGGACGAATTTCCATAGTGCCTCTCAATCTACCACAAGCACTTGCTCAGGCTCAGCCACCTTTAGGCGCATGGCACGCGCTTCGGCACGGCTGGCAATGAAAAGTGCTACTAAGATCACGGCACTGCCCACCAATTGCAGCGGCTGCGGCAGCTCGTTCAGCAAAAAGGCGGCAAAGACTGTACTCAGGATCGGTTCGCCCAAGATGATCAGGCTCACAAAGGCAGCCGAGAGGTAGCCTAGCGCAAAGTTAAAGAGTGAATGTCCGATCAACTGTGGGAAAATGGCAACCATTGTCATCCAGAAGAAGGCACCCAGCGGCAGATCGGAAAGCGTGCCGCTTTGCCCTGTCAGCAGCAGCACAATAACGAGGGTCAGCGCGGCGCTGCCATAGACCAACCAAATATAAGGCAGCGCTTTGAGCGTGGCGCGCAGTTTGCGCCCGATGATGTAGTAGACTGCCACTGCCACCGCGCCCAGAAACGAGAGCAGCGCGCCGAGCAGCGGTGCCTCTTGGCGCGGCGCAGTGCCGGCACCGCCGGCTGTGCTGATGATCACGCCGCCCACAATTGCCAACAAAATTGCGCCGATGGTTTGGCGGCTCAATTTCTCGCGCAGCAGCAGCGGCGTCAGCAGTGCCACAATCAGCGGATTGGTGGTGACCAATGTCGCGCTGATCAGCACGGAAGTATACTCCAAAGAGGTGATCCATGTGCCGAAATGGACGGCGAGAAAAATGCCCGAGAGCATCGCTAAGCCAATCTCGCCCAGTTTAAGCGCTCGAAGCTCTGCGCTGTGGCGCGCCCATACAAACGGCGTTAGGATCAGGACTGCCACAGCGACGCGCCATGCCGCAATCAGCAAAGACGGTGCGCCTTCGGTCTGCGCGTAGCGGATCAGGATGGAGGACGACGAGGCAGCCAGCAAGCCGATAGCAAGTGCCATATACGGACGCCATGTGACGATTTTCACGGCGGATTCAAGCCTCATAACACTCAAAGGTTGGCGAAAATGCACAGATTAGATTAGATTCTTCTAGAGAGTGCAGGCGTGATCCTACCACTACTGCCTAGCAACACGCAAACGCCTGCGTCCCTTGTGCCTTTTTCCACAACAGGAGTAACACACAATGCCAAAGTTTGAGTTAGCGCCGCTGCCTTACGCGGCGGAAACGCTTGAGCCGCACATTGATGCACAAACCATGCAAATTCATCACGGCAAGCACCACGCTGCCTACGTGAACAACCTGAACGCTGCCCTAGAGCAGCATCCGCAGTTCTTCGAGATGACTGCCGAACAGATCATCAAGGATTTGGCGTCTGTGCCAGAAGCAGTCCGTCAGGCAGTCCGCAACAATGCTGGTGGGCATGTTAACCACACCATGTTCTGGAATCTGATGGCGGCAAACGCGGGTGGTGCGCCAAGCGGCGATCTGGCAGCCGCCATTGATGCCGCTTTCAGCAGCTTTGATGCCTTCAAGGCGGAGTTCAAGAAAGCGGCAGTTGGGCGCTTTGGTTCGGGCTGGGCATGGTTGATTGTCGATGGTGGCGCGCTCAAGATCGTCTCCACGCCCAATCAGGATAACCCCGTGATGGACAATCCGAACGTCGTGCCGATCTTGGGCTTGGATGTGTGGGAACATGCCTACTACCTCAAGTACCAGAATCGCCGCCCCGATTACATTGATGCTTGGTGGAACGTGGTCGACTGGAGTGCTGTTGCCGCGCTCTATGCGGCTGCCAAGTAAGGCGGCGCTAGGCAAGGGTGGGAGAAATCCTGCCCTTGTCTTTTACCCTTTGGGTGGCAGCACCCATTCACTTTTCCCCTATTTCCTACGCCTTGTGTAGAAATCTGCTTATCATCTATAATATCCATAGGCAGTGGGCGAGGATAACGCACCGTGCGAATTACACTGGACGACGGCACAACCGAAGATTACGAAGACGATCCTTTCACCGAAGGCGGACAGGGCAGACTCTACCGCTCACGGGATGAACGGCATGTGATCAAGCTCTATCACGAAGAAGATCGTGCGCGCCTACCTACTTTGCAGAAGATCATGGGTGAGCTGAACATCACACTGCACGATCCGAGCGCGGTAACGCTCTTTGCGTGGGTGAACGGCATTGTGCGCCGCCCTTCGCTGGGCGTGCGGATGTTGAACATCAACCGCGATGTGCCACACAAAGACCTAACTTGGTGGTTCACGCCCAAAGCGCTTAAGCACGTGCCTGAGGATATGCGCGGCAACTGGTTTGATCGCACCTGCGTCGCCAGCGAGATGGCACGCATTGCGTGGAAGTTGCATAGCCGTGGTCTGTGCCACTCTGATTTTTCAGGCGGAAATTTCATGGTGAATGTGGCACGCCATCGTGCTGTGCTGATTGACCTAGACGGTTTAGTAGTGCCAGATGTGCTGCCCCCTGCCATGATCGGGACAGCCGAGTACATGGCACCTGAAATCGTCACCGCTTATATGCACAAACAACCTGACATTCGCCCATCCATTCAGTCGGACTTATACTCCCTTGCCGTGCTAATCTACCAACTCTTACTGATGCGGCATCCGCTGCGCGGTCCCAAAGTTCACGATCCCGATAACCCAGAGCGCGATGATCAATTGGCATTTGGCGAGAAGGCGCTCTACACTGAAGACCCAATCGACCGCTCCAACCGCCCTAAAGACCCCTTTCGCGGCGCATGGCTGCTGGGCGAGGAAGTGGAAGACCTGATGCGCCGCACCTTCACGGCTGGTCTGCATGACCCAAGCAAGCGCCCTGTGGCTAGTATGTGGCAGAATGCGCTGCTCCGCATGGCGGATCAGCATGTGCCATGCTTCAACCCACAGTGCAGCGGCAAGGCGTTCATCCTGCTGCGCGATCATCCCGCTGTTTGCCCATGGTGCAATACGCGCATCAGCTACCCAAAGCAGATTCCCGTGCTGCGTCTCTATTCAGGCGTTAGTCAAGTAGGGCATTTCCAGCAGGACAAGGAGCGTATTGTCGGTTGGCAGAGCCGTTCGCTGCACCGCTGGCATGTGCAGAGAAATTTCTATGAACACGAGGCAAAACTCGCTGAAGATCGTGCGCCATTGGTGGAATTTCAGTATGATCAGCGGCACGGGTGGTTGCTGCATAACCTTGCCCTAGATCATTTGCGAGTAGCGGATACAGGCAGCGTGCAGCTGCTAAAGTTAGGGGCTGCCTTGCCGCTGCGCGAAGGGCAAAAGTGGCTGCTTGGCGCGGGCAGCACAGCGCGCCTTGCCCTCGTGACTATGCAAAGCGTTTAAGCGCGGCACGCCATGCTGCATGTGAGCTCCGCCGCTGAATTACATGCCGCCTTGCGCGCTGCCGAGCCAAACAGCCTGATCAGCTTGGCAATTGGTGAATATGGCGGCGTTTTCGTCATCGAAAAGCCATTGGTGCTGCGCGGTCAGAAACGCCAAACGGTGCTTTGGCGTCAGGCGGCGCCGGTGGTATACGTCCGTGCGCCGAACGTGCGCCTAGAAAACCTGTTGATCGAACGAACAGTGCAATCTGGTGTTATGGTTGTGCATGACGCTGAGTGCCTGCCAATTGGGGAAAAATCCATGCAGCTTGATGATAACACCCTGATCAACTTAGGCGAACTGCTGCCCGGCGCACCGGTGAGTTTGCCGCTGCGCCTGATTGTGCGAGCGCGCACCGAACTAAGCGTAAGTGGCTTGCACGGCGCAAAAATTGAGCCAGCCGTACTCGCAGAGCGCGGCACACACGCCCTACTGCTCACCTTAGATGGGCAAGCCCTTCAAAAGGGCGAAGTGTTGCTCGGCGAGATCACAGTGCGCGAAGGTGACTACACGCGCTACCTATGGTTGACCGGCACCGTGCTGGATCAGCCGCCACCAGAGCGCCTGCTGTGCCTTGCCCTCAAAAAGCACCGCCTCTATCCGCCTTATGGCGGCATGATGCTCTCAGCCGCGCACTTTGCTGCCCTTGCCGTTGGCACGCTGCCCGAAGGTGACTACTGCTTTGTGCAGCGCGATTCCAGTGGTGCGTTGTTCTTGTTCATGCCATCTGATCCGCCGTTGCCCGTCAAGCTGAATGGTGCGCCAATTCCGCGTGGCGTGCGCCGTCTGCTGCACGAACACGATATGCTGAACATCGGTGAGGTGGCGATTCAAGTGACTCAAGCACCTGACCCGCCTAGCATCGAAGTACCGACCAGCATTCATTTCGAGCGTTTTTCAGATCACTTTCCCGAATCGGTGCCGTTGACCTTGCAAACGCTCAAGGTTGGCTGGAAAGGCGAGGTCATGCCCATCGTCCCCTATCTTAAAGTCTCGCCTGGAGGGCAGTTCCGCCTACCACCCAACCGCAGGCATACATGGCTAGTCAGCTTGAACAAGGAGGTGCTGAATCTGCCCAATGCCAACTATGGCGTTTCAGGTGGTTTGCTGGTGGCAGGTGCCAATCAGGTGTATGGCGTCGATGTACACCTGAGTGTGCAGCGCCCTGAGGTTGCCCTGCGCATCGAGACACTCGATCTCGGTCAGGTCGAAGCGGGCTGGCTGACCGAACGCACACTTGAATTTAGCATCGCTAATCTAGGGCGCGGCGCATGGTCAGGTGAAGTGTATGCTACTGTGCCATGGCTCAGTGTGCTTTCGCCAATGCCGATCAGCGGTGAGGCGTGGTCGGAAACTTTTGTGCAGGTTGGGCTAAACCTGCGTTGGGAGACGGTGCATGAGGCGGATAGGCTGCCAAGCGGCATCCACGAGATTGCAGATGCGCTAATCATTGACGGCGGCGGCGTTTTCCCTGATGTGCCAGTTGCAGCGCGCATTGAAGTGCTGCCGCCGCGTGGTCATCTGCGCCTGCTCACCGAGGAAGTACGCTTTGATGAGGTCGAGCGCAATATGGATTTGCCAAGCGCCTTCATTGAAGTGCGGAATGAAGGCGCGGCGGATTGGCACGGCACGCTGCGCCCTGAACGCGGTTGGGTGCAGATTATTGAGGCACACGACGCAGAACTCAGCGGCGAGATCAGCGCGCCAACGCTCAGTGTGCCTTACGGGCGGACGGCGCGCATTCGCCTTGAACTGCTGGACATTCCCGACGCGATTCCGCTGGATACACCTGTGCCATTGGATGCCATTCATATTGAGAGCGACTCACGCAGCGCACCTTTCACGGCGGCGGTGCCTGTCTCGATGATCCTTGTGGAGCGTCCGCCGTTTCTGACGGCACGCCCCGTCTATTTTCCGCCTTTTGTGCGCGGCGAGCCGCCTAGTGAAGCAACGCTGCGCGTCTATAACACTGGTCCTTCTGTTTGGCGTGGCACGGTTCAGCGCCATGCCGCATGGTTGGCTGCACCAAACACCGTCTTTGAGTGTGCCGTTGGCAGCGCAATCGATATTCCAATCAGCCTTCACGAACGGCAGGTGAACAGCTTACCGCTTGGCGTCAGCCATCATGAGGCAGTGCTGAGTTTAAGCGGTGTGCGTGAGCCTGTTTTTGTGGCAGTGCAGGTTGATCTGCGCGATGCGCCGCACGAACTTTGCCTAGAGACGCCGCTGCTTAATTTTGGCATGGTCAATCCACTTTATGCCGAGCCATCGGTTGAGACGGTGCGCGTGCTGAATGGCGGTGCGGAAACGTGGCAAGGCGAAGTGACTCTCAATGCGGCGTGGCTTTCCCTAGAGACTGCCCGCCGCAGTTTTGCGTTGAGCATTCCGCCTATGAGCACGGCTGAGTTCAAAGTGCTGATCAACACCACAGCAGTAGAGTTGCCTAGCGGCGTCTGTGTTCAGCCGAACGCCCTCAGCCTTGAAGGCGCCGGGCAGCGGCTAGAGATCAGCGCGCAGCTTTTATTGGTAGAGGCAGCGCCGCGCCTTAGCATCACGCCCCTGCAAATCACCCTAAGCAGCCTGAAGGCAGCCAAGCTAAAGCTGACCAATAATGGCGGGCGTGAGTGGACGCTGACTTTGAACAGCGCGCCGTGGCTGGCACTTTCGCTGAGCGAGCTGACCCTTGAGCCAAATGAAACGCAGAGCATCGAAGTTCGCTGGCAGCCGGAGCAGCTTAGCACGGCGTGGCATGATCCGCGTGGTTTGGTGGTGGTAGGTAACGGGCGTGAGTGGGCTGTTGCCGTTGAAGTGAGTGAGACAGCCATTAAATCAGCGAAGCGTGCCAAGACGGCACCCCTCACGCAGCCGAGCGAGCCTGCCGCGCCGAGTTCACCCGAAACGCTGACCCCGCCCAGCGCGCCGCCTACCGCTGAGCCGCCCTTGAGCAGTGCCGATGGCTGAGCCGTTATGCGTGTATGTGTTAATTGATCACTCTGCCTCTATGAATGGCGCGGCGCTTGAGTCGCTGCGGCAGGGCGTACAAGTCCTGCTGAGCGCCTTTGAAAGCTGTCGCGGGTGTCTGCTTAAGGTGAGCCTGCTCACCTTTGAAAGCACGCCAACCCTCTTGACACCGCTCAGCGATGCTGAGGCAGAAGAATTCACCACCGATGTGAGCCTGATCCTCGCCACGCTCGAAACGGTGGGCGCCTCCAACTTAGGTAAGGCGCTGCGCCACCTTGCCCAGAGCCTGTCCGAAAGCGCGCATAACATCCTGTATCTGTTCAGCGATGGCAATTTCACGGACGATTGGCAGGCTGCCTTAGAGTCACTACGCCCAAGTTTGCGCCGTGTCTATGCGGTTGCCTGCGGCATGGCTGCCAACCAAGAAACACTTGCCGTTGCCGACCAAGTGCTGTTGGTGGGCAACCTGACCGCTGACGCATTGCTCGCCACGCTGCGTGCCGCTAAATAAAAACCACCCAACCTGTAACTGTTGAGTGGTTGATAAGCCACCTTTGGGACTTGAACCCAAAACCTCACGCTTACGAAGCGTATGCTCTGCCAATTGAGCTAAGGTGGCATGATATGCCTATAGTTTAGCCGCTGTGCGCCTGCCTGTCAAGGCGCAGAAGCGGTTGGGCGGTGAATTGTGTGGTGATAGCCTAGCCTGTAAAGATTAGCCTGCTGTGAGCCGACCGATTTTTTGATGATGCCTCTATTTTCACCACGCCTACAAGTCATTCAGAGGAGTAATTCGGCGTGGAATCTGCTAAAATAGGCGAAAGTATCCGCATTTAGAAAGTGCCTGTTTATGTCTGCCCTATCCCTTGAGCAAATTACCCGCCAAATGGCGGCACACCGCGCCGATTTCCCAATCCTTGCCCAAATGGTGCGCCCAAACGTGCCGTTGGTCTACCTCGATAACGCCGCCACCACCCAAAAACCAACCGCCGTGCTGCGCGCCGTTGAGGACTACTACACGCACATGAATGCCAATGTGCATCGCGGTGTGCATTCCTTCAGCGAAAAAGCAACCGCCGCTTACGAGGCAGCCCGCGACGCCGTCCGCGACTTTTTGGGCGCAGCGTCCGCCCGTGAGATTATCTTCACCCGCAATGCCACAGAGTCAATTAACCTTGTGGCATACGCCTGGGGACTGGCAAATCTGCGTGAAGGCGATCAGATTTTGGTCAGCGAGATGGAGCATCACGCCAACATCGTCCCATGGCAGATGGTGGCAGAGCGTGCAGGCGCGTATGTGCTGCCCATTCCGATTACTGAGGATGGACAGATTGACCAGAGCGCCTATCAGACCTTGCTGGGTAGCGGGCGCGTGCGTATGGTAGCCTTGACGCACGTCTCGAACGTGCTTGGCACCATTAATCCACTTGCCGATCTGATCCGCATGGCGCATGAGGTCGGCGCGTTAGTCACCGTGGATGGCGCACAAAGCGCGCCGCATATGCCGATTAATGTGCGCGCCCTAGATGCTGACTTCTTCGCACTGAGTGGGCATAAGCTGTGTGCGCCCACTGGCATTGGTGCGCTGTACGGCAAACGCGCCCTGCTAGAGGCGCTGCCGCCTTTCATGGGCGGCGGCAGCATGATTGACCGCGTAACCTTCGCTAAGACGACCTATGCCGATCTGCCGCAGCGCTTTGAGGCAGGCACGCCCAATATTAGCGGCGCAGTGGGCTTGGGCGCAGCGATTGCCTATTTGCGCGGCGTTGGGCTAGAGGCAATCCACGCGCACGAGATGGCGCTCATTCAGCACACGATGACGGGCTTGGCAGACATTGAAGGCGTGCGGATGTACGGACCGAACGCCGATCAACGGGCGGGCTTGGTGTCTTTCACACTGCGCGGCGTTCATGCCCATGATCTCTCGGCAGGCTTGGATCAGGCGGGCATTGCAGTGCGGGCAGGGCATCACTGTGCCATGCCGCTGCACGAAAAGTTCGGCATCGCAGCCTCAACGCGGGTCAGCTTCTACCTCTATAATACGCTTGAGGAAGCCGATCATTTTGTGCGGACGGTGGCAGAGGTACAGCGCTTTTTTGCACGCTGAGGAAAGGCAGTTCAACCGATGGATATGTACCATGAGGCGATCCTTGAGCATTATCGCCAGCCGCGCAACTGGGGCGTTTTGCAGCCCTGTGACATTGACCATGAGGAAAAGAATCCGCTGTGCGGCGACCGCCTGCGGCTAACCGTGCGCCTGCGGGATAACCATATCGCGGAGATCGGTTGGTCGGGCGAGGGCTGCGCGATCAGCCAAGCAACCGCCTCTATGCTCGGCGAGATCATTCTGGGCAAAACACTGGAAGAAGCCCGCCAACTGACCAAAGAAGATGTGCTTGATCTGATCGGCATTTCGCTCGGACCGGTGCGCTTAAAGTGCGCGCTGCTCTCCCTGAAAGTGCTGAAGGTGGGCGCTTACGGCTTGGCGGGCTGGCAAGAGGACGACTCGCGCTAGTGCATTTGCTGGAACAGGCACGCCAAACGCCCTGGAAGGCGCTGACTGAACTGCGCCGCTATGCAACGCTACCCGCCGCACAGCTCACTTTTGCCCTGCACGGTGTAGCGTGGCAGCGCGGCTGGCGCATTTACGGCGCGCCGATCATTCAGCGGCACGCGGGCAGCACACTCAGCATTGGGCGCGACCTGACACTACGAAGCTGGTATGCCTCGAATCCGTTGGGCGTGGTGCGCCGCACGCTCCTTTGCACGTGGACACGAGAAGCAGCGCTAATCATTGGGCGTGGCGTCGGCATGACGGGCGCTGTGATTGTGGCACAAACGCGGGTCGAGATCGGCGATCAAGTCTGGATCGGTGCCAACAGCACCATCATTGATACCGATTTTCATCCACTCTCGCCCGAAGCGCGGCATGCCGATCCGACGGCGGGCAGCAGCGCGCCCATCACCATTGAGGATGAAGTGTTCATCGGCATGTGGGCGATCATTTTGAAGGGCGTACACATTGGGCGCGGCGCAGTGATCGGCGCGGGCGCAGTTGTGGCGCGTGACGTGCCGCCGCGTGCCATTGTGGCGGGCAATCCTGCACGGGTAGTTGGACAGGTCTGAACGGCAGCCTTCCGCCTTTGGGCGGATGGCGAATCGCCTGCCTGCGCTATACTCAAAGCGCGATTTTCACGACTCGAAAGGCATTGTTAGATGGATTACCGCAAACTTGGGCGCACGGGCTTAAAGGTGAGCGCGTTGTGCCTTGGCACGATGACCTTCCGCTGGACAAGCTCTGAGGAAGACTCCCTGCGTGTGCTGGATCGCTTCTGGGAAGCGGGCGGCAACTTCATTGATACAGCGGATATTTACAGCCGTTGGGCAGAGGGCAATCCGGGCGGCGTGGCGGAAGAAATCATCGGGCGCTGGCTGCAAGGCAAGCCGCGTGAGCAGATCATCATCGCTACTAAAACACGCGGCAGGATGTGGGACGGTCCGAATGGCGAAAGCCTCAGCCGCCATCACATTATGGCAGCCGTTGAACACAGCTTGCGCCGCCTGCAAACCGACTACATTGATCTGTACCAATCCCATTGGCCCGATTGGGAGACACCGCAAGAGGAAACGCTGCGCGCCTACGATGATCTGGTGAAGCAGGGTAAAGTGCGCTATCTGGGCGCCAGCAACTTTAAGGCGTGGTACCTGTGCAAGGCACTTTGGATCAGCGATAAATATAACCTTGCCCGCTATGATTGCATTCAGCCGCACTTTCACCTGCTCAATCGGCGCGAAGTGGAGCCAGAACTTGCCCAACTGTGCCTTGAGGAAGGCATTGGTGTGATCCCTTACAGCCCACTGGCAGGCGGCTTTCTGACGGGCAAATATACCCGTGAGGGCGGCGTACCAGAAGGCAGCCGCGGCGGCGGTGCAGCGCGCTGGATGACGGATAAAGGCTTTGCGGTGGTGGAAGCCCTGCGCGAGATGGGCGCAGCGCGTAGCAAGAGCATCGCGCAGATGGCGCTGGCGTGGCAATTTACGCTGCCCTTCATGACCTCACCGATTGTCGGCGCGAACACCGTTGCCCAACTAGAGGAGTCGCTTGGTGCGGTCGGCGAACGCCTCACCGAAGACGAGATGAAGCGCCTTGATGAGCTGACCGAGACCAACCGCGACTACACAGCCCGCTAATCACGAATCTCGCGTAATTCCGCTAACATCTGCGCCGCCTGTTCGGGATGCCGCAAGGCAATATGCCCAATCAGCCCATGCAGGTAGGCGCGGAAATGCTGCCGCCCTTCGCGGTTTTGGGCGGCAAGCCCGCTGTGCGTAGCACGGTGCAGAATGGCACGCACGCGGCGGCGCACATCACGCGGCACGCTCACCTTCTCATTGACCACCAATCCCGTCACCATTTGGCGCGCCGACTGCCTGAAAAAGCGGATTTTGCCCATGTGCAGCGTCAAGCCTTCATCAGCGATGATGCGCTTGGCAGCACGCAGCAATTGCGTTGCAACCTCTGCCGACCCTGCTGAGAAAGTTAGATCATCTGCATAGCGTGTGTAGGCTGCGCCTTTTTGGGCTGCCAAACC
Organism: Anaerolineae bacterium; assembly: GCA_034432555.1. Taxonomy (GTDB): domain Bacteria; phylum Chloroflexota; class Anaerolineae; order Aggregatilineales; family UBA2796; genus CP2-2F. The sequence continues at coordinate 33,390 of DAOUBW010000019.1, forward strand.
GTGCAGGCGTGCATCCAACCGACGCGCCATCAGGTTTGCAATGGCAGGGCTGGTTGGCGCGCCTTGCACTAAATGCCGCGCATTGATCGCCACATAGCGCGTTTTATCGCCACGCTGCACACCAATGCGCTCCGACTCGGTGCAGAGCAGCGCCAAGACCGAAGCGAGGGTGAACCCATAACCCAACGCCACAAACAGACCGCGTACACGCGGATAGGTGATGCTTGGGAAAAAATCTTTCAGGTCGAGGTTTAGCACGCAGGCTTTGCCAACGTGCGGCGCGGCGTTGGTGGCAATCGAGCGCCCTTTGATGAAACCGTGCGCGGCGTCGGTGTTGGGAACTTTCGCCAGCAGCTCAAATAAAATCTTGTGCTGGATCGCCTTCAAGGTGCGCTTCGGCGCGAGGATCACACGCTGACCACCGCCGCGTTTGGGCAGTGTGTAGCGCGTGTAGTGGTAGATTGGACTGACCTTTCGGTCGTAGGTATACCAGCGCAGGCGCTTGAGCGAAATGCCAAGCCATTCAGCTAGAGCGCGCTCATTGGCAAAGGCGGGCAGCCTATAACGGGCAAGCCGTTCAGCGTTAAGTTCGGCGCTGCGGTGTGCTTTACCAACGCCCCACAAGCGCTCGCCGAATGAGAGGCGATCACGGCGGCTGCGTTCGCGTTTGCGCTGTTCGCGTTCTTCACGATTGAGGTCGGCACGATTTTCCCAAGTGAGGGAGCGCCATTCAAACTCATCGGGCTGCCAATTCAAGCGCCATGCTTGCAGCACATCGGCGGTATTCGTCATCGCGGTGCGCTCCTTGCGAAAGTGAGGCAGAGGAAGGCTGACTTATAAAGGAATCAGCCACACAGCAAGCAGGCGGTTACGATCTCCGTGATGGAGCGGTTCCCACGCTTGTCCGAGCTGTGGGAGCCGTGAAGAAGTGACCTGCACAGTTTGCCACCGCGACGGGACATCGCAGCATGTTGGCTAACCGCATTGCTTGCCGTGCGACTGACCTTTATAGAACATATGTTATAACAGATCGGAAAAGTTGTCAAGCAGCAATTTGGGTTCCGGTGAGGCACTGTACCTGCTCACACACTTGGACGGCGCATCTCAAACAGGCTTTCCGCCGTCACGTGCGTGTAGGCGCTGCCTGCCAACCTGCCGATAGGCTGCAGGATAGCCAGATCAATCTTGTCGGTGCCGATCAGGACGCGCTCATCTACATGCAGATGCACCACCTCACCCAAGACGACTGATCCGCCGCCTGCTGACTCGCCCACCGTGATAATCTGCGAGACTTTGCACTCATAGTGAATCAGGCTGGCAGCCACACGCGGCGGACGCACCACAACGGATGGCGCCTTTGCCAAGCCCGCTGCCTCAAACTCGTCCACTTCGGGCGGAAAATCGGCAGCGGTGGCGTTCATTGCCTCTGCCAGCGGCGCACTGACGATATTCACGACGAATTCGCCCGTTTCGCGCACGTTCTGCAGCGTATCCTTATGGTTGCCCACCATGCCGCGAATCATTGGGCAGAACAGCACAGTTGGCGGATTGGCGCACACCGCATTGAAGAAAGAATAGGGCGCAAGATTAGGTGTGCCTTGCCCGTCTATTGAGGAAATCCAGCCGATAGGGCGCGGCAGGATAGAGCCGATCATCAGTTTGTAGAGCGCTGCCCAATCCTGCGGACGCGGTGTGAGTTCCATGCGACAGCCCTACGCCAAACCGAGCCGTTGACGGCGTTCTTCAAGCTGTGCTTCAAGGGTGACATCGCCAACCTGCTGATCGATCTCGGCAGAGAGGCGGCTGGTTGCCATTTCTAGGCGCTCATCAGCGGTATCCATTTCGGAGCGCACTTTTTCCATGATTTGCCGAGTGCGCGTGTCGGAGATTTTCTCCACATCTTTGATGGAGCGCGCCACAATGTTCTTGCTCTTGATCAGCTCCAGCATGGTGGCAACCTGATCGCGCTGCGCGTGCAGCACATCTACCTTGCTCTGCAAAATCTGCACTATCTCAATCAGCATGTTGTAGGCGCGGCTTTGGCGCTCATACTGCACTTTGTAGGTCTGCGCGATCTCCATCAGGCTGTTCAGGCGCACCATATGCGCCTTCGCCATAGATTCCTTACCTGCCTTCAACGCCTGATCAATTTGCAGGTCTAGGCGTGCTGCTTCATCGGCAGTTTGGTCATATTTAGCGCGCAGCGTTTTGACCGTCGTTTTTAGGTCTACCAGCGTGCTTTGGATCAGCTTCATGCTGCTCTCGGCTTGGCGGATGTATTCGTCAAAAACACCTACAGAGTTCGACTCTAAGGCACGGTCTACGATGCTGTGCAATGTTGCCGAAATGAGGATGCCAATTTTTTGCAGAAGCGTCATGAATTCTATTGCTCCAGACACGCCCAAGCGTCTAACCAATTTCACTTAGGCTGATTGTAGCGCTCACACGGCAACAAGACAAAATAACGCGCAGTCTCCTATTTAACACAAAAATTCTGGGGTGGGTACAAAAAAGCCTTCTCAGTATGAGAAGGCTTTTGGAGAGAGAGGCACTTACGCCCTAGAATTTGCCGAGCAGCAGCCAGATTGCCTCGCTAAGCTGCGGATCGTAGTTGGGACGTGCTTCCTGCTGGGCTTCCGTCCAGCCAACGAACACATCTGGGATGATGCCAATCCCATCAATCACGCCGCCGCTTGGCTTCAGGAAGTTTGCGACTGTCACGATCAAGCCGCCGCCGTTGCTGAGCGTGTTCCATGTCTGGATTGACCCCTTGCCAAACGAATAGGTGCCAACCACCTTTGCCCGTCCGCGATCTTGCAAGGCGCCGGCAACCAACTCGCTGGCACTGGCACTCGCCTGATTGAGGATGATGACCATTGGCACATCCGGCGCTAAGGTGTAGCCCTGTGCTTCAAGCTGCGCTGCAGTAGATTCGTAGCGAATGTCGGTACGGCTGCGGCGTCCACGCTCTAGGATGATGGTGCCGTCGGGAAGGAACAGGCTTGCCACATTCAGCGCTGAGGAGAGCGGACCGCCCGGATCATTCCGCATATCGAGGATCAAGCCGTTCAGGTTGTTGGCATCTAAAGCGGCAAGCGCATTCGAGACATCTTCCGCGCTAGTATCGGTGAACTGCGCCAGCCCGATATAGCCGATGTTGCCCTCAAAAAGCGCAGTGGTGATGATTTCCTGCTTGATGCGGGCACGGCGCACCGTTACCTCGAAAATATCACGTTCGCCGCGCCGCAGCACGCCCAACTTGACCGATGAACCAGAGGGACCGCGAATCTTGCTGACCGCTTCCGTCAGCGAGAGCGACGTAATGTCCTGACCATCCACGGTGAGGATAATATCGCCTTCACGCAGCAGCGAACGCGCTGGTGAGCCTTCAAAGGTGCGGACGATTTGCACGCCGCCGGTCACCTCATCCTTGCGGACGCTGGCGCCAATGCCTTCATATTCGCTTTGCAGACGGCTGGTTTGTTGCTCAAAGGCGACAGGATCCAGATAGGCGCTGCGCTCATCACCAAGCGATTGGATCATGCCGCGCAGTGCGCCTTCCATCAGTTTTACGTCGTCTAATTCTTCGCCACGCACAAAGGTGCGCTTGATCAAATTCCAAGATTCCCAGAACGGCGCAAAGGTCTGTTCAAGGTTGCTCGGCGTGCCGCCTTGCGCCAGCGCGGCGGGCGTCTGCGTGCCAACCAAGACACCCGCGCTAAACACAGCGCTGATCAACACCACAATGCACACCAAATTTAACAAACGTTTCATAGCAGAGATTCTCACCTAAACTGCGCCCAACGATATGGAAGTATTGTACTGTACTTGGCTGTCTCAGGGCAACACAGCCTGCCTGAGGAAGTGGTGAAAAGGACAACGGGACGCCTGGAGCGTCCCGTTACAGATGACAGAGCGTTTGATACACCCTGCCTAGTATTCACGCTCAACGGCAGCCTCAGTCAGGCGTGCCAGTTCATCGCGTGCGGCGGAAGGCGGCAAAACGTCTAATTGGAGCTTGGCAAAGGCTGCTAACTGGCGCGCCTGCTGCCAACCTTCCTCAATATAGTTACCTTGTAGCAGCTTGCGTTTGAAGGCGGCAGCCGGGTCGTCTTCCTGTGCTTCTGCCACGGCGACGCTGCCATGGACGCTGTTCCCGTTGGTTGCCATTGCCGTGGCAAAGCCCTTACCCTGAGTGAGATCAATCCCAGCAGTCTTGCCGAGTTTTTCACTGTCCGCGATCAGGTCTAGGATGTCATCCACGATTTGGAATGCCAAGCCGAGATTGAAGCCATACTGAGCGAGCGCCTCAACCTGCTGTGGCGTTGCCTTACCGAGCATCGCGCCCAGCTTTGCCGCGCCGGCAAACAGCGAAGCGGTCTTTTTGGCAATAATGCGGGCATAAGTTTCACGGTCTAGCTTACCCGCTTTGGCAGCGGCTGCCTGAAGGGTCTCACCTTCCACAAGGGCGACGGTCATCTCGGCAAAGATGATGTTCAGATCGCCATAGGGCGCCATCAGCGTGTAGACCTTGGTGAACAAGAAGTCGCCCGTTAGCAGCGCGAAAGTGCGTCCCCAGATGGCGTTGATCGTCTGCCGTCCGCGCCGCATCACGCCATGATCGTTAATGTCATCATGGACGAGCGTTGCGGTATGCACCAACTCGACGGCGGCTGCCACAGGCAGTGCTATAGCCATATCCAAGCCGCCAACCGCTTCGTAGGCGAGCAGCGTCATGCGTGGGCGCATCCGTTTGCCACCGGCTGCCAAAATGTGGCGGCTGGCATCTTGCAGCACTTCAACATCACTCCCCACCGTCTCAAGCATCAATTGTTCAACGGCTCGCAGCGCTTTTTCGTGGTTCATCACGACCTCTTTTCTCGCAGGGCTACCAAGTACGACACTTCAGGAACTACGGTGCGTGCCTGCATAGAGCGCCTAATTGTTATCGCCTACGCTCGTCACCATCTCCAGACCACCAAAACGTTTGTATCTTTTAGAACTTTCTAAATACATTATACAAAAATTGTAATCGAGCGTCAATCAATTTGATGCCTCATTGGATAAATTAAACAGATATTTATCTTTCAAAAGCCGCTGCTTATTCGGCGGCTGGTTTTTCGCTGCTGCTTGCGCCTTCAGCGGGCTTGGATGCTTCGTCCCCGCCCCTCTCAGCGCCCTCGCTTTCAGGCGTCAGGTAGATGACCATCCGCACCGAGTTGCCGCCTTCGGGCAAGCGCGAAAACTCGACTTTATCCATCAACTGCTCGATGAAGAACATGCCCCAGCCGCGGTTATCCTCACCAAGCCTGCCCGGCTGCGGCAAATCTTCAGGTAGCGGCGTATGCCCTTCGTCGGTTACTTTCACCTCTAGCTCACCCGATTCGGCGGCGGTGAGCAGCACGGTTACCTTTGCGCTGCGCTCCGAGCGGTTGCCATGCTCAATGGCGTTCATGCAGGCTTCGGCAACGGCGGTTTGCAGGTCATCTATGCGATCATCGCTGAAGCCCATCTCTTGGGCGATGGCGGCGGCGGCATTGCGTGCGATCTTTTCGTAGCCAAGGATGCTTGGCAGATAAATCTCCACACTTTTTACGGGTCGTTGCTCAGTCACGGCAAAATTCTCCCACAGATAGGCTTCAGATCGTTTTTTAAGACATTATCCGCGTGTGCAGTCGCTCAGGCGCGGTGCATCCTCAGCAATGGGCGGCAGCGCATCGCCCACCAGCGGTTCGGGCGGTGTTTCGCCATCGGCAACGCCTGTTTGCAGCGTGTTGCCCGCCAGCGCACGCCAGATCGCTTCTAGGCGATTTTTCACGGCTTGCGGCACATCGCCAGAGGCGCTGTTAAATGGCGCATAGCCAATACCGCAGCCTGCCGCGGTCAGCGTGAGTGTGCCACCGCTAAACTTGCGCTCAATAATATTTTGAATGGCAGTGTAGACGCCTGTATCCACACGCTTCACGGCACTGCTCAGAATGCGCTCGGCGTCTTTGCCAGCGGCGAAAGTGGTGCGGAACTCGTCTTGATCCACACCGATCACATACTTACCTTGTGCCGCAGCGTGGACAATGGCGCTGGAGCCGGTTAAGCCGCCGGCGCCAAAGATCACATCAGCGTTTTGGGCGATCATGGCATCTGCCTGATCGCGCCCTTGGACAGGATCGGCGAAGCTGGTGGTGTAAGCGCTAAGGGCGGTCACATTAGCGTTCACGTAGCGCGCACCATTCACAAAGCCTTTTACGTAGCGCTGCACTGGCGGAATCTCAACACCTGCCACCACACCGACGACGTTCGTCTTGGTCATCATGCCCGCTAAGGCGCCGACCAAGAAGCCAGCTTGATCTTCGGCGAACTGCACGCCAACAAAATTAGCAGGCGCCTCTGCCTCAAACTGATCGACACCGATAAAATAAAGCTGTGGATGGTTAACGGCTGCCTCAACAGTATCCTTCTGCATTTGGAAGCCGACCGTCACAATGATATTGTAACCGCTTTCAATCATCGCGCTAATCGCAATCGGATAGTCTTTATCTTCTACCGTCTCACGGTAGGCAACTTCCAAGCCGAAATCGCGCCCTGCTTGCGAAGCACCGGCGTAGGCGGACTCGTTAAAGGTGCCGTCGCGGATAGTGCCTTCGGCGTTTAGCACAACGGCAACCCGAAAATCGCTGCGGAGTGTGGGCGGTGGGGTGGCGCTTGGCGCGGAAGGCGTGCAGCCAACCACGAACAGCACTGCCAGCAACAAACACGCGGTGCGCCATCTTGATGCTTTAAACATAGCTTTCCCCTTCTTTCTAGCGCGCTTGTGAAAGCGCCTTCAAAACCACTATTGTGATATCATCTTGCGCGTCTTGCCCATCCAGATGAGCGCGGACTGCCTCAAGGATGTTATCGGCAATTTCTTCGGCGGTCGCGCTGTGTGGCTGTGTGGCAAGCAGTGCTTCAAAGCGCTCAAAGCCAAAGAGGTTATCGTTGCGATCTTTCGCCTCGATCACACCATCCGTCACAAAGACGATCAGTGAATCAGGCGAGAGCGTGAGCGATTCCGCACGGTAAGACGAATGTTCCGCCGCACCCAGCGGATAGCCGCTGATCTCTACCTCTTTCCAAGCACTACCATTGTTGCCCTGCCGCACATAAGGCGAGAGCATTCCGCCAGCGGCAATCTGGGTCAGGCGCGTCAGCGGGTCAAAAATGGTGATCAACAAGCCGCTATTCATGTTGTTTTGGCGCATACGTGCCAGCAAGCGCTGATTGAGTTCGTGCAGCAGGCTGGAAGGCGAGTCTGCGCGCAGAATCTCATCGCGCAGCGCGGTGGTGATAACTGCCATCAGCAGCGCCGCCGGGATGCCCTTGCCGCTGACATCGCCGACGGCAACGCCTAATTTGCCGCCCGGCAGCATGAAGTATTGATAGTAATCGCCGCTCACTTGCCGTGCCGGAATAGAGCGCGCTGCCATCTGAACCTGTGGCACAGGCGGCGCTTCTTGAGGCAGTAAGCTGGTTTGGATGGCGCGTGCCGTCTCTAGTTCTGCCTCGTAAACGCGGATTTGCAGTTCGTGTGAGCGTGCGTTTTGAATGGCGACGCCTGCCTGATCGGCGAAGGCATCCGCCACAGCCACATCATCTTCTGTGTAGTTATTCAGGCTATGGCTGTTGATGTTCAACACACCTACAATCTGATCGCGCACACGCAACGGCACACCTAACCACGATTTGATCTTGCCATCGGGCAAGGCTTCCCAACGCGGATCATTCATACAATCTGCAATGACAACCGGCGCGTTCTTCTCAAAGACTTCGCGTGCGCCTTTGATGTCCTCAACGCGGAAAACGCGCTGCCTAGTATTTGCTTCGTAATCGCCGCTTTCCGCCACCGACTCGAAATGTTTACCATCCTCATCTAGCAAGAAGATAGAGGCACTATCATAGGTGATGACGCTGCCCAAATTCGCCAGAATGCGCTGTAGCACGGTATTCAGCTCTAGGCTGGAATTCATGGCGCGCGAAATATCGAGGAGCGTGTTTGCCGTCTCGCGCCGCCCTTCTTCACGGCGGCGGCGACTTGCCTCGCGCAGCAGGAAACCGCCCACCAACACGCCAAACAAACCGACAAAGGCAATCACGCCGATGCTGAACAAGGCGATTAGTTGCAGCGTGCCAGCCACCACCTGATTAGCTTCTTCAAAGGTGCGGCTGAGGATAAGCACCAATGCACCCACACTGGTACGGCTCTGCGTAAAGGATGCGTACACCGGCACTACCACCGACTCGCGCTCGGCGGAAGGGTAGCCCGTAAGCGTCGTAGTATCGGTCAGGTTGATGATCTGCGCGGTACCGGCGCGAAACTCGGGCTGCGGGCGTGCGCTGTAAAGCTGTACACCACCCGTCGTCAGCACCCAGATTTGCCCGCTTTCGCCAATGGCGGCATCCGCAAAGACGTTGTTCAGGTAGCCCGTTAGGTCTAGCTCGATTGCCAGCACTTCGTTCGCGCCTAAGCCGGTGTTCACAGGCGTCACCAGCAGGTAGGCAACACCCACACCCGTTGAGCGCCGCGCAAACTGAATGCCGCCCGTGCTAACCACTTCGTTTACCCAAGCGTTATCCACCGTCCATGGTAAGGGTTGTTCTGCTTGAATGCGCTCATTATAGGCAGGCGGATAGGCATAACGCGGCGTGCCATCCCGCGCAAGGCGCACAATGGCAACAATCTCACCGTCAGAGGTTTCTGCGGCTTGGCTAAGCAAGTTAAGGGCTGCCTCACGGCTGGCTGCCACACTCTGGATGGCAGGGCGCGAGGCAAGGCTGATCAACACATTGGAATAGGTGTTGAAAAAGTTCTCGATGCGGCGCGCCAAAGATGCCGCCAATAAGCGCTGACCTTCTGCCGATTGCTGTTGTGCTGCGGAGGTGATGGTGCCGGCAGGGATGAAGGTGAGAAAACCAATCAGCACCATGAGCAGCAGCACCGCGATGGCGATCACAGTCAGCGGGCGCGCTGTGCGGCGGTCGGCAAGTAAACTGCGTGTTGTCACAAGTAATTATCCTTTGGTATGCAGCACGCCGCGATTATAACATGCCAAGCACCTACTACAATTGATCGGCGGGCAATCTATAGGCAAGGGCATAGCAGTTGTTCAAAACGCCAAGCCCTTGCCTGTTCGCTATAAGGTGATAAAACAGCGGATCGGCGTAACCGATCCGCTGTGGTGTTAAGGCGTGCTGCGTGGTGTAGTGGTTGGCAGCGGCGTGCGCGTCAGCGGGATAGTAGGCGTCGCCTCGATGAGCGGCGTTGGTGTTTGGCTTGGCGTGGGCGTGGCGGTGTCGGGCGCTGGCGTTGGTGTAGCTTGGCTGATCCGCACTGTGAACAAGACGCGAGTTGCCTGCATTTGCACATCAAGCGGCGTGTATTCGGACATCAGCGGCGCTACTTTACGAATTGCCTCCGGTACGGCGCGATCACGCAGGGCGCGGCGCACCAACTCACGAGTCAAGCTCACCTGATTAGGTGGGATAGGCGCACGGGTTGCCGACTCGAAACCAAGCACTTCAACGGCGAACTCGCCGCCTACGGCACGAAACTGCAAACGGAAGGTGACGGGCAAGCCGCGTGTGGTGAAGTCGTTCAGGTTGGCGGAAATCACCGCAATGCGCTCCTCAAGGGCTGCGCTTGGCGCACCGTTGAAATCCGCCGAAAAGTAGAACGTATCACGCTCAGCACGCAGGGCAGCGTTTAAGGCGGCAACGTCCACCGCCACGGTGAGCAGCCCTGCTGTGGTGACAATGCCAACCTCACCACCGGCAGGCGTGCGGGTTGGGATGGTGGTGTTGGTTGGCAGTGGCGTGCTGCTTGGTAGGCGTGTGGCAGTGGGCGGCGGCGTCGAGGTGGGCGGCGGAGTCCACGTAGGCGGCAGCGTAAAAGTTGCCTCAGGCGTCACAATGAGGGTGACGACCGGGATTGGTGTGCGCGTTGGGCGCGGCGTAAGGGTTGGTGTTGGCGGCGTGCAGGCACTCAACAGCACCGTCGCCAACAAGATGATCAGGGTACGGCGCATAATCCGCCTTTTAAGGAAGCACAGGCACGTAGTTCGTGCCGCCGCGTGTGCGGAGCGTGGCTATATTCACCCACCCTTCGCCAAGGTCTGTTTTCACCAGCCACCAAGCGCGGTCAGGGCTTTGCCCAAGGATGGCAACTTCGGTATTGGGTGGAATGACGCCGATTGAATCAAAGGCAAGGTTAGGTCCTTTGCGAAGGTTGGTGCTGCTGCGCGTGGTGCCGGCGATAATGCCATCCGCAGCGGCATCTGCATAACGAATGATCGGCGCTCTGCCGAAATAATCTAGGGTGCGGAGGAAACGCACATTCAGCCAGCCCTTGCCAAAGTCCGTCTCCACCTGTAGCCATGCGCCATCCGGCGTGCGGGCAAGGATAGGAAAAGTTGCGCCTTGCGCCAACACACCGAGCGAGGTGAAGAAATCGCCCGGTCCGCTGCGGAGGTTGAGGGCGGAGGCGCTCACCACAGCGCGTGCAACGTCGGTGCGCGGCAGATCGGGTGCATCAGGGGCATTGGGTGCATCAGGCGTGATTGTGCCAACCTGATCGGTGTTGGTGGTGGCAATCCAGCCTTCGCCAAACTCAAAGCGGATTCGCAGCCAACTGCCATCGGCGTTTGTGCCAAGGATGTAGAACTGCCCGCCGCGTGGCAGCACCGCAAGGCGCGCCGCCTCCACGCCGGCGCCAACGCGCACCGCGCTATTGACCGTGCTACGCCCAATCCGCCCAACATCAATGGTTGGCACACCTTCCGTGCCGCTGGCAACTACATCAGCAGCGCTGACCCACACCACACCGATAGCCGTGTTTAACTGCCAAAACTGGCGGTCTGCGCTGACGCCGATAATCGGCACAATGAGGTTGGCGCGCAATCTGCCCAAGCGCCAGAAGCCCGTGCCCGGGCCAGCGTAGGCTTGCGCCCCTGAACTCCGCACGGTGGCAACAGCGCCGCTGATTTGTTGCACCTGATCGGCAGTTTGTGGCAAGCTGTGTGCCTGCACCGCCAAACCGTTACTCAGCATCAGCGCTGCTAAGACCATGCTTAGAATAACCCGAAAATACCCTGAACGCATAACAACTTTCCTTTCAGCACGAAAGGCGATCCAAGCCCAATTAAGGCAAAGTGTACTTTCTGCGCGCCTTCTGGTCAAGTTTAGGGCGCCTTTGGCGTTGGCAGGTTCGTCTTCCGCTGTATGAAGAATATGTCCAAGTGTGGTATGATGTAGCGCGCTGCTAGGGAATTTGCGCGTGCTGTGTGTACTATAGCAAGCACGCCACGTGAAAGTAGGATAGACCCTGTGTCGGATCAGGTTGCAACGCAAGTAGACACCGAACGTCCTTTTCTCTCCATCATTATCCCGGCGCTGAACGAAGCGCTGCGCTTGCCCGAAAGCCTGCGGAAGATTGATGCTTTTCTAAGCCAACAGCCCTACACGGCTGAGGTGATCATCGTGGAGAACGGCAGCACTGATGATACAGTGGGTGTGGTGCGTGCCTTCATGCAGTCGCATCCTTATGTACGCTTGTTTGAAGGTGAACCACGGGGTAAAGGGCGGGCGGTGCGGCGCGGCATGTTGGCAGCGCGCGGGGAGTATCGCTTTTTGTGTGATGCCGATCTTTCCATGCCGATTGAAGAAATAAGTAAATTTTTGCCGCCTACAGTGCAAGGCTGCGATGTGATCATCGGCTCGCGGGAGGCAAAGGGCGCCCGCCGTTACAATGAGCCATGGCATCGGCATTTCATGGGACGCATTAACAATTGGATCATCAAACTCTTTGCGGTGCGCGGCTTTGAAGATACGCAATGCGGCTTTAAGGCGTTCACGGCACGCGCCGCCGAAGATTTGTTCGGCGTTAGCGTGATCAACGGCATTGGTTTTGATGTGGAAGTGCTGTTCATTGCCAAGCAGCGCGGTTATGCTGTGGCAGAAGTGCCGATCAATTGGTATTTTGATCCCGACAGCCGTATGCGCCTCGTAAAGGATTCGCTCGGCATCCTTCGTGAGATTTTTGAGATACGCCGCAACTGGCAAACTGGACTCTACGCAAGGCGCACCAGCAGCCCCTAAAACCGTTTACCTCTCCAAACCTCATAAAGCCTGTCATTTTTACATGTATTATGCAATTGTTACACAATTATCAAAAAATTATATAAAGAACGTATGTTTTCTTAAACAATCGCGCCTCTTTACAAATTTCGTTTTATACTTATTTTGTGAAGTTTGTGCAGACGAACATTGCAGCCAGTTAACGTAAAAACATCATTAGAGAGGAGAGGTGCGGTATCTGCGGAAAGCAGGGCGCGCCACAAGGGTTCAATGAATCACAAGCGACTGTATGTAGGTGACCTTTCAGCCGACGTGACGGAAGAGCATCTTAACCAGCTTTTTGCCGAGATCGGCGATATTGAGGCAATCAACCTTGTTCGCAATGGGCAGCACGGTTTACACAGCTTTGCCTTCATCGAAATGGTTGAGCCAGAGGCGGCACGCCTTGCCGCGCAGCGCCTGAATGGGCAAACGCTGTTTGGGTCGCGCTTGATTGTGTATACAGTGCCGCCGCGCAGCCGCCCACGGACTGCACCACGCGCCTAAGGCAACTTTTAACAAGACTTTTTCACAGGGGCAGCATGTAGCTGCCTCTGTGTGTCAGAGATTACTCATCACCGGGCAAGCCGTAGGTATAGACGCGCTTTTTGGCATCCAGCGCCTGCCCAAGCTGCGTCGCAGACTCCAGCACATTCTTTGAACGCCGCACACGCCATGTTGCGCGAATATCTTTCACAAAACTTGCCAGTAATTCAAAGGCAAGGTAATCGAAATCCGTGGCGGCGATGTCGTCAGCAACGCGAGGCCAGCCATAGCCCCAGGCAAACCACGAGGCATCGGCAAAAACCAAGAAGTCGTAGAACGATTCGCCGGTTGGTTCATCCCCCACAAAAAGCGCGATCCGTCCGCTGAGTTCCTTAAAGCGTGTATTGGGCAGGCGCGCCTCATCGCGCACGTTTGGGCGTGCCGCACCGACCAGCGGCACAAGAATCACAAACCAATCCTCAACAGGCAATTGGAGTGCTTGCCGCCAGCCACCGGCTGGGTGTGGCACGCGGCGCGGCTTGTGCAAGCCTTTCACGCCGGCGGCGGCTGCGGTGGCAACGGCATTCTCAAAACCGACGTAGAGTTTCTGCGTGAACTGTTCAAGCAACTGTTCGATCTTTTCGCGTTGGGCGCGCTGCTCATTCATCTCTCGGCGCAGCACGTGCAGTGGATGACGTTCATCTTCTAATGTAGGCAGATTTGGTGCGTCAGACATTGGGAATAATTCTCCACAAACAATGGCAAAGCATCTATCACACTTGTTTTAAGTGTAGCACAAAGACAGTGCAATCCTAATCCCCGTGCGTTCTGCACTAGGTACGGGGACACCTCAGTGTATCCCCATGCGATCACCTTACCCTTAACTGCCTGAACACTCAGCTATCCTATGCACTATGCCCATTTGACATCTCCAAAAGGGCGTGGTATGTTTATATACAGGTCTAGACCAGATAGCGAGAGGTAATCATGCAGCCCGAATATTTCAGGCTCTCAGATAACCAGACCTTGCGCCTCTACGAGCGCATTCAAGAGAACTTGATCGAGCTGATCGAGAACAACCTTTTGCAGGCGGGCGATATGCTGCCTTCCGAGCGCTTGCTAAGCCAGTATTACGGCGTAAACCGCATGACGGTTCGGCAGGCGATAGATGGTCTAGTGCGGAAAGGTTTTCTACAGCGGCGGCAGGGTGTGGGGAACTCAGTTAGCGAACGGCAAGTGGTGCAAGCCTTCACGCCAACCGTGATCGGCTTCAGCCAACGGATGCGTGAAGCAGGCTTGACGCCAACTTCCCGCGTGCTGCAACAAATCCTGACCATACCTGAACCCATCGTGGCACATCGGCTCGGTTTGCAGAGTGATCATCAGGTCATCTTGATCAAACGGCTGCGCTTGGCAAACGACGACCCGCTAATGGTCGAGACATCCTATCTGTCCTACGATCTGTTCCCACGCTTGCTGACGGAAGACCTTGAGAATCAGAGCCTCTACCAAGTGCTGGAGCGCCTTTACAGTGTGCGGATCAGCGAGACTGAACACACCTTAGAGCCAACACTGACCACACCCTACGAAGCGCTGCATCTGCGCGTGGAGCCGAATGCACCTGCCATGCTGGTGCGGCTGCTTGCCTACTCGGCTGATCGCACGCCGATAGAGTTCTCCAAGTCGTTGGTGCGCGGTGACCGCTGCCGCTACTTTTTCCGAGTCACCACGCATGTGCCAATTGTCACGTAGGAAAGGAGCCTATACGCAACACGCCTAGTCGCCGCGCTGATCTAGACCCTTTAGCTGTTCGATCAACTTTTTAGGCAGAAGGAACACTATCCGATGAAACGTTTAACCCTTATTTTGCTGATTGTTGCCCTCGCAGCAGTTGTGACCAATGTGACCTTTGCCCAAGAGCGCCCCGACCGCCCCAACCGCGATCTGACTGGCGTTTTTTGGAACCCAAGCCAAGCTGACTATGACCGCTGGCGCGTGATTGACGGCGTGGAAGAAGGCGCTGAAATCCGCTTCTGGCCCTGGGCGCTCACGCCCGACTTTGAGGATTACCTCAACCAGATCATCAAGAACTTCGAGGCAACCTACCCCGGCGTGAAAGTGATCCTTGAAGGGCAGCCTGCCGCTGGCGCCCGCGATAACATCCGCAACAGCTTCGCCGCCGGCAACCCTGCTGACGTAATCAACATGAGCGATGGCTGGGTGGCAGAGCTGGCAGAAGCCGGCGTGCTGATGAACATGGATGAGGCGGTCGGTGCTGCATACCCTGAAATCCGCGCCGAATATGTGGATGGCGCCTGGACGAAGGTGACCTTCAACGGCGTGTCTTACCATATCCCGTGGTATTTGGCGCTCTCCAACACGATGGCAGTCAACACGCTTATCCTAGAAGAACTAGGCTTGACGTTGGAAGACCTGCCCAAGACGTGGGAAGAGTCTTATGCCTTTGCCAAGCGCGTGCGCGAAGAGAGCGGTGGTAAATACTACCTGTATTCGTTCCCATGGGGCGAATTGGCGGGCTTGGGGGTGCTGAACTCGTTTGTGGGTGAGGGCATCCCAGTCTATAACGACGACCGCTCGCAGGTCATTTTCAACACTGAGCCACGCGCAGCGTCCCTTTTAGCTGCTTACAAGGAACTGCTCGACAACGATTACATTCCGCGTGCCAGCCTGACTGACGATGTGCGCGAGATGATTGATCGGTTTAGCGAAGGTGAAATCCTGCTGCTGCAAACCGGTCCGCAGTTGCTGCGCCTCGTCCGCGAGAACAACGAAGAAGTCTATAACAGCCTGAAGCTGGTCAATGCGTTGGTCGGCGAGGCAAACATCCGCAGCATTGGCGGCGTGCAGACGCTGGTCATCCCCAAGGATAGCAAATTCCCGAAGGCTGCCCTCGCCTTTGCCATCTTTGTGACGAATGCCGATACGCAAACTGCCTTCTCGCGTGAGGTGCCGATCTACTCATCGAACCTCAAGAGCTACGATGATCCGTTCTTCCAGACGACAGGCAGCCAGCTCACTGATAGCCTGCGCCCGTTGGCAAAGGAATACTTCACCACCGCCGTCAACACCAACATCCTGAACTTCCCGCGCCTTTCGGAAGTTGAGCAAATCGTCCTGGGCGAGTTCCAAGCAGCACTACTTGGCGTGAAATCGCCCCAGCAGGCAGCCGACGATATGGCAGGGCGCATTAACGCTGTGCTTTCATCTCAATAACCTGCTTCACAATACCGCTTAGCGGTTAAGCATAGCGCGGCAGATCAGGTGATCTGCCGCGCTGTATAGCCCACGCATGGAGATTTACCGAATGGTCAGCACACCCTACCCTAGATCACCTGACTTGCTTGCAGCTGAAGCGCTTGCCAAAGGCAAACGTCGCCGTGAACGGCGGCGCACGCTAACCGCTTACGGCTTTTTGCTGCCATCCTTCGTCTTTTTCTTCATCTTTCTGATCATCCCACTCATCACAGTTGTTTACCTCAGCTTCACCAACTACAACATTGTGACAGCGCCGCAATGGGTAGGTCTAGATAACTATACGCGCCTTTTTCAAGACCCACTTTTTTGGCGCGGCTTGCGTAACTCGTTCATCTACCTTGTGGTGACGCCCATCCTGATCATGCTCTCGATTGCGCTTGCCATTGTAGTGAACCGCAAACTGCGCGGCATCTTCGCGTTTCGCACCATTTATTACATTCCAGCGGTGACCTCCGTTGTGGCAGTTGGCATGATTTTCGAGATCGTCTTTGCTGAGCCAAGCGGCTTGATCAACGGTGTGTTGCTGGCACTGGGCTGGATCGAACGCCCGATCAACTTCCTAACACATCCCGATTCAACGCTTATCTCGGTAATGCTGGTCACCATCTGGCGCGGCATCGGCTTCTACATGGTCATCTTCCTTGCGGCGCTGCAAGCTGTGCCGGAAGAACTCTACGAGGCAGCCGCTATTGATGGCGCCAACCGCTTTCAGCAGCATCTCTACATCACGGTGCCGGGCATTCGCCCTGCCATTATCTTTGTGGCGATCATCTCATCCATTTCAGCCTTGAAGGTCTTTGAAGAGATTTTTGTGATGACGGATGGCAGTGCCGGCGTACTGGATAGCGCGCTGACGCTGATGTTCTACCTCTATCGGCAGGGCTTTGTGAACCTGAACGCGGGCTACGCCGCCGCCATTGCCGTGATCTTCACCATCGTGACGCTTGGTTTTTCGATTGCGAATTTGCGCTTTTTGGAGAGGGGCAGCCGTGACAACCGTTAATCCGAATGTTGGGCGGCTGCAACGTCGCAAGCGCCTTCAAAAATGGTTTGCCAACAGCGGTTGGTATGTGATCTTGATCAGTTTTGCCCTGATCACCGTCATTCCCTTCTTGTGGACGGCGTTGATGAGCGTGCGCTCGAACTCTGCCAGTGTCTTTCGACCTGGGCGCCCGCCAGAAATTATTCCGTATCCCGGCTTGATCGGCTGGGGCTACGGTCAGCGTGAAGCGCAGGCAGAAGGTCAGTATACCGCCCTACCATGGGATAGTAGCTTGCCTGAAGGCACACAGCACGGCTGGTGGCGCAACTATACCAACACCTTTGCGGAGGTGTTCCAGAATGTCGGCTTGGCGCAGTTCTCGTTCCCTGCCACCACAGCTAACTATTATCGCGTCTGGACGGATGTAAACCTGCCTGCCTATTTCTTCAACAGTTTTGTGGTGGCAGTTTCGGTGGTGCTGCTGCAATTAGTCACCTGTTCGCTGGCAGCTTATCCACTCTCTAAGATGCGTTTTCGTGGGCGCGACGCGATCTTCTACCTAATCCTCAGCACGCTGATCTTCCCTGAGCAGCTCACGCTCATCCCGTCCTTCATCATCTCGGTGAATGTGTTAGGGCTTGGCAACACGCTGCAAGGCTTGATCATTCCCTTCGGCACGAATGCCTTCGGCATTTTCCTGCTGCGCCAAACCTACCAATCCATCCCGGATGAGCTGATCGAGGCGGCGCGCATTGATGGCGCCAGCGAGATCGGCATTTGGTGGCGCATCCTGCTGCCACTGATCCGTCCCGGCTTAGCAACCTTAGCGATCTTCTCGTTCATTGGCTCGTGGAACGGCTTTTTGTGGCCTCTGCTCATGATTCGGCAAGAGAATCTGTATACTTTGCCGTTGGGCTTGGCATTTTTGGAAGGCGCTTTCACAGGTAACCTGCGGACGGTTGCCGCCGGCATTATTGTGGCAACTGTGCCGATCATCATCGTCTTTTTGATGTTTCAACGGCAGTTTGTGCGCGGGCTAAGCGGGGCGGTGAAGGGCTAGCAGGGACGACTCCACACCACACGGAGAGCAGGGAAAGAGGATAGGCGTTAGTGGCTATTCCCACTTCACCAAGCTCCACTTACCCTCTTACTAGACGTTCTGCGCGATTTGGTTTACACTCTATAACGTATTCTGCACCCGAAAGGAGTATGGCGCATTGCCTGCTGTGCGCCGCAATACGCATGAATGTTCTGCCTTTACCTGCCCTTCGCTTTGCAGCCCTAAGCGGTGTGCATGAAGATCGCCCTGCCGCCCTGATTGCCTCAGCCGCGGATTGGGCAACGCTGCGCGGCAGCCTGAATCTGCCGCTTCTGGTGCAGGCTGCGCCCGTTGAAAATACCCGCGCCTTTTTCGACTATCTGGCGCAGAGTTTGCCTTCGGCTGTGGCGGTCATTTACACTGTGGGCAACAACCCAACAGCCCTCAATGCCGCGAAATATGTGGCAAATCTCAGCAAAAAGCCACTGGTCGTTGTGCCACACACGCTGACCACTGCCGATCTGTTGACGCCGCACATCAGCCTTGACGGGCAGAAGATTGTGACGGGCGCTGCTGCCGAAATCATCCTTGATATAGCCTTGATCAGCCAAACGCTGCCTGCCTCCGCTGCGGTAGATGTTTTTTCGATCATCACTGCACTGATGGATTGGGGCTACGCTGCCCAAAAGAACCAAACACACCTTGAAACGCGCTTCCTGCCTTGGGCTGCCTCGATTGCGGCAAGCATTGCCTCGCAAGCACTCAAGATTGCGGCAGGTGTGGGCAAAGGCGAAACGGAAGCGCTAACCAACCTTGTAGATTTATTATGCTTGACCGTTCAGTTAGATAATTTATTAGGGCATCAGCGCGCTTCACGCGGCACAGAGCATCTGTTTGCGGAAGCTGCCGCCACGCAGCCTGAAGGTGCAGCCATTCCTTATGCGGATCGTGTGGCAGCAGGTATTTTGCTCACCTCTGCCCTGCACAAAAAGGATACGGCGCCGCTGCGGACTGCCTTAGAAAGTGCGGGCTTGCGCCCGAATGCAGTGCCACTTGAGGTAGCGCGTGCCACGCTGAACGCCCTGCCTGATTATGTCGCAGACCGCGGCGCGCCGTTTGGTATTGCCAACGATCTTCAGCCCAACAGTGAAGAACTAGAAGGCGCGCTGCAACGGGCGGGCTTACTTTAGATGATCAGCGCTTACCGTTAACCTGAGGAGTGGCGCTATGGCTGCACCGAATGTTTGGCTTTTGCAGACCAAAGGTGATGTGGATGGCTTGATTGCTGCGCTGCGCTACACAGACCCCTCTGTGCGGCGCGGCGCAGTGGCTGCCTTGCGTGCGCTGAGCGCATGGCAGGCTGTGCCAGCCTTGCAGGCGCAATTGATCATCGAAAACGACTGGCAGGTTCATGCGGCAATCTCAGCCGCGCTTCAATACCTTGATCACGACCTGCACGTTGAACTGATGGTGAAAAACCGCGATGTGCGCGGACTAACCAAAATGCTGAACAGCGTCCGCCATGAAGATGTGATTACTGCCTGTGAGGCACTCGGTGATTTGGGTGATCGGCACGCCGCCGAGCCGCTGATCATGGTCTTTCGCAATCTTGCTCAGCCCGCCAAAGTGCGCCTTGCTGCTGCCGAGGCACTCATCAAGCTGGAGAGCGCACCCGCCGTCGTGACGCTGCTTGCCGCGCTGCGCCGCAACGACTGGCAAGTGCGCCGTAACGCTGCCGCTGTGCTTGGGCAACTAAAGGCTGTCTGGGCAACTGAACCACTTATCAATGCCCTGAAAGACCCTTCACCCATCGTGGCGAAAACCGCCGCTGCTGCCTTAAAATACATCGGTACGCCAGAGGCAGTGCTTGCCGCCAAACAATTTGAGGCAGCCCAACCGCCGCCCGAACCCGCTGCACAGCCGCGCAGCAGCACGAGCCGCCTCGCAACGCGCACACAAACGGGCGGTTTACCACGCCGTGATACGGATAAACTTCAGACGACCACCACAACGGCGGCACCCGCTGAACGTAGCGGTGGCACAGCACCCTTGCCCAAGCTGCCCGATCACAAAGTAGATACCCGCCCGCTGCCGCCGCCCCCACCACCTGAGCCGCGCCGTTTTTCCACGCTCAGCAAGTTCGATTCGCTCTCCCGCCCGCCCGACCTTGAAAAGCCACCCAAACCGTAAAAAAGGCGTTTCGGTAAATACTTATTCTGTGAAAAAGGTATAAAAAAACGCGCTTTTTGCCGCTTCTTGCGGTAAAATGTTCTATAGGCTGCCTGAAATCAGGCAAGCCTTCTGTTAAATCAAGCTGGGAACACACGCATGGAATTACGGCACTATCTGCAAATCTTGATTAAGCGTTGGTGGTTGATCGTGCCGCTAACTTTAATCTCACTAACGCTTGCCATGTTCTGGAGCTATTCACGTCCGCTGGTCTATCAATCAACTGCCACCTACGTTACGCGCTTTGGCGAAGGCTTGACCAGCGTCGGCGATACCTTGTATGCCCTAGATACCTTCACGGGACGCCAACGCCTGTTTGTCACCTATTGCGAGGTGATGAAAAGCCGCACCGTCGTAGACCGCGCCATGCAGATTGGGAATATTGACCCCACCCTGATTGATTGGGAACTTTACAATGTCGCTTGCAACGTCCTGCCTGAAGCAAACGTGATTATGGTCATTGTGCGCGGTCCGAATGCCTCGTTGGTTGGGCGGCTGGCAGAGGCGATTGGCGTGGCTGGCACAGCACGCGCCGGGCAGCTTTACAGCTTTGTTGGGTTGGAAGAACTGGACGCGCCCGAAGTGGAAGAAGCACCCGGCAACCGTTCGCAGCAGGGCATTTTGGGCGGCATGATCGGCTTTGTGATGGGTGTTGGCTTGGCATTCATGCTGGAATACCTCCGCAGCCCAACCGAGCGCATCGAGATGGCATCCATTCGGCACCCCAGGCTGGGCATCTACAATGAGCGTTATTTCCAGCAGCGCCTAGCAGAAGAAATTAACCGCGCCCGTTCGCGTAACCGCCCACTCAGCATGACGCTGTTACGCCTCATTCCAACTGAGGATTTCTCGCTGCTGCCCGATTCCGTGGAAGATACTTTGTTGCGCGCCGCTGCCCTGCGGATGCAAGATAAAATCCGCGCAGGCGATATTATTGCCTACTTAGGGCGCTACACATTCGCCATTCTGCTGCCCGAAACGCCCGGTCACGAGGCAGAGCGCATTGTGGAGAAGCTGCACCAAGATATTCGGACACACACCTTTAATGTGGATGCCTACATCGCTAACTTCATGGTCAATTCTGGTGTGGTGGAGAGCAGCGGCGGCACCCTTGACCTGCAATCCATGCTGACGAAGGCAAATGAAGCTCTGCAAACTGCCCGTCAAGCTGGCGAGAACAATGTGCATCTCATCCGCACCTCAGCCCAACCGTTCGCCCTAGATGCCCAAGTCAGTGAGCCTGAAGCGCCCATTTTTGGCGATGAGATGAATATGCCCTTCACCAGCAGCGAGTTAGATCGCCTGCTTGAGGAGGGCATGCCGCCAAACAGCCCGCCTTCGCGCACGGTAGATATGCGTGCCGAACAGCCTGATGAGCGCCGCGATCAATGAGTACGACTACGCGCAGTCTGAGCAACAACGGACAATCGAACTTAGCACGTGGTCTGATCGGCTTCCGTCGCTTCGTGCGGCGGAACGCCATCTTGAACGAACTACTACCGTTCGGCACTTTTTTGCTTGGCTTGGTGGCTGTGTTGATCGCCAACTACCTGATGGCAATCACCGACTCTGCTTTTCTGATTGCCGGTGGCGTCATTGGTGGCTTTGTGGCGTTGTGGGTTGTGCTGCGCCCACAGATGGGCTTGTACATTCTCGCCGTATTCACCTACATGAACCTTTCCGACGCGCTGGAAGTCAGTTTTGGCATTCCCAAAATTAACCAACCGCTGATCGGCTTAATTTTGGTTAGTGTGTTGGCAAACCGCGTTGTGTTGCAGCGCAAGCCGTTCATCTTTCGCGGTGTGGAAGCCACGATGGTCTTTTATGGCTTTATCTCAACCATCTCGGTGTTGTTTGCCTCAGCCAATCAGTCAGCCGCATTAGATCGCTTGGTGGACTGGCTGAAAGATTTCGCCATCCTGATTATTATGGTGCAGTTGTGCGATGAAGAAAAGAGCTTCAAAACGGTGCTGTGGGCGCTCATCCTGAGTGCTGCTTTCATCGCCAGCCTGAGCTGGTATCATACCTTTACCGGCGATACAGGCAACGATTTCTTTGGCTTGGCAAAATCAGGTGTGCATCAAATCATTGGCGATGTGGACGATGTGCGCGTCACCGGACCGCTGGATGATCCGAACTTTTATGCCCAAATTCTGCTGATGATTTTCCCATTGGCTGCCTACCGCATGTTAACTGGAGTCAGCCAGACTGGGCGCTTGGTTGGGACGATCTGCACGATTCTAATCGTCGGTGCGGCGATCTTTACATACTCACGCGGCGGCTTTTTGGCATTGGTGGTCGTTTTGGGCTTGCTAGTGCTGGATCGCCGCTACAACCTGTTGAAGGTTGGTGTGGTCACTGTAGTAACGTTGGCAGTGCTGCTGCCAATTCTGCCCTCTGGTTATGTAGATCGCGTGCTGACACTTGGCGATGCGCTGCCTGCCAATACAAGCGCACAATCGGAGGCATCTTTTCGCGGTCGTTCTAGCGAGATGATCATCGCTATGCAGATGTTCACCGAAAATCCGATCTTGGGCGTTGGCAAGCGCAACTATCAGGTCTTGTATGTTGAATATTCGTCCCTTCTTGGCTTAGACCCACGCCTTGAAGATCGGCAGGCACACAGCCTCTACCTCGAACTGGCTGCCGAGATGGGCATGTTAGGCATCCTTTCTTTTAGCGGCATTTTGGTAGCGCTTTTCATCAGCACGGCACGCGCACGGCGGCAATTCCGCGAGCTGGATCGCCCTGATCTTTCAGCCTGGACGGCAGCTCTGCAACTTGGCATTGTGTCCTACATGATCACCAGCATTTTTCTGCATAGCGATTATGCCCGTTATATGTGGATGCTCTTTGCGATGGCTGCTAGTGCCAGCGTATTAGCGCAAGCCATGACCGACCGCCGTCGTGAAATCTTGCGCGAAGCGCGCCAGACTTCGCTGAATTTACCCGCTAACGGCAGCACCGAGGTAAAAGACGCATGAAAAAAGTAACCTTTGCCCTTTCTCTGCTCGCCCTGTTCGGCGTATTCGCGCTTGCTTTGCCCACACACCGTGAGCGGTTGAAGGCGCTGCAAAGCCCGCCGACGGCAACACCTGCCACACCGACCATCACGCCCACGCCGCGCAGCTTGCTGACGGCGCAGCCCACAGCGCAGCCGGATAATGTGTTGTTGGCGCAGGAGATCAACCTTGCGGCGCTGAATGTACGCGATATCGAGCTAAGCACGCCGCAAAGCGCCAACCGCTTCACCTTCCGTGTGCCGGATAACTGGCTGGCAAGCGGCGCAAATATCCTACGCCTTGATCTGGACTATTTCCTGATCACTTCTGATGGGCTATCAACGGCTGTGGCGATACCGCCGGCGGTGCTGCGCGTGCGCTTAGATAACGTGCCGATTGCCGCCATCAGCCTATCGCCAACCAATACAGGGCGTCGCCTTGTGGAAGTGCCGCTGCCCGCCGAAATTATGGGCGATCCCGCGCAGCGTGACCACAACATCCAGCTTATCCTTGAAGGGCGCGATCAATGCCTGATCGGGATTGAGTCGCGGGTGCGGATCGCAGCAGCGACCTCTGCGTTGGCGTTTCAATACCGTCTGTTGCCGCCACCGCTTGATCTCTCGCTCTATCCGCGCCCGTTCTATAACAATACGCCTGCCGTGCTGAACGAAACGGTTGCCTTTGTGCTGCCCGCCCAGCCCGAAGCAATTGACTATGAAGCGGCTGCCAGCCTTGCCGCTGCGCTTGGTGCGCTCTCGCGCAACCGCCTGCGCATGTATGCCGTGACGGTAGACGCGCTGACCAATGCGGATCGCCTTGCCAACCAACTATGGGTAGGGCAGATCGGCAAACATGCCGCCATTGATGCCGCTTATGCTGCGGATCGTTTCCCGACCAAGCTCAGCGCGGAGGGTAGCCTCACGGTTGGCAGCACGCGCATTGCGCCCGATGACGGCGTGGCGCAGATCATCGCCAACCCTGATAATCCAAATGCCGCCATCATTGCTGTGACGGCTCAAACGCCCGAAGGCTTCCAAAAGGCAGTGCAAGTGCTGAGCGGACCACCCTCCATTATCGGGCTAGGTGGCTCAGTAGCGCTCGTCTCACAGATTGGGCAGACGGCACGCACGGATAGCAACGCTGTCCTTGCCGAGCGCGTCACCTTTGCCGATCTTGGCTTTGTGAACGTGCCAATCTACGGTGCAGGCTTGCAATTTGGTGAAATCACCTTTACCATGCCTGAAGGCGTTGTGCTGACTGATGACGCCGCGCTGGATATGCGCTTTGATTACTCGGACACGCTGGCAGATGCCAACGCGACGATCACGCTCTTTCTGAATGATACGCCCTTGAACAGCGCCTTTTTACGCAACCCGCGCACAGGCGAGCGCATTTCGCAGATCAAGGCGCGCATTCCACCCAGCAGCGTGATCAGCGGTGCGCTCAATTCGCTGCTCATTCAGGTTGACTCTTCAGGGCTGACCGATACGGTTGCCTGCGATACGCCGCCAAGTGTTGTGGTCTGGCTTTCGCCGCGCCCAGAGAGTGAATTTTATCTGCCGCGCCGCGTTGACGACTCGCCCGTGCGCGTGCCGCTGCTGAATGGCTTTCCGCTGCCGTTCAGCCGCCTGAGCGACTTGAGCGATGTCTGGTTTGTGCTGCCGAACGCACCGACCGCCGAAGAAACAGGTCAAATGCTGCGCCTGATGGCGTTCTTGGGCAGTTCGGTGAACAACCGCTTGCGCTTCTCGCCGCGCCTCAGCTTGGGCGAAATACCGCCCGATGCCGACTTGACGGCATACCATATCATCGCACTAGGGCGCCCAACGCGAAATGCCTTCATCCGATCATTGAACAACATTCTGCCGCAGCCTTTCCAGCCCGATAGTGACGCGCTGGAACAGGTCTTGGACTCGGTGATTTACCGTCTGCCGCCCGGCTATGATATTGGCGTGCTGCAACTGTTGGCGTCGCCTGCTTCGGCGCAGCGCGCCCTGTTGGTCATCAGTGGGACGGGCAGCGTTGGGCAAGAGAGCGCTGTGCGCGCCCTGATCGAGCGCCGCACAGTTAATCTGCCTGGCAATGTGATCTACGCCAGCCCAACCCAGCTGTGGACGGTGAACACGCGCACCCGCGAAACGCTCAGTTTGCCGCCTACGGCAACGGCTGAAGCGCGCCCGCTAGTGACTGCCGCACCCGACAGCAGCCCTGCTACCGCGCTGCCCGTTTTCACCGTGACGCCCAGCCGAACACCAACGCCCACACCCACAACGGCGAGCTGGTAAGCAGCGGCGGCGCACAGCTTACGTAAAGTCGCGGGCGGCTCGCAAGAACCGCCCGTTTGTTGCACAAGCGGCACATAAGCCGCACCAATCCCACAGATAAGAGGATGAGAGTTACCGTGAGAAAAGCATCTGCACACCTTCGCAGCCTGATTGCCAGCCTTGGGCTGCTGATTGCCCTAGCGCCCGGCACACATCTCGTCGTGAGCGCGCTGACAGACACGCCTAGCCCCACACCTAGCCCTGTGCCGAGCGCTACCTTTACGCCAAGCATCACGCCAACGCTGCCTCCCTTAGGCACACCCGTGCCGACTCAAGTTGGCGGCGCGCTCATCGCCCAAGAGTTTGCCCTGACCAGTCTGAATGTGCGGAACTTGGAGATTTTCTCGCCGCAAGGCTCGGCGCAGTTCGGCTTTGAGGTGCCTGATAACTGGCGCTTGGCAGGTAATAACACCCTCTACCTAAACCTACAATTTGTGGAGACCGGCACAGATGCCATCACTGAAAACACGTCCGTACAGCCCATTACACGCTTTGAGGTGCGCCTGAACAACCAGCTTGTCTATGAGGCATCTTACACCGTTAGTATGAGCGCACCACAGACAGTTGCTGTACCGCTGCCCGCTGACTTGATCAACGTTGATCGCGCACGGCAAACCATCACCTTAGCGATGGATGCCCGTGATCACTGCAACTCAAATCGTCAGGCGCGCATTGTGGTGCGTTCCGATCTCTCATACCTGCATTTTGAATACGAACGCTTGCTGCCCACGCTCAATTTAGCGCTTTTTCCGCGCCCGTTCTATAACAACCTGCCCGCCAGCCAAACCGAAACTGCACTTTTGGTGCTGCCCACTGCCTTCACCCAAACTGATTTGGAGAATGCGCTCAGCCTTGCGGCAGGCATTGGGCAGTTAACGGGCAATCAGGTGCAGCTTAAGGTGACAACGCCCGCCGCGCTGGACCCAGAAAACCGCCGTGCCAATAATCTGATTCTGCTTGGCACGCCTGCCAACAACGCCCTGATCAACGAACTCTACGCGGCAAATTTGCTACCTACCCGCTATGACGCGGCAGCAGGCACCTTCAGCGTTGGCGCAACGGCGCTTGAGCCTGATGAAGGCATTGTGCAGTTGATCGCACATCCTGAAGACCCTTATCGGGCTGTGATGCTCTTTAGCGGCGGCACTGAACTCGCCTTGCAAAAGGCAGTGCGTGCTTTTGCCGGCAGGCTGGATGCTTTCGGTTTGGAGGGCAATCTCGCCATCATCCGTGAGGTGCGTCCGCTCTCGCAGCAGCGCGTTGGCAGCACCCTGCGCGATGTACAGACCTTTGCCGATCTGGGCATTGAGAATACAACGACCTTTGGTGTCGGCTCTCAGTTTGCCGATCTCCGCTTTGTCGTGCCGAATGGTGTGCGCATCAGTGAGGCTGCTTACGTTGAGATCGTTTTTGACTACTCCGACACGCTCAAAGAAGCACAGACCAGCCTCAACTTAACCCTGAACGACACGCCCGTGAACAGCATCAATATTGGTGTGGGCAGCGAGTTAGCCACACGAGCTGGTCCGCACCGCGTGCGCGCACCGATTCCGCCGAGTGCAGTGCGCTCAGGTGAAGGGAACATCCTTGCTGTGCAGATCGAATCACGCGGTAACTGGGGCTGCAATCTGCCCAACCCATCCACCATTTGGCTAAACATTCGCCCAGAGAGCGTGTTGGCGCTGCCGCGTGCCACAGTGGATGCCGCCTTGCGCCCGCCGCTCGTCTCAGATTTTCCTGTGCCATTCAGCGATTACTCCGATTTGCACGATGTTCTCATTATCTTGCCTGATCAGCCTAGCCTGACCGAAATTGAGCAGGCAGTGCGCTTAATTGCACGGCTTGGCACACTCACCGAACGCGGCGAACGCTTTGCGCCGCGCCTTGCGCTTGGTGAGAAGCTGCCTAGCGGCGTGGATTTGGCACAGCATCACATTATCCTTTACGGCAGACCGTCTACCAACAGCTTTTTACGCGGCATTGTGGATAAATTGCCACAGCCGTTTACGGCTGGCACGGACGACCTTGAGCAGTTGCTTGATGATGTCGTGCTGCGCCTGCCGCCCGGCTTTGATATTGGCGTGCTGCAAGCGCAGCCTTCGCTCTGGAATCCGCGCCGCGTGCTGCTAACTATCAGCGGCACAAGCAGTGTTGGCGAGTCTTTCGCCATGTTGGCAATGCAGGCGGTGACGTTTTTCCGCGGCGATCTGATCGGGAACATCGTCTATGTGACGCAAAGCAGCGTTTATGCCGCCAACACCTACACCAGCAAATATGCAGTGGATATTGAGGTAGATGTGCCGACGTTGGTTGCCGAGACGACGTTAGTCGGCTCTGCCACTGCCACGCCTAACCGCATTTTCACGGTGACGCCGGGTCCAACAGAGACGCCCACGCCAACCGTCACGGCAACCCTGACGCCAACGCCTTCACCGATCTTTAGCGCCACGCCTTTTGTCCCGACGCCCACGCCGCTGCCAACCTTTGCACCACTGCCCAGCGATGCACTGGAGATCGAGACGCCAGATCGCCCATCGTGGATCACAATCCTTGTTGCAGCCACGATAGGCGCACTTTTGGCAGCAGCAGCCTTTGGCTTGTTCGCGCTGCTACGTGCCATGCACGCACGCCGCAAAGAATAGAAGTACGCATGGACGCCCTACCGCACGACATCGCCAAACGTCCTTATAAAGTGCTGCTGATTGATTTGGCGCGCAGCTACGGCGGCGCAGAAGTACGCACCCAGACTCAGGCAACCGCCCTTGAGTCTGCGGTGCAAGGCTGTGCAGTGGCTGTGCTGCGCGGCAGTCCGCTCCACGAGCGCCTGAGAAAACTCGGTGTGCCGTGTGAGGTGCTTGAATCCGTGCGCGGCAGTCCCGCCCTTGCCTTGAAACTGCGCGCCATCATAAAGCGCGGTGGCTACCACATCGTAGACGCACACAATGTCCAATCCATCTTGTGGGGACATGTGGCGGCGTGGTTGGCGGGTGTGCGCGGCTGCGTCGCAACCATTCACAGCGATTACGGCGCAGAGTATCCCAACCTAAAGGGCAAGTTCTATGAAGGCGTGCTGCGCCTGAACCGCCTGATCGCCCGCCAATACATCAACGTGACTGAGACGCTGCAAAGCAAGGCAGAGCGGCAAGGTTTGGGCGAACGTGCCACACTCATCCATAACGCTGTGCCAATTCCGCCGCTGCCGCTGCCTGAGCCTGATCACGCCCTGCGTGCTGCATGGGATGCCACACCTCATGATTTCGTGATCGGCAGTGTGGCGCGCCTAAAACCTGTTAAAGGGCATCGCTACCTGCTGGATGCCATGGCGCGAGTGCGCGACTTGCCCGTAAAGCTGGTCATTATTGGGGAGGGTCCGCTGCACGCCGAGTTGACCGCACAAGTCCATGCGCTTGGTATCGCGGATCGCGTCCATTTCGCAGGCTTCCGTGAGGACGTTCTGAGCCTGCTGCCTTCGCTAGATTGCGTCTGCATGGCGTCGCTTTCGGAAGCGCTGCCCTACGCCGTGCTGGAAGCCGCCTCGTATGCGCGTCCACTGCTCTGCACGGCAGTGGGTGGCTTGGCAACGCTGCTGCAAGAGGGCGTGACGGCGCGCCTTGTGCCTGCACAAGACTCCGCAGCACTGGCAGAAGGCATCCGCAGTTTGGTAACCGACCGCCAGTCGGCGCGGCAGCTTGGCATAAATGCTTATCAGATGGTGGCGGAACGCTTTAGCCAAACGGTGATGCTCAAAAAAATCCTTCAAGTGTATGATAAAGCTATCGGCATCTAGCGCACTGCGCTGCACACCTTAAGGAGATAGCCCCTTATGGCGAAACGCTCACAACTTGCCATTACCGCTTTGGCACGGCTCGGCGCGCCACGCTTGTTGGATAGCTTCTGGGGCAAAAGGCGACTGACCGTGCTTGCCTATCACCGCATCACGAATGCAACAGCACCCGATTTTCCGCACTACCGCCCAAATGTCAGCGCGACGCCTGAAATGTTTACCCGCCAAATGGCGTGGGTTGCCAAACGCTTTAATGTGATCAGCCTTTCGGTGCTGCACGCCTACCTGACTAAGGGCAGACCGCTGCCGCCGCGCCCAATGCTCATCACTTTTGATGATGGCTACCTTGATAATTACGAGAATGCCTTTCCCATCCTCAAGCAGTTGCATTTACCCGCCGTGATCTTTCTGATGACTTCCCGTATGAGCTATCCTGCGCCGCCCTGGTGGGATGAATGCGCTTTCTACCTCAACCAGACTGATCACACACAGGCTGAATTACCACTGATTGGCGTGCAAGACCTCAGCACACCTGAAGCGCGCCGCGCCACCACCGATCACTTGCTGCGCGCCCTGAAAACTATTCCAGAGGCGGAAAAGTTGGAGGCGGTTAGCCGTGTGGGTGAATTGCTCCAAGTTCCCGCGCCTAGCAATGAGCCGCCACTGTTCGTGAACTGGGATCAGGTGCGCGAGATGGTTGCTAATGAGGTTGCCTGTATGCCACACACCGTCAATCACCCAATCCTGACGCGAGTCAGCGCTGAAGAGGCGTACCGCGAATTGGCTGAATCCAAAGCGCACATCGAGGCACAGACCGATCAGCAAGCGAACGCCTTTGCCTACCCAAACGGCACCCGCGCCGATTACAACACAGCAACCTTCCGTGCTTTGCGCGATCTCGGCTACCTAAGCGCCTACACCCTGACGCCGGGACCGATGCGAATTCGTGACGCGGCACGCCATCCGCTGCAAATTAGGCGCGTGTTCTTGCTCTACAAAGATTCGTTCGAGCTGTTCATGCTCAAAGTGATGGGTTTGCCCGCCCTTGCCGCACGTTCGCGCTACCACATGGAGAACTAGCCTATGCGCGTTTTACTCATGCTCAGCAGCATGGCAATGGGCGGCGCAGAGCGCAACATTGCTGCCGTCGTGCCGCACATTAACAGCATGGATGGCGTTGAGCTGACGCTTGGCACGCTCAACACGCGCCGCGATAGCCCGTTGGCAAACCTGATCGCACACAGCGGCGTGCAGCGCTTCGATCTGGGCGCTAAGCGTATGGTTGATCCGAGTGCATGGCGGCGCTTTACCGATTTTTTGCGCCGCGAACGCATAGACCTTGTGCATTCGCAAGATCAGGATACCAACATTTACAACGCGCTTTCGCGCCGCCGTCTAGGGATTCCTTCCGTGATGACGCGCCATGTGATGTTTGAGCCGTTCACCAACCTGAAAACACGCCTGCGCGCACAGTTGGTGTTGCTTTCGGCACGCTTCGGCGCAGATCGCGTTATCGCCGTCTCGGAGGCGGTGCGCCAGCAGTTCGCCAAGCAAGCAGGCTTGCCGCTGGCGAAGATCGAGACAGTCTACAACGGTATTGAGCTAGAGAAGTTCAACACACGCCACAAGCGCGCCGAAACACGCGCTGCGCTCGGTTGGGCGCAGGATGCGCCTATCGTGATCATGGTGGCAGTGCTGCGCGGCGGCAAAGGGCATGAGGTGCTGTTTGAGGCAGTGCCGATGCTGCGCCAGCGCATTCCCAATGTGCAGATCGCACTGGTGGGCGATGGCGAAGAACGCGCTAAGCTAGAGGCACTTGCCGCACCCTATGCCGATGTGATCCACTTCATGGGGCAGCGTATGGATGTGCCAGACTTGCTCGGCGCGGCGGATGCCCTTGTGCTGCCCAGCTGGAGTGAGGCATTACCAACAGTGCTGATCGAGGCGGGCGCGGCAAGTTTGCCGTGCGTGGCAACAGACGTTGGCGGCACGGCGGAAATTGTGGTGGATGGCGAGACAGGCTATGTGATTCCGAAGGGTGATTCCGCGGTGCTTGCTGAACGGCTTGCCGACCTGCTGAGCGATTCGGGGCGGGCGGCGCAGATGGGCGCGGCAGCCTTGCAGCGCGTGACGGGCATTTTCACGCTGCCGCAGCAGGCAAAACGCACGGTTGAGGTCTATGCGCGTGCGCTGGCGATGCACCGCGGGTGAGAAATAATGCTTCTAGAACTGCGTAAACAACGTATCGCACTCATTCGTGAAGCGGTTGGCACTCGGCAGCTATTTGATATGCTGTACAGGCAACTTACTACGCTTTCACGCGCCACGCTCAGTGAGGACTTGATCATATGTGGCGTCATTCCTGAGGAGTTTGATCACGACTCCTCCGAAGAGAAGCTGTGGGCAAAATACTGTGATATTCTTCTGAAACACGCGCTCGGTTTTCTCGGCATTCCAACACAAGTTATCCGCACACGCGGTAATTCAGCCGATGTTCGCGGCGAAACAGACACCTACAGTCTCGTTGGTGATGCCAAAGCATTTCGCCTGTCTCGTTGCACCACTCTACCAATTTCCATCGCGCATCAGTCAAATCTACAAGCAGGCACTGGAGAAAGATGTTACACTGCTTGGCTATGTACATCTCAAGTTTCTGCTTGATCAGCGGAAAAAGTTGATCAGAAAATACAAGCGATTGAAAAAACGCTTCAGCAGATTGGAATAAATCCGTGAATGAATACCTGGATCGCGTCACGCTTGGTGATTGTTTTGAGCATTTACCACATCTAGCCGATGATAGCCTGCATTGTTTCGTCTCAGATATTCCTTATGGCATTGGCGCAGATACATGGGATGTTTTGCACGCCAATACAAATTCAGCATTGCTAGGGCAATCACCAGCGCAAGTAGGCAAAACAGCCTTCAAACGGCGCGGCAAGCCTATTCGCGGTTGGAGTGCCGCAGATCGCAATATTCCACACGAGTATCAGGCTTGGTGCGAAGAGTGGGCAACTGCCGTTTACCCTAAATTAAAAGAGGGTGCCAGCTTATTCATCTTCTGTGCAAGGCGCACACTGCATCGTGCGCTGGTTGCCTTAGAGGACTCTGGTTTTCTGCTGCGCGATATTCTGGTTTGGGAAAAACCAAACGCGCACCACCGCGTCCAGCGTCTGAGTGGCATCCTAGAGAAACGCGGTGAGCCGCTTCAGGCTGAGAAATGGCAGGGCTGGCGTTTGGGAAACCTTGCCCCAACATGGGAACCAATTGCATGGTTCTTCAAACCCTATCAACACACCATTACTGATGTTGTGTTACAAAATGAAGTAGGTGCGCTCAATATCGCCGAATCACAGGTAGAGGGCAAAAGCCCGTCTAATATTTTACGTTTTTGGTTTGCGCCAACGGAAAAGCGTGTCCATGAGATGCAAAAACCTGTGGCGTTACTAGAATTTCTAATCCGCCTAACAACACGCGAAGGGCATACTGTGCTTGATCCTTTTATGGGCAGTGGTTCTACTGCAATTGCATGTAGAAATTTGAATAGGCACTTCATCGGCTTTGAGATTGATCCACAAAACGTTGCACTCGCCAATCAGCGTTTGGCAGCACTATCCGAATCATCCGCAACAGATACACCACGCCAATTGCCGTTTTTACCCTAACATATTTCTGCGCGCCAACGCCTAGCCGCATTCCTGAGGAGCGAGGTTCCCTATGCAACCCATGTCTTTCGATTTTCGCTCACGGCGTTCGATGCTCACCGCACGGCGCGGGATGGTTTCCAGCAGCAGCGCCCTCGCCTCCCAAGCTGGCGTGAGCCTGCTGCGTGCAGGTGGCAACGCCGCAGATGCCGCCATTGCGACGGCTGCGGTGCTAAACGTTGTTGAGCCTGCTTCAACCGGCATCGGTGGTGATTGTTTCGCGCTCTACTACGATGCCAAAACGCGCACGGTGAGCGCCCTCAACGGCAGCGGGCGTGCGCCGTCTGCCCTCACGCTGGAGGTGGTGCGGCAAGCACATCCAAACGCTGCCGAAATGCCGATCTACAGCCCACATGCCGTCACCGTTCCCGGCGCGGTGCGCGGCTGGGAAGATTTGCTCAAACGGCACGGGCGCATGTCCTTGCGTGAAGTGCTGGCAGATGCCATTCACTATGCCGACGAAGGCTTTCCTGTTGCGCCCGTCTTTGGTGCGGCATGGCAAGTATACGGTGCTTGGCTGGCAGCACGCCCTGATACAGGCGATTATCTGCCAAATGGCAAGCCGCCGCAGGTTGGGCAAGTGGTGCGGTTAGGCGGCATGGCGCGCACCCTACAACAGATCGCCGAAGGCGGTGCAGATGCCTTCTATCAGGGTGAGGCAGCACGGGCGATTGTGGCAGCGCTCAGCGCGCAAGGCGGCGTGATGACAACCGACGATCTCGCCGCACACCGCTCAACGTGGGAAACACCCATCCATACGGATTATCGCGGCGTGACCGTGTACGAATGTCCGCCGAACGGACAAGGCTTGGCAGCGCTGATCGCCTTGAACATCGCGGAAGGCTTTGACTTAGGCAGCATGGCGTGGGATTCGCCCGAACGCCTGCACCTCATGATCGAGGCGATGCGGCTTGCCTTTGCCGATGCGCGCCGCTACATTGCCGACCCAACCTTTAGCGCTGTGCCGCTTTCGGGCTTGCTTAGTAAAAGCTATGCTACCGAGCGCCGCGCCCTGATTGGCGGGCAGGCGATGCAGCCGCCCAGCTTTGGCGCGCCGCCCACCAGTTCGGATACGGTCTATCTGTGCGCGGTGGATGGTGAGGGCAATGCTTGCTCATTCATCAACAGCCTGTACATGGGCTTTGGATCGGGCATTGTGGCGAAGGACGCGGGCTTCTTCTTGCAGAATCGCGGGGCAGGCTTCAGCCTTGATCCTGAGCATCCAAACGCGCTGCTGCCCAACAAGCGTCCCTATCACACCATCATTCCAGCCATGGCGCTGCGCGATGGCGATTTGTGGGCAACCTTCGGTGTGATGGGCGGCTTCATGCAGCCACAGGGACACTTTCAGGTGTTGGCTGCCATGCTGGACGACAACCTGAATCCGCAAGAGGCACTTGACCGCCCGCGCTTCTGCCTGCTAGATGGCACAGCCGAGAGTCAAATCGCGCTTGAGGAAGGCATTCCCGTAGCAACCATGTCTGCCCTTGCCGAGTTAGGGCATCCTGTGCGCCCTGTTAGTGGCAGACGGCGCGGTTTGTTCGGCAGCGGTGATATTATCCGCCGCGACCCTGAGTCGGGCGTGTTGTTTGGCGGCTGCGATCCGCGCAAAGATGGCATGGCAGTTGGCTACTAGCGTTTAACAACATATGGAAAGGCGTCCTTGATGAAGATTCTCTACAGTTTGCCACACCCTGCTGATAGCCTTGCCTCTGGGCAAGCGGGGCATGTCATTCGCGCCACCGCCTTGCTAAACGCTCTTGAAGGGCTTGGTCATACGGTGCAGCGTGTGGAGGCAGCCGCCGAAAGCAACGCCAAAACATCAGTCAGCCTCTACCGCAACTATGTGAAGAAGCTGCTGCCGCGCCCGCTTGCCATGCGGATGCGCGATGCTATGCGGATTCGGCACGGCAAGGGCTACGCGCAAAAGCTGCTAACGCTGATTGAACGCGAACGTCCCGATCTAATCCTTGAGACGCATATCGCCTTCAGCCTTGCCGCCACGCTTGCCAGCCAAACATCGGGCGTGCCGCTGGTGCTGGACGACGTTGCGCCTTCATGGGAAGAAGAACAGCAGTATGGCGTTGGCTTGAAGCAGGCAGCGCGTGATATTCATAAACAGGTGACCACTCAAGCCCGTTTGCTGATCGCTGTCAACAAAACGCTGCGCCAGCACCTGATCGAGGATGGGCAGCCACCTGAGAAAGTCATCATCGTTGAGAACGGCATTGATGAGCGCACCTTCCGCCCTGATCTGGACGGCGCGCCGATCCGTGCGCGGTATGGCATTCCGCCTGAGGCAATCGTGATCGGCTTCGTCGGCTCGTTCCAGCCCTACCACCGCGTAGATTTGCTGCTGCGTGCCTTTGCTCAGATCAGCGATCCGCGTGCGTGCTTGTTGTTGGTTGGGCAAGGCATCACCAGCGCGGATTCGCAGGCATTGGCGGCGCGGCTTGGCATCGCGGCGCGCACAACCTTCACAGGCAGCCTGCCGTATGATCAGGTGGCGGCATACCTTGCCGCGTCGGACATCACGATCATGCCTGCCACCAACGATTACGGGAATCCGATGAAGGTTTATGAGTATATGGCGATGGGCAAGGTCGTCGTCGCACCTGATCAGCCAACCATCACCGAGATTGCCACCCACGATCAGGATGCTTACCTGTTTGCCCGTGAGGATGTGGCTGCCATGGCAGCAGCGCTCAACGCACTCATCGCCGATTCAGCATTGCGCGAACGGCTTGGCGCACAAGGGCGCACCTTAGCCGCTAAGCACACCTGGCGCAAACGTGCCGAAACGCTCCAAGCTGCCCTGAACGCGGCAGGTATTGGTTAGGCGGGCGGCATCCCGCCCTTGTGAACCGTTCCACCTGCCGCTTCCCCACCGCTTGCCCTACGCTCGCTTGACAAGGGTTGCCGACCTGTGTACGCGCGTTAGCAGGTGCAGTTTTTAGAAAGTAGGCGCGCCACAATGCACAGACGGCTACCAGTTGCCTTTAGCATTCTCTTAACACTACTAGCGGGGGGTAATTCCGTTGCTAATGCAGGCGGGTGCGCCTATCGCCGCCCAAGCCGATGATCCCTGCCAAACGCCGAACGTCGCACCGACCTTCCTCCCACGCGACAGCCGCAGCACACCACAGCCCACACGCACGCCGCAGCCCTACGATCCCTGCGCGCCAAGCCAAACACCCACGTAAACGCCGAGTCCTTCACCTTCAGCGCTGCCCGCTTTGCCACAAACAGGGCAGACGAGCATTGTGAGCATCTACCGCCCCAGTGACCAAACCTTCTACCTGCGCTACACGCAAGCAGGGCTGTACCATGCGCGCAGCATCCGTCTTGAGTACACCACCACTGGCGATATGCCCGTCGTGGGTGACTGGGACGGCGACGGTTACACCAATGTCGGCGTTTATCGCCCGTCAACCACCCAATTCCTGCTGACCACCTCAGAGGCGACGGTGGTCTGTGCGCCTGACCACACCATCACTTATGGCAATCTGGGTGCGCTGCCACTGGTAGGCAAGTGGACAGCGGTCGCGGCTGCCGATAGCATCGGCGTGTAGCAGGATGGCGTCTTTGCGTTCAGGCAATCGCTGACGGATGCCAGCACAACCGATAAAGCCTATGGCGATGCAGCAGACACGCCGTTGGTGGGCAACTGGGCGGGCGATGGGATAGACCGCCCGGCGGTGTGGCGGGATGGGCAAGGCATGTTCTACCTTGACAACAACGACGTGACGCAGACGGTGCTGTTTGGCAACCCGAACGACACGCCACTGGCGGGCGATTGGGATGGCAACGGCATAGATGGCGTGGGTGTGCGGCGCGAGGGGATGCTGTATTTGACGAAGGCGCTCAGTGGTGTGGGCGCGCTCTACCAGTCGGCGTTCTATGGGCTGCCGAGCGATATGGCGGTGGTCGGCGTGTGGCGCGAGGGGATGCTGTATTTGACGAATACGCTCAACGGGGTAGGCGCGGTGTACCAGACGGCGTTCTACGGGCTGGCGGGCGACGTGGCGGTGGTCGGGGTGTGGCGCAGCGCCCGCCGTTTGCCCTACCGCCTGCCCTACGCCCGCTTGACTCGCCCCGCCGCGCTACTATCCTTCACGAAAGGCACACACCGCTGACCGCCGCCTTCTATCACTGCGCTTAGCCGCCGTTATCTGACCCGTTGTCCCTTTCGCTTAAACATCCTTTAGCATGGAGACGTACTCTCATGAAACCGATTCGTTGGATCGGTTTGGCTGCCTTGGCAGCCGTCTTGTCGCTAGGCGTGCTGATCATTCCGCAGCCGAATGCCGCCTTGTCCACACTGGCGCAGGCAACCGCCTCGCCGACTGCCACGCCCAGCAACGACCGCACCCTAGCCACGCCCATACCAAAGCCAACCCTCAACGTCACGATCACGCCCTCAGGCGCACGCATTATACCCTACGTGATTATCCCGCCTCCGGCTGGCAGCGACCGCCTCGTGACCATCTACGACGTTCTGCCAGAGCGCTTCGGCAGGTTCAGCCTGCCCATAATCTACGGCAGTCAGATACGCAAAGAGTTCATGTACGATGTCATTCTGATGCCCGATGCGCCGCTCGTTATCGAGTACGAGAAACAAAACGTGCCTGTTCGGTACGCCCTGAGCTTTCAATACGAACGTTCAGAAGAGGTAGCCTTTCAGGCATTCCATCGCTCCTACCCCAGTCTGCCTGAATGGCGTGGCGGGTCGTTTCTTGTCGAGTCTTTAACATATCTCGATGATGAAACCGCTTTTTTATACATAGATGATGGCATTTTTGGCTATGTCACACTGGTTGCACGAATGCAGTTTCGCAACGCCATGATTGATTTAATCGTTGGACCGGCGCCCACACCCCCTACCAACCTTGCTGGCGTGGGGCTGAGTGTTGAAGATATCAAGGCGATCTTCTGTGCTGATCAAGACAGTACGCTTACCCTGCGAAGCACTGGCACACAGCATCCTCACTGTGTTTTCTACAGAAACTCTGCCCAAGTCAGCGGCGGGGCGATCCACGCTAGGGGCAAGCTGATCATTGACGAAAAGGGTTGTCTCTTCGACCGTAATCAGATTGATGCTGGCGGAGCAGGTGGTGCAATTTACTTGCTAGACGAATCAGACTTAGGTAATGCTTTGGGGATTTCGTCAAGCACTTTTTTCAACAACCGAGCAGGGACAGGTGGTGCAATCTACATTGAGAGTCGTAACAACGACACCATCACAAAAGCAACGCACTTCTCTATTTCAAACTCCACCTTCGCTGAGAATGCTGCCACCACAGGCGGCGCAGGCGGGGGCGTGTTGTACCAAATGCACCTGCCCAATGCCGCAGGTTTTCGTGGTTCAACCGAACTTCTGCATGTGACTCTGCACTGGAATGCTGTGCGAGCAACAGCCCCGATCTGCTAGACCCAAATTTGGGAATCCTTCATAACGCCTCAGGTACTTTG
The DNA here is from genome assembly GCA_034432555.1 of Anaerolineae bacterium. Taxonomy (GTDB): domain Bacteria; phylum Chloroflexota; class Anaerolineae; order Aggregatilineales; family UBA2796; genus CP2-2F. Next base: position 71,829 of record DAOUBW010000019.1, read on the forward strand.
AAGATCGAGAATTCCATACTAGGTGATACATACTACACGCAACGCTATCCCTCTGAAGGGGATTATGAAAACGAACAACTAAGCAACACGCCGCTGAGTCCACCAGTGTGCTTCACAGCGCCAACACCTAACGCTCTCACGACAATAAGCGAGGTCACGCAAAAGGATAACTCGTGTGGACCCGGCATGAGCCAAGACCCAATGTTTAGTCTCGCCGTAGGAAGTCCGCGTTCAGGCTTAACGTGGCTTAATGAAAATGGCACGCTTGCAGTACCCGCCGCGGGCGCTCGCGCTTACATGGATTTACAACCCGGCAGTCCAGCTATTAACAGTGCAGGATTTACTGGATGCTTAAAAGTGAGTTTCCGTGATCAATTACGAAAATTGCGCGATGAAACGTGCGATAGAGGTGCTTATGAAACCCTAACCCCTACACGGACGTTAACCGTCAACACCTTAGCGGATACCACACCCAACGGCTGCACGGCGCAGGATTGCACCCTCCGCGAGGCAATCCAAGAAGCAAACAGCAGCGACCAACTCGCCATCATCACCTTTGACAGTGCGCTTTTTGCCAGCGGACCGCAAACACTCACGCTGCAACTTGGTGAACTACGCATTCAGCGCAGCCTCGTCCTGCAAGGTCCAGGTGCAGATAAACTGACGCTTTTGGCGCGCCAAAGTTCGCCCGCCCGCCACCTCTGGGTTGATGCCAACCAGGATAAGACTGTGCGTATCAGCGGTTTGACCTTCAAAGGCGGTAGATTGCCTACAGACAACTGCTACGGCGGCGGTTCAATTCATATTGGTACTGCTCAGGTGATCATCGAAGACAGTTACTTTGAAGGCAACCGCGGCGGGCAAGGAGGCGCTATTTTCGGCGGCAATGTGCTGCTAAAGCGCACTACTTTTGTGGGCAATGTGGCAAGTGTAGGTGGTGCCATTTATAACGCGTATGGTCAATTAAGTGTCGCTAACAGCACGTTTTTCAATAATCAAGCCATGTTTGGGGTAGCTTCTTACTGTCCATCACCAGCAGGAAGTGCAATTTACAATGGTAATCATCCGCTAAACGTACAGAACACCACGCTTCACAAGAATAAAACTATTTATCACAGCAGCGCTGTTCTAATTAGCGGTCATGCAGGTGCAATTTTCAACAGCTCATTTGGAAACATAGTGATTGGCAACAGTATCATCAATCACTCGTTGTTTGCAAAGCGCACAAATATGGCAAGCGAAGCGACAGAAACACCACTATCAGATATACACAACAACTGCCGCAATTATGGTTTGCTAGTCTCTGTGGGTCACAACATTGAGTATAACACAGCCGAAATGAACACTTGCGAACTTCTTGCACAAGCAGACCAAATAACTCATCCTCAGCTAGATGTCCTTGCCGATCTGCCACCGTCCGTCATTGTGTACCCTGTGGGCAGCATTCCCGTCATTCGTTTGCAGAGCATCAGCCCTGCCATCAACGCGGGCAACAGCAACATCTGCAGCGGCAGTTTGGTCGGCGGGCGCGATGGGCGCGGCGCCAAACGCCCGCCTGTCAATTGCGATATCGGCGCCTACGAATATGGCTCGGAAACAGCCGAGTTCCCTGATACCATCGGTATTTTCCGCCCAAGCAGCAACATCTTCCATCTGCGCTTCAGCAACACAACGAGTCCCGCCGATATTGCAGTCGTGTTTGGCGTCTCTACCGATCTGCCCATTGCAGGCGATTGGAATGGTGACGGACGCTCGACAATCGGTGTTTATCGCCCATCAACGGGGACATTTTTCCTGAAAAGCGCCAACACTTTCGACGCGCCAGTTGCCTACACTTTCACCTTCTCAGGCGCCTCGCCAAACAGCGTGCCAATCGCTGGTGACTGGGATGCCGATGGGCAGGCGGGCGTGGGCTTGTATAATGCCAGCACAGGGCAAGTGCTTCTTAGGAATGCGCTTAGCACAGGCTTCGCCGATTATGCCATGCTGTTTGGGATGACGGGCGATTTGCCGGTAACGGGCGACTGGGATGGCGATGGGCAAGATAGCTTTGGCATCTATCGCGGCGATACCTTCTACCTCACCAACCAAGTTTGCGGCAATAACTGCATCTCAAGCGCAAATCATACGTTTGTGCTGGGCAACGTGGGCGATGTGCCATTTGCAGGGGATTGGAATGGCAATGGGCGCGATGGCGCGGGTGTCTTCCGTCCGACGAACGGCATCACCTACTTCAAGAATGCGCTGACCACAGGCTTTGCCGATATTGCGATTGTCTACGGCATCGCGGGCGATAAACCTGTAGCAGGTGTCTGGCAGTTCAGCGGCGCTGACCAAGCCGATGCACCTGAACGACCGGCACTTGCGCCGACCTTCGTGCCGCGCCAGTAGCGGTGCAACCGTAACACAAAGCCCGCGTTGCGGCGGGCTTTGTTGTGCGTAAATCAGGGCATCTCCACCACGATCTTGAGCGAATCGCCGGCAGCTTTGGTCATGTGCCACGCCTGATCTGCCTGATCAAGCGGGAAACGGTGCGTGATCAGGCTGCGATAATCAATCACGCCGTTTGCCAACAGCGAGAGCGTCCGCCGTGTGTCGTAGGGGCTGGCTGAATACGAGCTGGTGACGGTGATCTCTTTGAAGAAGGTGTAGTTCACGTCCAGCAGCCACTTATCCTCAGGGGCAGGCGGTCCGTAGAGCATGAGCGTGCCGCCGGGCGCCACTAACCCTAGCCCTTGCTGAATGACGGGCGTCTTGGAAGGCGTCACGATGACTATGCCTGCGCCGCTGCCGCCTGTCCATGCGCGCACTTGCCCCTGCCAGTCGGGCGCATCCACATTAAAGGCGCTCATGCCGAGTGCTTCGGCGCGCGCCAAACGGCTTGGCACGCGGTCTAGGATAGCAACCTTATCAGCGCCCCAGTGCGGTGCAAGCAGCCCAAACACAATCCCGTTAAAGCCCGCGCCGATGATCACCACCGCATCGCCGCCCTGCACATGGGCGCGATCCAGCGCACGCACGCAGCAGGCAATTGGCTCGATCAGTGCGCCCGCCTCATAGGGTAGGTGATCGGGCAGTTTCAGCACATCGCCCGCCACAATTTCACGCGGCACGCGCACGTATTCCGCCATGCCCGCCGGATAAAGGCGCGTCTGTTTGAACTGTGGACAGTTGGTATACGCGCCGCGCCGACACACCTCACAGACCATGCAGGGCATGTGGTGGTGCAGCGCCACGCGATCACCAACTTGGAAGGCGGTGACGCCATCGCCAACCGCGATCACCTCACCGGCAGGCTCATGCCCAAGCACCAGCGGCGCACGCGGCAGCATGTACCAATCGGTCACGTCGCTGCCGCATACACCGCATACACGCACACGCACCAACAGTTCACCTTCGGCAGGATCGCCCGGATGTGGGCGATCCTCAAGCTGCACTGACCCAACGCCTGTGTAAACCAGTGTCTTCATACTGATAGGACTCCTCAACAAGGCTTTTGACTAAGGAGTTTAGCGCATGTTGCGAAAATGTGCAGCGCGCTCACATTTGTGCAGCGCGGCGTGAAGCTATGGCATACCTTGACCCAACGCGCACGCTGCGCCAAAATTAGAGTCAGAAACACCCGCACACTCTGTTTTAAGGAGATGCTGCCCTGAGCGCTAACCGTCCCAATATCCTAATGCTGACGCCTTATTTGCCCTATCCGCCTGTCAGCGGCGGACGTTCGCGCACCTATAACCTTGTAAAGCGCCTTGCCCGCGACTTTGCGATCACGTTGGTCTGTTTTGGGCGCCCTGAGGAACGCACGTTTGACCTCACGCCGTTGCAGGACTTGTGCGATCTGGTCGTGATCAATCGCCCATCCAGCCCAAGCAAGCTGCGCGCTGCGCTGCTCAGCCTGACGGCGATCAAGCCGATCACCATGCGCCTGTACACGACATCTGAATTCCGCGAGACTATTCAACGCCTGCTGCGCGTGCGCCTGTTCGATCTGATTCACGTCGAATCATTCTACATGCTGCAAAACTTGCCCACCGAGCTGCCTGTACCTGTCTTGCTCTCTGAGCCTGCTATTGAATATCTGGCATGGTGGCGGCACGCACGGGTTGCCACGCCGATTTACCAGCGCCCTGCCCTTGCGCTTGAAGCGCTCAAGATGCGCTTTTTCGAGCCGCAGACTTGGAGCGCTGCGACGTTGGTCGGCGTGATGTCCGAGATTGACGCGCAGATTGTGAAGCGCGCCGCACCCGGCGTGCCAACTGTGCTTTCGCCCAACGGCGTAGATGTGGACTACTTCAAGCCTAGCAACATCCGCCGCGACCCTGACAGCGCCATCTTCATGGGCGATTACAAGTATTTTCCGAATGAAGATGCCGTGCTGTACTTCATGCGCGAAATCATGCCGCTGATCCGCGCCAAACGCCCAAACTTCACCTTGACCCTGCTTGGCAAAGACCCAACGCCTGCCCTAACACGACTCGGCAGCGATCCTGCCAAAGGTTTACGCATTCAAGGCTTGGTGGACGACACGCGCCCATACCTCAACCGTGCCGGGCTGTTCGTCTGCCCGCTGCGCAGCGGCAGCGGCACGCGCTTCAAACTGCTGGAGGCGCTTGCCTGCGGCTGCCCTGTCGTCAGCACGGCGCTTGGCGCGGAGGGGCTGGGCGCCCAAGACGGACGCCACATGCGAATTGTAGACACACCACAGGCATTTGCCGATGCTGTGCTGCGCCTATTGGACGATTCCGAAGAGGCAGCACGCCTGAGCAAGCACGGGCGCAACTGGGTGGTAGAACGCCATTCTTGGGCGCGCAGCGCCGCCTTGCTTGCCGATACCTACCTTTCGCTGATCGGCAGTGAAGACCTGACCGCGCCTAGCCCTTCGAGTCGGCGATCAAGACGGCGATAGCCTCGCGCAGGCGATCATAATCGCGGTGCGTTGTGCTGGAGATGGCAAAGGCAGCCGCTTGCGGCGCGTTGGCAAGCCTTGCCAACAAACGGTAGGGCGGCGGTAAGGCGTGGCGTGTTACAATAATGGCACAGCCTTCACGCCGACGGTGCGCCTTGCCAAACAGCCAACGTTGCATGGTGGCATTCGTCTCGCTATCAGGGATGAGGGGATGCCGCACGCAGTCCAGAAGCGCGGCACGTGGCACAAAACGTGGACGCCACAGCATCGGGCGCAGCCAAATGCCGTCCGCCCTCAGCCTGATCTCAGGGTGCAGCACGCTTTGCAGCACCAGCGGGATCAGCAAGGTGGCAGTCAAGGCGGCACTCAGCACAAACAAGAGTGCTAAGGCGCCGCTCAGCAGCGCCAGCACAAGCTGCGCGGCAACAGCAAGGGTACATAGTGCCAAGCCAAGCGCCGTCAGGCGTGCCAGCGCACGGCGCATATAAGGGCGCGGGTGCGGAAAGTCATTGAGCGCTAGAGGCGCTTCACCAGAAGGATCAATCATGCCTAAGTCACATTCCACAGAGCAAGACGGGCAGCCCGCCGACTCTGATAACTTGATTGAGCTAGAGATTACCACAATGGCACATGGTGGCAGCGCGATTGGGCGCTATGAAGGGCGTACAATCTTCGTGCCGTATGCCATTCCCGGCGAGCGAATCACCGCCCGTATTGTGCAAGATAAAGGGCGCTTTGCCTATGCTGAAGGCGTTATGCTGCTGGAAGGCGCTGAGCCGCGGGTGCAGCCTGAATGCCCGCACTTCGGACCTGGGCGCTGCGGCGGCTGCCATTGGCAGCACATCGCCTATGAGGCACAGCTTACCTTTAAGCAGCACATCGTCACCGATCAACTCACGCGCATTGGCGGCATCCCTAACCCGACGGTGCTGCCCATCATTCCCAGCCCGAACGCTTGGCAATACCGCACGCACGTCACCTTTCACGTCACTGAGGATGGGCAAGTCGGCTTTATTGGCACCGACGATCAGCATATCGTGCCGATTGAAGAATGTCACATTATTCGCCCTGAACTGCAAGACCTGCTCGAAACGCTTGACCTCGAAACTCTGGACGGCGGCATTTTGTCCCGCGTGCGCTTGCAAGTTGGCACTGAAAGCGCTGATCGCCTGATCGCCCTCAGCACGGTAGATGACTCGCAGCCTGCTGTCGAGATTGATCTGCCGCTTTCGGTCAGTTTCCTCTCTGAAGAAGATGTGCCGCACGCCCTGATCGGTGCGGGCAGCGTGCAGTATACGATCAAAGGGCGCACCTTTCAGGTGACCGCTGGCAGTTTCTTTCAAGTGAACCTGCCGCTTGCCGAAACGCTGGTTGATCTGGTGCTGGCACGCCTGAACCTGCAAGGGACAGAAAATGTGCTTGATCTCTACAGCGGCGTTGGCTTGTTCACAGCGTTCTTGGCAGCGCACGCCGCTTCCGTCACCGCCATTGAAGGCTTTCCTACCGCCGTCAGCGATGCAGACGCCAACCTGAGCGACTTCGAGAACATCACCCTGATTGAAGGCTTGGTCGAAGAAGTGCTGGAGGCGTTAGAAGGCACCTTTGATGGTGTGGTGCTTGATCCGCCGCGCAGCGGCATGGAAGCGCACGCTTTAGATGCGCTGGCTGCCCTTGCGCCCGCCAAGATTGTCTACGTCTCGTGCGACCCTGCCACGCTTGCCCGCGATGCCAAGCGGCTGCTGGGCAAGGGCTACAGGCTGGAAACAGTGCAGCCCTTGGATATGTTCCCACAAACCTACCACGTCGAGGCGGTAGCGACCTTCTTACGCGCTGAATAGCCGCAGCAACCTTAGGGCGGCGTCCCACGCCCTGTGCGCCGCCTGTGAAAGCGATAGCGGACAAACAGGGCGGCTGCCCACAGCCCGATCCACAGGTCAAGCGCCTGATCAGCACGCACACCAAACCAGATCGGCACGTATTCGGCACGGAAGCCGCTCAGGAATGCCATCGTCAAGCCATAGAGCGCCAAGAGCAGCCAGAAACGCCCGCCTTGCAACTTGCCATAGCCGATCAGCAGCACGGCAAGCACGCCTAACAGCACTGCAAACAGCATCCCAATCAGCGGCAGATTTAAGCGCGGCGCAGAGACGCCGTAGACGTCAGGCGCTTCGATTGCCAGCCACAGCGGATAGTCGGCAAGGGTGCGGACTTCTATACCGTAGCCACAGGCAGCCGCCGCGCAGGCTTGCCAGGCTGCCAGCGCACCAATCGGTAGGCACAGCGCTAATGAGTCCAGCAGGTGCGGCAGGTGCAGCCGCCGCCAAAGCGCCACAGCCGCCGCACCGAACAGAATGCCTAGTAAGCCGCCATGCCAGTTGACGCCGCCGCTGCTCACTGCGAAAATCTCGGCAGTGTTGGCGGAAAAATACGCCCAATTTAGCGCCACATGCTCGGCACGCGCACCGATTACGCCACAGACTGCCGCCGCCGTGATCACATCCAGATATGCCATGCGCCGCGCTCTGCCGCGCCACAGCACCAGCGCAGCGCTCAGCAGCCCACCTAGCGCCAGCCAAAAGGTGAAGGCACGTATTTCTAGCCCGCCAAACTGTAGCAAGGTTGGGTTCATGTGCGCTCTAAAGCAGAGCAGCCTTCTAAAACGCGATGGGCGTGTTGATTTCGCGCTCGTGTATCTCTTGTAGTGCGCGACGCTTCACGGCATCGCCAAAGATGGAAATGCCGCTGTTCAGCACGATTAAGCCAAGCGTGCCAAGCCCAAACCACACCCAAAACGGCTTGCCCTTGCTCTTGGCGATGATGGCTTGTCCCGTCAGGCTGAAGCCCAAGCCAATCACCGTCAAGCCGACGGGCGCCATCCACTGCCACGCGCCCAGATCGCTCTCTGTCTCGTCGTACATTGCTGCTGCTCCGCAAAACTATTCAGTGTCAAAGCGCCAGCCGCGCAGCAGTGCGTCCAGCATGGCTGCCCGTGCCGCAATGCTGCTAATCACCACCTGCTCATGGACGGCGTGCGCGCCCTCGCCCATCGGGCCCAAGCCGTCCAGCGTCGGAATGCCTAAGGCAGAGGTGATGTTGCCGTCGCTGCCGCCGCCGCTGCCTTCCTCAAGCAGATCAATGCCCAAGTCAGCCACCAACATCTTAAGCTGCTCATAGCTGCTGATCATCTTAGCGTCACGCTCCATCGGTGGGCGTTGACTGCGCTGCGTCACCTCGATTTTGGCGCCCTCAAGGACGGGCGTCAGGCTCATCAGCGCGCTGTGAATACGGTCTGCTTCCGCCTGCGTTTTGAAGCGCACGTCCACTTGCGCCGTTGCACGGTCAGGGATCACGTTGAAAGCAGTGCCACCTTGCACCACCGTCACCGAGACGGACGTGCCGAGATCAAGCCGATTCAAGTCGGTGATTCGCAGCGTTTGGTGCGCCAATTCGACCACCGCGTTAACGCCTTTTTCCGGCGCGTTGCCCGCGTGCGATGCCTTGCCCGTCACACTGACCTGATAGTTGGCGATGCCCTTGCGCCACGTCTTGATGCCGCCATTGGTCGCCGCAAACTCCATAACAAGGCACAAACCCGCCTGACGGGCAATGTCTTCGATAATCTCCCAACTGTGCAGGCTGCCGGTTTCCTCATCTGTGGTGAAGAGCGCCCAAATAGGTCGGTTAGGAAATTCGCCGCGTTCCTGCAAGCCTTCCAGCACCGAAAGTACTACGCCAATGCTGCCCTTCATGTCCCAGGTGCCGGGTCCGATCAGGCGGTCACCTTCGACATGGATCGGACGTTCTGCCACTGTACCGAGTCCCCAGACCGTGTCAAGGTGCATCAGGAAAAGGATCGGCTTGCCCGCGGCAGCCGTGTTCCACTTCGCCAGCCAAATATCGCCCACGGACTCACGCGGGAAGTGGGTAATCTGCGCGCCGAGCCTCTCCAATTTTTGGCACACAAAGCTGCCTAAAGCATCTACGGCAGCCTTGTTAGCGGTTGGCGTCTCGTAATTTGCCAAGTCGGTAATCAGCCCGACGATGTTGGCAAGGCGCGCTTCATAAAAGGTGATGAGGGCGTGTTGAGTCTGTACGCTCACGGTAGATGCTCCGATCCTGTCTTGAAGGAATATTTTCGTTTGCCTAGATCATAGCGCGATTTGCTGATTTATTCTACAATGCCTAATATGCAGGCGGAAGACTTCGGGCGCACATTCATCCGCCGCCGTGCGTTTGCCCAGACAGAGGAAGATAAACCTATGAAGCGACGCTCTTATCAGCTTGTGTGGCTAGGCGGTATTTTGGCACTTGCCGCCGCTTTAATCATACCTGTGTTTGCCCAAAGCGGCACACCAGCGCAATTCCCAGTGATTCGTGCCGAATATGAAGGCGTGCTGTTTGAAGGCGCGGCTGGCTCAGCCTGCTTTCCCAAACCTGATAACGCGCCGTTATGTACCTTCGTAGATGATCCACAGCCAACGAACGTGATCAATGCCCGTGAGGATCAGACGATCACCTTTGTGATTGAGCCTGCTGACCCTGCGCCGCAGGCATTCAGCATCACCTTTATTGATGGCGCGCCGCCGAACGCTGAGCCACCCAGCGAGGATTTGCTGGCGACCGATGGGAAGCTGTCTCTAGAGAACGTTAGCCCGAATCGGCAGCGCATCCTAATCACGGCAGTCTATAACGGCAGCGGCGGACAGAGCGAGTTTTTCGTGAGCTATGTCTTTGCCTTGCAGGTGCAACCGCGCCCAACCGCGACGCCAACCTTCACCGCCACACCGACTGCCACGCCAACGGCAACACCAACCATCACGCCAACCTTCACCGCCACGCCGACTGCCACACCAACCGTTGCGGCAAGCGCCACACCCACGCGCAGGGCAACCGAGCCAGCCCGCACACCTGACAGCGGCACACCGGCACTCACAGAAACACCAACGGAAGCGGTTGGCACGCCTGAATTGGGTGTGACCGTTGCGACACTGCCGCCAGATTTATCAAGCGCGACGCCTGAGTTAGGTGGCACCCTGCCGCCGGCACCGACGCCTGAATTGGCTGGCACCCTGCCACCAGCACCGACGCCGACGCCTTTCACAATCCGCATTCCAACGCGCAGCGCGCTGCTGCCGACTGCCACACTGGCGCCACTCAGCGAGATTGGCTATCCCAATGTGCAGATCAGCATTGGTGATGTGGCGTTTGCGCCGATTGCCCTTGTTGGCTGCCTAACGCTGCCCAATGAGCAGAAATGCCTCAGCACGCCGCTGGACGCACCGATTAACCGCGTGGTTGGGGCGCCGGGCAGCATCACACAGCTACAGTTTGGCGGTGTCCAGCCTGCCGCCGTTGTGGTAAACCTGTTTGAGTCGAACGGGATTGATCTGATCGGTTCACAAGTGTTGTCACTCAACCCGATTCCTGTGTACATTCTGCCTGTTGAAGCAGGCAGCTATGTTTTGGGCGTTGAGGTGGTTTGGGCGGAAGGCACCGCCACCTACTTTTTCCGTCTGGTTGTTGGAGGGGAAAACTAAATTATGCCAAGTCATGGCAGCAGTATCATGAAGGAAGAGAAGAAGAATCCGCGCAATCCGTTGGCGCCTATCTTCGGCTTGATCCTTGCCGTTGGATTTGCCGTTGTTGCCTATTTCACAGCGCAGTTGATCATCCCTGAGATTCAGCCACTGCGCTTGCTGTATGTCATTGAGACGGTCAATGCTAGCGGCGGGCGCGAGATACTCGTCAAGAATGAAGGGCTCCTGATAGTTGGCGGCTTTCTGTGGATTGTGATGCTTGGTGTTGCCTACTTGTTGGTGGCGATCATCGCCGGACCGAGCCAGCGTGACCTTGCCAACAAGCGCAAGCTGCCACCCAAGACCACCAAATCCCGCGATTTAGGCGATTGGTAGCACTTCAAGCGCGGCGGATAGCATGTTGAGTCTATCCGCCGCGTACCTCACATAGACATTCTTGTATGGAGAAGCCTCATCATGCCTGAGCAAACGCCAAACACACCTGACCCAACAGAACGCGCTCAAACGGTGGTGGTTGGGCAATCTGTTCACCGTCTGGATGCACTCGGCAAAGTAACGGGCGCCACACCCTATCCCGCCGATCTGGATGTGGATGGGCAGTTGTGGATGAAGATTCGCTATGCCGACCGCACCCATGCGCGCATTCTGAGCGTGGATACCAGTGCCGCAGCCGCGCTAGAGGGCGTGGTTGCTATTTTCACAGCGGCGGACGTGCCGCGTAACGAGTACGGCTTGATCATCTATGATCAGCCCGTTATCTGTGGTGTTGGCGGTGAAAATCCGATTGCGGGCGCGGATGTGGTGCGCTGCCGTGCCGATTGTGTGGCGGTCGTGGTGGCGGAGACGGAAGCGATCGCCACGCAAGCACGCGACTTGATCGAGGTCACCTACGAAGATTTGCCGATTGTGACCGACGCCGAGTCAGCGATGGCTGAGGGCGCGCCACAGCTTCACGCCAAATATCCGAATAACATTTTGTGCCACTATAAGATTCGCAAGGGCGATATGGCGCAGGGCTGGGCGCAGGCAGAGGTCACCGTCGAAGGCACTTACACCACTGGCTGGCAAGAACATGCCTACCTTCAGCCAGAGGCAGGGCTTGGCTACCTTGATGAGCAAGGGCGCGTTACCGTCGTGGTGGCGGGACAGTGGGCGCACGAAGATCAGCAGCAGATTGCCCACGCGCTGGATTTGCCCTTAGAGCAGGTGCGCGTAATCTACCCTGCCATTGGCGGCGCTTTCGGCGGGCGCGAAGATATGTCCGTCCAGATTGTGCTGGCGCTTGCCGCGTGGAAACTCAAACGACCGGTCAAGATTATCTGGAGTCGTGAGGAGTCGATCCTTGCCCACCACAAGCGCCATCCCGTCAAGATTCATGCCAAGTGGGGCGCTACCCGTGAAGGGAAAATCGTGGCGGCAGAGGCAACCGTAATCGGTGATGGTGGCGCCTATGCCTACACAACCAGCAAAGTGATGGGCAATGCTAATTTGCTGGCAACCGGCGCATACTGCATTCCCAATATTCACATGGATACCTATGGCGTCTTCACCAACAACATCCCCAGCGGCGCCTTTCGTGGCTTTGGCGGACCGCAAGGTGCCTTTGCCGCCGAAGGGCAGATGAACAAGCTGGCAGAAGCACTCGGCATAGACCCTGTGGAACTGCGCTTACGGAATGTGCTGCGCGAAGGCGATCTGCTCTCGGTTGGCACGCCGCTGCCGACGGGTGTTACGATCGATCGGGTGGTTGCCGAGTGTGCGCGGCGCAGCGGTTATTGGGAAGAGACGCCGCATGGTTGGCAGCGTAAGCCGCTCGCGCAGCCTGCTGAGCCGCACAAACGGCGCGGAGTCGGTTTTGCGTGTGGCTTTAAGAATGTCGGCTTCAGTTTTGGCTTTCCAGAGCGCGCTTGGGCAACCATTGAACTGCACGGCGAGACTGAGATCGAGCGCGTAATTGTGCGGCAGGCAAGCGCCGAGGTTGGGCAAGGCGCGCACACTGCCATTGTACAGATGACGGCGGAAGCGGTTGGCGTGCCGCTGCACAAAGTCACACTCATCTCGCACGATACGGCGCAGACTGATGATTCGGGCAGCGCATCTGCCTCACGGCTCACCTTCATGGCAGGTAACGCGGTGCGTGGTGCGGCTGAACTTGCCCTGCAAGCCTGGAAAAACGAGGAACGTCCCGCCATCGGCACTTTTAAGTACCGTCCGCCTGCCACCACGCCTTACGATCCTGAGACAGGGCGCGCTGAGCCAAACTTTGCCTACGGGTATGTGGCACAGGCGTTTGAGGTCGAACTTGATCTAGAGACGGGACAGGTTGCTGTGCTGCGCGTTGTCTCTGCCAGCGATGTTGGGCGCGCCATTAATCCAGAATTGGTGCGCGGGCAAGTGGAAGGCGCAGTGGTGCAGGCGGTGGGCTATGTGCTGTATGAAAACCTGATCAGTGAGGGCGGCGTGATCAAAAATCCGTACCTCTCTAACTACCTGATCCCAACGGTGGGCGATATTCCGCTGCACGTCGAGTCGGTCATCCTTGAATATGCCGATCCGATTGGTCCGTGGGGCGCACGCGGCATGGCGGAGATGCCCTACCTCACCGTCGCGCCTGCGATTGCCGCTGCACTGCATCAGGCAAGCGGCATTTGGTTTGATGACCTGCCCATGACGCCTGATCGGGTCTATATGGGTTTACTGACGGCGGGAGTGGCGGACGGTGCGCGCTGACTCGGTCGTGTTGCTGCGCGGCGGTGGCGATCTTGCCTCTGGCGTTGCCTATCGGCTGCACAAGGCGGGCTTGCCAGTGGTGATCACTGAGCTGCCTAAACCGCTTGCCGTGCGAACGACGGTTAGCTACGGCATGGCAGCCGTCTACGAGACGGTCATCGTCGAAGGGGTGACCGCACGGCGCGCCGATCTTGCCGATCTGCCTGCCCTCTGCGCGCTTCTGGATCAAGGCGTGATCCCCGTCCTCATTGATCCCGACGGCGCGGCAATCGCTGCCCTAAAGCCCGCCGTCATCATTGATGGGCGCGTGGCAAAAACGGCACTGGATACGCGCATAGATCAAGCACCGTTGGTGGTAGCGCTCGGACCCGGCTTTGTGGCGGGCAAAGATTGCCATGCTGTGGTAGAGACCAACCGCGGACACCACTTAGGGCGCGTCTATTGGCGTGGCAGTGCCGAACCTGACACAGGCGCGCCGGCTGACCTAAACGGCAAACAGCATGAGCGCGTGCTGCGTGCGCCTTGCGACGGCGCGATGACACAGATCGCGGTGATTGGGCGACTGCTGCATCAAGGACAGGTGATCGGGCGTGTAGGCGAAACGCCGATCTATGCGCCGTTTGCGGGCGTGCTGCGCGGTCTGATTGACGATGATACATTGGTGACGGCGGGCATGAAAATTGGCGATCTTGATCCGCGTGTGCGGCGTGAACACTGCTTCACCATCTCGGACAAGTCGCTTTCGGTGGGCGGCGGCGTCTTAGAAGCGGTGCTTTCCGTGCCGCCAATGCGCGCTATACTTAGGGACGTATCTAAGCTCAGCAAAGCAGGGTGAGTGCTTAATGCGGCGAGGGACTCTTTACGTGCTAGCGCGCTTGTTCGTGCTTCTTATTGCAGTGGTGGTCTATCTACTGCTGCTTCCTATCCAGATCAGCACCGAGAACGGACTCTCGGTCACTTTTCCCGATCTAATCCGTTTTAGCGATGTTGGGTTGGCATTTCCTGATCCGATCAATTGGGCGTATGTGCTGCTTATTCCAGTACCATTGATCATCATCGTGATCGGCTATGAGGTCGTGCGCTTGCTTTTCGGCAGGCGCTAGGCAGTAAAAAGGCGTGCTATGCGGTTGCGAGAGGCGCTGAATGTTCAGCGCGGCGAGGTGGTAGCCTTCATTGGTGCGGGCGGGAAATCGTCGGCACTTTTTCGGCTTGGGCATGAATTAGCTGCCGAAGGGTGGCGCGTGATCGGCACCACCACAACGCGCATCGCCGCCGAGGAATTAGCGCACGTGCCAACCGCAATCGCTACCGATAGCAGCGGTGTGAATCCACGTCCGCAGGCACTCTCAAGGGCGCTCAGCCAGCACGGTTTTGCCTTTCTTTACCACACGGTGGTAACCAGCGGCGGTGTGGAGAAAGTGGTCGGTGTGACGCCAGAGCTGATCAACAGTCTGATGGATACGGTGGATTCGGACGCGATCTTGATCGAGGCGGACGGTGCACGCCGCTTGCCTTTCAAGGCGCCCTACGCCCATGAGCCAGTGATCCCTAGCGCTACGACCTTGGCTGTGCCTGTCGTCGGCGTTGATTGCATCGGGCAGCCGTTGGATAGCGATCACGTCTACAATCCACAGGCGATGATTGACGAATTCGGCTATCAATACGGCGACCGCATCCGCTGGATGTGGGTGGCGTCCGTGCTGCGGAATCCGTCACTAGGCTTGAAGGGCGTGCCTGAACGGGCACGGATCGCAGCACTCATCAACAAAGTGCCAGAGGCGGGCTTAGGGCGGAACTTAGCGCGCCTGATCGGGCGTTTGGCGCTGCGCGAGCCGCGCCTTGAGGCGGTGCTGTGTGGTTCAGTGCAGGCTGCCGAGCCGATCTGTGAGGTGCATCGGCGTGTGGCTGCCGTCGTGTTGGCAGGCGGGCTCTCGCGGCGGATGGGGCAGCCCAACTCCTCTAAGGTGCTGCTGCCGTGGGATGGCGGCAAGCCGATCATCCGTGTGATTGCTGAGCGCCTGAAACGAATGCGCCTTGATGATATTGTGGTGGTGACCGGGCATGTGGCAGAGCATGTGCGCGCCGCGCTTGCCAATGAGCCTGTGCGCCTGACGCACAATGCCGACTATCAGGCGGGTGATATGCTCTCGTCGTTGCAAACGGGCTTGCGCGCCTTAGATGAGCATATCGCGGCGTGCCTGATTGTGCTGGGCGATCAGCCGCAGGTGGACGGGCGCATTGTTGGGCAATTGATGCAGGCGTATGCCGAAGGGCGTGGGAAGATCATCGCGCCGAGCTATAAAGGCAGGCGCGGGCACCCGATTCTGATTGACCGCAGCCTGTGGCAAGAATTGCTTGCCCTTCCACAAGGCAGCGCGCCGCGAGAGGTGATCAACGCACACGCGGGCGAAATTCACTATGTGCTGGTGGAGACAGACAGCGTGCTGCGCGATATTGATACGCCGGACGACTATCAAGAGGCGCGCCGCCGCGCCGGCTTGAGCTAACTTCACTTCATAAACGTACCCTTTAGGAACAATGCAATATCCTATGCCTGATGGAATCGCTGCGCCACTGACGATGCTTGTGATTTTGTTGACGTATGCAGGTGTGGCAATCGGACAGTTGCCACGTTTGCGGATGAACCGTGCGACCATTGCCATTGTGGGTGCGGCTGCCTTGCTGGCGCTGGGTGCGATCAGTGAGCAGCAAGCCTACGATGCACTGGATATTGGCACACTCATGCTGCTGTTCGGCATGATGGTCATCAACGTGAACCTGCGAATGGCGGGCTTTTTCGGGTTGGTTGGCGCGGCAGTGCTGCGCTTGGCAAAAACGCCACAGGCGCTGCTCGCCCTGATTGTGGCGGCGGCGGGCGTGCTTTCGGCGCTCTTTCTGAACGATACAATCTGCTTGATGCTGACGCCGTTGGTGGTGACGCTAACCCGCCGCCTAAAGCGCGATCCAATTCCCTACCTGATCGGTTTGGCGGCTGCCACCAACGTTGGCTCGGTGGCAACCATCACCGGCAATCCGCAAAACCTGATCATTGGGCAGAGCAGCGGTATTCCCTACCTTACCTTTCTGTTGAACCTTGCGCCGATTGCCTTCGTCGGTCTGCTGATCATCTGGCTTGTGATTGTGCTGCTTTATCGGGCAGAGTTTCGCGGACAGCTTGGTACTGCCGAAATGCCTGCTGTGCGGACGTATCAGCCGTTGCTCTCGCGCTGCCTGTTGGTGATGCTTGGCTTGATGGTCGCCTTCTTGTTTGGTTTGCCAATTGCGCCATCTGCCTTCATTGCGGCAAGCCTGCTGCTGATCTCGCGGCTGCGTCCGCACAAGCTCATGTCGCTGGATTGGGAACTGCTCACCTTCTTCAGCGGCTTGTTCATCGTGACGCACACGATTGAAGCTAGCGGCTTAGGCGCGGCACTCTTTGAGGCAACCGCGCCGATCTTGCGCGGCGGAATTGCCCAGCTCAGCCTGATCACGGCGGCGTTGAGCAACCTTGTTTCCAATGTGCCGGCGGTGCTCCTGCTGCGCCCTGAGATGGCACAGTTCCCAAATCCGCAGCAAGCATGGCTCACTTTAGCGATGGCGTCCACACTGGCGGGCAATTTCACCTTGCTTGGCTCTGTGGCAAACCTGATTGTGGCAGGCATCGCGGCGCGGATGGGTGTGCGGCTGACCTTTGGCGCTTATTTACGGGCAGGCGTGCCGATCACGATCCTGAGCCTTCTTTTTGGCGTGGTGTGGCTTATGTGGGTTGGTTAGGCACTTTTCCCAAAGCAGATCCAGGGTGTTTTTGGCAAAATTTCACAAACCTTTCGGATTTGGAGTGACGTGCAACTTGCTAAGAGTGTGCTACAATGGTTAGAAGAAAATCTAACCAAACTGCCCATTTAGCGCAGTGAAGCAGGCACACAAAGGCGCTGTGGCAGTTATTATTGGGCGTGACGGCTGCTATCGGCAGCGCTCAGAGATTATAAAAAGCATTTCAAAAACGGATAAGGGATAAGACGGTCACCTCTAAAGTGTGATCTGCACGCAAGTAAAGAATTGCTTCATTTGACGGTGCTTGTCAGGGTTTGAAATAGCTTTTAGTAATTAAGCAGCCAAGCAGGAATCGGAGTGGCGTTCGGCGATGAATATTGAAAGTGCAATGGCACGTTACCAAGAGATTTATCAATCGCTTTACAAACGTGCGCCAAGTGAACTGCGTGATCTTGGCGGCGAGTGGGTGTTGGTCAATGGCGCACGGATGACGCTTGAGGAGCTCAAGCAGCTTACCGATCAGCTTCACCGTGAGTTGCAGCAAGAGCAAGCGCGCAAACGCAATTTGGTGAAGCGCCTGCTGAACTGGTTCGGCGGTAGTTCATAACCACACAAGGCAGCGGCACACAAAAAGGGCGCGGTCAGCATGACCACGCCCTTGTGCTTTCTAGGCAGAAAGCAGCTTACTTGCGGGAGGCTTCCAACAGTTCGTTGGCAAGGTTGGTCAGTGCGTCCATGCGCTCATCCACATCAGCACCGTCGAGGATGTCGTTGAATGCCTTAGAAGTTTCGCTGCGGACGGTCTGGTAAACATCTACGGAAGGCTCTTCCTTCGTGCTGCCCAGCAGGTTGAAGGCGCTCTGGTAGGGGCGACCGGTGCCTTCAGCGGCGAACACGTCGGCAAGCTGATCGGCAGCCGAACGGCGCACGGGGAAGTACTGCGTGCCCTTTGCCCAGGTCGCCTGCTGCTCAGCCTCGCTAAACCAGCGCAGGAAAAGCCACGAGGCGAGGATTTGCTCAGGCGTCTTGCCCTTAGCAACGACGCTGTTGCTGGCGCCGTACACATTCACAACGGCGGGATTATCACCGAAGCCGGGGATAGGTGCCACATCGAAGGTGAAGGGCTTAGGCGAATCCTTGATTGCTGACCACACGAACGGAATACCGGAGGAGGAACCGGTGTAGAACAGGGCGGCGCCGTTGCCGAAGGCTGCCTGATCGCTGCGGGCGCGTGGGTCAACGGTCTTCTTGATGCAACCCTTGTTCAGCAGGTCTTGGATTGCCTTGGGCAGCACCTTGGCAGCATCGCTGTTGTAGGTGAACTCGCCAGCGGCGCGGTCATAGATATCGCCACCAGCGGCGAAGGCGCCAGCTGCGATGAAGGACGCATCGGTGCGGATTTGGTAGCCATCCGTGCCTTTGCCTTCATTCACGAACTTGCAGACCATCTCGCCGAACTCTTCCCAAGTGGTGGGTGGTGCGCTGTAGCCGAGTTCATTCAGGGCGTCCACGTTGTAGTACAGCACTTCCACCGAACGGTAGGTGCTGAAGCCCAAGCGCTGGTTGTCATGGGCAGGGTTCAGGTCGCTGGCGAAGAAGTTGGTGAACATATCGGTCTCGAAGTCTTGAATGCCCAACACAGGATCATTCAGGAACACATCGAGGTCAACCAAGGCTTCGTTATTCTGGTAGACAGCCGCCTGATTGCCATAGGCAACGACGATTTCGGGCAGTTCGCCAGTTTGGATGCCTGCCGTCACAGCCGTGAAGATATCATCGTAGCTGCCCTTAGAAACCACATTGAGGGTGATGCCAAAGGGATTCTCGGCGTTGAACTTCTCGGCAGCAGCCTGCACAGCCGCTTCACGCTGACCGCTGTGCTGATGCCACCAGGTGATGGTGGTGCCTTTGGGATCGACACCGGCATAGGTGCCTTCAGCAACGGGCAGGGTCAGATCAAAGGTCTTGACATAGGTGCCTTGCGCGGACGTGTTGTTGACGCCAGCAAAGCCGAGGGCGAGGGCGGCGATCAGCGCCAACGCCAAAACTTTGGTGAACTTATTCATGGATCCTCCAGCTAAGGATACTTAAAAGTATGGGCAGGAAATGCCTTTTAGAAACATACCCACACTTATTTAAGAAAGTGTTAAGAGTTTGTGGCACTTCGTTAAATTTTTGGGCAAACGCCTAAAACGATGCTTAGGCAGGCGAGTCTGTTGCGCCTCAGCCAAAGCTGCGCCACAATTAAGGGGTGAAAAACAGCACACGCAGCGCTTTTAACCCGTTCTTAACAGTATTCCCGCCGAGTCTTAACGGGCAGCCTGTAAAAAAGCGTGCATCTTTAGCGCAGGCGAGAGGATGAGCATGGCAACCACTTCCTATGTAGCAGGTGTGCAAGCAGGCACTGCTACCCGAAAAGTCAGCCGACAGCGCGCACGGCTCAATGAGGCGATTCTTGGGTTGCTCTTTGTGGCACCCGTGGCAATTATTGCCTTTGTCTTTGAGCTATTTCCCGTGGCTTACGGCTTTTTCATCAGTATGCAGGGCGGCGTCAATGTGCCAGAAGGCTTCGTTGGCTTAGCAAACTTTGTGCGGGTGATTGGCAGCCTTGCCTACATGATAGCATTGGCAGTCGCACTCATTTTTGGCTTGGTCGGCTACAACATGTATCGGCGCGGTGTAGAGGCAATGCGCGCAGGGCAGGGAGATTTCTACCGCTACCTGCTGCCGGGCTACCTTACGGCAACAGCAACGCTCGCCTTTTTCGGTGTGCTGTTCACGCTTGGTTTTGGGTATGCACTGATTCCGTTGGGTGTGCTGCTGCTTGGCGTGCTGCTCTATGTGCAAGTGCAGCCGCGCAACGTTGAATCCGACGATGCCAACGACCATCACCTAACCTTTGTGCTGAATTCTTGGGGAACGGGCTTGCTCACCCTTAGCGCTGTGCTGCTGACGTGGTTCACCTTCTACGAACTACACCGTATTTCGCAGCCGCTGCTGACCGTGCTGAGCCAAGTCGTCACGGATCGCCGCTACACCTATGTTTTCCCGCTGCTGCCGCAGATTGCCGCGCTGTTCGGCGCG
This sequence comes from Anaerolineae bacterium, assembly GCA_034432555.1. Classification (GTDB taxonomy): domain Bacteria; phylum Chloroflexota; class Anaerolineae; order Aggregatilineales; family UBA2796; genus CP2-2F. Next base: position 91,863 of record DAOUBW010000019.1, read on the forward strand.
ATGGCTGCCATCGCCGCCATCTTTGTGGCGCACCGCATTCGCCTGAGCGCCGACCCTGAGGCAGAGCCGCGCAAATACGGTTATTTTGGTCTGGTGCGTTGGTTCTTTGCCGCCGTTGCGATTGGCTTTGTGCTGTATGTGTTGTCTGCCCAAGATGCACTGCGGATCACGTTGGCGCAGTTTGCCCGTGTGCCAGCCGAGACGGTGCGCGAATTCACCCGCGTGCGCCCTGCTGTGTTGGTGGATACCGTCTCGCAGTGGCAAGAGGTATTCACAATGCTGCTCGGTATCGGACTGATCGGCTTGGCATACTTCTTCTGGAGCAGCGCCAAACGCCGTGAGACGACCAGCGGTATGCTCTCCACAATCCTGATTGCCATTGCGCTCATGGTTGGCGGCTGGCTGTTCATTGGTGAAATTCCGTTGGCAGCCGCACGCGGTGATGTGCAGTTCTACGATTCGATCATCCGCACGGCAACCTACGCCTTTCTGACGGTGCCGGTGCAGCTTTCGTTGGGCTTGCTGCTTGCCTATATGCTCTTTTACGAGGTGCGCGTTGGCAAAGGGCTATACCGCCTGATCTTTTTCATGCCCTACATCGCACCGACAGTTGCCACAGCGACCGTGTTTGCGATGCTTTTTTCTAATAGCGCGGATTTCGGTCCGATCAACCAACTCTTGAAAGCGGTGGGCTTGCCTGCCCAAGAGTGGCTGCGGAATCCGAAGGGCGTTTTTCAGATCATCGCCGAAATCATCGGCGGACCGAACGTGCGCCTGCCCAACTTCCTGATCGGTCCGAGTTTGCCGTTGGTGGCAGCCATCATCTATGCGATCTGGGTGTTCAGTGGCTACAACGCAGTGATCTTCATGAACGGCTTGGGCAACGTGCCAAAAGAGATGTTCGAGGCAGCTCAGATTGACGGCGCCGGACGTTGGCAGACTTTCCGTCATATCGTCTTCCCATTGATCTCGCCAACAACCTTCTACCTAACACTGCTGGCGATCACGGGCACCTTCCGCGCCTTTACGCATATCTGGGTGCTGCGAACGCCTGATATGCGCGGTGCGCTGGATACAACAACCGTCTACATCTACGAGACCATTCTAGAGGCGTCGTCGATCAAGACGCGCCCATACGCCGCTTCAATGTCCTTCTTATTGTTTGGCATCATTCTAATCCTAACCTTGCTGCAAAATCGGTTCACACGCAATCGGGTGTTCTATGGCTGATATGGCACTTTCGGCAGGCTCACGGCGCGCCAAGCGCCAGATCAACTGGTTCCGCCTTTTTGTTTATGTGGCGTTGAGTGTTGCGGCAATCGTCTACATCTTGCCGTTTGCCTTCATGGTCGGCAAATCCTTGCAGACGTCGTTTGAGGCGAACAACACTACCAACATCCTCCCGACTTTAGGCATTCAGATGCAGAACTATCAGGATGTGTTGTTTGGTTCGCAGCGATTAGGCGTTTCGCGGCAGTTCATCGTCTTTCTGCGGAACACGATTGTGATTGAGATTTTCTCGGTGGTTGGGCAAACGGTGATCTGTGTGCTGGCAGCCTACGCCTTCGCACGGATGCGCTTTCCGGGGCGCAACTTGATCTTTGGCATGTTGCTGCTGACCTTGTTCGTACCAAGCATCATCATCCTTGTGCCAAACCTGATCATCGTGACGCAAGTAGATCGCTTTTTCCGCAGCATTAATGAGTCCCTCACGTGGATTAACAATTGGCCCGCGCTGGTTATTCCATTCCTCTCCAATACGTTCAGCATCTTCCTGCTGCGGCAGTTCTTTATGCAGATTCCTAATGAACTTTGGGAAGCGGCGCGTGTGGACGGTGCAGGGCATCTGCGCTTCTTGCGCTCTGTGGTCGTGCCGATCTCTTGGGCGCCGATTATGACCACTGTCTTGTTCTGCTTTGTGGCAGTGTGGAGCGCGCTAGAGTGGCCTCTGTTGGTCACCTCTGACGAGTCCTGGCGCCCGATTGCGGTGGCGTTGCAGCAGTTCAGGCAAGATGGCGGCACGCAACTGCACCTGCTGATGGCAGCGGCAGTTGTGGCGCTTTTGCCCGTCATGATCTTATACTTCTTCACACAGAAGTTGTTCACACAGGGCATTAGCACCTCAGGCTTGAAAGGATAGTTGTTCGTTATCTTGAGTAAACGTATTCTCGTGACGGGTGGTGCGGGCTTCATTGGCAGCCACATCACCGATGAACTCATCCAGCGTGGCTACAATGTTGCCGTGCTGGATAATCTAAGCGGCGGCAGGCGCGATTATGTGAATCCTGCCGCCACCTTCACACAAGGTGATGTCACCAATCCCGCCGACCTTGCGCCGATCTTTGAACAAGGGCTAGATGCTGTGCTGCACTTGGCAGGGCAAGCCTCTATTCGCCTCTCATTCGCCGATCCTGCCCATGACTTGAGCGTGAACACGCTCGGCACCATTAATGTGCTGCAAGCCTGCCTCGCACACCGTGTGCCGCGCCTGATCTTCGCCAGTTCCATGACCATTTACGGCAACAGCAACCCTGCACCGACGCCTGAATCCGCGCCGCCCGATCCTGTGTCCTACTATGCAATCACCAAATATGCCGCCGAGCGCTATGTGCATCTGACGGCAGCCCGCCGCGATCTGGATTTCACACTGAACGCGACTTCGTTCCGCATGTTCAACGTCTATGGTGAGCGCCAAAGCCTGACGAACGCCTATCAAGGTGTGTTGGCGATCTTCATTGGGAATGTGCTGCGCGGTGAGCCGATCACCATTCACTCGGATGGCGAGCAATCCCGCGATTTTGTGCATGTTTCGGATGTGGCACGCGCATGGGCAGATGCCCTAGACGCGCCGCCAACCTTTGGGCAGGTCATCAACCTTGGCACCGGCGCACCGACCAGCGTTAACATGCTCTGCGATGCCGTGCTGAGCGCCTTTGGCAAAACGCGCAGCACCTATTCAGTACGCTACGAGGCTGCCCAGCCCGGCGATATGCGCGCCAGTGCCGCGAATATTCAGCGGGCAAATGACTTATTCGGGTGGCAGCCGAGAATTGCTTTTGCTGAGGGCATTCAGAACACCATCACGTGGGCGCGCAAACAACTCGATAGGCAGAAGTAGCCTACATATACGCACAATCCCGTTATCAAATTATTCCGTAGGGTGCTTTGAGGCGAAATGCTTAGCCAAGCGGCAGCGTAAACTGAACTTGTGTGCTAACGCCTTCAGGGGTCTGCCCAGTACAAGCGCCTTGCAAACGTGAGTATGCTGCGAAGCAGCGCGTGGCTCACACTTGGGCGATGCACCCTGCCCAATGGACAATTCATCATCCACCTTCCACAACGCATCTTTGCTCTAGAGCGGTTCTGTTGTTCAGCACTGCTGCCCCTATCTGGGGCGGCGGATTGACAACCTACCTGTGTTGCGCCACAATCTATGCACACTGCCTAAGCTGTGGCATTACTTAAACAACGATGATAGGAACTGTGACCTGCCATGATCAACGATATTCTGAAAGATGCCGAAGGGCGCATGAAAAGCGCTATCGTTGCCCTTGAAGAAGACCTGAATGGCATCCGCACTGGGCGCGCCAGTCCTGCCCTTGTCGAAAAACTTCAGGTGGAATACTACGGCACGCCAACGCCACTTTACCAAATGGCGAATATCAGCGTGCCGGAAGCGCTGCTGATCGTCATCAAGCCGTTCGATAAAAGCACCATCAAGGATATTGAGAAGGCGATCCGCACAAGTGAGCTGGGCTTAAATCCATCCAATGATGGCATTATCATCCGTCTGCCGCTACCGCCGCTGACTACCGAACGCCGCAAGGAATTGGTGAAAGTGGTGCATCACCGCCTTGAAGAAGCCCGTATTGCTGTGCGGAATGTGCGCCGCCATGCCATTGAGGAACTGCGCGAATATGAGAAAGAAAGCCTCATCTCGCAAGATGAGTCGCATGGTGGACAAGAGAGCGTGCAAAAGCTGACAGATCGCTACATCGGTCAGATTGACGAGATCGGCAAGCGTAAAGAACAAGAGATTATGGCAGTCTGAGAGCTGCCCTATCCGATCCCGCACCATTCGCTACGCAGATGCATACAGAAGTAGGTAAGGCTGCCTTATGAGCGAGAGTCCGCTGCCTTTGCCGGAGCGCATTCCATACCATGTCGCCATCATCATGGATGGCAACGGACGCTGGGCAAAGGCTCGCGGCTTGCCGCGCCATGCCGGGCATCGTGCCGGCGTGGAAAACTTGCGCCGTATCTTGCGCGCCAGCGCCGAGTTTGGTATCCGTGTGCTGACGGTCTACGCTTTTTCGACCGAAAACTGGGGCAGACCTGCCGACGAAGTGAGCGGCTTGCTGAACATCCTTCGCACCGTGATTGACCGCGAATTTGATACACTCAACGCGAACGGCGTGCAACTGCGGCATATTGGCAACCTTGAAGGACTTTCGCCCGAACTGCAAGCGAAGGTGCGAAATGCCATCGAGAGGACACGCAACAACGATCAGTTAACACTTAACCTTGCCTTCAACTATGGCGGGCGCGACGAGATCATCCGTGCCATTCGCCGCATGGTGCAAGACGGCATTCCTGCTGATCAGATTGATGAGGTGCTTTTCGACTTTTATCTGGATACTGCTGGGGTGCCTGACCCCGATCTGATCGTGCGGACAGGCGGCGAAATGCGGATTAGCAACTTTCTCGTCTGGCAGAGCGTCTATGCGGAATACTACACCACACCCAAGTTTTGGCCTGATTTTGACAAAGCAGAACTGCTCCAAGCTATTCTGCACTTCAACAAACGTGAACGGCGATTTGGGTTGGTGGTGAATCCCTAGATAATGCTTCGCACACGGCTTCTGAGTGCCGCCTTTTTCGTCCCAATTGCCATTGGGCTGATGTGGCTTGGCGGCACGCTTTACACCGCCGCGCTGATGCTTGCCCTCGCCATCTGCGGCGGGGAATTTGCAGCGCACACCTTGCGCGGCGAGGTTCGCCTGAACGCGCCGTTGGTGATCAGCGGCATTTTAGCGCTGCTCAGCCTACAGGCTTTGCGGCTCACACACCTGCTCTTGCCGCTGCTCAGCCTGTTGCTGCTGTTCAACTTGGTGGTGATGATTTTTCGCTACGGCGCTGACGCTTATGCCGCGTTACGCTTCAGCCTAAATGTGGCGGCGTCCTTGTACATCGGCGGCTTAGGAATGCACCTGCTGGCACTGCGCCAACTGGAAAACGGCGAACAGTGGGTAATTTTGGTGGTGGTTAGCATTGGCATTGGCGATGTGGGCGCTTATTTTGTGGGTAGCCTGCTGGGCAAGCACAAACTGGCGCCGAAACTTTCGCCCAACAAGACCTGGGAAGGCTACTTTGGCGGTATGCTGTTCGCCATGGTCAGCGGTGCGCTTTTGGCGCTGCCCTTTGCGCCAACCGTGCGCTTTACCGATGGCGTGATCATTGGTGCCTTGGTTGGCGTGTTTTCACCACTTGGTGATTTGGGCATGTCCGCTTTCAAGCGCACTGCCCAAATCAAGGATTTTAGCGGCATCCTGCCGGGTCATGGCGGTATGCTTGACCGCTTCGATACGCTGCTAATCGGCGGCGCGATCGGCTATTACTACATTCTGTGGATTGTGCTGGGCATTTTTTAGCGCGGCTGCACACTGAAGGTGCTGCCGCTGCCGAACGCGCCGCTTGCCAAACTGCCACGGGCTGCCATCACGCGGGAAGGCACAAAATATTCAAAGGTGAAATTGGTTGGGTCGCCCACGTGTTTGTTGGGCAGCGGCATCAGGCGAGCCGTGAGCGGCTTATCCAGGCGCAGGGCAAGGCTTGCCACATCCAGCAAAATGGCGGCTAACGTCTCGGTCGGCACATCACCCGCCAACGGGATGCAATCTAAGCCCGTGCCACACACCGCGCTGTAGAGCAGCAGATCGTTCACGCTGAGCACACCTTCCGCCGCACGCTCGCCCAGCCGCGTATCTTCCAACACAGGTAGCATTAAACCACTGAAGCCACAGCGCGGAAAAGCTGCTGCCTCAACCGCGTTCATGACGAGTGCTGCGGCTGCCAGCGCACCCGCACTGCCCATTTGCACGCCGAGATGCTCCATTGCAGCGGCAAGGCTGCTTTGCTCACTCGGATAAGGTGCGAACGAGAAATCCAGCCCGCCAAAGGCGACGCCATGCGCGGCGGCAAGCCGTTCTGCGATTGGCACAAGCTGCGCCGCCGCACGTTCTACAAGCTCGATCAGGCGTCTCCGCGCCTGACCAGGCGTCCCTGCACCGTTAAAAGCCACATATACCAAATCAGCGGCTTGGATGGCGAGTGCAAAGCGCTCTGCACCGCTATCGTGATAAGCAGCCGGGAAGAATGGTGTGCCGCTTGGCACATTGGCGCTACCGCAAAAATAGAGGTTGGTGATGCCATTAGGCGTCAGACGGCTGAAGTGTGCCTTAGCCGCCGCCACTTCGCGCAGCCACGCCAGATGAATGCCGTGCGCGTGGCTGGCGATCTGTGCGCTAGCAAAGATGCCCTGCGACGAATTGCTGCTGAAAATGTCAGCTAAGGCAGCGAGGTAAGCAGGATCATCGCTGGGGGAAAGCACGCCAAGTGCTGCATAATGTATACCTACCGCAGCGCAGCTTTGGCGTAAGCGTGCGGCAAAAAATGGCAAATCGGAAGGCGTGACGCCCAGCGTATTGAGCGCTGCACCGGCAATGCGGCGTGATTGCACGCGCACACCTGCTGCTTGGAAAGCGTGATCCGCTTCGGCAAGAAAGTCACCCACACGCGGCAGCGTTGTTTCAGGTGTGTTCAGGGCGCAAAAATAGGTGATGGCGCGGATTTCCATGCGGTGTTTTTCTCCAAGTGTGCGGCAAGCATTTAGGCAGAGTATAGCGCACGCTGGCGGCGCGCTTCAAAGAGAATTACCGCAGCGGCAGCGGCAGCATTCAGCGACTCAAAATTGTTTGCCATTGGGATAGCGATCTGCTGTGCGGCGTGTTGGTATGCGGCAGGCGTTGCGCCGTGTGCCTCACCGCCAATGATTAGCGCGGCAGGCTGCCGCCAATCTACGGCGTAGTAGGGCGAACTGCCATCCGCAGCCGCAAGGTAGAAGGGCAGGTTGGGGAAAGCCTGCCCAACCTGCTGCCATGTGCTGCTGTGAAGCGGCACGCGAAAATGCGCGCCCATGCCTGCCCGTAATGCCTTTGGGTTAAATGGATCAACACAGTTGGGCAACAGCAGCACACCATCCACACCAACAGCGGCGGCGCTCCTTAACAGCGTGCCAAGATTGCCTGCATCGGCAACCCCATCGAGGGCAAGCAGCAAGGTTGGGTGGTTTGGGAAAGGCAGCGACGGCAGCGGCAGCACGGCAAGAATGCCCTGCGGAGTCTGTGTTTCGGCGGCGTGCGCCATCACCTCTGGCGCGATGGGCAAACACGGCACATGCAGGGCGCTCAAACGCGCCAGAAGGTCTGCAGCGGTTGGGCTTTGGGCAAACGTCTCGGTGTAAAGGGTAAAGTCGGGCTGGGCGCCAGCCGCCAGCGCATCGGAGAGCAAGCGCGCACCTTCAAGGACGAGCCGTCCCTCGGTGCGGCGTGTTTTGCTGTGCGCTTGCAAGGCGCGCACCAGCTTCACACGCGGATTCTGCGTACTCGTGATCAGCGGCGGACCAGACACCAGCCCAACTTTGCGCTCTGTCTAGCCAAATTAGGCGCTCTGCACTGCACCAACAATGGCGCTGAAGGTGGCAGCATCGCGGGCGGCAATATCAGCCAAAATCTTGCGATCCAGCTCCACATTCGCCTGTTTCAAGGCGTGGATGAAGCGGCTATACTTAATGCCGTTGGCACGGGAGGCAGCGTTAATGCGCGTGATCCACAGCTGGCGCAGTTGGCGGCGGCGCTGGCGGCGATCACGGTAGGCATACCACAGGCTTTTCATCATCGCCTCGTTGGCGCGGCGGAAAAGCAAGTGCTTGCTGCCAAGCTGCCCTTTGGTCAGTTTGAGAATTTTCTTGTGGCTGCGGCGGGTAACATAACCGCCCTTAGTACGGGACATGCAAAAACTCCTCGTGAACTTAGCCGCGTGGCGGGTTCGCCTTGTGGCGGCTCAGGTAAGGTGCAAGGCGATGCACTTTACGTTTATCGGCTTTGGCAACGGTGATCATACGTTTGAACAGGCGCTTGGTGCGCTTGGCGGTGCGGCGGCGCAAATGGCTTTTGCCACCTTTGGTACGCACCAATAAACCAGAGCCAGTCACGCGGAAGCGCTTGGCAGTGGCTTTGTGCGTCCTGATCTTATATTTTTTTGCCACGTTCGTTACTCCCTGAACAGCATAGCACCGCACTCAGGTGCGGTGCAAAGGTCATACTCACAAGTTGGCAGGGCGCCGGCAGGTGTGCCTTACTGCTTCTTTTTCTCTTTGGTGGTCAGCGGCGCCAGCACCATCAACATCGCACGCCCTTCCATGCTGGGCGGCTGTTCGATCTGTGCTACGTCTTGCAGCGATTCAATCACGGTGTCCATCATCTTACGCCCTAGCTCAGGGTAGGTGATCTCGCGCCCAATGAATTTGACGCGCACTTTCACTTTCATCCCTTCGCCAAGCCAGCGGCGCGCATCTTTCACCTTGAAGCCTAAGTGGTATTCATTCGTCTTCAACTGAAGCTGAATTTCCTTGACTTCAATAGTCTTTTGCGCCTTGCGTGCCTCGCGTTCTTTCTTGGAGCGCTCGTATAAAAACTTGCTGTAATCCATGACGCGGCACACCGGCGGGTCTTCATTCGGTGCCACTTCCACCAAGTCCAGACCGCGCTCTTGGGCAATCTCCATCGCCTCACGGAAGGTTTTGACACCCACATTCTCGCTCTTGCCGCCTTCGCCTTGCACCACAAGGCGCACACGGCTTACACCGCGGATCTGATCATTAACGCGATACTCTTCGCTGCTGATACTGACTACCTTAGCCTTTCCTAACGACCACCAACACACAAACACGGCGTTCTTATGCGCCATTGAGTGCATAAATATTAGCATATGTTAAGGGCAAAGTCAACGGCATTACGACAAGGGAATAGTGAAATCAGGCTTGCAGGTTGGACAAGCCGCCCTCTACCTAAAAGCGTGAGTTAGTAGGGATGGGATTTATCCCGCCCACTTACGCGAATTGGCAAAAACTGCTATAGTTTCTGTGTAGCCACATATTTGTGACGGCGCACCCTCACTCGCGCCGCAATATTTTGATATTTGGGGTGAAAACGGAAATGGTCAAAGGGCAACGAACACTGCTACCGCCCGAAGATGAAGAACGTTTGAAAACACTTGCCGAATCGGCAACACCAGCGCTCAAACAACGCGCTGTGGCAATTCTAGCGTGGCACGAAGGCGCAACCGCCAATGAAACTGCCAAGCGGACGCAGCTCAGCGTGAACCAAGTGCAATACCTATGGCGGCAGTATCGCCTTAAGGGGCTTGATCTGTTCATGGTCGAGGAAGATTCACCTACTGAACGTGCCATACCAAGCCATGCTGAACCAGTTGTTGTAGATAATCGTGTGGGGTTGGAGGCGCTCTGCCAGCAATATCAGGTGGATATTGCACATGCGCGGCATGTTGGTGCGCTTGCCATGCAGATTTTCGATGCAACGGTCAATCTGCACCGCCTGCCGCAAAATATGCGCCCACTGCTCGAAGCTGCCGCGCTTGTTCACAACATCGCCTATGAGATTGACCCGCCTAACCACCATTTACGCGGGCGCGATATTCTGATGAACACACCCTTGCGCGGCTTTTCTGAGGATGAACAGCGCATCCTCGCCTGTACTACCTCTTTCCACCGCAAAAAAGTGCGCCCGGAAGCAGAGCCAGTTTATTTGGAACTGCCCGACGATTTGCGGCGCGATACGCTGGCGCTCTCTGCTATCTTGCGCATTGCCGATGGCTTGGATCACTCGCAAACACAAAGCACCACTATCAGCGAACTGCACCTGAATGCCAACGAAGTTGAGATTATGGTCATGGGCGTTCATGCTGCCGAAGATGCTGCCCAAGCCCAGAAAAAAGCCGACCTGTGGGGACAAGTTTTCCCAGTGACAGTGCGCATTTTTGAGCCACAAGAAGAAAGCAGCATAGCCCCGACCGCTTCCCCGCGTGAGGTCTTTCTGCGGCAGGCCTTGGCACACACCATCAGCTTGGATGAAACCACTAGCATTGTGCGTGCTGGCAGATTGTTCGCCAGCCAGACGTTGGATCGCGTCGAGGCGTTGCTACGCTATGTGCAACGTGGCGATTTGAATGTGCTGCCAAGCCTTGCCCGCGAAACCTTCCGCCTGACCGATGCTGTTGTGTTGGCGGACGTGAAAGAACACCGTAAAGAGGCACAATGGTTTGCAGATGCTGTGAACGAAGCACGCTTGCTGCTAGCACTTGCCGAGCGCGCTTCCATGCTGGGTGAGGATATTCTGGAGCAGGTTGCCATCAGTGATCGGCTTAAGGCGTGGCAAACCGAGGCACGCGCCGCCTGTGATGCCTTGGATGTTTCGCGCTTCAAGCGCCTCGCCGAAGGTTTGCGCCTTGCCCTTGCCGAAGATGTTGATCCGAACGAGAAGGCGCTTGCCATTTATCATGTTGGCACGCTACTTTGGGAGCAACTAACCGCCCTTCGCACCATCATGGAGCAGGGTACCAGCGTAGAGGATGCCTTAGCTGCCGTGCGCCGTCTGCAAGACTATTTGATCGCCTTTCGTGAACTGCTTGGCACAGAAGTTGCCCAAGTGTTGGATATGCTCTCGCCGCTGGAGAACTATCTCGCCGCGATTCAGGTGGCACAAGCACTGCTCGCCCGTCTTGAAAATATTCCCGCAGCGCCGCCCAAAAAAGGGCGCAGACCTAAGAATGCACTGCCACCCAAGCCTGACGCTGCCGTAGCAGCACTGCGCGCCTCGCAAGGGGAGCTGATCGAAATGCTTGCCGATTCGCTCTCTAGCGTTTGGTCAAGCGTGAACAGCCCGATCTTTCGGCGCGCTTTTGCCCTAGCCGTTGCCGCACCCTGATAGCATGGAGTGAGCCAAGCCTATGAGCAGCTATAACTACTACACGCCGCCCATGCGCGAACCAAACCGCCGTAATCCTTTAGACTACCGCATGACCTTGACGGCGAATATCCTCACCAACCTGAACCGTGGTGAATGCTGTGCGCTGGTTGGCGTGGGAAGCTGCGGCAAATCGCGCTTTATGCTACACCTCACCCGTACCGATACTATCCAATATCACCTCAGCGATAACGCCTTTTCACATTTCTTCGTCTTGGTGGAATGCAACGGTTGGCTTGCCCAAGAGACGTGGGCAGCCTACGAGAGCATCGCTTATAACTTGGCAAGTTTCGTTGGCACTGTTGAGCATCCGCTGCTGCAAAATGTGCGCCCACGCCTAGAGGCAACCTACGACTCGATTGTGCAAAACCGCGATCTTGCCTTTCGCCATCTTACGGTTGCTTTGGATGAACTCATGCGCGGCACACGCCTGAAGATCACCTTCTGCTTCGACGAATTCGACTACGTTTTCGAGCGTTTCGATGCGCAGCTTTTCCGTAACTTGCGCGCTCTGCGGAATCGCTTTAAGTATCAACTAACTTACCTCGTCACCACACGCTACCCAATGCCCTATCAACGGTCGCCTGAACGCCACGCCGAAGTTGAAGAATTCTACGAGTTGTTTGCTGATAACAACTTTGCCATCGGACCCTATGACCAAAAAGATTCTGAGGCGATGGTGAAAGACCTCGAAGCGCGCATGAACTACCCACTGCGCCGCGAAACACGCGACATGCTGATTGACATCAGCGGCGGGCATCCCGGCTTACTCCGATCAGCCTTCAACCTGCTTGAAACACTTAAAGAGCAGCCGACGCAGCCAAAGCGCATGGGCGAGTTGCTGATCAACGAGCAGATGACGTGGAAAGAATGCAAACGCATTTGGGATTCACTCACGTTTGGAGAGCGCGGCACGCTCAGACGCCTTGCCACAGGGCGCAGCACACCGCAAGATACGGTTGTTCTCTCACAGTTAAAGGCAAAAGGCTTGGTGGTGGAAGTGCAAGGGCATGGCTTGCGCGTTTTCAGCCTGATTGTGCAGGAATTTGCTAAACAGCAATCCGACACCTAGCTTTAATGCATCAGCATAAAAGGAGTTTTAAGGATGGCAGTCTCTATTCAAGGGCAAACCGCCGTTATCACAGGCGCTTCGCGTGGCATCGGGCGCGCTGCTGCGTTGGTCTTGGCAAAGGCAGGCTGCAACATCGCTGCCACTGCCCGCAACGCTGAGGAATTGAACGCGCTCGTGGCGGAATGCACGGCGCTTGGTGTGCGTGCCAAAGCCTATCCCGCTGACGCAACAGATGCACCCGCCGTCTATGCCGTGCGCGACCGGGTGTTGGCAGACTTTGGGCAGGTGGATATTTTGGTGAACAATGCCGGTGTGGCACGCTACGCCACATTGGTTGAGCATACCATTGAAGACTACGACTGGATGATGAACACCAACATGCGCTCGACCTTCCTGTTTAGCCATGCCTTCGTGCCTAGCATGATTGCGCGCAAGAGCGGGAATGTGGTGGTTGTTTCTTCACAAGCGGGCGTGAATGGTTTCCCGAACGAGGCAGTTTACTGTGCCACCAAACATGCCCAAGTGGGCTTTGCGACTGCCCTTGACGGCGAACTGCGCCCACACGGTATTAAGGTGAGCATTATCGCACCCGGCGGCGTTCGCACCACCTTCGCCTTTGGCACTGGGCGCACCGAAGATATGCCCGCCCTGCAAGAGATGATCGAGGCGGAAGATGTGGCAGAGGCGATTTTGTTCGCCGTGCAAATGCCGCCTAAGAGCCGCGTTTTGCTGATCGGAATGCGCCCTATGAGCGAGAAGCTCTACGGCGGCGCCTAGCCAAGCACTACACGGGCAGGTAAGGCTGCAAAACACCTGCCTGCCAATAAAGGGAGCCTTTGCCTTGTTCAATGAAGAATCCTTGCAGGCAGTAGATGCTTCGCGCTTTAATGCAGCTTTTGCCAAACCCATCTACGATACCTACAGTTTCGCGCAGATTCCGCACACGGTGCGCCGCGCCCTGACGGGCATTGAAGGTGGCTTGCCGCCTAAGGCACTGGCACATCTGCCTGAACGCTATCAGAAGGTGGTGCTGCTGTTCGTAGATAGCTTTGGCTGGCGCTTCCTCGAACAGCACTACAAAGCCTACCCATTCCTCAAACGCTTTGCCGATAACGGCGTGATCTCCAAGATCAGCGTGCAGTTTCCCTCCACCACATCGGCGCACGTCACCACCATCAACACTGCTCAAAACGTTGGCGAGACTGGCGTCTATGAGTGGTTTTACTACGAGCCAATGCTGGATGCCATCATTGCACCTTTGCCCTTCAGCTACGCCGGCGATCACACCGCGGAGACGCTCCGAAATGTGGTCTCACCACAGGCAATCTTGCCGCGCCAAATTTTCTATGAAGAACTTGCCACACACGGCGTGAAAAGCTATGTCTTTCAGGATAAATCCATTGCTCACTCGTCCTATGGGCAGGCAATGTTCAGTGGCGCACGCATTGTGCCATACCGCACCCTTTCGGAAGGCTTGCTCAATCTTTCGGCTGCGGTGAATGCCAGCCGAGAGCGCAGTTATTTCATGTTCTATTACGCACCGATTGATACTATCGCGCATGTTTACGGTCCCGATACGCCCCACCAACGTGCCGAGATAGATACCTTCTTCACCGCACTGGAGCGCCTTTTCTACGCCAACCTCGATGCGAACGGCGATACACTCATCCTGCTGACGGCTGATCACGGACAGGTAGAAGTTGATCCAGCGACGACAATCTACCTCAATCACGGCTTGCCCGAACTCAAAGGGCTGCTCAAGACCAATCGGCATGGCGTGCCGTTGGTGCCAGCCGGCTCAGCGCGTGATATGTTCCTCTATGTGAAGGAGCAGTACCTGCAAGAGGCATATGAGATGCTCTTGGCGCATTTAAGCGGCTTGGCAGAAGTCTACCGCACGGCTGATTTGGTAGAACAAGGCTTTTTTGGGGCGAACTGCTCGCCCGTCTTTCGCTCGCGCTTGGGCAATCTGGTCATTTTGCCCTACGCCCATGAATCGGTGTGGTGGTATGAAAAAGACAAGTATGAGCAAATCTTTCTGGGGCATCATGGCGGTTTAACGCCCAGCGAACTCCACAGCGTGTTTATGGCACTGGTGCGCTAGATGTGATGTGTGTCTGGCATTTCTCTAGCGTAAATGTGGTATAATAAGGCGTGGTAGGTTGGCGTGAAGCGCAGTCTAGGCTGTGATAGGAGATCGCCATGCGCCGAGTGGTACTTTTTGGATTGGGGCTGCTTTTCGGTGCAACGCTGGGCGCAACGTTAGCTTTTCTGCTAACACCTTCTTCAGGAAAAACATTACGTAAGCGGGCAGAACGCCATGTGCAGCACGCGCTGAAAGAAGCACGCGCTGCCTCAGATGCAAAACGTAAAGCGCTTGAAGCAGAGTTAGCAGCGTTTAGTAAACGTGAGCGCACAGCGCGCAAATAAGCAACACCACACCAGCAAGGGCAGGCTTATGCCTGCCTTTGCTGCGTAATACGCTATCGGCGCGCAGGCAGCAATGGAAGGCATAAGCATGAGTTACAGTGCAGGCGCTTTGGTTGGGCGCACAGTTGGCAAATACGAGATAGTTTCGATAGTTGGCGGTGGTGGCATGGGTACCGTCTACCGTGCGCGGCAAGTTGGCGTTCAGCGCGATGTCGCGGTAAAAGTCCTCAATATCGAGCTATCGGATACTGAGCAGTTTGTCACCCGTTTTCAGCGTGAGGCAGAGAACCTTGCAGCGTTGGAACATCCACACATTATTCCCGTCATTGACTTTGGGCGCGAAGCCGATTACGTCTTTTTGGTGATGGCGCTTAAGACAGGCGGTAACTTAAGCCAGATCATTCGCGGCATAGAAACGCCGCTGAGCGATGTGCAGCGCTACATTGAGCAGATCGCTTCTGCCTTGGACTATGCTCATTTGCGCGGCATCATTCACCGCGACTTGAAGCCTGCCAACATCCTGCTGGATGAAGACGGCAATACCTTCCTCACCGACTTTGGTATCGCACGGCGCTTGGGCGAGACGAAACTCACCGCGCCGGGCACTGTTGTCGGCAGCCCAACCTATATGGCGCCTGAGGCGTGGCGCGGCGAAGACCCTAGCGCTGAGACGGATGTCTATTCGCTAGGTATTATTTTTTTCCAATTGCTAACCGGCAAAGCGCCTTTTGAGGAGACCAAAACAGCGCGCCTGATGAACATGCACCTCTTTGATCAGCCGCCGCTGCTGCGTGGGCTGCGCCCTGATCTGGGCGAACACTTTGAGATGATTATGAACATCTCGCTCTCTAAAGATCGGACGCAGCGCTTCCACACCGCCGGCGAGATGGCAAAGGCAGTCCGTGCAGCGGTGAGTTCCCACCAAGCCCCTGCGCCGAGCGCGCTGCCCGCCGATAGCGACAAGACGATGATCTTGCAGCGCACCGAACCCAAGCCGCCCGCTGGTCGTGATCAGCGTGTGCAGGCAGCCCTTAAGCCGGATGCCTTGCGCGTACCGATGCCTTCCAAGCCAGAAATTCCCGCCGCGCCGCGTGCTACAGGGCATCCGCAGCCGACGCCGCTTGGCACGGCTGAGCCAGAGGTTGCCCCAGTGCCGCGTGACAACACACGCCTGCTGGTGCTTGGTATGGGGGCAATTATCCTGATCTTGTTGGTTGCCATTATTGTCTTGCTGCTCTCACGTTAAGCTATGCCCACACCGTTCATGCACATTGCCCTTGCAGATCGGCTGCTGGCTGACCCTGCCTTACCTGAGCCAACCCGCCAAGCACTGGCTCAAGCATGGGGCGCTTTTCTGCTAGGCGGCATTGCGCCAGATGCGCGTGTTTCTTCAGGCTTGGCGCGTGGGTTCACGCATTTTTTTGAATACAATGAACCCTTAGACGTGCCGCCTGCTGTAAAACTGCTGCGGATGTTTCCCGCTTTACGCTGTGGCAGCCTCAGCGACGCGGCACAGCGCGCTTTTATAGCGGGCTATGCTGCACATTTGGCAATGGACGCCGCATGGTTCACGCAGATGCTGCTGCCCAACTTCAGCCGAGAATGGGCAACGCCTGCCATGCGGAATATTTTCCTGCACATGCTGCTTTGCCACCTTGACGCACGTGATCGGCTGTGCCTTGCTGAAGGTGACTACGCCGCGCTGAAAAGTGCCGCGCCACAGGCTTGGCTACCCTTCATGACGGATGCCGATCTGAGCGCGTGGCGTGACCTGATCGCCGATCAGCTTGCGCCGAATGCCCACAGCCGCAGCTTAGAAATACTCGGCAGCCGCATTCGAATGTCTGCGGCAGAGATGCAGGCATTCTTAGCAAACGAGGCGGAGATGCAGCCGTTGTGGGAAAATATTCCGCCAAGCGTGATTGGCGCGGTGGAACTTGCCATGCACCAGAGCGTCCGCGCCACAGTCAGCGCCTACTTTGCCGACCAGTTGGACTAGAAGGCACTTCATACAGAAAAGAGATCACGAATGCACATTCTTGTTACAGGCGGCGCCGGCTACATCGGCTCGACAACCGCCGCCGCCTTCATCCGCGCTGGACATCGCGTCACCATCTTTGATAACCTCTCGCGTGGCTATCGCGCTGCCGTGCCGCCTGAGGCTGCCTTTGTGCAGGGCGACCTGCGCGACCGTCCCGCGTTGGATATCCTTTTCCAAATGGGAGGCTTCGACGCCGTAGCACACTTCGCCGCGCTCATCGAAGCAGGCGAAAGTATGCAGAAGCCCGGCTTGTATTTCCGTAACAATGTTGCCTACAGCCAAACCCTGCTCGATGCGATGATCGCGCATGACGTGAAGCGCCTTGTCTTTTCTTCAACGGCGGCAGTCTATGCCAGCAAGAATGCTGCCCTCAACGAAGATGATCCCTACGCGCCCGCCAACGTTTACGGCGAGACAAAGCTCATGATTGAGCAGATGATCCGTTGGTATCACCAACGAGAAGGCTTGCGCTACTGCGTGCTGCGCTACTTTAACGCTTGCGGCGCATCGCTGGATGAGCATGGGCGCGCCGTGCGCGGCGAAGCACACCACCCTGAGACGCACCTCATTCCGCTTACACTGCAAGTGCCGCTTGGTCAGCGCCAACACATCGGCATTTTCGGCACAGATTATCCAACGCACGATGGCACCTGTATCCGCGATTATGTGCATGTGGAAGACCTTGCCAGCGCGCACGTTTTGGCAGTGGCTGCCATTGATGAGCGCCTCGCCATGACCTATAACATTGGTAATGGGCAGGGCTACAGCGTGCGTCAAGTGATTCAGGCAGCCCGTGAGGTGACAGGTCACCCGATTCCCGCCGTCGAGTCGGCACGTCGTCCTGGCGATAGCCCAACCTTAGTCGCCTCTGCTGAAAAGATCAACGATGAACTCGGTTGGCAGCCGCGCTACCCAACCCTGCACGATATTATCGCCTCAGCCTGGGCGTGGCACCGCACCCATCCGCACGGCTATTTGGAGCAAGACGCATGAGCCAACCGTTAGGGCAATCCGCCGCCTTCTACAACACCATCGCACGCTACTACGACGCTGAGAATGAGCAGATGCTCGACGACCTGCCTTTCTACAGCAATCTGGCGGAAGACCACGGCGATCCGATCCTTGATATCGGCTGCGGCACAGGGCGTGTTACCTTTCACCTTGCGGCGGAAGGCTACACTGTACATGGACTCGATCACTCGCGTGCCATGCTGGAGCGCGCCGAGCGCAAACTGCGCGGACGCGCTGATCTGCGCGATTTTGCCACCTTCTTTCAGGGCGATGTCCTTGATTATGCCTTCACAGCGCGCTACAAGCTGATTTTGCTGCCCTACAATGCTTTTATGCACTTCCACACGCCGCAAACACAGCGCCAAGTGCTGGCGCGGCTTGCCGCCTGCCTTGCCCCTGACGGCGTGATCGTCTTCGATTTGCCCAACGCGGCTGAGGCGTTCACCACACAAGAAGACAGCGCCGTAACGCTAGAGCGCTCGTTCGTAGAGCCTGAGAGTGGCAATTATGTGATGCAGCAATCCGTCAGCACCTTGCACCGCGCTGAACAAATCCAGCACATCACATGGATTTACGACGAGATCGGCGCGGATAGCCTGCTGCGCCGCACCGTTGCGCCGCTCACCTTGCGGTACGTCTTCCCCGCCGAACTAGACCTGCTGCTAGAGCTGTGCGGATTAGCGCGCCTTGAGCAATTCGGCGATTATGACGGCGCGCCGTTTGCTGAGGGCAGCCCGCGCCTGATTGTGTTGGCAGCCCACAAAGCAGAGTGAGTGCTTTATGAAGTAATCCGTGTGCGCTCGCGGCGAGGCAGTCAGCGACGTTTACCCGATTAGCGGTAGATGCACGCGAAAGGTTGTGCCTTGATCGAGCTGGCTCATTACTGTGATGCGC
This sequence comes from Anaerolineae bacterium, assembly GCA_034432555.1. GTDB lineage: Bacteria > Chloroflexota > Anaerolineae > Aggregatilineales > UBA2796 > CP2-2F. Next base: position 110,413 of record DAOUBW010000019.1, read on the forward strand.
CCACGATGCCCATCTACGATTTTCTTGGTGATTGCTAAGCCCAGCCCTGCACCGCCGGTATGCGTCGAACGCGCCTTATCCGTGCGGTAGAAACGCTCAAAGATGTGCGGCAGTTCGTCTGTGGTGATGCCGATTCCAGTATCGCGCACTTCGAAAACTGCTTCTTGGTTAAGTGTATGCGTGCTGATGGCAACTGTGCCGCCGTTCGGTGTATATTGCAGCGCATTTTCAACCAGGTTTTGCAGCACGCGGCTAAATTCCATCTCGTTCAAAAAGACGTTCGGATTATCGTCGCTTAGGGTGAGGGTCAGCGTGCAGCCAAGCTGTGCTGCGTCGGCGAGATATGGCTCTAAGGTGCGCTTCACCACGCTGTTCAAATCCATGCGCGTCAGGGTAAATGTGGTTAGCCCATCAAGGCGTGCCATATCAAACATACCTTCCACAATACGTGCAAGGCGCTGTATGGTACTGCGTAGGCTCTGAGCGCGCTCACGAAGTTGCTGCAAAGAGCGTTCCAGCGCTTGTTGATCGGGCGTGCTTTGATGGTTTGCCTGTTCGCTAATCTTGTCGCTCAGCTTCTCGAAAAGGTAGGCAACAGTGCCTAACGTGCTAATCGGTGTGCGAAGATCGTGTGAAGTATCGCTGATAAACTGCTCCAAAAGGCGAATTTTTTCGCGCTCTAGGGTCAGTTCCAGCGCTTGTTGATGTGCTTTTTGACGCTCAGTAATATCGCGGATGACAGATTGCCGTGCGCGCTTGCCTTCATAGAGGATGGCAGAGCCAATTGCCTCAACGGCGCGTGAAGTGCCATCTAAACGGGTCACACTCTGCTCTAATGGGCGATCATCGCGTGGGCGCAGCAGGCTTTCCGAAACATCGCGCCGATAGGCAGGGTCAATAAACTCAATGGCATATTTGCCAAGCAAATCGTCCGCGCTGTGTGCGCCAAAGAGCGTTATGGCAGACGGATTCACATACACGAACTTGCCTTCTGACACGACTACAATCGCATCCGGGCAGACTTCCACGAGACTACGGTAGCGCTCTTCGCTCTCAATCAGGCTGCTTTGGCGGATTTGCTCAACATTGTTGCGATAGTAGATCATAAGCAGCGTGATGATGCCCACAATACCCACTAGTAGTGCAATGTGCGGTGTGAGCGGTTGCCGTCCCAACCCTGAGAGCAGCAGCCCACAAAAACCTGCCATGATCAGCCCATAGACAATCACAGCCTGAGCAAAGCTGACCAAAATACTGCTCAGCAAAATGGGGATGAGCAGATATATCAGGAACAGCGACTGCATCTCATGCCCGCCAATCATCACAGCAAGGAAAGCATTTAGGCTAAAGTTTAGCAGCGTCATGTTAGTGGCAACTATATAGTAGCCATGCCGATTCAAGGCGTAAGCAAGCAAAAAGCCGCATAGGCTGAGTGCCAAGAACAGGGTGTAATTTTCACCAAAGGGCTTGAATGAGTCACTCAAGGGCAGCAAAAGCCCATAGAGGCTGAAGCCAACGGTAAAGAGCAGGCTGGCTGCCAAAAAGCGCCCCTGCCACGCACGCTGCGGCTCTTGGTAGGGTGTATGCACCAGCCAAGCCCACAGACGCGTCACCTTTTGGAAGCCCTTTAAGCCTTTGGCGCTGGGAATCTCGTTCATAGGTCGGTGTTGTTTCTTGCTATCCACAAACGGTTGCAGGTAATAGCGGCAGGCACTGCCACCATGCTTAGAGTGTACCAGCGAATTCTGCGGTTATTTATCATAAAGTGGTATATGCTTAGAAAACAATTTGTGGAAGGCTGCGGCACGTTTGTTCTATAGTATACTTAGAGCATGTCACAGGTAACCGATTTGCCTAGTCTGTATGCCGAACTCGCTGTCTATCAAGCAAATGTGCGGCGCACGTTTCACTATGCCGTGCCAGATGATCTGCCTGTGCAGGTTGGGCAGTTGGTGCAGGTCAGCTTCCGCACGGGCTTATCGCAAGGCATTGTCTTGGCACTTGCAGATCAAAGCCCTGTGCAGCGCCCAAAGCCGATTCAAGAGATCATCAGCGCGGAGCCTGTCGTCACGCCCACACAAATCACTTTTGCGCGCTGGCTAGCAGAGCATACCCTCAGTCCGCTTGCCAACTGCCTGTGGCTGATGCTGCCGCCCGGTATCGCTAAGCGCGGCGGCGTGCGATTTCGCCTTGCCGACCCTGAAAGTGAATGCCCGCCCGACGGCGAGACGCTCAGCGCGCAAGTGATCGCCCTGCTCTGCAAACGCGGTGCGCTGACCGCCAAACAGCTTGACCGCGCCTTGCCAAACCGTTCTTGGCGAGAGGCGATTCGCCCGCTGCTTGCCAATGGGCGTTTGCTCAGCGAGCCGATCCTGCCCGAACCTGACGCAGAGGCGCGCACCGTGCGCGTAGCACGCCTGCTAATCAGCCCTGAGCGCGTGCCTGAGATAGCGCAAGGCATGGCGCGCAGCCCTAAGCAGGCGGCGGCGCTCTTGGTGCTGGCTGAGCAAGGCGGCGAACTTGATCTAAGCGATCTCGCACGTGACTCAGGGGCAAGCCTGCACGCGCTACGCCAACTTGCCGCCAAAGAATTGATCGAGATCAGCGAAGAAGAACGCTACCGTGATCCACTGGCAGCCCGCCACTATCCACCACAGCCGACTCCGACACTCACCGCCGAACAAGCGGCTTGCTGGCAGGCAATCCGCGCCGCGCAAGATGCCGAAGGTGGCACCTTCCTGCTGCATGGCGTGACGGGCGCCGGCAAAACCGAGATATACCTATGCGCCATCGAACACGCGCTGGCACAAGGCAAACAAGCACTCGTGCTGGTGCCGGAAATCTCGCTGGTGGCACAGACTGTTAGCCGCTTTGCCGCACGCTTTCAAGGGCAGGTTGCCGTTGTTCACAGCGCCCTGACCGACGGTGAACAGTACGATACATGGCGGCGTGCGCGCAGCGGCGAAATTCGCGTTGTGATTGGTGCGCGCTCAGCGCTGTTCACACCACTGCCCGACTTAGGCGTGATCGTGCTGGACGAAGAACACGACGATAGCTACAAACAATCACCGCCGCTGCCGCCACCTTATTATCATGCGCGTGAGGCGGCTATCGCCCTGATGCACCTGCACAAAGGCGTTGTGATTCTCGGTTCTGCCACGCCGGATATTGTGACGACTTTCCGCGCTCGGCGCGGCGATCTGACCTACCTGCATCTGCCCAACCGTGTGATCATGCCGCGCAGCGACTCAGAGGCGGCAAGTGAGGCAATCGCTGCACCACTGCCACCCGTCAGCATTGTGGATATGCGCGAAGAACTCCGCGCAGGCAACCGCAGCATGTTCAGCACAGCGCTGCGCCTTGCCCTGCGCGAAACGCTGGAGCGCGGCGAACAAGCGCTCTTATTCCTCAATCGGCGTGGGGCAGCAACCTTTGTGCTGTGCCGCGAGTGTGGCTATGTGGCGCGCTGCCCTGAGTGTGATATTCCGCTCACCTTCCATAAGCGCGGCGAGAGTGGGCAGCTTATCTGCCACTATTGCGGACATCACGCTGAGCCTCCTAAACGCTGCCCACACTGCAACAGCAGCCGTATTCGCTTCTTTGGCGCAGGCACCGCCAGTGTGGTAGAGGCGGTTGAGAGCGAATTTGCAGGGGCGCGTGTGCTGCGTTGGGATCGGGATACGGCGCATGAGCGCGGCGCGCATGAGGCAATCTGGACGCGCTTTGCCGCCGGCGAGGCAGATGTGTTAGTTGGCACACAGATGATTGTGAAGGGACTCGATCTGCCGCGTGTGACGCTGGTCGGTGTGATGTTGGCAGAGACAGCGCTCAGTTTGCCTGATTACCGCGCCGCTGAGCGCACCTTCCAACTGCTAACGCAAGCTGCCGGGCGCGCCGGGCGCGGTTGGCGCGGTGGCAAAGTCATCTTGCAGACCTATCAGCCTGATCATTACGCCATTCAGGCGGCAGCCCACCACGACTATGAGACGTTTTACGCCCGTGAGCTGGAGTATCGCCGCCTGCTGGATTATCCGCCCTATAAGCGCTTAGTGCGCCTGCTGTTCAGCGCGCCTAGCCCTGCTCAGGCGCAGCGTGAGGCAGAGGCGGCGGCGGCAGCCCTGCGCGCTCATATTACCGCAGAAGCTTTAAGCGCCACACGCTTAATCGGACCGACCACAGCACACTTTGGCAAGCTGGACGGCATCTACTACTGGCACATCTTGGCGCGCACCACCGAACCTGCTCGCTTGGTCGGTGACCCTGCCACCCATTGGGTCGTGGATGTTGACCCAACCGATACGCTCTAGCGGAGGAAAAAAGCAAGGATCGCTGGGCGATCCTTGCGTGTGGTGTGTTATTCGCTTTTCTTGCCGCCGCCCAGCAAGTTCTTCATGGTGACGGCGATCTTCTGGATCGGGCTTGGCTTCTGCTTGGGCAGCTTGACTGTCAAGATACCATCTTCAAGCGTTGCGTTGGCTTTATCCGTGGCAACTTCTTCCGGCAACGCCACAGTGCGGGCAAACTTGCCATAGCGCAGCTCGCGGATGTGCCAATTTGCCTGTTTATCCTCGCGCTCTGCTTTGGTCTCCGCGGTGATGGTGAGCAGGTTGCCTTGCACATTCACATCAATCTCATCCAGCTTGAAGCCGGGCAAGGCAGTCCGCACCGTAATGTTGTGTTCATCGCTGGAAACATCCACAGCCAGCGGGCTGGTATCGTTGGTGCGCGGCAGCTCCCACGTGACGGGCATTAGCGCGTTCATCATGGAGCGCATCCGATCCATCATCCGATCCATTTCCTCGAAAGGATTGTAATCACGACGCATCAGAGACATGGTGATTTACCTCCACTCCTTAACGATTTAGTGTAAGGCTGAGGCAAGTGAGCATAGCGAGTGAGCGCTGTGTGTGCCTGCACTGACAAGCCTCAGCACTTTTACCTGACTATAGGTATATGCGATTTGTGTAGAAAATAGACAAGAGCAGCGCTAACGTTTCGTAAGAAAGCTAGGGGCGCGGTTGGCGGTGCGTTTCGCCAAAGACGACTTTGCCCGATTGATCGTTAACAAGCGCTAGGCGCACGTCGCCATCCACTTCGGTGAGCGTGGCAATCCACACAGGCAGCAGCACCAGCGAAAAAATCATGCTGGCAATGCGCGTGGTGGTGCGTGTGGTCTCAGGGCGTTCCACACCGCGTTCATCGCGTGTTTGCACAGTCACCTCACGCTGATGTTTGCGGCGCATCATCTCTGCCACAATGCCGCGGGCTTCCAGCGATGCTTTATCAAACTCCAACGCATAGAGTTCTGCTGGATGTTTTGCCAGCCATTCTGGCGCATAGGCGACGACATCGCGCATGGCGAACGGCGGCAACGCTGCCAAAAAGCGTGGCGGCGGTGATTTTACAGCCGGGATGGCGACATTGCTGGCGATGTCTTGCCAAGTCATATTATCGGTGAAGGCATTTCCACCGCGAAAACCACTCCGTATTTGCGTTACATCCACCACCACATCAAAGAGCCAGTAGGGAATATACACACCTTCCAAAACCGCGCTGGTAATGCGGTTGGTGTTGAACAGATTGGCGAGGCGCTGTGATGGACGTTTCAACGCCTGCTCCACAGCGGCGCGGGCTGCCTCTGGTGTGCTGCGAAAGGGCAAAATAGCATCCGGCTGGACGAAAGAGCGCAAGGCATCACCAAGCAGCACATTTGCCGAGCCGCAAAAGCGGCAGCGCGCCGAAAGTTTGGTGGCGGGCAAGGTATGCTCCGCGCCGCACTGCTGGCAAACAACCAAGCGTGCGCCAACATTCCAACGGCGCGGCTGCACTTTGCGCTCGATGAGCGCCATATTGAGCAGATCGCCACCGCTGCGCTTCTGTTCGTCATAGGGTGCGCTGTGACCGCAAAAACGGCACGCCACACGCGCTAGGCGCTCATTCAACGTCAGATGTCCGCCACAAATGGGACACAGCAAGGCACGAATGCGCGCTTCCGCCTCTGGTGCGTGCTGCACGCTGGGTTGGTGATCACCGCGTGTTAGCTCTGCTTGCTGCGGCGTCAGGCGTTGATTTAGCACCATCAGCAGGCGGATTGCCTCACCATGCGTTGGATCGTGTGCAAGAACATGCTCAAGATGTTCGCGTTGGGCAGCAGGCTCTGAGGCAGTTTTGGCTGCCCAAAAATGCGCGTCAATGAAATCGGGCTGATATTCGCTGGCGCGCACGAAAGCACGGAGGGCGCCTTGCAAATCGCCCTGATGCAGCAAATCGTGACCTGTGCGAAAGGCGGCATAGGCGCTCGGCATTACCTCACCTTTGTAGGTGAGCGCGACGTGCTGGCGCTTGCCGCGTGTGGCAACCTGTTGGCGTATGGCATCCAGTTGGCTGATCTCATCAGGGCGCACATAGCCGCAGGCTTGGCAATACACTTTGCCCGTCGCAAAGTCTAGCGTCATGCGTTTGCCGCACTCAGGGCAGGTGAAGTTCCGCATTTGATCAGCCTCCTAACGCTGTTTAGCGCGGCATTTATCCTAACACATCCGCGATGGCGTCCGCAAAGCGCTCAGGTGCATAGGCATCCGCCTCCAAGAACAAATACGGCTCAAAGACTTCCAGCTCCATCAGGGTCAGTTCGTCAAAGGTATCGAGCGCGTCCACACGCGCATACAGGAAGGGCTGGCGTGCGCCTGTGCAGCGCACTGCCGCACGCATGATCGCAGTGGCATGGCTAATCAGGCTGGGTGGTGGTTCGCGCCGTTCAAAAGTGCCGCCCAAATGTGACTGCACATAGATGCTCTGTGCGGCAGGGCGCTTTAAGACAGCATGGCTGTAAATGCCGTTGAAGAAGATGAACGACCACTCGCCGTAGCTCTGCACCAACGGCATAAACTGCTGCACCATAAGTCCGCTGGGCAAGGTTGCCAAGTTTGTTAGGAAGCACTCCGTGTGTGCGGCTACCTCTGCGCGCTCAACCAACCATGTGTTGTCTGCGCCGCCGCTGATATTCGGCTTCACAACGGCTTGCTGCCAACCTTGTTCGTCAAGGAGTGTGGCGAGGTCTGCTGTCTCACCTTGTGCCAGCCAAACCGTCGGGACGATCTTCACGCCTTCGCCTGCCAGATCGCGCAGATAATGCTTGTCCATATTCCATGCGATGATCGGCGCCGGGTTGAACACGCGGAAGCCTTGCGTCTCAAGGCGCACTAACCATGCCCGAAAAGCAGCGCTTTTGTGGTGATAGTCCCATGTGCCGCGCAAGATCACAGCATCGAAAGCCTGCCAGTCCACAGTAGGATCGTCCCAAACACAGATCGAGACGCGCACGCCGCGCCGAAATAATGGCTCAATCACGCGCCGTTCGCTCTCTACCAACAGCGGACGCTTTACAAAAGTGACAAGGGCAACCTGCTTCAACTTAGCCTCCGATGTAGTACATTTCAATCTTACGCCCTGTTGCGCCTTCCGCGCTGCGTATCTCCGAGTAACGATCTGTGCGGTGTTCCCATGTGCCGCGTATCATCGCCGCGATCTCGGCATCGCTTGCGCCGCTGCGTAAAGGCGTTTTAAGGTCAGTGCCTTCCACCGCAAACAAACAAGTGTAGATGTGTCCATCGGTCGAGAGGCGGAGGCGCGAACAATCACCGCAGAAGGGCAGTGTTACAGAGGCGATGATGCCAATCTCGCCGCCCCCATCAACATAGCGAAAGCGCAGCGCCGTCTCGCTGGCATAGTTGCGTGCCAGTTTTTCCAGCGGCAGCGCAGCGTGAATGCGCGCAACAATCTCTTTAGCAGGCACAACATGATCCATCCGCCAACCGTTGCGCGTGCCAACGTCCATATACTCAATCAAGCGCAAAATGTAGCCGTGCGCTTTGCACCAACGTGCCAAATCCACAAGGGTATGCTCATTCACACCGCGCTGCACCACACAGTTGATCTTGATAGGCGTCAAACCTGCGGCTTCCGCTGCCTGAACGCCTGCAATGACCTCAGAGACATCTGCCTTGCCGCCGTTCATCTGCCGAAAGACAGCGTTATCAAGGCTATCGAGGCTGATCGTCACCCGCGCCAGTCCTGCTTCTTTAAGCGCGTGGGCGTAGCGCGGCAGCAAGACGCCGTTAGTGGTTAGGGCAAGGTCGTGCGCGCCTTCAATGGCAGCCAGTTGGCGCACCAACGCGTCAAGGTTTTGGCGCACCAAGGGCTCACCGCCGGTCAGGCGCACCTTCAGCGCGCCAAAACCAACCATGATGCGCGTTAGGCGCGTAATCTCCTCAAAGGTAAGCACCTGCGACTTGGGCAAAAACTGGTAGTTCTCACCAAACACTTCGGCGGGCATACAGTAGGTGCAGCGGAAATTGCAGCGGTCGGTGACGGAAATTCGCAGATCGCGCAGTGGGCGGTTGCGTGTGTCTAGCAGGGCAGGTTCAGGCATGGGCAAGCATCCCTAAATTACAATGCGGTGCGGATCAGGTATGGGAGAATTGTAGCGTTTATGGCGGCTGTGCTGCAAATTGCAGGGCAGACGCACGCTGCATCTGCCCTAGTGGGTAATGTTTAGTCTTGGGCGGCTTCTTGCTGTGCCTGACGTTCGCGGCGGGCGGCAAGCTGCGCTGCAATTTTGCCAAGCCGTGTGTGCTGCTTGACGATCTGCTGCTGCGCTTCGCGTGCTTCGGCATAAGTTGGGTGCAGCTCTGCCACACGCCAATATTTCAACACCACATCAATCACCTGTGAATAGAACTGCTCAGGTCCATAGATGTTGGCAAGGCGCACCAGATCGGCACGCTCTTGGTAGCCGGGCGAACCACGACCGGGCATCTCAAATTTGAGCAGCACATCTGCCACGGGATAAACGCAGTTTGGATCTGCCTCAAGGTGCAGCTTCACCGCATCGCGGTAGAAGGTGTAATGGAGTGTTTCATCTTTTGCCAAGCGGCGCAGCAGGCGCGCCAAGTGGGGGTCTTCTTTTTCGGCTGCCTGCGCCACATTGAGGTAGTAAATCTGCGTAGCGCGCTCTTGGATGGAGGTATACACGAGGGCTTGAAGCGGATCGTAAAGCAAATCGGCAGACATCAGCCCGGTGCGGATGACCTGCTTACGCAGCGCAGCGCGTGCGCGTGGATCGCCATTGCGCCCGACGAATAAATAGGTCTCCAACAGCACTGAGTGCGCGTCTTCTTCACTCGTCCAGGTATGGACGAAATCCAGCAGCACACTCCACGAGCCTTTGAAGATAGCGTGCAGCGCCGTAGTGAACCACGGCAAGTTCACCTCTGTGAAAACTGCTAACTCAATAGCGCTCAGGATGGTTGGCGAAAGGCGCGGAATGGACTGCGGATCGCGCTGGAATTCATCCAGCGGCACATAGTCACTATATGCCCAGTCAATGTTTGCCGCACGTTCGTTGTGCTGGTCAAACAGTTCGCGCAGGCGTGGTTCAAGTGAAGGGATCAGTTGTGCGATAGCCACGTGATGTTAATCCTCTTTCCTAGTTTTGGTATGTGTTAGCCAAACTATAGCAGATCGGCTGCCGAATATGCTTTGAGTTCTACCGCATTAGTTCCACTGCTGCCAAGCGCGGCTATAATAGCGTGGCAGCACAGGATTATCGAGTGTATTAACCGCTGTTGGCACTTCTGCCATATCTGGATCAAAGATACGCGCACCTTCTAAGACCGCCAGCGTTAGATAGCGTAGCGGCATCCCTTCGGGCAGGCGCAGCACAGGCGAAACACGCGGTGTTCCTAAGATAAAACCCCATTCTCCAAAAGAAGGTACGTGGGCGCGCAGTGGTAGCACCTGAAAGCCTGCCGATTGGACTGTGTTGGCGATGCACCAAAACGCTTCCCGCGCAAAGTAGGGCGAGGTTGCCTGTGTGATGAATGCGCCATCCGGCGAGAGCCGCCGCAGCAACAGGCGGTAGAACTGTTGGCTGTAAAGTTTACTCAAACTCTCATTATTTGGATCGGGCAGATCAATAATCACGACGGGGTAAACATCGCTACTGCGCTCGATGAATTCGTAGGCATCTGTGTTAATGATCTCGACACGCGGATCGGCAAAGGCAGCGCCGTTCATGGCGCGCAAAGCGGGAAACGTCTGGGCTAGGTCGGTGATCGCGGGATCAAGATCAACTACGATCACGCGCTGCACATCAGCATATTTCAGCACTTCACGGGCAACCAAGCCATCGCCACCGCCCAAGATCACAACCGTTTCGCGGCTGCGGGCAGCCATCATGGCGGGATGCACCAACATCTCGTGATAGCGGTGTTCATCACGGCTGCTGAACTGCAAGTTGCCATCAAGGAACAGGCGCACATCTTCGCCGCTGCGCGTGATCACAATGCGCTGATAAGTGGATTGCTCGCGGTAGATGATCACATCTTCATAGAGCTGGCTCTCGAACAGGCGCACAATATCCACCGAGAGGATGCCGCCTGCCAACATCAGCCCGCCGATGCCTGCCGTGCCAAGCCACAAACGCAGCCGCCACCCACGCCTGATGCGCGCCCTGAAAACGTGCAAACAAACCGCTGCCACGCCGATATTGAACAAGCCCATCCAGAAGGCAGTTTGCGTAACGCCAAAAAGCGGCAGCAAGATCAGCGGAAAGGACAGCGAGGCGATCAATGCGCCGATGTAGTCCACCGAAAGTACATCGGCAAGCGCCTTGCTCAGATCGGCACGACTTGCCACAATCCGCATCAGCAGCGGAATTTCTAGCCCGATACAAATGCCAACGGCAAGGATCAAGCCGATCATGATCGGATAGTAGTAGGCGTTGAGCATCGTATATGCGCCATAAAGCAGCGCTGCCGAAATGCCGCCGAACAGCCCCGTCAGCAGTTCCACCACCACAAACCAACGTGGCTCATGCCCGCGAATTTGCCGCGAGAGCAGCGCGCCCAAGCCCATCGCAAACAGAAAGAAGCCTATGGTGATCGAAAACTGCGTAATGCTATCGCCCAGCAGGTAGCTGCTGAGCGTTGCCACAATCAGTTCGTAGGTGAGCGCACAAATGGAGATGATCAGAACGCCAGCCAATAAGGTTGCGCGCTGGCTTGGTGTAACGCTGCTGGCTGCCTCTGGCTCAGATGTTATTGGAGCCGCTTCGTAGCCCTCACTTGCCACTGCCGGGACCGCCGCCAATCACACCGACGCCGCCGACGCTGCCTGAACGCACCGAGATCGCGCCGGCACGTGCTACACCGAAACCGCTGTAGGCAGCATAGACCGTTAAGCCAAGCGTGACTGCCAAGACAACTACTGAGATAACGACAGTGAATGTTTTCATCCGTTCTCCACTATTTGCTCTTTTGGGCTGCACCTAAAATGACCAGCAATAAGCCACCAACACCGGCTATCGCCGTATAGATGAGGAATGGCGCGGGTAAAATCACGTTGCGATAAAGGCTGACCTCGACTGACACACTGGTTACAGAAGGCGATGCATCGCCTAGCATCAGCTCAATGTTATGTTCGCCGCTTAGCTCAACCGTGAAGGCAGCGTCGCCAAAGTAATCGCGCTCTGTCCACGGACCGTCCTCATCGCGCCCTGTTTCATAGTAAAACTCTTTTTCAAAGATGAACGTCTCAATCTCGTTGGGCGCAAGAATGCTGACGTCCACTTCGGCGTAGGTGTTCACTGGAATGCCGCTTTGCAGCCACAGCTTCACCTGAATGGGTCTGCCATTCGCTTCCAAATTGATAGGAAAGCGCACCTCACGTTGTGCAGTGCTTAGATTCAGCACCTGCTTGGTGATCAGGTCGCCGCTGCTGCTGGTGACCACAAACATTACGAGTGCAATTGCCGCGAAAACGAAGGCAAACAAGCCAATCGAAGAAAAGAGCGCGGCACGCCCTGCCTGCGTATCAAGGTGTTTTGCCCATGTTGCGTCGCCAAGCGCTTCGGCAATCGCCTTCCCGCTGATGGGAGTGCCTTCGTATGCCTCAATTTCGGTCAGCGTTTGCTGCACGCTGTACTTCTTGCCGTGCGCCGCACCCTCGATCATGGTCAGCTTATCACCGGCTTTGGCGCGGAAGGTCAGTTCGCCCTCTGCACCGATAATGTTTGCCGGATAGCGTTCGTTGATCGGTGCTTTTTGCCCATCCCCTATCGGGATGAAACGCTGCTGAACAGGTTCGCGCAGGCGCATTTTGCGGAACAGCACAAAGCCCGCTTCTTTATCGTACGAGAGCCAGAATAAACGCCCATCGGCTGAGCCGAGCAGCCATTCCGTCCAGCGCCAAGTGTCCTCATCGTCGCGCCCTTCGTAAAGCACGCGCCCTAACACGAAATATGTGCCATCGGGCAGCTTCAGGTTCTGCCCAAGTTTGATCGGTGCAGGTGGTGGCGGCAGTTGGCGACCCGCCCCAAGGATGCTGAGTTCTTCTGCACCAAGCGCTATATGGCTGCGGCAGCTAGGGCAGACCAACGTTTGCGCGGTCGGCATAAACTGCGAGAGCGATGCGCCACACTTTGGGCAGGTAATCGCCTTTAAGACAGGCAACTTGGCAGGTGAGGCACCACCGCTGCCCACAGACATTTGGAGTGGTTGAACGCTCATGGCATTTATCCGATTCTGATTTCGCTGTGATCCAGCTCATCGCCTATGGATAGCTCGATCTCATCTTGCCAGTAATTCACGCTGACGGTGTGGTTATCGGCAGCGCCTTGAAAATAACCAAAGGTGCCGGTTAGTGGAAAAACAGAGGAAAACTGCCCTTCGCTGCCTGCCACCCGTGCGGTGCGCTTCTCAGTCACGTAAATGCGACGGTTGTTGACGGAAATGGTGCTGCCAACGCGCACTTGCTCAAAGGCGGGCAGCGCACTTTTCACGCGCTCACGCCGATAGAGCGTCCAATAGCCCTCATCTTCTTCCAGCCAGTCCGGCGGCGCGCCGTCTTCCCATGCGATCTGCCATTCTTCCCAAAATCCGGCGTCGTAGGCGTAGCGAATGCGTCCTAACACGGTAAAGGCACGCCCACGGATCACACCGCGCATTCCAACTTGCAAGCGGGAAGGGTAATCAGCAAGGCGTGCGGATTGCCCGCTCGGATCGAGTGTGTCATCACCACGGACAAGGTAGCCCGCGCCGCAAAAGCGGCAGGTTACGGCACGGATAAACTGATTTTCTACCTGGATGCTGCCGCCGCAGTTGGCGCAAGTCAGTTCACGCATTGGATTGCCCCTTTGGGAGGTTGACTGTGGCTTAGGCGCCTTACTCATAGACGCTATCATAGCGCAGTCCATCTTTCAGGGCAAGAGGTACAGCCGCTTTACGGGCTTGGCATAAGTACGCCTGTGCGAAGGAATACATCGTGCTAAATTTATTATGTGCCTGCTGATCCGCTTCACGCTGAATTAAGGTATACTTGCATCAGGCGGCACACCTATGTTGTGAAGTTTGTGAAGGAATGCCCATGGAGGACAAGCTGACGGTTGCGCCAGATCGTAAAATCGCGCTGTTGGTTGTAGATGACCATCCCCTCATGCGCGGCGGCTTGCGGAAACTGCTCGAGTTGGAAGCCGATATGATCGTTCTGGCGGAAGCCGGCAACGGCGAGGATGCTTTGCGTCTTGCCCACGAATTACAGCCCGATGTGGTGCTGCTGGATATCAACTTGCCCACTTTGAATGGGTTGGAAGTGACTTCACGCCTCAAGACAGCCCACCGCCATATGGCAGTGGTGCTGCTCACCGCGCATGATCAGGCAGAGCAGGTGTTGTATGCCATGCAAGCCGGTGCTTCTGCCTACTGTACAAAGGGCGTAGAGACAGAACGTCTTTTTATGGTCATCCGTGAGGTGGCACGCGGCAACTATGTGATCGGCAACCGCCTGTATACGCCGAACGCCATGCAGGCTTGGCTGGATGCTCAGCGCGAGAGTAGTGCCTTAGGCGATGAGAGCGAGCGCCACGTGCCGCTTAGCCCACGCGAAATGGAAATTTTGCGCTGTGTGACACGTGGCTTGCATAATAAAGCCATTGCTCAGGAGTTGGGCATTAGCCATCAAACGGTGCGTAATCACATTACCTCAATCCTGACCAAACTAAACGTGCGCGGACGCACCCAAGCGGCGGTCTACGCTTTGAAGCGTGGCTGGGTGCGCGCTGATGAGTTTAATCCGCCTTTGGAAAATGAGAATGAGTAACCTTTAGAGACGGTCTGTATCAGCAGGAGCCCTAAGGCATGACGACGAACGCCAAAGATATGTTGATCGGTGAGCTGCGTACCGAACACGAGCAGATTGCCAAACGTCTGCGCGAGATTCAATCCATGATCGATCAGTCGCAAGCCGAATTTCGCCGTTTGCAGCAACGCAGCGTAGAAGTTACCACACAGATGAAGCGCATTGAAGAAAACTTTGATACCGTCCCGCGTAACGATATTAAGGTGGTCTACACTTCCGCCATTGATACACGCACGCGCCTGCTCACTTCCCAAGCCCAGCTCGAGAAACTTCAGCAAGACCGCGCCCAACTGGAACACTTCGGCAACTTGCTGAATAATTTGCTCAATTCCTTAGAAGGCGTTTCGCTGCCCAACATGCCAAGCAACGGTGAAGCGGCAGTCGAAAGCACACTTTCTAACGAAACTATCATTCGTGTCGTGCAATCACAAGAGAGTGAACGCCAGCGCCTTGCCCGCCAGATGCATGACGGTCCTGCACAGTCACTCACCAACTTCATCTTGCAGGCAGAAATTTGCCGCCGCCTTTTCGACCGCGATCCGGGGCGTGCCGGTGAAGAACTTGAAAACCTGAAGACGGCTGCCAGCATGACCTTTCAGCGCGTGCGCGATTTTATCTTTGAACTGCGTCCGATGATGCTTGACGATCTGGGCTTGGCGCCAACCATGCGCCGTTATGTGGATGTTTTTACCGATAAAAGCGGCATTGAAACGCGCATCAACATCGTCGGTGAAGAACGCCGCCGCCTAGAGCCGCACACCGAAGTAACTATCTTCCGCAGCCTGCAAGAGCTATTGGGCTACGCACGCGAAAACGCCAGTCCCACCAAGATTGAGGTGGTGTTGGATATTACCAGCAACCCTGCCAAAGCAAGCGTCACCTTCAACGGCAGAACCATTGATGAGATTGAGGCTGCCGTTGAGCAGAACAAAAACAAGATGTTCGGCTTATCGGCGTTGGCAGAGCGTATTGAATTAGTAGGTGGTCAGATAGAGTTTCACAGTATTGAGGGTGAGCCAAATCGGGTTGAGATAGCATTGCCTACGACAGGCTGATCGCTATTCAATGTTGTAACAGTACAAGTGTTATGCTTGCAGATTCCCGTGCTGCGAATACACTAAAAGGGTGTGACGCAGCACTGAAGGTTGTGCCGACTTGATTCGTGCTTCTGGGAGAAGATCATGAACCGAAACGTTCTCATGTTGTTGTTGCTGGTTGTGGTGTTGGGCGGTGGCGCTGCCGTAGTGCTGCTGATGCAAAATCAGTCCGCTGTGACTACACCAACGCCCGATCCCTTCGCTGTCAGCGAACCTTTGGCAACGCCTTTGCCACCGCCCGAATTTGTGGAAATCGTGATCGCGCTGCAAGAGCTGCCACGCGGTATTGTCATTCCTGAGGATGGCATCGGTTTGCGCCCATGGCCAAAAGAATCGCTGCCTGCTAATAACATCACCGAAGTGCGGGATGTGGTTGGGCGGATTGCTCGTACCGATATTGCCCGTGAGTCGCCTGTGTTGGTGACGCAGTTGGTGGATAACCTCTCGCAGATTGCCTCTGCCGGTTCGGATGCTGCCGCTGTGCTGCCCAATGGCTTGGTGGCAATTGCCATGCCCGTAGACCGTCTGACCAACGTGGCACATGCCCCACTCAGCGGCGATACGGTGGATATTATTATTTCCTTCTTGTTTGTGGATGTGGACGACGAATTCCAAACGCGCTTGCCAAACAAAATCACCCTTACCGTGCTGAAGCAAGATGGCACGCTCGAATTCCAATCGGGCATTGAAGGGCGCATCGAGCCAAGCGGCGATTTCCCCTTCCCCATTATCGTCGGACCAAGCGAAACCCAGCGCCCACGCCTTGTGACGCAACGCACCATCCAAAACGCTTTTGTGGTGCATGTTGGCACCTTCCCACCGGATGGCGACTTCCTGAATCGCCGCCCAACACCACTGCCACCACCGACCTACGACCCTGCACGTGGCGGACCGACGCCACTGCCAACACCTACCTTCACGCCGCTGCCGCCCAAGGACATCATCACCCTAGCGATGGAGCCACAAGAGGCAGTTGCTTTAGTCTGGGCAATCGAGTCCCGTTTGCCAATTACGTTGGCGCTGCGCTCTGCGCGTGACCGCAACGCACCGGATACTTCCACCAACGCCGTTTCGCTGGAATACATGATTTCCGAATACCGTGTGCCACAGCCTGCCAGCTTGCCCTACGCACTAGAGCCAGCAATCCGTTCCATTCGCCGCCTCATCTTGAACGACGAAGTAACCTTCGGAGAGCCGAATAACTAAAGGTTAGGAAGGCTGAGCATGGCTGAGAAGAAGATCAAAATCCTAATTGTGGATGATATTCCAGAGGCACGCGAGCGCTTACAAAAGCTGCTTGCCTTTGAATCTGACTTTGAAGTGGTTGGTATGGCAAATGGCGGTAATGAAGGCATTGCCCTTGCCCGTGAATATCAGCCCGATATTGTGCTGATGGACATCAATATGCCCGATATGGACGGCATCACTGCGGCAAGCGAACTCCGCCGCAGTGTGCCAACCGCCGGCGTGATTATGATGAGCGTGCAAGGTGAGGCGGAATACATCCGCCGTGCCTTGCAGGCAGGCGCCCGCGACTTTCTAACAAAGCCGCCGCCCACTGAGGAACTTTACGCCACTGTTCGCCGTGTGGCGGAAGATATGCGTTCGCTGAGCGTGCTGGTGGCACAGAATGAGCGCGATGAGAAGCGCAAACTTGAAGTTCAAGAAGACCGCACAACGCACGTGATCGCCGTTTACAGCCCGCAAGGTGGTGCTGGCAAAACAACCATTGCGACCAACCTTGCCGCTGCCCTCATGCGTGAAGGTACCCGCGTGCTGCTGGTGGATTGCGATTTGCAATTCGGCGATGTAGGCGTTTTTCTGAACCTGAAGCCACAGGCAACCATTGTTGAACTGATCAAGAGCGTGGATGACCTCGATACGGATTTGGTCAACAATGTGTTGGTAGCACATGATAGCGGTTTGCGTGTGTTGACTGCACCGCTGCGCCCTGAAGATGCCGAATATGTGCCAACCGCCAAAGTGCCATTGTTGATCGAGAAACTGCGCGGTCTATTCGACTACATTGTGGTGGATATGAACTCGCGGGTGGATGAAATGGCGCTGGCGCTTTTTGATATGGCATCCCGTATTGTGTTGGTGTTGAACCCAACCTTGCCGGCGCTTAAGAACGGCTTGGCGGCAATGTCGCTGATGGATAGCCTTGAATATCCCGAAGAAAAAACGCAGTTGGTGCTAAATCGCGTCACACCTGATCTGGAGCGCTCAAAAGTTGCTATCGCCATCAGCGCCTTTGAGCAAAAACTGCGCCGTAAGGCGTTCGCCGTCATCCCAATGGATGAGAAGAAAGTGTTGTTTGCCGTTAATCGCGGCATCTCGATAGTGGCGAAGGATCGCAATCAATCGCCCGCCCGCGAGTTGATCGCTATGGCAGATGCATTGATTGCCAGCCTTGCGCCCAAAGAAGAAGCGCCTGCCAGCAGCCAACAATTGCAGACGCCCGCCAAACAGCCCGCCTCGCGCTTAGGACGCCTATTTGGCGGTGGCTGATCCCAACCGTGCTGAGTTGTAAGAGGGAGTAAGTGTGTCGTGGGAATCTTAAAGCGTATCAACAAGGATCAGCAGCAGCCGCCTTCACAGAGCAGCGGCACACCTCAGCCAGCGCCCAGTTCGGCGTCTATGCCAACAGTGCGCCCACAGGGTGAGGAAACTTCCCGCCTAGACAGTCTGCGGAATCGCCGCCCGGCGCCCGGCTCTGGGCAAGGCGGCAGCTCTTATGCAGACCTGCGTAACCGCGTGCAGCAAATGCTGCTCTCAGAGCTAGACCCACGCGATGATCCGCGTTCACCAGAGACGCAAGCGCGCATTCTTGAGGTATTCAACACCATCCTCACCGAAGAAAACATCATGCTCTCTAAAACGGAAAAAGAGCAGTTGTACAGGCAAGTGGTCTCTGAAATTCTTGGGTTTGGTCCTTTAGAGCCACAGCTTGCCGACGAGGCAGTTACTGAAATCATGGTGAACGGACCGAAGAATGTCTACGTTGAAAGACGTGGACGTTTGGAGCGTGCCTCGACAGTCTTTGAGAATGATGATCATGTGCTGCGCGTGCTGGATCGCATCGTTTCGCCACTCGGACGCCGCATTGACGAAAGTTCGCCAATGGTGGACGCCCGCCTGCCGGATGGCTCGCGTGTGAATGCTGTCATTCGCCCACTTGCCATTGATGGTCCATCGATCACCATCCGTAAATTCTCCAAAAAGCCACTGACTATCGAAGACCTGATCCGATTTGGCTCGCTGACCAAAGAAATTGCGGAATTCTTGGCGGCGTGCGTGCAAGCGCGCCTGAACATGATCGTGAGCGGCGGCACCGGTTCGGGTAAAACAACGCTGCTCAACGTGCTTTCCAACTTCATCCCAGGCGATGAGCGCATTGTGACGATTGAGAACGCGGCGGAACTCCAACTGCAACAGGAGCATGTAGTACGCCTTGAAACGCGCCCAGCCAACATCGAAGGCAAGGGTGAGGTGACCATCCGCGATTTGGTCATTAACTCGCTGCGTATGCGTCCAGATCGGATTGTGGTCGGTGAGTGCCGCGGTGGTGAAGCACTGGACATGCTTCAGGCAATGAACACTGGTCATGATGGCTCCCTGACGACGGCGCACGCCAACACCCCGCGTGACTGCATCGCACGTCTGGAGACGATGTGCCTGATGGCAGGCATGGATTTGCCTGTACGCGCTATCCGTGAACAGATTGCCTCTGCCGTGGATGTGATTTGCCAACAGGAACGCTTGCGTGATGGTAAGCGTAAAGTGGTCAAGATCACTGAACTGCAAGGCATGGAAGGTGATATCATCACCATGTCCGATATTTTCGAGTTCGAGCAAACGGGCCTAGAAGGCGGTCAGGTGATTGGGCGTGTGCGTCCAACGGGTTTGCGTCCGAAGTTCATTGATAAGATTGAAGAAGCAGGTATTCATCTGCCACCCTCCATCTTTGGTATTGGCGGCGGAATGCGCTACTAAGCAGCGCGTGAGGCGCTCTGTAAAAGCGCCTCACCTTTTGATAGATTCTTCTTACCTGCCGTTGTTGCCAACTCAAAGGCGTTTTGCGCTACAATTGGCAGCATAGGAGTGCGTGGAGTTTTATTGATGATCAATCCAATCGTTCTTGTCGTTGTGGTTGTGGTGCTGCTGCTGCTGGTGATTATTGTCGCCTTCAGTATGCGCTCCAAACAGTCTGAAGATATTGAGGAACGGCTCGGCGTTTACACGGAGTCTACCTCGCTCATCAAACTTTCAGAGGAGTTTGAGCAGGAGGAGCGCGAAAAAGCGAAGAAAAGCGCCCTCACCGAGATTGCAGACAAAGCGGTTGGTGATACGAAGTGGGGCAAGGGCGCCCGCGCTCAACTTGCCCGCGCCGACCTCAAGCTGACCGTTGGCGAATATTTTGGGTTGCACATCATTGCAATCGTTGGCATGGCGTTTGTCTCGCTGCTTATCCTGTTTCCCCTGCAGCCTGTGCAGGCAATCATCGCTGCCGGCGCCGGTTTCTTTATGCCGCGCCTGTATGTGGGCAGAAAACAGACGCAGCGCCTGAAGAAGTTTGAGCAGCAACTGCCCGATCTGCTCAGCATGTGGGTGAACTCGCTGCGCGCAGGCTACAGCGTATTGCAGGCGCTGGAGGCTATCTCCCGTGAGATGCCCTCACCAACTAACACCGAAATTCAGCGCGTCATCCGTGAAGTGCAGTTGGGTATTCCGCTGGAAGAAGCGCTTGATCACATGCTAGAGCGTATGCCGAGCGCCGAACTAGACTTGTGCTTCACAGCAGTCAACATTCAGCGTGAAGTCGGTGGTAACCTTGCTGAAATCCTAGAAGTGATTGGTCATACCATTCGTGAGCGCATCAAGCTGTTTGGTGAAATCCGCGTGCTGACGGCGCAAGGGCGCATCACCGGCTGGCTGATCAGCGCCCTGCCCATCATCTTGGGCTTTCTGCTCTTTTTGATCAACCCGCGCTATATGAGCAACCTGTTCAGCAATCCCGGCTGTGGGTGGCCCATGCTGGCTGTCGGTACATTTATGATTGTAGCAGGTATGGCAGCCATTCAACGTATTGTATCCATTGATATTTAGGGGAGGGTAAGAAAATGCCACCTGAAGCAACCGACTCTGGAACTATTCAAATGATCGCCCTGATCGTGATCGGTCTGGGTGGTCTAGGGCTGTTAGCAGGTTTAGTGTGGGTTGGTCTGCGCGAGAACAAAGGCGGTGACCCACTCCAAGACCGTTTGGCAGAGTTTGCAGAGCGCGAAATGCCCGGCTCTCTTGAAGAGCTAGAAATGTCTATGGGCTTCAAGGATCGCGTGCTGCTGCCGCTGTTCAAGACGCTTGCCAACCGCTTAAGCCGCTTAACGCCTGAAAGCCAGATCGAGTCGGCACGCCGCAAGATTGAACTGGCGGGCAAAGCGCAGACGATGGATCCGCGCACCTTCTTCGGCACGCGCATCATGCTGACGGTGCTGCTTGGTGTTGGCGGTGGGTTTGTATTCTTCGTAACCCTTAAACTGGATACCTTAACGGCAGTGGGCTTGACCGCTCTGGTAGCCTATTTGGGCTACTACATGCCCGAATCGCAGCTCAAAAGCCAGATCAAAAAGCGCCAAGAGCGCATCATCCGTGCGCTGCCGGACGCGCTTGACTTGCTCACCATCTGTGTGGAAGCAGGCTTAGGCTTTGATCAGGCGATGGGTAAGGTTTACGAGAAGTGGGATAACGATCTGGCGCAGGCGTTTGGGCGCGTTATCCAAGAGATCGCCTATGGCAAAATGCGCCGCGAAGCACTCCGCGATATGGCTTACAGCATGGACGTGCCAGATGTGACCAGCTTCACGGCTGCCATCATCCAGGCAGACCAGCTCGGTGTGAGCATTGGTAAAATCCTCCGCATTCAATCCGACCAAATGCGCGTGAAACGCCGTCAGCGCGCTCAGGAAAAGGCACATCAGGCACCCGTCAAAATGATGATCCCGATGGTGTTCCTGATCTTCCCATCCATTTGGTTGGTGCTGCTCGGTCCGTCCCTGATCATCATCCTGCAAGGCGGGTATTAACCTAAAGCATGTCCCGTCGGTTCGTTTTGCCCGCCCGTTCGGAGGCGGGCAAACTTTTTAAGCAGCTGTGGCGTGCGGCTGCCCACACGGCGCTCGATTTTCTCTTTCCGCCGCACTGCATCGCCTGTGTGCGCATTGGCAGCCTCTATTGCCCACACTGCCTTGCCGAACTGCCCTTCCCACCCATCAACCACACACCGTCAAGTCCGCTGACCCTGCACATTGCCGCCGCCTTCTTTGAAGGTCCCCTGCGAGATGCCATTCATGCCCTAAAGTATGAAGGTAAACAGCGCTATGCACCATTGCTGGCAGCACGCCTTGCCCTTGCCCTCGCTCAAACCAATTATCGCGCCGATGCCGTGATCGCGCTGCCTTTGCACGCGGAACGCCTCGCATGGCGTGGCTATAACCAATCAGCGCTCTTAGCACAGGCATTGGCGGCACATCTGAAATTGCCCTATCTGCCTGATGCCGCACAACGTATCCAGAACACTGTGCCGCAAGTTGATTTGAATCGGCAGCAGCGGGCTGCGAATGTTGCCAACGCCTTTCAGGCGGCGCCTGATCACGTGCATGGTTTGCACATATTGTTAGTGGATGATGTTGCAACTACAGGTGCAACGTTGGGTGCCTGCGCGGCAGCGCTAAAAGATGCAGGCGCAGCGTCCGTGTGTGGGCTAACGGTTGCCACTGCGATATACCATCAGGCTGCTCTCGACCTACCCCAGCCCTAAAAATTAGGCGTTCGGCGGCGGTATTTACGAAATTCTGTTACAAGCCCGCCACCTTTATGCTATAGTTATACAAATTAACGAGTCCCACACGGGCGATTCACTCCGCATTTTGGAGGTTAGCATGACTTTGACTTCAATAATGGGCTTTCTCTCGCTGGCAGGCTGGATGGCTGTCCTAGCTGGCGCAGGCATCGCCATCAGCAACGCTGCCCAAAACCGTCCTACCCGCGGCGGCATTGCGTTGGCTGCCTTTGGCTTAGTGGTTGGTGTGGTCTTCTTCCTTGCCAGCACCGGTTTGGTGACGGTCGGTGCAACACAAGTCGCTGTCGTCTTCCAATCCATCGGCGGCGATCCTGAGGAAGGCAACCTCTGGAAAACACCGCTCGGTCCCGGTGTGCATATCATCATGCCTATCATTAACGAGCCTATCCTGTATACAACAGCAGTGCAGACTTACACCATGTCCCGCGTGACGGACGAAGGGCAAGTGCGCCGTGCCGACGCGGTTGAAGGGCGCACCCGTGATGGTCAGCAGGTGCTGATCGATGTCTCGGTGCTGTACCGCATTGACCGTGACTTTGCTAACACACTTCACCGCAAGTGGCAAAACCGCTACGAGAATGACTTTGTGCGCCCAACGGTGCGCTCTGCCGTTCGTGAGCGTGTGGCAAGCTACAGTGTGAATGACTTATATGGCGGCACTAGCCTGGTCACAGTCACTGATGCGGATACCGGCCAGTCCCGTACGGAACAAGCCGTTTCTAAGCTGCCTGAATTGCAGCGCCGCCTAAATGAAGAACTGCGGCCTGTTTTTGCCGAGAACGGCTTGTTCTTGCAGGAACTGCTGATCCGCGAGATTACCTTCAGCGAGGAATTCATCCGCGCTGTGGAAGCAAAGCAGGTGGCTGAGCAGCAGGCTGAGCAGGCAAAACAAGAGGCTGAACGCGCCCGCACGCTGGCAAGTGGTCAGGCAGACGCGGCAGTGACGGCTGCACGCGGTGAGGCAAACGCGCTCCGCGAACGCGCCAACGGTGAGGCAGCCGCCATCCGTGCGCGTGCCGCCGCTGAAGCAGAGGCACTCGCCTTGATCAATGAGCAGATCACCAAGAACCCAATGCTGCTACAGTGGCGCTACATCGAACAGATTGCGCCCAACATCAGCATGATCTTGCTGCCCAGCAATGCACCCTTCCTCTTTGATATTGAGCAGTTGATGCAGCAAGCTGGCGCAGCGCGCCGCTAAGCACCCTCATGCTTGTCCTGTTGGTTGCATAGATCGGCAGGACAAGCCCTTCTCTGGAGTAGTTTTCATGAAATTCTTGCGCGAACTCGCCCGAATGCTCAGCAGCACGCCAGCCAACGCCGCGCAAGGCGATATTGGCATGTATTATTACGTCAAAGCGCGCCGCAGTGGCGAAGTGATCCGCATTCGCATCAACCCTAACAACGATCTCTCGCTCAATGATGACGATAACGGTTACTTCGTACGGAAAGTTGCCGTTGGCACACGCAGCTTTGAGCGTGTTGAGCTTGAAGTAAGCTACGATAAAAACCGCAAGGTAATCAATACAGAGGTGCAAGGCGGCACGCTAGTTGATCAAGCTGCCTACGATGCCGATCAAACCTCATCACCTGCTGCTGCTGAATAGGGACTTCATGAGCAAGATCAAGCGTGAGTTCGAGTCTTTTGCGCCCACCTCTCGTGCTGAGTGGCGGCAGTGGCTGGCGGATAACCACACCACCTCAGATGGACTGTGGCTGATCTACTCTAAAAAAGAGAGTGGCAAGCCAAGCCTTTCCCACGATGAGGCAGTTGAGGAAGCACTCTGCTTTGGCTGGATAGATAGCGTCGTCAACAAGCTGGATGCCGAACGCCATAAGCGGCTTTTCTCGCCGCGCAAGGCGAAGAGCAACTGGTCGCGCTTGAACAAAGAGCGCGTTGCACGTCTGCTATCGCATGTTCTGATGCGCCTAGTCGCTCTGTCTCAACCCTCCCGCCTTTTTTGACGGCGGACGAGTTGAGATGCTTGACAACTTAAAACGACTTGTGGTATGCCTTTCAATAGGTCGCTCCTTAAAAACTTGATACAAAAAACGCCCTAGAAAACGGTTGTTTTTTCGCACAGGTCATACATGACTTGTGAAAGAATGAGGAGTCTAGGGGTTGCAACCCACTTCGACCCGTAAAGGGTACTGAAACACTTTGACCGCGACTAGGCACTCAGCAAATTTACTATGCCACTCTGTGCCTGATTCCGCTATAATAGTAGCAACAACCACAGCAGGACGGGAAAAGTGACGTAATGGCGATAGATTGGCTGGCGCAGGCACAGGCTATGCGCGCTGAATTGGTGGCACGCCGCCGTGATTTTCATCAACATCCAGAGCTTGCCTTTGCAGAGGTTCGCACGGCGGGCATTGTCGCGGCTGAACTTGGCGCGCTTGGCTTAGAAGTGCAGACAGGCGTCGGCAAGACGGGCGTCGTGGGCATTCTTGAAGGCGCACAGGATGGCATGACAGTGCTAGTGCGCTGCGATATGGATGCGCTGCCTATCCCAGAGGCGAACGAGACCGAATACGTCTCGCAAACGGCGGGCAAAATGCATGCCTGCGGTCATGATGGGCATACTGCAATCGGGCTTGGTGTGGCAAAGCTGCTTGCCGCGCACCGTGACCAGCTTGTGGGACGGGTCAAGTTCGTCTTCCAGCCCGCAGAAGAAATCGCCGCCGGCGCTTACGCCATGATCAATGATGGCGTGCTAGAGGCACCTGTGCCGCAAGTGGCGCTTGGCTTGCACCTTTGGAATAACGTACCCGTTGGCACAGTCAGCGTGACCGAGGGCGCGGCGATGGCAAGCGCCAACGATTTCACGATCACCGTGCGCGGCAGAGGTGGTCACGGTGCGCTGCCTGATGAAACACGCGATCCACTCTTGGCAGCCGCACAGATCATCACCGCTTTGCAGAGCATCGTCAGTCGCAACGTCAGCGGTATGGATACCGCCGTGCTTTCGGTCTGCAACATTCGCGGCGGCGATGCTAACAACGTCATTCCTGCTGAAGTAACGCTTGGTGGCACTTTCCGCACCTATCAGCCTGCCACAAACGACCTTGTGACGCGCCGCCTGCGCGAAGTTGCCGAAGGCGTGGCAACCGCGCTTGGTTGCACTGCTGAAGTGCGCGCCGATCTGCTGGCGCCGCCGCTCATCAACGATGCAGGCGTTAATGCGCGTTTGCGCGAAGTTTTTGGGCGTGCTGCACCTGAGATTAGCCTGATTGACAGCGCACGTACAATGGCATCTGAGGATATGGCGTGCTTCTTGGAGCGTATGCCCGGCACGTTCTTCTTTGTTGGCTCTGCCAACAGTGCGCGTGGGTTAGATTTTCCGCACCATCACCCGCGCTTCGATTTCGATGAGGACTCGTTGCCCATCGGTGCGGGCTTGTTAGCGGCAGCAGTTGCCGAGTATGTGCTGCCGAACGCATAGGAGTTTGATGCCATGAAAATGCGCCCTGTGCGTTCCACCCGCGATTGGATTCAAACGCCAATTTTTGCCTATGGCACGCTGCGGAACGGCGAACGCAACTATATGCGCTTGCTGTGCGGCTACACCGTCAGCGAGTTTGCCGCTGAGGCGGATAACATGCGTCTCTACTCACTGGGCGCTTTTCCCGTGCTGCTGGATGCCGCACCCAACGAAGGCGTGGCGGTGAAAGGTGAGGTTATGGTGCTGCACCCTGCCTACTATCCACGCTTGCTGGCAGAATTGGACTACCTAGAGGGCTATAATCCAAACACTGACCAAGCCAGCGGTGAGATGGGCTTGTACCAGCGCGTGCGGCGGCGCGTGCGGCTTAGCGGCGGCGCAGAGGCTTGGGCATGGCTGTATGTGGGCAATCCTGCTGTATTGGCAGCCCATCCACACACCGAGATTCCGCACGGCGATTGGCTGCGCTATCAGCGTGAGCGTGGCAAAACGCCGCGCCTGTTCAAAGCTGCTAAAATCGGTCAGAATTAAGCCATGCCACAGGTAAACGTTTTGCGGTGGCGCGATGGGCGCGGTTGGCTGGTGCTGAATGGCGGTGGCGCGCAGTTAGGCGATCAAGAGGACGTTGATCTGGATATCGAGGCGCAAGCACTAGCGCGCATTGCCTACGGTGAGCCGATTGCCTACATTTGGGCAGCCAGTGATGCTGATGCAGCAGATCGGCACTTGGCGCGCCTTGATGAGATGGGCGCACCGACGGGCTATTTGGTGGATGTGGTCACGGAAGATGACGCCACCATTCGCGCCCAATTGGATGAAGCGGGCATGATCATTTTGGGTGATGGTCACGCCGCAGAGGCACTGCGGGCAGCCTTGCCGGGCGCTGCGCTTGAAGGGATGCAGGCTGCTTATGCCCGCGGCGCAGTCATCCTAGCGACGGGTGCCGGGGCAGCAGCGCTGGGCAGCTATGTGGAAGGTGCAAACGGGTTAGGCTGGCTGGAAAATGCCATCATCATGCCCAATTACGAGGATCCGCGCCAAGCGGCACTTTTACACAGCCTGCTAGAAGAACATCCCACTGCCTATGGCGTTGGCATCGGCAGCCGTTCGGCGTTGGCACTTGGCGCGGATGGACAAGTTGAAGCGTGGGGCGAACGCCGCATCACAATTACCCTCGGCAGCGCGCTAACCTCTGCGGCAGCGCAGAATGACGGTGGAGACCGATGAGCGAAACGCCTGATTTGATGCCGCATACACCCGAAGACGATCCCGATCTGGCGGCGCGCCACACACACGCCTACGATTACGCACAGCCGATAGCTTTCGTGCCGTATCGTGTTGTCTCGTTGGTGCCAAGCCTGACCGAGTCGCTCTTTGAGTTGAACTTGGGGCAGCGGCTGGTCGGTGTGACGGATTACTGCATCCACCCAGAGTCGGCGAAGGCACTGCCCAAAGTTGGTGGCACCAAAAATCCCGATCTGGAGAAGATCAAGGCGCTTGATCCTGATCTGGTTATGCTCAACAGTGAAGAAAACCGCCGTGAGGACGCCGAAGCATTGCAGGCAGCAGGCATCCCAATTTGGGTGACGCAGCCCAATACGGTGCGCGACGCGATCGAGCTGTTGTGGCAGATTATGGAAATTTTTGAGGAAGCCTCAATGGTGCATCGCGTGCGCCTGATCGAAGTCACCTATGAGATGATGCGCCGCTACGCCGAAGATACGCCGCCGGTGCGCGCTTTCGTGCCGATTTGGCGCGATCCGTGGATGACCTTCAACGCGGAAACATTCGCCCATGATCTATTGTTCACCTGTGGCGCGCTGAACGTCTTTGGTGAGCGCGAACGACGCTTCCCATTGGCTGCCGACTTAGGCGAGGCTGAGCCGCTGCCTGCCGACGATCCGCGCTTGGTAGGGCGCGACATGCGCTATCCGCGCCTCGCGCTGACAGAAGTTGAAGCGGCGCAGCCTGAGATCATCTTACTGCCAACCGAACCTTACGCCTTCACGGAGTCGGATGCCCTGTCCTTCGATCATCTGGATGTGCCAGCCGTGCGGAATGGACATATCTACCTTGTGGAAGGCAGTTGGATCACGTGGCATGGCACGCGCATGGCACGCGCCTTCCGCAACCTGCCGCCTGCCATCGCCGCCGCACGTGGTAACGACACGCCGCCTTTAGTTCTGCCGCAGGGCTAAGCGTTCCGCGATCAGTGCTTGTAAGCCTGCCTCGTCCAGCACCGTGATGCCCAGACTTTGTGCTTTCTCCAATTTACTACCGGCTGCTTCGCCTGCCACTACGTAATTGGTCTTCTTGCTCACGCTGCTGCCGACCTTGCCGCCGTGCGATTCGATTAGGGCGGCTGCCTCATCACGGGTGAGGCTTGGCAGTGTGCCAGTCAGCACGAAGGTGAGTCCGCGCAGCACTTCAGAGCGCGGCGCAGCATTCTCCGCAGGCAGCATTTGCACACCGTTGGCGCGTAGCTTTTCCAGCAAAGCACGGTTGCGCGGCTCGGCAAACCAAGCGACCACAGTCTGCGCCAGCGACTCGCCAATGCCGTGAATGGCGTCTAACTGTTCGATAGTAGCGCTCTGAAGTGCCTCCAGGCTTGGGAAATGCTTCAGCAAAAGACGCACGACCGTCAGACCGACGCCGGGAATGCCCAACGCGGCAATCACGCGCTCCAAAGGGCGCACTTTGGCTGCCTCGATGCTTGCCAGCAAGTTCTTGATCTTCTGTGCGCCATAGCCTTCCAAAGGCTCTAGCTGTTCGGCGGTCAGCGCGAACAAATCTGCCTCATCGCCGATCAGCCCTGCCTCGATCAGTTGGCGCACACCGCGCACTGCCAGCCCTTCAATATCCATCTGCCCGCGCCCAACGAAATACTCCAATTGGCGCGCACGCCGTTCCGAGCAATCAGGATTGCTGCAATAGTAGGCAATCTCGCCCTCGGCGCGCACCACAGGCGAAGTGCAAAACGGGCAGCGCTCAGGCGGCGTGATTATCTGCTCTGTGCCGTCGCGCCGTTCGGGAAGCGCGCCGATCACGAATGGGATCACCTCACCAGCGCGCTTGATGCGTACCCAATCACCAACGCGCACATCTTTACGCGCCACATCCTCAAAGTTGTTGAGGGTTGCTTGCCGAATGGTCGCACCGCTGACGAAGACAGGCGCCAGCTCCGCGCTTGGCACAATCATCCCTGTGCGCCCGACATTAAAGGTGACGTTGATCAGGCGTGTGGTCACTTCTTCTGGCGGGAACTTGTAGGCAATGGCGCCGCGTGGATTCTTGCCAACCACACCTAACGCGTTGTAGATTGCCGCGTCGTCTACCTTGATGACCATGCCGTCAATCTCAAAGGGCAAGTCGTGCCGATGTGCCTCAAACGCCTGTACATGGGCGATCACCTGCGCCAAATCCTCAAAGCGCTGCACGGCGTCGCTCGTCAGGAAACCGAGCGCACGCAGATAGAGCAACACCGCGTACTGATCGCGTGGCAGGCGTTCGCCAAGCTCATCCGAGGCGTCCACAATGCCGAAAGCGTAGCAAGTTAGCGGACGAGAGGCGGCAATTTTGGGATCAAGCTGCTTGAGCGCGCCAGAGGCAGTGTTGCGTGCATTGATGAAGCGTGCCATGCCTTCGGGCTGCTCTGCTTGCATCCGCGCTTGGAACGCTTTGAAGTCATCCTTGTGGATGACCACCTCGCCGCGCACCACCAACCGCCTCGGCACACGCCGCGCATTGTCACCAACAGGGATGCGCTGCGGCACGCTGCGGATCGTCCGCACGCTGCCTGTCACATCGTCGCCAATGTAGCCATCGCCGCGTGTGGCAGCCAACGTCAGCACGCCATCCGTATAGGTCAGGATAACCGAGAGTCCGTCAAATTTTGGCTCAACGGTGTAGGCAAGTGCGGCGGTCGTATCCAAGACTTTATCAATACGGGCGCGCCATGCCTGAATTTCTTCGGCGGTATAGGCTTTGGCAAGGCTCAAGGTTGGCGCGGGATGGGTCACTTTGGGCAGGCGCTCATCAAGATCGCTGCCAACGCGCTGCGTCGGTGAATCAGGTGTGATCAGATCAGGGTAGCGCTTCTCAATGGCGTCTAGCTCATCAAAAAGGCTGTCATACTCAGCATCGGTGATGCTTGGTGTGCCAAGCACAAAATAGCGGTGGTTGTGTTCGTGCAGCAGGCGGCGAAGCTCGGCGGCGCGTTGGGCGGCAACGTCGCGTTCAGGAAGGGTGGTGGATGTCTCGGTCATGGCACTCTCTCAGGGCGCACAGATCGTTCTCACACAGAGTATAGCACAGATTTTCTAGGGCGGCGCGCTCAAGTGCTGGCAAAAGTGCGGTATACTCGCGGCGATTGCACATACACCGCAGATAGTTGTGAGTAACCATGCCACTTTTCGTGATCTTCGTCTTTGGTTCAATCATGTTGGGTGCCGGCGCGATGTTAGCGCCTGCGCTGCCCACACACAGCCCACGCATTGGCTTGGCTGCCGCCCTAACGCTCGCCTTCGTCACGGCGGGCGGCATTTTCTACGCCACGTTATTTGGCTGGAACACCCTTGTGATTGATTATATGTGGTTTGCCGCGCTGGTCGGCATTTTCCTGACAGGCACACTTTCGGCGGGCATGTTCCGCGCTGAAGCAGAGGGCGGCACCCGCCAATTTGAAGGATGGGCAGGTCCGCGTGAGCTGGCGTTTTTTGCGATGGTTGCCGTGATTTTCATTGCGCCGATCCTCGCCCTGCCCGTGCCGCTGGATACTGACGCGCAAGGCTTTGGCTACCTTGCCCTGACTCTGCGCGAAAGCGGCAGTTTCACCACACTGGCACCCTTTCATCCAGAGGTCAATTGGCTCTATTCGCCGGGCTTCCCCGTCCTGATTGCCTACCTCAGCGAGCGCCTGAACGCCGGCATTCACACCATTCAGTTTGCGGTTGGTGCGGTGCTGTGCCTGATCTTCATCTGGACAGCCTATGACTTTGGGAACGAACTTGACCCAGAATCTGAGAAAGGCTCGCGGCGCTATGGCGTAGCGATGGCGTTCAGCGCACTGATTGGGCTTGGGCTGTTCCTCGCCTATATGGACTCGCACTTTACTGCGCTGCTTGGCTTGGTCTTCGCGCTCGCCTTCCTCACCTTTGCCATGCGCTTTGCGAAGGAAGGGCGCCGTGCAGATTTCATTGGCGCGGCACTGTGTTTGGGCAGTGTGCCGCTGGCACAGCCTGATATGACGATCATTCTAGGTTTGGGCTACGCGCCATTCGTGCTACTGGTCTGGCGGGATGGCTGGCGCGATTGGCGAGCGTTCCTGCCACGTTGGTTGGGCTTGGTGGTTGGCATTCCTTTGGTGGCAGTGCTGGGCATTTCGCCGTGGCTATCCCAGATTGCGCCGCTGCTGGGCAGCGAGATTCGCTCACCGTTCGAGATCAGCCTCAGCCACTTGCTCGTGATCGTGGTTTATCACGGTGGTGTGGTCGTTCTGCTCGCGCTTATCGGCATTGTGATAGGCGTGCGGCGGCGCACAGTGATTGACCTAACGATGATCGCATGGCTGCTCTTGGTGATTGACTTTTCCAGCACGGGCATTCTGAAGGCGCTCTTTCCAACACTGCTGGCGCCGATCATCAAGTATGAGTATCCTTTCAGCGTGGCGTGGCACGGACCAATCATTCCCTATATGTATTTGGGCGGCATTGGGCTGATTTGGTTGACCTCACGACAGCGCGAACGCTTTGAGCGTTGGCTGCGGCGGTTTAGTTTGCCACTGATGGGCGCGGTGGTTGGTGCAGCGCTCTTTGCCGTGATGTTTGCTGAGCCGCTGCTTGCCCTGAGCAAACAGACGCCAATTGCCTTCTTTGGTGCGTTTTCCAGCCATGCTGATGTCGAAGCGATGCGCTGGCTGAACCAAAACACGCGCCGCGACGTGCTGATCTTGAACCATCCCGGCTTGCACGAGGCAGACTGGGTGCCAATCATCGCGCAGCGCAACACCGTTTTCTTTCGCGGGCAGCCTTTCTTCACCAACATAGAGCGCGTGGAGGCGATGTGGAAAAATTTTCGCGCCTTCTGGCTGAATCCACGCGATCCTGCTCACCGTGAGCTATTCAGGCGCTACGGCGTGGAATACGTGATCGTTCCGCAGCTTTTCAACAGACCGCAGTCCTTGCAAAGCATGTTTCGTTGGCGTCCGCCGCTGCCCGAATACACAGTCTACGACGTGCTTGCCGTGGACGACTTGCCCTACCTTGAACAGGTCTTTGATCAAGACGGCGCACGGGTCTACCGCGTGAGGCTTGATCAATGAATGTGCTGCATATCACGCCGTACTATGCGCCTGCATGGGCGTTGGGAGGCGTAGTACGCGCTGTGAGCGACCTAGCGGCGGCACAGGCAGCGCGTGGTGATCAGGTGCAAGTGTTGACAACGGATATTGCCGACTTAAACGGCGGGCGGATTACCGCCTTGGAAGAAGTGCGCGACGGCGTCCATATTCAGCGGGCGCGGAACGTTTTCCCACTGCTGCGCGGGCGCTTTAACCTCTCTACACCGCGGCGTTTTGGTGTGATGCTGCGTGCTGCACTGCCACAGGTAGACCTGATTCACCTGCACGAGTTCCGCACGCTAGAGGCATTGCTCACGCTGCGCGCTAAGCCTACGGTTCCAATCATCCTCTCACCACACGGCACGCTCAGTCAGGCAACAGGGCGCAGCACGATCAAGCAGCTGTGGGATCGCCTGTTCGGGCGTTATACAGCGGCGCGCATCACCGGCGTGGCAGCCCTGACCGAGACCGAACGCACAGAGGTTGAGGCGGCGTGGCAAACCTTCGGCTTAGCGCCGCCGCCCCTCCGCGTCATCCCGAATGGAGTCGGTGCAGATATATGGGCAGGCTTAGCAAGTCCGCAGCTTGGCGCGGATGTTGCCGCCTTGCGAAGGCGGTTCGGGATTGGTGATGTGCCGATTGTGCTGTTTTTAGGGCGTCTGCACGAACGCAAGGGCATCCACTACTTAATTCCTGCTTTGGGGCAAGCGCTTCAAGCAGGCTGCACGGTGCACTTGCTCATTGTCGGCGCGGATGATGGTATGTTAGGCGCGATGCAGCATTTAGTAGAACAAGCTAAGCTCTCGGCGCAGGTTACCTTTGCGGGCTTGTTGGAAGGGCGTGAGCGCATTGCAGCGTTGGCAGCAGCAGAGATTTTCGCTCTGCCAGCTGTGGGCGAGGGACTCTCGCTGGCAGCGCTAGAGGCGGCAGCCAGCGGTTGCGCGTTGATCCTGACCGAAGGCTGCAACTTGCCCGAAGCAGCGGCGCATGGCGCGGGCATAATCGTGGCGCGCCAAACAGACGCACTCGCGGCGGCACTGCGGCACTTGTTAGAATCGCCAACTGTGCGCCGCCAAATGGGTGCGGCGGCGCACAGTTGGGCAAAATACGCCTTTCAATGGCAGGCAATCGCGGAAGGCATGGCGCGCTTCTACACGGAATGCGCTATACTTAAACGCCAATAGAAACCTTACGGAGTAAATTATTGTGAATGCCTCTCTTTCGACTGCGTCACCGAACGCTTCCGCACCAACGCTACGCAACCGCCTAGCACGTTTCTTCAAAAGCTATCTTGTCCGTTCGCTGCTGCAAGCTTTTTTCACGGTTTGGCTGGTGCTAACCGTGACCTTTGTGCTGATCCGCCTGATGCCGGGCAACCCGATAGAAGTATTTGTAGATCGGCTGGTTTCAGATCAGGGCATTACCCGTGAAGAGGCACTAGCACAGGCAGCCGCCATGTTCTCGGTAGACTTCAACGCGCCGATTCATGAGCAGTATTTGCAGTATTTAGGTAATCTGGTGCGTGGTGATCTGGGCGTTTCGATCAGCTCGACCAACACGCCGGTCATTGACATCATCGCCCGTTTCTTGCCGTGGACGCTCTTTAGTGTTGGGCTGGGCTTGCTGATTAGCTTCATTTTAGGCTTGTTGATCGGCATGATGATGGCATATTGGCGCAATAGCATCTTCGATGTTACCGTCTCGACGATTGCCTCATTTCTGAGCAGCATTCCGAACTATTTGCTGCCGATCATCCTGATCTACCTGATCGGCGTGCAGTGGAAGCTGCTGCCAGTGGCACGTATGCGTGGCACCTATGATCCCAAGCTGACGCCGGGCTTCTCGCTCGAATTCATCGCCAGTGTGCTGCTATATGCAATGCTGCCCGTCCTCACTTATGTGCTGAGCCAAGTTGGGCATTGGGCGCTGAGCATGAAGAACAGCACACTCAGCGTAATGGGTGAAGAATATGTGAACGCCGCACATGCACGTGGGCTGCCACAACGCCGTATCTTGGTGGCATACGTTGGGCGGAATGCCTCACTGCCGCTTTTTACGCAGTTGGCGCTCAGCGTGGGTGCGGTGGTGGGCGGTGCGATTATCATTGAGTTGTTCTTCCTCTATCAGGGCATTGGTGTGCGCCTGTTTGAGGCAATCGGCGCACGCGATTATCCGTTAATGCAGGGCATTTTCTTGATGATCACGCTCTCAACCGTGTTGGCAAATTTGCTGGCAGACCTGCTCTATTCACAGCTTGATCCGCGTGTGCGGCTTGGCACAGGTTAAATAAGTGAGATGCAACCATGACAACAGCTACACCCAGCCTTCCTCAAGCGCACCGCCTTGCACTGCCACGTCTAGGCGGCATTTGGAGCGCCATTCGGCGGCATCCCAGCGGTGCTATTGGTCTGTTTGGCGTCACCTTCTTTTTATTGATGGCATTCGTCGGACCGATCTTCATCCCGGAGCCAAAGGTCAATGTCCAAGCGCGCAGCCAGCCACCCTCTGCTGAGTATCTCCTTGGCACGGATAATCAAGGCAAGGATATTGCCACACAAATTGTGCATGGCGCCCGCCCTGTGATCACCGTGGCGCTGCTGACAGGCATTCTGACGACCCTTGTTGCAATCACACTCGGTGCGTTGGCAGCTTTCTTAGGTGGACTCTTTGATCGCGTGGTGAACAGCGCGGCGAACTTTGTGCTAACCATTCCCTACCTTGTGGCAATGACAGTGCTTGCCAGTTTCATACGGCTGAACAGCCCGATCACCCAAGCGCTGATCCTCACGTTATGGTCGTGGCCCGTGCTGATGCGTACCGTGCGCGCTCAGGTGCTGAGCCTGCGTGAGCGCGAATATGTGGAAGCGGCGGTTGCGCTGAACCTTGGCACACCGCACATCATCTTCCGTGAGATTCTGCCGAACATGGCAAGCTACATCGCCATCAGCATGATCTTGGCGATGACCAGCGCCATCTACGCGCAAATTGCCCTGATCACGCTCGGCTTGGTGCCGCTTTCTGACCTGAACTGGGGCAAGATGATCTTCAGTGCGCGCACGACCGGCGCCATCTACATTGCCGATACGATCTGGTTCATCCTTGCGCCTGTCTTGGCAATTGCGCTTTTTCAGTGGTCACTGGTCACCTTGGCACGTTCCATCGAAGATGTCTTTAATCCGCGTCTGCGCTCAGGAGCATAACACCGCATGACTCATCAACCTGTGTTGAGCATCCAAAACCTTTATGTTGAATACACGGCGCGGCGCGGCAAGGTAAAAGCTGTGCGTGACGTGAGCTTTGATGTCTTTCCTGGCGAGACGGTCGCCGTGATTGGCGAGAGCGGCTGCGGCAAAACGACGCTTGCCCTTGCCCTTGTGCGCTTGTTGGCGCGTTCCGCCAAGATCACAGGCGGCAAAGTTATGTTTCAAGGCGGCAAATACAGCGCACCGATTGACGTACTGCGCCTGAATCGGCGGCAGTTACGCGCCTTCCGCTGGCGCAACTGCGCGATGGTCTTTCAGAGTGCGCTCAACGCGCTGAACCCTGTTTTGAAGGTCAGCGCCCAAGTGCAGGATACTGCACGCGCACACGGCGAACATGACGCCAAGCAGATCGAAGAGCGTGCGCTGTGGCTTTTCCAGCAGGTGCGCCTTGATCCGCGCCGTGTCTATGACGCCTATCCGCACGAGTTAAGCGGCGGGATGCGCCAGCGGGTGCTGTTGGCGCTTGGCTTGCTGCTCGATCCGCAAGTGGTCATCCTTGATGAGCCAACCACTGCCCTAGACGTGCTGACGCAGCGCACCATCATTGAGGTTTTGAAACGCCTGCGTGAGGAGATGGGCTTTGCGCTGATCTTCATCTCGCACGATCTTTCGATGGCGGCGGAATTGGCGCACCGCATCGTGACGATGTATGCCGGTAACATTGTGGAGATTGGGCAGGTGAACGAAGTCTTCTACCAGCCCAAGCATCCCTATACACTAGGCTTGATGCGTGCCGTGCCAAACCTGAGTGGACAGCGCACCGACCTCATCTCGATTCACGGCTCGCCGCCCGACCTGATCGATCCGCCGCGTGGCTGCGCTTTTGCGCCGCGCTGTGCTTATGTTCAGTCAATCTGCTACGATCAAGCACCGCCGCTTGAGATGCGCGCTACCGACCACGCCAGCGCCTGCCATTTTTGGGATCAATTGCCCATCCTACGCGAAATGCCCGCCTTACAACCGAAAGCGATTGACTCATGACCAACTCGACGCCCATCCTTGCCTTAGAAGGTGTACATAAGCACTTCAAAGCGGGCAGAAATATAATTCGCGTCCTGCAAGATGTCTCGCTAAGTGTGACGCAAGGTGAGATTGTCTGTTTGGTGGGTGAAAGTGGTTGCGGCAAGACGACCACCGGCAAGATCATCGCTGGTTTATCTTCACCCACAATGGGCAAGGTCTTTTTTGAAGGGCAAGACGTGCGCCGTCTAAGTGGTGAGGCATTCAATGCCTATCGGCGTGCTGTACAGATCGTGCATCAAGACCCTTACGCCTCGCTCAACCCGACCCAAACGCTCTACCGCATGTTGAGTTTTCCGCTCTTTCGGCATCGCATGGTGCGAACGCAGGCAGAGGCACGTGCGCGTGTGCTGGAATTGCTTCAGTTGGTGGATTTGACGCCGCCCGAAGATTTCATTGATAAGTTTCCGCACCAGCTTAGCGGCGGTCAGCGCCAGCGCGTCTCGATTGCGCGCGCCCTGACGGTTAATCCACGCTTGATTATAGCCGATGAGCCTGTCTCGATGGTGGATGTTTCGATCCGCGTGAGTTTGCTCAACACGCTCTCGGATTTGCAGCGGCGGTTGAATCTGACCTTTGTTTTCATCACGCACGATCTGGCTGTGGCGCGCTATTTCGCATGGGAAGGGCGCATCGCCGTCATGTATTTAGGGCGTATTGTGGAGCTGGGCAGCGCGCCGGAGGTGACTGCTCATCCGCAGCATCCTTACACACGCGCCTTGATCACCTCGCTGCCCGAACCTGATCCGCAACTGACACGCAATAAGCAGCGTATAGGCTTACGTAGTGAAGATATTCCAAGCCTGCTGCGGATTCCGAGTGGCTGTGCCTTTCATCCGCGCTGTCCGTGGCATGTGCCGACGGTCTGCGATGTAGCACTGCCTGAATTAGCGCGGACTGAGTCCAGCAGCCTTGCTGCCTGCCATGTGACGGCGCATACAGCGCAGCACGCGGCAGCACTCAGCGCGCAAGGGCAGGAATCCTGAACAAGGGATTGATTTTGTATGGACTTCAACCCACTTTCGCCTGAGTTCAAGGCAAATCCCTATGCCTTCTACCAAATGCTGCAAACTCACATGCCCGTTTTCCATATGGAAGCGTGGAACCTGTGGTTTTGCTTCCGCTATGCCGATTGCAATGCCGCCTTGCGCGATCCGCGTCTTGGGCATGAGTTCCGTAACGCGCTGACGGAGGAAGAACGCGCCGCTTGGCAGCCCATGCAGCCCAGTGAGCGCCAGAATCCATTATGGGCAATGCAGCGCAACTGGATGCTGGTGCGTGACGTGCCAGACCACACGCGCCTACGTACCCTTGTCCATAAAGCGTTCACGCCGCGCATGGTGGAGCGCTTGCGTGAACCCATTGAGTCAATCACGTTAGACCTGCTCAACCGCGCCAAAGCGCAAGGTGCCTTCGATGTGGTGGCTGACCTTGCCTATCCCCTGCCGGTGACGGTTATTGCTGAGTTGCTCGGCGTGCCAACGGCTGATCATCCCCAGTTCAGTGAGTGGTCGCGTGCAATTGTTAGTTCACTTGATCTAACTGATCAAGAATCGGTTTACAATGAGGCAGCCGACGCCACAGTTGCCATGGATGCCTACATGCGTGCCCTGATTGCAGAGCGCCGCAAAGCGCCGCGTGAGGATTTGATCAGCGCACTGGCGGCTGTTGAAGAACAGGGCGACCGCCTGACAGAAGCTGAGTTGGTCAGCACACTCATCTTGCTCTTGGCGGCAGGGCATGAGACAACCGTAAACCTCATCGGCAGCGGTGTGCTGGCGCTCTTACGCCACCCTGATCAGTTTGCCAAGCTGAAAGCTGACCCAAGCCTGACGCGCAACGCCGTTGAGGAAATGCTGCGCTACGATAGCCCGGTGCAGCTTACCTCGCGCCTTGTGCAGGCAGATGATGTGATGATCGGTGGGCAGCACATTCCGCGCAAAACACAAGTTGCCTTTGTGCTGGGTGCTGCCAACCGTGACCCTGAAAAGTTCACCAATCCTGAACTGTTCGACATCACACGCCCTAATGCCAATCAGCATATTGGCTTTGGCGGCGGCATTCACTTCTGCTTAGGTGCGCCGTTGGCACGCTTGGAAGGTGAGATTGCCCTGCGCTTGCTGGTGCAGCATATGCCCGATCTGCGCTTGAGCGATGCACCGCCGCGCTACCGCCCAACCTATGTGCTGCGCGGATTGGAATCTCTGCCTGCCCACTTTTAGGGTACACTAGAGTGCATGGATGCTACTCAATTCTCAGCAAACCTGAGCGAACGCCACAAGGCAGAGTTGATCGCCACCTCTGCCGCTTTACTCAAGCACCCGTTGCATATTCCAACGCAGCGCCTAGACTCTTTCGCACTGCGCCTGCACCGCATTGAGCCGCCGCGTGACCGCGATCTGCCCATCCTGCCGCCTCAGCCGTTTCTGCGCCCTGCATCACAGTGGATCAGCCTTGCACGGGCAGCCTTACAAGCGCCACCACCCACCCTGATCATCGGTTATGAGGCAGCCCTTGCCCGCGCTGCCGACGCGCTAGTTGCCGAGCGTTCTGTGGTGCTGAGTGGTTCCTCAGGCAGCGGCAAAACTGCTTTCTTGCGCGGGCTGGCTGCCGACCCTCGCCTGCAAGCGCACTTTTCTATCATTTTGTGGCTAGAGACGCTGCCCGACCGTGAAACCTTTACGTGCTTGTTGGCGCTTGCCCTTGATGCACCACACATCTTAAGTGCCGCACCTGAAGCGCTGCCCGCTATGCTCAGCGCAGCGTTTCAGGCAGCCCGTGCTGTGCTGCTTTGCGATTTTGCCATCCCAGAGGCAGATCAAGCCTGGTTTAGCGCCCTTGCGCCGCACACCGCCCGCCTCAGCGCTGCTCAACCTGATCCGAACGCTGAGCATATCCAGCTTGGTAAATTACCTAGCGCGACTGTGCGCCAGTGGTTGGCTGAACAAACGCGCCTCAGCACGGCTGAGGTGGAGCGCCTCACCGAATTGATCAGCGGTCAGGCTGCCTTATTACGCCTATGCACTGCGTTGTTAGCTGAAGATGACCTGACGCCACAGCAGCTTGTTGACATTTTGCGCGCCGCGCCCGCTGATCAACGTTATGCTGCTTTGCTGCGCGAGTCGATCAACACCTTTCCGACCGAATACCGCACCCTGTGCCACGATCTGGCAGCCACGCAGCAAGTGCTGCTGCCCAGCAGCCTGATCACCGAACGCTTGGCGCATCCTGTCGCAGCGCGGCGCGCCCTCACCTTTTTGGCACGCCGCCGCCTGATTGCCCTGCACCCAACCGCAGAAGGCGATTTATGCAGCATCCTCTTTCGGCTGCCATCGGATCAGATCAGCGAGTCTGCCCAGCCTTTTGTGGTTGCGCCGCGCACTTTTGCGCGCTTCAGCCAGCTTGACTATGTACAAGACGAACGCGCTGCACGTGCTGAATTTCTGCATAAGCAAGGTATCGCGCTCACTGAGGAAAACCGTCTTGATGAGGCTGCCGAAGCACTCCATCAAGCCTTAGCGCTGCGCCAAGCGCTGAATGCGCCGTATGCCATTGCCGAGACGCTCAGCGCGCTTGGCAGGCTTGCCTACCTGAACGGTGACGATACCGCCGCCATTGCACACCTTGAGGCGGCTGCTGAAATCTTGCATAAATTGCGCGATGTGCCTGCCCTAGAACTGCTGCGGCTGGCACTCTGCCGCGCTTATGCCCGTGCAGGCAGGCTAGAGGCGGCGCTCTCCATCGTGGATGATGAGTCCGCACCGCCCGCTGATCTTGCCGCGCTCTACCGCGCACGCGGTGAATGGGAGAAGGCACTCACCTGCTACGAACGCTGGTTAGCCACCGCCGATGATAGCGAAGACAGCTGGCTGTTGGCACAGATCGGGCGCGCCGAAACGCTCATCTTGGCGGGCAGGGTGGATGAAGCACTGCAAAGTGCGCCGCAAGGCAGCTTCACCGCGCTGTGGGCGCAAGCGCTGATCTGCCAACTATCGGGCGATCTGGAAGGCGCTTCGAACGGCTATGCTGCCCTGGAGTCGGTCACGCCGCACGCATGGCGCGGCACGGTGGCGCGCTGCGCGGCACGTGCCTTGGCGGCACGCGGCGAAGTGCGCGAGGCTGCCATGCTGGTTGGCGCGGAAGGCGTTTGGTATGAAGCGCGCCAGCCCTACGCTGCCTTTGCGCGCCAGCGGCTCAGTTTGGCGCTCTACGCGCACTTCTGCCTGATGCTTGGCGACTCTGAGAATGCGCTGCGCGCCGCACAGGAATCGCGTGCGCTGCACGCCGAACGCGCCGACCCTGAATCAGAGGCAATTGCGTGCCGTGTGCTAGGGCGCTTGGCGTGGCAAGCAGGTGATTATGCAAGTGCGATAGCCGCTTTCGAAGCAGAGTTGAAGGCGCTTGGTGCGCCAAGCCTGCGCGATGATGCTGAGCGCGCTACCGTGCTGCATTTGCTAGGCGATCTGCACCGCGAACAGCGCAATTTTGAGCGTGCCGCAGCTCACTATCGGCGCGCCTTAAGCTATCAGAGCGCCGAAGTCTCAGAGCGCTTGCTCACACTGTTAGCGCTTGCCGAATGCCTTGCCGAACTTGGGCGCAGCGCCGAGTCGCTTGAGGTTGGCGCAGAGGCAGTCACTGCGCTCTATCCGCATACTGAGAGCGCTGATCTTGCCCTTGTGGGCAGTGCGCTTGCGAAACAGGCACAGCGTCAGGCGGAATTTGGGCGCACTGAGCGTGCGCTTGCCATCGGTGAGCATTGGCTGCAAAGGCTGACCGAACGTTTTGAAGAAGCACTTAATCATCCTGAGCCTGGACTGAACGTGCTGGCAATTGGTTTATATCTGCGTAGTATGCCCGATTCGACGCAGGCTGAGCATGATCCAATCCGCTTGATTGACCTTGCCGAACGGGCGCTGCTCATCACCGAGACGGGTGCGCCGCAAACATGGGCAGCCTGGGCAGCCCGCCGCGATTTGGCAGAACTCTACGGGCGGCTTGGGCGTTGGGCAGAGTCGGCAGAGGTCTTAGCGCCGCTTTTGGCACAGGTGCGGCAGATGAGCGCACCCGAAGGCGAAACGGGACATTTGGCGCTGGCAGTGCATGTCGGCGCGGCGCGGGCTGCCGCCAACCTTGGCGATTTGGCGCTGGCAGTCAGGCATTATGAGGCAGCCCTACCTTACGAAACCGATGAACAAGCGCGTAGCCTGCTCTGCTTGGAAGCGGCGGAAGCCTGCCACGCCGCAGGCAATGACGCTTGCGCCACGGAATACTACACACAGGCTGCCGCTCTGCTGCGCCGCCAGCGCGATGCCAAGCGCTACGCCGAGACGCTCATCGCGCTTGGCTACGGGCGCTTACGCCTGAAACAACACAGCGCCGCTGTAGAGGCATTTCAAGAGGCACTGCGCGCTATGGAACGCACCACCAAGCCGGAGGCAGCGCTTATGGCACAGCTTTACGCCGATCTGGGCGCCGCCTATGCCGCACTCGGTCAGACACGCGGCGCAGCAGGCGCCTTCAAGCAAGCATTAGGGCTGATTGACCAATTCAGCGCGCCTGAGCGTTATGCCGCCATCCTAACTGCTTTCGCCCGTTCAGAGACGCTGCTAGAGGCATACCAAAGTGCTGCGACTGCCTACCAAGAGGTGCTGCAATTCGATCATTCGCCTGCTGAACGCCGAAAGCTGCTCAGCGAACAGGCTGCCGCCCTCAGCAAGTTAGGGCAAGTGCAAGAGGCGATCCACGCCTACGAACAAGCGCTAACGCTCTCTGAGGATGCCGCCGAACGGGCTGCCCTTCAGCAAAAACTTGGCGAGGGCTACATGCTGATGAAAGATTACGGATCGGCACGCACGTACTACGAAGCTGCCCTGAGTGGCGCGCCGCCTGAGCAGATCGGTGCATTGTGGCACGCGCTGGGCGAACTGCAACGCGCTGAGGCTAACAGCGACACTGCCATTGGCGAAGCTGACTACAACCTGCTACAGGCTGCCATCAATGCCTATACGCACGCCTTGCCGCACTTAGACTCACGCCGCGACTCTGCACTGCGCGCCGCCACCGAACGCGCTATTGGCGAACTATACCTTGCCACGCAGCGCCCGCAGCAGGCAATTCCGCCCTTAGAGCGCGCCTTAGAGTTGGAAAAGGCGCAGCCGCGCCAAGCGACCGCGGCGCTCATCACGCTGATGCAGGCGCTTGCCCAAGCCCACGAAGCCTGCGGCGACCTTGCCCGTGCGGTTGCCTATCACCACAGCGTGTTGGTCTATCAGGATGCCCACAGCGCCCTTGACGATCACCTTGCTACGCTTGGTCAGTTGGCGCGGCTCTATATGCAGCTGGGGCGCTATGGCGAGGCGATCAAAGCGGCTGAGGAAGCATTGCGCCTTGAGGCACCGCTTTCGCGCCCGAATTATACGCGCCTTAGCCAGACCTATTTTATGTATGGCAAGGCACAGCACGGGCTGCATCAGCTTGACCTTGCCGCTGCCAATTTGCGCCGCGCCATAAAGACGCCACGCCCAACGCCTATCCAAGAGGCGGCACGCCAAGCCCTTGCCGAAGTTGAGGCAGAGATCGCCCGCCACGAGCAAACCCTTGCTGCTGCCGAGCAATCGCGCCTGTTGTTAGAGCGCACACCCCTGCCCGACCTGAAAAGCCTCGCTTTTGTGATCGCGCTCCAAGCCCAAAGCAACCGCGCCCTAGGACGCCTTGAGGCTGCCCAGACTCACCTTGAAGCACTTATTGCTTTGCTGCGGCAGCGCCGCCACGAAATGAACGCCGTCCCCGATCCGACTGTTCAAGCCCTGCTGCTGTTGCTACGCGGCGCAGAGCAGGCTGCTAATAACCATCCGAGTGCCGCGGCGGCTGAATATCGCGCTGCCTTAGAAACACTTCAACGCGATCCGCACCCAAACACAGCGTTATTGTGGATGGTGCGCTTTCTGCTAGAGCATAGGAAAACGACGCCGTGAGCCTCTTTCGCTACCGTGATGCAATCCTTAGCCTTGCGCTGCTTAACCTGCGTTTGCGCTATAATAACACGCTGATCGGTGCGGCATGGAGCTTGGTTAACCCGCTTTTCTTCATGCTGATCTTCACCTTTGTGTTCAGTGTGCTGCTGCCCAACGACACGCCTGATTTTCCTATCTTTGTGCTTTCGGCGCTGCTGGCGTGGAATTACTTTCAGGCAGCTATCAGCAACGCGACAATCAGCGTGACCAATGGGCGCGGGCTTGTGTTGAAGATCGCCTTTCCGCGTGCGGTGCTGC
Source organism: Anaerolineae bacterium (assembly GCA_034432555.1). Lineage (GTDB taxonomy): Bacteria > Chloroflexota > Anaerolineae > Aggregatilineales > UBA2796 > CP2-2F. The sequence goes on from DAOUBW010000019.1 coordinate 153,905, forward strand.
CATTGGCTGCCATCCTCACCGAGTTGGTCACCTTCAGCCTTGCCCTGTGTGTTGTGATCAGCGTGCTTTATCTATCAGGGCGTGGGCTGGGTGCAGGGCTATTGGCGCTGCCCTTGTTGGTGCTGCTGCTCACCCTGTTGGCAATTGGCGTTGGGCTTGGCTTGGCTGCCCTGAACGTGCGCTTGCGCGATACACAGGAATTTCTGAGCGTATTCCTGTTCGGCTGGTTCTTCATGACGCCGATCCTCTATCGTTTGGAGAGCATTCCCGCTGAGCGCGAGTTGCTCGGCATCAGCGCACGAGCGCTTGTTCAGGTTATCAATCCACTTTCGCCCTTAGTTACCGCTTTTCGCCAAGCGATCTATGAACAGCGTTTCCCTGATCTCGCCCTGCTAGGCAGCGGTGCGTTCGCCGCTTGTGTGCTATTCATTGGCGGCGTGTTGATCTTTGGGCGTGCCAGCCGTACCTTTGCCGAAACGCTATGAACAGCCTTGAAGCCCGCGACCTCTCCAAGACCTTTACCATCATCCGCAACCGTGCCGAGACGGTCAGTGGCTTCTTCATAGACCTTGCTCGTTTTTGGCGCAGAGTGGAGCATATCCCGTTTGCGGCACTGCAAAACATCTCGCTCAGTGTGGCGGCAGGCGAAACACTTGGCATTATTGGCGCCAATGGCAGCGGCAAAAGCACGCTGCTTAAGCTGTTGGCAGGCATCTACGCGCCGACCTCAGGCACAGTCCGCGTCAACGGGCGCTTGGTAGCGCTCTTAGAGCTGGGCGCAGGCTTTCACCCTGAACTGAGCGGGCGCGAGAACATCCTACTAAACGGCGCGCTGTATGGGCATACGCGGGCGAGTATGGCGCGCCACGTGGCAGCAATCGCCACCTTTGCCGAGATCACGCCATTCCTTGATACACCCTTGAAGCACTATTCCAGCGGAATGCAGGCACGGCTTGGCTTTGCGATTGCGATGGCAACCCCTGCTGAGATCATGCTGTTGGATGAGGTGCTTGCCGTTGGTGATTTAGCATTTCAGGGGCAGTGTGTGGCAAAACTGCGCGAATTGCAGGCGGCAGGGCGCACTTTAGTGCTTGTCTCCCACACCTTAGAGTTGGTGCAGGAATTGTGTGATCGCGCTATCTGGCTGCACAAAGGCTGCCTGATGGCGGAGGGCAGCCCCGATCACGTGATCGCAGCCTATGCCGCACACAGCGCTATGCCAGCCGCGCAAACGCCTGTATGGTCTGGCTGATGCCTTCTGCCAGCGGTGTTTCGTAGATGTGGGCAGGAAATGCGTTGTAGAGCGCGGTGCCGTCGGTGCCTTCCGAGAAGGGCAGCGGCGCATCGCCGTGTGTAATCCGCACGTTAGGCGCATATTCCATGATCAGCGCCGCAATCTCGCCCATGCTGATCGGCGTGCTGCCAAGGTTAAACACATGCGCGCCATTGAGCGGCATTTCCGCAGCCGCGATGAACTGTCGGGCAACATCGCTGGCGAAGTGCATTTGCGTTTTGCCGCCAAAGCTGATGTGATAATCCTGCCCGCGTGCGGCAGCCTGCATGGCTTTGGTCGGCTCACTGGTTAAGCCCTGATCGCGCCCTAGTCCGTAAACCGTGAACGGACGCAAGCCGGTGCTGCTGAGGGCGTGATCTTGCCAGTAAAGGCGCGCTGTGCCTTCATTCGCCTGTTTATAGACGCCGTAAAGCGTGCGCGGCAGCAAAGGCGCATCGTGCGGCAGCAAGCGGTAGGGATAATCGGCAGCATTGCCGTATACCGCAATCGAGGACGCATAAGCAAGGTGCGCGATACCAAGCTGCCGTGCTGCCTCAAACATATTAACCGTGCCGACCACATTCACTTGCGCGCCCAGCACGGGATTGGCTCGGCAAGCTGGCACTTGCAGCGCCGCAAGATGGATGATGTGCGTCACGTTTTGTGCTTCCAAGGCAGCCTTCACCTGCGCGAAATCGGTCAGGTCGCCATGCACAAAGGTGATCGATTCTTGCGCCGCATGTGGCAGCAGCAAATCGAGCCGTCCGCGATCCGTGCTGAGGTCAAAGCCGATGGCGCGCTTGCCCTCAAGGTGCAGATGGTAGAGCGTCCAGGCGCCGATGCAGCCCATACAACCACTGACAAGGTAGGTTGGTTCAGCCATATGAGGAGTTCCAATCGTGTGTGTGCAGGTGAATGGCGCAGAAAGTAACACGCGCCGCGCTGCCCTGTCAAGGCGCACCCTTAGAAGAATTTACCCCACCTTAAATCCCGCCCCGCACGCAGGGCGGAACTTTCCAGACCGTCTGATTCCCTTTCCTCACCTCTCAATGCATTTTGCGTTATACTTGGCAGCATGAAGCGCACTGTGCAAAACGGCTTTAAGGATTGAGTGATGGAATTACAGGCACTGGAAGGGCAGCAGTTTGGGCAGTATAAGCTGATAGCATGGCTTGGCGAAGGCGCGCATGTTCACGCCTACCTTGCCCGTGAAAGTGATTCGGGCGAATATCGTGTGATTAAGGTACTGAAATCGAACCTGACCGACAACGAGGAGGCACTCGCACGCTTTCATCAAGAGGCACAGGCAGCCCTCAGCCTTGATCATCCGAATGTGGTCAAGGTCTATAGTTATGACCGTGAGGGCGATTTACTCTATCTGGTCGAGGAGTTTTGTGAAGGCGGCAGCTTGATGGATAAGCTGAAGACGAATCCGGAGCCGCTGCCGCTTGCGTTCGTCGTTCGCACACTGGAAGACATCGCAGCCGCCCTTGATTTTGCCCACGCCCGCGGCATTGTCCACCGCGATTTGAAGCCTGAGAATATCCTCTACAGTGCGCAAGGCAAGGCAGCCCTTAGCGATTTGGGTGTGACGAAATATGCCAATGAGACAGAAGCACGCTCACGGGAAGGGCTGTTTTTCGGCAATCCGGGCTATATGTCGCCAGAGGAATGGCAGCGCAAGGCAATTGATGCGCGCACTGATATTTACGCGCTTGGCATCATCCTTTTCGAGATGCTGACAGGTCAACTGCCCTTTGAACCTTCTAAAACAGGCAGCATGATGTTTGTACATCTGCTGCACCTGATGGCGTCGCCCATTTCCGTGCTGGAACTGCGCCAAGATTTGCCGCCGAGCGTTGAGCCTGTCATCAGCAAGGCGATTGAAAAAGACCCTGACCTGCGCTATCAATCCGCCGGTGAACTGGCAGCAGCCTTCAAAGCTGCCCTTGACTCTAAAGCCACGCCTGCGCCCAAAGCCGCACCAACCTCCAGCACTGCCGCCAGCAACGGCAGCAGCGTTTTTGAGCGTGCCGCCCGCCGTGCCGATCCGCCAAGTTTTACGCCGCAGCAGCCTGCACCACGCCCGCCGCTGCCGCGCATCCTGCTTTTGGCGATCTTCGCGGCGCTGCTAGGGCTGCTCTATTGGTGGTGGCAGCAGAGCCAAGATGAGGCAGAGGTGTAGCTTACACGCCGCTGTAAGCGCTGAAGCCGCCATCCACCGGCACGACAATGCCCGTAACGAACTGTGCCGCGTCGCTGGCAAGCCAAATCAGCGCGCCGATCAGGTCGTCAGGCTCGCCAAAACGTCCCATCGGCGTGTGGCTGATGATTTGCTGACCGCGTGCGGTCAGCGCACCGCTTTCTGGGTCAATCAGCAGGAAGCGGTTTTGTTCGCCCAGAAAAAAGCCCGGCGCAATGGCATTCACGCGGATATGCGGACTATGTTCACGCGCCATATAGACGGCGAGCCACTGCGTGAAATTATTGAGGGCAGCTTTGGCGCTGGCATAGGCAACCACGCGAGTGAGTGGTGTGAAGGCTGCCATTGAGGAGAGGTTGATAATCACCCCGCTGCCTTGTGCTGCCATGCCTTGCCCAAAAACCTGAGCCGCCAACACGCTGCCCAGCCAATTCAGGTTAAAGACCCATGTCAACGCTTCAGCGGGTAGATCGAAGAAGGTGCGCTGATTGGGCATCACGGTTGCTTGCGGCTGATTGCCGCCCGCCACGTTCACCAGAATGTCTACGCGCCCAAAGTGTGCGGTGATTTGCGCGGCGGCGGACTCAAGCTGTGCTTTATCCAGCACGTCGGCGGGAACGCCCAGCGCTTGCCCGCCCGATTCTTGCAATTCAGCGACCAGTGCCGCCAGTGGCTCAGCGCGGCGCGCCAAGATAGCGACCTGTGCGCCTGCCGCCGCCAGCCCACGCACAAGGCTAATGCCTAAAGCGCCTGTGCCGCCTGTTACAACGGCAACTTTACCCGTCAGACTGAACATCGCAAAATACCTCATAGAAGATGACAAAGGGCGGATAGGTCAGCTCACGCTGGACAGGACAACGCGCCAACAGATCGCGCAGGGTAGCTTCTTCCTCAGGCAGTGTGCCGCCATAATAGACCACACGCAGCACACCCTGATAGGTTGCCAGCCACGCGGCGATCTCGGCACGGCTGTAGCGCGTAATGCCGAGCATTTCCCATGTGCGCGGATACAACCAGCTGCGTGCCTCAGTGAAGATTAACCGCGCATTGGCAAGCAGATCAGGCGTGTAGTAGGTCATGGGCAGATAGGCGCCATCGTGCAAATAGAGGATTGGCACGCGCTCTGGTTCAGGCAAGGCGCGCAAGTCAGCAGCAATTTCGCGGAAGGGCGGGCGCAGCAGATCGGGCGGTGTGTAATGTGCGATCAAGCCGCCTAAGCAGATCACAATCAGCGCAGCATAGAGCAGCCGTGCAGGCGAACGGCGCGGCGCAAAAGCAACTGCGCCTGCCAGTGCCACCACCATAAAGGGCGACACCATGCCAAAGGATCGCTCTGAGTAGATCGGCGCACGCAGGGAGATGATCAACGCCGCGATCAATGTGCCAAAGACGGCAATCAGGCAGAACAGCCACGCCGCACGCACTGCGCCTTGCCGCGCTTGACGCATGTCTATGCCGTTGACCGCCAACAGCAGCCAAACTGCCACCACGCCTATTGGAATGAGCGCCACAGGAAAGACGACGGCAAAGATCAGATAGCCCGCTGAAAAGACAGGTGCCAGTGCATTTGGCGGTGGTATCCAGAAGCCGCCGAACACCGCACCCGTCTGGCTGAGGAAGGTGAATGCCTGTGGCAGATAGAGCAACGCGATTAGCACGTCCGCGCTGAGCCACAGCCGCCATTTGGCGCGCATGGGCGGATAGGCAAGCAGCCACAGATGCAGTACAGCCAGCGTTAAGCCACAAATATAGTGTGTGTACAGGCTGACCAGCGCGCCAATCACGTACAACAGCCCGCCATAGCCTTTGCCGCGCCAAATGGCTGCCAGACCAACGCCTGCCCACGCCAACGCTGTGAAACTCAAGGCATATTGGCGCGTTTCTTGCGCGTAGTAGACCTGATAGGGCGCAAAAACGGCTAGGATCAGGGCAAGCAACGCCGCCCGTTCATTGAAAAGCAGCCTTGCCAAATGGTAGCAAGCCGGCAGCGCCAAAAGCGCAATCAGCACCGAGAGTATTCGCAAGGCGACAACACTCTCGCCGACGACCTGCACCCACAACCATAACAGCGCGAAGTACAGCGGCGGATGCACATCGCCTGCCACGCCGTTCTGAAAAAGGCTGATCGGATCAAACAGGCTGACCACACGCTGCGAGAATGTTTCATCAAACCACAGGCTGTGAGTGTTCAAGCCATAGACGCGCAGCCATGCACCAATGATCAACAAGAGCAGCAGCAAGGGCAAACGCTTTCGCAGAACAGCCTGCATTGACTATTCCTTTGCAGTGAACATTTCCAAATGATCCAGCAGAGCATAGAAACTTGATGGTAAGGGCGGATTATAGACTTGTGGCAGCAAATATTGCGAAAGCCCAACGCGCTGAAAATAGCTATAGCCAATTGGCGAAACCAACATATCAATTGGGCTATCAAACGGCTTTTGTGTGTAACTGGCTAAGGCTTGCCGTGCTTCAGTATAGGCAGCCTGATCACCTTCCGTATGGGCAAGGTAGGCGCGGCACAGCCATCGCCAGCTTTCACGGGCAGCATCATCAGGCGGAATACGCTCTACTTGGGCGCAGCCACGGGTGGCTTGCGCTAGATCGCCGCCCTCAAAGGCAAGCACCGCATCAATCAGAAAGATCAGCCCGGCGCGCTCATTCCAGCGCACTTCTCGCCAAAGTGCCGCCGCCGCCTCTATCTGCCCGTCGCGCAGCAAACGCAACACTGCCTCAAGCGAGGGCGGAATTACTGTCGAGTCCGCTAGATTGCGGCGTAGTGCCGTCTCACGCCAAACAGGATAGAGTGCGGCAATCGGCTGTGCTGCTAAGGATTTGTTGAAGCTATCGCGTGCGGCTGCTTGATCGCCAAGTGCTTCTTGGTAAGCGCCTAGTGCATAATGGAATAACCATGACTCCGCAGCCAGATCAGCAGCACGCTGCATGTTGGCAAGGGCTGCCTGCTGATTGCCTGCCTGCCAGTGCAGGGCTGCCAAGTTTGCCCAAGCTGCCGCGTAGTTCGGCTCTTGCCCTACAAACGTCTCGTAAACGGCGATGGCTGCCTGTGGTGCGATCTCGCCTTTGGCAGCTGCCACACCCAACACATGCCCATAGTAAAAATGATAGAGTGAAAGCTGCGGATCAAGGGCGATAGCACGCTCAAAATGTGGTTGGCTTGCTCGCCAGTCTTCCCTGCCAATGCCTTCTTGCAGCGCGGCGAAATATTCGCCGTTGGCAGCGTTGCTCCACAAGCCGCTGAGGTAGAGCACCGCCCACAACCCAAGCACTGCCAAACCATTCAGCCGTGCCCGATTGCCCACCAAACGGATTGGCGCCACAGGAAAAATGGCAACCAGCAAAATCACGAGCGTTGTGAGTGCGATCACAGCCGTGAAGATCGTGAAATCGGTGAGGTGGCTAACTGCCAAGGCGCCTAGCGCCGAAGCAGCACCGATAAACAGCAACCGATCCCTTTCTGGTAAAGTGCGCCACTGCCGTCTGAGCAATATCACCAACAGCACAAGGCTGGCTGCCAACGCCAACAGCCCGAACAGCCCTAATTCCGCTGCGATGTTGAAAAAGGCGCTGTGCGCGTGCGCGTGGATTTGGCGCGGCGGCACAGAGCTAAGGCGCGTTAGGTTGCTGCCAAAGGTGAACAGCCCACTGCCTGTAAGCGGCTGCTCTTGAAAGACTTGCCAAGCTGCCTCGAACAAGTAAGTGCGTAGATCGAGCGTTCGGCTGGCAACATTCAGCGCACGCACACTCAGCACCACCAACATACCACTCAAAGCGGCAACCACTAAAAAAGCGGCGCCAATCAGTGCTTTGGTGCGGCTGCTAAGCGCCTGCCATGCGGCGCGCAGCTTGCTAGGCGAAAGCAGGTCATGGTGCGCCAAGAGCAACACGCCCAACAAAGCACCTGCCAATGCCAAACCAAGCCAATTGCTGCGGCTGTAGGTGAGGAATAACAAACCAAGCGCCACCAGCACATATAGGCTGAGCGCCCAGCGCTGCCAACGCTGCCGAACAGTCAGCCAACGCCCTGCACCTAAGGGTATCACCAAAATGAGATAGGCAGCCAACAAGTTAGTATTGCCTAGCGTGCCGGAAGGACGTGGCAGTTCAGGCAGCATGAAGCCATCAGCAGCCTGCTGCAAGGCATCCGCTGCAAAAATGCCCACTTCGCGCAAGGCGAAGCCAAGCGGCACAAGGCTGCTGAGCAGAATCGCATCAACGAGCGTGCTGCGCGTGAGGGCGCGGTTCGCCACACAATCATACAACACCAACCACACACCCAAGTAGAGGCACACATACCACAGCCCAATCGCGCTGCGCCGCCACAGCTCAAAGTTGGTAAGCGTCGAAAGCCCGATCACAGCCAACCAAAGTAGCGCCAAGCCATCTAAGGGTGTGCTGTGCCAGCGCCAACGGCGGCGCCCTACCCACCAGACCAGCAAAGCGACCACACCGAGCGCCAACGCCACGTTCTTAAAACGCACCTCTAAGGTTGCCGCTGCACCAATGAATGCCGCATAGAAACTCAGCAGCATCAAGAGTGCCCATGCCAGCAAGTTAGATCGATCTCGCATGTAGTCACCTTGCCCTGAACGGTAGCCTAAAGTATTTTATAATCATAAACGGCATTGGGAAACTTTGCTTAGAGCCTGTTACAAAGCTCGCGTAGACTGCCTGGGGAACGCATGGTGTGCGTCCCACAGGCAGCAGGCTAGTGGTCGCTTGGTGTGCCGTTTGGCTGTGCGATGGGCTGCTCAATCTCGATAAAGAGCGCATTATCGCTGTTATCATAACTGAATAGCTCTGCGTAGCGCGCCCAATCTACCGCTGTATCAAGCTGGCGCTCGGCAATTTCAGCGGGAAACTCGCGGCTGAGCGCGGCGATGAACACATCCCATGAGAGGCGCTGATCAGGCTGCGCCTTGAGCATAGAGAGAATCCAGCGGATCATCGGCACGCGCCGCAAGCGCGCCGCAAAAATCTCTTTACGCGCTTGGATGCTGCCTTCGGCAAATGCCTGTCCAAGTGGCGTCAGGCTGAGATCGCCGGCTTCCACATTCGCAAAGCCGATCACCTCTGCCGCCTCGATAATCGGCAAGATTTCGTCGTAGTCGTTCACAAATTCATCAGCAAGGCGATAGACATCAATTTTGTTGGTCAGTTCTTCGTTCACGCGCTCGACTAAGCCCGAAATGGCGCTGATGGGCGCTTCGGGCAAGGCGCGAGTCAAGCCCGGCTCACCCGGCGCAGAGCCGAGTTCTTCTGCCTCTGTGCGCGTTTTGCCCACCATCTGCGCGTAAATCTGGTCAACCATTGTCAGGAACGCCTTTTCTTTGCGGCGGCGCGGATGGGGCAGGTTGTTCTGGATTTCCGCCACAATATGCCCTGGATTTTTATCCATGATGATCAGGCGATCTGCCATAAAGACTGCCTCCTCAATATTGTGACTGACCATCAAAATCGCCTTAGTCGGGATAGTACCGCTCAGCCAGAGTTCCATCAGTTCACCGCGCAGGCTCTCCGCCGAAAGCACGTCCAGCGCCGAGAACGGCTCATCAAGGCACAGCAGTTCAGGTTCAACCGCCATCGCTCGCGCAAAGCCTACCTTCTGGCGCATTCCGCCGCTCAGCTCACGCGGGTATGCCATCTCAAAGCCATCCAGCCCGACATGATCCAACAGGCGTAGGGCGCGCTTGGTACGCTCTAGGCGCGCTACGCCAAGCGGCTCTAGGGCAGCTTCCACGTTTTCTTGCACTGTCAGCCATGGATAGAGTGCGAAACTCTGAAAGACGATGGTCGTGTTCGGATTCACGCCGCGCAACGGCTGCCCACGATACAGCACTTCGCCTTCCGTAGCGCCGATCAAGCCCGCAATGATCCGCAGTAGCGTAGATTTGCCGCAGCCACTCGGACCTAGTAGCGCGATGAATTCGCCTTCTCGAATGGTCAGGTTGATGCCGCGCAGTGCCTCTGTATACTTATCGCCACGTCCGTAGCGCTTACCAACTTTCCGCAGGTCTACCAACGTTTGCCCTAGTGGTTTATGTCCATGTGTTGTGAGCGCCATAGATGCCTACTCCATTCTGTACTTTTCTTCCGCCAAACGATACAAACGTCGCCAGAAATAGCGGTTGATGCAGACCACCACAATAATCATGGTTAACGTTGCGGCAGTTAGTAAGCTAAAATCGCCCTTGGCGGTCGCCTCGCTGATCAGCGCGCCAAGCCCGATCACGTCGTAAGTTTGCTGCCCAAACTCGGTGTATTCTGCCACAATACTGGCATTCCAAGCGCCGCCACTGGCAGTGATCAGCCCTGTAATCAGGTACGGAAAAAGCGACGGCAAGATCAGCTTACGCCAGCGGCTCCAGCCCTTGAAGCGCATTAGGTCGCTCATGTCGCGTAAATCTTTGGGAATGGCAGAAGTGCCGGCAATCACATTAAACAAGATATACCACTGTGTACCGAGCAGCATCAGCAGCACTGCTGCAATGTTCAAACTGCCGCCGTTGCTGACGATTGCCAGCACAATTAGCGGGAAGAATGCTGTGGCGGGAATTGAGGCGGCGATCTGCACCAAGGGTTGTAAAATGTTTGCCAAGCGCGGGCTAGAGCCGATGAGCACACCAAGCGGAATCGTCCACGCGATGGCAATCAGCATAGCCGTTATGACGCGCAGTGCAGTTGCAACCGTTCCTGCCGCAATGCGCCCATACTCAGCAAGCGGCACGCTCAGCAGCAGGCGCGTCAATTCAATACCAAGCGCAATCACAATGAGGATGAAGATCAGCAGTGCAAGCAAGCGCGCGGCGTGCTGTGTCCAATGCAGTGGGCGATCTTCTTCGGCAGGCTCAAAGCGGCGCGCCTTGCCCAAACGCTGATCGAATACCCTTACCACATTCACCACCAACACCTGATTCAGCCAATTTGCCAGCCGCGAACCGCTGAGCAGATTGTAGAACCACGAGGTTGGCGGATTATCGTCCTCCACCGTCTCCAGCTTGAATTTCTGAACCCATACCAACAGCGGACGCCACACCAACTGATCGAGCAGGACGACGATCAAGACGAGCGTCAGCACGCCCCACAAAATCGCTGTCGTATCGTTGGCATTGGCAGCCTCTTGCAGGTACGAACCGACGCCGGGTAAGCGGAAATCTTTATCGCCCACTGTAAAAATTTCGGCAGCCATCAAGAAGAACCAGCCGCCCGCCCAACTCATGATGCTGTTCCATAACAGTCCGATTGACGCAAAGGGCAGCTCCATACGGCGGAAACGCCACCACCAATTGAAGCGAAAAACAGAGGCAGCCTCGCGCAGCTCACGCGGCAGAGTCCGCAGCGATTGGTAGAAGCTATAGGTCATATTCCAGACCTGGCTGGTGAAAATCAGCACAATGGCGGCAATTTCAACGGCGGTTGCCTGCGGCAAAACAGCCGTCAGCCCCAGCACCACCACTGGCAAAAAGGATAAGATCGGCACCGATTGCAGCACATCTAGCACGGGCAGCAGAACGCGCTCTGCCGAACGGCTGCGCGCCGCCATATAGCCATAAACGAGCGAGAACAGCACCGAAAGCATGTAAGCGGCTGCCATCCGCCCGATGGATTGCAGGGCATAGTAGGGCAGCACTTGCGGGTTGAGATCAATTTCGGCGCGGGCAAGCGAAACAGGTGCGCTAGACGCTAGTTGCACACCTAAATAGACGGCTGTGGCTATGCCAAGCAGGATCAGAATGTCTGCCCAACCCAAGTAGGTTGCGCCGCTTTGCCCAGTGGCGAACACAGTCTTACGACGAAGTGCATCCATAAGCACCGCCTTTCTATAGCAGCTTTGTAAGAGCGTTTTAGGAAGGCTTTTGCCGCGTGGAGAGGCTGCGCCATGCTGAGCAAATCAGCCGACGCACAGTGCGGCGGGCTTAGGCGCGCTCAGTGAGGCAACTTAGGCTTTCCAACACGGCGAAAAGCCGCTTAGAACTGGGATAGTCGTCCATAATCCTTTTATCACACTCGGTGACTAGACTTCAACACTATAGCACTGCTCTTAAAATGCGTCAACTCGCAGCGACCGATGCGGCGTGGTGAGACGCACGGCGATAGTCTCATGTGCGGTTGGCTATCGCCGTATGCCTTCATTGAGCGGACTTACTCGATCAATGCTTTGATCATATTTTCCATCAAGGCGATTTCGGCAGTCTGATCCTTGATGATTGCCTCTGCCATAGCGCGTAATTCGGCGTGGTCTGCCCATTTCAAAATGCGCGCAGACATGTGCAGTGCGTCGTCATGGTGATCGATCATCGCCTCTAGCCATGCCATGTCATAGGCTGTGCCTTCAAGGCGGCTCAAGCCTGCCATCATGCCCATCATCATCGGCGGGTCGGCAGGCATCGCCTTCGCATCAGCGCCGCCGTGTCCGCCATGCCCACTGTGTCCGCCTGATGCACCATCCGCCTTGTAGGTGCCGCCGTGTCCCGCCATGCCTTCCATGCCCATCATGTGCGCCATAGGCATTGGCACATAGGTGATGCCGTACCAGTCGCTCAGCCAGCGCTGCATCTGCTCAATCTCGGCAGTTTGGGCGGCGATAATGGTCTGGCAGAGCGTTTTGAGGGCATCATCGGTGGCTTCGGCAAGGCAATCCTCGCTCATGTCCAGCGCCATTTGGTGATGATCAATCATCCCTTGCAAAAAGCGCACTTCGGCACGTCCGCTGCGCCCTTCCGTAGGCGAATCCGCCTGAGCAATCGCCAAAACACCTAGACTCAAGATGCCGACAAGGGCAATGCTAAGAGCGTGCCTGATTTTCATAGTGCTTCTCCATTCAATCGGTCTATTCCCCTCCCGTAAGGGGTGGGTATAAAAAGTGTAGCGAGAACAATTAAATTTGCCAAGTGGGTGTGGTGAGAATCGCGGGTATGCACTACCAAGACTGGGAATCTAGAATCGATCCCTACCATGCCTCTAGACAGTGAGTGCTTGCTTGCCGAGTTCGCCCCCATGCGCGTATAATGCGTAGCGTTCCTAAAATCCTAATCCTAAACAGATGGAAAAGCGACGCTATGCAAACTTATTTTCAGGCGCGCACCCTTACGCGCACCTTGCCTGTTATTCTGCGTGTGAGTGCTGCCGTTGGGCTGCTCAGCCTCTCGGCAAAGCTCACGGTTATCCTGCCCAATACGCCCGTGCCGCTCACCTTTCAGGTCTTGGGCGTTTTGCTGATCGGTCTGACGCTAGGCGTGCGTGAAGGCGCAGCCAGCGTGTTGGGCTATTTGGCGGCGATTGCGCTGGGCGTGCCGCTGGATGCTAACGGAGTCGGTGCGGCGGCATTCCTGCGCCCAACGGCGGGCTATCTGATCGCGTTTCTGCCTGCGGTGATGATTGCAGGTCTGGGGCGTGGCGGCAGTCTGCGGCGTGCCTTTGCGTTGAATTGTGCGGCTGTCGGCGTGATCTACTTTGGCGGCTGGCTGGTGATGCTCAGTTTTGTGGGCGATGCGCGGCGTGCCTTTGCGCTAGGCGTTGTGCCGTTCATTGCGGCGGATTTTGGAAAAGCGCTGCTGGCAGCCGCTTTGGCGCGGCTGGTGCGGGAAAGTCGGCTGCGCTGGCGGTTGTGGTAGAGGAATAACGCTGTGGGCTATTCCGCATTCAGTTGACGCGATTGATCGAATGCGGATGCTTTTTAACCACACCACGACGGTGAAACAACGAAAAGTACATTTAGGAAAAACTCGCCCTTGACGGGCAGGTGGGGTGTGGTAAACTGTAGCTATCAAGCGCGGATGAGTAAAACAGAAGCGCTGAAAGGGGAACTTCGG
>DAOUBW010000020.1:0-16565 GCA_034432555.1 Anaerolineae bacterium
GTCTGACGATCTAGATTTAAGTGTTAAAAACCGAGTTGAGACACGCCCCCTAAAACGGGCTAATTTTTTGGCGTTTGGCAAAAGTGACAAGTGTCTTTAGTACCCCTACGCCCCTGCCCCTTTCCCCGCTTGCAGGGAAAGGGGAGTCGGAAGGTGATTCCCCTGCCCTGCCTGCGGGGCGGGGGTTAGGGGGTAAGCTGTGCGGGGCGTGCCTGAAAGCGACTTCTACGCTGTGCCTTGTTGAAGCGGCATTCTAAGGTATAATTAGCGCGGTTTGGCGGAAGGCAGCCGCCTGCCACGCCAACAGCACCATACAATCCTGAGAGGCAGCACAACAGCCTGTGAGCCACATCCTTCGCACAGCGTGGGAACGCTTTCAAATTATCGGACAAGCCAACGGCGATTACGTCGCACGGTTCATCACCTTTGTGATGTATTTCAGTGTGTTGATCCCGTTCGCGCTGATCACGCGCTTCCTCGTTGATCCGCTTGAGGTGCGTAAATCGGCGCAGCCGCACTGGCGCAAGCGCAAGCCAGTTGGCGAAACGCTGGACGATGCACGGAGTCAATCCTGAGATGTACATCCTTGGACTATCTTTCTACTACCACGACTCAGCCGCCGCCCTGCTGAAAGATGGCGAATTGGTGGCAGCCGCTATGGAAGAACGCTTCAGCCGCATCAAGAACGATAACGGCTTCCCAACACGCGCCATCGCGTTCTGCCTTCACAAGGCGGGCATCCAGGCGGCTGATCTCGATTACATCGTCTTTTATGAGAAGCCCTTCGTCAAGTTCTCGCGCATTTTGCTGACGGTGCTTGGCACCTTTCCGCGCTCACGCGATGTCTGGCGTGAGGCGATGTTCGTCTGGATGCCGGAGAAGCTATGGGTCAAAACGCGCCTGCAAAATCATCTGGGCGTTGGCGCGGAGAAAATCCTGTTCTGCGATCACCATCTCTCCCACGCGGCAAGCGCCTTCTACGCCGCACCCTTTGACGAGGCAGCTGTGCTGACCATTGACGGCGTGGGCGAATGGACGACCACCACGCTTGGGCGCGCCAAGGCAAATTGGGATGGCAGCGGGCGCAACGAGATCACGCTCTTTGAGGAACACCGCTTCCCACACTCGCTCGGCTTGTTATATTCGGCATTCACCGCCTTCTTAGGCTTCAAGGTCAACGAGGGCGAATATAAAGTGATGGGCATGGCGCCTTACGGCACGCCGCGCTTTGTGGATAAGGTCTACAAGCTGATCCACCTCAATGAGGACGGCAGCTTTCACCTGAATATGGACTACTTCTCGTTCCACTACAGCGCCGACCGCACCTACAATCAGCGCTTTACCGACCTGTTTGGCGCGGCGCGGGCGCCCAGCGATGACTTCTTCACCATGGCGACCAACCCAGAGCGCGCCGACGAAAAAGAGGCGATGGCGCTCAACCAATATTATGCCGATGTGGCAGCCAGCGTGCAGGCAGTCACTGAAGAAGCGCTGCTGCGGATGGCGCGCCGTCTGCACGCGCAAACCGGCTTGAAAAAGCTGGTCATGGCGGGCGGTGTGGCGCTCAACAGCGTTGCCAACTACAAGATTCTGCACGAGACGCCCTTTGAGGAAGTCTACATCCAGCCCGCCGCTGGCGACGACGGCGGCGCCTTAGGCGCGGCGCTGTGGGCATATCACAGCGTGCTGCAACAGCCGCGCAAGTTCGTGATGCGCCACGCCTACTGGGGTGAGGAATACGGCGATTCGCACATCCGCGCCTTTCTGGAGGCGCAGAACATCCCCTACACCTACGAGCCTGACGATCAGCGCTTGATTGATCAGGTGGTGGATAGCCTGACGCGAGGGCAGGTGGTGGGCTGGTTCCAAGGGCGCTTTGAGTGGGGACCGCGGGCGTTGGGCAACCGCAGCATCCTTGCCGACCCACGCCGTAACGAGATGAAGAACATCGTCAACACCAAGATCAAATACCGCGAGCCGTTCCGTCCCTTTGCGCCCGTCGTGCTGAGCGAACGCGCCACCGAGTTCTTTGACTTCCCGAATGTGGCAAGCCATTTTCCGCCGCGCTTCATGCTGATGGTTGCGCCGGTGCATCCCGATAAGCACGCCGTGATCCCTGCCACCACCCACGAAGGCGGCACCGGGCGCTTGCAGACCATTGACGCTGAGACCAATCCGCGTTATTACGGTGTGGTCAAGACCTTTGGCGAGGCAACCGGCGTGCCTGTGCTGCTCAATACGTCCTTCAACCTGCGCGGCGAGCCAATTGTGACCTCGCCCGCCAATGCGTGGAATACCTTCAGCAAAAGCGGACTCGATCTGCTGGTGCTAGGTTCATATCTGGTGCGGAAATAGCTTTACCTGCCGCGCCCTTTCGTTCGATACTTGTGAAAGTGTGGAGAGTTGCCTGTGACGACCCAAGAAAAACTGATGAATGCGGCTGAGGCTGAAAGCACGCCGATGTATACCGATGTGGAACTGACCGACGCCGCCGCTGAGGGCAAGGCGCACACCGATTGGGGACGCGATCTGCGTTCGCGGGCGGGTGTGGTGAGCGAGCTGTTCAGCTTTCTGTGGAAGGTGCGCCTGTGGTGGATGATCCCGATGATGGTGGTGCTGCTGCTGTTCTTCTTCGTGTTCATCTTTGGCGCGTCCACACCGTTGGCGCCGTTCATCTACTCGCTGCGCTAGGCGGGACGGCACATGCCAAACTGGTTAGCTGCAATTCTGGTGGGCGGCGGGCTGGCGCTCTGGATGGGCTATTATGTGGCGCGCAAATCTGCCGCCAAAAAGCCGATTCAGGGCGGCGGGCTGGCAAAGGTGCTGCACTACTTGGGCGCTTCGGCAACGGTGGCGCCGGGCATGATGCTCTTGCTCGGTTCAATTGTCTTTGGCTTGCAGTTCAGCCAAAGCCTAACGCTGTGCTTGGGCAGTTTCGCGCTTGCCGCCGTCTTTCTGATCCTCTACGCAGCCGTTGAGGTGGCAAAGAAGGCTGCTTAGGCGGCATAGCAAGCCTAACCCCCGCCCCGCACGCATTTACCCCACCCCCTAACCCCCGCCCCGCACGCAGGGCGGGGGGATTTAGTGCCTTACGCCCCTTTCCCTGCAAGCGGGGAAAGGGGCGGGAGGATAGGGGTGTGCTGCGCTAGTCCCATGCCTTCTTAAAGCGCATTCCGACCAGCCCGTTCGCCTCGACCGTCTGTTTGAGGGTTTCCGAAGCCCGCCAAAGATGAACTCTCGATAGAGATCGTCCTCTGAGTATATTATCCCGCCTGCCATGAGTCTTTCTCCTTGCATGGATTCGTATTCGGTCTAATTGTACAACCATGCTTTTCACCACTCTACGATTCTGCCCCTTGCCTTTTTAGAACATTTGTGCTATAGTATCTCGCACCGTCCAGCCTAGCAAGCGGCTTTGATGCCTTTTGAGAAAGTGAGGACGTATGCCCGCCGCACTCGGCTATGCGCCGAACGATTCCGCCCTGCGTGAAGCGGCTGATGCCGAACTGCGCGCACGGCGTGCCGCCTATCAACACGCCTGTGCCTACTACGATGGGCAGCACAAGCGCCACCTGAGCGCCCGCAGTGGCGAAAGCGATGATAACGTGGTCATCAACCTGGTGAAGCAGGTGATTGACCGCACCATCAGCCTGCTGGTGCCGCACTTTCCGAGCCTCGCCGTGGCGGAAAATCCCGCCGCCAGCGCCGCCCTCAACCAGCTTTGGGAACAGAACGGCGGTGCGCGCCTGCTGGCAAAGCTGGCGCTGCACGGCTGCCTGAGCGGGCAGGTCTTTGCCCGCGTCCTTGCGCCCAGCACGCCGCACGGCATTCCGCGCCTTGTGGCGCTCAATCCCGCCAACCTGATCGCCTTTTGGCGTGCGGATGACTACGAACAGGTGCTGTGGTACGAACTGCATTGGTCACACGGACGGGCGAATTACCGCCAAGAGATCGCGCAGGACGGCGCGGCGTGGCGCATCCGCCAATGGGAAGAGGCAGGCAGCGGCTGGCGGCTGGTGGAAGACTTGGCTTGGGATTATCCGCTGCCGCCGATCATCACCTGGCAGCACCACAGCGCGCCCAATGCCTTTTATGGGCAGCCAGAAGTGACCAACCATGCGCTGAACGACCGCGTCAACAAGCTGATGAGCGATATTGCGCGCATTCTGCGCTACCATGCCTCGCCGCGCACGGTGGGCATTGGCTTTGAGGCACGCGACATCACGCCGACTGCCATCAACACGCTGTGGACAATCCCAAGGGCGGATGCCAAGGTCTTTAACCTTGAGATGCAGTCCGACCTTGCCAGCAGCATGAGCGCCGTTGAATACCTGACGCGGGCGTTCATGGCGGAACAGCGCACGGTGGTGCTGGGCGGCGAAGTTGCCGATTGGCAGCGCATCACTAATTTGGGTGTGCGTGCGCTCTACATGGATACGCTCTTTAAGGTGGAAGCCTTGCGGCGTAGCTATGAGGTTGGCATTCGCCATCTCAGCCAGACCATGCGCATGTTGGCGGGCGAGCCTGATTATGAGGCGCCTATCAGCGTGACGTGGGCGGATCCGCTGCCGACCAACGCCTCCGAGGTGGTAGACGTGCTGGCGCGTGAGCGTGCGCTGGGCATCGTCAGCCGCGAGACCGCCGCCCGTGAACGTGGGCGTGACTGGGCGCAGGAATCGGTGCGGCTGGCAAGTGAGGACTGAGGCGTTTACCCCACCCGAAATCCCGCCCGTACGCAGGGCGAGGGAATCCAGCGCCTTCCTCCCCTTTCCCTGCTGGCGGGGAAAGGGGCAGGGGGATAGGGGTCGGGCGTGAAAAGGACTAGGAATAGGGGCGCTTAAACACTTTCGTAGGGATCAATCAGGAGGTTTGTTCAGCATGATTGAGACGCCGAACATGGGCGAGACTCAAGAGGTCTTCATCGCCCAACTGCAATCCGAGCTGGAAGCGGCGCGCCGCGAAGCGCTGACCGCTAAACGTGAGGCGCTGGCGGCACTGCACGGCATTCCCGCCGAACTGATGGGCTTGCTGCGCGCCGAAGATGGCGACCAATTGGCGCAAGATGCTGCCCTGCTTGGGCGTGCCTTAGGGCGCGGACGCGGCGCACCACACGGCAGCGTTGGGAATGCGGCGGCGCCTGCCGCACCCGACCTAAGCTGGCTGCACGAACGGCGCGGCGGGCGGACTAATCCGTTTGGGCGCGGCGGCGTGCGTTGGCTGAGTGACGAGTAGGAGGTAGGTAGATGACCCTTTCGCGCTATGCAGACATTGCGACGTTGGTAGAGGACATTTACGAAGGCGCTTATTTCACGCTGCGCGCTAACAACCTGTTGGTGCGGACGGTGAGCGCCTTCACCGAAAACAGCGGCATGACGCCGCGCAAAGCGACCGTCTACGGCGCGGCGAATGTGCGCGCCTTTGCCGAAGGCGCCGAGGTGACGGCAACTGCCTTCAACCGCACGCTGCTCAGCACGCTAACGCCATCGCGCTATGCCGATCAGGTCATCCTGACTGATGAGCGCATCGCCACCGATCCGCAGAACGTGCGCGCTGATGTGGCGCTGGAGATGGGCGCCGCTTTCGCCGAATATGTGGACGCGCAGATCGCGGCGGACTTTGCCAACCTAACCGGCGGCAGCTTCGGCACGGCAGATTCGGCGCTGACGTGGGCGCACATTCTGCGCGCACGTGCCGCGCTGCACAATGCCAAAGTGCCGAGTCCCTATTTTTGCGCGCTGCACCCTTACCAATGGCTACGCTTGGTGGAGAGCGCCGCGCTGAGCGGCACAGAGCTAACGCAGGCGCCCGCCTTTCAGGATTCGCTGGTCTCTACCTATTTTGTGGCGAGTTTGATCGGCGGCGTCACTTTTGTGGTCTCGCCCAACATCGCCGTGGATGACGATAACGCCGTCGGTGCGATGTATTCGCCCTTAGCGCTCGCCTACGACGAACGGCGCGCCTTCAACCTGCGTCCGGAGCGTGATGAATCACGCGAGGCGCTGGAGCTGAATTTCTCGCTGTGGTTTGGGCATGGTGTCTGGCGTCCGACGATGGGCATCAAGCTGATCGGGCTTGCCACGCTGCCCAGCTAGTGGGTGTTTGCCCCCTATCCCCGTCCGCAGGGAGTTTACCCCTATCCCCCGGCCCCGTTCCCCGCCCGCAGGGAAAGGGGAGTAAGGCGCTAGATTCCCCCGCCCTGCGTGCGGGGTGGGGTTAGGGGTGGGGTAAATGCCTGCGTGACGGGATGTAGGGTAGGGAACACTATAACTGTACGCTGTTTAAGAGAAAGGACTCTGCCATGCCCGCCCGACTTGGGCTGCTGCCCTTGATTGCCAAACTGCGCGCCCTGTGCGCCGTCGGTGATGCTGATCTGACGGTTGGGGCGCTCACCTATTGGACGGATGACCTGCTGCAAAGCGAGCTGGACGCCACGCGCCAAACCTTCGTGAGTGTGCCGCTGATCGCCTTGCCGCGCTTTGAGGCAGGCGCCTACCGCTACTTTGAATATGCCTTCCCAACTCAGATCGGCATCTGGTTGGAAGAGGCGGCGGCAGAGAGCGGCTTTGCCGTGCGCGATGGCTTCGGCATGGCGCTCAGCAGCGGCTTCCAGGTGAACTACCGCGCGCGCCTGATCACCTTTGAGGAAGATCAGGAAGGCGCGCCCTTCACGTTGGATGCCCGCAGCTATGATCTTTACAGCGCGGCAGCCAGCGTCTGGGAACAGAAGGCAGCCTTTGCCGCCGCGCAAGTAGATTGGTCGGGCACGCACGGCTTAAAAAGCAGCCAGACCTACACGCACTGCACCACCCAAGCAGAGCGCTTCCGACAGCTTAGCGGCGTGCGCACTGCCGAGTTCCGCCGTGCTGACGAGGTGCGCGGATGAGCGCGATCAGCTTTGCCGAGCCAACCGCCTACGCCGAATGGGAAGATGCTGAGGGCGTGATCGTCCTTTCGGCGGCGCGCAGCACCCTAGAGGTAACCGAGCGCATCGCCCTGCACGAAAGCACCGCCGGCAACGTGACGGCGCGCACGTGGGCGGTCGGTGTGCGCGCCTGCACCGTCCAGTGGCAGGGCTACTTCACGCGCAGCCAGTTGCCGTTCGCGCAGCGTGCGCTCTCGCGCTTGGGCGTGGGCAAGGCGGGCGCGCTGGTCTGGGGCATCTTCGGGAAGGCGGCGGGCTTGCCCAAGCGCGGCTATCCGATGCTGGTTGCCGAACAGCGCGCCAGCGCACCGCACGGCGGCGGCTTGCTGGTGTCGCTCACCTTGCAGAGCAACGGCGAACCGCTCTTTGATGAGGACGCGCTGTGGGCGTGAACCCTATCTTGGATATTTCCCGCCCGTAAGGAAAGGGGATCGGAGGTGGGCGGGCTTCAGAGTGGTGTAGTAAATAAGGAGTCGGCATGTTCCAAATTACGCTGGATGGCGCAGAACTATCACCGCTTGATCTGACGCCCTTTCTGAAAAAGCTCCACATCAAGATCGGCATTCAGGACGCATGGCGGCAGGTTGCCGCGCCAAGCCTGTGCCGCCTCACCCTCCACAATGAAGATCGGCGGTTCTCACCTGCCTACACGGGCAGCCCCTATTTTGGACTGCTACTGCCCAACCGACGGGTGACCGTCACCATTGATGGTGAGACAGTCTTTGTGGGCGTCTTGCGTGAGGTGATGGTCTCTAGCGGGCGCTTGGGTGACCGTGAAGCGTACTTTGAGTGTGAGGATTTGCTCAGCACTTTGCAGGCGACCAATATCGCCCTGCCCATCCAAGAAAACAAACGCGCCGATGAACTGATCCACCTTATCATTGCCCGCGCCCAACGCACTGGCGTGGCGCGGGGCAGCATCGCCTATAAGCTGAACGACGCCACGCAGGTCGCCGAAAACGACACCGTGACGATCAATGGCGTCACCTATCGGTTCAAGGAAAACCCTGTGCAGCCAAACGACGTGCTGCGCGCTGCGCCCAACGACCGCACGGGGCAGATGGACTTCCTGTGCGCGGCGATCAACGGCGGGCAAGGCGAAGGGCTGAAATACTTCGCAGGCACGCAGCGTCCGCCGAACGTGACGGCGTCTATCAAGCCTAGCACGCTCGTCAACTACATTTTGGCGCGCAATCCTGTGCGCTACTACCGCTTTGACGAAGGTAGCGGCACGAGCGTCCTTGACAGGGGCGAGAACAAGCGCAACGGCGTCTATGGCGGTTCGCCCACGCTAGGCGTCACGCAATCGCCCACCTATGCAGAAGACCCGCGCACAGCCGCCACCTTTGACGGCGTGGATGACTTGGTTAACATTCCAAGCCTTGACTTGTCGAACCGCAGCTTTGCCATGCACATCATGATCAACCCAAGTGCGGTCAGCCCGCCCGCCCAACAGACCATCATCAGCACGTGGAATGGCTCAAACATCTTCAATGTGCGGCTGTTTGACACGGGGCAGCTACAGGTGGTGAATGGCGCGATCACGGCGACCAGTGCCACGGGTGCGATTGACTTTGGCATCTGGCAGCGGATTGTGATCAGCTACGACTACTACTCAAAGGACATGAAGGTTTGGAAGGGCGAGACGGTGATTGCCACTGCCAACGGCACGGGTTTGAGCGCCACCAACACGGTGTTTGACATTGGGCGGGCGGTGTTTTTGGCGGAGTACTTCAAGGGCAGCCTTGCCGAGTTTGCGCTGTGGCTGCGCTCGGACATTGAGGGCTTTCTGTTTGATAGCCCAACGCCGCCCGGCTTGTGGCTGGAGGCAACAGCGCATGGCGCTTGGGCGAATGGCATTGTGGTCAGCACGACCAGCGCTGCACTAACCACCAGCAACCTGATGGGCGGCACGAATTACACGCCCTCCATCTTTGAAGCGGGCGTTGAAGCCTTTGCGATTGCGGGGGATCAGTGGCAGGCTGACAGCACGAATGCGTTGACGGCTATTCAGCAGGTTGTGGATAGCGAACGTGGCGGGTTCTGGATCGCGCAGTCTGGCATTCCCGTCTTTGTCAACCGCAATTACTGGGCAAGGAAAGCCGAGTCGCCGCCGATGCTACCTTTGCCGTGGCAATTCCCTGTGATTGACGGTGATATGAACGATGTGACGGCAGTCTATGGCGTGGAGGAGGTTTTCAATCGCGTTGTAGTGTCCTATACGCCGCGCACAACGCTTGAGGAGGGCGTTGTGGTGAAAGCGCGTCAAACGATTAGAGCGGCGGGCAGATGGGGGGCAGAAAACCGCCCGCCGCAATTAGGCGAAGGGGGGCGGTTCAATCCCACTCAGCCCTTGCCGCCTAAAGGCACAACTGTGGTGAAAGTGCCGTTTGCGGACTTGGAGCGCGGTCGCATTGTGGGTGCGAAAGACTTGAAGTTGCCGCCTGAGCCGAACGTGGACTTCACGGCGGCGGAGCGTGAAGATGGCTACGGGGCAGATACCTACACGACCTACGAGGGCTTGAAGTTCAGCGTGGCGCCCACAGGCAGCGATGTTGAGGTGAGCATTGAAAATCAGGCGCTTGGCACGCTTTTTATCATTGATTTTCAATTGCGGGGCAAGGGCATTGTTGCCTACGAGCCTTTGCAAATTGTGCGTGAAGACGAAGCGAGCATCGCAACCTATGGCGTGCGGACATTGACGATTGATCTACCGCTGGGCGGCAGCCAGCTCTATGCTGAGGCGCTGGCAGAATACATGCTTGGGCGCTATAAGCAGCCGTCCTACCGCATTTACAATGTGGCGTTCATTGACCAACAGCAGGTGGATAACCGAATGCTTGTTGCGTTGGAGATAGGGGATGTGATCAGCATCAGCGATTATCAGGCGGGCGTGATCGCTCAAAAACATCTGGTCACAGGGCTAGAGTACTCGTTGAGCGCAGAGAAGCGCCTCGAAATGCGGCTGAGCGTGCGCCCCTTACAGGACGTGACGTTCTGGATTTTAGGCGATGCAACCTATGGCGTGTTGGGCAGCACCACACGGTTAGGAGTATAGAGAATGGCTTGGACAACACCAACGACGTGGGTCGCCAGCAGCGTGGTCAGTGCAGCGAACCTCAATGAACAGGTGCGCGATAATTTCAACTACCTGCTGAGCCGCCCGCGTCAGGCGATCAGGCGCACGGCGGGATCGGACTACGAGACGACCTCAACCACCTTCACGCCGATAGACGCCACCCATCTCTCAATCACCTTAACCATGAGCGGCAGCGTCGTATTGCTCGGCTTTAGCGGTGTGGCAGAGGTGACGGGCGGCGGCAGCAACGCCTACTACGATCTCGAGATTGACGGTGTGCGCTACAGCCCAACTGCCAATGGCAGCTTGCAAGCGCCATTCAGCGGCGCCAACGCGCCCGTTCAATTGAGCCTGATCATCACAGGGCTGAGCGTTGGCTCGCATACCTTTCGTCCGCTGTGGCGCTCAGTGAGTGGCGGCACGGCACGCCTTTTAGCGGTCAGTTACCCGATCACGTTTTTTGCGGTGGAGGTTGCCTAATGGAAACGGTCAGCTTGGAGATGCTTCAGCAGGTTATCAGCGCGGCGGTGATCTTGGTCTTTGCGGCGTTCGCACTGCTGACGGTGGGCGGGATTGGTGCTTTTTTCGCCATCCTACGCAGCAACAAGCGTGCGCTGGAGATGGCATACGCGGCACTGCCACAAGAGGCAGCCGCTGTCATTCGCCAAATCGCGCTGGCGCTTAAGCAGGCGGGCGATCTGGCGAATGAGATTACCGACGGCGCGTTGGACGATTAACGCCGCCGTTGCGCTGCGGACGTGCCGAGCCGCCTGCCTAAAGCCTTTCAAAGCCTGAGGGGCGTTCTTGGTTAAACCCACACGAAGGCTGCGGCGCCCATGGTATAGCCGGCGCCGCTTGCCACAAACAAGACCAGATCGCCTTTCTGCGGTGCATCGCCCTGCTGAATGGCATCGTCGAGCGCCATTGGCATACAGGCGGAGCCGGTATAGCCCCACTTCTCCATGATGGTATGGGTCTTGCTCATGGGCAAGCCCAGTTCGTTCATCACGTATTCGATGGTGCGTAGGTTAAGCTGGGTGAAGTAAATCTTGGCAACCTCGTCCACTTGCCGTCCAATTTTTTGGAGCAGCGCACGGATGAGCGGCGTCCAGTGGCGCTGATTGGTATCGGGCGGGAAGCGCTTTTGAATGCGAAGGTATTGATCGGCGCTTTGGCGGAGTGTGGCGCGTGTGCCGCCCACGAAGATGCCCATATAGTCGTGAAAGCTGCCATCGGCGATGATCTTCGCGCCCAAGAAGCCCGGCTGATCGCCTGCCCGCAGCAGGACGGCGCCCGCGCCATCGGCAAAGAGGGTGCAGGTGCGCTTATCCGTCCAGTCCACGTAGCGCGTCATGCCGTAAGCGCCAATCACCAAGATAGTGGTGTAGTCAGGATCGGTGGCGATGTATTTGGCGGCAATATCCAACCCGGTCATCCATGCCGCGCAGGCATTGTTAACATCGAAGGTGGCGGCACGTGCCGCGCCGAGTTTGTGCTGCACCACAGAGGCGGTGCCGGGCGAGATGTAGTCCGGCGTATCGGTTGCCAAGATGATCAAATCCACCTGATCAGGCGGCAGATCGGCGCGCAGCAACGCCTCACGCGCCGCCTCAACGGCAAGGTCGCTGGTCACCTGATCCTCGCCCATCAAGTGCCGTTCACGAATGCCGACGTTTTGAACCAGCCAGTCGCCGACTGGCTCGCCGAGCATCTGGTCGAGTTCGGCGTTGGTCAGCACGCGCTCTGGCACATAGCGCCCGGTGCTGATGATCTGTGCGTAACGGGACATGCAAGCTCTATCCTGTGTGAAACGGTTTTCAATGCTGGGCTATTGTAACGCACAGGCGCACGCCTAAACCCCTACCCCTATCCCCCTGCCCCTTTCCCCGCCCGCAGGGAGTTTACCCCTCTCCCCCTGCCCCTTTCCCCGCCCGCAGGGAAAGGGGAGTCGTAGGGGCGTGCCTTGGCGCGCCCGCCGTGGCGCTTTATTTCAGCCGCCAGGCGCCGCCCACCGTGATCTCAGCTTGCCCCTGCTCATAGAGGTAGACTAAGGCTGCCTGCACGGCTGCCCGCGCCAGCCCATAGCCAACCGCATTCGGCAGCGGATCGCCCAGCGCGGCGCAGACCGCCTGTGTGAGCGTGCCGTCATTGGCGGGTGCGGCGCGCAGGTGTGCGGCGGTCGTCTCGATCACGCGCTGCAAGGCAGCCGCGTTGGTGGCGAGGGTCTCCCTTGCATCGGTCAGGTGTGTGCCGTGACCCGGCGCAAAGACCACGCCCTCCAGCGCCTTCAGCCGCTCCAGCGTCTCTAGTGCTTGCCCCATATGCACGGTGAACGGCACGGGATATTTGTGCAAGGTTGGGATGGGTAGGAAGGCATCGGCACTGAACAGGATATTCCCACAACGCACGCCGATTTGGTTGGGCGAATGTCCCGCCAGCGGCACGATCTCTAGATCAATGCCCAGCAAGCGCTGCCTGCCCACCTCGAGCAGATGATCGACAGGGCAGGGCTGCGCCAACGTGAATTTGCCCTTCAATTGATCAAGCGGCGCGGCGCCCGCCGAAAGCATCATGCCCTCTAAGGCGGGATTGCTGATGAAGGCAGCCTCCAACGGTGGTGCGTAGACAGGGAAGGCAGGCAGCGCCCGCCGCAGATAGGCAGCACCGCCGAAGTGATCGGCGTGTCCGTGGGTCAGGATGAGCGCGCCCAGCCGCACGCCAAGCGACTCCAGCGTCCGCTTGATGCGCTTGCCCAGCTCATCATCCAAGCCCGCATCAATCACGAGCGCCTGATCACCCTGCACCACCACGCCGACGTTGGCGCCGCTTTGCAGGTGATAGCAGCCTTCGGCAAGCTGAACGACTTCAAAAGCCATGCGTGCGCCCTTCGGCTACGCCTCGCCGCTGAAGCGTTGCCCTAGCGGTGTCGGCAAGCCGTCTATGCTCTGCACGTTCTTTTCTTCCCAATAGGCGCTGACGCCTGCCTCGCCTTTTGTCGCTGCCCACTTGCGAAGGGCATCGCGCTCTCCCTGATAGGTGAACAGCGGCACGGCAAAGCCGCACGACGTTTGCACGCGCTCAACATGGTTCAGCACGATTTGGCGCGCACCCACATCGCTCGTCAGCGGAAAGTGCGGCGCAAGGGCTGCCCAACGCGGCGTATCGCGCAGCACCACCTCACCGCGCCCAAAGAGGCGCAAAATGCGCGGCGCACCTTCAAAGGCGCACCACATCAGGGTTAAGCGCCCGTTCTCCAAAATGTGGGCAGAGGTCTCGTTGCCGCTGCCGGTCAAATCTACATAGCCGACGGTCTGCCCGTCCAGCACGCGCAAGCAATCATGCCCTTTGGGCGAGAGGTTGATATGCCCGTCGGCGGTCAGGGGTGCGCTGGCAACAAAAAAGAGGCGCTGCTGTTCGATCCATGCGCGCAGCTCGTCGGTAATCTGTGCGTGTACTTTTGCCACGGTAGGCTCCTTATGATCAGCGTCGGCAATCCTACCCAACTTGGCGGCGCCGCGCAACCATGCAGTGGAGTAGCCGCCACGCCCAAACACAGCGGTTTACCTTTCGTTTGCGGCACACCTTTGGGATGATTATGCTATAATGAGTAACGTATACCACCTACAAAAACGGGGACAGCCTGCCAAACATCGGGAGAGTAAGCGTTATGACGTGGCTACTGGTGGAAGATGATCCAGATATTCGGAACTTTGTCCAAATGGTGATCACGGTTTGGGGCGAGACGCCGCTGCCTTTCCCGGATGGACGCACGGCTTGGGCGTGGTTAGACAGCGTGGAGAGCGGCAATTATCAAGGTGATCTGCCCGAATTGGCGCTGATGGACATCAAAATGCCTGGCTACACGGGTGACGAGATCGCCGCACGCATCCGCCAAACCGCACCGCTCAAACACATCCCGATTGTGCTGATGACCGCCTTCACGCTCAGCGAGGCAGAGGTTGCCGAAATGCAGCAGCGCGCTGGCTTTGATCACCTCATCAACAAGCCGCTGCCCGAATTGGATCACCTGCAAAAGCTGCTCTACCGCGTTCGGGATCAGCGCAAGGCAACCCACGCTGCGCCGCCCGCCGAAACACCGAGCAGCGCTGTGGCTGCCAGCCTCGCAACGCCTGAGCCACCTGCCGCCGCGCCGCCGCCGACGGCTGTCGTTGCCACACCCAAACCGCCGCTGCCCACACCAACAGCAGCACCGCCGCCCACCGCCAAACCAGAGCCGCCCACCACGCCCAAAGCCAAGACGCCGCCTAAGCAAAGTACATAGTGAAGCCATGGCGAGCCGAAATGTGCCACAACCTGCCAGCACCCGCGAAGATGCCGTCTGGGGCTTACTGCGCTTTGTAGATGATTTCGGCAGGACGAGCGAAGGCTTTTTCAAGCGCTTGTATCAGGGCTTGCGCCGCAAGCCGCCCCAGCGCCTGCCCGACCCTGAGCCGCAAGAGAACGCGCTGCGCCAAGCCAACCGTGAACTCTCGGCGCGCCTGCGCGATTTCCAGACGTTGGCTGCCCGCATGGAGGCGGTCTTTGCGCGCCTTGAGGAAGGCGTCATCATGCAATCACCTGAAGGGCGCGTGGTGCTGATCAACGACGCTGCCATGCGGCTGTTGGGCAGTATGCGCGCCTTTTGGGAGAGCGACTTGGGCAGGCTGTTCAAGCAGGCGCAAGAGGCGCCCAGCGGCAGCGCCGAGCTAGAGCCAATCGGCAAGCCGCTGCGGGTGCAGGTCAATGACCGCGTCCTCGGCGCGCAGCTTTCCATCGCACGGGCTGCCGATGGCGGCGCGCTTGGCACGCTCATCCTGCTGAACGACGCCACCCGCGAAACGTTGGCTGATCGCCTGAAAGATCAGTTCGTCACCCAGATCACGCATGAGCTGCGGACGCCGCTGACCGCCATCAAGGGCATGAGCGACGTGCTGCTCAGCGCGCCGACGGATCGTCCGCCCAACCGCAAATTTCTGGAGGCAATCGGGCGTAACGTCAACACGCTTGACCGCATGATCACTGAACTGCTGGATATTTCCGAGATGAACGCCGGCTCATTCGCCGTCCGCCAGCAGCCCATCAGCCTGGACGCCCTGATCTTTGATGTGATCAAAGGGCGCGAGCCAGCCATCAAGCGCGGTGGGCTAAATGTGGGCTTGATGGTGGCAAACCGAACGCAATTGCGCGTGCTGGGTGATGATCGCCGCCTGAGCTGGGCAATCGGTCACTTATTGGATAACGCCATTAACTACACGCTGAAAGGCGGGCAGATCAGCGTGCGGATCGGTGTGCGGCGCGGCGATAAGGTGCTGATTGATGTGGTGGATAGCGGCGTTGGCATTAACGAACGCGATGCAGCGCACGTCTTTGAGCGCTTCTATCGCGGTGAGGCGCGCACGCCGGATGGCAAGCTGATCGATCCGCGTGGCTTAGGGCAGGGCTTGTATATTGCGCGTGCCGTTGCAGAGGCGCACGGCGGCTATCTGGTCTTTTCCAGCACGCTTGGGCAGGGCAGCAAATTCACGCTGGGGCTGCCCGTGCTGCGTGACCCTAGCACGGCGGCTGATTCACAAGCAGCACCTTCTCACTGACCTCACAGCTAAAAATGCGCCGCACAGCGTATAATCGGCGCATTGGATGCACCTTAGAGAAAGCGCTCATGAGGCAACTCTTTCGGAACGTATTTTTGCTCGCCGCCTGCCTGCTGTTGATGATCAGCTCAGCGATCTTTGTACGGCGGCAGCTGCCGCCCACGCCTTACGCACTGTTGTTCACCCTTCCAAATGGCACGCCGTGCAGCCGTCCTTGCCTGTTTGGCGCACGCGCTGGCGAAACGAGCTATCAGGCAGCGCTTGACCTGCTGACAGCCCATCCGCTCACCCGCGATCTGGTGCGCCGCGACCGCGTGAGTACGATGGCTGCCATGTTTGAAGGCGTTGAAATGATTGTGGAAGTGCAGGGCGATGCACACGGCAAACTGCTGCAAATTTCGCTGCACATCGAGCCAAGCTATACGCAGCGCCTACGCAGCCAAACGACACAACTGCCTGCCTTGCCCGCAGCGCTTTTGAAAGGCGGCACAATGGGCGAAACCTTTGCCGCCATTGGCGCGCCTGACTATGTGCGCTTGGATGGTGGGCGCGAGCTGCGCCTTTACTATCAGTTCGACGGGCTGACCTTCTACTTTCGGCGCAGCAACGAACGCTTGAATCCGCAAGATGCGCTAACTAGCGTGTTTATGTATGCCATCTCGGCGCCGGAGACAGCCAGTATGCTGCGCTGGATCGGCTTCACTTCCTCCGAACGCTATTATCTGCACGCCTATCCGCGTTAGTTGTTTCAGTACCCTCCACGGGTCGAAGTGGGTTGCAACCGCACCCGCGCCGGCGGCGACCGACCTAGGTTTCAGTACCCTCCACGGGTCGAAGTGGGTTGCAACATAACAACAGAGAAAAAGCGCGGGGCGGCGCGTAATGTTTCAGTACCCTCCACGGGTCGAAGTGGGTTGCAACACGGCGAATCCCCGCAGTTTAGCGCGCGCTTCCAGCGTTTCAGTACCCTCCA
>DAOUBW010000021.1:0-48025 GCA_034432555.1 Anaerolineae bacterium
ATGGCAGCCGGCAAGGCAGTTTTGGCAACACGCGTCGGCGGCTTTCCCGAAGTGCTGCCCGTGCCACCGAATTGTTTGGTTGAACCGACGGTGGACGCGCTGGCGAGCGCTCTCACGGATTGGCTGAGCAACCTTGAGGCAATTCAGCACGAGGGTGAGCAAAATCGCGCCCATGCACAGCGCTTCAGCCTTGCTGCAAGTATGGCGCACTATGAGGCAACCTTGCTTGGAGAGCCGCTATGAGCCAGCCGCGCATCCTCTTTGTGCATAACGCCTTACAATCTTTTGTGGCGGTTGACCTCAACCTGCTGCGTGAGCGTTACGCCGTGCAAGAGTGGTTCGTGCGCGGCAGGCTGATCAATGTGGTGGCGACTTGGCGCGCTGTGCGCCGCGCCGATCTGGTCTTTGGTTGGTTCGCCAGTTGGCATACGTTCTTTCCGATGCTGTTTGCACGCTTGCTTGGCAAGCCAAGTCTTGTTGTCATCGGCGGCTATGATGTGGCGCATGTGAATGCCGCCACTTACGGCTCGCAGCGCTCGCGCCTCAAGCGGGCTGTAGTGCGTGCCGTCACTGGAAATGCTACGCACTTATTGGCGTTTTCCGAGAGCGCACACCGCGAAGCTGTTCAGCACGAAGTTGCCGCGCCGCAGAAGATCACGCTTGCCTATTTAGGCGTGCCTGTGCCTGATAAGCCGTTGGTAGAGCGTGATCCTCACCTTGTGATAACAGTAGGCGGCGTGTGGCAGGCAAATTTGCTTCGCAAAGGCTTGCTGCCATTTGTGCAAGCGGCTGCTTACCTACCCGATTTGCAGTTCACCCTAGCGGGCAAATGGTTTGATGATAGCATTGAAACATTGTGCGCAGCCGCAAGCAAAAACGTCACTTTCACAGGCTACTTGAGTGATGCTGATCTGCAAGCGCTCTACGCAAAGGCGAGCGTTTATGTGCAAGCGAGCTTGCACGAAGGCTTCGGGATGAGCGTGGCAGAGGCAATGCTGATGGGCTGTATTCCTGTGGTGACGGCGGCTGGCTCGCTGCCTGAGGTAGTGGGTGACTGCGGCTTCTACGCGGCGGATAATTCGCCGCAGGCGGTAGCGGCAGCCATCCAGCAGGCGTTGGGCGCAGACAAGGAACTGCGGCAGCGGACGCGGGCGCGTGTGCTAACGCATTTTTCGATGGAACAGCGCCGCCAAGGGCTGTTTGAGGCAGTAGATCATCTGTTGCAGAAACGAGGGACGCACTATGCCTAACCGGACTCGGCAGCGCAGCGCCATTATCTTTGTGGTTGCCTTCGTTTTCATCGCGCTCTTTCAGATATTCGTGCCTGATTCCTTTCGCCTCGATAGCTCCGATTACACCTATTACTACGGCGTCGTAGCGCGCAATCTGCTGGCGGGCAACGGCTTCACGCTGGCAGATGGCAATTTTGCAGCGGTGAATCCGCCAGGCTATCCGATCATCGCGGCGGCGCTTTTGTGGGTCGCTCAATTTGGCATTAGCGAGGTGCTGCTCTTTGGTGCATTCAATGCGGCGTGCTTGGCGATCAGTGTGGTGGTCGTCCATCGCCTTGTACGAAATCTGTGGGGTGAGCGCGGCGGCTTGCTGGCGGCAGGTTTATGGCTAACTTATCCCTTCATGCTGTTGTCAAGCACGTAAAGGCTCACTGAGCCGCCGTTTATTGCTATGCTCTATCTCGGTTTAGCTATCTTTTGGCACAACTTAAAAGTACCAACACGGCGCGGTTTTGCGCTGGCGGCTGTGTTCTTGGGCATCGCCATGCTGATCCGCAGCATTGCCATCGCCATTTTGCCCGTCTGCGTGCTGATCGTGTGGTTTACACAGCACCCTGCACACAAAAAAGCCATAAGCAGCGCCGTTCTGCTGGGTGTAGGTGCGCTGGTTGTGCTGCCATGGTCAGTTCTCATCCACACACAGACAGAGCAGTTTGTTCTGTTAGGCACAAACAGCGTGCCAAGCGTGCGCGATGGGCTAACCTTTGCCGTGGGCAAGGCATACCGCCAAGAGTTTCAACTTTCAGAGCCAGTGCTTGCTTTGATGGAACGCTTGCTTGAGCGTCGTGCTGAAATGAACTCGCTCGGTGAAATTCTCGCCGTGCTGCGCCAAGAAGCTGAGCGCGATCCAGCGGCTGTCCTAAATCTATTGGCACTCAAAGCGGCGCGCAGTTGGTACGCAACGGACAGCGGGCGGCTGGAAGTGGTCTCAGCCTTGTTGCAATTGGGCTATGTGTTGCTTGTTGGGATAGGCACAGGGTTGGCGCTGCACCGTCTGCCACAAGCGCGTATTTATGTGCTCGGTACGTGGTAGATCGTGTTATACTTCTGGCTGATGACTTTTGCGGTGCTATCCATTCTGCGCTACATGCTGCTGGCAATGGGCTTGCTGATGACGCTTGCAGCGGGCATTTTGCACTTACGTGCAAATCACACAACAACCAAGTGAGGTGCTATGCTTTCACATGCCTTCAAGCGCTTAGTCCGTTCCTTGTTTGGTTTACTGGTAAGCCTAGCCTATCTCGCTTATCGCGTGGAAGGTGTGAACGCACTGCTGCTGATTATGCCTGCCAAGCTGATTGCGCCGACCTTGCGGCGCTACGGTGCAACCATTGGTGAGAACGCACAGATTCACTCACCGCTGATCATTCATAACGCCGGTGATGAACGCGGCAAAGAGTATGCCAATCTCGTCATTGGCGACCATTGCTATATGGGTAGGGCTGTTTTTCTTGACCTTGCCGAGAAAATTACCCTTGAAGATTATGTTACAATCTCAATGCGCTGCACATTACTCACGCACACGAACGTTGGTGAACGTCCACCAGAGCTGATGAGTTTGCCCGCCACAAGCGCACCGATTCTGCTGCGGCGCGGCGCTTATCTTGGCGCGTGCAGCACCGTGCTAGAAGGCGTGACCGTGGGTGAACGCGGCGTGGTGGCAGCGGGCGCCTTGGTGCGCCGTTCCGTAGCAGATGGCACAATCGTCGGCGGCGTACCAAGCCGTCTCCTTCAGGCGGAGAGAGCATTGGATGAGTAAGCAAGCATGTTAACTGCGGAGCGCTTTCCAAGCTGGGCAATCTTTACTGGTGCAGTGCTGGCTGCCAGCCTGGCGCTCGGCACGATTATTGGCAGCCGTCAGCTCAGCTTCCAAGTGCTGTTGGTGATCGCTTTCATCAGCCTGCTGCTGGTCATTGTGGCAGCCGGCAGGCGCAGCCTAGAGTTGGGCTTGGTAATTTGGGTCGCCTTGTTCGTGTTAGGCTATCGCACCATTCAACTCACCACGTTTTTTCGCCTGCATCCGCTGGTCGTCCTGATTTTCTTCTTGGGCGTATTATTCATCATCCAGCCGCGTTTGCCCGCTGTGCCTAAGCTACAGCTTTCAGCGCTCATCCAAACGCTGCTTTTTGTCGGATTAATTTTTTGGGTGAACGGCTGGCTGCAAGGTTTGCTGCGCGGCAGGCGTTGGGACTTGATGATCACAGAAGCGCTGAACTTTCTGTTGCTGCCGATGGTATTTGGCATGGTTTGGATTGTCACACGCTCGCCGAGCATGTGGAAGACGCTCATACGCACCTTTTTCAGTGCTGGCGTGGCGATCAGTGCGCTAGGGACGTTGGAATACGCCTTTCCCGAACTGGGGCGCTTCACGATAGCCGGTCTCATCCAAACCGACCAACTGATTTACACAGCGGGCATCACTGGCTTTCAGCGTGCCACCTTTGCTTTTTGGGGCGCGCCAGCAGCCGCCTTCATTTGCTTGATAACGCTGCCGATGGTCATTCCCTGCTTCAGGTGGGCAAGAAATCCTCTGGCGAAAGTTGGGGTGCTAGGCGGCTTTGCCTTACACCTGATCGCCATTTACATTAGCGGCTACCGCAGTTTGTGGCTGCTGACGGGCGTGATCCTTGTTGTGGCGTTGCTCAGCCGCCGCAATCTGATTGTAATGACCTTCGGCGCCTTGCTCATTGCGTTGGGCATCTCGCTTGTGCCAGAACAAGGGCAAGAACGTTTTGTCCATTCGGTGGAAGTGTTGCAAGGGAACGCTTGGGATGGCAGCATTGAAACACGCGAACAGCGCCTTATTACCACACTGGAAGTCGCTTTCAGATTTCCGCTCGGCGTCGGATGGGGTGGTACGGGGTGGTCGCACAGCGATTTTGCCCAAGTAGCGGGCAATTTGGGCTTAGCGGCGGGCGTTGCCTTTCTCGGTTGGTATCTTTTAACGCTGTTCAGGGTGTGGCGCGTGCAGCAGCAAAACGTCACCGATCCGCTGCTGCTTGGGTTATTGTGCAGCCTGCTGGCGGTTGGCGGCGTGCTGTTGCTGCAAGGTGTGCAAGTGCTGCCACAGCTTGCCTTGCCGTGTTGGTTCGTGTGGGCGGCTGCTCATCATTATGCTAAGCAGGCAAAAGACAAACGCTATGCTGCGTGAGAAGCTCTCGGTGCTGATCCCTACTTTCAATAATGAGGCAAGCCTGCCCGCGCTGCTAGACGATGTGCAGTGGGCAGATGAAATTCTGGTTGTAGACTCGTTTAGCACGGATGCCACGCCTGAAATCTGCCGCCAACGCGGAGTGCGTTTCATTCAGCATGAATACCTTACTTCCGCTAAGCAAAAGAACTGGGCAATTCCGCAATGCCGCCACGACTGGATCTTGGTGATTGATACGGATGAGCGGCTGCCGCAGGCTTTGCAAACCGAGATTCAGGGACTGTTGGAGATGGGCATCCCACCACAGGTAGATGCTTTTCGCGTGGCGCGCAAGAATTACCTGCTAGGGCGATGGCTGAAGACCATGTTTCTGTATCCCGATTATCAAGTGCGCCTTTTCCGCAGAGCTAAAGGCTATTACGAGGACAAAGAAGTTCACGCGGATGTTGTTGTCCCCGGCAGCGTGCTGACGCTGCAAACACCGCTCGATCACTACGCCACGCCCACACTCTCTAAGCAGATCAATCTCTTAGACCGCTACTCGACCTATCAGGCGGCGGAGCTGCTCAAACGCGGCAAGCGCTTTCGCTGGCATAACCTGATCCTACGCCCAATCGCAGTGCTGCTCTACCTGTTCATCTGGAAAGGCGGCTTTCGGGAAGGCTTTCGCGGGCTGTTTGTGGCTTTTCACACAGCTGCCTACCTTTTTTTCACGCACGCCAAACTGTGGGAGCAAGAATGGAAAGACGGCAAACGCCGCTAGTGGCACTGGTTGATGTTAGCGCGAAGATGGGCGGCGTCGAGTTCAGCACGCTCTATCTAGCGCAGCGCATGGATCGCAATCGTTTTCGCCCCTTGGTTATCTGCCCCGAAGAAGGCGATCTGCCGAGCCGCTGCCGCGAAAGCGGTGTGCCAGTCCAGATTGTGCGGCAGCCGCGCCTGCTCCCCAGCAGCTTTCGCGTGGGAAAGCGCCTTGTGCCTAATCCGCTGAGCTGGATTGTGAACTTTGTCTTGTTCATCGTGATTGCACGACGCATAGCGCGCACTTTGCGGCAGGCAGGCGCGGATTTGGTCTGCACCAAAGGCTTATTCGCGCATTTTTACGGCGGTTTGGCGGCGCGCATGGCGGGTGTGCCCTGTGTGTGGCATGTTCAGGACTTGATCGCTAACCGCTATGGCGGTCTCTACATGCGCTTGTTCGGCATGGCGGGACGCCTGTTGGCGGATCGCCTGATCGCGGATGGCACGCCGATTCAGGCGCAGTGGATGCGCTATCTGCCACAGGATCGCGTGCATTTGATCTACAACGGTGTGGATACGCAACAGTTCTCGCCTGAGACGGATGGCACAGCGGTGCGCGCTGAGTGGCGCGTTGATCAAGCTGCGCTCTTGATTGGCAACGCAGCGCGCCTCACGCCTTGGAAAGGGCAAGATTATTTGATTCGTGCCTTTGCCACACTTGCCGAGTCATTTCCGCACGCCTTGCTTGTGCTAATCGGCGCGCCGACCTTTGATAACGACGCTTTTGAGCGGCATCTGCGCCAATTGGCAGCACCGCTCGGCGAACGGGTGATCTTCGCAGGCTTTCGCTGGGATTTGCCGCAAGCGTTGGCAGCCCTTGATATTTACGCGCACATCTCGGTAGAGAAAGACACAAGCCCGCTCTCAATTGTCTCGGCGGCGGCAAGCGGCAAGCCAATTCTCTGCACAGCGGTAGAGGGCGTGGCAGAGCTATTCAAAAATGGCGAAACAGCGCTCATTGTACCGTCTAAGGACGTGACAGCTTTAGCGGACGGCTTGCGCCAATTGCTCAGCGATGCGGAACGGCGAAAGGCACTCGGCAGCGCAGCACGCCATATGGCGGAGCAGGAACTGAGCCTTGATCAGTTTGCGCGGGCGTGTGAGGCGGTCTTTCAGAAAACACTGCCGCTCTGAGTTGTAAGCGGCGCGCATCCCTTCCGCCTTGCCAACTGCCCACGCCTGCGGTAGAGTTAGCGGGTAAATGCTTGATAGGCTGCTTGTGCAGCCATCTAAAATACGCCCAAAGTGTGTGGGCGATCCGCAATGATGCCTCGCCACGCAACCGATTCTTCAAAAGGAGTTTTTTTAGAATGCTTTCATTCACACCCACTGATGAGCAGCAAATGCTTGTAGATGCCATCACCAAGTTTGCGGCTGCCGATGTGCGCGCCCGCGCCCACGATGCCGATGAGGACGACGGCTTTCCGCCAGAGGTGGTGCAGAAAGGCTGGGAACTCGGCATTTTGCCCGCCAGCATCCCAGAGCAGTACGGCGGCTTTGGCGAACACAGCGCCATCACCAACGTTTTGGCGGCTGAAGCACTGGCTTGGGGCGATCTGGCGCTGGCGCTGGCGGTGATGTTGCCTGCCACAGTTGCTAACCCTGTCCATTTCAGCGGCACGGAGGAGCAAAAGCAAAACATCCTACCGCAGATTGCTGCCGCCGAAACGCTGCCTTACTTCAGCACCGCCTTGCTAGAGACGGGCATCAGCTTTGATGCCAACGCGCCGCGCACGACTGCCACACGCGAAGGCGATCATTACCTGATCAGTGGCGAAAAGTGCTATGTGCCGTTCGCACCCGAAGCGCAAATGCTCTTGGTCTATGCCCGCGATAGCGAGACAGGCAGCGTAGATGGCTACCTTGTGGAGCGCGGCGTGGAAGGGTTGCATTTCGGGCAGCGCGAAAAGCTGATGGGCATCCGCGCCCTGCCCACCTACCACGCCCAATTTAACAATGTGCGCGTCGGCGCGGCGTGCAAGCTCGGCGGCGCGGCTGGCACACGCTATCAGCGCATCCTCAGCCATAGCCGCACGGCATTGGCAGCGCTTGCCGTCGGAGTGGCGCGCGGTGCTTTTGAGTATGCCCGCGACTATGCCAAGACTCGTGTGCAGTTCGGCGCACCTATCGCCCATCGGCAATCCATCGCCTTTATGCTGGCAGAAATGGCGATTGAGGTTGACTCGGCACGTCTGCTAACGTGGGAAGCTGCCTGGAAGCTCGATCAGGATCACGGCGGCGACTATACCACCGAGAGCTACCTTGCCAAAGAATACGCTGCCAAAGCCGCGCTGTTCGTCACCGATTGTGCTGTGCAGGTGTTAGGCGGACATGGTTACATCCGTGAACACCCTGTCGAGCGTTGGCTGCGCAACGCACGCGGCTTCACCGCCTTTGAAGGCTTGGCAGTTATCTAGCCGCGCAGCATCTCTTGGTCTTCATCGTTCAGCGCGCCACCACGCACGATGTTGGCTGGCATATCCAGATCAACGGGCAGACCGGCGGCTGTCTCCGGTTGGCTCGGATCAATGCGCTGCACCGAGACAATTTTATTGAGCGTTGGCACGAAAAAGATGTTGTAATAGCCATAGCCTGCTGAAAGTGCCTCGTGCTGGTCACGGTCTAGGCGAAATTCGCGGTCAGCGATGGCAAGGCGATAGGCAGCTTGGTAGCCAAAGGTGACGCCACGCTGCACAGGCTTGAAGTCATCTTGTAAGGGTGGTTGGTAGGGCATCATGCCATAGGCAAGGTGAATCATGCCGCTAACTTTGCTAACGGTGCGCGTACTCAGGGCAGTTTCCGTGTTGCCAACGGTGAACACAAAGGTGATCACGGCGGGTAGGATCAGGCAGCTCAGCAGCAGCAACAGCTCGCCGGCATCGGCGCGGAACGAAAGCAACGCCAACACGCCGATGATCGCCAAAGCGCCAACAATCAGGTAGAGTGTTTGGTATGCCTCACCACGCAGGCGTGACACTTGCGAATCAGAGAGCTTACCTTGCATGTTCTGGTTCAGGTCTTGCTCGGTAAAGTTGAAAGCTTTCTCAAGCGGATTATCGTTTTTCGGTTTTTCGTATAGTTGCATGGTCAAAGTTCCATTGTCGGTCAAGACTTGCGAACTGATTATGATGAGGTTTTCGCCTCTGCACAAGGTTGGTTTTTATAAGAAAGACGCACAGTGAGTGCCGAATGCGCTCACAGATTTAGTATTTAGGGAGTATTCTACAATGGGGATTAGTTTTGCAATTCCAGAGCGCGTGCTGCAAGAGCGCGAGATGCTTAAGGGCGTGGCAGAGGGCATTATGCGCCCAGAGTCGCGCCATTTGGACGAATATGAGCATGAGCGCCCGCATTCCTTTGTCAAAGCGATGTGGTATGTGCTGCGCGATCAGCAGGCAAAGGCGCTCCAACGGCTAACCGAAGGTGGCGAGAAGCCGAAGCGCGAAGGTGCAGGCGTCACCTACGTGCGGATGATCATTCTGGCTGAGCAGCTCAGCTGGGGCGATGTTGGGCAGTATCTGTGTATGCCTTCGCCGCTCTTGGCAGGCAGCGCCATTGAGGCAGTGGGGACGACTGAGCAAAAACTGCGCTTCCTGACGCGCTTTGCGGAAGGTGAGCCGAAGTGGGGCGCTATGGCGATGACCGAACCCGGCGCCGGGTCGGATACGTCTGCCATTCAGACAACTGCCGTTTTTGATCCTGAAACTAACGAGTGGGTGCTGAACGGCGAGAAGATTTTCTGCACCAACGGCAAACTTGCCCTTGAGGAATCGGATGGCGTTGTTGTGGTCTGGGCAACGGTAGACCGCAGTGCTGGGCGCGCCGGCATGAAGCCGTTTGTGGTGGAAGCTGGCACGAGAGGTGTCAAGATTGGCAAGGTCGAGATCAAGCACGGCATCCGCGCCAGCGATACCGCTGCCATCGTGCTGGACAATGCGCGCATCCCTGCCGATAACCTGCTTGGCAGCGCCGATGTGGTGCAGCGCGAAGGCACGGCAGGCTTTAAGGGCGCCATGGCGACCTTCGATGCTTCCCGCCCGATGGTGGCAGCCTCCGCTATTGGCGTTGGGCGCGCCGCGCTGGAGTTTCTGAAAGAAAAGCTGGCAGAACACGGCATTCAGATTCCCTATGGCGCACCCTACCACAGCCTGAGCGCCGTCCAGCGCGATGTGATCGAGATGGAAGCACAGTTGAAGGCAGCCTGGTTGCTCACGCTGCGTTCGGCATCTATGCTGGATCACGGCGCGCACAACAGCCTTGAAGCCTCGATGGCGAAGGTAAAGGCGGGCAAAGTCGTTACACAGGTGACTCAGAAAGCCGTTGAACTGCTTGGCACGCTTGGCTACAGCCGTGAGTGGCTGGTCGAGAAGTGGATGCGTGACGGCAAGATCAACGATATTTACGAAGGCACCGGGCAGATCAACCTGTTGATTGTGGCGCGGCGCATTTTGGGCTACACCAGCCGCGAATTGCAGTAAGGCATTACTTGTCCCTCAGCCAAAAGGCTTAGCTGAGGGGACAGTGGACTACTGCTGTGATCAAACGTGGCACATCGCTGCCTTCATCAACTCGCCACACCACACGCACATAGGGTGGGCGCTCGTCAGAACAGACTAGCAGCCTCTACAATTTGAGCATTTTGAAAGTTTGAGGCGTTCACCGTCTAGATCGCCGTGTCTTCCTCATAGATGCCAAACTCGGCGCGGAAAACGTCCATAATCTCTTGCAGGGTGGCGTAGCTGCGCGCCGCCTCTAGGATGAAGGGCATCAGGTTTTGCGTGCCACGGGCTGCCTCACGGAGGGCTGCCAAGCTGCTGCCGACGCGCTCGTTATCGCGCGCTTGGCGCAGCGCTTGCAAGCGTGCCACTTGCCGATCAAAACCGTGTGGATCCATTTCGAGGATCGGAATCTCTACCTTCGCGCTCGAATCAGCGTATTGGTTCACACCGACGATGGTCTGTTCGCCGCGTTCCACTTGCCGTTGGAAGGCAAAAGCGGCATCCGCGATCTCTTGCTGGAAGAAGCCGCGCCGAATGGCGGGCAGCACGCCACCCAGTTCCTCAATGCGGCGGAAGTATTCGTAAACCGCTGCCTCTGTCTCGTCGGTCAGCTTTTCAAGGAAGTAGCTGCCGCCAAGCGGATCAACCGTGTTAACGACGCCGCTCTCTTGGGCGATGATCTGCTGCGTGCGTAGCGCAATGGTCACCGCTTTTTCACTGGGCAGCGCCAAGGCCTCATCCATGCTGTTGGTGTGCAGCGATTGCGCGCCGCCCAGCACAGCTGCCAACGCCTGAATCGCCACGCGGATGATGTTGTTTTCGGGCTGTTGGGCAGTCAGGCTGACGCCAGCAGTCTGGCAGTGGAAGCGCATCAGCCACGAACGCGGGTCTTTGGCGCCGAACGTCTCGCGCATTTCACGCGCCCAAATGCGCCGTGCAGCGCGCAGCTTGGCAATTTCCTCAAAGAAATCGTTATGCACGTTGAAGAAGAACGACAGGCGCGGCGCGAATTCGTCGATGTGCAAACCGCGATCCAGCGCCCAACGGACGTATTCCAAGCCATCGGCAAGCGTGAAGGCAAGTTCTTGCACGGCGGTGCTGCCTGCCTCACGGATGTGGTAGCCGCTGATGCTGATTGTGTTCCACAGCGGCATGTGGCGTGTGCCGAACTCAATCGTATCCGTCACAAGGCGCATAGAAGGCTCAGGCGGGAAGATGTATTCCTTCTGCGCCGTATATTCCTTCAAAATGTCGTTTTGCAGTGTGCCACGCAATTTTTCCATCGGCACGCCCTGCTTTTCCGCCGCCGCAATGTAGAACGCCCAGATAACCGCCGACGGGCTGTTGATGGTCATGCTGGTGGTCACCTCGGCTAGCGGAATGCCCTCAAAGAGGATTTCCATATCGCGCAGGGAGCTAACCGCTACACCGCACTTGCCGAATTCGCCGAGTGCCTCCGGCGCGTCGGTATCGTAGCCCATCAGCGTTGCCAGATCAAAGGCGACTGATAAGCCCATGTTGCCCTGCGAGAGCAAGTATTTGAAGCGTGCGTTGGTCTCTTCCGCCGTGCCAAAGCCCGCGAACATCCGCATTGTCCACAACTTGCCGCGATGCCCTGTGGCATGAACGCCGCGTGTGAATGGATATTCACCCGGAAAGCCGAGATCAGTTAGATAGTCGAAGTTGGGCAGATCAAGTGGCGTGTAGAGGCGTGCAATCGGCTTGCCAGAGGTGGTGATGTATTCGGCGCGGCGTTCGGGCATTTTGGCGGTGGTGTGGTGTAGAGTGGTCTCTTCCCACTGATCGCGGGCAATAGCAAGTTCTTCTAACTTTTTTGCGTCAAACATTGTGGCAGCAGCTCCTAAACCTAAAGGCAGACTAACAAGCGTTCATTATGTACCTTTGATTATAGCAGACATGCGCTTGCCCTAGCCGCAAGTTGAGGGCTGAGTGAGGCTTGCAGTGAACGAAAACGCCTGTGGGCAGCCCACAGGCGTATCGTGCCGCTAGAAATCGCGGGAGGTTGCCTCTGGTGTTGCCATCGGCGCTTCCGTCGGGGCGCCCAGATCAAAGTCACTTGGTGTGATGGCGCTCAACATAAGACCAGGGAAGGCATTCTGCCCAAAGCGCAGCAGGCGTCCGCCGCCGGCATCGCTCAGGAACAGGCGCCCTTGCCCATCGAAGGCGATGCCGCCCAACACACCGAACTGGTTCAGCTGTACGAATGGCGCAGCGCCCAGCCTGCCAAAGGCAAGCGCAGGATTGCCCAACGTATCATAGACCAGCACACGCCCAACGTCAGGATCGGTCACGAACAGGTAGTTGCCAGATGGATCAAGCGCCAGATAAGGACGGTTGCCACTATCTTGGCTGGGTGTGGTGCCATACCAACCCGTGACCTCCCAAGAGCGCACATACTGCCCTTCCAGCGTAAAGACATCTACGCGCTTGTTCCACGTGCTGGCGACGAAAATCTCATTGGTGCGTTCGTTGATCGCCAAGCCAACTGGCTCAAAGAGCGCGCCTAGCTCTGTGCCGCGCTGCCCAATGTCGTAGAGCCAGTTGCCCTCCTGATCATAGACGCGCACGCGCTTGTTACCCGTATCTGCCACGTAGATACGGCGGCGCGAATCAACCTTGATGTCACGCGGACCGTAGAAGCCTACGGCACTGCCAAGCACCTCAGGGATTGCCTGCTCAAAGGTGCCCCAAGCGCGCAGCGGCCTGCCATCGTTGGCAAAGACCTGCACGCGGTGATGCCACGTATCCGCAACGTAGATAACGCCCTCGCTATCTACAGCGATGCCCCATGGCTCGCGCAGCACGCCTAGCTCACCCACGATATTGGGATCGCTTGAGGTGTTGGGCGTGCCAAATTCACGCTGGAAGCGCCCATCAGCAGCATAGACTAAGATGCGCCCGTTGCGCGTATCCGCCACATAGAGCGTCCCATCCGCGCCGATTGCCAAGCCACGCGGCGCATTAAGTGCCGTCTCTGTGGGCAGCACGAATTCTGCCGCGCAGGTATCGCAGCGCAGCTCAGCGAATGGGTCTTCGGGCAAGCCGCTCACCCGCGCTGTGCCAACGCCAAAGTCCCACAACTGCGCCGCCACATCCTTACGGACGAAGAACGCCAAACGGTCGGAGACGGGCCACTTATCCAGCGTGAAAGAAGTGCCGGTGTTGCCCGTCATGCGCTGGTAGGCGCGTGTGTAGGTTGTGTAATCACGGTTCCACCAAATATCCCAAAGGGCGCGGGTCATTTCAGGGTCGGCGAAGGCATCATCCACGCGCTTTAGGGTCAGCCCGAAGTATTCCTGCATGGGCCACCACAGCCGAATCATATCGAAGCGGTAGAACTTATCGCCCACCTGCGCCGCGATCTTACTGCTGTTATTCAAGCCGACCATCAGTGCGACGTATTGATCAATATCGGGAATGCCGCCGGTCAGA
Source organism: Anaerolineae bacterium (assembly GCA_034432555.1). Taxonomy (GTDB): domain Bacteria; phylum Chloroflexota; class Anaerolineae; order Aggregatilineales; family UBA2796; genus CP2-2F. Next base: position 13,197 of record DAOUBW010000021.1, read on the forward strand.
TCGCCTAAGTAGCGCCCGTTCGGGAAGTTGCGGAAGTACCACGAGCCGGGCCACGAGACTTCATTGTCATAGCCAACGCGGATTGCCATACCATCCGTTGTGCGGCGGCTGATCTCCTCGATGTAGTTGATCACCGTCTTGTTGGCAGGCGCGGCGTGCGCGTAGACCATAAACTCTGCCGCCGTATCGTAGTTGATGTAGGCTGCCATCCAGGCATGGCGCGCCGTCAGGACTGCCAGCAAGGCAAAGAAGCCCAGCAAGCCAACGCGCACCGTCTGCTGAATACCAATCACCTGCAAAATCCGCACAATGGCGTAAATTACGATCCCTGTCAAGATGATCGCGCCAAACCACGCGAAGGTTTGCAGCTGCTGCTCACGGGATAGACCGCCCACGCCAAAGCGCAGCAAGCCAATCACATTGACAGCGCCAAAGATGGCGATTGGGATTAGGAAGATCAGCGCCCAACTGCGCCGCCAGAAGGCTGCCCAATCTACTTTTTCCAGCAGTGTGCCAAGATACCAACCCGCCGAGAGCGCGAAAGGCAGCGCGATATGCGTGGTGAGCCATGGCATTTTCTCGCCCGCCAAGGTCAGCGCAAAGAGGATCAGCACGCCCCAGAAGCCAACAAAGACGTTAAAGAGTGGACGGCTGACCAACTCCGCCTCTGGAATAGCGAGCCGCTTTTTCTTCGGCTGCTCGCCCTCAGTTAGAACGATGGAGTTATCCGGTGGCGCTGACTCTTGATCCCCTTCAACAGGCTCGAAGGGCGATTCACCCTGCACTTGTGTTGTCATCTGTGCGTTGGCAAGCGTTTCGGCGCGCTCATCTTCGGGCAGTGCAAACGGATCGTCGTTTTCGTCGGCGCGTTCCGCGTTGGCGGCTTCGCGCTCAACGCGCTCTGCCTCAACTGCGGCGTAGCGCTCGGCACGGAACTTCCAGAACTGCGAGAGTCCTAGCACGCCGGCGAACATCGCGCCAATGGTCACCAGATACTCGTAGATCGGCAGCTGGATCAGCATGTAGTAGTACTGTGGCTGACCGCCACGCCGCACGCCCTGCTGCGCCAACCAATAGCCCAACGAGCCAACCACACCCGTTGCCACGCCTTGCGGATTGGTGAACATGGTGGTGAAGAAAAAGGCAAACACGCCATAAAAAGCGGCTGTGCAGGTGATCCACAAGCCGGGACGCCACGCTAAGCCTGCCGCCACCGAGACCAACACAAACGGGATCACGCCCAAGATCATGGCGTTGATCTCACGCGGCGCGTAGAAACTGCCGTCCAGCGGATAGCCAGCTAAGAAGATCGGCAGCGCTGCCGACCACGGCAGCACCAACGAGCCTAGCACGATGATAATATCGAAGGCAGCGTAGCGGCGCATCTCTTGCCAGAAGGTGGTGCGTGAACGCAGCCAAGCAATCCCGATAACTGCCACAATGCCGATCACCCAGGCGCCAAAAATCCAGTAGTTCTCAAAGCTGGTTGGCACAGGGCGCACTTCCGAGCTGACGTTCTCAACGCGGCGGCTGCGTTCTTCCACAAAGATAAAGAGCGCAAACACAGCGATAGCAATGACCGCCATCGTGATGATCTCGGCAAGCGGCAGCCGCAAACGGTAGCCCACATTCCGCCAATAGAGATAGAGCAGCCCCGCAACGACGACCGCCAGAATCAAGAGCGCTGTACGCAGCCAACCACTCAGGAAAAATGCAACAACGATTAGGATGAGCGGCGCAAAGCGCAAGAGCAGTTCAAAGGCGCCCGCCTCTTGCGTGCTGAAATGCTGTGTGGCAGTCATCAGCACGGCAAGCAACAGAATCAGCGCCAGGCTGCTGCTCCACAGCGCAAAACGTGCGATGAGGGCGTTCGGTTCGGGCGAGATCGGCATCACGCCAATACGTCCCGTTTCTTCGTATGCCTGCCACTCTACTTGTGAAGCGCTGATCGTCTCTGGCGGGATGATGCTGAAGACGTTGGTCATCACCAACGCGGCAACCGCACCGATCAGGATGCCGCCAAGCGCCAACATATAGGCAGAGCGCCCGCGCACGGCAATATCCTGCATGATGGGCGTGATCAACGGCTTGTTGAGCAGACTGAACAGCGCCCGATACAGCACAACTATGCCGAGCAAGATGCCTAATGCCAGCGGCACACCAAGCAGCAGAACGACGAACATCAGCGCCACATCTTGCGAGATGCCGCTATCGCCGAAAAGCAGCAAGCCTTCAGGCAAAGTGCCGCTCACCTCAATGTTCAAGCGTCTGAGCAGCACGGTTGCAGCACCGCCAGCAAGCGGCACAAGCGCCACACCCAGCACTGCCCAGCCCACCGACGGCGAATGCGCGGCACGCCGCCAGCTTTGCAGCAACTGCATGAGCAGGAACAGCCCAAGAAAGCCTGCAAAGATCAGGATGTACATGAAAGCGGTTTCTTTAGAGGCAAGGTTGAGCAGCGTGGCAACTGCCAACAACACCAAAAACTTCGGCTGGCGGGGAGTCACGCCATCTATGTAGGCAAAGACTGCATACGCCATCAGCATGGTGAAGAAGATCGCCGGCGTATCTTCACGGATATAGCGATGATGAAAGAGCAGCATCGGGCTGATCAAGATCAGCACGGAAGCAGCCATTGCGCCCAGCTTGCCCAGCCAACGCTCAAAGAGCAGCTTCGGCATCAGCACCATGATGATGCCTAAAATGGCAGGGTACAGGCGGGCGCTGAAATCGCTATCGCCAAACAGGAAGTACGAGAGTGCCGTTGCATGGAACAACACCGGTCCGTGCATCAGCGGCGTGTGCTGAAAGTTGCCCTGCTTGTACAAGTCGTGGCTGTATTTGGTGTGCAGGCTCTCATCATGGCTCATCACGCGGTCGCCCAGGTTCACAAAGCGCGTGAAGATGGCGATCACGAGGATAGCAAGATAGAAGATGAGTTCCCAGTTGAGCGTATAAACACGCGCAAAGGCGCTGTTCAGCACGTTGGTTGTGGGTGTGTGCTGTTCGCTGCCTTCAGCAGGCGGTCTGTGAAGCGGCGCTTGGTCAAGTGTCGCCATAAAAATCCCTCAAAAGTTGACTGAGTTAGCTAGGTGAAAGCCATGCCCAAGGGCAGCATGTGTTAGGGCTGCCCTTTCTTTCGGGCGCTGGGTGCGGGTGCGGCGGAAGGCACGCGCTCTGCCACTGCCGTTAGGCTGGCAGTTGGGCTTGCCAGAGAAGCGCTATCACGCTCTGGCGTCTCGGTGAAAAGCGGCGTCGCGGTAGCGCGTACTTCCGCCGGGATGGGCTGAAACGGGGCAGCGACCGCGGCAACAGCACCGCCGCGAAAGATGAATGCCGAACAGGCAAGCACTAGGGTTAGGCTGATGAGCGCGCTTGCCGGGCGTAGATCGGTGCGGCGCGGCGGCACTTGCCGTGTGTGCGCCTTCACACCTTGCCATATGCGCGCCAACTGCGCTGTGCTGGGGCGTCCTAAGGCGGGAAGCTGCCTTTGAAGCTGGCGGACTACTGCGGATTCGCGTTGAAGAGTGGCGTGGCAGGCATCACAACGGGCAATATGGTGCAGCACGCGCAGGCGTTGGGCAGGTTTCAACTGACCATTCACATAGGCGTTCAATAGGTGACGAACAGTTCTGCATCGCATGGTTAAGGGTGCCTATCTCTCAAACAACGCTTGATGCTATCAATACACTAGGCGCTGCCAAATTCCTCAAGCAAGCCAAGCTCCACTTCGCTTAGCACATTGCGTAATGCCTCGTGTGCCAAGCGCACACGGCTTTCTGCCGTTTTTTGCGGGCAATCCAGCACCTCTGCCATCTCGCGGTAGGTTAAGCCTTGCCCATAGCGCAGCACGACAGCCTCACGCAGGCGCGGCGAGAGGGTGCCGAGCGCACGCTCGAGCGATTCACAGGCGCTGCGCCAAGCAACTGCCACTTCCGGTGAGTGGCTGCTTGGCGCACGTGGTTCACTGCTCATGCCCAACAAAGAAGAGAGTGTAATCGTTGGCAGCCATTTGCGGCGGCGCGCATTACGGCAGCGGCTGACCGTGATCATATATAGCCATGTGCGAAAGCTGCCACGTGACGGATCAAAGTGGTGCAGGCTGCGAAAGACGTATACCATCACCTCTTGCACTACATCCTCGCTATCTTGCGGATGCAGCAGCAAGCTGTAGGCAAGCCGATAAATATCGCCCGCCACGGCATTATAAAGCGCCTCATAGGCTGATTGGTCGCCTTCTTGGCAGCGGGCGATCAGCGCTTGGAAAGCCAGTTCTTCGTTCGGGTCGCGTGCAGAATATGCCATTTTGAGTTGCCCGTTCTGTGCTTGACAGTCGAATTATACACAAGTGCGGCGGGCTTTCCTCACAAGAAAGTCTAAAAGGTTGCGAAGATTTTCTAGAAGGCGCGCTGTGCTGCCTTTATGACATTCGTCCCCACTTCGGGTGATTTTACTCACATCCTTCGTAAAAATGCTGGATTCCTATTCAAAACGGACTTATGATTTAAGGCATAGTTATCTCGTGCGATAAACGCAACCGATGAAAGAGGCATAACCCATGACTAACTACGCTGTCCGCACAGTGAGCGGTACCGAAATTAGCGATCCGCCCTTGGCGCGGCTTCTGTTTAGCGACACACGCTTTTCTGTCGTGTGGCTGGTGGTGCGCGTGCTGCTGGGCTGGACGTGGCTGCAATCGGGTTGGGGCAAATTAGGCAACCCCGCCTGGATGGATACTGGCGTTGCGCTGAAGGGCTTCTGGGAGCGCGCTGTTGCCGTGCCAACTGAAGGCGGTAGACCTGTGATTGCCTTCGACTGGTATCGGGAATTTTTGCAAGGAATGCTTAACGCTGAGGCGTACACATGGTTTGCTAAGTTGATTGCCATCGGCGAAACAGCCGTGGGCATCGCCTTGATTGTGGGCGCCTTTGTGGGCATTGCCGCCTTCTTTGGCGCGTTCATGAACTGGAACTTCATCATGGCTGGCACGGCAAGCACCAATGCGCTGCTCTTTGCCGCGGCAATCCTGCTCGTCTTGGCGTGGAAAACAGCCGGTTGGTGGGGTGCGGATCGCTTCTTGCTGCCGCGCCTTGGCACACCGTGGACACGAACGAAGAAGGGTGAAGGATCAGGCGAAAGCAGCACCTCATCTTAGCGGCTAACGCTTAAACACAGCATATTTCCAAGCCGCACAGTATTGTGCGGCTTGCTGCGTTCTGGGATAAGCCCAGCAGGGCGATCCTTAGGAAATATTCGGCACCACCACAACTGCCATCACGATCACGAACAGGAACAAACCGCCTGCCAGCGTTAGCATCGCACGCAAATCACGGGTAATGTGGCGGTATTCGTGATCCAATTCGTCTTTGGTGGGCAGGCGGCGCGTGGCAAGGCTGCCGCCACGCACGGTCGCCTTTGCTTTGAGAAGTGCTGGCGCCGCGGCGGCGTTCTCACTGGCTGGGGCTTTGCTTGGCGCTGCTGCACTCTGATCGCCGCGCATCTCTGCACGGGCGCGCTCCAAGACTTCCTGCGAGATGTTTGGCTTGCTCTTTTTCTTCGCCATGATGAATGCTTGTTCTCCCTAAAATGGTGTCCTATTCTAAGCATACCGTCCGTTGGGTGGCTTGGCAAGATGCTTCCGCCCAACGCTTGACTTACGCGCACGGCACGAGTATGATTATGAATAGCCGTCCCCGTAGCTCAGCGGATAGAGCGTTGGCCTCCGGAGCCAGAAGCGTGGGTTCGATTCCCGCCGGGGACGCCTCTCCTAGCCACCACAAGGACTTTTCAGCATGACGACAGCCGCCGAACGCACTGCCCTGATCGCTAAACTGCGCGCCTTGCCCGCCCGCCTTGAAGCACTCATCGCACCCCTGACTGATGCTCAACTTTCGGCGCTGCCAAGCGGTGCGTGGAGCGCTAAGCAGAATGTGCATCACCTTGCCGACAGCCACATGAACGCCTTCATCCGCGTGAAGCTGGCACTTTTGGAAGATCAGCCGACTCTCAAACCGTATAATCAGGATGATTGGGCAGACACGCCTGACGCGCAAAACCTGCCCGTTGAGAGTTCGCTTGCCATTTTGCGCGGCTTGCACGCCCGTTGGGCTGCCCTGTTTGAGAGCCTGAGCGATGTACAGTTTGCGCGTGAGGCATTTCACCCCGAAAACGGCATGATGCGCGTCATCACCTTCCTTGAATACTACGCCGCGCACGGCGAAGCGCACCTAAAACAGATTCATGAGGCGCTAGAGGCAACCAATACGCCCGTCACCTGGACGTATTAGTCGGTTGCCGAAATAACCCTCCATCCTTACGGATGCTGTGAGGCGGCGTAAAAAGCCTCTTGCAGCGCTTTGGCGGTGGTATCCGCCTTGATGGTGCGGATAGCACTCGCCAAGCCTGCTGCCGCCTGATTAAGCATCGCCTCGCCGCTTTCAGCCGTTGCGCCGAGCGCCTCGCCCGCGTAATGCGTTGGATGATCCGCATACCACCAAATGCCCGTCGAAATGCCTTGCGCGGCAAGCTGAGCAAGCCGTTGGCGCGCTGCGCCTTCGCCATCGCTTGGCACCTGCGTCATATCGATCAGATCGGGGCGGATCGCCAGCAGCGCGCTGGTTTCGGTCAGCCCAGCGTGGTCAGTGGCGAACTTCGGCTCTGCGGTTAGGTAGACTACATAATCGCGCTGGCTTGCCAACTGGCTTTGCAGAAAGAACGGCAGCAGCGATTGATTGCCGCCGTGCGCGTTGACAAGCACGATCTTCTTCATGCCGTTGCGCGCAATCTCGCGGCAAATATTCTCCAAAAGTTGGAGGATCAGCTCAGGCTGAATGGCAATGGTGCCAATGCAGTGCCGCGCTTCGAGGATTTGGGTGAAGATAAAATCCGGAAAGATGATCGCAGGCTCAAGCTGTGCAGCGCGCTCACAAACGGCGCGGGCGATAAGCATATCCGTGCCGAGTGGCGCGTGATGTCCATGCCGCTCAATGCACGAGAGTGGCATGAGGCACACACCCTGACTGGCTGCAACCGCCTGCTCAAACTGATCGCCGCTAAGTTCTTCCCAACGCATAATATATCCTTTGTTGCAAAACATAGTTCAGGCTGCTGGGTGAGTATAGCGCTCAGCCGTGCTTGTGCGCGATCAAAATGCCGTAGTGATGATCAAAGCCGAAGTTGCCGCTGCCATCCTCAAAGGCGGCGGGCTTCAAAAAGTCGCGGACGGCGGCGGGCGCTTGCTGCAACAACACACGCAGACGCAGCACCGTGTCGGCATCGTTCTTCTGCATGTTCGCCCACCAATGCAGGTCAAAGCGGACGGTAGCAATCTCGCTGTGCGTCACATCCAGACCTGCGGCGTAGAGCATAGCTTGCCATTCGCTTAAGCTGAATTGCCAGCCGTGGCTTGGATCGCGCAAACGCTCAAAGGCATTCACATAGTCGGCGGCAGCGGGTGACTCTGGCGCAATCTGATCGACAACGCCAAGCCTGCCCTCAGGCAGCAGCACACGGGCGCACTCGCTCAGGAAGCGCGGCACATCCGGAAAATGGTGCGGCGCATGGCGGACGGTAATCAGGTGCAGGCTGTTCGCCCGAAACGGCAAATGGCTTGCCTCTAGGCGCGCATAGCTGGCAGCGGCGCCTTGCTCGGTGAGGTGCCCTTGCGCCGCCTTCAGCATGGCAGCCGTGATGTCGCTGGCGAGCGTGCGCGCACCCTGACGCGCTAACGCCAGTGCCACATGCCCGCCGCCGGTGGCAATATCTAACGCCAGGTTGCCCGCAATGGGCTGCATCAATTCGATGAGACGATCGAGCGAGTAGCCGCCGCTGTGAACGTGGCTGGTCACGTAGTTGTTGGCGAGTGCGCCAAAGCGCTGCTGTGAGAGGGATCGAGAGTCGCTCATATAGATCGCCTTTTTGAATGTGTAATAGCGTGTGAGGTTCACCCCTCAGCGCACGCCGAACAAGCCCATAATGTTCAGGACGATGCCCGCTGCAATGCCGCCCACAAAAACACTGGCGATGGCGCTGCCAAGCCCAAACTCTTGCACACGCATTGTCAGATAAATCTGCCCAACCAAGAACAGTAGTACAGAGCCAATCAGGGTGTAAATGCCAAGCGGTATAAGAGCCTCCAACGTGCTTTGGTTGCCAGAAAGGGCGCCGAAGATGATCAGCCCAAAGCCCGCCAACAGCAGCAAGTAAAAGGCGATATACAGGCTGAGGATTACCTTAAGGTAGCGCACTACAGAGCCAACGCCGCCCATGGTTGTACCAACCCAATAGACGATCATCAGGTTGATGATGGTCGTTAACAGGGTCACCGAAGTGTTACGCAGTGCCTCTGGCAGCAGCGTTTGGAGTGTAAAGTTGGCGAGTTCACGCTGCAAATCCGCCGCGCTGATAGTGGTGCTGAGCAGGGCAGCATTTGTCTGAAAGACGAATACAACAATCCCATAAACCAGCGCGATGCTGAAAAAGACGATCACCACAAACAGGACAGCCGCGGCGATCAAGGCGTCTATCAAATCGCTATCTACGACGGGCGCTTTGCTCTGTTTGAGATCATCGCGTTCGGCACGTTGGAGGACAAGCGCGATTGACTCTTTGCCGCTGCCGCCGACTAAGGCAGACGCCAAGCCAATCGCGCTGGATTGAAGCGCCAGATCAGGATCGAGGCGCAGTGCCTTTGCTAAGGTAACCAACGCATTGGCGGAGTCGCCGCTGGTTTGGTAATTATAGGCGCTTTGCAGCAGGCTTTTGGCGCGCTGGCGGTCGCGCTCGCTGATCGGCTTGACCGGCGGCGGTGCGCTCTCAGCTTGGGCGGCGGGCTTGGGCGCTGCTGCTGCGGGCGTCAGCCTGTCAAATTCGTCAGGGTCGGGCAGATCATCAGCGGATGGTGGTGTGTAGGGTGGCGGTGCGGCAGGGGCAGGTGGTGTGGGATCGGGCGGTGTGGTCAGCAGGGAATCGTCCAGCACGAAGGGCGGCACGTGTGGCAGCTCATCGGTGCGGCGCTTGCGTTGGGCAGCGCTCTGCTGAATGTGCTTGCCGGCTTTGGCAGCCAATTCGCGCAGGGTTGGGTCGCTCTCAGTTTTGTAAAGCTGTGCCAAATGGGGCAGCGCACGGACATCTGCCAGTTTGCCCAACGCCAAAATTGCCTCACGGCGCTTGGCAGGATCGCTGTGCTGAAGCTGGGTAAGCCACTGATCAATCATATGTTCCGCCCTTTAGAGGATTGAGCCACGAAAAATACCCAAGAAATGGGCTGCGCCAAGGGCAAGCGCACCACCGACCACCACCATCGAAATGCCTTGCGGAAGCTGCACACGGTGCGCCAAGCCTGCAAAGTATGCCTGCATCAGGAATGCCCACACGCCACCGATGAACAACCCGCCTAAATGCAGTTCGAGGGCGTAGGTGTTGTTGCCCAGGTTGTGAAAGGTGGCAAACGGGAGGAAAAGGAGTGCCATGCTCAGCACCACAAACATCAGGATTTGCACGGCGATCATCACGTTGGCAAAGCGCAACACATCACCCGTGCCACCACCTGAGGTGCCAATCATATAGGTCGCGCCAATGTAGAACAAGACCATCAACAGTCCGCTGAATGCTTTGGGCAGCGCACGCCCAAGCACATCGCCGTCAAGGATGTTCAACAGGCTTGGCAGAATATAGTTCACATCTGGCGTCGTCATCGAGACGCGCAGCCGATAGGAATAGACCACTACGAAAAACAAGGCTGCCAGCAGAAGAAAGGGCAGTTCTGCCGCCAAAATGGCAAGGCGCGCACCGAAAACGGGCGGCAATTTGAAACGCGCTCCACCTTCCGCGCTCAGTTTACCGCTCGCCAGATCGTCTAGTACTTGGGCAATAGCTTGCTTGGGCGGCAGATCGGTGAGATCAGCGGTAAGGCGGCGTGCAGAGGCGTTCTGGACGAGGGCGGGATCGGCTTGCAGGGCGCGCCCTAGCTCCAGCAGGGCGGCAGCATTGTTACCCTGCGTGCGGAAGGTATACGCCTGTGCAAGGTGTCCGCGTGCCACTTGTTGGCGGGCAGCGCTCACATATTGCGGCGGCGCTTCTTCAGCAGGCAGCGCGCCGCGCATCGCCTCATCCCGCGAAGGCTGCCATGAAGGTTGCCAGGCTGCCTCTGTTTGCTCATCGGCGAAGTACGGCGCAGCATAGGCAGGTGGCGGTGGACTGAGCGCTTCCAGCGAGTCTGCCTCAGGCGCACGGTTCATCTGCTGAATGTGCCGCCCCGCTTTAATAGCAAGATCGCGCAATTCAGGGTCAGGATCGGTACGGTAGACGTGGGCAAGGTGTTTCAGCGCGCCAAGATCGCCCAATTTTCCCAACGCGATGATCGCGGCGCGGCGTTGGGCACTCTCTAGACTACGCAGTTGGTTAAGGAACGGCTCAATCAATTTTTTACCCTCCACACATACTCTATTTTACGCGGAGTAGTGCATTAAGGTAACACTTTTTAGGCGCCCTTTTACAACTTAGGGCTTTGGCAGCGTGAGGCGGTAAACTGCGAACCGCCACCGCCGTTGCCAATCGGCTAAGCCTGCTGCAGGCTTGCCACGTCAATGATCAGGACGTAGCCACCCGCCAACGCCACATTCACCGCAATTTCCTGCTGAATATCCATGCCATCGGCATAAGTTCCCCAGTAGCCCGCCACGCGCACCTGCTTGGTGTGGATGACCGCCCGTCCGTGCTGCTCGTGCGCCATATCCGTATTGGCAATGAAACACAGCCATTGATCGCCACGCCGCCGCGAGAAGACCAGGATATGCGGATTATCCGAGGAGCCGATCAGGAAAGTGTTCGGCGTTGGGTCGCTGAGCAGTGCCTCGAATTTGTGGCGGATGCTGAGCGCGTGGCGCACGGAACGCACCCAATTCTCGGCACGGCACCAGTTAAAGGCGAAAATGCCGAACAAGGGCAGATCGTCGCTGCGGTAACGGCGGATTTCCTCGCTGCTGAAGCCAAGCCCGGTGTTCATCGGCTGCGTTTCGCCCAGCTCAAAGCCACTTTGGATGAAGGGGATGGCGGGAATGCCCATCGAGAGCGCCAGCGCGTAGTGTGCGTAGGCAACGCCGCCAAAACGGGCAAAAGCACGCGGTGTATTGTGGTTTTCCATCGCGCTGAAGAAGGCAATTGGGAAGCTGTGGTGCGCCATATGGTTGAGCATGTTCCGCACGCTATGCGGCTCATGCACACTGAGCAGCCAATAGCCAACCACCGCATTATAGCCCTGTTGGCGGGTGTGCCAGTCAATCGAGAAGTTTTCATCCCAAAAAGCAAAGTCAGGATTGCTGGCGCGGGTTGTGGTGATGATGCGCTCTTTGAGCGGCATCGGTAGGGCGTGTCCCATATCAATCAGCACGCCATCAATGCCAAATTCGCGCTGATAATAGGGGATGACGCCGATCAGCGCTTCCCACAGCGGATTGTTACGGTTTTCTGGCGTGGCAAGGCGCTCATCATACATGCGGAGCGTGTTGTACGCCATATAGTTAAAGTCGGGATGGTGGTAGAGGCGGAAGTAAGTCACGTCCGACCAAGGCAGCTGCACATCATTAGGAGGCCAATCGGTGAAAGCGCCCGGAATCCGCACGCGGGTGCCATCGTCAAGTGTGCCGATGTAGCGTCCGTCTTCAAGGCGCACCTGCTGTGGCTGTGGTGGCGCGCTGAACATGCTGCGGAATTGGTGCGGCGGCGGCGGCAGATCGTGAAAGTCGTTAGCGCCCACTTTGGCAAAGATCAGGTTGAGCGTATCGGGTGAGAAGATCGGCTGCCCGTAGCTGTGCAAGGCGCCTGTACGCCCGAAATGTGGCGCACGGTCGGGAATATCAGCGCGAATCCAGTAGAACCAATCGGGATGTTCAGCGATCCAGTCCGAGTCTTTGGCGGCAGTCCGCAGCACGAACTCGGTCACCACGCGCAGCCCTAGGCGGTGTGCGGTGTCCACAAAACCCTTAAAGAGTTGGTAGGTGCTCAAGCCAAGCGCCGGTTCGTCTAGATTTTCATCGAGTGCGTATGGGTTACGAATAGCATAGGGTGACCCAAGCGCACCTTTGCGTCCATCCTTACCGATGGCAGTGATCGGCAGCAGATGGACGGTGTTGAAGCCCATTTCGCGGATGTAGGGCAGCAGCGCCATGCTTTTAAGCAAGGTGCCTGTCTCGCGCCAGCCCTCATTGTTGGCGCCAATCCTGATCTGATCATCGCCGTCATGATCGAAGGCGGTCATCACCCGTGGGAAAAGGCTGTACACAACCGCTCGGTGCGACCATTCACCAGCCGTGCCTTGCACTAAAGGCTGCGGGTCACGCTGAAGGATGGGCGCCAGCAGTTGATAATAGAAAGTGTAGGGATTTACCTGCACAGCGGCAACGTGATCGGGTTGGCTGCCGCTGTGAGTCCACAAGCCAGGTACGAAGTACGGTGTGTGGACGGTACGTTGGCGGGCTTCCAACGCCTGAAGGATAGTCAGCAACGACACGGCGATCTTGCTCCTCAGTCATCTAGCAGCGTGGATAACCATACCCGATCTGGCGTATGGCGCAAGTGCAGGCGTGCCAAGCGGAGTCCGCATTGCCTAGAGCGTTTCCAGCCACGCTTTGAAGCGCGCTTCCAGCCCTTCCCGAACGTTGCGAAAGGCTGCGGCTTTGGCGGCGTCGCCTTCAACGGCTGCTGGATCAGAGAAACTCCAATGAATGCGCGTCGCTCTGCCGGGAAAGATCGGGCAGGTTTCGGCGGCGGCATCACAAACGGTGATCACATAATCAAACGGTTGCTGAAGAAACTCGCTCAGGTGCTTGGAATACTGCCCACGAATATCAATACCGCGCTCATCCATCGCCTGAATGGCAAACGGATTCACACTGGTAACGCGGCTGCCGGCGCTAAAAACCTCTACGCGGTCGGCGGCAAGGTGGCGCAGCAAGCCTTCTGCCATCTGCGAACGCGCCGAATTGGCTGTGCAGAGAATGAGAACGCGCAGTTTGGGTTGAGCATCGCTCATGAGAGACTATCCTTTCTTCTAGCTATGCTGCTTGAAGCGTGCCATACGAAACAAACTCAGATCGTGGCTGGTGTTGCCCGAAAGCACCATCTCTGAGAGCAACTTGCCGATCAGGTTGCCAAACTTGAAGCCATGCCCACTAAAGCCTGCACCAAAGACAATGTGTTGGTAGACGGGATGGGCATCTATGATGAAATGTTCGTCGGGCGTCATGGTATACAAGCACACACGCGCCTCGTTCAGCTTACCGGCGGCTAAGGGCAGATGTTGCCGCACCCACTGGCGCACCTTTTCAATGTAGGCGTCGTCTGGCGTGCGGTTGACCTGATCGGGATCACAGGCGTCATTGTTGGCGTGGATGCCAACCTTCACGCCGTTCCCGTCCACATTGGGCAAGCCATAGAACCAAGTTGGGCTATGGCAGATGAAAATTGGGCAGCGGTCGGGCGCGTAAATATCGTGATCGTAAGGCTCAAAGAACACGATCTGCTCACGGGTAGGCTGCAAGGGCAGGTGAATATCCAACTGGCTGAGCAGTTTGCCCATCCACGCGCCGCCGGTGATGATCAGCTTGGCTGCCTCATACGTGCGCGACTCAGTGTGGACACGCACCGAGTCACGCAGCGGCTCAATGCGCTGCACAGGCGTATCAGGCAGCAAGTCTGCACCTAACACATGCGCCAGTTCGGCTTGTGCCAACACACAGGCAGAGGCAGCCAGATAGGCAGCGTCCGCCTGATAAATGGCGCGCATAGTCGGCGTGAGCTTGAACTGCGGAAAGCGCTGTGCCACCTCATCCGGCGTAAGCCACTCAAAGGGGATGTTGGCAGCCGCGAGTGTTTGGCGCGTATTTTGCAGCGAAGGCGAGTCTTCCTCACCAAAATCAAAGCCGCCGGTGCGAACCAGCAGGCGCTTGCCGCTTGCCTGCTCTAGGGCGCGCCACAAGGTGAACGCCTCACGCGCCATTTGGACGTAGGTTGGGTGTGTGTAGGCATAGCGAATGATGCGCGATTCGCCGTAGGAACTGCCTAAGCGGTGGTCTATTGCAAATTGTTCAAGGGCAAGCACGCGCTTGCCTGCTTTGGCAAGATGATAAGCAGCCGCGCTGCCCATCACGCCCAGCCCGATCACGATTGCATCGTAAGATTTGCCCATGAGTGACTCTGCTGCCTATCTTGGTGCGGTTGGCTTGTCAATCACATCAATTGTGGCATAGAGTGGGCGCTTACGGCAAATAGGCAGTGCCGTAGACAGCCGTTTCTAGGTCTCCCAATCCTCAAGTTGCAAACCTACAACACGCCCAAACGCACGCACAGTGTGCGTTACCAAAACAAGATTGTTTGCTAAAGCAATCACAGCAATCAAATGGTAGCACCTTAGCCCGCATAGCAGCTAACTAGAGCGGGTGCGCTACCTGCTTAGCACAGCGCACCCGCTTGCCGCCTACAGGCTAACCTTCCACGCGTAAATGCCCATCACCTGCCACCACATGCCCAATTGACCAGCCCTGCACACCGCGTGCCGCCAATTCTGCCAGCAGCGACGGCGCACGGCTTGCCATCACCGACATTAACAAGCCGCCGCTCGTCTCAGGGTCAAAGAGCAGCATCCGTGCGGCGTGCGGCAAACCCTCAGGAAAGGTCACCCATGCTTCATAGTAGGCGCGGTTGGTGTGTGCGCCGCCGGGAAAACAATCGGCGGCGGCGTAGCGCTGCGCACCGCCTAACCACGGCAGTGCGCTATAGCTAAAGACGAGGTCTACGTTGCTGAGCGCTGCCATCTCGCGGGCATGACCAAGCAGGCTGTAACCTGTAATATCCGTCATAGCGTGAACACCAACCGCCTGTGCTGCTTGCGCGGCGGCGCGGTTGAGCGTCATCATGCTCTGGATGGCTGCCTCCACATCCCTTGGATCGGCAAGGTCTCGTTTGAGCGCCGTTGTGATGACGCCCACGCCCAACGGCTTGGTCAGGATCAGCACATCGCCCACTTGCGCGCCACCCTTTGTGATCACACGCTGTGGGTGGATAATGCCTGTGACCGCCACACCGTATTTAGGCTCATCATCTTTAATCGTATGTCCGCCGGCGAGAGCAGCGTTGCCTGCCCGCAAGCTGTGCGCGCCGCCACGTAAAATCTCAGAGAGGATGGCGCTGTCAAGGTTTTCGGGAAAGGCAACCAGGTTAATGCCAAACAGTACTTCGCCGCCCATGGCGTACACATCGCTCATGGCGTTGGCGGCGGCAATCGCGCCGAAAGCGAAGGGATCATCCACCACTGGTGGGAAGAAATCGACGGTTGAGATGATCGCCTGCTCCTCGCTGATCTGGTAAACAGCGGCATCGTCAGGCGCTTCCAAGCCCACCAAGAGTGCGGGAAAATCGGCGGCGTGGAAGGTGGCTGCCAGCGGTTGCAGCACATGCATCAGCGCTCGTGGCGAAAGTTTTGCCGCACAGCCGGCACAAGCGGCAAGCGCCGTCAGTTTTACAGGTGGCACAGATTGATCAGACATTGCCCAGCCTTATTGCTAAACCATTTTAGGGCAATTATAGCGGTTTGAGAGCGCTCTGGGACAACAATAAAAAAGACCCATCAAGAGGTTATAAAAATCCTGTAAAGATTCGGGTGCTTTAGGGGGGAGTTTGTTTCGGCTTGCTTGACTCAAGCGACCCAATGAACGTAAACTAAAAACATCAAACGCCAAGAGCAAACCAACAAAATGATGCGCGAAATGGCGGATGAAAAGTGAAAGTTCAATGTCTAGGTAAGTGGAGGGTAAGCAATGGGCGCTCCAAAAATTCAGGCGGATTACGGCTCACTTGAGCAAATTTCTGCCAACTTTAGCAAAGAGTCGGATCAGACTCGTCAGTTGTTGCAGACCGTGAAAAGCTGTGTGGATGCTCTTAAGGGCGGCGGCTGGATCGGCAAGGGTGCTGATAACTTCTATAAAGAGATGGAAGAATTAGTGAACCCAGCGATGGATCGCATGATGCGTGCGCTCGCGGATGCGGCTTCTGCCACCAAGCGCGTTGCGGATGCACTGCGCCAGGCGGAAGAAGAAGGCTGCGCACTGTTCAGTTAATCAGCTTCAGACAATCAGAGTTAAGCAGAGTTAAGAACACCTAAGGGAGGTTGGCTATGTCCGGTATTGACGTCCAGATGGACTACGAAGTTGTTGAAGACATGATCAAGATTTTCAACAGCGGCGCACAGCAGTTGACCGAGACGGCTCAGGCTATGCAGGCTGTTGCTCAGAAGATGCGCGGTGGTGCGCTGCTCGGCTTGGGCGGCGATGACTTCGCCGAAGCGCTGGACAAAATCCTTGCGCCACGCATCCAAAAATTGACCGAAAAGTTCAAGGAACTGGCGGGCGACGTGAAGTTTGCCAAGGACGCCATCCAGCGCGGTGATAACACGGCACGCGGCAAGTTCCTATAATCGTAGCGAGCAAGGGGAGGAGTAATAATCATGAGTGGTATTTTCACGTTCATTGCGGGTGAGATCGAAGAGAACATCCAGCAATTCAGCCGCCAAGCAGATACCTGCGACCGCGTGGTGGGCAATATCCGTCAGGGTGCCGCACCCATTCAGAACGGTGCATGGATCGGCAAGGGCGCCGAGGCGTTCAAACAAGAGCTGATCACCCGTGTGTTCCCGCAGATGATGGAACTGATCGCAGCCATCACCGGCTTCGGTGGCAAACTGGGCAACGCGCTCAACATCATGCGGAATGCTGACAAAATGGTGCAGGGCATCGTCGGTCAAGTGGCGGGCATCTTCGAGAAGATTTTCTAATTCGCGTGAAATCGGCAAGATAGGCTAGTAAGGAGTAAGGCACGTGGCAGACGTTGCAATGGATTATGAAGTTGTAGCACGTATGGCGAAAGTGTTCGGCACCTCTGGTGATGTGCTGAAGACCGTCGGCACGGTGCTAGAGATCGCCGCGAAGGCACTTAAGGCAAGCGCAATGTTCGGTATGGTCGGCAATCTGGCGCTGGCATTCTACCTCGATAATATCGCCACCAAGTGCAAGACGCTCTCGGCAACCTGCATCGAGATGGACGGCGACCTGAACGGCGCAATCAAGGCACTGCGTGACAGCGACTTCAGCGGCTCGACCCGCTTCGTATAAAAAACACCCGCTGCCGCGCAAGCGGTGCGGATAAGGACTGGAAGCGACAGCGCCCGTAACTTAGCGGGCGCTGCTTTTTTGTGTCAGGGATCAGAATCACTGCTCTAGCTGCCGCTGCTGAGCGCCTCTGTCAAGAATTTGCGCGCCGCACTGAGTGCTTCAGGGAGCTTGCCCGCCTCTTTGCCGCCCGCTTGCGCCATGTTCGGGCGCCCGCCGCCGCCGCCGCCCACAATCGGCGCGATGTGCTTGATCAGGTTGCCGGCGTGAACGCGCTTGGAAAGATCATCGGTCACAGCGGCGATCAACTGCGGCTTTTCATCACCACTTAGCGCGCCAAAGACCACCACGCCCGATTTCACGCGATCCCTGAACCAGTCGGTCATTTCGCGCAGCGTCTCTGGTGAAGCGGTGCCAACTTGCGTCACCAAGACGTTGATGCCGTTGATCTTCTCCGTCTTGGCAAGCAGCGAATCGAAGACCATCTTAGCAAGCTGTGAGCGCAGCCGCCCATTTTCGCGGCGCGCCTCGGCAAGCTCTGCTTGCAAGGCATCCACGCGCAGCAGCATGCCTTCAGGCGTCGTGCCGAGTTTGAGCGCCGCTTGGCGGAGTGCCTCAAGCTGGCGTGCGATGTGCTGCTGTGCGGCAGCGCCTGTCAATGCCTCAATACGGCGTGTGCCTTGCGAAACACTGCTCTCAGCCGTGATGATGAAGGTGCTAATGACGGCTGTGGATGGCACATGCGTGCCGCCGCACAGCTCATAGCTGTATTTGCCGTTCATGCTGCCTTCGCCGTCAATGGTCACTGTGCGGACGCGCTCGCCGTATTTCTCGCCAAAGAGCGCCATCGCGCCCTCTTTGCGCGCCTGCTCTAGGCTCTTTTCCTCAACCACAACCGGCATATTGGCTGCAATCGCCGCGTTGATATTGCTGTTCAGCACGGCGAGTTCTTCGCTGCTGAGCGCCGCATCATGGCTAAAATCGAACCGCAGACGGTCGGGTGCGACGAGTGAGCCTTTCTGCTGCACGTGCGTGCCAAGCACATGCCGTAGCTGTGCGTGCAGCAAGTGCGTCGCGGTGTGATTCCGCATGATGTTCAGCCGCCGCGCCTCATCCACCTGCGCCACGCCGGTATCGCCCAGCACGGGCTGCCCTTCCACCACCTCACCGATGTGTACGATCAAGCCGCTCACTGGACGGCGTACATCTTCCACATCAACAGCCCAGGTGGCGCCGCGCAGCACGCCCGTATCACTGACCTGACCGCCTGCCTCAACGTAGAAAGGCGTCGCCTGCACCACCACCTCAACCCGATCACCGACTTCGGCGCGTTCGACGGGCTGCCCATCGCGCAGAATGGCAAGGATGCGGATGTTCTTGGTCAGGTCGCCATACGGATTGTAGATCACGCCTTCTGTTTTCAGCGCGCCAATTGCCTGCAATTCGCGCAGCAGCGTTGCGTAAATTTCGGCGCTCTCGATGCTGCCCATTGCCTGCCCCGCCCCGCTAGCAAGGCTGTGCTTTGCCTCTTCTTCGGCGTAGCCCGCCTCGTCTACCTCAAAGCCTTTTTCGCGGACAACATCGCGGGTCACTTCGAAAGGCAGCCCAAGCGATCCCTTCAAGAAGAAGGCATCTGCGCCGCTTAGCTTAGCGCCGTGTGGTAGGGCGCCTAACATCTCATCAAGCTGTTGCAAGCCGCGCTCTAAGGTGCGCCCAAAGCGGATTTCTTCCTGAGTCAGTGCCTTGCGGATTGCCTCACGGCGTTCGACCAGCTCCTTATAATGACCGCCCATTACCTCGATGACTGCCTCTGCCACCTCTGCCAAAAACGGCTCGGTGAAGCCGATGCGCCTGCCATAGCGCGCCGCCCGCCGAATGACCATGCGGCAGACCGAGCCGCGATCCTTCGGACCCGGATTCACGCCGTCGGCGATCAGGAAGGCGGCGGCGCGCACATGGTCAGCGATAACGTGGTATGGCACAGGATCATGGTGATAGTCGTTAGGCGTGCTGCCGTTCAGCTTTTGCACACGCGCAATAATCGGCGTGAACAGATCAGTGTGATAGTTACTGTGTACGCCTTGCAGCACGCTCACGATGCGCTCTAAGCCCATGCCGGTATCCACGCTGGGCGCGGGCAGTGGCTCGCGTGTGCCGTCGGGCTTCTGGTTATACTGCATAAAGACCAGATTCCAGACCTCAAAGAGGCGCCCTGTATCTTGCTCATGTTCGCGGGCAATCGTCTCGTAGTCCGTGCCGCGCTCAGGGTGCCAATCCCAGAAGATTTCGGAACAGGGTCCGCACGGACCAACATCCGCCATTTGCCAGAAGTTGCTTTTATCGCCCAAGCGGTGAACGCGATCAGGCGAGATGCCGATCTCTTCCGTCCAAACGCGGTAGGCATCATCATCGCTGGTGTGAATGGTGAAAAAAAGGCGGTCGGCGGGCAAGCCGTAGACTTTGGTCAGCACGTCGTAGGCAAAGCGGCACGCCTCAGACTTGAAGTAATCGCCAAAGCTGAAGTTGCCGAGCATTTCAAAAAAGGTGTGGTGGCGCGGTGACGGTCCGACGTTTTCAAGGTCGTTGTGCTTGCCGCTGACGCGCATACACTTCTGAGAAGTGGTGGCGCGCTTGTAGGGGCGTTGATCCATGCCCAGAAAAACATCTTTGAACTGCACCATACCGGCATTGGTGAACAGCAAGGTTGGGTCGTTGCCTGGCACCAGCGAGGAGGAGGCGACCGGCTGATGATGATGTTCTTCAAAAAAATCGAGGAAGGCTTGGCGCGCTTCAAAGCTGGTCATGCGTTTCATAGGCGGCTGATTATTCCTAAACCCTAGTCCGAAAGTCTTAGGCTCTATTATGCCGCCAAGCCCGCCATTTGGAAATGATCGGTTTAGGAAAGGCGCCTGCCACCTACTTCCCCTGCAACGCCTCTGCGATGGCGCACACGGCTCGTAGGGCAGTGGCGTGCGTGCGGGTTGTGGTGTGCTGCGGCTGCCACCTGGCAGGAAGGTCGGTGCGCCGCCTTGCATTAGCAGTAGAATTACCCTCTAGTAATATTAAGGGAATATTAAAGGCAACTGGTAGCCGTCTGTGCATTGTGGCGCGCCTACTTTCTAAAAACTGCGCCTGCTAACGCGCATACACCGCTTGCCCTACGCCTGCTTGACAGGTTTTGGCAAGCGGTGGGTAAGAATTAGGTGGCATGGGTATGCAACTGCTGCCATTGCCGCTCCAGATAGCCGCCGACCAACTGAGTCATGGTCTCCACTTCCACCAGAAAGGAGTCATGCCCTAAGTGCGCCTGCACATGATGATATTCCACCGAACGCCCTGCTAGGGCGTCTACCAATTCGCGGGCTTGTGCCGCTGTGTAGAGCCAATCGCTGGAAAAACTGATGACTAGAAAGCGCGCCTTCACACCTTGCAGTGCTTCTGCCAGCGTGCCGTAGCCCTCTGCGATATCGAAATAATCGAGTGCCTTTGTGATGTACAGGTAGCTGTTGGCATCAAAACGGCGCACGAATTTCTTACCCTGATGTTGCAAGTAGCTCTCTACCGCGAACTCAGTGTCGAAGGTATAGCGGTGCTGGTTGTCAGCTTGCAAGGCGCGGCTGAACTTCACCTCTAGCGAGTGTTCGCTCATATAGGTGATATGCCCAACCATGCGCGCCACTGCCAAACCGGCGGCAGGCGGTGTGCGCCCGTAGTAGTTGCCATTATTCCAGTTTGGGTCGGCGTAGATTGCCTGTCGCCCGATCTCGTTAAAGGCGATGTTCTGTGCAGAAGAACGCGGTGTGCTGGCAAGGAACAGCACCGTTTCCACCCGATCAGGGTAATCCACTGCCCACTGCAACGCCTGCATACCGCCCATGCTGCCGCCTGCCACTGCGAACAAGCGCTGAATACCCAGATAGTCCATCAGGTGGTACTGCGCCTGTACCATATCTGCAATGGTGATGAGCGGGAAGCGCAAGGCATACGGTTTGCCATCCGCCGCAAGAGAAGCAGGTCCGGTGCTGCCTTGGCAGCCGCCGATCACATTGCTGCAAATCACAAAGTAGCGGTCAGTATCAAACATTTTGCCCGCGCCAACCGCATCGTCCCACCAACCGGGCGGCTCATTTGGATCATGGGTGTGATAGCCAGCAACATGAGCATCACCAGATAGCGCGTGGCAGATCAAGATCGCGTTGGAGCGCTGCGCGTTCAGCTTGCCGTAGGTTTCGTAGGCAAGGGTGAAGCCCTCTAAGGTTTTACCGCTGCGTAGATGCAGGCACTGTGCAAAATGTGCGTGCTGGCGGCGCACAATCCCAACCGAGTGCTGTCGGGTGCGGCGGGCAGCCGTCGGTCGGTCGCTGTTGTGGGTGCTTTCCAACATGCTTCTCCACAGAACGCTTGGCTGAACGATAAGGCTACCTGTGCCACTAAGCGCACCACAGGCAGCCTTTAGGTCTAGGCGACAGGTTGCCGAACAGTTTGTGAGACTTTTAACGCCTGATCAATGTCCCACAAAATGTCCTCAATATCCTCAATACCAACGGCGAGGCGGATATAATCTTCTGTAACGCCAGCAGCACGTTGTTCTTCGGCGCTGAGTTGGCTGTGTGTGGTGCTGGCAGGGTGAATTGCCAGCGAGCGCGCATCGCCCACATTTGCCAAATGGCTGAAAATTTTCAGGTTATTAATGAACGCCTTGCCGCTTGCCAAGCCGCCCTTGATGCCAAAGCCGATCACAGCGCCGGCGCCTTTCGGCAGATATTTCTTGGCGCGCTCATAGCTGGCATGGCTTGGCAAACCAGGATAGTTCACCCAAGCAACAGCGGGATGATTTTCAAGGTATTGGGCAACCGCTAAGGCGTTATCCACGTGGCGCTGCACACGCAAGGCGAGCGTCTCCAGCCCGATCAAGTTCAGGAAGCTGTTGAAAGGTGCTTGCGAACCGCCAAAATCGCGCAGACCAACCACACGCGCACGGATGATAAAGGCAGCCGCACCTGCCACATCTGCCAGCACTGCACCATGATAGGCTGGCTCGGGCTGCACAATACCGCGATGCCGACCGCTTGCCTTCCAATCAAACTTGCCGCTATCTACAATTACACCGCCAATGCTCAACCCATGTCCACCGATCCATTTGGTGGTGGAATGCACCACAATGTCCACGCCATAGTCAAAGGGACGGATCAGGTATGGCGTGCCGAAAGTGTTATCCACAATCACAGGCACACCGTGCTTGTGTGCCATAGCCGAAATGCCCTCGAAATCAGGGATTTCCAGCTTCGGATTACCGATTGTCTCTAGGTAAATGGCGCGTGTTTTATCGTTGATTAAGCGCTCATAATCAGCCGGATTGTCGCCTTCCACAAAGTGGACGGTGATGCCCAAGCGCCGCAGCGATTGCGAAAAGAGGGTGTAGGTACCGCCATAGAGCGCTGCCGACGAGATGATCTCATCGCCTGCATCAGCAATGGTGAGGATTGCCAACGTCTCCGCGAACTGCCCTGAGGCAGTTGCCAACGCACCGATGCCGCCTTCCAACGCAGCGATGCGCTGTTCAAAAGCATCGTTAGTGGGGTTCATAATGCGCGTGTAGATGTTGCCGGGAACTTGCAGGGCAAAGAGCGCGGCGGCGTGATCAGTATCCTTAAATTGATAGCTGGTGGTTTGGTAAAGCGGCACGGCACGCGCTTGTGTGGTTGGGTCGGGCGAATAGCCGGCGTGCAGCGCATTGGTGTTGAACTTCAAGGGGCGTGGCGTTTCGGCGGCGCCATTGGTGGGTGAATCGGCATTACCGTTTGAATTGGACATGAACAAACCCTTTCTGAATAGATCGAAAAGCAGGCAGACCTAAGGTGGTGACGGGAATCGAACCCGTGCCTAGTGATTTTGCAGACCACTGCGTTTCCACTTCGCCACACCACCACATATAAAATAGAAAGTTTGTGCCGAATATTTGAGCCTGTGTATAGACAACAAAAAAGCTCCGACACACTGGCTCGGAGCTTTTCACACACATCCTAGAAGTGGCTAGGCGTGTTGCAGCCGAACGCCATAGTGCCTTGCACTACGTCCCTCGCAACACATCATACAGCCATTCAAATTAGCGCGTTTGGTTTGATAGATCACTGGATACTCAACTTCAGGATTTACCCTATCTGAAATATAATGTAACATAGGACCTGAAAAGTATGCAAGGGGCAGTTTTCGGGCGCGGTGGAAGGTGTGATTATATGGTGATAGCCTAGTGTGCGGCAGATATTTGCAGTTGTCCTAGCTTTCGCTACGCCCTGTAAAACTTGCTCTTGACCGCTGCACAGCAGGCTGCTACAATTCACGGTATATCGGGGGCCTATAGCTCAGCTGGGAGAGCGCTTCAATGGCATTGAAGAGGTCGTGAGTTCGAATCTCACTAGGTCCACCAAAAGCGATACTAATCAAACATGAGCTAGCTTTCACGCTGGCTTTTGTTTTTCCATCCCCATCATCCCGCCGTCTGCCTTGCTGATGCGATCAGACAATCCATGCAGGTATGAAAACGGAAGCAACCGTTCCACTCGCAGTACCTTGCCTTAGGATCACAGTTCCAGCTCGCCAAAATTAGTGAAGACATGTAAATTTACGTGAGGCGGGCTGTCTGCAAAGGAGATATGCTTTACAATGAGAAGACGGGCAAGACTACTACCAGATAGATTGCATAGTTACCCGATATGGGACAGTAGAAGTGAAGGGTGTCACAATAGTACTGTTCTCAAATGAACAACATTATATTCAGTCCTGTTATCACCGAACACCAAACTTTATGAGGAAATAGAATGGATGTTTTTGGACTGCGGGAGCAGCTCACCCGCGATTATTCGAACTATGCCAGCAGTTTTATTCAAATACGCGATCAACGTCTGTATGAATCGGTTCATCAGAGCTTCAATGAGGCGGTTTTCTGGCCCGACCCGCTTATACAACTCAATCCCAGCTTCGAAATCGGTGGTACGGTGAATGAACTGGTTACCGAAGGTATTCTGCATGAAGAATGTAATCGCATCTTCCTCAAAGATAAACAAAAAGGCGGGCACCCTCTGCGCTTTCATCGTCATCAGCGCGAAGCCATTGAGATCGCCCGTCAAGGACATAACTACATCCTAACGACTGGTACAGGGTCAGGCAAGAGTCTGGCTTACATCGTGCCCATTGTGGATCACATCCTGCGGCGTGGGAGTGGCAAGGGTATTCAAGCGATTATCGTCTACCCCATGAACGCGTTGGCGAACAGCCAGGCAGGGGAGCTGGAGAAATTCCTCAACGAAGGTTATCCACAGGGACAATCCCCAGTGACTTTCGCTCGGTATACCGGGCAGGAGAATGAAGAAGAGCGCCAGCGCATCATGACGCATCCGCCGGATATCCTGCTGACCAACTACGTCATGTTGGAACTCATCATGACTCGCCCCCGTGAGCGCACTTTGATTGAACGAGCGAAGGGGCTGCGTTTTCTGGTTCTGGACGAACTTCATACCTATCGCGGACGGCAGGGGGCGGACGTAGCACTACTGGTACGGCGCGTTCGTGACCGGTTGGAAACGTCGGAGCAGAAGTTATTGTTCGTCGGCACCTCCGCGACGCTGGCAGGCGAAGGCAGTTACGATGAACAGCGGGCGCAGGTTGCCGAAGTCGGCACGCAGATTTTTGGAGCGACCGTTCTGCCAAAACACGTTATCGGTGAGACGCTGAGACGCGCCACACCCACTCGGATCGACCCACCCGCGCTCAGATCAGCAGTAGCTCAGGGCGACAAACTCATTGCGCCAAGGGATTATGCGGGATTTGTGGCACATCCGCTATCCTCGTGGATTGAAAGCACATTCGGCTTGCAGGAGAAGGACGGACGCCTGACACGGCAGGAACCGCGCAGCATCCAGACCGCCACCAAAATGCTCAGCCAAGAAACCGGCACTGATGAAGCAACATGCGAAACCGTCATTAAAAACTGGCTCATGGCAGGTTATCTGTGTGAACCCGACCCGAACACAGGTTTTGCGCCCTTTGCTTTCCGCCTGCACCAGTTCATCAGCCCTGGCGACACCGTTTACAGCACCATCGAACCAGAAGCTGTGCGCTACATCACGCTACAAGCGCAGCGTTTTGTGCCCGGTGACCGTGATAAAGTGTTATTCCCACTCTGCTTCTGTCGTGAGTGTGGACAGGAATACTACACGGTTCGCATCACGACCAACTCCGCTGACGAATGGCGGCAGGTGATGCCGCGTGACTTCAGCGACCGCCTGCCAGATGAAGGCAGCGAAGCAGGTTATCTGTATATTGGTTCGCATAAACCATGGCCGCACAAATTTGATGACCTCATTGAGGGCGAATATCTGCCCGATGACTGGCTGGAAGAGCGGAATGGTGTGCGGCGCGTTCGCTCGCATCGTAGAGAAAACCTACCTCGCCACGTGCGTATCTTTCCATCAGGCAATGAAGATGCTGAGGGACAGGAATGCGTTTATATCCCGTCACCATTTATGTTCTGCCTGAACTGTGGTGTGTCATACGGTCCGCGTCAGGGCGATTTTGGCAAGCTGGCAACACTCAGTTCAGAAGGGCGCAGCAGTGCCACGACCCTGCTCAGCTTATCAGCGATTCGTTCCCTGAAAGCGGGTGATTTGCCCCAGCACGCCCAGAAACTATTGAGCTTCACAGATAACCGTCAGGATGCATCCCTGCAAGCTGGGCATTTCAACGACTTTATCGAGGTTAGCTTACTGCGCGGCGCAATTTATCGGGCGGTTGCCAAAGCCGGTTCTGCTGGGCTAACGCACGAGGTCATCGCCGAAAAAGTCTTCGAGTCGCTGAATCTGCCGCTGGAATTGTATGCCAGCGATCCAGCAGTGCGCTTTCAGGCATTGCAGGAAACCCAGCGTGCCCTAAGACAAGTGCTGGGCTATCGTATTTACCGCGATCTGCGGCGCGGCTGGCGCATCGCACTACCGAACCTGGAACAGTGTGGTCTGCTGGAAATTGGTTATGCCGATCTGGACGCGGTGTGTGCAGCCGAAGATGTCTGGGCGGATAAACACAGCGCGCTGGTGGCAGCTTCCCCACAAACCCGCATGACCATCGCCAAAACCCTGCTGGATTACATGCGGCGTGAACTGGCAATCAAAGTTGATTACCTAGACAGCAGCTATCAGGAACGCATCCAGCAGTTGAGTAGTCAGCGTCTGATTGAACCTTGGGCAATTGATGAAGATGAGAAGATGGAATATGCCTCAATCCTGATTCCACGCTCATCTGCTGGCGATGATGGTCGGGGTAATTATACCTATGTCTCGGCGCGGGGCGGTTTTGGCATCTATCTGCGTCGTCTCGGCACTTTGGGAATAAACGACAAAATCAGCTTAGGCGATACGGAATCTATCATCCGTGGTCTGCTGGAAGGGCTGCGCGTCGCCGGGCTGGTGGAGATTACGCGCCAGCCAAAAGATGATCGTGACACGCCGGGTTATCAACTGGTGGCATCAGCCATGCGCTGGTACGCTGGAGCAGGCGAACGTGCCTTTCATGATCCCATTCGCGTACCCAATGAATCGCAGGAAGGCGGGCGTCCCAATGCCTTCTTTGTAGATTTCTATCGGGATGTCGCTGGGTCATTGGCAGGCTTGGAAGCGCACGAACACACTGCTCAGGTGCCCTACGATGAGCGCGAAAAGCGCGAACAGCAGTTCCGCAAAGGGGAACTGCCCATTCTGTATTGTTCACCGACAATGGAACTAGGGGTCGATATTGCTGAGTTGAACGTCGTCAACATGCGGAATGTACCGCCCACACCAGCCAATTACGCTCAGCGCAGTGGGCGTGCTGGACGCAGTGGACAACCTGCGCTGGTTTTTACCTATTGTTCGAGTGGCAGTCCTCATGACCAGTATTTCTTTAAACGCCCGGAGCGCATGGTAGCGGGAGCAGTCGCGCCGCCACGCCTCGACCTGAGCAACGAAGACTTGCTGCGGGCGCACATTCATGCCATCTGGCTGGCGGAAACTGGCATCGACCTCAAGGATACACTCAAGGAAATCCTCGATATGAACGGTGAGCCGCCTTCATTGGTGCTCCTGCCGGAGATTCGCCAGCAGGCGGAATCCAGCACAGCGCGGTCGGCGGCACGCCAGCGGGCAGAGCGCATTCTCAGAACCATCCCGAAATTGATAGACCCAGATGGACTGTTAGAAATCACGATGCAGAATATCGTCCGCGCCTTTGACGATGCCTGTGAGCGCTGGCGCGGTTTGTATTGGTCGGCGTTGAAACAGGTGAAGGCGCAGGAGGACATCCGCCGTGACCCAACGCGCCAGCAGGCAGACAAGCGTCAGGCAGAGCGACTGCGCCGAGAGGCATTATCACAAATCGATCTGCTGACCGAAGTAGGCAGCCTTGCACAATCCGACTTTTACAGTTACCGCTACTTCGCCACCGAAGGCTTTTTGCCGGGCTACAGCTTCCCGCGCCTACCACTGTCGGCATTTATTCCAGCCCGCCGCGCCAATCAGCGCGATAGTTTCCTCTCACGTCCGCGCTTTCTGGCTGTTTCGGAGTTTGGACCCAGAGCGATTATCTATCATGAAGGGTCACGCTATCTGATCAATCAAGTCATCATGCCAGTGACGGATGATGAGGACGGACCACTGACCTCGCAAATCAAGCATTGTAACCACTGCGGTTATGTGCATCCTATGAAATCCGGCGTGGATTATGATCTGTGCCAGCGCTGCCAGATGCGGCTTGACCCGCCCCTGCAATTCCTGCTGCGCCTGCAAAATGTGGTGACGAAGCGGCGTGATCGCATCAACGCTGACGAAGAAGAGCGCCTGCGCCTGGGCTATGACATTCGCACCGGTGTGCGCTTCAGTGAACGGGATGGCGCGCCAGATATCCGTATGGCGCTGGTGAGTCATGAAGGGCATACCATTGTCCGTTTAAGCTATGCACAGACGGCGACCCTGTGGCGCATCAATCTGGGATGGACGCGACGCAAGAACAAGCAGCAATATGGTTTCGTGCTGGATATCGAGCGTGGTTACTGGGGACGCAACGAACAGAATGAGGATGACCCGAATGATCCCATGTCGGAACGCACTCGGCGGGTCATTCCGTATGTTGAGGATAATCGTAACTGTCTGCTGCTTGAGCCGCTCATCAGGTTAAAAATTGAGGAGATGGCATCCTTACAAGCAGCGCTCAAACGGGCAATTGAAACAGTATTCCAGCTTGAAGACAACGAACTAGCGGCGGAACCACTGCCGGATCGAGACAACCGACAGATGCTGCTGTTCTATGAGGCGGCGGAAGGGGGCGCCGGGGTACTGCGTCAGTTGGTGGATGATCCCGCTACACTGGCACTTGTTGCCCGCGAAGCGCTGCGACTCTGCCACTTCGACCCCGATACCGGCGAGGATTTACGCCATGCCCCACGCGCACGCGAAGATTGTGAAGCAGCCTGTTACGACTGTCTGTTAAGTTATGGTAACCAGCGCGAACATCCTATTTTGGATCGTCAGTCTATCAGGGGCATTCTGGGAATGTTGGCAGATGCGGAGGTGCAAATCAGTCCGGTTGGGCAGCCCCGCAACGAGCATCTGAACAGGCTTCTCAGCCTGTGTGAGTCCGAGTTGGAACGGGAATGGGTATTGCGCCTGCACAAGTACGGCTTGCGCCTGCCGGATGCTGCACAGGTCTACATGGAAGACTGTCAGACCCGCCCAGATTTCATTTATAACAGCGGCGGTGTGTATGCGGCAATCTATGTGGATGGTTCGCACCACGATTATCCCCAGCGCCAGGGACGTGACCAGCAGCGCACCGACTGTATGGAAGACTACGGGTATCGGGTCATTCGTTTCGGCTACCGCGATGATTGGTCAGCTATTCTGGGGCAAAACAGGCATGTCTTTGGAGGTGAGGTATGAGTTTTACAGTCGGATCACTGGTGCGGGTTCGCGGGCGGGAGTGGGTGGTACTGCCCGAATCCACTGACGAGTTGTTACGCCTGCGCCCATTAGGTGGCACGGACGACGAAGTGACAGGGGTGTATACCCGGCTGGAAAGCGTCGAACCAGCCCAGTTCGCCCTGCCCGACCCGTCACAGATCGGGGATTATCGTTCAGCACGCTTGCTCAGAGCAGCGGTGCGGCTGGGCTTTCGTTCCAGCGCGGGACCATTTCGTTCCTTCGCCCGTATTAACGTCGAACCGCGCCCCTACCAGCTTGTGCCGTTACTGATGGCGTTGAAACAAGACCCTGTGCGTTTGCTGATCGCCGATGATGTTGGTATCGGCAAGACGGTTGAGGCGCTGCTGGTGGCGCGTGAACTGCTGGATCGGGGCGAGATTGACCGACTGGCGGTGCTGTGTCCGCCGCAGTTAGCGGAACAGTGGCACGCCGAACTGCGTGAAAAGTTCTACATCGAAGCTGAACTGGTGCTGTCCAGCACGGCAACCCGCTTAGAGCGTCATCTACGGATGGGTGAAGCGCTGTTCGAGCGGCATCCTTTTGTGGTAGTTTCCACGGACTTCATCAAGTCCGAACGGCGGCGCGACGAGTTCCTGCGTACTGCGCCCGATTTCATCATCGTGGACGAGGCACACACCATCGCTCATGCCACCGACAAGCGCGGGGGCAACCATCAGCGCTATGATCTGGTCGCAGCACTGGCAGAGAAGGCAGACCGTCATCTGGTACTGGTAACAGCTACGCCCCACAGTGGTAAGGAAGAAGCATTTCGCTCTTTGCTGGGGATGCTGAATCCCGATTTCGAGAACCTGCCCGCTGATCTGACCGGCGCAGAAAATGAGGGACTGCGCCGTAAACTCGCCCGCTATTTTGTCCAGCGGCGGCGGGGTGACGTCCGCGCTTACATGAATGCAGACACGCCGTTCCCGGAGCGCGATACCACCGAAGAGACATACAGGCTCACCGATGCCTACAAGCGGCTGTTTGAGCGTGTGCTGGACTACGCTCGTGAGATCGTGCTGCAACCCGACGAAGGCTATCGCCAGCGGGTGCGCTGGTGGTCGGCGCTGGCATTGCTGCGTTCGCTGTCATCCAGCCCTGCCGCCGCTGCTGCGACACTACGCAGCCGTGCCGCGACCACTGAAGCCGATAATGAAGTTGATGTGGATGCCATCGGACGGCGGACGGTGCTTGACCTGATGGCGGATGAATCCGCCGAAGGCATCGATGTTATCCCCGGAAGTGATACCAGCGGGCTGGAAGCCGATGCAGCTAAGCATCGCCGTCGTTTGCTGGATATGGCGCGGGCGGCTGAGGCGCTTCAGGGTGAAGCAGACAGCAAATTGCAGCGACTGATCGCCATCGTCAAGGATTTACTGCGAGAGGGCTACAACCCGATTGTGTTCTGCCGCTTTATCCCGACGGTCGAGTATGTGACCAATGCGCTGCGTAAGGCGACTCACGGCGTGGAAGTCGCTGGAGTCACGGGTACGCTGCCACCGGCGGAGCGCGAAGAGCGTGTAAGCCAATTGAGCCAAGCGGCGAAGCGTGTGCTGGTCTGCACGGACTGTCTGAGCGAGGGCATCAACCTACAGCAGGGATTTGATGCGGTGGTGCATTATGATCTGTCATGGAATCCGACCCGCCATGAACAGCGCGAAGGTCGCGTGGATCGTTACGGTCAGCCAACTGATCGGATTAAGGTCGTGACCTACTACGGCATTGACAACCAGATTGACGGCATTGTGCTGGATGTGCTGCTGAGAAAACACAAAACGATCCGCAATTCACTCGGCATCTCGGTGCCTGTGCCCGGCAACAGTGAGGATGTGATTGAAGCCATCTTTGAAGGGCTGCTGCTGCGCGAGAACGCCAGCTTTAGCCAGAGTTATCTGCCGAGCTTTAGTAATTATATGAAACCGCGTCAGGCGGAATTGGATTTGCAGTGGGAAGCGGCGGCAGAGCGCGAGAAACGCTCACGCACGATGTTTGCACAGCAGGCCATTCATGTGGCTGAGGTTGCCGCAGAGCTAACCGCAGCACGCACGGCGGTGGGTTCCGGTGTGGATGTCGCCGCGTTTATGAAGGACAGTGTACGGATGCATCGCGGCGTGGTGTCCGAAAATGGCGCAGTGAGCTTCGATTTGACGGAAACGCCACGTGGACTGCGAGACATGGTTGGCAGAGAAAAATTCGCTGCCCGCTTTGAACTGCCCGTGAAAGAAGGGCAGCTTTACCTAACGCGCACGCATCCACTGGTGGAATTGCTGGCAACCTATGTGATGAACACGGCGCTGGATGCCGTTGCGCTAGAAGAAGATCAGCCCCGCGCCCGACGTGCCGGTGCGATACGGACGACAGCCGTCCAACGGAGAACGACCCTTTTGCTGGTGCGTTTCCGCTATCATCTGATTACGCGGACTGGCAGCGAAGAACGCCAGTTGCTAGCAGAGGACAGTCTGACACTTGCCTTTGAGGGCGCACCGAATAATGCAAGCTGGCTGGACTCGGAGGCAGCGGAAGCCCTGCTGAACGCTGAACCCGACGAAAATATTCACCCACAGGATGCGGCGAAGTTTGTGGGGTTTGTCGTGGATGGTTTTGCCCATATCGCACCAACCTTGAACGAAATTGCTCAACAGCGTGGTGAAGACCTGTTGGCAGCCCATATACGGGTGCGTGACGCGGCTTACCGGCGCGATGAACGTCGCCCACAGCATCGGGTGGAGGCGCAACTGCCGCCGGATGTGCTGGGTATTTATGTATTCCTGCCTGTGATGGGGAGAAAGTAGACCGTGGCTGTACATAACAACATCTTCACCACCATTCGTACGGAAGGCGCATTGCTGCCTGCCGATCTGCTGCAACGCATCAGCGAGGGCGCGAACCTCGATGGCTTGACCCCAGAGCGCTACCATCGCCCCGGCGAAAAACTGAACGAAGCCATCAATCGCTCTTGGAATGCGCTGCAAGGTGCCTGGGCGAGTTTCCGCGCCGCGCAGGAACGTCTGTCGGAAAATGATCTCGGTACGAGCCTCACCCGTGAACGCTGGCTGCTGCCATTGTTCCGTGAACTGGACTACGGGCGGTTGCAGACCGCGACGGCGGTTGAGATTGACGGGCGCAGCTACCCCATTTCGCATCACTGGGAGCATGTACCCTTTCACTTGGTCAGCTACAAGCTGGAACTGGATCGCCGCACGCCCGGCGCAACGGGAGCAGCTTCCGCCAGCCCGCATAGCTTATTGCAGGTGTTCCTCAATCGCAGCGAAAACACCCTTTGGGGATTCCTCAGCAATGGTTACAAGCTGCGGATTCTGCGCGATAACGTCAGTCTGACGCGGCAGGCATACGTCGAATTTGACCTTGAAGCCATGATGGAAGGCGAAGTCTACAGCGACTTCGTGCTGCTGTGGCTGCTGTGCCATCAATCTCGCGTGGAAGGCGAACGTCCCGCCGATTGCTGGCTTGAGAAGTGGATGAAGGTTGCCGAGGAGCAAGGCACGCGCGCCCTCGACCAACTGCGTAACGGCGTGGAGGAGGCGATTATGGCGCTCGGACTGGGCTTTCTCGAACATCACGCCAACGCCACCCTGCGCGATAAACTGACGCACGGCGCACTCAGCGACCAGGACTACTACCGCCAGCTTTTGCGGATGGTCTATCGGTTGCTGTTCCTGTTCGTCGCGGAAGACCGCGCCTTGCTGCTCAACCCTGATGCCCCGCAGGATGCCCGTGAGCGTTACCTCCAGTATTATTCTACTCGGCGCCTGCGCCGCATGGCGGAGACCTTCAAAGGCACGCGCCATCCCGATTTGTTCGAGAGTTTGCGGCTGGTGATGCGTCTACTCAGCGGAGAAAACAATGGTGCAGGGGCGGGATTGGGTCTTGTGCCGCTTGGTTCGTTCTTGTTCAGCGACGGCGCAGTGACCGACATCATAGACTGCCAGATCAGCAACCAGCACCTGCTGACGGCGATCCGCGCACTATCGCTGATCTATGACGCGCGCGCAAAAGTCTACCGCACGGTGGATTACAGGAATCTCGGTTCCGATGAACTGGGCAGCGTCTTTGAGAGCCTGCTGGAACTGCACCCGCAGATCAACGTCCCATCGCGGCGCTTTACCCTCTCCACCGCCGCAGGCAACGAGCGCAAAACCACCGGCAGCTACTACACGCCCGAATCGCTCGTCCATGCCCTGCTGGATGCCGCGCTCAATCCGGTGCTGAATGAGGCTGCCCAAAAGGGTGAGCAAGCCGTCCTCAACCTGAAAGTGTGCGACCCTGCCTGCGGCAGCGGACACTTCCTGGTCGCCGCCGCCAACCGCATGGCAAAAGCGCTGGCATTCATCCGCACGGGCGAGGAAGAGCCGCCGCCCGCCGCCATTCAGGAGGCAAAGCGCGACATCATCAGCCACTGCATCTACGGTGTGGATGTCAACCCGATGGCGGTGGAACTGTGCAAGGTCAACCTATGGATGGAGGCGCTGGAACCCGGCAAGCCGCTCAACTTCCTCGATCATCGCATTCGGGTGGGCAACAGCCTGCTCGGCACGACCCCGAAGCTGATGGCGGATGGCATCCCCGACGGTGCCTTCAGCCCGGTTGAAGGCGATGATTCGGAGTACGCCACCCGCCTCAAAAAGAACAACCGAAAAGAGCGCAAAGACCGCAAGACCGGTCAACGCAGCGTGTTTGAACTGATCGAGCCGCCCGCCGATTACAGCCACCTGACCAAAGCCATGCACGCGCTGGATGCCACGCCCGATGACACGCTGGACGCAGTGCGGCGCAAGGAAGCGCAGTACGCAGTGCTGGCGGGCGACCCCGAATACATCAAAGCGCGGCTGCTGGCGGATGCCTGGTGCGCGGCGTTCGTGTGGGAGAAACGCCTGCCTGCGCTCGACCCGAACGCCCCCTATCCAGGCGTGCATTTGGAGTACCTCAATCAGCCTCTGACCGACATGACCTACAGGCGGCTTGAACGCAATCCCCTGGCGGAGAACCTGCAACCCATGCGTGAATCCATCGTCAGACTGGCGCAGCACTACCAGTTCTTCCACTGGCATGTGGCGTTCCCGAATGTGTTCAGCGTGGGAGAAAGCCCCACACAGCCCCCATCCCCAACCCTTCCCCCTCATGGGGAAGGGCGTGAAGAGCGCGTGCGTGAAATGGCGACGAAAGCGATGCGCGATATTGCGCGTGATTTACGGCAGCGCCAAACCCCGGCGGAAATAATTCTGTGGGAAGCATTGCGGAAAAATCGCCTTAATGGGCTTAGTTTTCGCCGACAACATCCCATCGCCAACACAAACTATGTCGCTGATTTCTTCTGCTATTCAGAAAATCTGATCGTTGAATTGGATGGCGAAATTCACCAACAACAGTCAAAAGCCGATGCGATCAGACAAAGTGACCTTGAGCAACTCGGCTATAAGGTTTTGCGTTTCCCAAATGAACGTATTTACACTGATCTGGAAAGTGTGCTCGCAGAACTTCTGCTAACAATACAGGCAAAAGTCCCGCCACCTGAGGGGGAGGGGACAGCGCAGGGACGGACAAAAGTCCCGCCACTTGAGGAGGAAGGGACAGCGCAGGGATGGACAAAAGTCCCTCCACCTGAGGGGGAAGGAACAGCGCAGGGATGGACAAAAGTCCCTCCACCTGA
>DAOUBW010000022.1:0-73948 GCA_034432555.1 Anaerolineae bacterium
CCGCGCACTGCATCCCCTTCGATCAGGAGACGATCCACATGCACGCCCACAGCAAGGCGCGCACCCTGATGACAAGCGTCTTGCAAATAGGTTTTGAGCGTGCCTTGCTTAGCACCGTGCGCGCAGCCAAAGCCGCACGCGCCGCAATCGGCACAGCCTTTCACGTTGCGCGGAATCGGCTTGATCGCGTAGCCGAGTGCCTCCGCGCCGCGCACCAAGACCGCATTACGCGGATTGGCGGCTGACTCTGCCTCTGTAACGTGAATGCGCGCCGAGACAGCATCGAGCGCGCTCTGAAACGTGCCATCGGTGAAGTCTACGCCGTAGTCTTGCGCCCAACCTTCCAGCACATGGTCAGGCGTGCGGAGCGCTGCCGACCAATTCACGGTTGTGCCACCGCCAAGCGTGCTGCCCGCTAAAATCATCATGCTCAGGTCTTCGCTGACCATGAAGCCGCCTTTTTCAAACATGCGCGCTTGGCTACGCACTTCGTAACCGTCGAAGTCAGGCTCCGCATAGTAGCCGCCCTTCTCCAGCACGATCACATCCAGCCCAGCGGCGCTTAGTTCGGCGGCAAGCACGCCGCCGCCTGCACCACTGCCCACAATCACGACATCGGTCGTGAGCGTGGTCTCTTCGCTAAACGCCAGTGGATGGATCGGCTTGGGCAGGCCGGGCGGCGGCGCAGGTTTTGGGTAGCCAAGCGCTTCCCAATTCGGATTTTCGCCGTTCGGGTCGGCGTCTGCGTAAAAGAGCAGCAGCGTCAGGCGCTTGAAGGTCATGAAGACGCGCCGCATCAAATCAAAACGGCTATCTGCCCAAGCGCGTAGCAGCGCAGTGCGCCCGTTCAAGTCCATCTCAAGGAAAGAACGCCCATCACCGCCCAGTAAAGCATTCGCAAAGGGCTGCGCCAGCAGATCAAGCACCCATCGAATTTGAGCTACGCGCTCTGGCGCCACACTGTGCAGAATTTCGGTGAGGCGCATTGGCACACCTACGGCGCTGGCAGGGCGCGCATACAGGTGATAGGGATCAGGCTGTTCAACGGCAAGGGCAGGCGCTAATGTATCGCAAATTAGGCGTAGCACAGCCATTTGGCGCGCTGTAAAGGCTTGTGGGTCGGTTGCTTGGCTCATACGGGCTAACCACAGTCTCTAAAAAGCTTTTTGAAAGGTCAGCCGCAATTATAGCAGGCTCGGGGCAGATTGTGTGCGTTTCACTGCACAGGGCGCGCTGAAAATCAAAGGTATGCGCTGCCAAAATTGTGTGAACCATCCCTCAGGGCAGCCTCTACCCGCTGCTTCCCTTTCCCTGCGGCGGGGAAAAGGGTTAGGGATAGGGGGCTGCGGCGCAGCACGCTAGGTGATCCCTACGCCTAAACTTAGAGAAGGGCGATATGCGCGCCCTTCTGCTAAAGGGTGCTAGGCTGTGGTGGTCGAACGCTGAAGGATTGCCTCGATCTGGTGCATTTGATCGGCGGTCAGTTGTTCATGCCGCTTCTCCTCAGAAAAATGCTTAACACACACGGCATTCTACAAATTAGCGCACGCTCGAAGGCAAGCCCTCACAAATTACGTTTCAGCGGTTGCTTTTCGCCATAGGTTAGGCTGCGCCACAGCCACTCCACCAGCCCAAAACGGAAAGTCCGTAACCAAACACGGCTGAGGATGATCTGCGCGCCGAAAATGATAAAGACCAAAGCGGCGCTTAAGGTTGGCGAGAGCTGATCATACAGCCCAAAGCCGTACCCATAGAACAGCGTTGTAGCAAGCAGCGACTGCGTTAGGTAGTTGGTGAGCGCCATCTGCCCAACAGGTGCAAGCCCCCGCAATCGGTCCACGTTAAGCAGCACGGCAGCCGCATAGACAAAGCTCAGAGCAGGCGCGCCCACATACACGCCAAAACTGACCAACCATGGCGCGTTCGCAACAAAGCCGACGATGAGCAGCCCATTGCCCACCAACCCAACCGGCAGCGCCCATTTCCACCAACGCCGCAAAAATGGTGTGTAGCGTGCAGGGTCATCCAGCAGCCCACTGCGCCCAGCCACCAACCCAAGCAGGAACATCACCAACACCATCGGGATTTGCATATCCACCGTTTGCACATGCCCAAAACGGTAAGCGACCAATTCCCAGTAGGCGCCATTCATAAAAAGCGGCACGGCTTGCGCCCCAACCACAGTACTCATCGCTTCCAAGCTGCCCATGCTGCCAAAAAAGACCAATCCACCAAGCGCGATGATGAGCGCCAGCCCTAACAAGATGGGCGTGGCAAGGTGGCGCACCAAAAGCAGCAGCAGCCCTGCTAAGGCATACAGCCGCAGAATATCGCCATCCCATACCAAGATGGCGTGCGCCAAGCCGATTATGAATAGCACCGCTAAACGGCGCAGATAGAAGGCGACAAAAGCGCGTCCGCTGCCTTCTACACGGCGCATCTGAACGGCGAAGCCAACCCCGAACAAAAAGCTGAACAGCAAGTAGAACTTGACGACG
Source organism: Anaerolineae bacterium (assembly GCA_034432555.1). Lineage (GTDB taxonomy): Bacteria > Chloroflexota > Anaerolineae > Aggregatilineales > UBA2796 > CP2-2F. The sequence continues at coordinate 2,499 of DAOUBW010000022.1, forward strand.
GCAAACATCACAATCAGCACATCGACAAGCTGATCGAATTCGCTGCCGCGTGCGCCTAGCGTGTTGGCACGCAGCGCCGATCCGCTGAAATCCAGCATATTCACCAACAAAACGCCAAACAGCGCAAAGCCACGCAGAACATCTAGCGCAACAAGGCGCTCTTGCAGTGGGCGCACTTCAGAAGTTTTGGACATGGATAACTCCTTATCAACAAGCAGCACAAAATAGACACCAACACAGCTTAGGTTGGCGTATAGGGCGAAATATCGAAATGTTAAACGGAAACGAGGCTAACTAGGCTTTGGCGATAATCCCTCCTAACAGGCTTTCTAGAACAAGGTGAGCCGCATCACGGCGGGCGATGTTCCCATCATAAATGGCTTGCCATGCCGCAAACAACATGAAGTCAAGCGTATACATAATCCAAGCGATGGGCAGATCAGCGCGCAGGCTGCCTTCTGCCTGCCCGCGTTGGATAAGCTGCATAATCGGCGCTTGCACCACTTCCTCAGCGGTTGCCAAAGCAGGGTTAATATCCCAGATGTGTTCGTTGAGCAGGAAGTAGACCTTATCGCCGAGCGGGATGAGCGCCTCGGTTAGCCGTCTGAGCGCGTCAGGCGCGGCATCTTCGGTTAGGCGGCAGGCTGCGATGGCGACGGAAACGAGCGCCAGAGCGCGCATTGCCAGCGCGGTGAGCAGTGCTTCACGGCTGACGAAATAACGGTGCAGCGTTGCCTTGCTGATGCCTGTATGGTCGGCAATTTCCGCCAGAGATGCCGTCGGGCGTTTGGCAAGCAGTTCTGCCGCTGCATCCAGAATTTGCAGGCGGCGTTCCTCTCTAAGATTGAGCGGTTGTTGTACATCGTTCATAAACAATCCTTGTCTCATTTGAGACTATTTTATATCATATGAGAGATTTATGTCAATACGTGAAATTGCTAATGCCAACACAAAGCGCCCACACTAAAGGCAGTGTGGGCGCTCTACGTCAGGATTTGTCGATCAGAGTCAGGCTTTAGTTGCTGATGACGGGTGCTTGCTTCAGATAGTCGCTATGGCTGACCTGACGGAGCATGAAGGCGGCGGCGTCGGCGCGGGCAAGGCGCGAACCGCTATTAACACCTACCCAGCCAACGCGCAACTGACCACTATAATCGCTGTTGGTGAGCATTGGCGCACGCACAATGACCCACTCACGGTCGCTGGCACGGACTTTATTAACCGCCATCTCAGATTGCTTCAACACAGCGCCTGCCATTGTTTTAAGGGCAAACTTGATGATGTGGTTTATGAGTTTGGGGCGATCTTGTGGTGCAGGCACGCCGGCGCCCGTCATGTAGATAAGCCGCTTGACGTTATGCTTTTGCATCGCCGCCAAAATATTGTTGACTGCCTGTGGCAGCATATCCGCAGGTGAGCCTTTCACCGGCGATAATACGCTCAGCACAGCATCAGTATCTTCCGTGATAGCGCGCTCCACATCGGCAGCGTTCATCACATCGCCCTGAATCAGCGTCAGGCGGCTGTGGACAATCGGCATCTTGTTGGGTGAGCGCACAAAGGCGATTACATCGTGTCCGTCATCAAGTGCCTGCTGCACCAGCGGAATACCTGTGCGTCCGCTTGCGCCAAAGATTGTGAGTTTCATAGGATGATCCTTCCTCAAAGCTAGGGATGTTTGACGGTGTGATGGTCAGTGATCATCACGGGTTGGCATAGGTTGAGCGGCTGCTTCGAAGGCGATCTTGTGCTGCGCTGCCCACTGAGCAATCGAAGTCATCGGGACAGGCAGCAAGTCCAGCACAGGTCGCATGTCCCACCACATGGTCAGCAAGTCTTTGTGTTCGCGCTGGAATTGATAGCCTTGAATACCTCCTGCACCTGCGCCGGGACCGAAGGCGGCATCCAGCGCCGCGCCAAATTCTTCCAACGGCATGGCATAGTAGCTAATCTGGCGCCCTAGCCCTTCACTGAAGCGCGCTGCCAACTGCGAACCGTTGACAGCCTCTAGCCCACTGACGCCAATGCGGCGGTTTGCCAGATCAGGGCGCTCCAATGCCGCCGCAACGAATGCACCGACATCCTGTGTGGCGATCCAGCCCAACGGTGTATCAGACTCCACAGGATAGGATAAGACGTTGCGCGCAATGATATTCGGGCGCGTCCACGGTCCGAGCAGGTTTTCGAGGTAGGCGGTTGGCTCAATGGTGATGTATGGCACACCACTGTTTGCCAGCATATTGATCAGATGCAGGCGCATATCGTACATTGGGTTGCCAGTCAGTTGGTTGATGACTGTGCCGCTGGTGTTGTAGACAATCAGCCCAACGCCCGCCTCACGCGCTGCTTCGATAGCGTTTTGGGCATAGCTAGGCGCTTGGCGCGGGTCGGGAATGAAGGCAGGCACCATCAGCGCGATGCCGTCCATGCCTTGGCTGGCAGCCACAAGGCTCGGTTTATCACCCATATCACCGCCAATGGTTTGCGCGCCCTGCGCGACCAGCTGCTGTGCCTTTTCAGGGGTGCGGGTGAGGATGTATGCCTCATGCCCTTTGTGTAGGAGCGCACGCACAACAGCGCTACCTTGCGAACCCGTGCCACCGTATACCAAAACTTTCATGAGATCGACTCCTTTGTAGACCAGTCTACATATTATGGGTAAAGATAGAAGCGCATTTCTTGACCTGCGCTTGACAATGCCTTGAGCGTTTATAGCGCTTGTATCAATTTTCTGATTTCGGCTGCAACCTGTTCAAGCGGTTCAGGGCTGCGGCTCGTTCGGCACAGGATGACACCACCTTCAATGGCGGCGATGATCAGCACCGAGAGGCTGCGTGCCTGCACTTCTGCCATGCCACCCGCCTTCAGTTTCTCGGCAAAGGCAGCTTGCCAGCTTTCATAGATGTGGCGGCAAGTTTCACGCAATGCCTCGCTGCTAGAGGCTGTTTCAAGTGCGATAGTCGTGATCGGACCGCCCGCCCGATAGCCGGAGCGCTCTACATTCATAGCGATATTGGCGATGAAGGTGCTGATCGATTCAGCAGGCGCTTCAATTTCCGCCAGACTGCTACGAATGCGCTTCAAAACGATGTTGCCAACATGCGTGACCGCTTCAATTGCCAGCGCTTCCTTGCCGCCGGGAAAGTGATAGTACAGCGATCCCTTAGGGGAACCACTCTCTTTGACAATTTGGTTTAAGCCTGTAGCGTGATAGCCTTGCAACTCAAGCAGTTCACAGGTTTTCAGGATGATCTGCTCGCGTGTTGAAACCATAGTACGCTCTCAATACCTATTATAGAGACTGGTCTATTTATTGTCAACTCATTGGGATGCGCTTTGGCTGAGGGCGCCGCGTTCTTTTAGCCAACTAGCGCGGTAATCCCGTGCGAACTGGTCAAAACTGATCGGCGCACGCCCTAAAATCAGCCGCACATCCTCTGTAACTTCTTTGGCATTCCCCAGCCGCGTGATGGTATAGAGTGCCGCCATGACCAACGCCTGACCCAATTTACGCCCTGCACGCAGTTGAGCGCGCAAGAAAGCCAGTACTGATGGTTTGGTGTAGTGAATCGGGCGCTCCAGCACGGCAGAGAGTTTAGCAGCAACTTCATCATAATCCAATGCTTCAGCGCCAGTGATGGTGTACTCATGCACTGTCAGATTATCTTGAGTCAGGGCGTGGCAGGCAACAGCCGCAATATCACGGACATCCACAAAACTGGTCTTTGCCTTACCAACGGGCAGCGCGATTTCGTCACGGTCACGGATTTCGGCGCAGTGCGTCGTGCTGAGGTTCTGCATAAAGAAGCCCGCACGCAAAAAGGTGTGGTCAATGCCTGTTTTCAGCACCAACTGCTCAATCTTATAGTGTGGCACAATGCGGTTATTCTGCACGCCCTGAATGGATAGAAAGACGATATGCTGCACGCCCGCGCCAACCGCTGCCCACAGCGCAGGCGCAATATCACGCGGCACATTTGCCAGCGCCGGTGGGCGCACCAAAAACATCCGCGCCACACCCTCAAAGGTGGCATGGAAGGTTTGTGGGTCGAGAAAATCAAAATGGACGATCTCGACATGCTCCCCAAAAGCGACGCGAGCCGCCTCGACATCATAAGCGCCCACCCGCACCGTCTGATCGTCAGCCAGCAGCCCGCGAACAACCTCCGTGCCAACATTGCCCGGCGCACCGGTCACCAGAATTGGCTTCTTCATAGCGTCTATCCTTTGCCTGAAAGCAATTAAAGATAGCGCGATTATATAGACTGGTCTATAAAATCGCTAGTGATAAATGTCACTGTTCAGGGATGCGCTTAGAAAAAAGGCTAGGTCTTACAGAAATCTCTGCAAGACCTAGCAAGCCTACGCGATAGGGTTATGAAGAGGGCAGGCTTAGCGGCGCGCCCGCCGCTTGAGCAGCTCTATCAGCGAGAAGGTGAGGACTCCTGCACCAATGCAGATCAGCAACTGCCCAAAACTTAGCGGCGCGACTTGGAAGAAATCTGCCAAGAAAGGTGCGTAGATGGCTACCAGTTGCAGCGCAACGGTGCCGATGACCATGACCAGCAGCGTTTTGTTGGAGAACGGGTTGAGTTCAAAGAAGGATAGCACATCCGAACGCGAGGCTAAGGCTTGCCCGATCTGCATGAAGGCAATCGCCGTGAAGATCATGGTTTGCCATGTGCGCTCACTAGGCGCTTGGGTGTGGTAGCTGTAGCCCAGCGCCAGCGCCACAACACCCACAAACAGCCCAACCAGAATCACATAGCGCAGGATGTTGCGGTTGAAAAAGGGCGCATCTTTGCGGCGCGGCGGAAACTGCATGATAGACTTATCGGCAGGTTCAACGCCCAAGCCAAGCCCAAGCAAGCCGTCCGTCAGCAGGTTTAGCCACAGCAATTGCAGCGGCTGTAGGGCAACGGTAATGCCCAGAAACGGCGCAAAGAGCATAACCAACACTTTACCCAAGTTGCCGGCGATGGAAAACTTGACGAAGCGCCGAATGTTCTCATAAATGGCGCGCCCTTCTTCAACGGCGGCAACAATCGTTGTGAAGTTATCATCCAGCAACACCATCTGGGCAGCCTCTTTTGAAACATCCGTGCCGGTGATGCCCATTGCCACGCCAATATCTGCCTTGCGAAGGGCGGGCGAATCGTTAACGCCATCGCCCGTCATCGCCACGACGTTGCCCTTGCTTTGCAGCACCTCCACGATCCGCAGCTTATGTTCAGGCGTCACCCGTGCATAGACCGAGACATTATCGATTGCCTCCGCAAGTTCCTCTGTGGACATACTGTCTATATCCTGCCCTGTTTTCACCCGCAAATTTTCGCTGATGCCTAGCTCATAGGCGATGAAGCGCGCCGTGAGCGGATGATCGCCGGTGATCATGATCGGGCGGATGCCGGCACTGCTGCAAATGCGAATAGATTCACGCACTTCCGGGCGCGGCGGATCGATCATGCCGACCATGCCGATCAGCGCGATGTCCTGCTCAATTGCTTGGGTCACATTGGTCGGCGCCTCTGCAAACTGCCGCACTGCCACAGCCAGCACGCGCATTCCATTAAGTGCCAGCTTATCATGGGCGGTTTGAATATGTTCGCGCCATTCTGCGTTGATCGGTTCGGCGTGGTCGTTTATCCAAATATGGCTGATCAAGTCCATCATGCCATCCAGCGAGCCTTTGGTCAGCGCTACGTAGGGCGACTCAAGATCGGCTAACGACTCCAACAAGGGCGGCAGGTCGCTGCGGTTGGCGGTCAGCTTATGGACGGTGGTCATCCGCTTGCGAACGGAGTCAAACGGCACTTCGGCAATGCGCGGTGCGTAGCGCTCTAAATCTTCTTTTTCCAGCCCAGCTTGGGAAGCTGCCACCAAGAGCGCACCTTCCGTCGGATCGCCAATGGGCAGGTAACGCCCTGTGGCAGAGTCAGGCGCTAAGGAGGCATCGTTGCACAGCGCGCCGCTCACCAAAAGCAGCCCCACCGAATGCGGTTGATCAGCCAAGAATGATTTATCGTGCTTGACAAGGTTTGGTGCAGGATGGCGGGCAGTGCCGCTCAGCTCGACAAAGCGCCCGGCAACGTCAATCACAGTCACCGTCATCCGATTCTCGGTCAGGGTGCCGGTTTTATCTGAGCAAATCACGCTGACCGAGCCGAGCGTCTCGACGGCGGGCAATTTGCGGATGAGCGCTTTACGGCGCAACATCCGTTGTGCGCCGAGTGCCAACGTCAGCGTGACGACAGCCGGCAAGCCTTCTGGCACAACTGCCACCGCCACACTGACGGCGGTCAGGAACATATCGCTCAGCGGCTGGTTCCGCAGCACGCCCATCACCAACACCAAAGCGGCAACAATCACGCCGGCGACTGCCAGCAGCGTGCCAACTTGTGCAAGCTGGCGCTGCAAAGGCGTTTGCTGCGTCTCCACATCTTGGATCAGCTCAGCGATGCGCCCCAGCTCCGTCCGCATCCCAGTAGCGATCACGACGCCCACGCCGCGCCCATACGAGACGGACGTTCCCATGTACGCCATGTTCACCCGATCACCGAGCGGCAAGTTCGCTTTCTCTAGAGCAGCTACTTTCTTATCCACCGCCTCCGATTCGCCGGTGAGCGCAGCCTCTTGGATCATCAAGTTGCTGCTCTCGATCAGGCGCAGATCGGCTGGCACGGCGCTGCCGGCTTCCAGCACCACAATATCGCCCGGTACCAACTCACGCGCACTGTGTTGTTCACTGCTGCCGTCGCGGATGACGCGCACCATTGGCACCGCCAATTGCTTCAGGGCGGCAATGGCGCGCTCAGCACGGTATTCCTGCACAAAGCCTAACAGCGCAAAGAGCAGCACAATCGCAGAGATGGCGATTGTCTCCAACGGTTTGCCCAAAAAGCCCGAAATGACCGCCGCCGCGATCAGGATCAAGACCATTGTGCTGGTGAACTGTTCCCACAGGATGGTGAGCGGATGTTTACCGCCGCGCTCCTCCAATTCATTCGGACCGTATTGCTCTAGGCGTTGGCGCGCTTTTTCAGCGCTCAGCCCGTGCCGTGCATCACTGCCCAGTGCTTGCAGGACGCTCTCAAACTCTTGCGTGTGCCAACTCGGTTGTGACTCTTGCGTTTGCTTCGCTAACATGGCGGTTGATAACCTTTGAATCGCCCGACCTCACCGATTGAGCATTCTAACATGCCCTGAGCCAGAGGGGAGGAAAAATCACCAAAAATGCGGGTGATGCCTGATCACAGGCAGCGTGCAAAGCACTTCTAAAAAAAGATCAACAAGATGTGCCGATCTTGTATAAATGCCCGCCCGCAGAATGCGCCGCCGAAAGGCAGCTTTTTGCCCCCGTGCCTGAGTGCGCCTTCTCACAACGCACAGCGCAGCCTCCGTGCCAAATTAGCACGTTTTGCAACAAGCGCGCTACACTAGAAGTATGTGCAAACGCATCCTGCGGAGGATTTGTGATGAAAAACGCCCTCTACTGGCTCATTTTAGTGTGTGTGGCACTCGCCCTGATTGTGCCGAGCATTGCGACGACGGCGCAGCAGCCGCCTGCCTCCTTTAACGATGCCCTCGCCGATCTGGGGCGGCGGCTTGGGCGCACAATCACCCTTGCCGACTTTGACAACCCAACCTCACGCTGGGAGTGGCGCGGCGTGGATTTTGCCGATAACACCCTGGAATGCCCACGTGCGGGCGAAACGGTGACCGTCGGCAAAGTGATCGGCTATCAGTTCATCTTTGTGCTGCGCGGCGTGAAATATGACTATCGCGTTGCCTTTAACGATCCGCAGTCACTGCGCCTTTGCACGAATCCAACCGGCGCCATCTACGACGTGACGCTGCCGCCGCGTGCCACTGCTAACACCGAACCGCCCGCCGTCATCAACGACGCACTGGCAGACCTGAACCGCCGCCTTGAACTCAACCTGACCTTTGACGACTTCAACGCACCGCGTTCGCGTTGGGCATGGCGCTACCGCGAGTTCACCAACTCACAGTTAAACTGCCCAAGCGCAGGGCAGGCAGTTGATCGGATTGTTACGCCCGGCTGGCAGTTCACCTTTGTCTATCAGGGACGCACTTTCGATTACCGTGTGCCGCTGAACAATCCATCCGGGTTGTTCCTGTGCAGCGGCAGGTAGCAGATAGTCATCCCCTAGAAATCATAGCAGGCGGGATAAATCCCGCCCCTACACAACCCCTATCCCTAACCCTTTCCCCACACGCAGGGAAAGGGAATCAGAGGGTAGAGGCTGCCTTGCGGTTCACTTCACACACCTTATGTTGGGCATACCAACGTGTTTTCATTCAACGATCCGCAAGGCATGTGTCCGAGTTGTAACGATGTGGGTCGCCAAACACGCTATCACCAGTGCCTACCTAGGGGAAGGAGTCCGTGATGCATGAAGCGTCTATGTTTTCCGATGTGCGCTATCGCTACGCCTGCTGGTCTTGCATTCAAGCTAGCCAACACGCATCGAAAAGTGAGGCGCCAGGCACTGCACGTGGGCAGCCTTGACTGCCCACGCGGCAAGCATTGTGCTAATTGCTCAGCACCAGTTTGACGATTTCGGGCGTAATGCGCGACTCTACCACCGCACCAACCAACAGCAGCGGAATAACCACTGCCACACCTATTTTGATCAGATCGGCAAGGGCGCGCAGCCAGGCTTCCCATACACCCATATCTTTGGGCGGGCTGGTGACCAATGCGCCAAGCCGTGTGGCAGCACCAGCGCCGATCAGGACGGCGGGCAGCTCCAAGATGGCGTGTGGCAGTAAGGCTGCCATCACCACACCGTAGCCAACCACGCCGATGATCGGCTGCGCCAAAAGGAAGCCCAGCACGCCAAAGGTGAATGACGAGAGGACGATGCTCATCACGCCGAAGGTGAAGACTGCCAACATCGCAGCGCCAAGCAGCACCCGCGCATTTTGGATGAAGATGAAGCTGATGCTGAGCGGGCTATCGTTGATGGCTGAAAACTGCGTGAAGTTTTGCAACAGATCGCCGCGCTCTTGCGCCAGCTCTTCCGTCAGGCGCCATTCGGGCATCGCTTGCGCCACGATTATGCCGCCGATAAACATTACAAGCATGGCAAAGCCGACTGCCAACATGCCATTACGGCTGCTGCGTAGGGCAGGCAGCACGCTGTAGCGATACCAACTCAGGATACCCTTCACGCGCTCGTCGCCGCGCAACTGCGAGACGAACACGCGCCACGCCCATTTCAGGTTGATCGAGTCAATGGTGCGCCCAAGCAGTTCCTCACGGTTGAACAGGCGCGCACCCATGCGGAACAGCAGAATATCGGCAATGATCAGCGCCACTAAAATCCACCACAGCAAGTGGCGCAGATTGTTGACCATGATCAAGCCTTCCACCAGCACCAACAGCGAGGTTGGGATGATGATGAAGCTGGCGAGCAGGTTCGAGGCGCGCGTTGAAGTCGTCTGGCTGCTGACGACCACCGCACCAGTGACCATCACCAACGCCTGCGCTGTGGTCAGCAGCAGCACTTGGATAACCAGTTCCGCTTGTGGGCGCCACTGCTGCTCACCAAAGATCAAGCCGCTCAGGTAGATGCCAATGCCAACATAGGCTGCCAGCAGCGGCGGAATCATCGCGGCAAGCGTCTTGCCGATGTAGAGTTCAATGTTGGTTAGCGGCGTGGAGAGCAGCGGCTCTAGGCTGCGGCGCTCTTTTTCACCGACGAACGTCTCCAGCGCGATGACCAGCGAGATCGAGACGGGAAAGAAGCCCACGATCATCGGCAGCAACGGCAGAAAGACATCAATCATCGGCTCAGCGCCGTTGGCAATGAAGAAATTGGTGAAAATTTCCGTCATGCCTTGCGCTAACAATGGAAAGAGCAAGGTCAGGATGAAGATCGGCACCATGATGCGCCAGTCGCGGAAGCTGTCGCGCACTTCGCGGCGCGTCACGATTAAGGCATTCCGCAAGGAGACTTGCCAGCCCTGAATAGAGGTTGGCATTAGGCTTTCGGTTACCGTGTTTAGCTGTGGTGAGTCAATTGTGGTTGCCATTGTGTGCGACCTCCGTCGGTGTCTCATCCTCACTAACAATCTGTAGGTAAACGGCTTCTAAGCTGCGCGGCACTTCGCTGAGCGTGATCACCGAAACGCCTTCGCTCACCAATTTATGCAGCAGGGTAGGGTTTTGCTGGCGAGGGTCACCCGTGCGGAAGCGCAGCCAATCCTCGCCGTGCGAAACGACATCCAACTCCTTGTGCAGCCAGGTGCCAGCCCCGTTCAGCGGCGCACCAAAGCGTATTTCCATGATGGGATCGCCCACAAAGCGCTGCGAGAGTTCCTCAAAGGTGCCATTGGCGATCAGCTTGCCGTGCCGAATCACACCGATGCGGTCTGCCAACTGCTGCGCCTCAGGCAAATTATGCGTGGTCAAGATGATGGTGCGGTGATCGCTTTTTAGCTCTAGGATAGCATCGCGCACTTGCTTGGCACTTTGCGGATCCATGGCAGAGGTTGGCTCATCCAGCAGCAGCACGGGCGGATCGTGCAGCATGGCGCGCACCAGCGCCAGCTTTTGCTTCATGCCCTTAGAATAATCGCCAACGCGGCGCTGCAAGGCGTCGGCAAGCCCGAAGCGCTCCATCAGCGCTTGGGCGCGTTTGCGGCGTGCCTCACGCGGCAAGTGGTAAATACGCCCGAAGAAATCCAGATATTCCAGCGCTTTCATGCGTTCATACAAGCCGTGCTGTTCGGTTAGCACGCCGACGCTGGCACGCACTTTCGCCGCATCGCGCACCACATCCAGCCCGCTGATGCGCGCCCAACCGCGTGTTGGCTCTAGGATAGAGGTCAACATACGGATGGTGGTTGTTTTGCCCGCACCATTCGGACCGAGAAAGGCAAATACGCTGCCGGTCTCCACATGCAGGGAAAGGTCGTCTACGGCGGTGAATCCGTCGAAGATTTTGGTTAAACCGCTTGCTTCAATCATTGGTACCTACCCAACTGTTGATTCACTATTGCAAATTGTAAGGGAAAAGCATGACAATTGGTGTTAAGTTGCTATAACAGCCCTAAACGGCTGAGAGAGTTTGCGAAGGTTTCCCATGAACACCGCTCCTGACCCACTGCCACGCTTTGCCGTGCTAGAGGCGTTGCCCGAAAGCTACCAAAGGGCGCGCCAAATCACGATTGACTCGCAGCAAACGCTCATCTGGCTGAATGTGGTTGGGCTTGGGCTGATGATCGGCGCCATTTTCGGCTACAACGCGCTCTATCAGCTCATGCGGGCGAGCGGATTGGCACAAGGCGCCAATCCGTTGGCGGGCGCTGATCCGTTGGTGATCACGCTGCTGACCTTGCCTGCTTTGTTTCTGATGCTGAGTGTACATGAACTCATTCACGGCATGATGTTCCAGTTTTTCGGCGCCAAGCCGCGCTATGGCTTTGATCTAAAAAAAGGCGTTGCTTTTGCCGCGGCAGATCGCTACTACCTGACGCGAGATGCCTACCTCGTTGTTGGGCTGGCGCCGCTGGTACTGATCACGCTTGGCACGTTGGCGCTGATGACCATCACCCGTGGCGAACTCAATACGCTCATCGCGCTGATTGGCGCGGCGAACATCGGCGGCTGTGTGGGCGATCTGTGGTTCTATCTGATCTGCCGTCGCTATCCGCCCGATCTGCTGGTGCGCGATTTCGGCGATGGCGCGGAACTCTACGTCCGCGCCGCCTGAGCTACTCGACGTTGTAGGTGATGGTGATGACGTTGTTCGCCTCACCATTGGCGCCTTCTGCCACCTCGTTTTTTACGTCCAGCGTGAGCGTTCCACTTAGGTTTGTGCCACGCTCACGCAGCGTGACGTTTAGCGGTGGCAGCGTTACGGAAGCACCTGCCGCCAAGGCAGGCACTGCCATTTGGCTGCGCTCATTGCCGGGCTGGAAAACGCCTTCCAACAGCGACGAGCCAGCATCCAGCGTCCCCTGATTCTTGACGCGGATGATCACTGTGAAATTCTCGTTCACTTTCGGTGTGCCACCGGGAATTGTCCACGCTTCGATGATCAGATCGGCGCTGCCCGTCACAGTGCTGGTGGGTGCCAAGCCGCCGGGCGGCAACGGTGAAGGCGTGGCGGTGGCGAGGGCGTCGGCGGTGGTGGCAAGCGGCACATCGGCAGTGGCGCCGCTGATCTGTATCCACTCGGCGTTATTGATCACCCAGCCGCGCAGCGTGCCGCGCTCAATCACCCACCAGGTGCGCTGTTCGTTGCGCCCGATGATGATCGCCTCGTCGCCGCGTGCCAACTCACCGATTTTTTCGGAGCTGGCGTCCGGGCGCGCGCGCACGTTCAAATAATCGAAGGTAACGCGCAGCGTCGGCGCGTTGGACGGCACGGCAGGCGGGCTGATCACTTCCGAGGTTGGAACGGCTGTGTTTAAAGTGATGGGCGTCGCGTTGAGCTGGACGGTAGGCAAGGGCGTTGGTGTGGACGTGCGCGGCACTTGGGTAGGCGCGACGGTGCTGAGCAGTGCCGCCTGTGCGGTCGGTGCGGCGATGACCTGCACGGCAACGCCTGCCTCACCGATGCTGGTGCCATCAGCGCGGAATGCCTCAGCCGTGATCAGGTAGCCACGCGCTTCGCTGGGCTGCCATGCCTGCTGTGCGCTAAAGCGCGTCTGCCCTTCGCTGATCGGGGCGCGTTGGCTGCCGATCAAGCTGCCATCCACGCTGAAATCAATGCGGGCGACGCCGCTTAGCGCGTCCGAGGCGACGGCTGCCAGCGTGATCGTCGTGCCGGACACGATCAGGCTGTTGTTTTCCGGCGCGATGAAATCGAGCGACCAAGTCGGCGTGCCGATGGGTGTGCGCGGCACGCCGCCAAGCTGAAAATTACAAGCAAGTGCAGCACTTGCCAAAGCCAACATCACGAAAAGAGCGTGCAACGGCACGCGGGAATTGTTATGCAAAAGAGTCACCTCGTCCATTGCACCGTCAGGGCGCAAATTGTGCCGCGACTCTAGCAGATTTGGCGGCAGAGCGCTAGAGTTACCTGCAAAGGCATAGGGAAAGCGCTGTGTAGCGAAGGCTGCCGCCAACGCCCATGGCGCGCCTTGTGCTGCTGCCGTGCCGACTGGTTGACTCGCCCTTAGCCTTGTGCTATTATCCACACAGAGTAAAACGTTTCGGCGCAAGTGCCGACCAGCAATCATGACTCAAGCATGAGAGAGACATCTATGGCGAAATCTCGTACCGAATTAATGGTGGAACGGCTGCGCGACCTTCAGTATGGCAACTCGGATATTGAAGCCTCCGCCGTCGTCAGTGTGGATGGGCTGAGCATCGCCTCTGTGCTGCCCGGCAATGTGGAAGAAGACCGCGTTTCGGCGATGTCTGCCGCCATGCTTTCGCTGGGCGAACGTATTTCAGGCGAACTTGGGCGCGGCGGCTTGGAGCAGGTCTACATTCGTGGCACGGCAGGGCATGTCGTCCTGATCTCCGTCGGTGCGGATGCCGTCCTCACCTCAATGGCACGCGAGAGCGCCAAAACCGGCCTGGTCTTTTTGGATATGAAGCGCGCCGCCAGCGACCTTGAAAAGTTGGTCTAAGCGCGCCTTTGGGCAGCGGTTAGCATAAAGCGGCGGAGAGGTGCAGCAGATGCGGCAAACCTCTCCGTCGCTTTTGTGTGGTCAATCATTAAGGATTCCGAAAGCGTGGTCTCACTCACCGATGTGCAGGCTGCCTGCCTGCGAATTGCGCCGTATGTGCGGCGGACGCCTCTGCTGCACGCGGCAGCGCTCAAAAATCCGCCCAATGGCGGCACACTCTGGCTTAAGCTGGAACACCTGCAAGTGAGCGGCTCGTTCAAGGCACGCGGTGCCGTGAACAAACTGCTCAGCACGCCAAGGGAGACGCTTCAGCGCGGCGTGATCACTGCCTCAGGTGGCAACCACGGCTTGGCAGTTGCCTATACGGGCAGGCTGACAAAGGTGCCTGCCTATATTTATCTGCCACACAACACACCGCCCAACAAAGCCGAGAAATTGCGGGCATGGGGCGCTGAAGTGGTGATGCACGGTGCCGTGTGGGACGATGCCAACGCAGCCGCACAAGCACGCGCCGAACAGGAAGGGCTTACCTATGTGCATCCCTTTGCCGACCCTGCCGTGATTGCTGGGCAAGGCACCCTTGCGCTGGAAGTGCTGGAAGACCTGCCACAGGTGGATACGCTCTTGGTGGCAATTGGCGGCGGCGGCTTGATCAGCGGCATCGCCCTGGCAGCGAAGGCGCTCAAGCCCGCGCTGCGCGTCATCGGCATAGAGCCGGTCGGCGCGCCGACCCTTAAAGAAAGCCTTGCCGCCAACGCCGTGATCAGCCTGCCCGCCATCACCACACGCGCCAATACGCTTGCGCCGCGCCAATCGGCGCCCATTAACCTTGAGATCATCCGCCAAAATGTGGATGAGATCGTCTTGGTGAGCGATGAGGACATGCTCAATGCGGCGCGCTGGCTGTGGTTTGAGCTAGGCATTGCCGCTGAGCTGAGCGGCGCGGCTGCCATGGCTGCCCTGCTCAGCGGCGGGCTAACCCTGCGCCCTGATCAGCATGTCTGTGTGTTGGTGTGTGGCGCTGGCACAGATGGAATCAGCTTCTAACGGTGTAGGATCGAAGGCTTAACACAGGAACCTAGCGCATGACTCGGTATATTTTCTGCACAGGCGGCGTGGTGAGTTCAGTCGGAAAAGGCGTCACGGCTGCCGCCATTGGGCGTATTCTAAAGGCACGTGGCTTGCGCGTCGCCATTCAAAAACTTGACCCTTACCTCAACGTTGACCCCGGCACCATGAGTCCCTATCAACACGGCGAGGTGTTCGTGACAGTGGATGGCGCGGAAACCGATCTGGATTTGGGACATTACGAACGCTTTATTGACGAGACGCTCTCACGCGGCTGCAACGTCACCAGCGGTCAGATTTACGCAGACGTGATCGCCCGCGAACGGCGCGGCGATTTTCTGGGCGGCACTATTCAGGTTATCCCGCACATCACCAACGAGATCAAGCGGCGCATTGTGCAGGTGGCACGCGATAGCCGCGCCGATGTGCTGATTGTGGAAGTGGGCGGCACGGTGGGCGATATTGAGAGCCAGCCGTTCCTAGAGGCGCTGCGCCAGCTGCGCATTGATGTGGGGCGCAAACGCGCTATGTATGTCCACGTCACCTATCTGCCCTACATCAGCGCGACGGGCGAACTCAAGACCAAGCCAACGCAGCACAGCGTGCGCGACCTACGCAGCATGGGCATTCGCCCGAATGTGATCATCGCCCGCGCCGATTATCCCGTGCCGCCTGACCTGCTGGAGAAAATCTCGCTCTTTTGCGACGTGGATAAAGAGGCGGTCATCGCGCTGACAACCGTCAAGACGCTCTACGAAGTGCCGCTGATCCTTGAAGATGCCCACTTGGGCGATTACATTGTGAACCGCTTACGCCTCAAGACGGTTGATCCCGATCTGAGCGAGTGGCGGCGCATGGTGCAAAGCCTGCAAAAGCCGCGCAAACCGATCAGCGTTGCCATTGTGGGTAAATACGTCGAGCTGCACGATGCCTACATGAGCGTGAAAGAGGCGCTCAGCCACGCTGCGATGGCAGCAGAGCGCGACGTGCAGATCAAGTGGGTCTACAGTGGCGATCTGGAGAAGGGCAAAGGTTGGGATGCCCTTGAAGACGTTAACGGCATTGTGGTGCCGGGCGGCTTTGGCTACCGCGGCATCGAGGGTAAGGTGATGGCGGCGCGCTTTGCCCGCGAGCGCAAAGTGCCATACTTGGGCTTGTGCTTGGGAATGCAGGTGATGTGCATCGAGTTCGCACGGCACGCACTCGGTATGGAGGACGCCAACAGCACCGAATTTGAGACGCCTACCGAACATCCGGTGATTGACTTGATGCCCGATCAGCGCAACGTGGTGGATCGCGGCGGCACGATGCGCTTGGGCGTTTATCCCTGCGTGCTGGAAGAAGGCTCGTTGGCAGCGCGTTTGTATGGTGAGCATAAGGTTGAAGAACGTCACCGCCACCGCTTCGAGTTCAACAACCACTTTCGCGGCGCCTTTGAGGCGGGCGGAATGCGCCTTAGCGGTTTGAGTCCTGATCGGCGTTTGGTCGAGATTGCCGAAGTGGTCGATCACCCGTTCATGGTGGGCAGCCAATTTCACCCAGAGTTTGCCAGCCGCCCTAATCGCCCGCATCCTCTGTTCAAGGGCTTTGTAGAGGCAGCCATTGAACATGAGCGCAAAGGCAAAAAGGCATAGCGCACAGCATGGCTAGGCATGGCACGCCGCAGTCTTTTGGGCAGCTTGCGATCAGCCCCGACGATCTGCCCATGTGGATGCGCCCGCGCCGCCGCCTGCCGGATTTCGGCGCCCTGATTGTGCTTGCCTTCGTCAGCCTGATCGCCGTGCCGCTTATCTTTCGCAGCGGCGTGCCGCCCCATTCTGCCGCGCCGCTGCACGCCTTGCGCGCTGCCGAGTCCGCGCAATTGATGCGGCAAGGCATCCTCTATGCGCGTTGGGCAAGCGGCTTTCACTTCACCTATGGCGCACCTGTGCTGAACTATCTGCCGCCCTTGCCGCACACACTCGCCGCCCTGCACCAAATCCTCACGGATGCCACACCTACCGATAGCGTGAAGCTGGTGATGGTGGCGGCGTGGCTGAGCGCGGGTCTGGGCATGTACGTTTTTGGGCGCGGACGGTTCGGCGTGCGCGGCGGCGTGTTGGCAGCCATCGCCTACCTATTCAGCGCACCGCTTGCCTTCAGTGTGCCGTACCAGCTTGGCGAGGTGCCGTACTTGCTGGCGCTCGGCTTGCTGCCGTGCGCTGCCGCCGCCCTCGATGCGCTGTGGCGCACACCCAATCGGCGCACTTTTGCGCTTGCCCTGTTCTTTTGCGCTGCCTTTGTCCTCTGTGATGCGCGCCTAACGTTGTTCGGCAGCTTGGTGTTGTGCTTTGTGGCACTCAGTGGCAGGCATTCCGCGCCACCTGAGTCACGTCGGCAGGCGGCGTGGCTGGTTGCGCTGCTGCTGCCACCGTTATTAGTGGCGATCACTGCCTTCTACTGGCTGCCCGCCCTTGCCGAACGGGATGCCGTGCGTTGGCTGAGCGCCGCGCCGCCGCCTTACGCCGCGCCGTTGCCGCTCACCGAGAGCCTGTTCAGCGCGCCCTACTACGATCTCAGCGCGCAAAATCCGCCGCTGTTTCGCGGCGTGGGCATTGGTGTGCTGATCATGGCGTGCATCGGCTTGATTACGGCAATCTGCCAGCAACAAGCGGGACAGGTCGGCGTGTTCGCTGCGCTTGCCGCTGCGCTGCTGGGCTTAGCAACGCCTGCCTTTGCGCCCTTATGGCAGGCAGAACGCGCTTTTCTGCCTATCCTGCCCTACCATGCCCTGTTGGCGGCAACCTTCTGTTTGGCAGTGACCGGTGGTGGTGCCGGCGTGGCTGTGCCAGTCGGCAGACGAGCGCCCTTCCAGCTTGGCGGGCTTGCCCTGCTGCCAATGCTGACCATGCTTGGCGCGTTCTTTCCGCCGCTGTGGGCAGAGAGCAACACGAACGCACCTTTTGCCAGCCTTGCGGGTGAGCTATCCGGCTACCATGCGGCAAGCCTGCGCGATGGTGTGCTGCTGCCCGCCACAGTCAGCGAATTGCCGCGCCCACTGCCCAACCTGATCGAAAACCTGCAAGCAGGGCGCCCTGTGGATCGTGTCAATCGCGCCACATTGGGCGGGCGCGGGCAAATTTCGCCGCTGGGTGAGGGCGGTCTGACGTGGCGCTACATCGTTAACACTTTGGAGAGCAGCCTGATTGAGTTCTTTGTGCATGGCGGGCTTGGCTGGCGCGCACGGCTACAAAATGAGCCGCTGCCACTAGGGATTTCGCCCAATGGCTTCATGCAAGTGGCACTGCCCGCCACCAATGCCGAACTCACCTTCACCATGGGCGGCACACCTGCCCGTGATTGGGCATGGGCAGTCACGGCGGTTGGGCTGTTTAGCGCGCTAGGTATCCTATGGTGGCTGCCCGCAGCCGACCCGGCAAAGGCAGAGATCACCAAAGTGCCACATACGGCGCATCTAACACGCGGCGAACAGGCTGTCCTGCTGGCTGTCTTGCTCTTGATGCAGGGCGCTGCTTTTGTTGTGCGCGCTCAGCCAGAGCTAATCTTGCCGCGCAGCGGGCGCGGTCAGGTATTGGGCGAAATGACGCCCTTACCGCGTTTTTCGCAAGCAGGCATTGATCTGATTGGCTACCACTTGCCGCGTGAGAGGCTGCAACGCGGCGAGCGCCTTGATCTCACGCTCTATTGGCAGGCAGCACGTCCACTCTTGGAAAATGACCAATCCGAGCTGCGCCTGATTAACGTGCAGACAGGCGAAATTGTGGCAAGCAGCGCCAATCGGCATGTAGGTGGTGTGCCGACGCTCTTTTGGCGGCTTTCCGGCTACTTGCGGGACGATTTATCGCTCACCATTCCGCCAGAGGTGCCTTCTGGCAGCTACCTGCTGAAGGTTGTGCTTGGTGCGTGTGCCGCACCATTGCCGCTGCCTTGCGATTCGCTGCGCGCAGTGGATGCCTACAACGCCTTAGGGCGCGTTGAGCGCGGCGGCATCGTCATCCCACACATCATCCGCCTAGAATAAGCGCACCTCTCACCAAATTTTCATCTCACATTTATTCAATGCTTATGTGCAATACGATCTGAAAACCTTATATTTAGTTTAGAACGTTCAAGATTTTGTAAAAGTTTTGAACAACCTGAACAGACGTTACAAAGTATGTCTACAGGAGATAACATCATGCCTTCACTATCTGTAAGTGAATATAGTCTGGTCTACAACGCATTCTCGTTCACCTTCGCCGCGATGTTCGCCACCTTCATCTACTTGGTGCTTTCACGTGCGAACGTTGCCCCGAAGTACCGCAACGCAATCACCATGTCGGCATTGGTGGTTGCCATCGCAGGTTATCACTACCTGCGTATCTTCGAGAGCTGGCAAGCTGCCTTCGTGGTTGACCCAAGCAACGCGAATACATACATCGCCAGTGGCAAGCCCTTCAACGATGCCTACCGCTACATTGACTGGCTGCTGACCGTGCCGCTGCTGGTGGCAGAGTTAGTCGCCGTGATGAGCATCGTAAAGGGCAAGGGGTGGCTCACCTTCCGCTTGGCAACTGCCGCTGCGCTGATGGTTATCTTGGGCTATCCGGGCGAAATTGCCACCGATACTGGCACGCGGGCGCTGTGGGGCTTCCTCTCGACCCTGCCCTTTGTGTATATCCTCTACGAACTGTTTGTCGGTCTGGGACCTGCCATTCAGAACGAGAAGGGCGAGGCAAAGGTGCTGCTGCGCAATATCCGCTTGCTGCTCCTCGCCACGTGGGGCTTCTACCCAATCGTCTACCTCATCCCGATCATCAGCGGTGGTGCCGCAGCGACGGCAGGTGTGATTATGGCTGTGCAGGTTGGCTACTGCATTGCCGATGTGGCAGCCAAGTGTGGCTACGGCATCATGATCTACGCCATTGCGAAGGCAAAGACCGATGCCGAGCCTGCCGCTGCACAGATGCCTGCCGCGGCAGCCGTCGCGGGTGACTAGCCTCTAAAATCTTAGGTTAAGCAGGCGGCTGGACATTTGCTCAGCCGCCTGCATTACAGGTGCTAAGGCTGCTCTGTTCAATCTGCCAAGCTGCGCTATACTCTGCCTGTGATGTTTGGGCGGAGTTTTCTCGGTGATGCTTCAGAAACGCGCTTTCCTAATTTGCCTGTGTGTTGGCTGCCTACTGTGGGCGGTGCTTTCCCTGAATGCCCGTCTGACGGCTTCTGCCCAACAACCACCGACTGCCGCGCCGACCAGCACGCCGCTCGACGTGCCAGAAGTGCCGCTCAATGGGCTGTTCGAGCGCACACTGCCCATCACCGCCGGTTATACCGACCCAACCGACACAAGCCAGATTGCTGTAACAGTGCGCTTCACGGCGCCCGATGGCAGCCCCTTTGACTTACCCGCCTTCTGGATGCAGCCGCAGCAAGCTGCCTGTGATGAGAACTGCGCCAATGAGGTGATCACGCCGACCGGCGCTGCGGCTTGGATGCTGCGCTTCCGCCCAACTCAGGTCGGTGAATGGCTGTATACGGTTGAAGCGCGCACGCCAACCAACAATCAAATTGTGACAGCCGGACGTTTGCGCGTCGTCCCTGCTAAGCAACAGGGCACCATACGGCTTGGGCGCAACGGGCGCTATTTCAGCACAGGGGAAGGTCAACCATTTTTCCCTGTGGGCGTCAATTTAGCGTGGTCGTGGAGTGGTACAGGCAACACGCGCGGCTACATCACATGGCTCGATCAACTGGCGCAAGCAGGCGCGAACTATGCGCGCCTATATGTGGATGTACCGTGGTTCATTGGCTTTGGTTGGCACAGCCCGGCGGGCAGCATGGCAGCCGCCCAAAGTTCGGCGTGGCGGCTGGATAGCGTGCTGCGCGCTGCCGAAGAACGCGGCATTGCCCTGCAACTCGTTTTGGTGTGGCATCAGGGCTGGATCACTTACAGCGATCCGCCCTACAATCCACCTGCTACACCTGCACGCGCCACTACCAGCGCCGATTGGTCGATTAACCCGCACAATTTGCGGCGCGGCGGCGCTTTCTCGACGGCAGCCGCCTTCTTCGCCACCGAGGACGGACGCCGCCTATTCCGTGATCGGCTGCGCTATATGGTTGCCCGTTGGAGCTACAGCAGCAGCCTGTTCGCTTGGGAGCTGGTGGATCAGCTTGACCGCCTGACGCCAGGCAACAGCGCGCTTGCCACTGAGTGGGCAACTGCCATGATCGCCTATTTGCGCGAGGTTGATCCATACCGCCACCTGATCACGCTCGGCGTGCGCGATGCAAGCAATATCGCCTTAGTGCGCGCCCTCAACCCAGATTTTACCCAAGTGCGCTACTATCAGCGCCTGCCCAATGAAATGCCCGAAGATCAGACGCTTGGCACGCTCAATCTGCTGCGCCCATTGTTGGCGGAAAGCAGCACAGCGCTGCTGCTCAGCGAGTTCTCGCTCAGTCCGTGGTTCGAGCCAGCCGAAGCAGACCCTGACGGCATTCATGTGCGTGCGGCGCTCTGGTCAGCGGCATTGGGCGGCGCCAGCGGCGCTGCCAACAGTTGGTGGTGGGACACCTATTTCTTCCCGCGCAACCTAAGCGCCCTGCTGACGCCGCTCAGCAATTTTGTGCGCGGCATCCCATGGGACACGGCGAATTTGCAGCCGATAGGCATTACCCTCAGCAACACGCCGCCCTTAAGCTATGCGCCGCTGCGCGTGAATGGCTACAATGCCCAGCTTGGCAGCGAAACGCCGCCGAACACAGTCTTTCGCCTTTCGGCGGAGGGTGCCGCGCCGCTGCTGAGCATCGCCTCAGGCTTTCTATACGGCACACGCTTTAATGCACAGCTTAGCCGTCCACAGCAGTATCTTGTGACGCCGCCAATTGATACCACCTTGCGGATCAATTTGGCGCGCAGCGGTGATCGCGGCGGTGCGCGCCTTGTGGTGCTGATCAACGGCGTGTTGGCGGCTGAACTCGCCCTTGCGCCCAACAGCCCGCCGACCGCCCTTGTGGTGCCGCTGCGCGCCGGCGAACAGCTCATCACACTGGATAATCTGGGTGAGGATTACGCCCAGATCGACTCATTGGAGCTAACCGACTATGTGCCGCCACTGCGCGCCATTGCCCTTGCCGACCGCGGCGGCGGCATTTTTTTAGGCTTCTTCCAGCACCAAGACTACACCTGGCAGAACCGTGCCAATTTCGGGCAAATCACGCCGATTGAGGCGACCCTCAGCGCCCGCAATATGCCCGCCGGCGCCTACCGTGCCGAATTCTGGGATGTGTTCAGCGGCGATGTGATCGGTGTGGAAGATGTGTACGTCAATGGCAGTGTGGACGGCGATTTGCGCTTGAATCTGCCGCCAATTGGCAGCATGTTGGCAGTGCGCGCCGTGCGCTACGCCGAACCAAGCGACCGCCGCACACCCACGCCCACCTACACACCAACAGAACGCAGCACACCCACAGAGACGCCAACCGCCACTTTCACGCCAAGCGCCACACCCACCGAAACGCCAACCTTTACGCCAAGCCTACCGCCAACGGCAACCTTCACACCCACGCCCGCGATTGTGATCAGCACGCCTAGCACACCGATCACGCCGACACCCACCCAACCTGAATCGTTGGAGGCTGCGCCACCACCAACCCTTACGCCAAGCGCCACGCCTTAGCCCGCCGCCATGCCCAAAGCCCGATCAACAGCCAGATCGGCAGCATGTAGCTGGTGACGGGCAGCAAATCTCGCCATGGGATGGGCGCTAGATCGCCCGGACGCAATGTGACGTAGTTATAGAGCAAGCCTTGCCACGTCACAAGGTAGCTGAAGAGCAGCACAGCCTGCCGCAAAAGTGATCGCCTGAACAAAACAGCATAGGGCAGCAGCCACAAGGCATACCACGCCATGAACCACACTGCAGCAATCAACAAATAGGCGAATAAAGCACACAGCGTGGCGTGCAGCACTGCCCATAGATCGCCGCCGCTGCGCTGGGCGCGCCACAGTTGCCACAGATAGACCGCCGCAAAGAGCGCTAAGGTGCTGTTTGCCAACAGCGTGTTGGTGTTCGGCGTTGGGATGACCCACGAGTCAGCTTGCTTGCCGTCCAAGAGCGGCGCGATGAGCTGGCGAATCACGGTTGGAAACGAGCCGCTGTACATGGCGGATCGGCGTTCGGTGCGCAGCGTCTCTATGCCGAACCAGAAGGGCGCATAGCTCACCACACACAGCGCACCGCCCAGCATGGCGCTCAGGGCGAGATAGCGTAAGCGCTGCCGCCCTGCGAGCGCCTGCCAAGCTGCCAGTGCCACAAACGGAATCAGCATGAGCGGGATGAACTTGATCAGCGCGCCCAACAGCAAGCTGAGCGTACTCGCCACATACCAACGGCGCAGCAAGAAGGCTGCCGCCCAAGCCATACATGCGATCATCAGTGTGTCGTTGTGCGCCCTGCCCGCCGCCATGTAAAACAACAGCGGATTAAGTGCAAACAGATACATGCCGCCGA
The DNA here is from genome assembly GCA_034432555.1 of Anaerolineae bacterium. Lineage (GTDB taxonomy): Bacteria > Chloroflexota > Anaerolineae > Aggregatilineales > UBA2796 > CP2-2F. The sequence goes on from DAOUBW010000022.1 coordinate 25,676, forward strand.
TTGCGCGGCGCGGCGCGGCGTGGCGCAGGGCGGCATACACGCCCAAGGCACCGATCAGCGTGCCAAGCGCAGCTAACACCTTGAAAGCGATCACATTCAGCAGCAGGTTGTCGCCGGCAAGGCGTGTTGTGAAAGCCGCCAAATGCTCCCATGCGCCACCATAGGCAGATGGCACATCCTTCCAGCCCACAAAGCGATAAAAAGGGTCCTCGGGCAGTTGGCGCGGCACGTCGCGCAGTGGATTCATGCCATAGATCGCCGTCATGCGCGCACGGATAATGTAATCATAAACGTCTGTCGCGTCCAACGGATACATCGGCAAGAGCGTGGCGTGTGCCAGCCCTGAAAGGCATAGGATTATGAGCCATGCGCGCCGCCGCCGCAGGCGGAACGCGCCAAAACGGTAGCCGCACCAGTACAGCCCAAAGGCAGCCGCAAAGGTGCTACCATACAGCCAAGCGCCTTCCGGCGCAAAACGGCTGAGCGTGGCAAAACTTTGAAAGGGCTTGGTCAAATGTGTTACAAGGCTGTAACGCATGCTAAAATTTAGATAGAATAGCAGGCTAAGTAAGACACCACAGGCAACTAACCCACCTGAAGGTGGCAACTTAAACGCCCAACGCCATAGTTGATGTATCATAGTATGAAGCGATATGAAACCGAATACGCCGCCTGAAGAAGCATCTGCCAACACGCCAACACCTTTATCGCAGCGTGCGTCGCTTGATCGCGCCGCGCCAGATGAGGGCATTCAACTAAGCGCACGCACCGATGGGCGTGGGCGCGCATGGTTAGTCCTTTTGGCGATGTTGGCTGCCGTGTTTTTTGTGGCATGGCTGCTTGGTTTTTTCAATGTGTAGTCTATAAATGCAAAAGGTTGGTGCGACTATGACGGGTAACCTTTCTCAGGCACAGCGCTTGGTGCAGGCGGATACCGACCCATCACCGCTCTTTGATACCCTCAAACGCCAAACTGATCAATTGTTGGCAATCAACAATGTGATCACGGCGGCTGCCAGCTCGCCTGACCTCAAACATACCCTCAACGCAGCGTTGGAGGCGGTGCTGAAGCTTGTCCCGTTAGATGCCAGCGGCATCAGCCTGATTGATCGCAGCACCAACGAACTGGTGATGTATGCTCAGCGCGGCTGGCGGCACGATTTTACCTCTGAGCCAATGCGCGTGAAACTTGGCGAAGGCTTATCGGGCTTGGTGGTGAACAGCGGGCAGCCCGTCATCACCGGCGATCTAAGTGATGATCCGCGCCTGAGCGTGCCAGCCTTCATTGCCGAGCAGGTAAAGGCGATGGCAATGGTGCCGATGCACGCACGTGGTAAGGTGGTGGGCGTGCTGAGTGTGATGAGCCGTGTGCTATATGAGTTCAGCGGCGCAGAGATGAGCATTTTGCAGGTGATTGCCGATCAGGTGGGTCTGGCGATTGATAACGCATTGTTGGTTGAATCGGTGCGCGCACAGCAGCAGCGCTTAGAGGCAATCCTGCACGCCACCGCCGATGCCATCATTGCCACCGATGGGCGCGGCGTGATCAATCTGGTGAATTATGCCGCACAGCGCTTGTTAAACACCAGAGACACCCTGTTGGGCAAGCCACTCTGCGATGTAGATTTTCTACCCGCCATCCGCGAGCGCTTGTGTGAAGCGCTGCGCCCAGACTCCACCGAACGCTTTTTTGAAGCGCTGCTGACCAACGGACATTATCTGATGTGTGAAGTGGCGCCGGTTGCCGCACACGCTGAGGACACCGAGCCAAGTTGGGTGGTTGTCTTCCGCGATATTTCCCATCAAAAGCAGGCAGAGCAAGCCCGCTTAAGTTTCATTCAGACGGCGGCGCACGAACTGCGGAATCCGCTTGGTGTGACCTTAGGCGCGCTGCACATGCTGGGCAGGAACTGGGAAGATCGGCTGACGGAGAGCGATAAAGAGATTTTTGAAATAGCCTTTCGCGGCATTGGGCGAATGCAAGATTTAATTGATGACCTTTTGAACCTTGAACATATCGAATCTGGTATTGGGATGCGCTTCGAGCCGATCAACATCTTTGAGATGCTCTCGCGCTGTGCGGATGATATGCGCCCCATGCTGGCGAATAAGCGCCAAGCCCTGATCCTTGAGATGGAGGAAGGGCTGCCCGCTTTCTCAGGCGATGAGCGCTGGCTCTCACGGGCGGTTATGAACCTGATCAGCAATGCGTACAAATACACGCAAGAAGGCGGTCAGATCACGGTACGTGCCTTGCTGCGCCAGACAGACGCCCAATATGAGTTGGTTTTACAAGTGCAGGATAACGGACCCGGCATCCCGCGGGAGGCGCAGCGCCGCCTTTTTGACCGCTTCTACCGCGTGCGGCACGCCGAGAACAAAGCGGTTGGCACCGGGCTGGGCTTGGCAATCGTGAAATCAGTGGCAGAGCGGCACAAAGGGCGCGTCACCGTCTACAGCGAACTGCCCTTGTTCAGCACGCTTTGGCAGAACAAAGGCACCACCTTTAGCCTAATTTTGCCCTATCGCAGTCAGGCGGGAGAATAGGCGTTATAATGAATAATATGGCTGACTGAATTTTCTGCTGGGAGCAAGTGTCATGTCCATTTCACCTGAGCCAACCGCGACGCCACCCGAAGGCAGCGAAGTGCTGTCCGCCGTTGGGTCGGCGGGCATTCAGCGCGTGATGATTGCGCCGAACCCCGTCATTGAGGAGGCGCGCCTTAGCCGCCTGCGCGAACCCTTTGCGGTGCTGCCCTTCTCGCGCTTGCCTGCCAGTCAGGTTATTACGCCAAGCAAGCCCGGCAACCCTGAGACGCAAAAGCGCTACGTTAAAGAGAAAGACCTTGCCGACCTGTGGGCAAAGATCACGGACTTGCAAGAGCGTGTGGTGAAAAGCGTGCGCGCTGACCGCACCAACACGGATGCCTACCAAAAAGATTTGCTCTATGCGCGCACCCTGCTGCTTGATTCAGATTCCAATTATGAGGAAGCGCAGCAGATTTATTACCTGATCAGCGCTGATCTTGCCCGTGAGGAGCGCGTGGTTGCCGATGTGCGCCGCTATCGGGGTGTTTTGGTGCTGTATCACCTAGTTTGGTTGGTGGGAACGGTGCTGGCAATCGGTCTAGACAGCAGTTTCCGCGCCCTGATCCCTGAGAGCGTCTCGATCATGAAATTGGCATGGCTGCCTATCCTAAGCGGTGTTTTTGGCGCAGTCTTCAACGGCATGATGGCGCTGCACGAGCATACTACCGTCCGCCGCGATTTCGACCCAATGCACATGACGTGGTATCTGCTTAACCCGATTATGGGCGGCATGTTGGGCTTGGTCGTCTTTATATTCTTTGTGGTCAGCGCCTCAACCTTCACCGCAAACATCATCACGCGCCCAGAAAGCGAATTGCAAAGCTCGCTGGTCATTTGGCTGCTGGCGTTCATCGTCGGTTGGCAGCAGAACATCGTCTTTCAACTGCTCAATCGCTTCCTAAAATCGCTGACGCCGGAGCGCACCGCAAACCGTCCCAACGTCAGCGAGACGCCGATCATTATGGAACAGCCGCCGCGTCAGCCCTAAGCCTGCTATAATCTGAGTATCTCTGATTGTAGCAAGGAACATGCCGTGAGCAGACGTTGGCTCTCTGTTATCTCACCGATCCTCTTGATTGTGCTGTGGGAAGTGGCGGTGCAACAAGGTTGGCTGAATCGCCGCTTCATTCCGCAGCCTTCCCAAGTCTTCGTCGAACTCCAAAAACTGGCAGAGACAGGGCAGCTTTGGCGCGAATTAGGCGTAAGCCTGCTACGCATCACGCTTGGCTTCCTCGTCGGCGCGCTGATTGGCGTTGGGCTGGGCTTGCTGATCGGCATCAGCCCGACGGCAAGCGCCATTTTGCGCCCGATCATCACCGCCATTAATCCCATCCCTAAAATTTTACTGATTCCGTTCGTGGTGCTGGCGCTGGGCTTTGATGAGCGGGCGCGTATCCTCTCGCTCTCGTTTAGCGTAATGCCGATCTTGTTGCTGGATACGGCAGCGGCAGTCTACCGCATTGATCTGAAATATTTTGAGGTGGCACGCAGCTACGGCGCCTCACGCTGGAATGAATTCTGGACGGTGGCGCTGCCCGCCGCGCTGCCAAGCATTATGAACAGCCTGAAGCTCGGCTTGGCATACAGCATGACTCTGATCGTCGGTGTGGAGTTGTTCGGCGCGCAAAGCGGCATTGGCAAATATGCTTGGGATGCCGGGCAAATCTACTCTGTGAACCGTTTGGGCGCGGGCATTGTGGCGATTGCGATCACAGGCTGGCTGCTCAGCTTGCTGATCGACCTGATCACGCCGAACCTGATCGCCTGGCAGCCGCGCCAAGCGGAAGTGCGTCCCGATGAGTCGCCTGTGCAGCGCTTCATCCGCATTTGGTGGCGTGCAGCGCGCCCGTTCAGCTTTACGGCGGCAGTTGTGCCAGTGCTGCTCGGCACGGCAATTGCCGCGTGGCAAGGCTATTTCAATCCGCTGATGTTCTTCTTAGCGCTGATCGGCTCTGTGGCGCTGCAAGCTGGCACGAACCTGATCAACGATTACTACGATCACGTCAAGGGTGCCGATAATGAACGCTCGCTGGGCGTGGGCGGCGCCATTCAACGCGGTGAACTGACGCCGCGCCAAGTCTTTATGGGTGGCATTGCAGCCTTTGGGCTTGGCTCAGTCATCGGGCTGTACATCGTCAGCGTGGCGGGCGAGTTCATCCTGATCTTAGGCATTATCAGCGTGTTGGCGGGCTTTTTCTATACAGCAGGACCGGCGGCGCTTGCCTATATCGGGTTGGGCGAGATTACAGTCTTCATCTTCATGGGTCCGATCATCGTAATCGGCGCGTACTTTGTGCAGGCGGGGCAAGTTAGCCTAGAAGCGCTGATCGCCTCGCTGCCGATTGGCTTTTTGGTGGCTGCCATCTTGCACGCCAACAACCTGCGCGATCTGGAAAGTGATAAGCAGATCGGCAAGCGTACCCTTGCCACACTGCTTGGCAGACAGCGCGCCAACTGGGAATATTACCTGCTCATCGGCGGCACGTATGGCGCACTGATTCTGACGGTGTTGTTTGGCAGTGCGCCGTTTCTAGCGCTGTTGGCGCTCCTAACTTTCCCACAGGCATATGGCTTGATGCAGCGTGTGGCGGTGAACACTGAGCCTGCTGCCTTAAACCCAGTGCTGCGGAAAACAGCGCAACTTCATGCCCGCTTCGGGATGCTTTTGGTAAGTGGTTGGGTGCTGGCGCTGATGCTAACTTTGTTGGGTTAGCTGTGCTGCACGATCAACCGTTCTTCTACTACGGCGGCAATGGTACCTTGCACCACTGCCAACGGCTGATCGGCATCAATGCGTACCCAGCGCTCAGGTTGGGCGGCGATCAGGGCAAGGTAGCCTTCGCGCACGCGCTGGTGAAAGGTCAAAGACAGCGCGTCCAGACGGTTGAGGGCGCCCTCTTGAGCGCGGCGCGCCAAGCCTTGCGCGGGATCAATATCGAGGAAGAAGGTCAGGTCAGGCTGCAAGCCGCCCGTGGCAAAGGCGGTGATGTGCTGCAACGCCGCCAGATCGAGTCCGCGCCCATAGCCCTGATAGGCGAGCGTGCTATCGGCATACCGATCACTCAGCACGATGCTGCCGCTTTGCAGGGCGGGGCGAATCAGCGCGGCAACGTGCTGTGCGCGGTCAGCGGCGTAGAGCAGCAGTTCGGCGCTTGGCTCCACCTGGCTGTGAATATCTAGCAACAGGGCGCGCAGCTTTGCGCCAAGCGGCGTGCCGCCGGGCTCGCGGGTGGTCAGGGTGCGGAAGCCGCGCCGTTCCAGCCATTCGCGCAGCAGGGCAATCTGTGTGGTCTTGCCGCTGCCTTCGCCGCCTTCAAAAGTAATGAACATGCCGCGTGCCTATTCGATGATCCGAAAACATGCTTCAATATCCGCCAGCGACTGGGCGCGCACCAATTGATCGCGCAAGGCGGCGGCATACTTTGTGCCAAGCCGATACTGTGTGAGCTGCCCACGCAGTTCAAGGCAGGCTTGCCGCTCGGAAAGCGCCGTGCGCGAGAGCGCCAAGCGTGCGTGCTGAAGTGCTAATTGCGCAATCTCGTGCGGTGAGGGCGGCGGCAATTTCTCGCCCGTGCGGATTTCATGGGCGATGTGCTTAAACAGCCATGGTTTGCCCATCGCAGCGCGCCCGATCATAACGGCATCGCAGCCTGTTTCGCGGAACATACGGATGGCGTCTTGCGCGTTGCTCACATCGCCATTCCCAATGACCGGAATCCGCACCGCCTCTTTCACCTGCCGAATGACCGACCAATCGGCGCTACCGCTAAAGCCTTGCGCTGCCGTGCGCCCATGCACAGCAATTGCCTTCACGCCGACGCCCTCCGCAGCGCGTGCGAATGGCACCGCCGTCAGTATATCGGCATCCCAGCCGGCGCGCACTTTCACCGTGACAGGCACTTTCACGGCACGCACCACCGCTTCCACAACCAGTGTCGCCGTGCAAACATCGCGCAGCAGCGCCGCGCCTGCGCCTGATTTCGCCACCTTTGGCACCCAACAGCCCATGTTAATATCTACGATGCTGGCACCGCGATCTACCACAAAACGCGCCGCCTCTGCCATCACACTCGGTTCGCTGCCGTAAAGCTGCACGGCGAACGGGAATTCATCGGGCGACCAATCCAGCATGTCGAACGTTTTGCGGCTTTTGTAGTGAATGGCTTGGCTGCTCAGCAGTTCAGTGCAGACCAAGCCGCAATCGCCCTGCTGGCGGCACAAGGCGCGCAAGGCGTAACTCGTCTGCCCTGCCATGGGCGCAAGGGTCAGTGGCGTTTCAATGCGGATGTTGCCGATCTCAAAAGGCGCGAAGGCGATCTGATCGGCGGGTTGGGCTAGGGATGGCGCAGAAAGCATGGGTCACTCACAGGCACGAAACATTGTTAGGCATTATAGCAGAGCCGCGCCTTGAGTCTAGGTGGTGCGGCGCAGCCAACCCTCTTCTCGACGGCAGGTTCGCCACCTTGCTAGCGGTAGGTTATACTGTGTGCGGGCAAAAGAAAGTACGAGGGCATATGCGCGCACTGCAACCAAAGCAACCATTGAGCATTTGGCAATCATTGCGCTTTCGCAACTGGCGAATCATCGTGCGAATTACTGTGCTGTTGCTAGGCGTTTCCCTGTTCACAGCAGCTGCTGTAACGGTGTTTATCACCCAGAACGCAGCGCAATCGCTGACGCAGCAAATGAGCCAGCGGCTGGATAGCATGGCGTTTGGCAGCGCACGGGTGCTTCAAGATGATAATGAGTTTTCGCTGAAAGCTACCGTTGCCCTACAGGCGCAGTCTTTAGATGAGCTTCTGAGTCAAGGCGTCTCAGACTATGCCGATGAGTTGCTCGAAACTATCTACAACGCCTATTCTGCTATTCAGGACGTTTATATCACAGATTCAGATGGCATCGTCATTGCAGCCTTAGACGAAGCGCTAATCGGTGAACGTCCTGATTTGCCGCACATTCAGCGTGCCTTACAAGGCGAACTCGGCACTGTGAAACCTTATCTGATCGCTGATTCGACCTTTGCCCTTACTTCCGCAGCAATCCCGTTAAAGCATCAAGATAAAGTCTTAGGTGTCTTAGTGTTCAACTACACTTTGAACATATTTGACTTCCTCCTGCGCGATACGCTTCTCATCCAGCAGGGCGATGGGAGCGTCCGAACCTTGCGCGATGCGCGTATGTACGCCGTGAATGACGAAGGGCTTGTCCTGTTTGATAGCGCTAAAGATCGCGCATGGCTGCATAGCTTGCTTGGCACACCCTCAGAAGTTGTTGCCGCCAAGTACAGCGCGGAAGGCGCACTCGGCATGATCTGCACCGCCGAAAACTGGGATGGCTCGCAAGAATGCCCATCCGATCAGCTTGTGCCACGCACCACCTTCCAAACGCTGCCCGCCATGCAGCCTATGCTTGATCTGACTCGCCAAGTCTTCGCTAAGCCGCAGCGTGGCAGCTTCCGCTACTGCCGCCCTGATGACCTAAGCAAAGCACCTGCCACTGATGACTGCAACGGCACGTGGTATCTGGTTGGTTACGCGCCGATGCAGAATAAATTGACAGGCGAAACATGGTTTACAGTCATCGCGGAAGTGCCAGAATCCGCTGTGCTAGAGGCAGTTACCGAGCAGCGCACAAGCGGCTTTGCCGTTGCTGCCTTCGTGCTGCCTTTGGCGTTCCTAGTTGCCGTGCTGATGGCGCGCACGATTGCCCGTCCGATTCGCCGCCTTTCGGTGGTGGCTGCCGAAGTGGAGCGCGATCAGCCATTGAATGAGGCGATTGTTGCTCAGGTGGCACGGCGCGGCGATGAACTGGGTGACCTCGCACGCATTTTTGGCAACATGGTGCGCGCCCTGAACGCCCGCCGCGAAGAACTGCAAACCATCTACAACATCGGCACCAGCATCAGCGGCAGCCTTGACCTGAACGAGACACTCAATTATGTAGTGACTTCCCTACGGCAGGTCATTCCCTATGATTGGGCAGAGATCAGCTTTTATGACGCCCAAAAGCAGCAGATCATCGCCCAGGTGGCTGCCGATCACGATTCGGTGGAGCCAGCTGATCCGCAGCCGATTAACGCCATGCAGGGCTACCTCAGCTACCTGCTGACGCAAGGCCGCGGTGTATGCGTGCCAGAGATTGCCGCCTTCAAGGGCGCGCTGTGGCAAACGGGCAGGCAGTGGGATGCATTGCAACCGCGTGCCTACTTGGGCGTGCCGCTGAAGGCGAAAGATAAGATCATCGGCGTGATCGAGATGATCAGCGGGCGCGCCAACGGGCTGACCACCGATCACCTGCGCGTGCTGGAGAGTGTGGCAGTGCAGGCGACCGTTGCCCTGCAAAACGCGCAAGAAGTGCAGGTGCGCGAGGCGAAGCTGCGCCAAGAGATTCAAGAACTCCGCATTGAGATTGATGAGGCGAAAAAGACCAAGCAAGTTGCCGCCATCACCGAGTCGGAATACTTCCAGCACTTGCAGAGCCGCATCAGCGACCTACGCAAGCGTACTAAGAAGCAGCCCAACCAGCCATCAAGCATTGACGCGATGGCTGCCGAAAAACCTGAGACGGATAGCCCATGATTGATGGTATAAAGAGGGTCACTCGCCCTGCGCGCCAAAAATTCCCTCTTGCCAAAGCCTGAAAAACGATCTATACTACCATTCACAAGTGCGGGCGTGGTTCAGTGGTAGAACGTCTCCTTGCCAAGGAGAAGGTCACGAGTTCGAATCTCGTCGCCCGCTCAAATGACCTCTGGGTTGCTTCCCAGAGGTTTTTTGTTGCACAGGAGCGCACATGCACAAACAAGGCGCTTGGTGGCGCTTGGTGAAGTTCGGCTTTCGCCTGCTCTATAACGAGCTGGCGTTCACCTACGATATGGTCAGCGCGGCGGTTAGCTTGGGCGAATGGCAGGCATGGCAGCGCGCTGCGCTCAACTTTCTACAGCCGCCACACACAGCACCTGTGCTGGAATTGGCGCACGGCACGGGTAACCTACAGCTTGACCTGCACGCGGCGGGCATTCCAAGCCTTGCCATTGACCTAAGCCCATACATGGGCAGGATCGCGGCGCGCAAAATGCGGCGGGCAGGCGTGCCAGCGCACCTGATCCGTGCGCGTGCTGAGCAGTTGCCGTTCCGTGCGGAGGCATTCTCAGCGGCGATCAGCACCTTCCCGACGGCGTTCATCCTTGCGCCGCAGACGCTGCGCGAAGTTCACCGCGTTTTGCAGCCGCACGGACGCCTGATCATCGTGCCGAACGCCGCGCTGACGGGCAAAGGCGCGGCGCAGCGCAGCATCGAACTTGCCTACCGTGCCACTGGTCAGCGTGGCGCCCCACCGAGCAACCTCTCGGAGCGTTTCGCCGCCGCAGGCTTTCAGGTGCGCTTTGCGGAAGTGGCTGCCAAGCGCAGCGTAGCGCACGTTGTGATCGCTGAGAAGACGTTGGGCTAGAACATACCTTGTGCTACAATGGCAGCCGTGAGCGATAATATGCAGAGGGATGCCGCTGTGAGACGCTTATTCCGCAGAAAGCCGCTTGATCCTGAAGCTGTGCGCCTTGCGCGTGGCGTGAAAGCCCATCGGCGCGCTATGCGTTGGCGTGTGGCGCTGCCGCTGATCGCGGTTGGCGCACTGATTGTGATCGTGCCGAGCTTGCTCATCTTCGCCCTGAGCGCAGGGCGCTTTAGTGCGGTTGCCGCCTTTATGTCGCTCCTGATCACTGTGCCAACCGTAATTTTGTGTATGTTACCCTATGCCCTGCTGATCGTGTTCGCCTTTGGCGCACGGCGCGCCTATAAAGGCACACGCGGCGCGTTAGGGCGCGTCCATCGGCTGGCACGGCACGCCAATCTTGGGATGGATAAGCTCTCAGCGCTGGCGGTGAAGCCTGTCATCGCTCTGAACGTCCGTTATGCTGCCCTTGAGCGTTTAATCGCAACACCTTTCCGCGCCATGCGTATACCAGAATCAGAGGAAGATGAGACCACTGACCATGACTGACAAACCAACTTTGCCCACCGGGTCCGCGCCCGCACCGCGCAGCGATTGGAAAACATCCACCTATATGATCGGCGGCGTGATCGGTGCGCTGCTCGGCTTTCTTTCGGCGCACTTTTATACGCGCAGCGCTGAAGAAAACAACGCAGGGCAGCCGCCCAGACCGATCAGCACGGCGGATGTCTTTCGCCTGAGCCTTGCTGCGATTGCCCTCCTGCGCCAAATTGCCGATCTGGGCGTGAACCGCGGCGGCAAGCGCTAGGTATGTTCAAACGCCCGCCCGATCCACGCGATCCGATCCTTAGCGCAGCGCGTGCTGTTTTCACCCAAAACGGCTATGCTGAAACCTCGCTTGAGCAGGTGGCACGCCACGCCAAGCTAGACCTAGCCGCCGTGCAGCGCCAATACAGCGATAAAGAAAAGCTGCTGGCTGCCATGCTGCGCGCCTATTCGCCACAAGCAGATTTTGAGGCAGCCCTAGACGCCGTGCAAGGCGACTCGGCTGCCGACATCCTGCGCGATATGATGCGCCGTCTGGTGGAAGTGGCACAGCGCCACAACGATTTTTTCGAGCTGGCAGTCATTGACGCGCAAAGCAACAACGGTACCTTCCTCAGCAACCTGAGCGCCGCTATCTTCCCAAAGGCAACCGAGATTCTGGGCAAGATGAAGGCGAACAACGAACTGCGCCCAATCTCGGACGCGGTGATCGGGCGCACGCTGATCGCCATGTGGATCGGCTACATCGTCTCCGAGCGCACCTTGCCGCAGATAGCGCGCCTTGCCATGCGCTTTATGCCTGAACGCATCTGGTTGGATGGCATGGTTGATCTGATGCTCTATGGCTTGCTAGAGGATAATGCGCGCACCTGAGTCCGCCGCCTACCGCGTTGGACGTGCAGCGCGCTGGTTGTGGGATCGGCGCGGCGTGTGGCTGCGCGGTGTGCTTGTGGTGCTGATCTTGCTCAGCCTTGCGCCTGCCCGCGCCCGCTTATTGCCAGAGCCGCCGCACATCGTCCAGACGGAACATCCCCTTTTGTGTATGCACACGCGCCTTGTGGATGAGGTGGAAGACCTCAAGGTGTGGCGCACCTTACGGATGGTGCGCGAGATGGGCGCGCCTGCCATTGTCGAACTGTTCCCGTGGGCATACATTCAGCCGCGAGAGGGCGTCTACGACTGGCATCACCCTGATCGAATCATCCGTATGGCACGCCAACAGGGCTTGACGGTCATCGCCCGCTTGGGCATTGTGCCTGCTTGGGCGCGCCCTGATCCGCGCCTGCAACAGACCTCGCTCAACTACCTGCCGCGGGCGCGCTACGCCGATTACGCTGCCTTCGTGGCTGCCTTCGCCGCACGCTACCGCGATTCGGTGATGCACATCATCCCCTGGAACGAGCCGAACCTGTATTTTGAGTGGGGCTTTCGCCAAGTTTCACCTGAGGAATACGTTGAATTCCTCAAACTGATTTACACGGCGGCAAAGGCTGCCAACCCTGATGTGCAGATTCTGGGTGCGGCGTTAGCGCCAACCCTAGAGCCTGAGTCCAGCGCTAACGGTATGGATGACCTGATCTACTTGCGGCGCATGTATGCCGCCGGCGCCGCCGCCTACTTCGACGGGCTGGCAGTCCACACCTACGGTTTCACCTTGCCACCCGACGATCCACCCGCGCCCGACCGCCTAAATTTCCGCCGCTACGAGCTGCTGTTTGAGATCATGCGCGAATTTGGCGACGGCGAGAAGCCCGTCTACATCACCGAGAGCAGTTGGAACGATCATCCGCGTTGGGTGAACGCTGTGCGCCCTAGCCAGCGGATCGAATATACGCTGGCTGCCCTGCACTACGCCGAATCCAAATGGCAGACCGTCCGCCACCTGTGCTTTTGGTTCTTCCGCGCACCAACGCTCTACCGCAACTATATGGATGGCTACGCCTTCGTGACCGTTGAATTTCGCCCGCGCCCGATCTATGAGGAAGTGCAGCGTTGGGCGCGTGGTTGGGATTCTGCGCCATGAAGCGCTATCCGACGCGCAACGCCTTCACCTTTCACCTGCTGCGCCGCCTGCTGGCAACGCTGTGCTGCGCCTTTCTGTTCGTGCAGGGCGTGCGCTACGGACGCTACCACTTTCGCCCTGATCTAAGCTGGCAGCGCGTGCAGTCTAGCGGTGTGCTGATCGTTGGCATGGACACCAGCTACCGTCCCTTCGCCGTCATGCAGGGTGAGGACATCCGCGGTTTGGATGTGGACATTGCGCTTGAGGTGGCGCGCCGACTCGGTGTGCGGATGCAAGTTGCGCCGATGGGCGTGGATGGACTCTACGACGCGCTGCACACAGGCATTGTGGACGCGCTGATCTCAGCCTTGCCTTTCGATCCGTTCCGCCTTGATGCTTTCGTTTACACCCGTCCATACATAGACGCGGGCTATTTCCTCGTCTCGCGCGGTGGCAGCTATCAAAGTATGCCCGATCTGGACGGCAAGCGCTTGGCAGTGGAGTACGGCAGTCTTGGTGATGAGCAAGCGCGCCGTTGGCTGCGCCGTTTGAGCAGCCTGAGCATTCAGCACCACACCGAACCGACGGATGCATTGGCGTCCGTCTTGAATGGCGCCGCAGACGCTGCCTTGGTGGACTACCTGACGGCGCGCCTGTGGCTGCGCGAACACGCCGCGTCCGATCTGGTCATTGCGGCACAGCCGATCTATTCGGAAGGCTATGCAGCGGTGCTGCGCGTCCGCGATTTGGCGCTGGCGGGCAAGATCAACGCGGCGCTGGAAGCCATGACAGCCGATGGCACGCTGGCAGCCATCCTTGCCAAGTGGCTGTAGGTGTGTGCCTCACACACGCTGACTCGGCATGGGTGAGGCACAGCGCGCCCTAGCTGGTTAGTTGCCGCGCAGCGTGAGCGTCTCCATCGCCGCCGCCTCGACCGCCGCACGGCTAAAGCGCAGCGGCAGATTCTCAAAGCGCGCCCAACGTTCGACCAAACTGCGGTAGTGTGGGCTGGCAGGATGCCCGCTTTGCCCAGTGCTGTGAACGCCGATGCTGTTTTCCAGATCGGCAAAGTCTATGATCATCCGCACCACCGAGATTTCAGTGACGAGAAACGGATCATCGTCATAGCTGCTGGTGCGGTGAATGGTTGCCGCGCTGCCGCCGACTGGCACACCTGTGATGTTCACATAATCCTCAATCAGGCTGATGCCGCTTAGTCCAAGCGGGTTGCTGATGAAGTTAATCTGATGCAGGGCGTCCCAACGCCACTTGGTAAAATCTGCACCCAAGCGCGCCGCCACAGTCTGGTAGCCTGCTGCCAGCGCTTGGCGCAAGATTTGGTCGCGCCCTTCCACTAAATCTGTGGTCATATCATCCCACCACGCCGCCTCAGGCTGATCAAGCAGGCGTGTGGTTGCCCACATAAACTGCCCGTTGGTGATAGGCGTTTTGCCAAGCTCATCTGCCCACAGGCGGGCTGCCAGCTCCCGTTCAAAGGCGGCAAACCATGCCGCTTGCCCACTTTCGGCGCGCATGTCGAAGTCCCACGCACGCAGCCACTCTAGGGCAGCCGCCGAGAGCGCCTCACCGTGATCAAGGCTGAGCGCCACGGGCATGATCGCGGCGGCAAAGCTGTTGTAGGTGTCCTGCTGCATTGCGCTGAAGGTCTGCACGGTATGATCGGTGCGCTCTAGCAGGCGCTCATGAATGCGCTGACTGCGGTAGCCGTAGTCGGCGTTGAAGTTGGTGAAGTAGGTCAGGTCTGTGCCAAAGCGCGCTTGCAGTTCGGCGGCGTAGGCATTCGGCACAATGCGCTGATTGGCAGCCACGATGTAGCCGCGTTCAGGGTTATACAGGCGTGGCATATGCTCATAGGGCAGGTAGCCTTGCCAGTCGTAGCGCAGTGTGCTGCCATCCACTGGCGTTAAGCCATCATGGTCAGCGGCGCGGATCGGCACGCGACCGGGCAACACATAGCCGATGTTGCCGTCCACGTCGGCATAGATGAAGTTCTGGGAAGGCACTTGCCAGCCCGCCAGTGCCGCACGGAAATCTTCCCAGTTTTGGGCGCGGTTGAGCGCCAGCAGCGCGCCGATCAGGTCATAAGGTTCGGGATCGCTGCCTGCCCAGCGCAGCGCCAAGGGCTTGCCGCCGCCGTAGTTGGCATAGGCGGGCAAATCGGTGATGATCGGACCGAAAATGGTCTGCCGCACGCGCACAAAAGCGCTGTTCGGATCATCGCCAAAGCGGATTTCTTCATTAGCGATGCCCATCCGCATTGGTTCGCCATCCACAATATATTGATTTGAGTCATTGGGATCAATCTGAATGGCGTAGAGGTCTTGCGTATCGGTGTAGGGCGTCGTCAATGCCCAGGCGATGCGCCCATTATGCCCGAGCAGGACGCCGGGCGCGCCGGGCAAGCTGAAACCAACCACATCATAGGGGCATTCCGCGCTGACGGGCGCACAGTGCAGCCCAATGCTGTAGAACAGAGAGGGCATTTGTACGTCGAGGTGTGGATCGTTCGCCAAAAGCGGCTTGCCGCTGGCGGTGCGCGTGCCGTTCACTACCCAACTGTTGCTGGCAGCGCTGCCAAAAGCGCGCTCGATTGCCTCTGCGTTAAAGCCGCTGCGCATCACCTGTTGCAGAATGCCTAACCGCTGCGGCGTGATGCGCTGCGTGCTTGGGCGCGCAATGGCGGGCAGCACGGGCAAATCCGACTCTTGCAGAATGCTTTGCCGCACTTCGAACGGAAAGTCGGGCAGCCAGTCCTTCAGAAAGGCAGCGGCACGTTCTTCACCAAGCCGAGCCACCACATCTAGGTAGGTTAGCTCAAAGCCGAAGTTGCCGGAAAGCTGCCACGCCAGCACCTTTCCCCACACCACGCTGTGCAGTGGCTCCCACGGCACCACGTTGATATTGACGCCCGTCACGCCCAAGAGCGTATACTCCAACGCTAAATCAGATGGGCTGCGCCCGCCAATGTAGGCGTTTACACCGCTGGCATAGGCATCCAGCACGCCGCGTGAAGCAGGTGAGAGCGCCCGCAGATCGTTCTCAGCTGCCTGTTTCCAGCCCATCGTGCGGATGAAGGCATCCGTCCGCAGCACGCTTTCCACGCGCCCGGTTAGTTCGCCAATGCGCCCCTGACCAACATGCCGCTGAAACTCCATTTGCCACCAGCGCTCTTGGGCGTGAACGACGCCTTGTGCAAAGAACAGATCGCGTGTGGTGCTGGCATAGATGTGCGCTACGCCGTCAGCGTCGCGGTAGATGGTGATCGGCGCGCTGACGCCGGGCAAGGTCAGGCTGCCTGCCACCTGCGGCAGCGGACGCCGCAACGTATGCAGCACAAAGCCGCCCGCCGCCCCCACAATTAACACAACGATTAGGAAAACGAGGAGGAAGATACGTCTTAAATGCTTCACAGGTACCCCTTCAGGCAAAATGTCTTTTAAGAAGTCCTTATTCTAGCGCGTGGCAAATCAAGGCGCGATTCGGTATGATCGGCGCGAGGCTAGGGAACACACAGAGCATGGCGAGTTCGGAAAAAACTGCACAGCAGGCAAAACGCGCCGCAGCACGGGAAGCAAAAGTACAGCAAGGCTTGAGCGAACTTGCCCAATGGCTGCGCGATCTCATCCGCGGCGGGCTTGGCGTTGACGAAATCCGCCGTGCCGAGACGTGGAAAACCATCGCGGCGCGCCTGTGGGACTCGCAAGCGCAAGGTGTAGCACGCCGCCTGACTGCTCTTGGGACGCTGATTCAGCGTGAGGCGGATTGGTCGCCCGCACTGCTAGATGCCTTAGCGCGCCTGCACCTTTTAGCCGAAGGCTATGCGCGGCTGGATGCCCTTTCGCCTGAGCAACAAGCCGATCTGCGGACGGCGGTTGGCTTCACGGAAAAGCAGGCAGACCTGCTGACGCAGCGCGGCGTCTCTGATCGGTGGCTTTCACTGGGCAGGCGGAGCGAAATCACTGAGGATAAGCTGATCGGGCAGCGCACCTGGCTGCTTGGCATGAACAGCGGAAAGATTGCCCTGCTGCTGGATTTTGCCCATCAGATGGTGCGCGATACACTTGATCGCAGCTTCCCACCCGCCACCTGGCTAGAGACCGCGTGCGTCTATTTCCCTAGCGCGTATCCTTTGCGCGCTGTGGCAAAGCACCGCGAAGCTGTGCCAGCCACGCCCAAGTCACTTCCGCACGGCTATCCAACGCTGCGTGCTGCTTTCAGCGCCTATGCTGCCGCGCTCAGCGCGAACCTGTGGCTAGAGCGCTTTCCAATGCTCCTAGCGAACATCACACCTGTCTACGAAGATGACGACAAAGTATCCCTTGTGGATGCCAATGGTGAGATGCTGCCCGTTACTGCACAGCCGCAGTTTGCCGTGAACCTCCATCTTGTGCTGGCAATGAGTGGCGGCGCACCGATCACACTCTTTGGCGAATACGATGGGCGCAATCTGCTGCCCCTCAGCGTATTTGCCCATGAAAGGCTTGTTACCCTATGACCGATGCCTATTCCCTTGAAGATACGCAGCCGCGCCGCATTCCGCTGCCCACTGAAGAAGAAGCAGCGCCCAGCGGCTGTGGCAACACCTTGCTGATTGGCACGGTGGCGCTCTTCTTGCTCTTTATGTTCGTGGCAGTGGTTGGCTTGGCGGGCGTTGCCGGCTGGCGCGATGGCACGACCGCCCGCAGCACACAGCGCGCCCTCGCCCTGGCTGGCACCCTAGAAGGGCAGATGACGCTTGCCGCCAATGATCTTGCCAATGGGCAGTTCAGCCTTGCCCGCGGACGCTGCCAATACATCCTAGAGCAGCTGCCCTTCAACCGTGAGGCAACCGAGTGCCTCAGCACCGCTCAAGCAGGCTTGCTTGCCACCGCCACGCCAACGCCCGCGCCACCAACTGCCACGCCCACGCCACCGCCCGAAACGCCAACCGCCACACCGCAAAGCGGCGCCTTCACGCCCGAAGAACTTTTCGCACGTGGACAGGAAGCGCTCCGCCGCAGCGACTGGGAAAGCGCCGTGAGCTGGCTCGAAGCGCTGCGTGCGCTGGATGGCACCTTCCGCCGCCGTGAAGTTGAAGATATGCTGGTCAACGCTTATCAGGCGCTTGGCAACCAATATCGCTTTGAAGGACGCCTAAGCGAGATGGTCATCGTCATTGAGAAGGCGCTCAAAATCCGTGCCTTGCCCGATACTGACTGGCAGTTCACCGTCAACGCAACCAAGCTCTACCTCAGCGCCCGTGGCTACCTTGATGCGGGCAATTTTGCCCTTGCCGCGCAGGTCTTTGCCACTTTGATGGAGATCGCGCCAAGCTACCTCAACACCCGCGAACTTGCCTGCCGCGCCTTTGCGTCCGCTGGCGATTCGGCGAATTCAGCGCGCTTTTGCCGCTAGAAAGGTCACCCTATGCGACAGAACGCTTTTTACCGCCTGAGCCTTGCCTTTGCCGTGCTGTTGGTTGCCCTGTTCAGCCTGAGCGCGGCAGCCGGGCAAGCGCAGCCCGAAGCTGAGGCGATCCAGCGTGCCAACTTGCGCGCCGGCCCCGGCATTGATTATCCCATCGTCGGTGAGATCACCAATGGGACGCGCTACCCGATCATTGGGCAGAGTGCGCGCTTTCCGTGGCTGCTGCTGCAACTGCCTGATCGACAGGGCTGGGTCTATAAAGACCTTGTCAATGTAACGGGCAGCCTCGTTAATGTGCCGTACACCGAGCAAATTCTGAACGCCAGCCCAACCGAGGCACCGCCCGATTCGACCGCGCCAAGCGCCACACCTTTCAGCGGCGGCGTCCCTATCATGGGGACGGCACCTGCCCAAGCGCCTGAGTCCACCCAGGAAGTGGCTGCGCCAACCGCTGCTGCGGCTGCCTATGTGGAAGCCATCAGGTATGCCAACGTGCGCTTCGGACCCGGCACCGATTTTCCGCCCGTCGGCGAGATTCGGCAGGGCGAACTGTATGCCGTGCTGCGCCGCCATGCCACCTTCCCTTGGCTGGAGATCGTCTATCCGAACTACGTGACAGGGCGCGCTTGGGTCTACCGTGAGACAGTCACCATTACGGGCGATCTGACCAGCGTGCCGCTGACCGACGAACGCAGCTTCGGCTCGCCCATCCTGACGCCAACGCCGCAAATCATCGTGACGGCGCAGCCGTTTTGGGCAGCCACGCCGCGCAGCACCACCAATCCTGCGCTGGGTGCCTTGGCTGAGTCTGTCTACGCCTTGCTGGTTAGCAATGGCTTTGTGCCGTTCAGCAA
Source organism: Anaerolineae bacterium (assembly GCA_034432555.1). GTDB lineage: Bacteria > Chloroflexota > Anaerolineae > Aggregatilineales > UBA2796 > CP2-2F. The sequence continues at coordinate 44,543 of DAOUBW010000022.1, forward strand.
TAAGCAGGCATCCGTCTTTCTGATGGACTTACAGACAGGTGAGAGCCTCAACATCAATCCGAATGTGGCATATAGCGGCGTCAGCCTGACCAAAGTGCCACTGTTGGTCGCCTTTTTCCGCAAAACATCCTCGGCGCCAACGCCGCAGCAAGCGCGCCTGATGGCAGAGATGATCATCTGTAGCGAGAACTTGTCCTCAAATGCCCTGCTACGGATCATCGGGGAAGGCGATGAATATCGCGGCGCGCTCTACGTCACCGAGACGATGCAAACGCTCGGCTTGAAGAACACCTTCTTGGCAAACTCTTTCTTCACCGGCGCGGCAATCGTTGGCGCTACACCGACGCCACAGCCCTTTGTGCCAGTCCCGATCCCTGCTGATCAATCGCGCACCAACCCTGATTTTTCCAACCAGACCACGCCGGAAGACTTGGGCTGGCTGCTGGCAAACCTCTACTACTGTGCGCGGGATGGCAGCGGCGCGCTGACGGCAGCCTTCCCACAGGAGATTAACGATGTAGAGTGCCGCCGCATGATCCGCTTGCTGCGCGCCAACCGCATCAACGGCTTGATCGAGATGGGCTTGCCGCCAGGGGCGCTCTTTGCCCGCAAGCACGGTTGGGCAGCCGAAACACACGGTGATATGGCGATTGTGTTCACTCCACAGGGCGATTTCGTCCTGACGGTGATGATGTTTAACCGCCAGTGGCTGCAGTTTGAAGAGTCTTCGGCGCTCATGGCAGAGATTGCCCGCCAGAGCTACAACGCCTTCAACCCTGATCAGCCTGTCAGCACGACGCGCTTGACCAGCATTCCGTTGTGTTCCTTCGATGCCATCAATGCTCTAGACCCAACCTTGATCGCTGATTTGCAATTGCCCGATGTGACGTTTCCGCGCTAACTGGGTGAAAAAAGGTGTGCATTTCTGTGCAAAAGCGCAGGGAATGCACACCTCTATCTTGGTAATTTGGTCAGTTTTAAGAAAAATCGCGCCTTAAGCCAAGCCTTAAAGATTGACTGTCTTTTTTTGCGTTACAATTGCGCGCAAGTTTATCGGCGCTGAAAGAAGCCTGAGCATTATGAGCCAAAACCTGATTGGCAAACAACTAGGACAATACGAAATCATCGCCCAGATCGGGCAAGGCGGTATGGCGGCTGTCTATCGGGCGCGCCAACTCAACATCCGCCGTGAAGTTGCCATCAAGGTGATTGCACCGGAGGTGGCGCGAGAGCCTGAGTTCGCGCAACGCTTCGTCCGCGAAGCAGAAACCATTGCCGATCTACGCCACGCACACATCCTAAAGCTGTTCGATTATGGGCAGGAAGGCGATCTGATCTATCTCGTCATGGAGTTAATGCTTGGTGGCACGCTCATGGATCGCATCCGCCGCGAGGTAATCTCAATGCGCGAGAGTGCGCGCATTCTCAACCAGATTTCCTCCGCGTTGGACTATGCCCACAGGCGCAGCATTATTCACCGCGACCTAAAGCCGCAGAATGTGCTGTTTGATGACGGTGATAACGCCTTCCTGACCGATTTCGGCATCGCCAAAGTGATGACGGAAGCCACCTATACCCGTCCCGGCACCTCAATGGGAACGCCGCTGTATATGTCGCCGGAGCAGTGGCGCGGCGTCCCTGTGGATGGGCGCGCCGATATTTACGGGCTGGGCGTCATGCTCTTTGAAATGCTGTGCGGACGCCTACCCTTCGTCAGCGAAACGCCGGTCGGCATGATGCACGCGCACGTTTACGAGCCGCCGCCACCTATTCGCAGCCTGCGGCACGATCTTCCCGAAAGTGTTGAGCGCGTGGTGAACAAAGCGCTTGCCAAAGACCCGGCTCAGCGTTGGCAGACCGCCGGCGATCTGTCCGAGGCGTTCAATATCGCCATCACAGGCGAAATGCCGCCCGCCTTGCTGGAGTCCGAGGTTGAGCCAACTCCAACGGCAGCTTTTTGGGCGAGCGGACACGACTCAGACGCCACCAACGCCGCCCTGATGGCGGATATCCCTGCTGCGCCCGTCCGCCGTCCTTCACCGTTGACGCCGCTTGGCACGCCTTCTTCGGCTGCCATGCCCACACCCGAACGCCGCTCGCCGTTAGTTTTTATTGTGGGTGGCATGACAATTCTTGCCCTGCTCGCCTTCTTCGTTGTGTTGCTTTCAGGTGGTGGTAACGAAGAAACCATCAGCACACCAACTGAGGCTGCCCTACTGCCCACTGAATCATCTGCGGCGGAAGTAACGCCTACCGAGCTGGCAAGCGCCGAACCTACTGAGACCCCTAGCCCAGCGCCAACCGAGCCAATCATCATCATTGTGACGCCAACGCTGCCCACCGCAACCCCGACTGCCACACTCACGCCGACCGTAACCTTTACGCCCAGCCCGACTTTTACGCCAACCGCCACGCCAACGCTCACGCCTGATGTAGCGTCCACCAATCAGATCGCTACGCAAGTCTCGCTGCTGCTGCGAACACGCACCGCGCAAGCCATGGCTTCTTTCACACGGACGCCCACGCCAAGCCTGACGCCAACCGTGACGTCCAGCCCGACTGTAACCCTTACCTCAACCATCACGCCCAGTCGGACGCCTACGCTTACCTTGACGCGGACGATCACGCCTAGCCCAACCATCACGCCTAGCCCAACCCTGACGCCTAGCTTAACCAACACCCTTAGCCCAACCCCTTCTGTCACGCTTAATGTGATCATGATGGTCTCGGTGACGCCCGAACCAACCGCTACACCAACCTTTACGCCCACGGCAACTGCCACTCCTACGTTTACCCTGACGCCCACATTCACGGCAACGCCAACGCCTACACGCACCTTCACGCTGACGGCAACGCCGACGCACACAGCGACAGCCACTGCCTCATCAACACTTGTGCCGACAGCAATACAACTCGACATCCCAACCGCCACACCGCAAACAGCAACACCCAATCTGACGGCAACCGTGGTGGCTGCCCTTAAACGCGGTGAGCCTATTGAAGTGCCTGCCCGTGCCATTGGCACCGGCAACCTGAATGTGCGTTTAGGACCCTCGACAGCCTATAGCCGCGTGCTAGTCGTCACCAATAACACGCCGATGACCATCCTTGCCCAGAGCAGCAACTACATGAACACTAATAACAATCCCATGCAGGATTTGGTCAACTTTGAGTGGCTGAATGTGCGCCTTCAGGATGTGAACGGCGTCACCCTCTATGGCTGGATGACCGATGAGACGATCACAGCCGGCGCCACGGTGCCCGTGCGCTACCCGAATCTGCGCTTGTGGATTGACTCGATTAGCGGCGGCGTCCTTGATCGGGAGGCGCGTGTCGTGATCGTTAGCCCCAACTTCACCATCAGCGGCTGGACGTTGGATGCAACAGGGGTGCGCCCGAACGAAGGTCCTGGCATTCAGCGCATCACCGTCTACAACGGCGGCAGTTGTTACGCAGAGCCTGAAAACCTGCTGGCAACCGCAGTGCCAAGCAGTGATCGCGTGGATGTTCGCAACTTTTTTAACAGCACGCAGCAGGTTAACCTTGATGATAGCTACATTCGCAACGGCTATAGCATCCCTGTGGAGAACCTGCCGCTAGGGCAGCACCTGCTGGCTATCTGCGCGCAGAGCAGCATCACCGGACGGACGACCAGCATCGTGCTGCCTGTCGAAGTGCGCTAGGCTGCGGCTGCCTTCATGCAAGCACCATCGCAGCCACACACACCTCACGGCAGGCGAATGCTCACGCTCGCCGTTTTCACCAGCGGCATGACCACCCTTGCCGTCGAGCTAACTGCCTCACGGTTGCTGGGCAACGTCTTTGGCACCAGCAACCTTGTCTGGGCAAACGTGATCGGCTTGATGCTGCTCTACCTCACCGTCGGCTACTTTGTGGGCGGCTGGCTGGCAGACCGTGCGCCGCGCCCAACACGCCTCTACCAGATCATCGCGTGGGGCGCCTTTTTTAGCGGCTTAGTGCCGCTGGTGGCGCGCCCAGTACTCAGTGCGGCGGCAAACGCAGTCAGCGGCTTTGAGGCAGGCGTTGCGCTTGGCTCTTTTGTGGCAGTTTTGGTCTTGTTCGCCATCCCGGTGACGCTGCTTGGCTGCGTTTCGCCCTTTGCCATCCGCCTTGCCGTGCGCGAGGTGGGCGAGGCGGGCAAAATCTCAGGGCGGCTGTACGCCATCTCCACCTTAGGCAGCCTCGTCGGCACTTTTCTGCCGACGCTGTTTACCATTCCACAGCTTGGCACAGCCGCAACCTTCTTCCTGTTTGCGGCGCTGCTGCTTGGCGTCGCACTGCTCGGCTTGCTGACGCTTGGGCGTGACGGACGCACGCTTGCGCTGCGCCTTGCCTGGATGCCGCCTGTGCTAGTCATCCTCACCCTCGCTGCCCAAAGCGGTGTGCTGCGTTCGCCGCCGCAGGGCAGCCGCCTGCTGTGGGATCACGACTCTGCCTATAACTATATCCAAGTGCTGGAACTGGAAGTGCCGGTTGGTCAGATGGTTGACGGCACATTCGTCGTGGCGTGGGATGCTGGCACGCGGGAACTGCGCCTGAACGAGGGACAAGGCATTCATTCGGTGTGGCATCCGCAGCGGCGCTATTTCGGCGGCACGTGGGATATGTTCCTTGCCGTGCCATATTTCAACGCGCAGCCACAGATCGGTCGCCTGTGCATTGTGGGCTTGGCGGCTGGCACCATCAGCACGCAATACACCGAGATTTTCGGCGAAGGTGTTCAGATTGATGGCATCGAGATTGATCCTGCCATTGTGGAAGCCGGACGCCGCTTTTTCGGCATGACTCAGCCCAACTTGCGCGTCATTGTGGAAGACGGACGGCTTGCCCTGAACCAACTGGCACGTGAGGGCGCACGCTATGACCTGATCGCTATGGACGCCTACCGCGTGCCCTATGTGCCGTGGCACCTGACCACCGTCGAGTTTTTTGCAGAGGCACGTGCCGCGCTGACTGAAAAGGGCATCGTGGCGATCAATGTTGGGCGCACCGTGCGCGCTGATGGCACGCAAGATCGGCGCTTGATCGAGGCGATGACGCACACCATGCAGCAGGTCTTCCCCGCTGTGCATACGATAGACGTGCCAGACTCATTTAATACGCTCTTGATCGGCACGGCACAGCCAACCAGCATCACAACTTTGGTGGCAAACCGTGATCGGCTGCCTGAGGATGCGCCCGCGCCGCTGCGCCGCGCCATCGAAACGGCGATCAGCAATGCGCGCCCATCCATCCCTTCCGAAGTGCTGTTCACCGATGATCGCGCACCGGTCGAGACGATCATCAACCAAATGGTGATTGACTACCTGCTCGGCAGCGCCCGCTAAGGTTCGCCACGCGCTTTTCCACCACGCCGAAAGCCGCTTCAACGCTTGTTTGGTTGGGCAGGCTGCGCTAAAATATAAGAATATCAGTTCGATTTTTCCGCTGGGCAAAATCACCTAGAGAAAGTCTTTCCACTATGGAAATTACGTGGTATGGGCATAGTTGCTTTCGGCTTGCCGAGCGCGGCAAGGCGGCTGTTGTCACCGATCCATTTGGCGAGCAGCTTGGCTTGGCGCTGCCCAAGCTGAAGGCAGAGATCGTCACCGTGAGCCATGCGGCGCATGGTCACAGCAATGCAGGCGCTGTAAAAGGCGCACAGCGCGTGATCACAAGTGCCGGCGAATACGAGATCGGCGGTGTGTTCATCATTGGCGTGGCAATGCACAACACCAGCCAAGAAGCGCCCAAGCCGAACATTGCCTATGTGTTGGATTTTGACGGACTGCGCGTGGCACACCTTGGCGATCTGGATCACATCCCACCCCAGTCCGTGATCGAGGCATTGGAGACGGTGCATGTCGCGCTAATCCCGGTCGGCGGCGGTGGCGGCTTGAACGCCACTCAGGCGGTGGAGCTGATCAGCCTGCTAGAGCCGAACTACGTCATCCCGATGCACTACCAACTGCCCAACAGCACCATCGCGCTCGATCCGCTGGAACGCTTCCTGCGCGAGATGGGCGTCAGCCGCGTGCAGCAGGAGCAGGTCTTTAAGGTGACGGGCAGCGGAATGCCTGAACAGACTCAGATTATCGTCATGGAGCAAAGCCATTAAAATGCAAGTGAAGCTGATCCTGACTTACGACATCTTGCCGGGACGTGATCAGGAATATTTTGAGTTCCTTGTGCGGGAGCTGTCGCCCGGCTTGGCAAAACTCGGCTTAGAGCCAACCGAGAGTTGGTATACCATGTATGGCAAGCGTCCGTCAATCATGCTGGGCGGCATCGCAGAAGATTACAAGACGGCTAAAGCGCTGCTCGATCATCCACAGTGGAAAGTGCTTTATGAGCGCCTGAGTGCCTACGTGAGTAACTTCAGCAGCAAGATTATCCGCGTCACGCCCTATTTTCCACTGGTGTAGCCGTCTGCGCTGCCGCTGCCTGTTCCTCATCAGGATATTCAAGCAGGCAGGCGTCGGCGCAGCACTCCTGATAGCCACAGTAACGGCACAACCGTTTGCAGCGGCGCACGGTCAGATTGAGCGTGCCGCAGCGCGGGCAGCGCGGCGTTTGCCGCTTTGGGCGTTGGGCAGTGCGCTGAATATGAGACATGCTTAGCTCTGCGAGGCGCTAATGGTCACCAAGCGCAGCGTGCCAAAGGTGCTGCCCATCTCGGCATACAGCACGCGGTTGGCATCGGCGTAGTTCAGGGTGGCATACAGGTCATCGGCAAGCCGCAGATAGTGGCGCTCATCAATCTGCACCCGCGCCAATGGGCTGCGCCGCACCCGCACGACTGCCGCCACACCCTCTGGCACTGCCAGCGTCACGTTGCCGAGTGTGGAGAAAGCGCGCACGCCTTGCCCAACCAATTCCGGCAGCACAAGGCGAATATCGCCAATGCCCGTCCCCAGTTCGGCACGGTTGATCGGCACTCCGCGCAAATCCACCTCAAGTTCGCCCAAGTGCGTGCTAAGCAGCACGTTCCAAGGCAGATCACGCGCCAAGCCCACTTCCCAATCGGCAAGCGAAAAGAGCCACGTCCGCCCGCGCTGCATGGTCAGGCGCGCCGTCTCGCCGCGCACCGTCAGATCAGGGCGTGAACGCGCAGTGTAGGCGCCGGCGATCAGGCGTCCTTCACGGCGCAAGGCGCGCAGCTTCACATCCAGCTCACCGCTGTATGCCTCTAGGCTGGCGGCGCGCACCGTGCCGCGTGTGATGCCAAAGGTCTGCGCTGCCCAACTGATGCCCAAATCGCTGCGGAACAGCAGTTGAATGCCAAGCAAGATCAGCAGGATGGGCGCGTAAGGCAGCAGGTCTACCTCTGGCAGCAGGCGGAAGTTCCGCAGCAGCAAATAGCCGCCGCTGCCCAACAACAGCGCGATCAGGATGTATGGCGGACGCTCAACACGCATGGCTGCCTACTCCTGCTCTAGCAGAAAGTCTTTCAAGATGTGGTGCGAGGACGAACGGCGCAGCCGATTCAGTGCCTGCGCCTCCAGTTGGCGCACGCGCTCACGGGTGACGCCAATCGCCTTGCCGACTTCCTCAAGGGTGTGCATCTCGCCATCTTCCAAGCCGTAGCGCAGGCGCAGGATGTGCGCTTCACGGTCGGGCAGGCGGTTGAGCGCATCGCTGAGGTGATGGCGCAGCATCTCTTGATCGGTCGCCTCTGAGGGCGAGAGTCCGCGGGTGTCTTCCACAAAGTCGCCGATCTCGGTTTCCTCGTCTTCGTCCGTTGGCGCTTCAAGGCTGATCGGACGGCGCGAGATTTCGAGCAGCACGTTGATCTTATCCGGCGTGGTCTGCATCGCCTCTGCGATCTCATCCATCGTCGGTTCGCGTCCGAGTGCTTGCGTCAGCCCTAGCGAAATGCGCCGCAGACGGTTGATCTGATCGCCCATATGGACTGGCACGCGAATGGTGCGCCCTTGATCGGCAACGGCACGGCTGACGGCTTGCCGAATCCACCAGGTGGCGTAGGTGCTGAACTTATGCCCGCGCTGATATTCAAATTTGCGCGCCGCACGGATCAAGCCGATGTTGCCTTCCTGAATCAGATCGAGGAACGGCACACCGCGCCCGGTATACTTTTTCGCCACGCTGATCACAAGGCGCGAATTTGCTTGAATCAGGTGTTCTTGTGCCAATTCGCCATCTTCGATCAGGCGCTCAAGGTCGTAGCGATCATCCAACGGCAGGTGATCACCGTATTCGGCAAGCTGCTCTTCGGCAAGGCGCCCCTGCTCCATGCGCTTAGCAAGACGCACTTCTTCCTCGCCGCTCAGCAGCGGCACGCGCCCAGCCTCTTTCAAATACAAGCCGACCACATCATCGGTCTCAATGGCTTGCTGATAGCCGTCATCCGCCATCAGGTCTAGCCCAAGCGTGCTGAGTTCGCTCAGCTCGTCAAGGTCTTCGTCAAGTGCCAACTCGTTCGAGTCAGTTGCTTCGGCGTCAGGTAGCTCGGCTGCCTCAGCGGGCGGCTCAGTCAGGATCGGCACGCCAAGCTGGCTGAGGCTCTCGATCACATCCTCGATCAATTCGATGTTCTGTTCGGCATCGGGAATAAGCGTGAGGATGTCGTCGTAAAGCACGAATCCTTGTGCTTCCGCCTTGGCGCTCAACTGCTGCTGGATAAGTTGTTGTGTGGCTTTGTCTACTACCATTAACATCCCGATTTGTGTATGTCCTCCGACAAAAAACCCCACCGAAAGTGGCGGGGCGACGTTCTCAAGGGAATGCTGCTCGTAAGCCGCAATGAGGCGTTTAGGGTGCCGCCAAGCCCTCCAACGCGCCCGTCAATGCCGCGATCTGTTCCGCAGGGACAAGTAGTATGGCGGTAAACCCATCCCGTTGCACATAGGCAAACGTCTGATCGGGAGTATTTCCGCCAATATACAATGTGTATGTGCTATCGGCTGTAAACCGAATGACAAACTGTCCGCCGTCTGCCAAGCCGAATGCCTCCAATGTTGTGCCTTCTATGATACGATTATAACGCAAACTTGCCAAACCGTGCAGCAAGCGTGCCACTTTTGTGAGGTCGGGCAAGAATGTGTCATTTTCGGTGCGGAAGGCTTGCCAGTCACCCGCCATCTTGATGAGTGTGATTGTAGCAACATCTGCCGAATCGCGCCGATCTTCTAAGACCATCCGCGTAATTTGCGCGGGCAACACACTCGGAAAGACATACGGAACTTGTGTGGCGCTGGGCGTGCCTTGCGTGTTTGGCAGCGGCGTGCGGCGCGGAAAGATAACACCCACCGCCAGCCCAAGCAGGGCAAGAAAGACCACGAACAAGATGATCACGGTGCGGCGCTGTGCGTTTGCCATAGCCTAGCGCCTTGACCGCCGCCACCAGACCAGCAGCCCAACCAGCAGCACTGCGCCCGGCAGCACTGCCAACGTGATGAAGGCGGTCAGTTCTAGGTCGCGGCTTGGCACGCTGAGCGGCAACTGCCCAAAGACAGGCTCTACCGTCACGCGCTCAAGGAATTCGACCAGCCAATCAACCGTGTTCGTCCACAAGATTTGCCCATCAAAGGCAACGATCAGATCGTTGGTCACCCAATCAGCATCGCCCACTACAACCAAGCGCCCGCCGGTGATCTCGTTTTCGGCGGCTGCCATCAGGGTGAGCGGTCCGGGCAAATCAGCCGCGCCCCGCGTTGCCCGATCAGGATTGCTTGCCACCTCGCGCAGATCGAGTTTGCCAAAGGCATCGTCCGTGGTGGTGTAAATGCGCTGCACCGTCACGCCGACGGGCGGATTGGGCGCCACCTGCCACGACTGCGCAATGGCGAATAGCGGGCGCGCCGCGCCGCCCGTCTGATCTTTCTGCACAATAGGATGCCCTTCAAAGAACTGCGCCGCCCGCACATAGTACTGTGTGTCGTTGAAGGAGAGCGGGTCAAAGACAATATCACGGTTTGGGCGAATGCCCCACGCCTGCCACAGATAGGCAGCCAATGGGCTATCCTCTGCCTGCATAAAGCGAATATCGCTGCGGAAGGCAGGCTCCGCCATGATCAACACCTTGCCGCCGCTGTTCAGGTAGTTTGCCACCCGATCCGCCATTCCCGCCGTAAAATCGCGGGTTGGCGCAAGGATGATCAGCGCGGTGGTGCCTTGCGGCACGCTTTCGCGGCTCAGGTCAAGCGTCCCAACCTGAATGCCGACGGCGCGCAAGCCATCACGGATGCCGGTCGCCTCTGTGTCAAGGTTCAGTTCTCCGTTGCCAACGCTGAATAAGACGTTGAATCTGCCGCGCACCTCAAGCTGCAAGATCGCCTCTGCGATCCAACGCTCGTTGATGTAGTCTTCTTCGGCGGGCAGTTCGGGCAAGCGGTCTCGCGCCGAAAGTACTCTCACGGTGAAGTTCGGGTCGGGCGTGCCGTCGGCAGCCAGATACGAGACGAAAACGCCGTAGGCGCGCTGCAAGCCGAACTGACCAGCGATGATCGGCTGCTGATCGGGATCAACATAGACCAGACGAATTTTATCAGGCGCGGCATCGGCAAACAGCCGCAAAACGGGCGATTCGAGCGCCTGCTGAGTCAGCAAGCGGCGGCTGTAAAAGGCGGTGATCTGGATTGGGCGCGAAAGCTGCTCCACAATGGGGCGCACATTCGGCTTCAGGCGGTAATACCCCTGCGCCGTCAGATCCGTTGCGATTCCGCTGCGCGCCGCAATGGCATACAGCGTTAGCACAATGCCGACGAACAGCAGCACGATCAGGGCGCTGTTGCTGCCATACACGGCGCGCCTGCTGCTGAGCGTGCTGCGGAAATCGTCAGGCGCCAACGTCATCCACAGGCTAAGCCCTGCCAAGCCGATCAAGGCGCTGATCACCACAAAGGGCGAGAGTTCGCCGCTTGCCAGCAGCGCGCCAACCGCCACAATCAGCGCCGCGCCGCCGATCAGGCTGCTGTAGCGTGCCACACTCACACGGTTGAGGATGAGTGTGCCGCGCCCTTTGCCCTCAGAAGCCATAGATCATCTTCTCCACTAGCGCCACCGCCGCGATTGCACAATCTGGGCGGTGGCAAGCAGCAGCACGCCCGCCACACCCAAAAAGAACACGGTGTGATCAAGGCGCACAATACCAATGGCGAACGAGTAGGAATAGTTGCTCTGGAAGCTGATGCCGCGCACAAATTCGGCAAGTGAACGGTTGCTGATCACGTTGCCGACCAAATCCGCCTGCCACAGGATCAAAAGCGCTGCCATGCCCAAGAACGCCGCCACAATCTGGTTTTCGTTCAGGGCAGAGAAAAAGATGCCCACAGCGATGCAGGCACCGCCAAACAACCACACGCCAATGTATGCGGCAAACGCCACGCCTAAATCCGGCGGGCTGAGCCACACCAAAAGCACCTGATGCACCACGGTTAAGCTGATCAGGATGCTATAGTACGCCCAGGCGCCCAAAAACTTACCTAGCACAATCTGATAATCTTGAAGTGGCAAAGTCATCAGCAGTTCAAGGGTGCCTTCGCGGTTTTCTTCCGCCAGCAGGCGCATCGTGAGCAGCGGCACAAAAAAGACGCTGAACTGCGCGAGGTAGATCAGCGGCAAGGCGGCATCCGTAGCGGCGCGTCCGTTGCGGGCTGCCAGATCGTCGTTGAAGGTGAAGCCTGTCAGCAGCAGCACGGCAAACGCCACAAAATAGGCGATGGGCGAATTGAAATACTGCGCCAATTCGCGCCGAAAGATGATCCAGATGAGCCTCATAGCCTCACAATCGCAATCTACGCCACCTTACCTGCACAGTCTAGCGCTGAGTGCGGAAATCCACAACTTGTGTTTGGTGTGGCGCCTCCGCGCACAGCGCTCAACCCTCCACCAAGGCGATTTCCGCCGCGCTCAGCCCGTAGAGCTGATAGACGATCCGATCTACTTCGCCTTCCAGCGCCGTGATGCGACGTTCCAGCGGCGTGCGCGTGGCGGGTGAGGCAGCCGCAGCCACCTGCTGGTGCAAGCCCAACAAGGTTTGGACGGCAGCAACGATCTGATCGTGCAGGGCGCGCTCATTAGATTTTTTCAAATCAAGAACTTTTATTGGAATGCGCTTTGTAACTGTGCCATCAAAATGCATGGTGCGAATTGCTTTAGCAAAGATAAATCTATAAACATACCAGTTGATGAGTTTGGAATGTAGTAATGCCAGCAAGTAGGCACTCGACATCTGTGAACGATTCACAAGTTGATTGACAGTATCAAGAATAACGGCTGTTTCGGAGGATGTTCTGTCGGCTATTGTGCCAATAATTTTAATGTGATCAGTTGGATTCGCAATATGTGCTACGATATTTTGCACTAAAAGGCTGTTTTCCTGAATACAAGCATTCGCTGGAATATTCTCATCTGAAATTTGAAGATAGCCTTTACGCCCATTAACTAGCCAGCGCTTGATGTTTGAACCGCCAAGCACTTGATATTTTGCGGGAGTATCACCAACCTTGGACTGTAACATACCGCCGCGTGTATTTGTGGTCAGCTCTCCAAGCATCACGCAGGATTTTACAACCTTTTGGGCAATGCTTAGTTCCGATTCACCGACGCTGTTGAGGAAGAAGCCGAATTTTCGGCAGTCTGTTTTGTTGACGCGCCCTACTTCAACAATGGCTTTACCTTGCCTAGTTAATGATACATATGTTTTATTCGTTGAACCTTTAACGGCTACAAAAACTGATTGCTCTAGTTTGACTTCACGCCAAACTTTGCCAACATCAACAAGTTGAATAATCTCACGCTCAAAAAACGTGCGTGTTTTCTGCCAAGTTGATGAATAAGTGAAGGATTTCGGCACAATCATTCCGATAATGCCTGCTTCTTTGAGTAATCTGTGTGCCTGCACCATCATCAACGCGGCGGTATCTGTTGAGCCAGTGATGTAATGTTTTTTAAGGTAGTTCCTCTCAGGATCGGATAAGTCAGCACCATAGGGCGGGTTGCCGATCACTGCGTCAAAGCCGCCTTCGGCAAAGATCGGCGCAAAGCCGCGCTGCCAGTCAAAATAGTTCACGCGGGCATAGTCCGCCGCGCTAAGCTGCCAGCCGTTTTGGGCGGCGAACGCCTCAAAGTCGGGCGCGATCAGGGCGTTGCCGCACTGGATGTTGCGTCCGAGGTCGGGCAGGGCGCGCTCGTGCCAGAGCTGGCGCTGCTGGCGGATGCTCTCGTCGGTCTCGCCTTCAAGGGCGCGCAGCAGCAGCGAGAGTTTGGTGGTCTCCACAGCGCGGGAATCAATATCCACGCCGTAGAGGTTATCCAGCAAGATTTGCTTGCGCGCCTTAATGGTCAGCCGCCACTCAGCGCCGTTGACGGTGGTGGTTTGGCGCAGCCAGCCTGCTTTGGCGTGCTTTTCGGGCGAGTCGGCGGTGTAGGCGCGTAAATACCAATCCAGCAGGAATTGGTAGGCGCCGATCAGGAATGAGCCGCTGCCACAGGCGGGGTCTAGCACGCGCAGCTTGGCAGCCTGTTTGGGCGTCTTGCCATGCAGCAGCGGCGTCAGGGTCTGGCTGACGATGTACTCGACGATGTAGGCGGGCGTGTAGTAAACGCCGCCTGCCTTCCGCACTTCGGGCTTGGGTTCGATGACGATATCGGGGTTGCCTGCTTTCACTTCAACGCGGATGACCTTGCCGAGGAACTGCTCGTATGCCTGACCGAGAATCTCGACGGGAATCTCGGAAAAGACGTAGGGACTGTGGGGAAAATACAGCCGTTTGAGGATGTCGCTGAGCGTCTGGTCATCCAGGTGCAGGCTGAGCGTGAGGGCGTCGGGCTGTTCGGTGTGGTCGCGTTCGGGCGGCGGGAAGTAGAACAAGCCGCTGTTGTAGCGGTCACGCGCCTGTTTGAAATATTCGGTCAGGCGGTCGTAGACATGCACGCCGTTAACGAGCGCGAACAAGCGCGCATAGTCCTCCACGCCGCGGTCTTCGCAAATGCGTAAGAAGATGATGCGGTCAAGGATTTTCTGGACGGCGTAGTTAATATCGGCATGGGTGAGCGTCTGTTTGCGGTTAAGCTGCCAAATGCGCTTGGCAAGGTCGCGCCGCCACAGGTCAAGGTCGGCAAGGAAGGCGGCGTCTACGGTCATGGCGCCGCGTGGGGCGGGCTGTTCGGCAAAGCGGTCGAGGGCGCCGTTGAGGACTGCCTGACGGCTAAAGAGCGCGGCGATCTCGTCCCATTTTTGGGCGTACTGCTCACAGGTGAAATAGTGAACGCGGGCAACGCTGGCGGCGTCTTTGTCGCTAGGCTTGACGCGGCAGTCATAGACGGCGAACTCGGCAAAGTCGGTCAGGATCGAGAGGGTCAGGGTGGCGCTCCAACCATAGCGGCGCAGTTGGTAGGCGGGCTTGGCGTCCGTCTTGAGGTTGCGGGCGGGCTTTTTCGCCTCCACAAAGAATTTGCGCGCACCGCCGACGCAAAAGGCGTAATCGGGCGCCTTCACATGCTCACCGATCCGCACGGCGTCCTCATGGCGCACTTCACGCTGGGAAGGCGGCAAGCCGTCGGCGTTTTCCATATCCCAGCCCAGCGCCCGAAAGAATGGGTTGATAAAATCCACACGGACTTGCGTCTCGTTGTAGTCGGGATGCTCGAACTGGGCGCGCCGCGCGGTGAAGCGCTCGATCAGGGCGAGAATTTCGGCAGGGGCGGGCATAGGGCGCAGACCTTTCTACGGGCAAGTCTCGCGCCGCAATTAGACCACAGGGCGCGCCGCAGGGCAAGTGACGGGCGGGCAATCAGCTACTTTGAGGTGCGGAAAACAAATGCGTCGTAGGCATTTGGGAGCCCTACGACGAGTCGGAAGTGGTTTACGAGAACCCAGCGTGCCTGGAGGGATTCGAACCCCCGACATCTTGCTCCGTAGGCAAGCGCTCTATCCACTGAGCTACAGGCACATGACTACCTTGCAGTGCATTCTAGCATACTTGGCGTGTCTGTCAAGGGCTTGTAAATGGGTGGGTATAGTGAAGCCTGCCCGCTGCCCAGACGTATCTCTTAAGCCATTTTCTCAAGGCGTGCGATCAGATAGAGTTTGAAGTGCTTCAGGCGCGGCGAGTCAGTCAGGCGCTCATAGAAAAGGGCAAGGCGGAACAACGGCAGCGAAAATGCCATATAAAACGGATTGCCCACATAGGCGATCTGTGCCACGCGCAAGCCTGCTTGTTCCGCCACACGGCTGAGCGCACGCCCTGTATTGGCGCGGTAAAAAGTGGGGTGCGATTCATGGACAGGACGGCGCAACAGGCGCCTCAGGGCAAACGTGCGGGCGGTGTCTGGCACAAGGCGGCTGAGGAACGGCACATAATTATGGGCGTTGGTCGTCAGCAGGATGATCTTACCGTCAGGGCGCAGCAGGCGCGCCATCTCGCGGAAGGCATTAACGGGCTGCGGAAAGTGTTCCACCACCCACTGTGAGGCGATCACATCAAAACTTGCGGCGCGGAACGGCAGATGATAAGCGTTTGCCAAAACAGGCAGTTGCACCGTATGGTTGTGCCGCAGATCATCCGCCACGAGGTCTATGCCAACGCTGCGCGCCGCCTGATGAATAGGCACAGCCGCCAGTGAATCACGTCCGCAGCCAACATCCAGCAGTGTTGAATCGACGCTGATCACGTCGGCAAGCCATGCTGCATACTGCTGACCGGCATTCACGAAGTTTGGGTAGCGTTGATCAAAGAGTGCTTGGCAGCGCCGATAACGCGGACTCTCTGTGTAGGCGACCATGCAGCCTCTAGCGCTTCACGATCATGCTGGTGTTGCCGCCTTGCTCACGCAGTTCGGCGCGTTGTGCATCCGTCGGGATGTTCATCAACACCACCAGCCGCTTTGCCAACTGCGAAAAGGCAGGTGCGGCAGTCTCGCTGGCAAAACGCCCAACTTTGTCCAGCTTGATGAGGATGCTCACACGCGGCTCGTCAGCCGGCAAAAAGCCAACAAAAGTTGCCATTTGCAGTTCAGGATCATACAAGCCGACGCACGTCGCACAGTAGATTTGGGCAGTTCCCGTCTTGCCGGCGACGGTATAGCCCGGCACACGCGCATCCTTGCCTTCACCCACATTCACAACCTGCACCATGATGTTGGTAATCCGCTGCGCCACATCTGCCGAGATCGGCGTGCGGACGGAGGCAGGCACCGCGTAGTATTCGCGGTCGCCATCCACCGTCTTCAGGCGGATGTGTGGCTGCATCATCTGCCCACCGTTGGCGATCACGTTCACGAACGAGAGCATTTGCAGCGGCGTCACCGTCAGCCCTTGTCCAAAGCTATTGGTGGCAAGGTCGGAATCGCTCCAATACAGGTCGTTGGGCAGGCGCAAAATGCCGGCTGCCTCACCTTCCAGATCAATGCCCGTCGGCTGCCCGACGCCAAAGCGCCGCAAGCCTTCATAGAACTCCGTTGGACCGAGGACATCTACCGAGAGCCAGGTTGTGCCAAGATTCCACGAGCGCACCAACACATCTACGAAACTTTGTGAGCCATGCGCGGCGCGATCCCAGTTAAAGATGCGCCTGCCGCCTACCACGCGGAAATTGCTCCCTTCGTAGTAGGTCGAATCTTCCGAGACCTTGCCCGACTCAAGGGCGAGTGCGGCAGTCACCACCTTAAAGACCGAGCCGGGTTCGTAGCTATCGCTGATAGCGGGATTGCGGGTGGCGTCTTTGCCGGCTTCAAAGTAAACGTTCGGGTCAAAGGTAGGGTAGGAAGCCATCGCCAGCACTTCGCCACTGCGCGGATCCATGATCAGGATGGTGCCGCCTGTGGCACCATAGCGATTGATGGCGTCGTAGAGTTCGCTCTCGGCAAGGTGCTGAATGCTGCGGTCAATGGTCAGGTAAATATCACGTCCGGGCGGCGGCAGATCGCCTAGAATGGCGTCAAAGGGGATGCGGCTGCGCTCCGTGATGCGGCTCTGCCCGGCGAGGTCGTCGTTGTAGCCGCCTTCCACGCCCACATAGCCACGCCGAAGGTTGCCTTCCCAACCCACAAAGCCGACGATATGCGCGGCAAGGCTGTTATGCGGATAAATGCGTTTCGGTTCTGGGTCAATGGTCACCGCCAGCAGGTTAAGCTGCGCCACTTTTTGTGCCACCTCCACGCTAACGGGCTGGCGAGTAACTAACTCATAGGGCGCACGGCTGTTGGCAAGCCGCAGAATGCGCTCTTCATCTTCGCCGAGCGCTTGGGCAAGTTCACGGGCAAGTTTCGCCTTGTCCGAGATGTAGACAGGACTGATGCCGATCCGATATTCGGTGGTGTTGGCTGCCAGCAATTCGCCGTTGCGGTCATAAATGCGCCCACGCTCTGGGAATCTATCGTTGATGGTGCGGTAGTTGCTGCTGGCAATGCGCTGCAAATAGGCAGCCACATCCAGCTGGAACTGGAACGAGGCAAGGCGCGCAAAGAGCAGCACGCCCATCACGATGATCATAAAGGTGAGCAGCGAAAGGCGTCGGTTAAAGCTGGATCGCATAGCCTAAGACTCCTACGGCGTGCTGCCGCTGTTCATCCATTGTTCAAATTGGCGCAGCAGGGCATCCCACTGCTGGCGCACCCAACCTTCAAAGGTCTCGTCATAGACCAACGTTGGCGCTGGGGTCAGGAAAGGCGTCGGTGTGGCGCGGATAGGCGAATAGCCTTCCACAACGATGTATTCAAGGTCTTGGGCGGCGGCGGGCGCAAAGCCAAGCTGTTGGGCGCGCCCGCGCAAGGTGTTGATGTTGCGCTGCTGGGCGATCTGCGCCTGCATATCGCCGATGGCGCGCTGTAAGAATTCGCGGGTGCGCTGAAGCTCCAGCAGGTTACTGCCGGTGGTGGCGGTGACGGTTGCCTGCGCCAAATACAGCGCGCCGATGAAGATCGCCACGACCATGATCAAGCCGATGATGGCAATCGCCTGAGTGGGCGACCGCCATGGCATCTGTGGCACTGCCTGCCGAATGGGTGTTGAAGGCTCGCGTCTGTCTGTCATACCAGAAAGTATACCCAACCTTAGCGGGCTGCTGCTAATGCGTGTCGGTGCGATCCGCTTCACTGGCAGGCGATTGCAAGTAGGCTGCCTGTGCGGCGCGGCTGGCATCTATGGCAAGGGCAGCCACCAGATAGGCAAGGCGGCGCGCCAGCAGCGGGCGTTCTTTCCAGCCCAGCGTGCGAAGCGCCATGAGCGCTAACGGTGTGAAATATTCTGCCCAGTTGCCGCTCCGAAGCAAGCCGCTGGCAATCCGCCGCACTTCGGCAATCGGGATCAACGCATTGGCAAACGGCAAATCCGGATTGACGAGCGCAGAACTTGCGACATGCGGTTCGGTGTAGCAGGCGCGGTTAAGCTGATCCAAGACTGCGATCACGTCCCACGCTGCCTCCCACGAATCGGTCAGGTCTGGCACCACCAACTCTAAGAGCAGGCTCATCTCAAGCGTCACCCAATCAAAGAGTGTGTGCCCGTCGCGTGCCCACTCAAAGTCAATCAGCCAGGCTTCGCCGTTGCGCCCAACCAACACATTGCCAACATGCAGGTCACCATGCATAGAGCAGAACGATCCACTCAGGCGCTGTTCAAGCAGCGAGCGGTAGTGCTTCAGTGGATTAGGCAGGCGCTCCATCAGCGCTTGATGGTAGGGCAGCGGATCGCGGGTGAAATCGAAATCTGGGGCAAGGGCAAGCACCTGCTCTTGCAGAATGTCATCACGGGTGCGCGTCACTCTGCCCAGCACGCGCTCCAGCATCATGCCGCGATGGAGATTGGGATACGCCTCTAGATCAAAGTTTTTGACATCCACACGGGAGGCAAGATTCATCGCCTCTGCGTTGCCACCCGTCACAAACTGCACCGTATTGGCACGTTCAGGCTTCGCCTTTAGCACCGTGAAATTGGTCAGAATAACCAACTCGCCATGGCGGAGTGCGCCTTCTTCACGCAGAATCTCGTTGAGCGGTGTGATCTTGCGTGCGCCGCTGCGCGGCGCCTCCTCTGGGACTGCCTCTAGCTCTAAGGCAGGCGGCAGCAGCAGTTCGTATTCTTGCCATGCGGTGAAGGCGTAAGGCGTGCGCTGATCCCACCATGTATGCTTGAAAGCGTCGTAGAGCTTTTCGCGCAGCAGGCGTGCCACCACATGCGGCGCTTGGCTGAGGGCGAAATCTTTCAGGCTGGTGGATTGTGCATCGAGGCTGCCCTGCACAAAGGAATATTTCAGCCCGCCGATCAGGCTGTTTTCAGGCAGCACGTCCACCATGATATGTGAGGTATTGGCGGGCAGCTTATCGCGCACATAGTCGTTATAGCGCATTTTTTCCCACAGCACGTTGCGCCTATCGTGCAGTTTGACGACCGAAGGCGCTTGTTCGCGCCCGCCCGGCTCGTAGGCGCGCACCAACAGCACCCGCGCACCGCTGTAGGAATTGCCTTCCGAAGAAAGCACGCGCTCAATAACGACTCGTGTGCAGGTGTGGAATATCTGCTGAATGATTACAAGATCATCAGGCAGCAGTTCATAGCGTGGATCGCTGTTAAAGACTTCCGGCGGCGGCATGTTGAAATCAGCCGCACTCTCTGCTTCCCACACTTTAATATCTGCCAGAAGCTGCGTGCGGCTGATGCCTAAATTTTGCAGCACGCGCCGCACCACAAGGCTATCGCGCTCTTCCACAATGGCGTACAGCAGCGCACGCTCATCCGGCTGCATTCCCTTGGCGATGTGGCTCTGCGCCCTAGCGATAACTTTGGCGGCACGTGGCGTTGGAATGCCAAGATAGCCGGCGGTATCGGGGCTGCCGCTGGTCTGAGTTTGGGTGATGAACTGCACATAGCTGCTGGAGGCATCCTGCCGCGCAAAAATATGTGCGGCAACGCCACCTTCCACGCGCATCAGCGCCAACAGCAAATGCTCTACGCCAATGTAGTAGTCCATTTGGGTGGCGGATTCATGCCGTGCGATTGTGATCAATTCGTCAAGTGAGGCGAAGCGTCGCTGTGCCACTTAAGGTCGCATCCTTACGTTAGGTAGTTGCTCCATGCGCTCTAGTATAAACGCTTTGGGCGGAATCTATGAAAAATCAAACGGTTGCTGCCAAAACAGTACGCATTATGAGCCAAGCCGCAAAGTGTAAAATTTTTAGAAAAACGAACCCATCGCTTGTACTTCTAGGCTATACTGGGAATGATCAGCCGCATTGTTTGGGGAGATTTTCTTATGAATCGAGTCAAGGGTCGTTTGTTTGCACTGCTAATGGTTTTTATGACCATCACCGCATTGATCTTTTCTGGGTTAGGCGCGCCTGATTCATCTGCCATTGCCGCCGATTGGACGCCAACACCTGACATTGCACCGACCTTTATCCCGCGTGATCAGGAGTCGGGTGGCGGTGGTGGCACACCACGCGGACCCGGCATCAATGGTGAGCGCCGTATTGTTGTGAAGTTTTGGGATAACACTGGGATCCGACTGCAAGGTGGCGTGCTGGTGCCAGCCGCACCAAACATCAGTGTGCAGCCGTTAGAGACTGCTGTGCTATCCGTTGGTGCAACGCTGAATCGGCTGTTCACCTTGCCGGAAGCTACCCTTGATGCACAGCGGCAGCAGGGCATTCAGAACAGCGGCAGGCAGCTTGCTGACCTGAACACTTACTACGCAGTGGATTTCCCGTTGAGCGCTACGGATGCACAAGTCTTGGGCTTGCTGGCAACCTTCCGCGCCGATCCGAGCGTGGAATTTGCCTATGAAGAACCAGGTCCCATCGCGCCCGGCAGCACCGATATTCCACCGACCACGCCCGATCTGACCAGTGGGCAGTTCTACCTAAAGCCTGCCAGCAATAGTCCGCCCGGCATTAATGCGGAGTTTGCATGGCAGCGCGTTGGCGGCAACGGCGCTAATGTGCGCGTGATTGATGTGGAGTATGACTGGCAAGTTGATCATGAGGACTTACCGACCAGCATCAATACGCTGCTGGCAGGCGAGCGCTTCAGCGGATTCGGCAACGACCACGGCACGGCTGTGGTTGGCATTCTGGGTGGCTTGCAGAACGCCTACGGCGTGACGGGCATTGTGCATGGCGCCGATCACCGCGTCAGCGGCATGTTCTTTGGCGGCGGCTATAACTCTGCCAATTCGATCACACAGGCGTCCAACAATGCGGCGGCGGGTGATGTGATCCTGCTGGAAATGCAGACCGCCGTACCGGGTGGCGCTGCGTTACCGCCTTGCCCAACGGGCTGCTCTTGTGGTGATCGCTATGTGCCGATGGAATATTATCGCGC
Source organism: Anaerolineae bacterium (assembly GCA_034432555.1). GTDB lineage: Bacteria > Chloroflexota > Anaerolineae > Aggregatilineales > UBA2796 > CP2-2F. Next base: position 65,823 of record DAOUBW010000022.1, read on the forward strand.
TAACTATGATGCCATCGCCACTGCCACCGCCAACGGGCGCATCATTGTGCTGACGGCGGGCAACGGCTTTAACGATCTGGACTGGTTTACGCCCGCCAACACCGGCGGGACGCTTTCGGGCTACCCATTGGGCAATCCCTTTGATCGGTCGCTCTACGACTCAGGCGCGATCTATGTGGGTGCGGGCTTCTCAGGTGTGGGCAGCTTCACGCCAGCGCGTTCGCCACACTGCTACAGCAATCACGGCACGCGCATTGATGTGCAGGGCATTGGTGATAACGTCGTTGGCACGGGCTACGGCAATCATCCAAGTTTCAATGCGTCTGCCTCTGGCTTTGATCCGCGTCAGTACTACACGCACACTTTTAGTGGCACGTCCAGCTCTGGTCCGATTGTGGCAGGTGCTGCCGCCGCCTTGCAAGGCATTGCTAAGGCAAAAGGCTATATGTATACGCCAGCGCGCCTGCGCAATCTGCTGCGCGATACTGGCGTTGCCCAAAACGGGACGCGCCTGATCGGTCCGCGCCCGAACTTGGAGAGCGCCATTGCCCAAATCAAGCCGAATACTATCGGTGTCATGCGTGGGGACCGCTTCTTGCTGCGGAACTACAATACAACAGGCTTCGCCAACATTGACTTCTACTACGGCGCAACCGACGATCTGCCTGTGGCAGGCGACTGGAACGGCGATGGCATTGATACTATCGGCATCTACCGTCCAAGCACGTCGCAGTTCTTCTTGCGGAACAGCAACACGCCCGGCGCGCCGGATATCAGCATCACCTTTGGCAATCCCGGCGATGTGCCAATCATTGGTGATTGGAACGGCAACGGTGTGGATGGCATTGGTGTCTATCGTCCTTCCACAGGTCAGCTCTTACTGCGAAACAGCCTCTCGATGGGCTTTGCCGACTTTGCGATGATCTTTGGCAATCCGAGCGATAAGCCTGTGGCAGGCGATTGGGACGGCAACGGCATAGATAGCGTTGGCATCTTCCGTCCTTCCAACGGCTTGTTCTACCTGACCAATCAAGTCTGCAATTGCGTGCCGACTACTAACTACATCTTCGCCTTAGGCGTCGGCACGGATACACCTATCAGCGGTGACTGGGATAGCGATGGCAAGGATAGTGCTGGCGTCTACCGTCCCTCGAATGGCATTGTCTATTTGCGGAATGCGCTGACGACGGGCTTTGCCGACGTAAACATCGTCTACGGTATCGCCAGCGATAAGCCGCTGACGGGCGTCTGGGTTGCGCCGTAAGCGAAAACGGACTTTGAAACAGGTAGCACAGGGGCGGAAGCGTTTCCGCCCCTGTGTCTATTTGCCCATAGGGATAGCTTTTCCCTGATCCGCGCCCGCTTCAACCACTACGCACGGTTGCCACATCTGCTAATAACAAGCATTTGGTAGCAAGCCCGCTTGTGTGTTATGCTCTTAGGCAATTCAGCACGCCGCGCCTTTTGTTTGGCGAATCCTTCGCGCCGAGCGCTATTTTAGCTCGGCTATGCGCGTGTTTTTCGGCTAAACAGCGCACGCGGGCGTGATATTTGTCACGGGCAATGGGGAATTGTAAATGTCCGACCTAACTAAAACGTTGACCAGAGCAGAACTCATTGAAGTCTACCACCAGATGGTACTCATCCGCCGCTTTGAGGAAAAGTGCAAAGAGCTTTACAACGCACGCAAGATTGGCGGCGTCTATTTGCACCTCTATAACGGACAGGAGGCAACCGGCGTCGGCGCGATTAAGGCGCTCAAGCCCACCGACCATGTGATTACCGCCTACCGCGATCATGGCATTGCCATTGCAAAAGGTGCGGACGTGAATCGGCTGATGGCGGAGATGATGGGCAAGCGCACGGGTGTGAGTGGCGGCAAGGGTGGCTCGATGCACCTTGCCGATGTAAACGTCCGCATGTGGGGCGGCTACGCCATTGTGGGCGGGCATTTGCCGTTGGCAACCGGGATTGCCCTCAAATCGAAATATAACGAGGACGGTGAAGTGGTGCTGAGCTTCATCGGCGATGGCGCCACCAACAACGGCTACTTCCACGAGTCGCTGAACCTTTCAGCCGTCTGGGATTTGCCCGTTGTGTGGCTGATCGAGAACAACCTCTACGGCATGGGAACGCCCATTGAAGTCTCCAGCGGGCAGCCCGAACTGCACAAGCGCGCCATTGCTTACGGCATGAAGGATTTTGAGCGCGTAGACGGCATGGACTTCTTCGCTGTGTACGAGGTGATGCAGCAAGCGGCAGATTACGCACGTACAACGGGCCCTGTCCTGATTGAATCGATTACCTATCGCTACGAAGGACACGGCGTCTCGGATCGTCTGTATATGAAGCGCATGGAAGAAATGCAGACCTACCAACAGCGTGATCCGCTGACGGTGATGGAGCAGAAGCTGCGCGAGATGTTCCCTGATATTGAGGCGGAACTTGCTAAGATTGAACCAGCCGTTGCCGCTACCATTGAAGAAGCGGTGCGTTTTGCCGAAGAAAGCCCTGTGCCAACCGCAGAGGACTTAACGCGCCACGTTTACGCCTAACACATAACCGAAGGAACGAACCTGAACATGGCAGAAAAGAATATCCCCATGCGCGAGGCGCTGCGCGCCGCCTTGCGTGAGGAAATGATCCGTGATGAGCGCGTCTTTGTGATGGGTCAAGAGGTTGGCGCGTGGGACGGTACGCACAAGGTTACACGCGGCTTCTTGGACGAGTTTGGCGCACGCCGCGTCCGCGATACGCCCATTAGCGAGATGGCGATTGCCGGCGCCGCCGTTGGCGCGGCGATGGCAGGCTTGCGCCCTGTGGCAGAGATCATGACCATTAACTTCGCCTTCCTCGCCTTCGATGCCTTAATCAACCATGCCGCGAAGGTGCATTATATGTTTGATGGACAGTTCAGGGCGCCGATGGTCATGCGCTGCGCGACGGGCTGGGGCAATCAGGCAACCGCCACGCACTCGCACACACCTGAGCCAATTTTTGCCCACTTTCCCGGCATGTATCTAGGCTGCCCCTCCACGCCCGCGGATGCCAAAGGCATGTTGAAGGCAGCCATTCGGGATGATAATCCAGTGCTGTTCACCGAAGTGATCGCGCTCTACTCCAAGCCGGGACTCGTCCCTGATGACACCGATTTTGTGCTGCCCATCGGCAAGGGCGATATTAAGCGCGCAGGCAAAGACGTGACGATTGTCACCTTTGGGCGCGGCGTCGAGTGGTCGCTAGATGCGGCGGAGCTGCTGGCACAGGAAGGCGTCTCGTGCGAGGTGGTAGACGTGCGCTGGCTGCGTCCGCTGGATTTGCCGTTGATCTTTGAGAGCTTCAAAAAGACCAACCGCTGCGTGATCGTCGAGGAATCGCTGCCCTTCTACAGCTTTGGCAGCGAGGTTGCCGCGCAGTTGCAAGAGCATATGTTTGATTATATGGATGCGCCGATTAAGCGCGTCAGCGCGATGGATGTGCCGCTGCCTTACGCGAAGGAAATTGAGCTAATGGCACTGCCCGACGCGCATAAAGTGGTCGCAGCCGTTAAGGACATCATCTAAGAGAGGCGGTTGGCATGTCCGAAATTGTGAAAATGCCCATGCTTGGGGCAACCATGCAAGAAGGCACTTTCGTCAACTGGACGAAAGATATTGGGCAGAGCGTCCAAGCGGGTGAGGTGATCGCCGAAGTCGAGGCGGATAAGGCAACTATTGAGATCGAGTCGCCCTTTAGCGGTGTGCTGGTTGAAAAGCTGGTCAGTGCGGGCGATGTGGTTAACGTTGGCATGGCGCTTGCCCATGTGGATACTGTCGGCGGCGGTGCGGCACCTGCTGCCGAACCTGCTGCCGAGCGTGTGCCAAGCAAAGCAGTAGAGCCTGCTAAAGCCGCCCCATCTGCCCCTACACCGAAGACTGTTGCCGCCGCGATGCCCGTCGCTGAGGCTGATCCGCACCTGCCTGATGGCGTGAGGGCAAGCCCGCTTGCGCGCCGCATTGCCCAAGAGCGCGGCATTGATCTGCGCGCTGTGAACGGCACAGGCCCCGGTGGGCGCATCACAAAGGTAGACGTGGAGCGCTTTACCCCAACGGCTGTGCAGCAGGTTGCCGAATCGCTGAGTGCGCCCGCCAAAGCGCCCAGTGCCGCACCAACGCGCACCGCACCCAGCGGCGAAGGCATCACCCATGAGCCTGTCTCACGGATGCGCCAGCGTATTGCAGCGCGCACGGTGGAGAGCAAGACAACCATTCCGCACTTCTACCTGACCAGCGAAATTGACATGGCGGCAGCGCTTGAACTGCGCAAGCAGATTAACAACGGCTTGCCCGATGAGCAGAAGGTGACCGTCAACGACCTGATCGTGAAGGCGGTGGCGCTTGCCCTGCGGAAATTCCCGAACCTGAACAGCCACTTCTACGGCGATACGCTGGTGCGCTATCAGTACATCAACATTGGGATTGCCGTGGCGCTGCCTGAAGGTGGCTTGGTGAATGTGGTGGCGCGCAATGCTGATCAAGTGGCGATCTCGCAGCTTGCCAAGCGCAACAAAGAGATGTTCGCCAATGTACGCGCCAACAAGATCAAGCCAGAAGATATTGAAGGCGCAACCTTCACCGTCAGCAATCTGGGCGCTTACGACGTGGAACACTTCGAGGCGATCATCAGCCCGCCGGAAGCTGCCATTTTGGCAGTTGCCTCAGCGCGGCAGGTGCCAGTGGTGGTGGATGGGCAAATCACAGTTGGCACGCGCATGAAGGTTTCGCTGAGCGTGGATCATCGCGTCAGTGATGGTGCGGAAGGCGCCTTGTTCCTGCAAGAGCTGCGCGCTTTGCTCGAAAATCCCATGCGCCTGTTGGTGTAAGGGCTGTAAATCAATACGGCTTCCGCACTTGGAAGCCGTATTTTTGTGCAAGCTTCGGGCTAGGCGCGGATGATCACGCCTTCATAGGGGCGCAAACCGAGCGTGCCGCCGATTGCCTCCTCTGCCCGATCTAGCGCGGTGGAGAGGATAAGCGTGCCGCCGCCTGTGAGCGCCACCGTTTGCGCTTCCGCCGTGAAGTTGATGGCAACCACAAAGCGCTGATCGCCTGCCGTGCGCTCAAAGATGTAGGTGTGGGCGTCGCCGCTGAGTGTTCGGTAAGCACCACCGTGCAGCGCGGGCGACTGGCGGCGCAGCCTGAGCAGCGCACGGGTCAAGTTGAGCATCGAGTGCGGATCGGCAAGCTGTGCGGCAACGTTGCGCGTTGGATAGTCAGAGGTCACCGGCAGCCACGTGCGAACGCCTTCGGGCGAGAAGCCGCCGTTGGGCGTGCTATCCCACTGCATGGGCGTGCGTTCAGGGTCGCGCCCTAAGCCAAGCCCTTGCACATTTTTGCCCCAAGGATCTTGGGCAAGTTCGGGCGGAATATCGCCATCCACCATGCCGATTTCATCACCGTAGTACATGGTTGGCGTGCCGCGCAGCGTCAGCAGCAGCAGCATACAGGCACGCGCCGCCTCTGAACCAATGCGGCTGGCGATGCGGTGTTCGTCATGATTGCTAAAGACATAGTTCGGCTGCTGCCCATTGGTCAGCACGCGCTCTACGTTCTCCACCACCTCACGGACGATCTCAGCGCGCCACGGCGCATTGATCAAGGCGAAGTTAAAGGGCATGTGTAGTTCGTCGTTGTTGGCGCCGTAGTAGGTTGCCCATTCATCCCAATCGGCAATGTGAATCTCACCGACCGCCATACGCGGGCTGATCGGCTCGAATTCATCCAGCACGGCACGGAACTCGCGGTAGAGCGCATGGTTATCGGGATGCCCTTTGTCGTAGAGGTGAACCTGAGAGTCGTAGTCACCCATCGGCTTATAGAGCGCCATGCCGCTTTCGCTCAGCGGATTATCGCGCATGTCAGGGTCTTTCATCAGGAAGTGCGCCACATCCACACGGAAGCCATCTACGCCGCGCCGCAGCCAGAAGCGCATGGCGTCGAACATGGCTGCTTTCACCTCAGGGTTGCGCCAATTCAGGTCAGGTTGTTCCTTCAGGAAGGAATGCAGGTAGTACTGCCCTGTGTGCGCGTCGAATTCCCACGCGCTGCCGCCGAACAAACTCAGCCAGTTATTGGGCGGGCTGCCATCGGGCTTAGGGTCTGCCCAGACATACCAATCCCGCTTGGGATTATCGCGTGAGCTGCGCGACTCCTTGAACCATGCGTGCTGATCAGAGCTGTGGTTCGGCACGAAGTCAATCAGCACCTTTACGCCGCGCTCGTGTGCTGCGGCAAGCAGCGCGTCAAAATCGGCAAGCGTGCCAAAGATCGGGTCAACATCGCAGTAGTCGGCAACGTCATAGCCGAAATCAGCCATGGGTGAGGTGAAAAAGGGCGAGAGCCAGATGGCATCTATGCCCAGCGTTTCAGCCAGATAATCAATTTTTTGCAGCACACCGCGCAGATCGCCGATGCCGTCGCCGTTGGCATCCATGAAGCTGCGCGGGTAGATTTGGTAGATAACGCCGCGCTGCCACCACAGCAGGCGGGAAGGGAAGTCCGTCATGGGGAAAAATCCTTTTTTGCACCTAACGCTGCCGATTATAGCGCGCTTTGGCTACAACATCGCCTCAAGCTCCGTCCACATCGCCTTGATCTCAGCATGATCCTCAAAGTGCTGGCGAACAGGCTCTAGCAGGGCGATGAGCGCCTCGCTCATGGCATTCTTCAAGTCCATTGGGTGCAGGCTGCCTTCACTATAGGCGGCTGCCAAATCTTCGTAGCGCTCAAAGGTGAGGTTGCCGCCGTTTTCGGGCGTGCGCGCCACAAAGAGCGTTTGCCCGTTGCGGTAGATGAGGTGTTCCGCCCAGTCCAGCACCGGGTTAAATTCAATGCCATCGGCAGGCGGTGGGCAGAACGCTTTCCGCATTTTGCCACGAATTTCATCAGGCGTATCATGGATAAAGACCGCCGATTTAGGCTTCGATTTGCTCATCTTCATGGCGGTGCGAAGTTCGCGCAGCTTATCGGCGTCTACGGGCCACTGCGGCGGTTTATCCAAGCCGAGCAGCAGGTGATGATGGACGGCAATCGGCTTGATAACTGTGCCTTCGGCATCGCGCAGCGGCGAAATGGTGAGCATATTTGCCACATCACGGGCGATGACGTGCGCCTTGCGCTGATCCATGCCGCCTTGTGCGATGTTAGCGCGCAGGATGAACACATCGGCAACCTGCATGGGCGGGTAGATCAGCTTGGCAAAATCAATGCTCTCGCCTTCGCCGCGCCCCATAATGCTCACGCTGCGTAGGATGCGGTTCAAGGTGGTGTTCTTGCCAACCTCGATCAGCGTCTCCCAGTAGGTGTCGTTATGATGATAGAGTTCTGAGCCAAGCACGAAGTCAAGCGCTTCAGGATCGCCGCCGAGCGCAGCAAGGGATGCCTTCAAGCCTTCCTTAAAATAGCCAACCGCCACCTTCTTGATCTTTTCGCGGTCGCCACCAAGTTTATCGTTGATCCAGGTGTGCCAGTCGGCAAGGAAGATTGTGCAGCGGACGCCTGCCTGCTGCAAGTCGCGCACTTTTTGCATACACATCAAGCCGGTGCCAAGGTGCAGCCTGCCTGAAATCTCCAAGCCGATGTAGTGGCGCAGCGGCAAGTTTTGCGCCAGCAGGGCGGGAATTTCATCCGCGCCGATCACCTCTTCAAGATTGCGGGTGATCAACGCGGTGCGTTGTTCAATGCTCAGGTGTGCCGTTTCGCTCATGGCGGTGTGTTGCCCTTCGGGAATCGCTCTGTTGATAAGGTTGCCCGTAAGTTTACCGCATTTTGGCGCACCTGTTTAGGGCGGTGGCAAAGGGACGCTACTGCCGTGCCGCCCAGACGTAGAGGGTGGGATTACTCTCATCAATGATGGCGGCAAGGTGCGTGCCATCCGCGCTGAAGGCGAGTTGCAGCACACGCTGCACACTTTCTGCACTCAGGCTAAAAGGCAACCTATCTGCCAATGCCGCTTCAGGCAGCGCAAAAACCTTTACCACATCTTCAGGGTCATCATTAGGGTTGGCAGCCTCATCACCAACCACCACCCAGCGCCGATCAGGGCTAAATGCAGCGGCACTGCCTTTCAAGAACACTACGCCCTGTTGT
>DAOUBW010000023.1:0-184027 GCA_034432555.1 Anaerolineae bacterium
ACAGGGGCAATTTACGCGCCTTATCCAATACCTCACGCTCAGTCTGTTGGCGTTCAATGCGCTTGTGCATCTCATCCCAAAGTTTCTTAGACGCGCCCAACGCGCTTTTGCCCGTATCGCGCACTGGTTTTCCCTTATCGCCATTCAGCACAGTCCGCTCAGGGCGTTGCCAGCCGATGGCAAGCCGACCAAAGCCTTCGTTGCGCCGCTCACCAATGCCGCGTTCGGCAAGGTGCATGTCAAGCGCCGTGCCTGCCTCCAAGACCAGCACGCTGCCCATGCTGATCGTCGGCATTTGCGGCAGCGGCAAACCCCATTTGCGGTTGAAGCCGCCAACGATGCCTTGCCCAAGATAGGCTTTTTTAACATCATCAGGCGCGATGCCCAATGCACGGCACAGCGCTGCCAAATCAGCAGCGTGCTGACCATGTTCATTACGCAGGATGACATCGCTGAGCAAGGTGATCACAATCGGATCGCCGCTCAGTGACGCCTCGTCCGCCTCGTGCCAATCGTTGGGACTTTCCACAGCGCTGATCGTCACACGTCCGTAGCCGGCACTGCGTGCGCCGCCCATGACCACCGTCTTGTTCTCGCGCAGCAGACCTGCCAAGTAAGCAGCATCGTCTTCATTTTCGCACAGGATCGCCGCCTCGAAGACTTGTCCATCTGCCAGCGCACTGTACTGATAGATAGTGCCGTTGTTGTCGCCGCGGCTGCGCCCGGCTTTGCGATCTCGCAGCGTATGCACGCTGATAGTGCGCTGCAAATCAGCAATTAGAACACGCCCATCACCATTGAAGGCGACGAATGCGCCGCGCATTGACTTCGGCTTGTTCTGATCATCCTTCTTGTCTTTCTCGTCAGATTGATCTTCTGAATCACCCTCGCTTTTGAAGGCATCATCTTTGATCTCGCTTTTCTCTGCGTCGGTCCCGTATTTTTTCTTCATCCAGGTGTGCGGCGCAGGCAGGCAGCGTTTACCACCTAACACGGGATAGCCGTTCAGGAAGCGCGTTTTATGACTGAAGAAACAACGGCGTGCTGCCTCTGCTGTAGCGTCTAACTCAACTAGCTCTTCCTTATGCAGTGTCAAGCCGATCAGGACGCCGCGCAGCACACTGCCGGGAATGTAATCGTAAGAGACCGCGCTGTTCGGATCGCCCTCAAGGGCAGTCACCAAGAGCGGTTCTTCTAAAGTCAGGCGATAGGTGATGGTCTTCATGCGCGCACGCCTCCAATCTGTGCCTCAAACTTTTTGAGCAATGTATCCTGCGATTTTGTAGCACCTTCCAGCCGCACTTCCAAGCGCCCACGTCCACGATTGCGACCGCTGCCGCCGCGCTTGAGGTTTGCCGCACACGCCGCCAACAGTGCCAGATGTTTTTCCTCTGGCTCTTTATCAAAGTGCAGCGGCGCACTGAACTCTAAGCCGCGCAGCACCACACGCGCTGAGCGCAAACTGTGCGCCTGCGGCACACCAAACTTCGACTCATCCACAGCCGTTTGGCGGCGAATGCTGGTCAGCGACTCCAGAATTTGGGCTGGTTTGAAAGATTGCCCTTTGATATACGCGACAAGATCGCTCGGCAGTTCGGCGCGCCCAACGCGCATGTGTGCTTGGCTATCCAAGTTGCTGCCGCCTACGCCAAACAGCCACCGCGCCGCCTTTGTCAAATCTTCAGGATTGCCGAGCGCGTAGAGGATGTCCGCGCAGGCTTCCACCAACAAGCCTTTCAGCGTGCGCCCGCGAATGATCGGCAAGCCCGTGCTGGCGTCATGCTCCACTTCCGCATCCACCAAGCCGACCACGCCATCGCCGCGCCCAAAAGTTGTATCGCTGAGCAGTTTGATCTTCAGCGTCAGTTCAGTTGTCATGCTTCACCTGCTTTCTGGTCTGTCCGCAGCGGAATGTGAATATCCATCAGTTCTAGCGCATCGAAGTAGCCGCACAGCTCTTCTTTCCAACCGCTCTCAGCAAAGCCCTCTAGCTCTGGCAGTTTCAGTTCGTAGACTTGCAACGCACGCCGTGTTGCCTCTGGTCCTTGGCGCAGTGCGTCGCGCAGCAGCTTCGCCTTATTTCGCTTTTCTGCCCATACATCCTTTTGGAACACGCTTGTGAGTTGCTCCACAACTGACCACCGACGGACACCTACAGTTGCTTCATCGCCCAGCGCCACTGGACGTATGGTCAGGCTGCCCTTTGGCACAACGTATTCGCGCTCGCGCATTTCTTCGAGATCGCTATACAAGCCGCCGGCAGTAAAGTACCAATCCAGTGCGCTGCCCTTAAAGTCAGCCTTGCGGCGGAACTTTTTAGCCGCGCTGCACAGTTCTTCACTGAGCGCGTAGGCACGCGCAAACGGATAGTGCGATTTGACAATCGCCACGCCCGCGCACGCCGTTAGCCTCAGATCCTCTTTCGCTGCTGCCTCTTCAAAGGCTTGCAGATATTCAACCGCCAGCGCCACGCCGATGCGCCCGTCGCAAACGAAGGTCGTATCATCACCACCGAAGATGATCGGGCGAATGGGCAGATTCATGCGATTCTTATCGCTGAGCGTAAATTCAAGGTCAGGGACGGTACCAACGCCGGAAATTTTCGTGCCTTCAACAGTTTTTTCGATCAGCAGATCGATCACGGCTTGCATTGCCGCCAGCGAAATGCGTTTGGTTGCCTGAGAGAAAGCGCGTATCTTTTCAACGTATTGGCGGTCATCACTTTCAGCGCCGATCTGCTTGATAAAGTCACCCATGCCGTTGCCATCGGCGTGAACGACAGCGATGTAGCTGCTTTCACCTCTGGAGCGTCCGAGATGATCCAGATCGTCCGGAAAATCGTAGCTCTTGTGCCGTTCATCTTTCAATAATGCTTTAATGAGTTCGCGCTTGGCTGTATCGGCAATATACTGCTTGGCAAGCACTTCGGCGGAAAGGTAGCGCTTATCATTGCCAATGTGGCAACGAGCAAGTGCCGGCAAGCCTGTCTCTTGGCACATGGCAGTTACGCCGAGCCCGAGCAGCGGTGCATTGGCAGGCAACCTGCTCACCGCCGCTTTCATGCCTTTGCGTAGTTCACCAACTGCCTTGCCAAGCGGACATTCTTTGTTTGTGCTGTCCCACTGGATGCTGTGAACCTCCAAGCGCAAGTTGGGTGCCTCGCACAGCACTTTCTTCGAGAGCCGCTCGGTGAACGTGCGTGCATCTTCTGGACTGCGGAACAAGATTGTGATGTTGCCGCCGCCAAAGTAGATCACTTCGGCGGCAAGCGTGCTGCCTTCATCAAAGATGTGACCGTCCGCAAACGGATTCTTTTCCTTCGGATCGGTAATGTTGTGCTGAAAACCTGATAGTGCCTCAAATGCCCATGCCTCAGTTGCCTGCGCCACAAGGTAAGAGGCGCCGACGTTATCCTTGAGGCGGTTGCTGCCGAAGATGTAGCTTTGAATGCCGCCGCATTCAACGGTGAGTAAGGTATATTCCGTCACTATTCCCAGCCTTTCATGATTTTGATCAATGCTAAGCGCGGGTCGCGGATGCGATCTCCAAAGTCGAACACATCTCGCATCCGCTCGTAAATATCCTGCAAGTGCGTGACCTTCCAGAGGTTGTCACGCTGTTGCAGGGTATTCATGCCTTTAGGATTCAGGTGCTGCTTCAAACACGCCGTAGCCTGAGGCAGTTTTAGCGCCGACACCGAGCATATTCAGCGCCTTACGCAGCACATGGCGTGCATCTGCCAGATGTAATTTATCCGTTGCGCGCCGCTTGCCAATGGCAAAGGCAAAGCGCGTCCCTTCACTAACTGTGATATAGATAACAGGATTTGGACTGTCGCCGTCATCAGGCGCTTGCTTGCCGCTCTCACGGTAGTATTTAACGAAATGTGGCGTCATTACATCCACTGTGAAGAGTCGCCAGCGCGGCGCTTCTACCAGCACTGCATCGTGGAAGACGCAGGTGCCTGCCTCGCCCTGCAACCCGAACATCTCGCGGTAGAGCGTGATGTAGGTTCTATCAAGTTTTGGTAACGCCTCAAAAACCTTATTAGGGTCTGATTCACTTAGCAACTCATCAAGTTTGTCGAGAGTGAGCAATGTGCCTGATTGTTCAGCGAGCATGATCAAAAGGTAGTTGCGCGTCAAGCCTTTCAGCGCGCTGCCGGGAATATAGGGTAAGCCCGTGACGCGGTGCAGCGTGATGCCGAACTCCAAGGCGCCCTTGCCACCCAACCCAACCACCAAGCGCCCTTGCAGCGCTGCATTGAAGCGCGCCGCGCCTTCGGTCATGGCACGCCAGCGCTGGTAGGTGCTTTTGATGAGTGCCTCGTCAGGTTTGAAATTTTTGCACAGATCGCGCAACCAGAAACTGCGCTCTTTGCCTATGACTTTACCCCGATCATCAAGGCGATCCGTCGGCTCAACCACCTCTTGCGGCGCATAACGCCCAAGCTGCAAGCCAAAATTCTGGCACTTAGCAGTGTGTTGGTGAATCAGTTTTTCCGCATCCTTTGGCACAAGATAGGTGTATCTCATCCGCCGTTATCCTCGCTCTTCCAGCCCTTCGCCTCAGCGAAACGCTTTAGCCAGTTGATGTAGGCAAGCACTTCGGCGGTGGTGCGCCGATAATCGGCAGTGGATTGCTGTAATAGCCATTTCATCAGATTGTTGTCAGGCAGTTCGAACTCTTGCTTGATCCAATCGGCAATGTGCGCGTAAGCAAGCCCGTGTTCACTCTGTTCATTGCCGCCTGCCTTTGCCAGCAGAAACGCCAACATCTGCCCAAGTCCATCGGTCTGGATCAACTGTGGCAAGCCGCGCACCAGGGAGCCGTATTTTTTCTGCGTCTTCTCTGGTACACTGTGATCAACATACTCAATGTTGTTCCAAGCGTGCTTAGCACGCCGCTGTTGCAGCGTCTGTTGTGCGGATTGTGTTTTGTTTGTCATGCTGATTATGCTCCTGCCCAACGCAAGGCAACCATACCCGAACCTGTGGTTTCATCGCCGCCCAACTGAATGCGCTGCGGCACATTCTCAGGATTGTGCAGCCAGTCTGCCACATCCTTGGCTGTGCCATTGCTGCCGTCCCGCGTGCTGCGCGCCAAGATTGCGCTCATCAGCAGGCAGTCTGACGGCAGCGCCTCTTGCGTCCAGAGCGCACCTTGTGCCACAGTCTTTTTCTCGCGCTCAAGGCGGACGCGAGTCACAATCTCGGTGCTGTTCAGCACAAAGTCGCGGAAGGACTCATCGCTCAGCACGATCAGGCTGTTCTGCACCTTTTTGCGCCAATACTCATATGCCTGATCAGTCGGGAAAGCATTTTCTGCCAGCCACTTAGCAATGGCATCTACACTTTTATCGGATGTGCATTCGAAGCTGAATTCTTCTAGCACTGCTCTGCCTGTAACTGATACAACGCTGCCACTCGTGACAAGCGCATTTTCGCCTGCCACACTGCTGCTAAGCGACGGAAAGCCTTCTACATCACGGGCAACACGCGCCAGCACAGCCGCGCAAGTAGCGTAGGCGAACACGCCGTTCAGTGAGCGGACGGGAAACAACACGATACGTGCATCACCAACAGAGACCGCACCGGCGAATTTTTCTTCTTTCTTGGTATCAGCGCCGAAAACTGCCTCCAGATCGCTTTCATTCGCCACTGCCTGACTACGCAGAGCGCCTTTGATGCCGCTGCCCTGCACAACGGGAAATTGTGTGGTGCGCTCACGCTGAATGGGCAAATCAATTGCCGAAACTGTGCTGCCAACACCAGCGTGCAACGATGTTTCTGTGTAGATAAAGAGTGGAATGCTCAGCATAGCCTTAAAATACTCGCTTTCTGTGTGGTTACCATGTGCCAGTTGCAAAGATGCCGAAGCCCATCGCGCCGTGATCAAGCGCGCCGTTCGGCGTCTCGGTGAATGGAATGCCCTGAAGATCGGCATCCTCAAAGAAGAAAACACTGCCAGCAGGCACATAATTTCGCAGCGGACGCGCTTGCTTACGTGCCATATCCCAGCCGCTGAACGGCTGCGGCTTGCCAATAACGTGCGAGATCAGCCTTCCGCCACCCACCCAAGGCGACCAATCTCCAGAGGCGGGTTGCCAACCGTCGCTGAAATAGGCAGGCGTTAGCAAGATGACGCGCACGCGCTTGCCCGTATGCTGTTGCAAGAATTGCGGTGGCTGTGCCAGCACCCGATAGCGTGCGCCACGCGACTCGCCGCCGATGTCCATCACGCCTTGCTCTGGAAAGAGCGTTTTATTCAAGCCTGCCAGCAGCCCAAAGCCCTCCCGCAAACGGATGAATTCCGCAGTGTAGAAATGCCCTTGCCTATTGGCGCGCCTTCCGTAATCGAGCGCCAAACCGACGCGCCCCTCGCGCTCAAAGATGCTCTTGGCACAGTGTAGGTCGCCTAAGTTTAGATCACCTGCTAGATAGCGTATAAACTGATCTTCGCTCAACCAATCCTCTGCCTCTTTGAAGCCTTCACCGCCGCCCTGTAAGGGACGCCATCCCTCAAAAGGCAGATTGGTATGCCAAGTGAGGCTATCAGCAGGTGTGAGCAGACGATACTCGCCTGTCTCTTTATGGTGGAGCAAATCGAGCGGTGCTGGAAAAAAGCGCTTCACACGCCCGTCGGTATATTTTGCCACGAACGGCGCTTGCACCTGTAACCCGTTCAGATCGTTAGGCGTGCCGACTTCGGTCTGCACGGCGCCGCGCCCGAACTCAGCCCAATCCACTCTTTCCTTCTCAAGGTAGGCAGTTCGCAGCGCGCCCAGCACAGTCTGTGGTGATGGCGGAAACAGGCTGCGCGCCACAAAGTTCTGCGCTGCTGTGAACGGCTTGTTATCGCGGAAGAACCACACATCAATCGGTTCGATGAAGAGCCATTGTTCGCTCATGCTTGCCCTGCCTTTGCTGGATCAGTTGCCAAGAAGCGCGTCAAGATCGCCCAGTTTGCCATGTCTGCCCAAGTTGGGATGGCAGGCTTTTTAGGCTTACCTTGGTGATCAAGGACAGGTTCTTCAACCAAACGGATCATCTCCTCAATAATCGGCTTGACCTCGCGCTCAAAGTCCACACCTTCGGCTGTACGCCGCTTGGCAACACGCAAAATCTCCGCTTCGCGCAGTGCCTGCATATCCACAGCTTGCAGGTCGTGATCAATCGTCTGCAACTCGTAGCCTAGCTTGCTAGAGATTTTGCCCTGCTCAAAGAGTTCTTGCAGCCGTTGCAGAAACTGCACAACTTGCCAGTTGGCGCCGGCACTCCGCATCTGTCCTGTGCCGTGCGCTTCTGTGAAGACCACAGCATCACGCCCGTAGTTGTCTTTGGCAGTTTCTTCAGCCTTGCGCGCCATCTCTAGCGCGTTATCCAACGGCAGATCATGCGGTGTGATAGCAATGCCGGCGCTGGCTGTCAAGCCCGTCAGCGCACGGAATGCCTTATAGAGTTCATGCGCGCACTTCAAGGCGTGCTTCAATGGCAAGAGCGCTAACACATCATCGCCACCACTGTAGACTAACAAGCCGCCAGCACCGCCATGCTCTTTGATAATTTTTGGGACAATTTGAGTGGCAAACTGAGTGAGTTTAGCTGAGAAAGCTGTGTGTTCTTCGCGGCTCTTCAACGTGCTTAGGTGTTTTCCCATGCTATCGCCGTCCATGTGCAAAACGGCGAGATAGCCGACAACCTCTTTACCGGAGTCTTTGCGGCTGGTGCGGCGCTCGGTCTCTTCGGAGTCTTCCTTCTTATCAAAGGCAATGGCTGTTGTTGAGCGTATCTCAAAGGGTTCACCGCCAAAGCATTTAGCGTGATGCTGCCCTGCCAAACGCTTGATGATTGCCAGCGCACCGAGTCGCTCATTGGAACTCAGCACAATATCGCCCACCGCGTCAACCAGGCGCGTGCGCTGATTTTCAGTGAAGGGCAGGGCAGATTGCGCGCCTGTCAGCGTGCATTTGTCACCGGCTGCCTCGATCTGTGGGAAGTGGCGCGCATATTTGCGCTGCGCCAACGCGCCGCCTGCTTTCCCAAAAATCTCAGTGTGCCTGCTCTTATCATTCTTATCATAAGGCAAAGCGACCCAGTAGAACTCAAGCCAATCGTATGCCTGTTGCTGAAAAACTTGCAGCCACTTGCCATCGCCAAGCCTATCGCGCAGCCATTTCTCGACCTTTTCAGCAAATTGTATACGCCACTGATCGCGGATCACCTTTTTGACGCGCTCCGCAAGCGTGCGCGGCGCTTCATCACTCAGGAAAGCGAACCGATGCGGTGTGCCTTTCAGGTCGGCTTCAGATAACTGGGTGCCTTGTTGCGGCGCAGGGAAGATCGGCTGAAAGCCTGCACTACTTGTTGCTGCTTGGACGCCTGCTGCCGCCAGCGCGCTGAGCATACGGCTGCCGATGTACAAGTCTTGGGTGCGGCGTGCCTGTACGATGAATGCCTGCACCGGTCCGATGGTGAAGAGGAATAAGTGTGTTGTCATAGCTTACCAACCTCCCCAGACTTTTTCGGCATTAAAGCGTTGTGCTGCCGCGTTCATAAAGTCGCGCACTGTGTTCCAATCAATTTTGCGATCAGGTTTGGCGCGCAGTGCAGTTAACACCGGATAGTAACGATTACCAATCTGGCGCAGTTGCGCGATCAGTGGTGAAGAGCGACGCGGATTGGCGCTGCCGAACGAGTCCTGCTTCGGGCGAAATGTATTGTTACGCAGCAGATCGCGGAACAGGCTCACCACAGCCTCTTCGTAGTCTTCATAACCGCGCTTGCCAACAATGATCCACGAATGTTTCGGATGCAGGGTCGGGAAGTCTGGCACACCGGGCGCGGTATTGACGTTGCAGCCTGCCGCTTCCAACGTTTGGCGGATGACGGTGATCAGCGCTTCAGGCGAATCATAGTTGGGTGCGCCGCCTTTGCTCAGTTTGAACGCGCCAAACATGCGCCGTGAGCGCTTGCCGAGTCCGCCGATTAGCGACCAGATGTGCAGGGCGTGCAGTGCCTCTTGGGGCAGGTCGCCATGTCGCGTTACAAGCTCTAGCGTGACTTTCCATTCGGGTTGAATTGCCCAGGAAGGCGAACGCTCACGTTCAAAGGCTTTGTGCGGCAGCATCTCGCTCTTTCTAGTGTAGTCTTCATCAACAGTGATTGGATACACGCGCACGGCAACTTTCGAGCCTTGCTCTGTTGCGCCAAACACTCCGGACTCACGCTTCCAGAGTGTGTTCAAATCTGATGTTTGTGCGCCGATGATAGCACGCAGCCAGTAGCGCAGTTGTCCGCGCACAGAGGCAGCCCGCACTTCAAGGCTATCTTTGCTTCTAGGATCAGCGCCATTACTGAACATCGGGCTGATCACTTCCAACGAAAAAGTCTTTTTTTCCATCCCGTCACTATTCCCAGCCTTTCATGATTTTGATCAATGCCAAGCGCGGGTCGCGGATGCGATCTCCAAAGTCGAACACGTCACGCATTCGCTCGTAAATATCCTGCAAGTGCCGCTGCACCGTCCGCTCCGAGAGCGCCAACAGAGCAGCAATCTGCGTGTCGCTGTAGTCATCATGCAAGGCAAGCACGTTTGCCACGCGCTTTTGGGCATCGCTCAGGCGCGCCAGCAGCATTTCTTTGCGATTCAAGCGCTTTTCCAAATGCTCAACGATGTCTTGGCGCGTCAACGACTCTAAGGTGGTCGGTGCGAAGCGCGAAGGCAGGAATGGCAGGGGCGTCACCTGCACACGCGCCCGATCCGCAGGCGGCACATGGTAAAGTTCGCGCTCCATGATGTCCTTCGGCGTCAGCACTGTCCAGACCGCGTCGTGTTCATCCAGCAGCAGCGAGGCAGCATAGACGGCATAGACGCTCATTGCCTTGCGTCCGCCGGCAACCATCAGATGCACGCTGTAGCCCTGCTGTTTGTAGTAGAGCAGGGCATCCAGCACGCCGTAGAAATATGCCTCTGCCGCGTTTTCGTCCTCAATATCCAGCAGCGGCGAGTCGTCCAGCGCGCGGATTTCGTGCAGATCAAGCGGTAGTTCGGCATAGGCGCGCATGATCTCGGTTTGCAGCGCACGCAGCGGCGCGGCAATGCCGGAATGAACGGGATCGGTGTGCAGCAAGCCGATCCGTTGATAGGGATACTTGATGCGTAGGTTGTCGAAGGCAACGGTCACGGCTTGTGGGCGCTGCCCAACAGTGGCAAGGTAGATGTGGTGCATGGGCTAGTCGCTTCCATAGAGTTGATTGAGCTGATCGGCAGCCCAAGCCAGTTGATCAGGGGTTGCCGCATTCGTCAAGATTTCAAAGCGCGCACCGAACCGATTCCGATCTTGATAGGTGCCAATGAGCTTGCCCTGATAGACGTAGAAAGTAGTGCCTCTGATTGCCCTTTGCCTGTCGTAAGGCAGACTGTGTGCTGTTTTGATCCATGGCACTTCGTCACAAACTTTCTGGACAAACTCTTTGAAACCATCTGGATAGTGATCATCGCGGAAAGAAGGCGGACGCTTTTCAGACGGCGCAACGGGTGAGAGGGTTAAGTCCCTCGGAAAGCGCAAACGGAAGCCTGTCAGGTAAATCTGACCGACTGCACCTAGCCCAACATGCACTTCACCATCAATGTCAACTTCTTCAAGCAAGACGCGCAGTTTTTCGTCCACATCTTGTGTTTCGGCAAGGGTAACGGTCGCACCACGCTCAAAGAAGGCAAGCACATCGGCATTCTCGCCAAGCACCTGATAATCAAAGGCAATAGGCAGCGGCGGAACATTGATAATCTCTGAGAAGCGCTCAAAGCGATATAGCACAGGAATTTCTAGTGCCTGCCCTAAGACAACAGCAATAGCGATCTGCGCCTTGTAGCCACCTGTTGCATCAATTAGGATAGTTTCACTTTGGTAGCGCTTAACAAGGTCACCGATTTGGCGGACAAGGTTGCGCAGCCCATCCGTTTTAAAGCGCGCTGGTTGTGCGTCTTGCAATCCTTCTATGATGTGATATTTAACCGTCTCAAGATCGGGCAGATCACGCCCTACGCGCTCAATAAAATAGCTCTCTAGCAGTTTGCCGACGTTCTGCCCATCTTCCGTATCCGAAACAAGAAAGTGCATGTGGCAAAGCATGATACGTCCACGTTTAATAAGTTCTGCAACAGAGTTAATTTCAGCCCCGCAAATACGCGCTGATGGATCAACTTGTGCCAAAACACGCGCCAACTGCCCCCAGTTTTTCTCGCTGAGAAATCTTTGCAGCTCAGCATGAACTTCTTGGGATACACCACTATCAGCGCGATATTCACTCTTAATATTCGTAATAATGCTTGTTCCTACAGTGCTAATTAAACGATTTCGCATAGCTTGATTCTTACCGCCTTTCCCTTGCAGTGTGCCGCACATTGTCCAAATTAATAATCTCTGCCACTTCAAAGGTGCTGACCAACGTATTAGCAACCGGACGCAAACGCACAATCGTTGGAAAGCGTCCGCTGCGCCCATGCAGTTCTGCCAGCAAAATCGCTGTTATGAAATTCAGCGAAGGCGGCACAATCAGCCAGGCTTCGGTCTGCCACTGTTCCGCCGTGATGCCTAAGCTATCCATCAGGGTGACTACCTGCGGCACAAAAGGTTGGTCTACTTCAAACTGAACGCGAACGTTGCGTATACCGTCTATGGTACCGCCCAACTGCCCCTCAATTTGTGCAACCTGCTCAGAGGTGAGCGGATGTGAAAAATTGATAATTTGCATGAACACCTTCTACAACTAGGTTAGTTTGTATTGCTAATCACTTTCAAAAGCACCTCTATTATGCCGCAGAACTTTAATGTAACAGTTGCGTACTAACACCCAAAACCGAAAGGGTCATTTTGAGGGCGCAAAAATAATGGACATATTTTGGCATGTCCGCCCGTCTCAGGTTAGACCCTCCCTACAAATTCACCACTCCCTCTTATCCCAAACCTCTTGACAAGAAAAAACAGGCGCGGTACTTTTTAAGGGGAAGTGAAACCTTTCACTTCAACAACAGGTGTTTACTTCAAAGCTGATCACAAGGTGAGAAAACAGCATTTGGTTAGGTTGCAAAAGGAGGGAAAAATTGCTATCGCGTGCCGTTGTGCGCCGCACTTGAATCCATCAAGATGGTTCGGGCTGCCGCCAGCGGCGTGAGCATAGCGCGCATTACATCAGCAGCATACGTCAGAACTTAATCGGGACAGCGCTTGATCACCACTTGTCCAACAATTAAGCGGTTTATCTGGAGATAAAAAAATGAAACCCTTAGCAAAATCTGTAAATGTCGCCCTCGTCTGTATGCTCGCCATTGGTCTGGCAACCTATGGCATTTTTGCGGTTGCCAACCCTGCCAAAGCACAAACCGTCACTTTGCGCTACGCCAACTGGAATCTTGGCACGGAAGAAGAAAATAACCTTCAGCGCCAATTGGTGGCTGCCTACATGAGCGCCAATCCGGGCGTCACCATTGAGTTTGTGGATATGTCTGGCGAGGGACGTTGGGATGAAAAACTGACCAACTATGCCGCCAGAGGCAGCCTGCCCGATGTGTTCATGGCAGATAACACGCCACTTTACATTAAGAATGGCTGGGCTGCTGATCTAACTGAGCTAGTCCAAAATGACGCCGATTGGCAGAGCGTTCCGCAGGTGCTGCGCGATGCCGTGACCTATTCCGGCAAGGTCTTGGGCTTGCCCACTGCCCAGTTCGTGATGGGGTATTTCGTCAACAAAGACCTGTTCGAGGCAGCTAATCAGGATGCGCCTGAGTATGGTGTTTCGGTGGATGAGTTCTTCGCGGCAACAGCTGCGCTAACCAACGTCCAGCGCGGCATTCTGGGGCTAGATGAGATGGAATTCATTCAGGGCTGGTATCCCAACACGCAGGATAGCAACCTGAAATGGTTCAGCTTTGATGGCACGCGCATGAACTACAACGCGGCTGCCTTTAAGGCAGGTTTGGCAAAGTCCGGTGAGGTGAAGCCTTACACCTGGCAAGGCTTGACGGATGATCAGAAGCCTGCCTTCAAATCGCAAGGACCTTGGGAGCTGTTCTTGAACCAAGAGGTCGGTGTGCGCTGGGACGGCGGCTGGGCAGTGCCAAGCTATGCCGAGCGGGCAACCTTCGACTGGGACTTCATGGGCATTCCTGGCGGCAACCAAGCCCTGGTAGCGGATATCTTGGTCGTCTCCAGCACGGCACCCAACCTAGAGGCGGCTTACGCCTTCGCCAAATGGATGTCCTTCTCTAAAGAAGGCTATGCCCAAGAGGCTGAGCTTGCGAGGGCGGCTGGGCGCGTCATAACCCGAATGCCCGTCTCGATCAGCCCTGACTCGATAGACTTGTATATGTCCTTCGTGGGTGAGCGACCCGGGCTTCGTAAGGCGCTGGAGTCGTTGGACAACAGCCTGGTTGAATCGCTGGCAAAGATCGTGCCTGGCTACATCAACGCCCGTTGGGAAGGCAAGCCCGGCATTGATATTGGCGAGAACAAAGACGTGAATATGTGGTTCATGTTTGCCAATGCCACTGCCGGCATCTTCAAGTATGAGGATTACGCCGCACAACTGGAAACCTTCGCCAATAAGATTTTGGATGACGCCCGCGCTGAACTGCCTAAATAAGCGCATTCGTGCAGGTGGGAACGCTGTCTAGGCAGCGTTCCCGTTTATAATTTAAACAAGATTAAGATTACACACTTAAGACGGAGAGTTGGTGATGCCCGCAGGACTGAGCGGCTTCCTCAGGCGAGCAGCCTCGCTTTTGCTAGTTGGCGCAATGCTCTTGCTCTCGGCGTGTGCCGCATCGCCCCCAACCCCAACCTTACCCGTTGCCCGCACTGTGCCGCCGCGCCCACCTGCGCCCGCCATGCCCGCTATCGAGATCGGTGCTGAGGCGTTTGGATTGCCCCTTGCTCAGGATGCCGTAAGCCGCCAACATGCAAAGCCAAGCGTCTTGCTTCAGCAGGGCGATG
Organism: Anaerolineae bacterium; assembly: GCA_034432555.1. Taxonomy (GTDB): domain Bacteria; phylum Chloroflexota; class Anaerolineae; order Aggregatilineales; family UBA2796; genus CP2-2F. The sequence goes on from DAOUBW010000023.1 coordinate 13,997, forward strand.
TGTTGCGCTTTACAGTGACGCTTCCTGAAGCGGGCGAATTTACCCTTGCCTTCGAGTCTGCCGCGCCCGCCGATGTGCTGAGCGCACCTGAGGGGCAGCTGCGCGTTAATGACAATTTTCCACACAGTGATTTGCAGCGCGTCATCTTCCCGATCTACTACCGTAATAGCGCGGATGCCTTCCCAAAAGATCGCTACGGCAATGATGCACTCATCCGCCAAGTGCGCGATGTGCGCTGGACAACAGCCGCCGTGCGCGATGTCAACTTCAGCCAGCCCTATCCGCTACGCCTAAACTTGCCTGTCGGACAGCACCACTTCACCTTTACCCTGACTGAAGGCAGTTTGTACGTAGGCAGCGTTCACCTCACGCCATTCACGCCCTATCTCGACTACGCGCACTATCTGGAAACGCACGCTACTGCTCCCGTTGCTGAGGACTTTCTGCTCACCCTTGAGGCAGAAAAGCCCACCTATAAAAACGATACAACTGTGCGCCCCACCAACAGCCGCGACCTAACAGTGACGCCCTACGACACCTACCGCCTGCTGCTGAACACGCTTGGCGGTGAAAGCTGGAGCAAGAGTGGCAGCGCGGTCTATTACACCTTCAACGTCCCGCAGGACGGCTTCTACGCGATCACCTTTCACGCCCAGCAAAACACGCGCAGCAACTTCACCGTTTTCCGCCGCATCACAATCAATGGCGAAGTGCCGTTTGAGCAGTTTAACGCACTCCCGTTTCCCTACGCGCCAGAGTGGGTGAATCGGACAGCGCCCTACCACGTTTTTCTGCGGCAAGGCACCCATGTGCTGGGCATCGAGGCGACCAACGCGCCCTACCTACCCGCCATCGAGACCATTCAAAAGGCGCTGCGCGATATTAATGCGCTCGCCCTAGAGATAAAGAAACTGACCGGCAACCAACGCGATCCGTTCAAGGAATGGGTCATCTCCAACTACATTCCCGATGTTCAAGCGCGCCTGACGACCATCGCCCAAGGCCTGATTGACGACAAAACTATCCTCTCCGCAATCAACGCGCAAAGCACCTCGCCCGAAATTTTCACCTACCAACTGGCGATTGATAACCTGCTGTTCCTTGCCGCCGATCCTGATAAGATTCCGATTTACTTAGGGCGCTTTTCGGAGGGCTCAGGTTCGGCGGCGCAGCAGCTTGGTTCGCTGCTGCCACTGCTGCAAAACCAGCCCCTTGCATTGGATAAAATCTACATCCATGCGCCGCAAAACGTGCCTGAAGCGCCTTATGTTCCTTTCACCGCCACCCTCTATGACGGCATTCAGCGCTTCGTGCATTCCTTCGCGCCTGATCCGTATCAATCCATTGGCGCCAGCGCGGATGAGCTAGAGGTATGGGTGAACCGTCCACGCCAGTATGTGGACTTGCTGCAACTGATGGCGGATGAGTCCTTCACGCCGCAGACGGGCATCCGCGTGAAGTTTTCGATCATGCCCAACGAATCTAAGCTGGTGTTAGCCAACGCTGCCAACATCCAGCCGGATGTAGCACTCGGCGTTAGCACAAACATTCCCTATGAATTGGCGATCCGCAACGCCCTCTACGATCTACGTACCTTCGCAGATTTCGACTCGTTCATCCGCATTTATTCGCCCGGCGCACTGCTCAGCTACATCATAGATGAATCGGTGTATGCCATCCCAGAAACACAAGATTTTTGGGTGACGTTCTACCGTAAAGACATCCTGGACTCGCTAGGGCTGCCCGTGCCGCAGACTTGGGACGAGGTTATCGAAATCCTGCCAGAGTTGCAGCGCTTTGGCATGAATTACAACACATCGCTTTCAAGCGGCGCAGGGCAGAAAGATTACCTGTTCACCGCGCCCTACCTGTTCAACTTTGGCGCAAAGCTCTACAGCGAGGGCGGCTTTGCCACAGGGCTGCAAAGTGAGGAAGCGGTCGCGGCGCTTAAGTTCATGGCAGAGAGCTTCACGATCTACGGAATGCCGCTGACTACTGCCAGTTTCTACGAGAGTTTCCGCTATGGCACGCTGCCGATTGGTGTCTCTAACTTGGAGACCTACGTCAAGCTGATGACGGCTGCGCCAGAGCTTGGCGGCTTGTGGGAAATCGCCTTGCATCCTGCCACCGTGCTGCCTGATGGCAGGCACAATCGTTATGCGGTTGGCTCCGCACAGACTAGCCTGATGTTCAAGAACACAGATAAACCACAAGAGGGCTGGCAATTCCTGAAGTGGTGGATGTCTACCGAGACGCAGACGGAATTTCAGGAACGGCTAATCTTGAACTATGGGCGCGAATATCTGTGGAGTTCTGCCAATTTAGAGGCATTCAGCCGCCTAGATATCCCTAGAACACATCGGGCAGTCATTTTGGAACAGTGGCAATGGCTGCAAGAGCCTGTGCGCTTGCCCGGCGGCTACATGCAAGAGCGCGAACTGAGCAATGCTTGGAATCGCATTGTCTTTGATGGCGTTAATCCGCGTGTGGCAATTGACCGATCCGTGACCATCATCAACCGTGAAATTACCCGCAAAATGGAGGAATTCGGTTACCTGAAGGATGGGCAGCCCGTGCGCGCGTTCAAGATTCCGACCATCGAGACGGTGAAAGGATGGATGACCAATGCAGAATGAGACGCTTCTGACGCTGCCCGCCAGCGCCACCACACGCCCGCACAGCAGAAATATCTTCCGCGCTTGGCTGAACAAAGAAGGGAGCGCTTATGCCTTTCTTTCCCTGTATGGGCTGCTGTTCATCATCTTCATTGTGGTGCCGGTGCTGGCAGCCGTGCTGCTTTCCTTCACCTTTTTCGATACCATTCAGCCGCCGCAATTCATCGGGCTGCGTAACTACATCACGTTGGTGACGCAAGACGATACCTTCATGCGCTATGTGTTGCCCAACACCATCCAATTCGCGGTGATTGTCGGACCGGGCGGTTATGCGCTCGCCTTCTTTCTGGCATGGGTGCTGGCACAACTGCCCAAATTTCCGCGCACCATCTTCGCCTTGATCCTCTACTCGCCTTCTATGACGGCTGGTGTGGCGATGGCGGTTGTTTGGAAAACGCTCTTCAGCGGCGATCAGAGCGGCTATCTGAACAGTTTTTTGATGAGCCTACGGCTGATCCAAGAGCCGATCCAATGGCTGCAATCGCCACAGTACCTGATGCCGATCATGATTGTAGTCACTTTATGGAGCAGCATGGGCATCGGCTTCTTGGCAATGTTGGCAGGCATCCTAGAGATTAACCCAGAACTCTATGAGGCAGCCGCACTGGATGGCATGAAAAGCCGCTGGCAAGAGATTTTCTTCATCACCATCCCATCCATGAAGCCACAAATGCTCTTTGGCGCGGTGATGGCGATTGTCGGCACGTTTCAGGCAGGCGCTATCGGCGTCACGCTGTCGGGCAGCAACCCAACGCCTCGCTACGCCGGGCAGCTCATCGTCAACCACATTGAGGACTACGGCTTTCTGCGCTACGAGATGGGCTATGCCGCCGCCGTTTCGGTGGTCTTGCTGCTGATGGTGTTGTTCTTCACGCGTGTTTCTAACCGCTTGTTTGGCAGTGAGGCATAAGCCTATGCGTAGCTATACTGTGGGCAAGCGCACAAGCCACCGTTTTAACAAAATGCACAACGCGGGCATGAATCCACGCGGCTTTCACGTCAGCCAGATAAAGTTTTACGTCCTGCTGCTGCCGCTATCTGCCCTGATGCTGCTGCCGATCATCTTTATTTTTTCAAGCGCCTTTAAGCCGCTGGATGAACTGTTTGCCTATCCGCCGCGTTTCTTTGTGATCAACCCAACCTTTAAGAATTTCACCGACCTGTTCTCAAGGATGTCCAGTTCAGGCGTTCCCGTCAGCCGCTACCTGTTCAACAGCGTGCTGATCACGCTTGCCACTGTGGCGGCGTCTATCATGGTCTCCAGCATGGCAGCCTACGCGCTCTCTAAAAAGCGCTTCGGACTCAAGCGCACCTTGTTTGCCATTAACAATGTGGCGCTCATGTTCGTGCCGATTGCCGTCACCATTCCGCGCTTTTTGGTGATTGAACGGCTAAACCTGCTCGATACATTTTGGGTGCATGTTTTGCCCGTCCTAGCGCTGCCTGTTGGGCTGTTCTTGCTCAAGCAGTTTATAGATGGCGTCCCTGATGAGGTCATTGAGGCAGCGCGCATTGATGGCGCCGCCGACTGGCAGATTTATTGGCGCATCATCCTACCACTGATCCGCCCGGCGCTTGCGACCATTGCCATCCTCACCTTTCAGGCGGCGTGGAACAATGCGGATACGTCGGCACTCTACATTAACCATGAAAACTTGCGGACGTTTGCTTTTTACCTGACTACGCTGACCACAACGACGACGGGCGCTAACGCCGTCGCTGGGCAGGGCATCGCCGCTGCTGCCGCGCTGATCATGTTCTTGCCCAACCTGATCATCTTCATCTTTTTGCAAAGCCAAGTGATGAGTACCATGACGCATTCGGGGCTGCGATGAAAAAGATTGCGCTTATTGTGTTCTTTCTGCTCGCCGTATTCGGGCTGTTTTCAGCCGAGATGCAGGCGAACGCGCTGCCGCCTTATACCACGCTGGCGCGGGGACCGGGTGGCGAATTGTATTTCACGCAAGACGCCTACACGCCGCTGGACGAGATTGATCTGCCGCTTTCCCGACCGGAAGCGATGCACTTTGCGCCTGACGGCTTCCTCTACATCGCTGATAGCGGCAATCGGCGCATTGTAAAACTGGATGCAGACTTTCAGATCGTCGCTGCCTTTGGGCAGGGCATTCTGCAAACACCGACGGGGCTGTTTGTGGGCGCTGACGGGACGCTTTACATCGCCGATGCTGGCAAAGAAACCGTCGTGATTTTAAGTCGGGAGGGCGACCTGATCAAGGAATTTGGGCGCCCAACCGAGCCGCTCTTTGGCAAAGGGCGGCAGTTTTTGCCGCGCAAAATTGCTGTAGATGCCCGCCAGAACCTGTACATCGTCAGTGAAGGCTCGGTAGACGGGCTGGTGATGATGAACACCAACGGCAATTTCATCGGCTACTTTGGCGCGAACACAGCGGAAATGTCGCTTAAGATGATCTTACAGCGCCTTTTCCTGACCAAAGAACAGCTTGATCAGTTCATCAAAAACGAGGCTGCCTCACCGTCCAACCTTGCCATCGATCACCAATCGCTCATCTATACGATCACGGCTGGCACTAGCCGCGAGAAAAGCCTTCGCAAGTTCACCATTTCGGGCAAGAATTTGTACGACTCGGTCATTGGCTCAACCACCTTTCGCGCTGTGACCACAAGCCCTGATGGGTTGCTGTTGGCAGTTGATGCCGAGGGCAGAATCTACGAATACACCTTGAATGGCACGCTTTTGTTCATCTTTGGCGCACGGGATAGAGGCGAGCAGCGCTTAGGCATGTTGAGCAATCCAACCGCGATTGAGCGCGTTGGTGATACGCTCTACGTGCTGGATAAAGATAAAAACGCCATCATCACCTACCGCGCCACAGATTTTGCCAAAACAGTGCATAACGGTGTGCGGCTCTATATGGAAGGCTTTTACCAAGAGGCAAAGCCTTATTTTGAGGAAGTGCTGACCTACAATGGCTTGTTCATCATGGCTTACCAAGCCATTGCGGATGCTTACTTTAAGGAAGGCGATTACGCCGCTGCCCTTCAGGCGTACCGCTATGCAGAGGATCGCAACGGCTATTCCGAGGCATTCTGGGAACTTCGCAACGCCGTTTTGCAGCGTTCGCTGGGTGACGCACTGGTTTTGATGTTCGGCAGCTGGATCACTTTAAGCGTTTTCACACAGTTAGAGCGGCGCAATCAGTGGCTGGCACCGCTGCGTCGGCTGGCACGGGCGGCGCGCCAGATTCGCCTTGTGGACGATTTCGCCTTCATGTTCCGCTTCATTCGGCAGCCTGCCGATAGCTTTTACTACATCCGCCGCAACCTGCGTGGCAGCTTGCTGTTTGCCTTCCTGATCTATGCTTGGGTGCTGGTGGTGCGCTTGCTCTCGCTCTACCTGACGAGCTTTGTGTTCAGCCCACACGCTAATTTGTGGCAAATCTACCCTGAGGCGGAAGTGCTGACCACCGTACTGCTGTTCGCCTTGTGGAACGCCGCCAACTACTTGGTCTCTACCGTCAGCGATGGTGAAGGGCGCTTGCAGCACGTCATCATTGGCAGCGCCTACAGCCTGTTTCCCTATGCCTTGTTCGCCTTGCCCATAACACTGCTCTCTAACCTGCTCACGCTGAATGAGGTATTCCTCTACACCTTCTCCATGCAGCTAATCTGGTTGTGGACAGGGCTCATGCTCATCATCATGGTCAAAGAGGTTCACAACTATTCGTTTTCCGAAACGGTGCGGAACATCCTTACCACCTTGTTCACAATGGCGATGTTCCTGCTGACGGGCTATATCCTCTACACGCTGTTCAATCAGTTGTACGAGTTCGTTATGGCAATCGTTCAGGAGGTTGGGCTGCGTGGCTAAGTGCAATCTTCACAAGCTATTGCTGGCAGGGCTGCTCTTGGCAAGCCTTGTGCTTTCGGCAAGTGTTGCCCAAGCGCGCCCGCCTTGGCAGGGCATTCCCGAATCCTACCAGTTGGTGGCTGACAATGACGGGTTCCAACTCTACGTTGATTTCACGACCCTTGCCTTCAAAGTGCGCGATAAGCGCACCGACTATGTGTGGCACTCTGGCATTGATGCGTTGGCAGAAGGCGACCGCCTGAACAGATCGTGGCAGGCGTTTGCCCAAAGCGGCATCAGCCTTGAATACCTTGATGAACGGGCTATCAACAAGCGCATCTCGATCACCAACAGCGCGCACACGCTGACCGTAATGCCCATCCCGCAAGGCGTTTCGGCACAGCTCACCTTCCTAGATTATGAGATCAGCCTTGCGATCAGCTTGCAGCTTGAGGCGGACGGCGTGCGCGTAGCTGTGCCGTTCGCTTCGATTCGGGAGGGCAATCCGAACTCACGGCTTGGGCTGCTGTACCTGTATCCTTTCTTTGGTGCCACACGTGGTAGCAGCACAAACGGTTATATGTTCCTGCCGGATGGCATTGGCAGCCTGATCCCGTTCGCCGATGCGACCAAGGCAAAAAATATGTTCTATGGGCGCTACTACGGCGCAGATTTGGGCATGATCGGCGTTATGCCCTTCAATCGCTCTGTGAATCCACCTTTGCCGATCAGCTTTCCCGTCTTTGGGATGGTGCATGGAGAAGGACAAAACGCCTTTTTGACAGTCGTTGAACAGGGTGCCGCTTACGGTGAGCTTCAGGTGCATCCTGCTGGCATCCTGACCAATTTCAACTTCCTGTACAACGCCTTTATCTATAACCAGAGCTATTTCCAAGCCACCAACCGCTCTGGTGCAGGCGTCACCACGCTGCAAAGGCAGCCGAATGCCTTTGATATTGTGATGCACTACCGTTTCCTCAGCGGCGAGGCGGCAAGTTACGTTGGCATGGCGCGCAGCTACCAACGCTATTTGTTAGACGCTGGGCGCTTGCACCAACACATGGACTCCAACCCGAACATTGGCATTCGCCTTGAATTTTTGGGCGGCGATAAAGAACGAGTCTTGTTCTGGGATCGTTTTGTGCCAATGACAACCCTTCGCCAAATGCGCGAGATTCTAGACCGCTTGCAAATCGCTAATCCACAGGTCATCTATTATGGCTGGCAGCCGCTAGGCGCTACCACCATGCCGCCGCAGACACTCACGCTGGAAAGTGGGCTGGGTAGCCTAGATGACTTGCGCGCGTTAGTTGAAAAAATTGAGACGGAAAATGGCTATTTCTGGCTCTATCTTGATCCGCAGGCTGCCTTCTGGGGAGAAGGTGGCTACTCGCCACGTAACGATGTGGCGATGGCGATCACGGGCGTCAGCATAGAAGGCTACAGCCGCACCGACAACCACTACTTCACGGTTGATGCCCTTCAGCGGCGCTACACAGACCTTGTAAACGACATCGCCGCACGACTAAGGGTTGGCTTGGCGCTGGATAGCATTGGGTCAATGCTCTACACCGATTTTAGGTCAACGCCGCCCTTCAGCCGAGAGTCAGCACTCATTGCCTACCAAAGGCTGTTGGACGACTCCCCTGTGCGGCTGAGTTTTTACCGCCCTAATGATTATATGTTCGGTAGGGCGGCTGCTTACTACGATATGCCGCTCGGCAACAACGGCTACATCTACACAAGCGAGTCAGTGCCGTTCTTGCCCATTGTGCTATCGGGCTATGTGCCTTACTACGGCGGCGCGCTTAACTTTTCGTCCGACCTGCAAGAAGACCTGTTACGCCATGTGGACTTTGGCATTTACCCTTCCTATTTCCTGACCTATGAGGCAACCGCCAACATGCTGAACACGCGCTCCAATTGGATTTACACCTCCTCCTACGCGCAGTGGGGTGATCAAGTTCGGCAAACCTATCAATGGATGAACGCTTTGCTGGCGCCCGTGCGTGGGCAGCCCGTCGTTGCCCGCCAAAGGCTGGCAGCGGGCGTTTTTGCCACCACCTACGCCAATGGACGGCAGATCATCGTCAACTACGGCACACAGCCGTTCACTTATGGCGGACAGCGCATTGAAGCGCGAGATGCTCTGCTTTGGGAGAATGCACCATGATGAATCGTCGTCACGCTCGCGGTGAGATCAGCCTTCGCACGCAGGAAGCCCTGCATGGGTACGCCTTTATTCTGCTGTGGGTGGTTGGTTTTGCCTTGTTCACTGTCTTACCACTGATTGAGACCTTTCAATACAGCCTGAATCAGGTGACTGTGACCGCCAGCGGCATCACGCTGAACTTTGTGGAATGGGCGAACTACACGCGCGCCCTATTCACCGATCCGAACTTTGTGGAACTGCTGATCGGCTACACGGTCGAGACGCTCGTCTCTGTGCCAATTGTGCTGATCTTTGCGATGCTGATTGCGATGTTCCTAAACCTGCGCTTTCGGTTCAAGAGCGTGTTTCGCACCATCTTCTTTTTACCGATTGTCATCACAAGTGGACCGGTCATTAAAGAGCTGACGGCGCAAGGTGTGGCTTCTGTGCCGGGCATCACCAATATGGCAGCGGTGAGCGAATTTTTGGCAGAACTGCCAAGCGCGCTGCGTAGTCCGGTGGAATACCTGCTGACTTCGTTCATCCTCATCCTGTGGTTTTCTGGTGTGCAAATCCTGATTTACTTGGCAAGTTTGCAGAAAGTAGATCGCAGCATCTATGAGGCAGCCGCCATCGACGGCGCCTCCGGCTGGGAGGCATTTTGGAAGATCACCTTACCATCGCTTGCTACGGCAACGATGGTCAATGCCGTCTATACCATCGTCACGCTCTCGCATTTCTCTGAAAACAAGGTGATCCGCTACATTTACGACCGCACCTACGATGTTCAGGGCGGCATTGGCTACGCCAGCGCCATGTCGTTCATCTACTTCGGCGTGATGATCATCCTGCTAGGGATAATCTATCTATCGCTGCGGCGTTGGGCGCAAAGGGGACTGCGATGATCAGTGCTAAACTGCTCCAACACCCTATCACGGATCGGCTGCGCGGGCTGTTTTTGGGCAGCCGTGCGAGGCACGGGCTGCTGTTCAACCTTGTACTATATGCTTTGCTGATCGCTATCGGCTTCGTTTACCTGAATCCGCTGCTGTTCATGTTCATCACCAGCATCAAAAACGCCAGCGATCTGCTGAATCCGATGGTGCAGTGGGTGCCAACCGAGCTATATTTGGGCAATTATACCAAAGCCTTCCGTGTGCTGAACTACCCGAACACGCTGACAGCATCGTTTCTGATGAGCGTGACGCCCGCCGCACTGCAAACTTTCGTCGCGTCGCTTGTTGGCTATGGGTTGGCGCGTTACCGCTTCAGAGGCAAATCGCTGCTCTTTGTGCTGATCCTTGCCACTTTCATCATCCCGCCCCAGAATACGGTTATCCCGCAAATGCTGACCTACCGCCAGTTAGGCTTGCTAGGCGATCCGTTGGCACTCATCTTGCCCGCCTTTTTGGGACAAGGCTACCGCAGCGCTATCTTTATCCTGATCTTTTATCAGAGCTTTCTTTCGCTGCCCAAAGTGCTTGAAGAATCGGCGCGGCTGGATGGCGCTTCTGACCTACGCATTTTCATAACCATTGCCGTGCCTTCGGCGCTGCCTGCCTACATCGTCTCTATGATATTCTCCACAGTCTGGTATTGGAACGAAACATTCCTGACTGCTATTTTCCTTGAAGGCGGTGTCACCACACTGCCAATGCAGCTTTCGCGCTTTGTGCAAGCCTATGAAAACCTCTACCCGCCCGGTGTCGTGAACATTTTCGACCGTTTGAATGAGGCAGTGAAGATGAGCGGTACGTTTTTGAACATTCTGCCGCTGTTGGTGATGTATTTCATCTTGCAGCGTTGGTTCGTCGAATCTGTGGAAAGGACGGGTGTTACCGGTGAATAAAGGGCTGTTGATTGTATTCATCCTGCTTTGGGTAGCAGGCGGTGTTCCGCTGCCCGCGCCGCCGCGCCAGAACGCCACATTGGAAACGGTTATCGCCTACGAGATGAAGGGCGCTTTTGACTATTTCTGGGAGCAGACCAACACCGATCCGACTAGTGTGGGCTATGGGTTGGTGCGAGATCGCTATCCGGGATCGGCGGGCATCGCCAGCGTGGCGGCGGTAGGCTTTGCGCTGAGCGCCTATCCTATCGGCGTGGAGAAAGGCTACATCAGCCACGCCGATGGCGCTGAGCGAACTGCCAAAACGCTTGACACCCTGCTGCGTATGGAGCGGGTGAACGGCTTCTTCTACCACTTTGTGGATATGGCAACAGGGCGGCGTGCATGGAACAGCGAAGTCTCTAGCATTGATACTGCCATCCTAATGATGGGCGTGCTAACCGCTGGCGACTACTTCGGCGGCGATATCCAGTCCCAAGCGGAGCAGCTTTACCGTGAGGTGAACTGGGGATGGTTTGTGGATGAGTCACGTACCATGTTCCACATGGCGTATCGCCCTGAGAAAGGCTTTGAGGGTCACTGGGATTTCTACGCTGAGCAACTGATGCTCTATGTGCTGGCGGCGGGGTCGCCTACTTATCCCACTGACGACAGCTTGTATTACGGCTTTAAGCGCCGTGCGGCTGCCTATGGCAAGGGTGAGCCATTCATCCATTCGTGGTTCGGATCGCTGTTCACCCATCAATTCAGCCACGCGTGGCTGGATTTTCGCGGCTACCGCGACCGCACAGGCGTAGACTGGTTCGAGAACTCAGTGCGGGCGGCAAAGGCACACTATGACTTTGCCGTAGACATGCAAGACACCTACCAAACCTTAAGCCCTGTGGCGTGGGGTTTGAGCGCTTGCGACGGACCGAACGGCTACAGTGGGCTGTACGGCGCGCCGCCTTCCGGCTACGATAACAGCGCCCATCGCGTAGATGACACCGTCCCGCCGTATGCCGCCATCGCCTCGATCCTCTTCCTGCCCGAAGAAGCGGCGCAGGCAATGCTGAACTACTACAGCATCGCACCGCTGAAAGGGCGCTACGGCTTTCGGGATGCCTACAACCTGAGCAAAAATTGGTATGCCAGCGACGTGATCGGGATTGATAAGGGCATTTCTCTGCTAATGCTGGCAAACTACGAGAATGACTTGGTCTATAGCATCACCATGAACAATAAACACATCCAGCGCGGGTTAACACAGCTAGGATTAATCCGATAACACGGCACACCCATCAAGCACAGAATAGAGCAACGCATGACAACCATCCGAGATGTGGCTAAGCGGGCTGGTGTAAGCATCACCACCGCTTCCTACGCACTGAACAACAAAGGCACCATCGGCGAGGCAACCCGCACGCGCGTGCGCGAGGCAGCCGAAGAACTGAACTACGCGCCGAACGCCTTTGCCCGCCACCTGAAAAAGCGCAAAACACACACACTTGGCGTCTTTATCACCCGCTTTGGCGGTGCATTCTATGAGGAAATCCTAGAGGGCATTCACAACGTCATTTTGGAGACAACCGATTATGAACTGCTGGTCTGCCCGGAAAGCCGTTCTACACGGCGTATGCTGCTGCACCGCCAAGTGGACGGCGCTATTGTCTTTGATTCCAAAATCCCGAATGAGGCGGTGCTGAAATTAGCTTCTCACCGCTTCCCTATCGTCGTTTTGGATCGCTTCCTGCAAAGCGATTTCATCCTACCGCTGCTGCTGGATAATACAACGGGCGTGCGAGGTGCTTTTCAGCACCTGTACCAACAAGGCTTTCGCAAACTAGCCTTTCTGGCAGGCGCAGTTGATTCCTTTGATAACGCTGAGCGTATGGCAGCTTTCTTGGCAGAGGCTGATCAGCATGGGCTGGCTGTGCAGTGCTATCAGGGGCGGTTCACCGAACACTCCGGCTATGAGGTTGCCACACACATTATCCAGACCAATCACCGCCCAGAGGCAGTCTTTTGCGCCAACGATCAGATGGCAATCGGCTTTCTAAGGGCAATGCAAGCCCATCAGCTTCGCGCTCCTGAAGATATCGCAGTGGTCGGCTTTGATGATATTCTCCTCTCGCGCTACATGCAGCCGTCCCTCTCGACGGTGGGCGCCTCGCGCTTTGAATGGGGAACCCTTGCCGTACAGCAGTTGATCAACCTGCTGGATGCCGAGAAGCCTTTCCAGTTACAACGTATTCCTACACACTTCATCCCGCGCCAATCGTCCACCTTGAAAAGCGAGACCCTCGATTAAATGGATACACAGACCATCCTTCAGCGTGAATTAGAAGGATCAATAGCCTTCTTCTTGGACTTTACCAACCGCGATCCGCACAGCCCAGGCTTTGGGCTAACCGTGGATGCCACCAAGCAGCCGAAGGTCGCTTCCATCGCAGCGACTGGGTTCGCGCTCACAGCATGGGTGATCGCCAGCGAGCGCGGTCTTTTGCCACACCAAGCGGCGCTTGATCTCACACGCGGCACGCTGCACACCCTTCTTCAGCGCGCCAGCCACCATCGCGGCTTCTTTGCCCATTTCCTGCACATGGAAAGCGCGCAGCGCGTGGGCAAATGCGAATACTCCACCATTGATACCGCCCTTTGTTTGAACGGCGTCATTACAGCAGCCGCCTACTTTCAGGACTCACAAGTGCGCGAGTTTGCCCAAGCCCTTCTGGAGCGGGTGGATTGGCACTTCCTTGTTTTTGAGTGCGACGGGCAGATGCGCTTTCGTATGGCATATAACCCAGATCGAGAGGGTGATTATGTAGATGATCAGCCAGGCTTCATCAGCCAGTGGGATATGGCGGCTGAACAAAAGATGATGTATCTGCAAGCTGCTACGCGCCTAGCGCCCGATCTCGCTCGACGGCTCTATCGGGGCTTTCGGCGTGATAAAGGGCATTGGGATGGGCATGAAATCATCATCACGCCCGGCGGTACCCTGTTCGTCTACCAGTTCAGTGAGGCTTGGTTGGATACAGGGCGCTACCTTGACCCTGACGGTGTTGATTGGTTCAACAACACGCGCTGGGCAGCCCTTGCCAATCGGGCATTTTGCATCGCGCACGCCGATCAGTTCAAAACCTATCACGCCGAAAGTTGGGGGCTGAGCGCCGGTGATAGCCCGTGGGGCTACGAAGTAGCAGGCAGCACGCCTGCACACCATGCGCCGCATCACAGCGGCACGGTCTCTATCTACAGCGCGCTTTCATGCTTACCCTTCATCCCAGAGGAAACGCTGGCAATGGTGAACTACCTCTTTCACCAACAGCCGCAAACATGGGGAAACTATGGCTTTTTCGACGCCTATAACCTGAGCGTTACGCCGCCTTGGTACAGCCAAGCGCTCTATGGCATAGACAAAGGCTGCTCGCTGCTGATGATCGAGAACTATCTGAGCAAGCTGGTGTGGAATATCTACACCAACAGCCGCCCTATTCAGGAGGCGCTGCACATTTTGCAATTTACCGAGCGCGCCAGCACCCAGTAAGGAAAAGATCATGCCGCACTTTTATGTTCAAGATGGGCAGTTCTGGTTAGATGATCAGCCGCTGTTCATTCAAGCGGGCGAATTTCATTATTTCCGCACGCCTGCCGATCAGTGGGCGCAGCGGCTAGGCTTGCTGAAGGCAGCCGGTTTTAACAGCGTTGCCAGCTATATCCCTTGGCTGTGGCACCAACCGCAGCCTGACCTATCTGATCTGGATGGGCATACGCACCCACTCCGTAACCTTGCGGGCTTTCTGGACTTGGCGGCAGAGATGGGCTTGTTCATCATTGCGCGACCCGGTCCGTACATCATGGCGGAAACCATCAACGAGGGCATTCCGCCTTGGCTGCTCAGCCAGCATCCGCAGATTGCCTTCCTCGCACAGGATGGCAAGGCGCACAATGTGGTTAGCTACCTGCACCCGGACTTCCTAAAATGCGTTGAGCAGTGGTATCAGGCAGTCTTTCAGGTGTTGACGCCACGCCAGATCACGCACGGCGGCAAAATCTTGCTCATCCAGTTGGATAACGAGATGGGCATGATTCAATGGGTCAGAAACATTGTGGATGTGAACCCTGATACCCTTGCCCGTTTTGCCCATTACTTGGGCGAAACCTACGGCGAACAGCTTGCAGGGCGCTATCCCGCCAACGATCTGCTTAGCTTTCTGCACCAGACGATCACGCAGCCACAAGCGCCTTATGCCGCTATGCTGCTGGAAGACTACCGCCGCTTCTATCGGGGCTATCTGCACGCTTACACGGCGCACCTTTGGGAACGCGCCAAAGCGCACGGCATGGCGGTGCCGCCTGTCGTGAATATTCACGGCTTTGCCAACGGCGGCAAAACCTTCCCGATTGGGCTTTCGCAGTTAGTCGAGGTGATGGCGCTAGAAGGTGTGGTCAGCGCCACCGATGTTTATCCGCTGTTCATTGGTGAAGGCAATTTCCACCAACTGCTGCTGGTGAACGCCATGACCAAAGGGCTGCAACGCCCTGAACAGCCGCTTG
Organism: Anaerolineae bacterium; assembly: GCA_034432555.1. Classification (GTDB taxonomy): domain Bacteria; phylum Chloroflexota; class Anaerolineae; order Aggregatilineales; family UBA2796; genus CP2-2F. The sequence continues at coordinate 29,041 of DAOUBW010000023.1, forward strand.
TCTCGATTGAGTTCCAGGCGGGCGGCAATCAGGATTTCAGCGGCGCCCAAGCCTCATTCTACGATCTGCACAGCCGTCTGTGCATCGCTTGCGGAATGCGCGGCATCAACCACTATTTATTCTTTGATGGCGAAAATGATCCGCTGCTCAGCCCTGTTAAGCGCCACAACTGGGGACATCCCGTCCGCAAAGACGGCACGCTGCGCCGTCACTACGCCCGCTATCCCAAACTCTCGCGCGTGTTGGCAGCCTATAGTGAGGCGCTGGTGCGCGCCCGCCCTAAAAGGGTGACCACCATTGGCTTCCTGTTGGACGCCTTCATGACCGAAGTGAACAACGCCTTCACCCAACCACTCACCGATAGCCTCACCCATCAGCGCGAGGTAATCCTCTTTGACTGGCTAGGGCGCGGTTTAGCGCTGACGCACCGTCCCTTCGATGCGCTTGAACTTTCCCGCGCCGACCTCAACGCCGCACAGACGCCCAGTCTGTGGGTGATGCTGGACAAACAGTGTGAGGCGGCGGTGCAGCAGAAATTGGTGGACTACCTTCAGCAGGGCGGCAAACTGATCATCGTCGGGCGGCTGCCAGAGGAAACCTTTGACCATATGCCCTGCACAACGCTGCAAGCAGCGCTTGGCGTCCAAGCCTGCCACAGCGCACCACCCTTTACGCCTGCCACACTCCACGTCTTCAACCACCGTGATGTTCCCGTCAGCTTCCTAGAGGCTTATGAGGGCAGTTTTGATGAGGTCTTTGCCGTCTCGGCAGATGGGCAGACGGTCGGCTTCCTCAAACAGGTTGGGCAAGGGCAGGTGATGGTACTGGGGGCGGCACTGGCAGCTAACACGCTGGAAGACCTCGATATTCTGCACCACATGGCGAACCGTATGGGCTGCCCTGCCTACTTCAGCCTGAGCGATTGGGCAGATGTGCAGCTCTCAGAGGGCGAGGACGGGAACTTTCTGTTCATCAACAACTATCAGGATGATCCGATTGAGACGACTCTTGCAGCAGGTGGTAGCATGCTTTTTGGTGGGCATTCGCTGCCTGTCGCGGCGCGGCGTGGCTTGATTTTGCCCTTAGAATGGCAGCCTGCCGCGGGCGTTTTGGTGCATTACCTAACTGCGGAAGTCACTGAGCTGATCGTTGAAGAGGCAGGCATAACACTCAAGACTGAGCCGTCGGAATTCTTCGCAGAAATCAGCCTTACCGATTATCAGTGTGCAGACGACTCGCTCATCCTTGAACGGCAAGGCAGCCAACGCCTGAAACTGCACGGAAAGCATGGCATTCTGGTGCTGAGAAAAGGCTAGGCACACAGCGCGACTCAGGGCAAACTGTGCCTGAGTCGCGCTGAACTAGCCTTTATTACAAGATAACCTCAATGCGGTTCACTGAGCCTGCCGCGCCGATGGGCAGCCGCGTGCCTTCCCACACCTGACCGTTCACCGTACCATGCGGAGTCTCATCAGGACGCGCGCGGCGCACCGTGATCTGGTAAGTAGCAGCGCGATACCAGCGCTGAACGTGATATTCATCCCAACCGTTGGGCAGTGCCGCCTGAAGGTATAGCCCATCAGGGCGCGCTTCCAGCCCAAGCAGTGCCTCAACGATGGCGCGCATGTTCCACGCGGCAGAGCCGGTATACCAACTCCAACCTGCCAGTCCGGGTGTGGTTGCTAGCGGTCCGGCAATGTTGCCGGGCATCACATACGGTTCAGCCGACCAAGTATCAGGCTCTGCACCGCGCACAGGTGGCGCAAACGACCGCCATAACTGATAGGCTGAGTCCACGCCGTTTTGGCGGCGTTCCGCCAAGATTGCCCAACATGCCGCGTGGCAGTACACACCGCCATTTTCGCGTGCGCCGGGCGCATAGCGCGAGAGGTAGCCGATCTCAGGGTTGGGGCGCGTGTAGGCAGGCGCCAAGAGCAGCGGTCCGTAGGGTGTATACAGATGATCGCGTGCCGCTTGCATGGCGATAGCCGCACGGTCAGGGTCGGCGGTTGCACCCAAGATAGCCCACGTCTGCGCGTTCAGGAAAATCTTGCCCTCAGGCGATTCCTTTGCGCCCAACAGCGCGCCCGAATCTGTGGTTGCCCGCCAATACCAATCGCCATCCCAAGCATGGCGATTGACAGCCTGCTTTAGGGCGTCCGCTTCGCGGCGAAACTGGGCGGCTATCTCAGCCTCGCAGGTGGGCAGTTCTGCCCAAGCCCGCAGCAGATAGTGCAAAAAGTGCGCCATCCAGACGCTTTCGCCTTTGCCATCGGCGCCCACAGCGTTCAGACCGTCGTTCCAGTCCGCCTTCAGGATCAGCGGCAAGCCGCGTTCAGAGCGGCGGCTGAGTGCAACCCGAAAAGCGCGCAAGCAGTGATCAGCGAGCGTGCCTTCGCCGCCATCATAGAACCGAATGACCTCATCCAAGCAGGCGTAATCGCCTGTTTCGGCAAGGTAGTGGAGCGTCACGAAAACCAACCACAACAGATCGTCGCTGTAATCCGAGCGATGCCCTGTCTCAGCCAGCGGATGCCACCAATGCAGCACCACGCCATCCTGATATTGGTGGGCAGCGTGCAGGCGGATTTGTGCCAGCGTCTGTTCAGGCATTCCCAGCAGCAGCCAAACCAAGCTATCTTGGAGTTGATCGCGGTAACCATAAGCGCCGCCCGTCTGATAGTAGGCAGTGCGCCCTTTCAGCCGACCTGCAATTGCCTGATATGCCAGCCAGCCGTTTGCCATCACGTTCAGGGCAGGGTCAGGCGTTTCGACATGGATGCGGCTGGTTATGCCACGCCAGTAGGCGCGTACCGCTTGAAAGGCAGCCTGTGCGGTCTCCACCGCCTGATAGCGCTGGATGAGCATTTGCGCCTGCGCGTGATCGGTACCGACGCCTAGCACAAAGGCGATTTCCCGCGTCTCGCCTGCCCCTAACTGAACGTTTAGGTGCAGGCTGGCAATCGGATCGCTCCAACGCCCTGCCCGACCAGAGGATGTGCCTTGCCGCACTGCCTTAGGCTGGCGCAAACTGCCATGCCGTCCCAGAAAATCGCGCTTGTCTGCATCAAAGCCAGCAGGCATTTCAGAGGCACTGTGAAAAGCGACATATGCCCAGTCCATATTCCAATGGGCTTTGCTTGGGACGGGCAGTTCCCACATCACTTTGGTTGCCAGCAGCGCGCCATGGTCAGCGTCATAGGCTGTTTCGATGAAAGTGCGGTGAAATTCTCGATGCCAATCTGGTGCGGCGCCAAGCAACCACTCTAAGTAGCTGAACAGTTGCAACGTGCGCGGCTGATCGCCTGCATTATGCAGCTTTACCAGCCATATCTCGCACGGATCAGCCATCGGCACGAAATAGGTTACCTCGCAAGCAAGGCTGCCATGCTGCGATTCGATGACCGAATAGCCTATACCATGCCGCACCTGATAGGCATCTGCCTGTTCGCCACAAGGCTGCCAAGTCGGTGACCAAAAGACGCCGCTTTCGGCATCGCGCACGTAGAGGTATTTCCCCCACTCATCGCGGATCAAATCCTGATCCCAGCGCGTTACCCGATTCAAGCTAGCATGTTCGCGCCAGCTATAGCCACCGCCCGCTTGCGAGAGCGTGAACCCATAGACATCATTCGCAATGACGTTTATCCACGGCATCGGCGTTTCCGCCGCCGTGATCACATATTCAAGACCGTCTTCAGTGAAGTATCCATACTTATTGCGAAGCATTCGCGTGACCTTTCCAGAATTCGCAATCGCCTAGTTGAGCATAGGCTCACAGCGCTACTATGTTGTAGCGAAACGCAGACAAGGGCAGAGAGCAGCTAAGGCGCTCGCCTTGAGGTGAGGTCAAACAGCGCATTGATCTAGGCGTTAATTTTATAGCAAAATGGCGTTTTAGGCATTAGGCAAGTAGGTGATCTTTTGCCCAAATTGCCCTTTGTGAGCAATACTCTACGGCGCACAACACACGAAAAGCCATTGGGAGATGAGCGTTTATGCTGCGGGTTGGATACATCGGTCTAGGGTTGATGGGCGCGCCCATAGCGCGAAACTTGCTCAAGGCGGGCGTTCAGGTGGTGGTACATAACCGCAGCCGTGCCATTGTAGATCAGTTGGCAGCCGAAGGCGCACTGCCTGCCGAGACGCCGGCTGAGGTTGCCCGCCAGGTGGATATTCTCTGCACTAACTTGCCCGATTCCGCAGATGTGGCGCAAGTGGTGCTGGGTGAACACGGCGTGATCGAAGGCGCGCACGGCGGGCTGATCTTCATGGATAACAGCACCATCAAGCCTGAGACGGCGCGCATGTTGGCGCAGTCTTTGGCGCTGCACGGCGTGCCAGCCCTTGATGCACCGGTCAGCGGCGGGCAAATTGGCGCCGAACAGGGGACGTTGGTCTATATGGTGGGCGGCAGCGCAGAGGCATTCGCTAAGGCAATCCCGATCTTCCAAGCGACGGGCAAGGCATGGACGCACGTTGGCGAGAGCGGTGCTGGGCAGATTGCCAAAGTCTGCAACCAGATCATGGTTGCCGCGCAAATGGTGGCGATGGGTGAATTGCTGGTGTTGGCGCAGAAAGCAGGCGTTGATCCTTTTAAGGTGGTGGCGGCAATTCGCGGTGGTGCTGCCCAATGTTGGGCGTTGGATACCAAGCCGCAGCGCTTGGCGGAAGGCATCCGCACGCCGGGCTTTAAGGCGCGAATGCAATTGAAAGACCTAAACATCGTGCTGGAGACAGGCAAAACCTACGGTGCGCCGTTGCCACTCAGCGAGATTGCGACCGAAGTCTTTCGGCAGATGGTGGAAAACGGCGGCGGCGAATTGGATAACGCCGCAGTGCTGAGCGTCTTTGAGCAGATCGCTAATGTGCGCGTAGGGCAAGCCGACTCATGATTGCTGATCCACTGCCTTTCGCCTTGACGCTCGGCAGCGTCACCTTTTTGTTAGCCGTCATCTGGGGCAATCCATTGGTAGAAGTGCTGCGCCATCTGAAGGTTGGGCAGCGCATCCGTGAGGATAGCCCGGAATGGCATAGCGCCAAAGAAGGCACGCCAACGATGGGTGGTGTGCTGATCCTAGTGCCGGTGGTGCTGATCACACTGCTGCTGAACATCGCCAACCTGCTGCGCCCTTCAGAGATCGGCACGGGCATCAGCATCCTGGTGCCGCTTTTTGTGCTGATCAGCTTTGGTACGCTGGGCGCCGTAGACGACTGGACGAAACTTCGCAACAAGGGTGAGGGCATCTCGGCACGGGCAAAGCTCATCGCGCAGATCGTCTTAGCGGGCATTGTGGCGGTGGCGATCTCGCTGTTGGATGGTGGCTTCCAGTTCGCCAATGAGATGTATATCCCTGTCATGGGCATCACGCTGAGCCTCTCGCCGCTGATCTTCATCCCAATCACTATTTTTATCATTGTGGGCAGTTCTAACGCGACAAACTTCAGCGATGGCATGGATGGCTTGGCTGGCACGCTGATGGCGTGTGCCTTCGTTGCCTATGGCTTGATTGCCCTGGTGCAAGGGCAGATTTTTCTCGTGCAGTTCTGCTTTTTGGTGGTGGGCGCCTGCTTTGCTTTTCTGTGGTATAACGCGCTGCCGGCGCAGCTTTTCATGGGCGATACCGGCGCTTTGGCGTTGGGTGCAGCGCTTGGCACAGTTGCCATCATGACCGGGCAATGGCTGCTGCTGCCGATCATCGCGGCGGTGCCGGTGGCAGAGCTGCTCAGTGTAGTGGCGCAGGTGCTGTATTTCCGCTGGTCAGGCGGTGCGCGGCTGTTTCGGCGCTCGCCGCTGCACTATCACTTTCAGATGGGCGGCTGGAGCGAATCACAAGTGGTGCAGCGCTTCTGGATGATCGGCATCCTGAGTGCGATGGTCGGTGTGGCGCTTGCTCTAATTCGTTGAGATATCTCTAGCATCTGAAGCACTGTAATCTGTAGGCTGCTGAGCGCTGGCACGGACTTCCCAAAGCCTCCAATTGCCAAACCAAAGCAGGCGCTCTCTTTTGCATCGGGAGTTAGAGCATACTTAACACACGTTTCTAAGAGAACCGATGACTCACCTTGAGATTCTTGAACATTTGGCAGCCCAACAAGCGGCTGCCTTTGCTAAGCGTGGCGATCTGAGTGCTTGCGCACTGACTGGCTCACTGGCACGCGGCATGACGTGGCACGGCTCTGATCTGGATTTTTGGGGCTTCTGGACGCACACTGAGGAGGACTTTGAAGATGGCACACTTGAAGGCGTCTATTGGGAGATTGACATTAAGCCGTTGGCATGGCTGCACGGCTGGACTGCTGAACGGTTTTTGCAGCCGCCGCCGTTCAGCGCCGAAGAAGATGGCGTAACGCCATTGGAGGCGCTGTGGGGTGCGCGGGTGCTGTTCGACCACGAGAGGACGCTCTCGCAAGTGGTGGCACAAGTGCAGCACCTAATGAGCGATAAGGCGTGGTTGCGCCAGCGCGCCGTGAATTATCTGCGCTATGGGCAGCAGTGTTTGGCAGCCTTGTCGGCTGAGCCACCCACCGATGCCATTCTTGCGGCGCGCCGAATCGCTATTATGTATGGCGTCAGCGCGTATTGGATGAAGCGTGGTGCGCTGCTCTCTAGCGTGATCCGTATTCCCGAACGGCTTGCCGATAGCCCTCAGAGTCATGCCTTGCTGCGCCAAATTTTCAGCTTGGATGGTCAAACCAGTTGGGAAGGCTTTCTGACAGCCTATCAAGGGCTGCCTGAGACCGCGCGCGATGCTTTTGACGACGATCTGCGCTACGACGTTGTGCCGGCTGCTCAACGCGGCATGGTGGAAGGCGCCCTCTGCCATTTTCGCCTGCTTGCCGCCGATTGGCAGCCCATCTCGGAGATTGCGCCTGTGATGGGCTTTATGCCTGATCTTGCCGCGCACAAAGCGCGCATCCTCAGCCAAACTAAGGCGCTGCTAGAGCTGATCGAGGCGCTTTAGCGCCCTAAGAAGGCAGGCGCACGCAAGTAGTTCACAATATCCCACGTTGTTTGCTCATCTAAGGGCAGGGCAGGCATCGCGCCGATGCCGCGCCGCATGGTGTTGAACAGCGCCTCGTCGCGGCGCGTCTCCACAAGGGTGCGAATACGCGGCATTCGGGCAAATGCGGCGGCGCGTTCGCCGTCGCCTTCACCGCGTATACCATGGCAGGCTGCACAATTCTGCGCGTAGGCTGCTGCGCCACGCGCTAACGATTCCGCATCGGGCAAGGTTGGGTTCACAATCTGCGGCGGCGGATTACGCAAGCGATCCGTCTGTTGGCTTGCCTCATTCACAATGAACGCGCCACCAATGCTGAAGGCAATCGTCACCAGCAGCAGCGCGACGAAGATAAAGGCGATCTCAGGTGTAAAGTGGACTCGCCGCACGCGCCGCACGATTGGCGGCAGCACCAACCCGATCAGCGCCGCACCAACTGCGAAAGCGCTCAGCATATTCAGGGCAGAAGGCTGGCGCAAGTTCAGGGCAGGCGCCACCGACGGAACGTCAACTAGCAGGGCAATGCGCTGCGGCGCTGACTCAGGCGCGGCGTCGGGCAGATAAACATCGAGCAGCGCCCACCAAATACCTGTTCGATCCAGCTCCAAGCCGGCAGAGAGATAACTGCCATCGCCTGCGTCGTCCAGCGGAATTGCCCGCGCTCGCCGATCAAGGCTTGGGAAGGCAAAGCGCACACTCACCTGCGCGCCTTGCAGCGGCTCGCCTGCTTGTGTTAGGCGCACTTCATAGGTATTGCCACCCACGCCGCCCGGATCAAGGCTGAGCGTCGCTTGAAGTGCCGCTGATGCGCCCGCAGCGCTGAGCAGCGGCACAGCCTCGCGTTGGGTAGGCAGCGGCGGCGCGTTGGCAGCCAAGATCGCGGTGGCAAACAACACCAGCACGCCAAGCAATGCCTCTAGGCGAATGCTGCGCGCTATGTGCGGCAAGCCTGCACTCAGGCGTTCGGCAAACGCCGCCGCACGCCGCCGCACAGCCTGCGTCAGCCGATCTTGCCCAACGATCAGGTGATGGTAGAGCGCCAAGAGCAGCATGGGCGCAACCAGCGCATATTTTGCCAGCAGCACCACACCATAAGGCGTCGTGACGTAATCTGCTGCTTGGCGAATTTGAAGAGCGCTGTTATAGATGCCTGTCGTCACCAAGATTAGCACGGCAGCCACGCCCACACCTGCAAAGCGACGCAAGGCGGCGCTCAGTGCGGCACGCCGCTGCGCTGGCTCTAGTGGTGCAAGTGCGGTTGGCAGCAGCCATGCCAAGCCAATCAAGCCGCCTGCCCAAGCGCCGGTGGCAAGCATATGCAGCCAATGCACAAAGACCGATGGCACTGCCCACATATCCGCGCCGACAGCATGGCTGCTCATGGAGAAGGTGAACAAGGCTGAGGCGGCAGCGCCGATGACCGCCACCCAGAGTGCTGCCACAAAATCCGGCAGGCGCTCGGTGAAGTAGCGCACGCCATAAAGCAGCGCAAACAGCGCGCCGATCAACAACAGGCGCAGGCGCAGTGTGTCGCCAATGGTGGTGTCGTTCAGCACGGTTTGCCACAAGCCATCGCGCAGCACAGCATCCAGTGGTATGCCGAACAGCGCAGCGCTCTGCTGTACGACCGCAAGCAGCGTCCCCAAGAGCGCAACACAGGCAGCCAGCCAACCCAACAGGCTCAGGCGCGCCATCAGACGCGGCGGCAGCCTGCCCGCCCGATAACTCGGATTGTGCCAAGCGGGCAGCAGCACCCACACATAGAGCAGCGCACCGCCAAAGAGCGCGTAAAGCGGCGGCAGGCTGATCGCCCGCCAAACCGCCTCCAACGGATCGATCAACGAACCATCACCGCGCACTGCCAACTCGCCGCTGGGCGCACCGACCCAAAAGACCAAGCGCTCGTTGTAGATATGCCCATCGCTGGCAAAGGCAACCCGTAAATTGATGATATAGGCGCCTTCAGGCAGTGGCTGCGGCAGCCGCGCTGAAAGCTGCGACGGGTTGCTCGGCACGACGCCTGCCTCTTCAAGGGCGATGGCGCCACCGCGCTCATCTGTCAGCGTAATGGTGCTGAAGCGCGGCTCCAGCCCTTCGCTGAACCACGCCTGAATGCGCGTTGGCGGACGGGAAAGCACAGCGCGGTTATCGGGGATGACGCGGATCAGGTAGCCATGCGCTTGGGTTGGCTGCGGTGCGCTGATCAGGGCAAGCGCCACGAAAAGCAAGATGAGCAGCGGACGGCGGTGCATTGTGAGGTCACTCCAAGCGGAAGGTATCGGGCGTGTTTTCGGTTGGCGGTGCGGCGTTGGGTGTGGTGCTGGCAGCCTGCGAGTCGTCGCGTGTGCGGCGTAGGGCAGTGTTCACCAACGGCGCAAAGAACATCACCAAAAAGATGCCAACGGCAAGGGCGATAAAAATCTCATCCCACCAACCAAGCGCACCATGCGCCAATGGGAACGGGAAAGGAGTCATAAGGCATCCGCTATTTTCAGGGCATTCTACTAGAGTATAGCAGTTTGTGCTGAAAATCACGAGTGATGCGTTAGGGGCGGTATAGGTTCGGCTGCCGCCCCAGTTTGTGTACCTAGCCTTCCGCTGTTAGACGGATGGTCTTAAGCTGCCCACGATGATAGACGCGCAGCGTGACGCTTTGCCAATGCGGCGGCAGCGCAGGCGCAACTTGCATCTCGCCATTTTCCGCCAAACTTAGCCCAACAAAGCCAAAGGCAAGTGCTTGCCACACGCCGCCGCTGGCTGCCGCGTGGATTCCATCACGCACGTTGCCCTTCAAGTCCTCAAGGTCTATGTTGGCGGCGTAGATGAACATCTTATAGGCGTCTTCCAGCAGGTTTAGGCGCGCTGCCACCCATGCGTGCGTAGATGGGCTGAGCGACGAACCATGATCGACGATTGGATAGTAGAAATCCCAGTTTGCCTGCCGTTCTTCAAGCGTGCCGAACTGCTCGCCAAGCAGCGCCATCAACATCACAATATCCGCCTGCTTAATGACCATCACGCCCTGCGCCCGCGCATGACCGAGAACCCAATCCATGTTGGCAACACGCGGCTGCCAATGCGTCAGATCGAGGCGTTCGAGGTTGAAGAAGCCATCAAACTGCTCCAACACGCCGCTTTCAGGGTCACGCGGCACGTACATCTTCGCGGCGATGCGCTCCCACAGCGCGCAGCGTTCGGCAGTAATGCCAAGCCGCGCCAAGAGCGTTTCAGCCGCCTGTGCGTGATGTGCCAACAGCCATTGGCGAACTGCCAGCGCTTGCCGCAAATGCCAGCGCACCATGCTATTGGTGAAGGCGCTGTTATCCACATTTTCGTGGTATTCATCTGGTCCAATCTGCATCTTGAGTTCGTAGCGATCCTGCTCCATGTTGTATTCGGCGCGGCTGCCCCAGAAAACAGCGGTATCCAGCACGATTTCAGCGCCGTGCTTCACGAAGAACTCATCATCGCCCGTCCACTGCCAATATTGCAGCACGGCATAGGCAATATCCGTGCTGATATGCTGTTCTGTGTCGCCCGTCCAGATGCGGATGCGCGTGCCGTCAGGCTGCGGGTGCGACCATTGCGGCGTTGTCTCTTCGCCTGTATCAGTGCTTTCCCAAGGGAACATCGCGCCTTCGTAGCCGTTGGCACGCGCCTTGTTGCGTGCGCCCGCCAGGTTGTGATAGCGATACATAAGCAGGTTGCGGGCAAGTTTGGGCTGCGTGAGCGTTAGCATAGGCAACATGAACAATTCGGTGTCCCAGAACACATGCCCTTTATAGCCCGGGCCGGAGAGCGTTTTTGCACCAATGCTGCTATGCTCATCGTGGCGTGGCGCAGCGATCAGGACGTGGTAGGTGGTGAAGCGAATCGCCTTTTGTGCTACCTCATCACCTTCGATCTGCACATCGGAAGTGTGCCAATACTGCTCCCATGCCGCGCAGTGGGAAGCAAAAAGCGACTCGTAGCCTTTGGCAAGCGCCGTTCGCGCTGCTTCTTGGGCGGCTTGATCAGGCGTTTGGCTTTGGCGTGTGGTATAAATGGCGCTGACTTTAGTCAGGCTCACCTCAGTTTCTTGCGGCAGGTCAAACGTATAGCGCACCTCATTCGCGCTCGTGTGCGGCGTGCTGTGTGTGCTTAGGCTGTGCGCGGCGGCAATGGCGATGCCATAGCTGCTCTGGTTGGTGCGCGCTGTTACGAGCAGGTCACCTTCGGCGGCGTGCTGCTGAACATCGGTGAGGTGCAGCACGCCTTCGTTGGTCACGGCGGCAGCAAGGCTGCTGCGAATCTCGATCTTAGGCGAGCCGAGTAAGGCGCGGACACGCACGCGCTGCACCAAGAGATGTTCGGCGGCAAGGCTGGCAAAGCGCTCAAAGGTCAGCTTGATGACCAGACCTTGCGTCGTGCGCCACAACACCTCACGGGTCAGCACAGCGCGCTTCAAATCGAGCGTCCGTCGGTAGCCAAGCACTTTGCCTGCCGTCATGTGGAATGCTTCACCATCCACCACAATGTGAACGGGCAGTGGATTTGGCAGGTTTACAATATCTGGCACAAGGTCGCCTTCGGCATGGTTGAAGATGCCATGCACCAGCGTAGATGCCAAATCGCCGGCGTAGCCTTCCTCAAACGTGCCACGCAAGCCCATAAAGCCGTTGCCAACGGTAAAGATCGTCTCGGTATGGCTTAGTTTGAACGGATTGAAAGGCGATTCGCTCACAAGCCATGTGCGCTGCTCAATTGGCGAGATCATCATTAGCCTCTTGCTTTCTAAAAGCCAAAGAATACTTAAGAGATTTGTCGGTGTGGATCGGTGCTAGCACGCACAATGAGCTGCGGCGCCACCAAGATTTGGCGCTGTGGCATAGGTAGCCGTTCCAGCTCTGCCATCAGGAGCGCCACCACTTGCGCAGCGAGGTCATCTACTGGTTGGCGGAGCGTGGTCAGCGGCGGGTAAAGCAGTTCCGAGACGGGATCATCATCAAAGCCGCTCACTGCCATGTCGTAGCCAATTTGGACGCCGCAGCGATTCAGATAATTCATCACGCCGATTGCCATCAGGTCGCTCACACAGACAAGGGCAGTTGGGCGTATTTGGGCAGGCAGCGCCAGCAGATCAGCGGCGGCGACGGCGGCAGCATTGCTGGTGTTTTCCACACGCCTAATCCAAGCTGCCTGTGGCGAGAGCGCGGCGGCATCCAGCGCATCAAAGTAGCCCTGCACACGCGCATCACCGCTTAGCGATCCTTCAGGCCACCCGATCAAGGCAATGCGTGTATGCCCTAAGCTGATCAGGTGGCTGGTGACCAGCGCGATGCCCTGCCGCCCATCCACATCCACGTAGGGAAAATTCCAGCGGTCGTTGGCGCGCCCAAAGGCAGCGAACGGTACGCGTGCTTCTAGCAAGTGGCGAATGCGCGCATCGTTACGGTTGGTGTGTGCCAAGATGAAGCCGTCTACGCGGTTGGTCTGGATCAACTCCTGATAGGCGTCCGTTGGCGAATCTTCGGTGTGGGCAAAGGTCAGCACATGATAGCCACAGGATTCCACAGCTTGTGCCATCCAATAGGTAAAACGATCCAGCAGTGGCGCGCTTTGCCCACGCTTAATATTATGCCAGCCGTACCCGATCAGGCGCGTTTTGCTTGCCTGAAGGTTGCGCCCATTCACGTTTGGGCGGTAGTTCAGGGTGGCAGCAGCTTCCAGCACACGGCGGCGCGTTGCCTCACTGACGGGATAGCTATTATTCATAACGTAAGAGACGGTCGCAATTGAGACGCCAGCTAAGGCTGCCACATCTTTAATGGTGATGTTGAGTGTATAGCCAAGTGTTTCTGCCGCCGCGTGGACGCTGCGCTGCTGCGCTTCTGGCACAGGCTGCGCGCCGCTGAGCGCGTGATAGGCAGTCAGCAGCGGTACATGCGCTTGCGTCGCCACCTCTTTCAGAGTCGCCATGTATTCACCTTGCTAAAACGTTTAACCTATGCTCATGATAGCTACGTTAGGGCAGGCTGTCAATGTGGCGCAGCGCCAAGTTTACTCAAAACTTCGGCAACTTGCACGCCTTCCAAATTGGGCAAGATCAGATCGGCAGCACTGACGCGCTCTGCATCGCCAATCCCAACCGTAGCCATGCCACATTCACGCGCAGCGGCAATGCCTGCCTCAGCATCCTCAAAGACCACTACTTCTGATGGTGGCACATTCAGCCTGCCTGCCACCCACACAAACAGATCGGGCGCCGGCTTGGTGCGACTGACCGAATAGCCGTCGCCAATGGCATCGAACTGTGCCGTGATGCCTAGCCCATTCAGCGCATCGCGTGCATTCTTGCTGGCAGAGCCTAAGCCAATCTTAATGCCATGTGCGCGTGTTTGCGCCAGAAAATCTGCCACGCCGCCCAGTAGATCAGCAGGTGTGATGTTCGCCAGAAAAGCGCGGTAGTAGTCGTTCTTGCGCTGCATGTAGGCTTCCATTTGCGCTTCGGGCAGCACTTTGCCTTTCAGCAGGCGCAGCAGGCTCTCGCGCCGCGAGACTCCGCGCAGTGCTTCGTTGTCCTCACGGCTGAAGGGCAAGCCTTCCTCATCCGCAAGGCGTTTCCAAGAACGATAATGATACTCGGCGGTATCGGTGATCACACCATCCAGATCGAAAATGAAGGCGGAGATTTTGAGCATTACGCATTCCTTTTGAGGCATCTCTTGACAATCTGTACAAAGTTCATTATATTCGATATTGAGTTAAACGTTTAAGTGGTTTAACCACAAAAGGAAAATGTGCCGTGAACAAGACTTTTCGTTTTCTTACCCTCGCAATCGTGATCGCCTTGATCGCCGTTGCCGTTGCGCCAAGCGCACGCGCCGCGCAGACTGTAAACCTCGTGCTGATGGGCTGGTCGTCCTCGCCTTCGGAAAACGAGCGCCTTCAGAAGATTGTAGATGACTGGAACGCTGCCAACGCCGATATTCAAGTCACCCTGAACCAAGTGCCAGACTATGACACCACACTCCAGAAATCGCTGGCTGGCGGCGAACCGCCGGATGTATTCTACGTGGACTCGTTCCGCTTCCTCGATCTGGTGCGTGCTGATGCGTTGTTGCCCGTTGGCGAGATGCTGACCGACGCCGATGATTTCTATCCGTCGCTGCGGAACGCCTTCACCACCAACGGTCAGTTCTACTGCCCACCCAAGGACTTCTCTACACTCGCTTTGCAGATCAACACCGAAATGTTTGAGGCTGCCGGCTTGAGCGCACCCACCACTTGGGAAGAAATGCGCGCTGCGGCTGAAGCACTGACCAAAGATGGCGTTTATGGCGTTGTCGTGCCTGCCGATTTCGCCCGTTGGGTGGCTTTCCTCTATGCGGCGGGCGGCTCGGTCACCAATGATGACTTCACCGAGATGACCATCAACAGCCCTGAGGCTGCCGCTGCCCTGAAGTTCTACACCGATCTGTACCTTGATGGCTTCGCCAAGACGCCCGCCGATCTGGGTGTGGGCTGGCCGGGTGAGGCATTCGGCAAGGGCTTGGTCGCTATGGCTTTTGAGGGCAACTGGATCGAGCCGTACCTCAAGGATCAGTTCCCAGATTTGAAGCATACGGCTGTCGAGATGCCTGCTGGTCCCGGTGGCAAGGCAACTATGGCGTTCACTGTCTGCTATGCGGTGCCGATGAAGGCGAAGAATCCCGAGGCTGCTGTGAAGTTTGTGGACTATCTGACCGGCGCAGAGGGCATGAAGGCTTGGACGGATCTCGGCTTGGCAATGCCAACACGCGCTTCCCTGCGTGAGGGCTGGCTGGCGCAGTTCCCCAACCTAGAGCCATACCTGAATGGCGCAGAGTATGCCCGCAAGTGGCAGTTTGTGCCGGGCTTCCAAGCGGTGTTGGATAAGGTGAATGAGCAGCTTTCACTGGTGATGGGCGAAAACCAAACCGTGAGTGGCGCGCTGAGTGAAATCGAGACGGTTGGCGCAGAAGTGCTTGCTTCCCGTTAAGCGTTGTCTAACCAGGCAGCCTAAGTGTGCGCGCCTCGCCTATTGCATGGGCGGGGCGCTTTTATAAAATTTTTAGTGAAGGGGATTTTTGCATATGGCAGTCGCAGCACCTTCTATGGGTAAGCAAAGCGGCTTTCGGCTTGGCGCAAAAGGGCAAGAAAACGCTGCCGGCTTTTTCTTCATCCTGCCCGCGCTGATCATCATCTTTGCCTTCATCTTCATTCCATTACTCAGCGCTTTTCTGATCAGCTTCACCAACTGGAATGGCTTGCAGCCACCGGCGGAGGCGGCAAGCGTCGGTTTGGCAAACTATTCGCGCATCTTTGGCTTGGATAACACCACGGTGGTGCGCGATGAATTCTTCGTCGCCATCAAGAATACGTTCTACTACACGCTTGGTGTGGTGCCTGCCCAGACCATTCTAGCGCTGGTGCTGGCATTCATTGTGAACCAGCAGTTTTTGCGCTTTCGCGGCTTTTTCCGTGTGGCGTTCTATTTCCCTTCGATCACTTCATCCATCGTGATTGCCACGATCTTCTTGTGGTTGTTCAATCGGAATGGCGTGATTAACGGCGTGATTGCGGGCTTGGCAGGCGCTCTCGGCTTAGACTACAGCCCGGTGACGTGGATCAACGATGCGAACGGCATTATTCACAACTTTCTGCGCCTGTTTGGGCTTACGCTGCGGACAGCGCCGGAATGGATGACCGAATCGCGCATTCTTGGGCAGTCCGTTTGGCAGTGGATCAGTGGACCGTCCGTCACCATGTTAGCGATCATGCTATTAGCAATCTGGACGACGACCGGCACCATGATGCTGATCTTCCTTGCCGCTTTGCAGGATATTCCGCGCCAGCTTTACGAGGCAGCCTCTGTGGATGGCGCGACGCGCTGGCAGCAATTCCGCCTGATCACCGTGCCGATGCTGCGCCCAACCACCTTCTTTGTGCTGACCATTGGCTTGATCGGCTGTTTCCAAGTCTTTGACCAGATTTACGTGATCTCACAGGGCAACCCGGCTGGCACGACCAAAACCATCGCATGGATTGTGTTCCGCAACCTGCGTGATTCGCAAGCAGGGCTTGGCGCAGCACTTGCCTTCGTGTTATTCGTGATCATCGCCGTGTTCACCATCGTGCAGCGGCGCATGGTCGGCAAAACGGTGCAGCAGTAATGAAAGGCGCGTGAACTATGTCTACTAATGCAGTGGTTCAACCTAATCTTGGCGCACGCGGCTTTTCGCTGCCGCCTGCAACGGGTAAAATCATCCGCACGGTGTTCACCTATGGCGTGCTGATCCTGTTCGCGTTGGCGATGATCATGCCGTTCGTCTATGCCGTCACCAATTCTTTCAAGGAACTGCCCGACATTGCTGCTAACCCAATGCGGCTGACGCCGGGCATTCGTGCCGATGGCACGCCCTACAATTGGACGACCATTGGCTATGACCGCGCCCTGAACAACCAACAGATCAACTTCCCGCGTGCCATCTTTAACAGCTTCTTTGTGGCTGTGGCTGTGACGATCATGCGCGTGATCTTTAACAGCATGGCGGGCTATGCGTTGGCGCGCATTCGCTTTCCGGGACGCGGTGCCGCCTTTGCTGCTTTAGTTGGCACGCTGATGGTGCCGGGCATTGTGCTCCTGATCCCGCGCTATTTGGTGCTGAGCCAGCTGGGTTGGATTGACACCTATTGGGCGCTCTTGGTGCCATACTTTGCGGACGCCTTCGGCATCTTCTTGATGAAGCAGTTCTTTGAGAGCATCCCACGGGAGATTGAAGAAGCTGCCGAGATTGACGGCGCCAGCCGCTTCCGTATGTTCTTCGTGATCATCTTGCCCATGGCGATCCCAGCGCTAACTGCGATGGCGATCTTCGCCTTTCAAGGCACATGGAACGATTTTCAAGGTCCGTTGATCGCGCTTAATCTGAACCGTGATCTGTATACACTGCCGCTGGCACTCGCCTTCCTAAGAGGTGTGACGGGTGATGCCATTCAGTGGGATTTGATGCTAGCAGGCTCGGTTATCACCACGCTGCCGATGGCGGTCATCTTCTTCATCTTCCAGCGCTTCTTCATTGAAGGCGTTAGCTATACGGGCGTGAAGGGCTAATCATGGGCGCGGGCTTGCGGGCGGTTTGGCGCGGCGTGCTGATCTTTGAGCGCTTTGGCTGGGTGTTCATCGTAGCGAATCTGTTTGCGATGCTGCTCAGCCTGCCAATCCTGACTGCGCCGCTTGCCTTTGCTGGTCTGGCGCATATGGCATATGCCGCACACAGCGCACCAACGGTGCATCCCGATGATTTTTGGCGCGGTGTGCGGCGCTATAGGTGGCAGGGCTTGCTCTTGGGCGCCCTGAATTTTGTCTTTTGGGCGCTGCTCTACGTGAATTTTGCCACCTTCAGCCGTCAGACAGGCACGTTCTTCTGGCTGCTGCGCGGTGTTTGGTTTATGGCGGCGCTGCTCTGGCTGTTGATGTTGCTCTATGTCTTTCCGATCTTGGAAGAAATGGAGCGTCCGCACTTAGGCTTGGCGCTCTATAACGCGGCGCTGATGGCGATTAAGAATCCGTTTTTTAGCGCGGCGGTGCTGTTTGGCGTACTGCTGATCACGCTTGGCAGCGCGCTAACCGTTGTGCCATTCCTGCTCTTTACGCTGAGTATGCTTGCCAGCATTGGCAGTGCCGCCGTGCTGGATCGCCTGGCGCGCTTTCGCGGCAGCACCTAGCGCACTTCCCACAGGCGCCATGCCATCCACAGCACGAGGATGCCGCGCAGCGACCATGCCACTGTGCGTATCCAATTGGTGGTGACCAACGCCTGATGCGCGCTCAGATCAAAGCCTGCCGAGAGCCTGCCGTGTAGCGGCACTTGGATAAATGCCGTCGAGAGCCATGTGACGCCAACCAGCCCTAAGCCGATCCATGCCAGCAACGGTGGCACGCCACGCGGCGGCTGAAGTGCCAACCAGAAGGCTGTGCCAAGCTCTGCCAGCATCAGCGGCATGACTACCAGCGTGATCGCGCTGGTGTGCGCTGCCTCATAAGCGCGGAAATATTCCGCACCCACACGGCTAAAAAGTGGATAATGCACAATTTGGATGACCAAAATGGCACCGACCATTGCCAGTGTTGCGCCAAGGTTGATCAGAAAGATAAACAGTGTGCTGCTCTCGTTGAGTGTCTCTTGTGCCATGTCTGAACCTTACGTCTTGTTTCCCTACGTTTGATCGGTTTTAAGCCACCGCTTGGCAGAATGTCAAGTGCGCCTGTGTTATAATGGCGCATATTTTTACGTGCGATGGCGAAGGTAAAAGATGATGCATAACGCATTTTGGGCAGATCAATCCGTAATTGTGACGGGCGGCGCGGGCTTTTTGGGCAAACATCTTGTGCAGGCGCTCCAAGAGCGCGGCGCAAAGCGGGTCTTCGTCGTCCGCAGCGCAGAGTATGACTTGCGCCACGAGGAAAACGTGCGCCGTTTGTATCGGGACGTGCCAGCCACAATGGTGATTCACCTAGCCGCCTCAGTGGGTGGGATCAATGCCAATCGGAATCATCCTGGCAGCTTCTTCTACAACAGCCTGATGATGGGCGTGCTGATGATGGAACATGCGCGGCTTGCCAACGTACCGAAGTTTGTGGGCATTGGCACCATTTGCGAATATCCGAAGTTTACGCCGGTGCCCTTCCGTGAAGACGATCTGTGGAACGGCTACCCTGAGGAGACCAACGCACCCTACGGCTTGGCAAAGAAGATGCTGTTGGTGCAAGGGCAGGCTTATCGCCAAGAGTATGGCTATAACAGCATTCACATCATGCCAACCAACCTCTACGGTGCAGGTGATAACTTCGATCTGGACACCTCGCATGTGATCCCGGCGCTCATCCGCAAGTGCTTCACCGCCAAGCAGAACGGCGATCCGTACATCGAAATCTGGGGCGATGGATCGCCTACCCGCGAATTTTTGTACGTGAAGGATGCCGCTGAGGGCATTTTGCTGGCGGCAGAGCATTACAACGGCGCGGAACCAGTCAATTTGGGCAGCGGCACGGAAATCTCGATCCGCGATTTGGCAACCCTGATCGCTGAGCTAGTCGGCTTCACGGGCGAATTCCGTTACGATCCGAGCAAGCCGAACGGTCAGCCGCGCCGCCAACTGGATGTTTCGCGGGCGCGTGAGGCGTTTGGCTTTAGCCCACAAACGCCTTTCCGCGAAGGCTTGCGCGAAACGGTGGCGTGGTATCTGGAGCAGGTCGGCGCGCAGCAGGCGTGATTTGCTGCACAGCTTAAACAGGCAGCCTGCGGGCGAGAGAAATTCTGCTCACAGGCTTGCCACGGAAGCTGAGAAAATTGACACAACAGCACCCTGAGTGCTACACTCACACACAGAATCGCGCCGTGTGCGGCAGATAGGACGACGATCTTGGAAGGCATGGCAAACACGGCAACCAGCCGTCAGCGTACCATTCAACTGACCCTGCTGGGCATTATCTTAGCAACCATCCCGTGCTACTGTGTGGGATTCCTGTTGCTGGCAGTGCGCCCAACGCCAGCGCGCACCACGCCTGAAGAATCGCCCACGCCGCTTCAGTTTGTGACCGCTACGACCGACCCCTTTGTGACGCCAAGCATCACGCCGATTAGTCCGCTGCTGACCGCCACCAACCCGATCTTTATCCAGCCGACGCCGACGCAGTTCTTCTTTATTTCACCCACGCCCTTTGTGTTCCCAACACAGACGCCGTTCGTCTTCCCAACGGTCACGCCCTTTGTGTTCCCGACGCAAACACCGATCATCATCGTGCCACCGACGGCAACGCCGATCCTGCCGACCGCTACACCACAGCCACCAACCTCTACGCCGGTGCAGTCTACCGAGACGCCGATCCCATTCCCGACGCCTGTTACACCGACAGAAACGCCGATTCCGTTCCCAACGGCAGACTTTCCATCGCCAACGCCAGAAGGATTTGTGCCACCGCCGCCGAATTGACCCTAAAAATCATTCTAAGAAAGAGCTACTGTGGACCTAAAAGCGCACTTGAAAATACTTAGTGAGTTGCACGCGCCTTCAGGCTATGAAACGCCTGCCCGCGATGCGCTCTTGGCGGCATGGCAGCCGCTAACCGACGCTCAGGAGACGAGCCGTATGGGCAGCTTGGTTGCCTATAAATATGGCAGCGGCAACGAACCGCGCCGCAAGATTATGCTCTGCGCACACATGGATGAAATCGGCATGATGGTGCGGCAGGTTGAGGGTGGCTTCGTGCATGTGGCTGATATTGGCGGCACCGATAGCCGCATTGTGGTCGGTAAGCCCGTCCTCGTCCATACGCGGACAGGCGCGCTGCAAGGCGTGGTCGCTGTGCGCGCTTCACACATGCTAAGCGACGATGAACGTGGACGCTACCCAAACGTCAACGAAATTTTTGTAGATTTAGGGCTGCCTGCCGAGGAGGTGGCAGCCCGCGTCCAGATTGGCGATATCATCACGATGGATGCGCCGCTGCTAGACCTGCAAGGGCAGCGCGTGGCAGGCAAGGCGATGGATGACCGTGCCTGTGTTGCCGTCGTAACAGCTTGCCTAGACGCATTGCAGCGCCTGAAGCACAGCTGGGATGTATTGGCGGTTGCCAGCGTGCAGGAAGAAGTTGGGCTGCACGGCGCACGCGCTGAGGCATACCGCCTGCACCCTGATATTGCCATCGCCCTTGATGTGACTTTTGCACCGCAGCCGGGCGTCTCCGGCGCCACCTTTGAGCTGGGCAGCGGTGTGCCGTTGGCGCTTGGCGCAAATTTCCACCCTGCCCTCTTTGAGGCGATTAGAAAGACGGCGGAACGCCTTGAGATGGAACTGCCCATCGAACCAACACCGATGGCAAGCGGCACCGATGCTTGGGCAATTCAGGTCAGTCGCGATGGCATTCCAACTGCCTTGATCGGCGTGCCAACGCGCAATATGCATACCACGGTTGAGACGGTTGACCTGCGTGATATCGAACGTGGCGGGCGCTTGCTGGCGGAATTCATCGCTGGGCTGGATGAGAATTTCCTTGCCGATATTGTGTGGGAAAAGCCTGATCAGCCGACGGAGAGCGCCTAACATGCCAACCTTACGCGAGAACTTGAAGCAGCTTTCAGAAGCAGTCGGCGTTTCGGGTGAGGAACGCGAAGTGCGCCAATTGGTGCTGAGCCTTGTCAAAGATCACCTCTCAGATACCGTCACTGATGCGATGGGCAACCTAACCGGGCGCTTGAAAAGCAGCACACCAAGCGGCGTGCGGGTGCTGATCGGCTCACCAATGGATGAAGTCGGCTTGATGGTGACGGGCAGCAACGGCTTTTTGAATGTGCTGCCTATCGGTCGGCTAGATATGCGCTATCTGGCAGCAGCGCGTGTGTTGGTGGGTGCGCAGAAGGCGAACGGCGTCTTGCTCTTTGCACCTATCCACAAAAGCTATGGTCAGAACGATTTGCCTTCCGCAGACTCGCTGCTGATTGATGTTGGCGCGAGTGGCAAAGGTGGTGCAAAAGTCGGTGATCGGGTTGCCTTCGCGGGCAGCTATGCCGAACTGGGCGCCGATGTGGTGCGCGGCAAGGCATTGCACAGCCGTGCGGCGTGTGCTGTGCTGATCGCGCTGATCGAGGCGCTGGGTGAAGCGCCGCTGCCGTTGGATATTCATGTGGCGTTCACCGCGCAATCGCGGGTCTATGGGCGTGGTGCATTGGTGGCAGCCAACCGCGTGAAACCGCACGCTGCCTTCTTGCTGGATGGCGCTGATTGCGACGATCTGCCGCGCCAGCCGGATGATTTGCGCCTGCCGATGGTGCGCTTGGGTGGTGGCACTGCGCTGCGCGTTGCCGAAGGGTTGGGCGTGCCTGATCGCCGCCTGCTGGAGCATGTGCGTGCAGTGGCGCGCCAGCACAGCTTGCCGCACCAAACAGATACCACTGAGGTATACGGCACAGAAAATGCCCTCGTCAGCCAGACGCAAGCAGGCGTGCCAACAGTCACCCTGAGCATTCCTGTGCGCTATTTGCACAGTCCGAATGGGCTAGTTTCCCTCACTGACCTTGAGCATACCCAGCGTTTGCTGCGCGAATCGCTTGCAGCGCTGACACCTGATCTTCTGGAGAATTAAAGCAATGGCAGATAAAGCACTTATTCAAGCGTTGGTGGAAGCGTGGGGACCGCCCGGACACGAGCATGAAGTGCGCGCCCTGATTGAAAGCTACGTGCGCGACCTTGCCGACGATATGCGCGTGGATAGCGCTGGCAACCTCATCTGCCGCATGGGCAGCAGTGGCAAGAAGATCATGATCGCGGCACACATGGATGAGATCGGCATGGTGGTGAATACGCTGGATAAGCCCGGCTTTGCGCGTTTCACCATGACGGGCGGCTTGATCCTCGTCTCGCTGATTGGTAACCGTGTGCGCTTTGCCAACGGCACTATCGGCACGATTGGTATGGAAGGCAGCGCACTGATCCCAACCAAACTGCCAACGCTCGCTGAACTGTTCATAGATTTTAGTGAAGATGGCGAAGGCAACGGCAACGTTCAGGTGGGTGATGCTGCTGCCCTAACGCGCAATTTCACCACACGCGGCGACCGCTTGATTGCTAAGAGCATGGATGATCGGATCGGCTGTGCTGTGGCAATTGAGGCAATGCGCGCCTTGAAGGGTAAAAATCTGCCTAACGAACTTTATTTTGTGTTCACCACGCAGGAAGAAGTGGGCATTCGCGGCGCACGGGTGGCTGCCAACGGCATTGCGCCGGATTACGGTATCGCCCTTGATGTGACAGCCACCGGCGATACGCCGAAGAACAACAGCATGGCGATCCGACTCGGCGGCGGTGCAGCCATCAAGGTGTTGGATAGTGGTCATATCGTGCCGCCTGCCATCAAAAACCTGATGATCAGCCGTGCGGAAGCAGCGGGCATTCCCTATCAGCTTGAAATCTTGACGGGCGGCTCCACCGACGCCGCCGCCATTCAAACTGCACTTTCAGGCATTCCAAGCGGCGTTATTTCGATCCCGTGCCGCTATGTGCATACCACCAGCGAAACGGTGGATATCAATGACGTGCAAGCCTGCATAGACCTGCTGACAGCGCTTGTCGAGCAGCCCTTTGAGGCGTAAGCCTTAAAAATCGTAACCGACGGCGCGCAGCCATGCCTGTGCCAGCAGTGTATGCCCTTGCGCGCCGACGTGAATCTGATCGGGCGACCAGAACGACTCTGGCAGGCTTTGCAGCGCTTGGTCAAAAGCTGCCTGCGTGCGGACGAGCGCCGCGCCAAACTCGACCGCCAAGCCTTCCACCACACCGCCATAGAGCGCCATAAGCTGCCGCATAGGATGGTTCACCTCGGCGATGACGGCGTAGGGCTGCATCAGCACAAAGTTCGCCTTGATGGCTTGCCGTGCGCGCTGTAACAAGCCGCGCAGCGTGCTTTGAAACTCGCCAACCGGCACTGCCTCACGTGCGTTGTAGGTGAAGTGCCGCCATACATCATTGGCGCCAATCATGACTGAGACCCACTGTGGACGCTCCCGAATCACATCCGCTTCCCAACGCATGGCAAGTTGGCGCACCGTATCGCCGCCCACGCCCTTGTTGATGAAGGTGAGGTTATGCTGCGGATAGCGTGCAATCATGAAGTTACGCACTGTGTTCACGTAGCCATTGCCATAAGGTGTTGCCGCGCCGCGCCGATCTGCATCGGTGATTGAATCGCCCATGAACACAATCCGATGATGCTGCCCAAAAATCATGGCTATCTGCTCCTGAATACCTGCCGATTGTAGTGTGCGCCTGCGCCAAGCGCAACCTTTGCCCATTGATTGTCTGTGTGGGCGGTCGGTGCTAAGATCGGCGCGAGAATGCACCATTTGCCAAAACACCTTACGGAGGGCAGTGTGACCAAACCTTATTTCATCGGCATTGATGTGAGTACAACAGCCTCAAAAGCGCTGGTAGTAGATATGCAGGGGCAGGTGATTGCCAGCCAGAGCTATCCGCACGCCCTTTCGACGCCGCGCCCGCTGTGGAGCGAGCAAGACCCGCAAGATTGGTGGCGCGCCACTTCCGCCGCCCTGCGCGATGTGCTGAAGCAAGTTTCCCCAGAGGATATTGCCGCCATCGGCTTAACTGGGCAAATGCACGGCTTAACCTCGCTGGATAAAGACGGTAATCCGCTGCGCCCTGCCATTTTGTGGAATGACCAGCGGTCGGGCGCGCAGTGTGAGGCAATCACCGAGAAGGTCGGCGCGCATAAACTCTGGCAGCACATTGGTAGCCGCCTGCTGGCAGGTTTCACCGCGCCTAAGATCATGTGGCTGCGCGAGAACGAACCCGATGTTTACAAGCAAATTGCCCATGTGCTGCTGCCCAAAGACTATGTGCGCTATCGGCTAAGCGGCGCTTACGTGGTCGATGTGGCGGATGGATCGGGCTTTGGCTTGATGGACATTGCCAAACGGGCATGGTCGGATGAGATGATCGCTGCCTTTGACATTCCGCGTGCATGGCTGCCTGATCTATGTGAATCGCCTGAGGTGTGCGCCTATGTGAGTGAGGCAGCCGCCGCCGAGACAGGCTTGCGCGTCGGCACGCCGATTGTGGGCGGTGCGGGTGATCAGCCAGCAGCGGGCGTGGGCAGCGGCATTGTGGAACAGAACCAAGTCTCGCTGACGGTTGGCACATCCGGCGTGGCGTTTGCCAGCAGCGATCAGTACAATCCGCAGCCTGAAGGCTTGCTGCATCACTTCTGCGCGGCGGTGCCGGGCACATGGTTCTACATGGGCGTGATGCTGAGCGCGGCGGGCGGTCTGCGTTGGCTGCACGACGAACTGACGCCGAACATGAGCTATGATGAACTTAATGAGCAGGTGGAGCGCGTACCGCGTGGCTCGCTTGGCTTGCTCTTTGCGCCTTACCTGACGGGTGAGCGCAATCCACACCCTGATCCGCTGGCGCGTGGCGCGTTCGTCGGCTTGACGCTGCGGCACGGCGTGGCACACATGGCACGCGCTGTTATGGAAGGTGTGGCGTTCGGGATGCGCGATAATTTGGAACTCTTGCGCGGGCAAGGCGTGCAGCCTACGGAAGCGGTGATCGGCGGCGGTGCGGCAAACAGCCCAGTGTGGCGGCAGCTCAGCGCCGATATTATGGGCATTCCGCTGTATACGGTCAATACGCATGAAGGTGCCGCACTGGGCGCGGCAATTTTGGCAGCGGTCGGTGTGGGTGCTTACGCGGATGTGCCAACGGCGTGCCGCGAATTGGTGCGTAAGGAGATGACCATCGCGCCGACGGCAGAAGGCACAGCCGACTATGAACGGCTTTACCCTGCTTTCCGCGCCACTTATCCGGCACTGAAAGCGCTCTATGCTGAATTAGCGCGTTTTGAGGGCTGATTCACACTGGTGCGCCGCTGCTCTGCGTTACGGTAGCGGCGCACCAACTCGGCAAGAGGTGACACATTTAGCCTGCGGAAGCATCTTCCAGCACTTTACGCACGCTCCGCACCAATTCGGTTGGGCTAAAGGGCTTGGTGATGTAGTCGTTAACTTTGGCAATGTGCAGCCCCAGCACCTTATCAATACTTTGTGCTTTTGCCGTCAGCACGATCACCGGAATTTCTTTCATGCTCTCGTGGGCGCGCATTGCCTGATAGACTTCCCAGCCATCCATATCGGGCATCATCAGGTCGAGCAGCACAAGGTGCGGTTGCACCTGCTCAATGGCAGCCAAGCCGTCGCGCCCGTTGCTGATGCCTGTTACATCGAAACCTTCGCGCCGCAAGATCAGCTTGACCAAATCAATTGTTTTAGGGTCGTCCTCAATACAGACAATCCGTATCAGCCCCTCGTCGGTCATGAGACACGCTCCGATGAATAATGACAGTCCATTGTATGTAGTTTACCACAACCTTTAGCGCATGGCTGAATTTCATGAAATCTTCAGGAAATCTGAATTTTGTAAGGCAGGTTGAGGAGGGATAGCGGAAAGGAACTGTGGCTGCCTCAACGCTGGGTGGCTGAGGCAGCCGAGCATTCTTTAGCGGCGGCAGGCAGCTTGTTGTGCGCTGTTGAAGGCGCTCTGCCCAAACGTCCGAACAGCCTGATAGTACGTCCAAGCGGCGGCATAGCAGCTTGAGCGCGTCCACCAGGAGCGCTTGGCGCAAATTGCCTTCATGTCATCGTAGAAGCGGCTGTCGCAGGTGGCGCGGTTGCTGCCGCAGGTGCCGTAACAGTAGTCGTGGCGGTCGCAAGCGGGCGTGAACCACAGATCCGGCACGATGCCACCAAAGCCTTCAGGTCCGCAGCCGTTGCTGGTCTGGGCGGCGGCGGGTTGCACAGCGGTAGTGAGCGGCATTAGGCTGAGCAGGGTCAGCATTGCCGCCATGCCAAACAAAATCAAATTACGGAACTTCATAAATCTATCCCCCTTCAAGTGATTGCTAAGCAGCCTAAGTATAAGGGCATTTGAGCGGCGAAAGGTTGTAAAGATTTGTTGAGGTTTTGAGGTAAACTGGTTAAACCTTTTTGGATGGATTCTATGCGCCTGTGGCATATTTTCGAGACAAACACAACGGCTGAGGTAGGTTCGCTCAGCCGTTGGTAGGCACTGTTAGCTTGGCGTGGCACGCCTAAACGTCGAGCGTGGCATCCTTCGAGTGCTGAATGATGAATTTGCGGCGCGGCGGCACAGCAGGTCCCATCAGCATATCAAAGGTTTGGTCGGCGGCGGCGGCGTCTTCACTGGTCACCAGTAGCAGAGTGCGGTTGGCAGGGTTCATCGTTGTTTCCCAAAGCTGCTCGGCGTTCATTTCGCCCAAGCCTTTGTAGCGCTGCACCACAACCTTATCCGGTTCAGGGTATTTTGCCAGCGCACGCGCCAGCAGTTGTTCTTCACGCACATTCGGTTCGGGGTAGAAATATTCCACCTGCTTGCGATAGTCTAGGCGAAAGAGCGGCGGCTGTGCGATGTACAGGCGCTTTTCGCGGATCAGATCGGGCATGTAGCGGTAAAAGAAAGTGAGTAGTAAGGTTCTGATGTGCGCGCCATCAACATCAGCATCAGTGAGCAAAAGCACGCGCCCATAGCGCAGTTTCTCAACGTTGAAATCCTCACGGATGCCCGTGCCAAGTGCAGCAATGAGCGCCTTAATCTCTTGGCTATCGAGGATGCGGTTGAGCGTGGCGCGTTCGGTATTCAGAATCTTACCGCGCAATGGTAAGATTGCCTGAAAATGACGGTCACGGGCTTGTTTTGCACTTCCTCCTGCACTGTCGCCTTCTACGAGGAACAGTTCTGTTTGTAAACCTCTGTCAGAGCAATCCGCCAGCTTGCCGGGCAAGGTTGTGTTTGCCAGCAGACTCTTGCGTTCGCCCAACAGCAGTTCGCGCTGTTTATCCAATGCATCTTGGATTCGCATGGTGCTGAGGCATTTATCAACGATCTTGCGTGCCTCTTTCGGGTTGTTCTCCAAAAACTCGGTGAATGCCTCTGAGACGACCGACGAAACCGCCGAGCTGACTTCCGCGTTCATCAGCTTCACTTTGGTCTGGCTCTCGAACTGTGGCGCTGGGTGACGCACACTGACGATTGCCGTCAAGCCTTCCAGCGTGTGCCGACCGGTAAAGTTAGCATCGCGCTCTTTGAGCAAGCCTGCCTTGCGCGCATAGGCGTTGATGACGCGGGTGAGTGCTGAGCGTAAGCCAGTTTGGTGCGTGCCGCCATCAGGCGTGTTGATGGTGTTGGCAAAGGCAAGTTCAGTGGTGTTGGTGGTCTCGGTGTATTGGAAAGCAAACTCGACCTCCATCGCCGCTTCCACCTCGCGCCCTTCGGCAAGCATGGTGAACTTAGACTCGCCCATGCCAGAAATCACATCGTGGACGGCGTCACGGTTACGGTTCAGGTAGCGGACGAACGACCGCAAGCCGCCCTCAAAGTAGAAGGTTGTCTCGCGTGGCAGCGGCGTTTCACGCTCATCTACAAGGCGAATGGTGACGCCACGCGTAACATATGCCATTTCGCGGAAGCGATCTGCCAATGTCTTGAAGTTGAAGTCGAAATCGCGCCGCACGCCTTCAAAGATGAGTGAGTCGGGATAGAAGCGGATGTGGGTGCCAGTTGGCGCGCCTTCAGGCAGCGGCTCAATTGCCTCCACATCGCCTTGCGGCTCGCCACGCACGTAGCGTTGCTGCCAGATGTAGCCATCGCGGTGAACTTCTGCCACCAGCCATTCGGAAACGGCGTTGACCGCCTTCACACCCACACCATGCAGACCGCCGGAAACTTTATAAGCACCGCCGCCGAACTTGCCGCCAGCGTGTAAGCTGGTCAGCACCAATTCTAGCGTCGAGATGCCTTTCTGCCAGTGTTTTTCGACAGGAATACCGCCGCCATTGTCCGAGACGGTGATCGAACTATCGGCGTGAATAACCACTTGAATGAAATCACAGCGCCCTGCCATCGCCTCGTCAATGGCGTTGTCCACCACCTCGTAAACAAGGTGATGCAGGGCGTGAACGTCCGTGCCACCGATATACATGCCCGGGCGCAGGCGTACTGCCTCTAAGCCTTCAAGGGCGCGAATATCTTGCCCGGTTTGCTGTCGCTGCGGATCGGTCACAACGTCCTCCACTTGTTCGCTAAAATCGCTGAAAATGCTGATGAATACAGCCTAGAAACGCTTTCATTATACCAGACTTTTGGCGGCAGGTCAAAGACAAATGTTCGCGGCTACACGCAGCAAATAGGTTCACTTATTGACATCACCTATATATGAAAAATAGAATATTATTGCACGCAACAAATCCGCAAAGGCTGCGTATTGGAAGATTGTGCAGGATGTTTATGGCATGGAGAAGTAGTGACCATGACGCCACTTGTCGAAATTCACGGTTTGAAGAAGCGCTATGCACCCAAGAATGGCGCAAGCGAAGGCAACTTTGCCGTTAAGGGCATCAGCCTGAGCATCCAAAAAGGTGAGATTTTTAGCCTGCTCGGTCCGAATGGCGCCGGCAAGACGACCACTATCAGCATCATGAGCGGCTTGATCGCACCCACCGAGGGCGATGTCATCATTGGTGGGCATTCTATCAGCAACAATGCGGTGGCTGTCAAAAAGTTGATCGGCGTTGTGCCGCAAGAGATCGCACTCTACCCTGAGTTAAGCGCACGCGCTAACCTCGAATTTTTCGGTCGGTTGCAAGGGTTAAGCGGCGCAGTACTTGCCAAGCGCTGCGATGAGGTGCTAGAGTTCATCGGGCTGCGCGACAGGCAGCGTGAGCGGATAGATACTTTTTCTGGCGGCATGAAGCGCCGTGTGAACATCGGTGTAGGGCTGCTGCACAAGCCGACACTCGTCTTTATGGATGAGCCGACGGTCGGTGTTGATCCGCAGAGTCGGCGCAGCATCCTAGACGCGGTGAAGGCGCTTAATCAGCAGGGCATGACGGTGCTTTACACCACGCACTACATGGAAGAGGCGGAAGAACTCTCGGATCGCGTTGGCATTATGGATCACGGTGAGCTGATCGCGCTTGGTAAGCAGATCGAACTCATCCAGCAGACGGGCGTTAAAGATGCAATCATCCTGAAACTTGCGCCAGAACACATTGAGGCAGCGCAAGCGCTCTTGCGTGCCTTGCCCGTCATCAACAGTGTTGAGGTAGAAGGTGAGCATAGCGACAAGCTGCACCTGCTCTCGGATCGCGGACGGCAAGCACTGCCGCACGTTATTCGCGCCCTTGATGAGGCAAACATGATCCCAAATGCTATCCAAATCAGCGAGCCAAACCTTGAAAGCGTTTTTCTGCACCTGACAGGGCGCGCACTGCGCGATTAAGGAGCGCCACACAATGGACATCCGCAAAGTCTTTCAGATTATCCTTCACAACATTCGGCTGTGGTTTGCCGACCCAACCGCGCTCTTTTTCACGCTGATCGCGCCTTTCGTGCTGACCGTCATTATCTCATTAGCATTCAGCAATTTGGGCGGCAGTGCCGCGCCTGTGGAGAACATCCCGACCCTGATCGTCAATCAGGATCAGGGCAGCCCCTTTGGCAATTTTGGCGCGCAGATGGAGGCGCTCTTCCTCGATCCACCCGCAGGGCTTGCTGAACTGATCAGTGTGGAAGCGCTCACCGATATTGATGAGGCGCGGCAGCGCGTCCGCGAGGGTGAAGCGCGGGCTGCTATCCTCATCCCACCTGATTTTTCGGCGCGCTTGAACGCTGCCAGCCCAACCTTTGGGCAGCAAAAGGTTGAGGTAGAACTCTACCGCGATGCCAACAGCGCCATCTCGCCGCAGATTGTGAGTGCCATCGTCCGCCAGTTCCTGAACAGCTTTGCCAATGCCAACATCGCCGTGAGTGCCGCTGCTGCGCAAAATCCGCTCTTGGTGGTGCGGGCTGCCGAAATTGGGCAGGCAGTGGCAAATGCCGAGCCGCTCATTGAGCTGAATGTGACAGAAGGCAGGCAGGCGCAGCGCACCAGCTTTAACGGGCTGCAAATCTTTGCGCCGAATATGTCGGTCTTTTTTCTCGCCTTTGCCATGGCAGTCGGCGTCGTGCAGATCATGGTGGAAAAAGAGAACGGCACGCTTGGGCGAATGCTTGCCACGCCAACCACACGCACCACGATTCTCGCAGGCATGTTTGGCGCAACCTACATCAACGGCGTGATCCAGCTTACGCTGCTGATTGTGGCAACCTCGCTGTTTGGCGCGCTGCTTGGCACAGAGGTCGCCGTCTGGGGGACGGACATTCCAGCGCTGGCGCTGCTGGTGCTGGTGGTGACAGCGGCTTTCATTGGGCTTGGTACAATTATCGCAGGCTTATCCAAAGACCGCGTTCAGGCGCAGGTGCTTTCCAACGCTATCCTGATTGTGCTGGGCATTTTGGGCGGTGCATTCTTCGGCAGCGGTGATGGCAGCCCGCCGCTGGGTGCAGTCAGCTACCTTTCGCCGAATTACTGGGGCGCAAACGCTTTTACGCAGCTTGCCGGTGGCACTTTTCCAGTCACGCATTTCGTCGTGCTGTTGGGCATGTTCGTGGTGCTGTTTAGCGTTGGGTTGCTGCTCTTTAGCCGCCGTGTGGAGATTTAAGCGATGCGGAACATATTAACAGTTGCTTTTACGCAAATTCAGGTGCAGCTTGCCGAGCGTGGCACGCTGATCACGCTTTTTGTGGTGCCGATCATCATGATGATCGCTATTGGCACTTTCTCTGGACAGGGTGGTATTTCAACGGGACGTATAGACATCACACACGGCGGCGATCCACTTGCCCAACAATTTGTGCTGCTGCTGCGGCAAGAAGGCGCTAAAGAAGTGGACAGCGTGCGCTTGTTTGAAGTCTGCGACCTGAGCGCGCCGAGCCTGCAAAGCGAAGCGTGCGCGCTGGACGGCTTAGCAGAGGCTGAGTCGGCGGCTGCTTTTGCCACAGCGCGTGTGGACGAACGGCAGAGCCTTGCTGCCGTGGTGCTGCCAGCAACCTTCAGCGATGACCTGCAAGCAGGGCGTAAGGTCGTGATCGGGCTGAAGGTGCAGAGCGGAAATCCGTTTGGCGCGCAAAATGTGCAGCGCTATGTGGAAGCGGTCAACGCACGTATCAGCGGCGCGGTCATCGCAGCCAAGTCGGTGACGGAACTTGCCAATGGTGATAGCGCCTTTTATAGGGCGGTCTACAGGGCGGCAGAAGCAGCTTGGGCAACCGATCCCGTCCGTGTGAACGAAACAACCAGCACCGTGACGGGCGGACAATCCGCCAGCGGCTTTGGGCAGAGCGTGCCGGGCATTGGTAGCATGTTCGTGCTGATCAACGCGGCGGCACTTGCCCAAATCTTCGTCACAGAGCGCAAGCGCTATACTTTGCAGCGCCTGATTATGATGCCGATGCCGCGTTCACATATCCTGATCGGCAAGCTGTTTGGGCAGTTCTTGCTGTGCTTGGGCAGCTTCTCGGTGATGTTGGGCGTTGGTTCGCTGCTGGGCGTGCAGTGGGGTAATCTCGTGGCGTTGATGGTGCTGGTGATCGTGTTCACGCTGTGTGCGACGGCGCTCGGTTTAGCGATTGCTGCTGTAGCGCGCAGTGCCAGCCAAGCCGCCAGCATCGGCTTTCTGATCCCGATGGTGATGGCACCGCTTGGCGGCGCGTGGTGGCCCCTTGAAATCACACCGCAAGCAATGCAAACTGTAGCGCGCTTCCTCTCACCAATCACTTGGTCGCAAGAGGCGTTCGGCACGCTGATCTACTATGGTGGCACGCTAACGGACATCCTGCCGAATCTCGCCGCGCTGTTGATCTTCACGGCAGTCTTTTTCGGCTTTGGCATGTGGCGTTTCCGCTTGGATTAAAGGCATGAGCAATACATCGTATTTATTCCTCACCCTTATTTGGAGCGCGCCACTGATCGCACTCCAATGGCTGATCAGCCTTGATGTGCTGATCAGCCGTTGGCGCGTCTGGCTGCCTGCCAGCCTGCTGACGACGTTCTACCTGATCGGCGTGGATGCCGTGGCGCTGGGCTTAGGCGTGTGGGTGGTTGATCTGCGCGCGCTGAGCGGCATGTTGCTGCCTGTGGTCAATGTGCCGCTTGAACACGCCCTATACTGGGCAGCACTTTGCACACTGACGGTGCAAACGCTCATCTTGTGGCGTGAACGGGCGCGTTTGTGGGCGCGGATCAAGCGCTTTGCGTGGCTGATTCGCGGCGGCTGGGCAGCCTTGCGCACTGAACGCGAAAATGAGCCGCACGCTTAGCTTTGGGCTATACTCATCCACAGAATGCCTTTTCAGAAAGAAGTTTTAAGGATGACTTACGCCCTCTTACCCAATGGTGATGTGCGCCTTGATTTTTCTGCTGCGCCGCCACTCATCCTCAGCACTTATCAAGGCGGCGTGATGCGTGTGCGTTGGCTGCCCAATGGCGCGCCACATCCGCATATGCGCCGTACATGGTCGTTTGTGGATAAACATGGTAGGTGCCCGCCTGAGGGCTGGCAGCGCGACTCGCTCAGCGACGTTATCGCTGATCGCTTTCCGCGCCAAACGCCAACCCTGAACGAAACTGAAGGACGTCTAACGCTCTCGCTTGACGATCTGACGCTCTACGCGGATTTGGCGCAGCCATGCCTCACCTGGCAGATCGGCGGGCGCGTTGTGTACGCTGATAACGCCTTGATCGGCTATGTGCATGATCCGCGCACAGGGCGCATCGCGCATACCCTCAGCCGCGATTTGGAAGATTATTACTACGGCTTTGGTGAAAAAAGCGGCAAACTGAACAAGCATTCACGCCACCTGCGAATGCGAAACACAGATGCCTTCGGCTACGACGCTGAACACGCTGATCCGCTCTACAAGCATGTGCCGTTTTACCTCACGCTGAACGGTTATGGCGCAGCACAGCGCACGTATGGCTTGTTCTACGACACACCTTACGAGTGCGCCTTTGATATGGGCGCAGAGGTAGATAACTACTATGGTGATTACCGCGTCTTTCGGGCAGAAGGCGGCGATCTGGATTACTGGTTCATCAGTGGCGACTCTTTGGCAGCAGTCTTAGAACGCTATACAGCGCTAACAGGGCGGCAGCCGTTGCCACCGCGTGACTCGCTCGGCTATCAGGGCAACGGCATGAGCTGGCTGGAAGGTGATGATCCGACGGGGCAGCTTGCCTATTTCACCGCCAAACTGCGCGAGCATGACCTGCCTTGCAGCAGCTTCAGCTTAGGATCAGGCTACACACGCGCCGCCGATCAGAAGCGCTATGTGTTCACGTGGGCGCGAGATCGCATCCCTGATCCGTCAGCCTTCATCAGGGTGCTGAAGGACGCAGGACTGAGCGTTGCCGCCAACCTCAAACCGGGCATCCTGACCACACATCCCTACTTTGAGGAAGCGCAGCAAGCAGGCTTGCTCATCCGCCGTGCCGATTCGGACGCGCCCGACCTTGCGCCCTGGTGGAGTGGCGAGGCAGCACACCTTGACTTCACCAATCCACAGACCATTGCATGGTGGAAGGCACAGCTTGAAGCGCAGGTCTTTGCTTATGGCATAGATTATCCGTGGAATGATAATAATGAGTACAACGTGCGGCATGATGAGGCGCGTTGCCATGCCTTCGGCGAAGAACTACCGCTGATGGCGCTGCGCCCTGTGCAAACGCTGCTGATGGCACACGCCAGCTTTGAGGCAGTCCGTGAGCAGTATCCGTTACGGCGCCCGTTCATCACCTCACGGGCGGTTGCGGCGGGTGTGCAGCGCTATGCTGCCACTTGGACGGGTGATAATCGCTCGGACTGGAAAAGCCTGCAATACAACATTCCGATGGGCATGGGCTTAGGGTTGAGCGGCTTTGCCAACATGGGGCATGATGTGGGCGGCTTCGCGGGCGATCCGCCGGATGCAGAGCTGTTTCTGCGTTGGGTGCAAAGCTGCCTCTTTACGCCGCGCTTCACCATCAATTCGTGGTACCGTCCCTGTGAGGAAGCGCCTTGGATGCATGACTCGGTGCTGCCGGAAGTGCGTGCAGCACTGCGTTTGCGCTACGCGCTGATCCCGTACCTCTACAGCCTATTGTATGCTACTGAACAGACAGGTGCGCCCGTCATTCGCCCAACTGTCTACCATTTTGCCGATGATCCGCACACCCGCGATCAATCCTTTGAGTATATGGTTGGTGAATGGCTGTTGGTGGCGCCGGTCTACCGCGCTGGCGAGCGCCAGCGAGAGGTCTATCTGCCGCGTGGCGCAGACTGGTACGATTGGCACGATGGAACGTACTATGCAGGTGGACAAACGGTGAAGCTAGAGGCACCCCTGAACCGCTTGCCGCTGCTGGCGCGGGCGGGTGCGCTCATCGCGGCTGAGCAGGAAGGGATGCGTTATGCTTATGCCTTCCCGCCGCGTGAAGACGGCGAAAGCGCCTTCGACCTTTTTGAGGATGATGGCAGCAGCCTTGCCTACCGAGAAGGCGCGCACAGCTTGATCCGCTTGCGAATGACGGCAGATGCGCGCCAAGTGGCTTTACGCGCCAACAGCGAGATTAGGTGGGTGTTGCCCAGCACAGAGCGCCGCACCATCGTGATCGGCTAAGCGCCCAGTGCGCTATCCAAGAGTGCCTTCAGGTCGGCGCGGGTGACGGGCTTTACCAAGAAGTGATCCGCGCCAACCTCTTGCGCCTTTTGGCGGGCAGCCTCATCGCTGCGCCCCGTCAGCATGGCGATTTGAATGTGGGCGGTTGCGGGATCGCCCTTTAGGCGGGCGCAAACCTCAAAGCCTGTCATATCGGGCAGCATCAGGTCAAGAAAAAGCAGCAGTGGCGGATAGTTTTGTGCTTGCTCAATTGCCTCGCTGCCAGTGGTGGCACTTTGCACCTCGACATTCAATGTGCGGAACATCACCTTAAAGAGGTCAATGTTGGCTACGTCGTCATCTACGATCAGGATATGATTAGGCATGATGATTCCTCACTTGAGAAGACTTCTTGCCATATCATAGAACATCCACGCCGCTTTGGGTAGTGAAAATCGCTGAAAAAATTACGAAAAATGTGTAAAGCAATACTAACATTATGTAAAATATGTTTTTATAGCATTTGCAAGTCGTTTTAATAGCGTTTGCGTGGCACCATTTAAGGGTGTTATGTGTGCTATCGTGGCGGATTCGGGAAGATTCGGAAAATCTGGAGAAGGCGCACAGTCTGAGGTGGCTGTGCGCCGTGATGAGGTGCCTTTTAGGCTTTGCCCAAAGCCGCCCGTGCCGCGCCGATGACTGCTTCGGTAGTCAAGCCGAGTTCTTTGAAGATCACCTCTTGCGGTGCAGAGGCGCCGAAACGCTCCAGCGCGATGATTTTGCCCGCTGCGCCAACATAGCGGTGCCAACCGAACGGCACGCCCGCCTCAATTGCCACCCGCGCCGTGATCGCGCTTGGCAGCACAGACTCCTTATAGGCGGCGTCTTGCGCCTCGAACAGCTCAAACGAGGGCATACTCACGGCACGCGCACGAATGCCCGCCTCGTTGAGTGCCTTATGCGCCGCCATGATCAGGCTGACCTCTGAGCCGCTGGCGATCAGGATTACCTCTGGCGCACCGCCGATTGCCTCCCCCTTGATATACGCACCGCGCTCGACGCCTTCGCGCACGCCTTCAGGCGGGTAGACAGGCAGCTTTTGGCGCGTAAAGACAAGCACCGTTGGCAGTTTGTTCAGCATGGCAACGCGCCACGCCGCGCTGGTTTCGTTGGCATCGGCAGGGCGGATAACGGTGAGGTGTGGAATGACGCGCAGCGCAGCAAGATGCTCAATGGGCTGGTGGGTGGGACCATCCTCACCAACGCCGATGCTATCATGGGTGAAGATGAAGATCGGCGCGATCTCCATGATTGCCGCTAAGCGAATGGCAGGGCGCATGTAGTCACTAAAGGTCATGAAGGTAGCGGTGTAGGGCTTGCGAATGCCGCCGTGCAGCGTCATGCCGTTAACGGCAGCACCCATTGCGTGTTCGCGCACCCCGAATTGCAGGTTGCGCGCTGCCCGATCCGTTGCGCTGAACAGCGGGCTGCCATTGATCAAAGTCTTGGTGCTGCTGCTCAGGTCGGCATCACCACCGATCATGGTTGGCAAATGCTTGGCAATGGCGTTCAGTGCCGCGCCGTTAGCATCGCGGGTCGCCATCGGCTTAGCATCCGCGCCATAGACGGGAATGTCAGCGTCCCAGCCGTTGGGCAGTGCCTCAGCGTGTGCCTGCTCCCATAGTTGGGCGAGATCGGGATAGTGGGCAGCCCACGCCTTAAAGAGCGTGTTCCACTCTGCCTCAAAGTGTGCGCCGTGTTCAAGCGCCTCGCGGAAGTGTTCAAGTGCCTCGCCGGGGATGGTGAACGGTTCGCTTGCCGTCCAGCCCAGCGCTTGTTTGGTCAGGCGCACTTCTTCCTCGCCGAGCGGCTCGCCGTGCGCTTTGTGTGTGCCTTGCTTGTTTGGGCTGCCATAGCCGATCACTGTCCGCACGGCAATCAGGCTTGGGCGCGTCTGATCAGCAGTGGCAGCCTCAATCGCCTGTGCGATGGCGGCAGTATCATTGCCATCGGCAACGCTGAGTGTTTGCCAGCCGTAGGCGGCAAAGCGCGCAGACACATCCTCTGTGAAGGCAGCGGCGGTGTCGTTGGAGAGCATGACCTTGTTATCGTCATACAGCACGATCAGCTTGCCCAACTTCAAATGCCCTGCCAGCGAGGCAGCCTCCGCCGAAACACCTTCCATCAGATCGCCGTCGCCTGCCAGCACGTAGGTGTAATGGTCTACGATGGGAAAATCAGGGCGGTTGAAGGTAGCAGCGAGGAATGCTTCTGCAATCGCCATGCCGACTGCGTTGGC
Organism: Anaerolineae bacterium; assembly: GCA_034432555.1. GTDB lineage: Bacteria > Chloroflexota > Anaerolineae > Aggregatilineales > UBA2796 > CP2-2F. The sequence goes on from DAOUBW010000023.1 coordinate 66,448, forward strand.
AAAGCCCTGCCCTAAGGGTCCAGTCGTCGTCTCGACACCTGGCGTCAGGTGTGCTTCAGGATGACCTGGCGTTTGGCTGCCCCACTGCCGAAAATTCTTGATTTCCTCCAATGAGAGGTCGTAGCCCGTCAGGTGCAGCAATGCGTAGAGCAGCATTGAGCCATGCCCAGCAGAAAGAACGAAGCGATCGCGGTTTGCCCATTTCGGGTTACGCGGATTGTGGCGCAGATAGCGCGTCCAGAGTGTGTATGCCATAGGCGCAGCGCCAAGCGGTAAGCCAGGATGCCCTGAATTTGCCTTCTGGACGGCATCCACCGCCAAAAAGCGGATCGTGTTGACAGCCAGTGTCTCTAGGGAAGAGGTTGTTTCCGTCATGAACAGTGAATCCTTTCAATTCATTCCAATGCGCAAGGGCGCGTATTAGGCGCATGGCATTTAGGCAGCGGACGCACTCACAAGGCGTCCGCTGTGGAGAGTGGTTGGTTAGTTGCCCGCACCTGACGGGATAGCAGTGGCAGGCAGGGCGATGGTGGGCTGCCCAACGGGTGCCACGGGCGCCGTTGCCTGCGGTGCTGCCGCGCAGCGGAACCCAATGGATAGGCGCGGATCGAGCGGGTCTTGGTCGCCGCGGTGGACGGTGCGCGCAAAGAGTGGCAGTGCGTCCCAGTGTCCGCCGCGATGCACTTTGAGCGTGCCAGACGGCGGTCCTTGTGGATCAATCACGCCGGGATTGGTGGCCTGTTCACCGTAGTAAGTTGCGCCATACCAATCCTGCACCCACTCGGCAACGTTGCCAGCGAGGTTATAAATGCCATCAGCGCTGATGCCGCCGGGGAAGGCGTTGACAGCCTCAGGTCCGAGTAAATTCTGCGGGCGTGAGGTGCGGGCGCGGGTGGCATCCCAAGCGTTGCCCCACGGATACAAACGCCCATCAGGACGGCGTGCTGCGTATTCCCATTCTGCCTCTGTGGGCAAGCGCCGCCCAATAGACTTGCAATAAGCATCAGCGCCATACCATGTTACGTAGGCAACCGGACGGTCAACATACAGTTCAGAGGCGATTGAATAGCGGGTGCCATCAAACCGAATGAAGCTGTTGGGGCGTTCGCCTGCGCCTTGCCCTGTCACTGCCGCGCAGGGCTGACCGCCGCAACCGTTCAGGTGGCTGCGCGGACCGAGTGTATTTAGAAACTCCACGTATTGCCGATACGAGACCTCATAGCGTTCGAGGGAGAAGCTATTTACGGTGACGCTGTGGGGCGGGAAAGAGTCGTTCGTCAGCCCAATATCGCAGCCGGTGCCGCCGTCACGGTCACGGCAGTCGTCAATGGCACGGGTTGCCTCTGCCAAATCGGTGCCCATGGTGAAGGTGCCGCCGGGAATGGTCACTAACTCGGTGGGCAAGAAAGCGGTGGCACTGGTTGGCACAATGGCGGGCAGCGTCACACCGACGACAGGCGGCTCTACGCCCGGCACAAAGGCAGTCGCTGAGATGGGCGTAGAGATCAAGATGCCCGTCGTTGTGGGAGTGGCGATTGGTGACTGCCCGCCGGGTTGGGTAGGCTGCACGGCAATGAAGGGCGTGATGGTTGGCGGACCGCCAACAACAGGTGGCACAGGCGTTTCAGGGGCATCCTGAGTTGGCGTTATTTCAGGCGTCACCACGACAATGCGCGTCACTTCACGCTCAATAATGGTCGGTGTAATGTTCGGCGCAAATGCCACACCCTGACCAGGGATGTTGATTGCCAGCAGGTTGGCAGCATAGGCAGCCAAACAAAAGACGCTGGCGCAGCCCAAGCCTAACACAATACCAATCATCAGCCATTGCCAGCTACTATCGCGTGTGCGTCCGCGCAGCGCGCTAGGTTCACGTTTCATAATCTTCTGAGGTTCCTTAGCTTACAAGCGCTAACCAAAGTTAGCATTGTTTACCAATGCGCTGAGGAGATTACCCAAGATAAGGCGTTCTGCCAAAGCGAAGCCGCTTTCAGCGGCACACGCCGCATCGGCGCGCACACTATTGTAGCGAGAATGCGCCGTGAGCGAAATGTTTGGGTGCAGTGCCGTGATGAACAGGCAAGGTAAGGATCAGTGCACCAACCGACTCTAGGTTGCAATATGACGCACAGCGGGTAGCACTGATGTGCTATACTATGCTATAGTTGCCAAGTCTTATTAGGCTGTGGGTTGAAGGCAAGGCTTAACGATGCTCAACTTGGGTTTATTTGGATTGCTTGGGCTGATCTGGGGATCATCTTTCTTGTTGATCAAGATCGGTGTGCGTGAGTTGGATGCAATCTCATTGGTCGCCGGGCGTATGTTCATTGCAGCCGTTGCGTTTAGCATTCTGCTGATTGCCACACGGCAAGTGATAGCGCGTAAGCCAAGCGATTTGCTAAAGTTGGCGGTGGTGGGTGTGCTGAACTCTGCGCTGCCCTTCGTGCTGATTTCGTGGAGTGAAAAATCGCTGGATAGCGGCTTGACCGGTGTGTTGAATGCCACAACACCGCTGTTCAGCCTTGTGCTGGCGCACTTTGCCCTAGCCGATGACCGCATTACCACCAATAAGCTGGTTGGCTTGATCATTGGCTTCTTTGGCGTGATTGTGCTGGCAAGCCGCCAGATGGATACAACACACGAAAATCCGTTGCTGGCACAGCTTGCCGTGTTGGGTGCAGGCTTGTGTTATGCGTTGGGCGCTGTTTTTGTGCGCCGCTATCTGCGTGGGAGCGCGCCGTTGGTGGTGGCAGGTGGTGCGAACATCTTCGGCACACTAGCGATTATTGCGGTTGCCCTGATCATGGTCAATCCGCTGCCCAACCCTAGCGCGCTCTCTGGTGATGTGAGCCTCTCGGTGCTTGTGTTGGGTGTCGTCAATACCTTCTTCGCCTACCTGATTTTCTACCACATCATCGCTGTGTGGGGTGCCTCGCGGGCAACGATGGTGACGTATATTATTCCGCCGATCAGTTTGTTCATTGGTGTGGTCTTTGGCAACGAAAGCATTGATCTGCTGCTGCTGCTTGGCGCTGCGCTCATCATCAGCGGCGTACTGTTCGCCAATCGGATGCAGATTCAGGCAGCCTTTGCCACACGCCGCAACGCAGCACAGCCTGCTGGAGACTGAGCCATGCCGCGCCGCGCACCACTGACCTTGAACGTGGCAAACCAAGCGCCCGATCTGCCTGAAGCGCTGAAGCATACGCGCTTTCGCTCACAGTTGGAGATCAGCTTTGCCTTGCAGTTAGAAGCGCGGCGTTTGCGTTGGTTCTACGAGCCTGAGCGTTTGTGCCGCTATCTGGTAGATTTCTATCTGCCAGATAGCCGCCTGTGGGTGGAGGTGAAAGGGCGCGTGAACTCACGCGATCACGCCCTGCTGCGCCAAGTGGCGGCTATGCTTGCCACAGAGCGCAAACAGCGCTTGTTCATGTACACAAGTCGGCAAGTGTATGCAGTCAGCGCGGGCGATTTCAGCGCGCTGACTCACGATACCTTTTGGCAGCTCGTCACGCCGCCCAAACCTTGAATGCGCGCTCGGCGATTTGCTGTGTTAAGCTGGAAAATCTACCTTGTTCAATTTTGGAAAGCATTCTAGAAGCTATTTCAAAACTTGCGTAAGATAAAACGCTTCTGCTTATGGAGCGCGCTGGGCGCGCTCCATAGGCGGTGGTTTCGAGAGGGATTCCCTCTCAAACTTACCCTGATACGTTTTTTGAAATGAGTTCTAGATAGATCACAGAATTATTCTCCGCACGTCACCTGTTACCTTATTGATATTTGCCTTCCTTCATCCTGCATTTTACACTTTTCATAATTGGCGGCACCTTTAAAAGGGCAAACCGAATGGGTGATGTTATTCAAGCTGATTATGCAATGCTAGAGGAAATTGCCGCTTGTTTTCAACAGCAAAGCGATTTGGTTGCACAAATGCATCAAATTGCTAATCAATGCCTTGTTGCTTTGGAAAGTGGCGGATGGCGTGGACGTGGTGCTTCAGCCTTCTTTCAAGAGATGCAGGATCTTGTGTTGCCATCACTGAAACGCTTAATCCAAAGTTTTCACAGTGCTAACAGCGCCATAGAACAACTCAGCCAAACCTTCAAAAATGCAGAAGAAGAATCTGGAAAACTGTTCATGGGTGCCGAGTTAGCTTCAATAGCTAAGAATGACGGGAGTTTTATGCATGTGGCATTTACCGAGAGTGAGGTAAGCGCGAATGGCGGAGGGAGCGGACCGACATCCTCAGGACCGTTTCGCCTCGGACCGCCCACACCACCAAACATAACGCATGATAATGGCTTCCTAGATAACTTCGCACGTCGCAATCCAGAGTTGGGTGATTATCTTGCCTTAGCCAAATGGCGCGTCATGTTAGAGGCGTCCGAAGCATTTCGCCCTGATCTCACTGACGCAAACGCAGCTTACCGCCACTTCTTGGATGGCAACGGTGCAGATCGCACTTTCTCCTACGAACGTTTTGTAGAAAATGACCCTTCTGGTGCTATTATTTTGAATAACCTAATTGCAGATGCTCAACATCATGTTGAAATTCTGAGCCAAGGGCGTACGCAGTTCAGCATAACCAGTGACGCTTACGCAATCCGTGAAGGTGATCCACTTTTTCCTTATCCTAAAACTGAGAACTGGCAGAAAACCATTGGCGCTCATCACGTCTGGACGAGTGCAGATGTCACCGTTAGCGGCACACCGCCAAACCGAACCTATACAATGGTGATGACAGTTCACGCCGAAGATCGTTACAACTTTAATCCCAATCAGAATGATATTGCGACAGGCATTCCAGACAGCGAGAATGGCGTTTTCGAAATCACAGGTTTGGCGAACCAATATATGAATCGTGCAACGCTTGAACGTACCATTACATGGCAAGAAGGCGATGCAGCGAATGCTATTATCACAGATTCAGACCCCAACCGCAATCGCCAGCCTGAAGATAATCGCCGCTTGCGTAACCGAGTTTAGCTGATGCGAAACGTTTTATCTGTCACAATTTGCCTACTGTTCGTGTTAGGAACATTGCTATCAGGTTGTGCATCCAATGCGACACACCCAACGGAGGGAAGTTTGACTACAACTGCCACACCGCAAACCGATCTAGGCGCGCTTGCCCGCTTTGTGCGCCTAGATTTTCCGCCGCGCAGCGCGCAGTGGTTCACAACGCAGATGACGCCACCTAGCGAGAGTCCGCTCGGTCCCACGGATTGGCAACTCATCGCGTTGCTAGAATATGACGAGGCGACACTGCAACAACTGCAAGCCACTTTCACACCGCAAACAACCCCGCGTGAGTTGCATGTTCGCCCCGACTTTATCCAAGACTGGTTTCCAGAGGTGCTGCGCGCCAATTTCAAGGTCGAGAGCGCTTCAGGTAACTTCATATGGCAAGGTGAGCGCTATCTGCCGAGTGCCTTTGCTAAACCGCCACTGACGACGGGCTTTGTGCTTGTGATTGACCGTTATGTGCTGCTGGTGCTGCACACCGTCTAGGGTTATTTGGTCATCGTCAAACCGTATTCAACGCTATCCACCAGCGCACGCCAGGATGCCTCGATGATGTTGGTGCCGGCGCCAACCGTACTCCAACGCTCAGCGGCGCTTTGCGTCTCGATCAAGACGCGGGTGAAAGCTGCTGAGCCGTTGTGTCCGTCTAGAATACGCACCTTGTAATCGGCAAGCGTGAATTCGGCAAGGCGCGGATAAAGCGGCGTGAGCGCCTTCCGTAAGGCAAGGTCTAGCGCGTTGACGGGTCCATTGCCTTCGGCGGCGGTGTGTACAACCGTATCACCAACCGCCAATTTGACGGTTGCCTCTGCCAACATGCCGCGTCCGCGCCGATTTTCGACCACCACAAAGAAATCAATCAGCTCGAAAGGCGGCGCGTAGTCAGGCTGAGCGCGTTTGAGCATGAGTGCGACAGAACTCTCCGCACCTTCAAAGGCATAGCCAAGGTTCTCAAGGCGTTTGATCTCATCCAGCACTTGGCGAGCCGCCTCACCAGAGACATCCATGCCAAATTCTTCTGCCTTGCTCAGCACGTTGCCGCGTCCGCTCAAATCGCTGATCAGCACACGCATTTCGTTGCCCACAAGGGCAGGATCAATGTGTTGGTAGCTCTGCACGCTGCGGCGCATGGCTGCCACGTGAATGCCGCCTTTATGGGCGAAAGCGCTCCGCCCAACATAGGCAAGGTGGCTATCCGGCGGCAAGTTAGCAATCTCGGCGACGGTGCGCGCTACGTGCGTAAGGTGCTTAAGCGTCTCAACGCCGTTTGGTAGGCATTGCACATTCATCTTCAGCATCAAATCCGGGATGATGCTGCACAAGTTGGCGTTGCCGCAGCGTTCACCATAGCCGTTGATCGTCCCTTGAATCATGGCGGCGCCTTGCCGCACAGCTGCCAGCGAGTTTGCCACGCCTAACTCACCGTCGTTATGGGTGTGGATAGCGAGTTTGACCGTTGGCGGCAGTACTTGGCGTACCTCACAGACGATCTGTTCCACTTCCCAATAGAGCGTGCCGCCGTTCGTATCGCAGAGCGTCAGCCAGTCGGCGCCGGCGGTGTGCGCTGCCTTGAGCGTCTCCAGCGCATACTCGCTATCTGCCTTGTAGCCATCGAAGAAGTGTTCGGCGTCGTAGATGACTTCCTTGCCCAGCGCCTTCATGTAACGGATCGAATCTGCGATCAGGCGGTAGTTTTCCTCAGGTGTGGTCCGCAGCACCTCATGAACATGCAGCAGCCACGTCTTGCCGACGAGCGTTACGACAGGCGTCTGTGCCTGCACCAACATCTGAATATTTTCATCCTCGGCGGGCGTGCTACCCACGCGGCAAGTTGCGCCAAAAGCAGCAATGCGGGCATGTTTTAAGGGCAGGTCTTTGGCAGCCTCAAAGTAGGCAGCGTCTTTCGGATTTGAGCCGGGCCAGCCGCCTTCAATATATGCCACGCCCAAGTCGTCCAAAATCTTGGTAATGCGAATCTTATCCTGCACGCTCAGCGAGATGCCTTCGCGCTGCGTGCCATCGCGCAGGGTGGTATCATAGATATAGACGTAGGGCGGGTAGGTCATGATCGAGCCTTTCCTATTGAACAGAGAGATGAAACACGTAGTCTTAAAACACTCACTCCGCTAGGTCGGCGAACGGGCTGCTCAGCGGCAGGCGGAAATTAGGCGTGCGCCTCAGCAGGGCGGCTGAGACCGCCCCGCCTGCTAAACATATCGGTTAATCACCCGCCATGCGGATTGTAGCGCTCTCACCTTCGGGCGTCTCGCCCGCGCCGCCGGTTGCCACCAACATGCGGTTGAGCGCGGCAAGGTACGCCTTCGCAGCGGCAACCACAATATCAGGATCAGCACCATGACCGCCAAAGGTCTGGTATTCGCCGTCCAGCGTACAGATTCGCACGGTCACTTCGCCCATCGCGTCTATGCCTTCGGTGATGGCGCGCACCGAAAATTCGAGCAGTTTGTTGGGCGCATTGACGATTTTGTTGATGGCGGTGTAGGTGGCATCCACAGGTCCCGTGCCGATGCCCGCCTCAATGCATTCTGTGCCGTTGGGCGCTTCCAGCTTGACGGTTGCGGTCGGCATCCCAACCTGACCGCAGGTGACCTGAAGCGCCTTCAACTTAAAGACTTCCTTCGGACCTTCAAGCTGATGCGCCATGAGCGCCTGCAAATCTGCGTCGGTGATGTGCTTTTTGCGGTCTGCCACATCTTTGAAGCGCTTGAATGCCTCTTGCAGTTCCGCGTCGGTCAGTTGGTAGCCCAGATCGCGCAGGCGCACCTTGAAAGCGTGCCGTCCGCTGTGCTTGCCGAGTACCAAGCGGCTTTCGGTGACGCCAACCGACTCCGGACGCATGATCTCGTAGGTCTCTTGATGCTTCAACTGCCCATCCTGATGAATGCCTGCTTCATGAGCAAAGGCGTTCGCGCCGATGATTGCCTTGTTCGGCTGGACAACCATGCCGGTATAGTTGGCAACCAAGCGGCTAATGCGCGAGAGCTGCGGCGTCTGAATGCCCGTCCACAGCTTGTAGTAGCCTTGCCGTGTGTTAATTGCCATCACGACTTCTTCAAGGGCGGTGTTGCCAGCGCGCTCACCAATGCCGTTGATGGTCACCTCTGCTTGGCGTGCGCCTGCGTGCAAGCCTGCCAGCGTATTGGCAGTTGCCATGCCCAGGTCGTCGTGGCAATGCACCGACCAGATCACAGCCTTGCCGCCGGGTGTATGTTCGATCAGATAGGCGATCATCGCGCCGTATTCAGTCGGCGTCATGTAGCCAACCGTATCCGGGATGTTGAGTGTGGTGGCGCCTTCTTCAATGGCGGCAGCGCACATCTGTGCCACATAGTTCCAATCGCTGCGCCCGGCGTCCATCGTGCTAAATTCAACATCGGCGCACAGGCTGCGGGCAAGGCGTACCATCTCGCGGGCGCGTTCGAGCGCCTGTTCGCGGGTCAGGTTGAATTGATACTTCAGGTGAATATCTGACGATGAGATGAAGGTATGAATGCGCGGCTTGGCAGCAGGCTGCACTGCTTCCCAACACTTCTCAATGTCGCTTGGCACACAGCGCGCCAAACCACAGATCACAGGACCTTCGGCAGTGCCGATCTCTTGGGCGATGCGCTTGACCGCGGCGAGATCGTCAGGCGAGGCAGCCGGAAAGCCCGCCTCGATAATATCCACGCCGAGCGCGGCAAGGTGGTGCGCGATCTCTAGTTTTTCGGCGCTGTTTAGCGAAGCGCCGGGCGATTGCTCACCATCGCGCAAGGTGGTATCAAAAATGCGGACGCGGTTTTCAGTGTGGCGCTGTACATCAGACTCCATGATAAGGCATTCCTTCTCACAAACAGGCAAACGGAACAAGCTAATCGGCTAAGGTCGCTAAGGTCATCTAAATCGCTCAGATCGCTCAAGCCATCGTCAAGCACGCAGACACCACCTCCTTTTTCGATCAAAATTAGCTGCCTCAGCCTGTGAAAGGGATTGAGGCAGCTTTCCGCCTACGCGCTTGGATCGTAATCCTGCAAACGCTTGGGCTTCAAGAACTGCATCATATCACGCAAATTTGCGCCCACAGCCTCAATCTGATGAGCGCGTTCGGCACGGCGGCGCGCTAGGAAGTTCGGCAAGCCGTTGGCATTTTCGTCAATCCACGTCTCGGCAAACGAGCCGCTGCGAATATCACTTAGCACATCGCGCATCGCCTTGCGCGTCTCGTCGGTCACCACACGGTCGCCACTGGTGTAGCCGCCATATTCCGCCGTATCGCTGACCGAATACCACATATAGTTCATGCCGCCCTGATAGAGCAGGTCTACGATCAGCTTGAGTTCATGCATACACTCAAAGTAGGCAACCTCTGGCTGATAGCCTGCCTCAACCAACGTCTCGAAGGCAGCCTTAACGAGCGCTGTAACGCCGCCGCACAAGATGACCTGCTCACCGAATAGGTCGGTCTCAGTCTCTTCGGCAAAGGTCGTCTCCAGCACACCAGCGCGGGTGCCGCCGATTGCCTTTGCATAGGCGAGCGCGTTTGCCTTCGCCTTGCCGCTGGCATCCTGCTGGACGGCGATCAGGCATGGGATGCCCACACCTTCCACGAACGTCTCACGCAGGCGGTGACCAGGACCCTTGGGCGCCACCATCGAGACATCTACGCCGGCGGGCGGCACAATCTGCCCATAGCGGATGTTGAAGCCGTGCGCGAACATGAGCGTATCGCCCGCTTGCAGGTGCGGCTCAATGTCTGCCTTGTAGACGGCTGCCTGCTTGGTATCTGGAATGAGCAGCATGACGAACTGTGCCGCCTGCGCCGCCTCTGCCACAGAGAGGACGCTCAAGCCTTCCGCCTCTGCCTTAGCGCGGGACTTGCTGCCCGCGTGTAAGCCAACAACGACGTTTACGCCGCTATCGCGTAGGTTGAGGGCGTGTGCGTGACCTTGGCTGCCGTAGCCGATGATCGCCACGGTCTTGCCAGAAAGCAGTGAAAGATCGGCGTCTTGGTCGTAGTAAAGTGTAGCCATGTTAGAGAATGTCTCCTTAGAAAGTGTGCCGCGAAACGGCTTAGGCAAATTGCGGTGCAGCTTGCACGGTGTGGCTGCCCTGTCCCATCGCCACGACGCCCGTCCGCACCAATTCAATGATACCATGCGGGCGCAGTACCTCGATGAACTGCTCCACACGCGATTCCTCATCGCTCAGATCAAGGATCATCATGTCCTCACGGTGGTCAATGATGCGTGCGCCAAACTGGCTGGCGATCCAGGCAGCCTCTGCGGAAGCGCGCACCTTGATCAGGGCAAGGTCGCGGCTGACGAACGGCTGATGGGTTACTTCATCCACCTGAATCACATTGACCAGTTTATAGAGGTTCTTCTGCACCTGATCAACACGCGCCACGCTGCTATCCAGCACGATGGTCATGCGCGAAACGTTTGGGTCTTCGGTGCGCCCAACGGTCAGGCTGTCGATATTGAAGTTGCGGCGGCGGAACAAACTGGCAACGCGGTTCAGCACGCCGGGTTCGTTTTCGACAAGGGCAACTAGAGTATGTTTCATGGTTTAGGCATCCAGTCCTTTGAACAAATCGGCTAGAGAAAGGCTAAATTCGGGCAACACATCGCCACCGCTAAGGGTGCCTTCGGCTGGCACAATCGTGACAGTGTTCGGGCTGCTGTAGGCGTAAACCTTGCGCCGTTCAGGGTAGACAATCCAGACGAGGCGTGTGCCAACGGCAAAATATTCTTCGATTTTGCCCAGCACTTCGTCAGTCGTATCATTCGCCGAGACAATTTCTATAGCAAGATCAGGTGCGCCGACAAAATATTCATTCAGATCATGGTCGGCAAGGCGGCTGGCGGATACAAACGCCACATCTGGCGCACGCAGCGTATCAGGATCACGACGCAGCAAGAAACCTGCATCACTGAAGATTTTGCCGAGCGCACGTGGCATAACCCACATTACAAGATATGCGGCTAACACTGACTGTAAAAAGCCATGAATTGGTTTTGGTTTGCTCACCTCAACAAGCATTCCATCCACGAGGTCGTAAACCTTGCCGTCATCAGGTAGGGTGGCAAATTCCTCTGCTGTCATTAGGCGTATTTGCGTCTGCTCAGTCATCTCAGCACCTCTCAGCGCGTAGGTGGGCGGATTTTTCACGCCCGCCCACCATGCGACAACTTAGTGGTTCTCCGACCAATCAGGCAGGTTCGGCGCGCTCGGACGACGAATCATCTTATCCAGATCAGCGCCGGCCGGCACCATCGGATAGACAATATCCGCCTTTTCAACCTGAAACTCAACCAGTGTTGGTCCGTTGATGCTCTGCGCCCACGCGACAGCATCGGCAATTTCCTCACGTCTGCGGACGCGCCGTGCTGGAATGCCGTATGCCTCTGCCAGCTTCACAAAGTCGGGATTGTGCATGGGCGTAGCGTTGTAGCGTTCCTCATAGAAGAACTCTTGCCATTGGCGCACCATACCCAAATAGGCGTTGTTCATAATGGCGATATTCACGTTCACATTTTCTTGGGCAGCCGTCGCTAGTTCACAGAGCGTCATTTGGAAGCCGCCATCGCCCACGATTGCCCACACGGTATCGTTCGGCGAACCCATCTTGACGCCAATTGCCGCTGGGAAGCCAAAGCCCATCGTGCCGAGACCACCGCTGGTGATCAGGCTGCGCGGGCGTTGATTGAGGTAATACTGTGCTGTCCACATCTGGTGCTGCCCAACATCCGTCACCACGATGGCATCGCCGCCTGTTGCTTCCCACAAATCGCGGATAGCGTGTGCGGCGTAGAGCTTATCGGTGGGTGCAACGTAGTGGATAATATCGCGTTCGTCCGTGTCTTCCTGCCAATTCCGAATCTCACCAAGCCATGCGGCATGGCTGAGCATTGGCACATGCGGCAGCATCTGCTCCAGCACGGTGCGCAGATCGCCCGCAATGCCCACATCCACTTTCACGTTTTTGTTTAGCTCGCTGGCGTCAATATCAATGTGAATCTTGCGTGAGTTGGGCGAATAGGTGCGGAGATTACCCGTTACACGGTCATCAAAGCGCATTCCGAAGGCAAGCAGCAAATCTGCGCCCTGAATTGCCTGATTGACGGCTGCTGCGCCGTGCATTCCCATCATGCCCAAGCACAACGGGTGTGATTCGGGCATAGCGCCCTTACCCAGCAAGGTGAGCGCCACAGGAATCTGAGCGCGTTCGGCAAACTCTAGCAAAGCGCGCTCAGCACCACTCATATTGACGCCATGCCCTGCCAAGATCAGTGGGCGCTCAGCGCTTTTGAGTAGATCCATCGCCCGTTCGATCTGATCAGGCGTGGCGGCAGAAGCAGGCACATAGCCGGGCATCCGCAGTGGTTCGGTTGGGTAGACAAATTCAGTTTTTTGGTTCTGTGCGTCTTTGGTGATGTCTACCAAAACAGGACCTGGACGACCTGTGCGCGCAATGTGAAATGCCTTCCGCATGACCGTGGCAATTTGGCGAACATCCGTCACGAGGAAATTATGCTTGGTGATCGGGATAGTGATGCCGGTAATATCCGTTTCTTGGAAGGCATCCGAGCCAAGCACGCCGCTTGGCACTTGCCCCGTGATGCACACAATCGGCACTGAGTCCATCATGGCGGTGGCGATGCCCGTCACCATGTTGGTAGCGCCGGGTCCGCTGGTTGCCATCGCCACGCCAACCTTGCCTGTGATGCGTGCGTAGCCATCTGCCATGTGCGTAGCGCCCTGCTCATGGCGCACCAATACATGCTTGATCCGATCTTCATATTTGCTGAGCGCATCATAGGTCGGCAAAATTGCGCCGCCCGGATAGCCATAGACTACTTCAACGCCTTCTTGGAGTAGGCATTCCCAGATGATTTCTGCGCCGGTCAGTTCCATAAGATTTCTCCGCCTTTACACGATTTTCCCCATACAGCAGAACAGATAAAAAAGATGCGCTTTCAGCTTTGGAAAATGGCAGAAAGCGCATCGTGAGTCGGGCGTTCGTCATCAGCATAGGCAGCGTGCGCGCTGCGTTCAGCCGCGGCAAAGGGCGCAGTGGACGATGACTCGGATGCGGCGGTCTCCTCTTGAAAGAGTTCCGTCCAAGGGCTGGTGTTGCTCTGCATTTCCAGCAGGGCTTCTTCTTGCAGGGTGTCGGGATACAACATGATGGGTCACTCCTCTAACAATTGCACTGTGCGATAGATTGGCACAAAAAAACCGCCCGTTGGTCGGGCGGCTTTTTGCTCACGCTTGTGAATGTTCAGGACGATTGCCCACACACACGCCAAGCAGCCCAACCGTTACGCTCGTAACGAATAATCGCTACGAGGCTGGTAAGGATGCTAAGGCTAATCAATGCGCGAATTTGGGCAAACATGGCTACAAAATTTATGCCTTTCTGAACAACGTTTTAAGTGTAAAGCGCCGCGCTGAATCCTGCAACTAGCACACTGCACAATCAGAATAGGCTGTTTTAGGGCAATCTGCCCAAAGGCTGCCCTGCGTTGCCCACTCGCCCAATATCTTGTATAGTGAACACAAGATTAGCGGTTCGTTTTAGGTTTGTTTAGAAAGGATTGTATGCCGATGGCGAACTCGACCCAACCAAAGGAAACCGAGATGCGTCCGCGCACGCAGCAGAAGGGCAATCCACGCCGCTATTGGCCCGCCTGGGCGAAGCAACTACCCTACTTTAGGCTGCCACCGCCCGACCCGAACTTCTCGCTTGTACCAAAGCAAGAGGCGCTTGAATTGCTGCGCCCTGACCCCAGCAAAATGACGGATAGCACCACCAGCACTGCTTATCCGCCCTTTCGCGCTACGGATAGCACCATCCGCGCTCTTGAAAACGACCTTGACCTGCTAGAGCGCGAGGTGCTGCGCCTGTTTCGTGAGCGCGATCTGGAGGCGAAAACACAGCAAAATCGCTACCGTCTCTATCAGATTAGTTTCATTGTACTGTCGGCTATCGCCACTGTGATCGGCTCACTGTTGGCGCTGGCGATCAATCAAAATCCGCCGACCCTTGTGCCGCTCTTGGGCTTTGCCGAGACGGTTGTCGCGCTCTTGGCAACGTTCCTTGCCCAGATCAGCGGGCGCGAGTCGCCTTTCAACCTGTGGTTGGAAAATCGGCGGGCGGCTGAAGGCTTGCGCCGTGAATATTTCCGCTATCTGATGCGCCTTACGCCCTACGATAACGATTTGCTGCAACCTTACGAGCGCCGCCTAATGCTGGCAGAGCGCGCCGCACTGATCAACCGCGGCACCTCGCCCGACGACCGCGCCGCGACCACGCTCAGCGGCAGCCTGACTGGCGAAGGAATGCCCCACCGCACAGAAGGGATCCCAAGCAATGGATGAGTTAAACCGCAACCGCCTAGAGGCGATTTATCGCGTTTTCGATAAATTCGCCCTTGAAGATACGCGTGTCTTTTATAAAGCAACTATTCAGCGCCACCGCCGCGCCGCTGGGCAGGTGAACTTTCTACGCGCCCTTGCCTCATTTATGGCGGGCTTTGCCGCGGCACTGGTCGGCTTGATTGTGCAATCAGTCTATGTCAGTGGAAATTCCTGCATTGCGCCTGCTACGCCCGATCAGCTCAGCTATTGCCAGTTCATCAATACTGTGATTGTGATCCTGATGATGTTGGCAATCGTTTCGCCTGCGGTGGGCGGCGGGCTCTCGACGCTCGCAGATTTATATCAGTGGGATCGGCAAGTCTCGCTCTACGACGAGTCTTTGAAGAACCTTGCCGTTGCCGATGCCCGTTCGCCCGACCCTGAAATGGACGATGACACCTATCGTGCTGCGCTGATGGCATACTCACTCGGTTCGCTCACCGTGATGTATGATGAGGCTGCCCAATGGGGACAGATGATCCGCACCCCTGTGCAGATTGAGGAATTCATCAAGCGTTCGCAAGAGCGCGCTGAGGGCGTGCGCTTGCCTGTCTTCAAAATTTCTGAGCCACAGCCCAGCCGTAGCCCAATGGGAACAGAAGATGAAGCCTTAGGCTGAGGCGCTCATCGCGGCACGCAAGGCGGCGGCTTTGTGCAGGTATGGTGTGCCGCCGCCATGGGTGGCGTAGGTTTCGTAGAGCCGCAGCAGCCAACTGCGCGTGCCGCTTTTTTCGGCAAGGGCAATGCCCCGCTGCCATGCTGTGTGGGCAGCCTGTTGATCGCCTTTTAGCCACAGATACCAACCCTGCAAGCGCAAATATTCAGGGCGCAGCATGATCCGCGTGCGCGCCACACGCTTGAAGGTAGTCAATTGTTGTTCGGCGGCTGCCAGCCAAAGCGCTTGTGCTTCGCCTGTTGTCTGTGCTGCCATGCCTAACACCGCTTCTAGGATCACTTCGCGTCCGCTGGGTGCGTGCTTTGCCTGTGCCGCTGCCCGCTCTGCGAAAGGCGCTGCCGCTGCCACATCACCCGCTTGCAAGTGCATGGTGGCAACCGCCGCTAAAACCGCCGCCCACGTGCTATCTTCATCAAAGTTCTCTGTATCGCGTGCGAGGTCATTTTTCAGCAGAATGCTGCGCGCACTTTCGTAATCATGCAGCAGGCTGTGCGCCTGCGCTTGATAGAGCGTTGCCCGATGGCGCATGGTGGTAAAACGCGTCAGCGTGCTTAGCTTTTCTTCCATCTGGGCAAACAGGTGGAAACTGGCGGGCATATCGCCCTGAAAATAGGCGATGATCGCGGCGTTCATCAATGTGGTGGCGAGCGAATCCGTATCACCGATCATCTGGGAAAGGGCTGCCGAGCGCTCTAAATATCCTCGCGCTGACCAGTCCCCGCGATAGGAAGCAGGCAGTGCGATGCCATTTAACACATAGGCAAGCGTTTCCGGATCGTTCACTTTCTCGGCAGTTTCAAGCGCTTTGCGCGCATAAAAGCGCGCCATGCGGTGCACCCCTAACACGCTGCCCATGCCGATTGCCGCGCCCACGTAAGCGCGTGCTAACTCTGGCGTTGGCTGTGGCAGCGTTTCAGCAAGGTTCAGGGCGCGCATGACAGCATAGGCGCCTGCTACCAGACGCTGCACATTCCAGTAATCCCCGCTCAGGTGTTGATAAATGGCAGCCGCCTCCAGCACATCGGCAGCACGGCTTGGTCGGACGCGGTATAGGCGCGGCGGCAGGGTGCGCCGCACTAAAAATTGGCGGGCAAAAGCACCGATCAATTGGCGCGGCAAGCCTTTGGTCGGCGGCAAGGGCTGACCAAGCAGCGCTAAAGCACGCTGATAGTGCGCTTCGCGCACCGTGATATCCATGTGCGCCCTGCCTAACGTGCGCTCTAGCTGCGCCTTGCGTAACGCATCAAAGCCAACGGCATCGGCAAGCGCTAAGGCACGCTCTAGCAGCGGCACGGCGCGCTCATAGGCGTGGTTGCGGACTGCCTGCATCCCTGCTAATGCTTTGTAGTGCGCTTCCTTAGACAGATCGCCTGCATTTGCCCAGTGGTGCGCCAACGCACTGATCTGCTGTGGATCGTTTGGGTAGAGTGCCTCTAACTGCTGTGCCACTTGACGGCTAAGCAGCGCACGGTCAGCAGCGGAGAGGCTTGCCACAAGCGTCTCGCGCAGTTGATCGTGTGCAAAGCGCCACCGATCATTGACGATTTCCAGCACGGCGTGATCAGCGCACACATCCAGCCATGCCTCGAAGGGCAGCGCATTGGGATGTTCGCTATGCAAAGCGCGCAACAGTGACAGATCAAGCTGCCTGCCGCCGATTGCCGCAAGGTTTAGCAGGCTGCGCGCTGTGTCCGGCAGGCGTGCCAAGCGCCGCCGCAACACGGTTTGCACACCGCCGCTGAACAAGCGCTCTGGCAGCGTCACTACGCCGATCCGATCTAAGCGCCCGGAGAGTTGGGCGAGTTCGCGCAGCACCTCGATCATGAACAGCGCATTACCTTCTGTCTCACGCTGGAGCAGATCAAGCACTTGTGGTGTCTTGCCGCTCGTCCCGATCATGGATTCGGTAAGGGCTGCCATTTGCTCAGAGGAGAGGCGTGCTAGACTTAGGCGCTGTGCCTTTGGGAATTGCTCAGGCAGATCGGGACGTTCTTCTTCCCGATACGTGCCGATAATGAGCAATGGCGCACGTTTTGCCCAAGCGCTCAGGCGGGCTAGGATCGCTAGCGAGCCACGCCCTGCCCAATGGATATCTTCTAACAGCAGCAGGGCGGGACTCTGCAAACGGGCAAAGAGCGCTTCTACAACGCTGATCAAGCGCTCTTGCGCCTTCTCTGGCTCTAATTGCGGTGGATCGCTCACTGCACGCTCAAGGAGTGCTTTAAGGTCTGGTATGAATGGCTTCAGCACGCTTGCCTCAAAATCAGAAGGCGGGCTGTATAGCACCAATTCGCGCAGGGCTGCCAACCACGCCTGATAAAGCGCGCTGCCGCTGCTGATTGCCTGCCCGCGCAGCACCAAGGCGCCGCGCACCAACGCTGCCGTCCGCAGTTCATCTACAAGGCGGGATTTGCCTACGCCGCTTTCGCCGCCGATCAGCCACAGATCGCCAAGTCCAAGCATGGTGCGTTCTAGCGCATCGGTCAGTTGCGCCAGTTCAGCTTCGCGCCCAACAAAGCGGGCTGCCTGCAAAAAGCCTTCCCGCACGGTCCTTTCTTGCGGCGGCAGCGGCGCACCCACTGCATTGTAGTAATCCACGATGAGCGCAGCAGCATCCGTAGCGCGCTCAACAGGATTTTTCGTCAGCAAGCGCCCGATCAAGTGTCGTGTGGGAAAATCCACCTCCAGCGCGTCAAAATCAGGCGTCGCACGCAAGATATTCTCTATTAAGCGCGTGACAGTATCCGACTTGAACGGATTAACGCCCGTCAGCAATTCGTAGGCAATCACGCCGACAGCATACAGATCGCTTGCCTCACTCGGCTGCCCGTCCGAGAGCAGCTCTGGGGCAAGGTAGGGCAGCGTGCCTGCTAACGTCACGCGCTGATCGCGCATCGTAGACAGTCCAAAATCTAGCACGCGCAGGCGACCATCGGCAACCAGCAGGTTGTTTGGCGCAATATCGCGGTGCAAAATCTGGCGGCGGTGTAGATAGGTAAGCGCTTCCAGCACTTGCAGGATCAGGTCAATTTTTCCCTGTGTGGGCAGCGCCGCCCCAGCAGTGAGGATGGTCTGCGGTGCGTTGAGGAGTTCCATTGTGTAGAAGGGCAAGCCATCCGCATCAAAGCCATAATCACGCACGGCGATAATGTTCGGATGGCGCAGCGATGCCAACAGGCGAAACTCGTTAGCGAGCGCCAACGGCGAATTTCCCTCACCGCGTGAGCTGAAATCGAGCGAATCAATCGGCGTCGTTAGGCGCTTGAGGGCAACTTCCTCACCCAACAGCCGATCATAAGCGCGGAAAACGGCACCCATGCCGCCACGCCCTAGTTCTTCTCGCAGCACGTAGCGTTGTCGCAGCCCAGTCCGCGAAAGTGTTTCAATCACGTGCGGTCGCCTGCCTTTCTTCCCTCAAGTCTATGCGAAGGCGGCGGGTTAGGCAATGAATAGCCTATAAAATGCCTATAAACAAGGGAGGTGGTATAACATTATGATAATATGCTATACCACTCAAATGTTTTGAGGTAGGTTACTGAGCAGGCTCTAGCCAGTAGGTAGCGCCTTCACCTTCTGCCGTCCAGCCGACAAGCCCTTGATAGTTGACCTGCCACCAGGCATAGCCATCCGCGCAGATCGGACCGTTCAGCACGCTGAAGAACTGCCCGCCGGGAATGTTGCCGATCACACGGCTGATCTGGTTGTTGGTGGTTGGCTGGCTGCGCAGTGCGTTAGGCGCGCCGGGCGTTACACGGGCAACCCCGCCGATCCGCAAGCGCGGCGGCAGCAGCGGCGGGCAAGCATCCGCGCCGACAATTGGCTCTAGCCAATAGACGCCATTCTCGCCTTCACCTGTCCAGCCGATGATGCCGTTATAGTTGACTTGCCACCACAACACACCGTCGTTACAGATAGGTCCGTTGATGAGCGTCATCGTGCCGCCAATCGGTATGGTGCCAAGCCGCACGCTGCGCGGATCGCGTGTGGGGCGGGCGGGTTGGCTGTTCAGGGCGTTTGCCTGAGCGGGAAAGCTGGTCACCCGCGCCCGAATGCCAACTGTCAGGCGTGTGGCAAGCGCGCAGTTCGGCACGGGCTGCGGCGTTGGCGGCTGCACCACACCTGAGGGCTGCACACGCCACAAATTATAGCCCCACGCCACCGCCATCAGACGGTTATCGCCCGCCAGCCGATCTGTGCCAGGTACTTTGCGCGTTTGTCCACCACGCAAAATGTAAACCGCATCCTCTGCCCAAGCAATCGCCTGCCCGGAAGGCGCGATGGAAAGCTGCTCTGGGAAGCCGAAGAAGGGCAGCGCCACCTCTTGCCGATTGGCAACGCCACGCCAAGCGTAGCCCATACCGTTGGTGGCAAGGTTGAAGTAGGCAGAGACGGCATTGGGTGCGCGCCCGCTGTAACGCTCCACCACGCCCGGTGGATTGACGCGAGAGCCGTTGATCGGGTTGATCAGCACCCATGCATTGTTAGAGAAAAGCGCCGCCAAATAGGGCTGACCGTTCAAGGTTGCCCATTCGTAGTATTGAATGGACGCGCCGCCGCCATCTTGCACACGAATTTCGTTGACCTGCTGACCGCTGGCATCAAAGAGCAGCAACACTTCTGTGTAGGTCTCGCCGCTGAAGCCATTGCCGCGCACTGCCAGCGCGCCGCCCCAGCGCGGCGCGTCAAAGCCGAACAGCGTAGTTAGGTTTGGCACATGGATCGGCGTGGTGGAACGTACACGGTTGTTCAGCACATCGTAGATCACAAGCTGATAACGCATCTCGTTGCCAACTACGATTGATTCAACCCAGGTTAGCGAGAAGCCATCCGGTGACCAGGTCGGCGTGCTGCGTCGGATAAAGGTTTCGCTGGGCAAGCCTGTGCCAAAGCTGGCATTGGTTGGCTGCTGCGCCACGCGCACCGCTTGCCCTGTTGCCAACGACCAAATCCAAATGTTGGCAGGTGGCACGTTAGGCGTATCGCCAAAGCGCTGCAAGGCAGGGATGGCGATTTCAGCAATAGAGGCATACGCCACGCGCTGCGAATCTGGCGACATGATGGGCAGTTGATTATAGCCCCACCGCGTCAGTTGCCGCAGTGTGCCGCTTGCCTCGCTGTATGCCCACAAATCACCACGCATCAAGATGATCAGCTCACCATCTGCCTGCGCGTGCGCAGCTGGCGCACCCAGCGGCACAAGCAGCGCACTTAGCACTAGAATGCCGCACCAAACTACAGAGAGCGCTCTGTATGGCATGATCCCGTCTCCTTTACGCATTTCACAAGCGCATTATAGCACGTCGTACACGACGTTTTGCCTACGTTCAACACACGCTCGAAGTTCCCACCTGTTAGAAAATCGCTACCTGCCCGTGTATAATGACATGCATAGATTGGAATAGGCAGGGAAAAGCATGACCAACTCGGACTCAACACCGCGTGTGCCAGTCGAAGAATATGGCGAACAGTATTTCCAGCGCTATAACTACGCAGACCGTTCGCTAGGGCGCTTCAGCATGTATTGGTTCGCCCGCCGCTACTATGCGGCGTTGGTGCGCCGTCATGCGCCAAAGGGCGGTAAATTGCTGGAGCTTGGCTGCGGGCTAGGGCATTTGCTGGGCTTGCTGCAAGATGATTTCCCGTGCATTGGCATTGACCTTGCCGCCTACAGCATTGAGCAGACCAAGCAAAACGCGCCAAAGGCAGAGGCATTCGTGCAGAGTGCCGACGATCTCTCGCCTTTTGAGACGGGCGCTTTCAGTGCGGTGGTCGCCCTTCATTTGGTGGAACATCTGCCTAATCCGCAGCACACCATTGCCGAAGTGCATCGCCTGTTGCGGCTGAATGGGCTCTTTCTGTTTGCCACACCCAACCCGATCTACAGCTTCCGCCGCTTCAAAGACCCTAAGACCGACGCCATCGGCAAAGACCCAACCCACATCAATGTGCAGACACCTGCACAATGGCGCGCTTGGGTAGAATGGCAAGGTTTCCGTGTGTTGCGGCACTTTGGTGATGGCTTGTGGGATGTGCCCTATCTGCCGATTTTGCCCGCCAAACTGCAATTTGCCCTATTTGGTTTGCCCGCCCTGCTGCAAGTGGTGACGCAAACTACCTTTAACCCACTCACACTCGGTGTGAATCAAATCTGTATTGCCCGCAAAGAACGCTAACGCGCACAGGCGCTAGAAAGGTTGCCGCCGCTATGGGACGTTTCCGCTGGTTTTTGCTAGGTGGCGCGGCAAGTGCTGCCGCCTATTGGTTGATGCGCTACTTGCGCCCGGAACACTCGCCGTTGGTGCTGAATCAGGCGGTGGTTATCATCACAGGCGCTTCAGCAGGCATTGGGCGTGCTTATGCGCTTGCCTTTGCACGGCGCGGCGCACGTTTGGTGCTGGCAGCCCGCCGCGCCGAGGCACTGGAGGAAGTCCGCGCCGAAGTTGCCACCTACGCCGCCGAAGTGCTGTGCGTACCAACCGACGTGAATGATGACGCACAGCTTGAAGGGTTAGTGCAAACAGCGCTCGATCACTATGGGCGCGTGGATATTTTGATCAACAACGCGGGCTTGGTGGACTATGGCACACTGCAAAATCACCATCCACGCCGCACGCGCCAGGTGGTCAGCACGAACCTTGCCTCTGCCATCAACCTGACGCGCCTCTGCCTCATCCCAATGTTGACACAGCGCAGCGGCGCGATCATTAACGTATCCTCAATGGCGGGCAAAATTCCAACAGCGCATCAGCCTGTTTACGCTGCCACTAAAGTTGGGCTAATTGCCTTCTCGGACGCGCTGCGGCGGCAGCTTGAAGGCACTGGCGTGCGCGTAGTGAGCGTGCTGCCATCCTACACCGATACCGAGATGGTAGCGCCCGCTGTGCAGGACTACGTGCGCGAGATGGGCTTAACGGTGGATACACCACACTACGTTGCCGAACGCACCATTGACGGCTTGCTGAAGGGTGAGCAAGAAATTCTGTTTGGCGGCGCAGTGATGCTCTTTGGCGCTTGGCTGGAGCGGCACTTCCCGCTACTGGCAACCTTAGCGTTGCGCTACGTTTTTACGCCTGATCTGATGGCGATGATGGAACAGATTAAGGCTGAGTATGTCGCTAAGGCAAAGGAAAAACGGTAGCTATGCTGCGCTTGAACCATTTGGCGATTGTGGTGGAAGATATTCAGCAAGCGCTCGCCTTCTGGCGCGATGGCTTAGGCTTGCCACTTGGCAAGTTGGAGCGCAACGCTGAGGAGGAAGTCGAGATCGCTTTCTTAACGCTTGAGTCAGGCGAGATCGAACTGTTAGCGCCAACCAACACCACCAGCGGTGTTGCCAAATACCTTGCCAAGCGCGGCGCGGGCTTGCACCATGTCTGCCTTGAGGTGACCGACCTTACGGTTGCCATGCAGCGCCTGCGCGATCACGGTGTGGAGCTGATCAACGACGCACCAAAGGTGAATGCCGAAGGCGTGCGCTACTGCTTCATTCATCCTAAAAGTGCGTTCGGCGTGTTGGTCGAGCTTTACGAACTGCCACGCTCAGGCTGATCAGCACTCCGTCCAAAGGCGGAGATCAACTCCGCCTTGCGGCGCGCTAAACTTCCGCACAGAGACTCAGCCCACACTCCACGTCAGGGCCGATACATGGTGTGCGGTGTTCTGCTTTAATGATGAGCATTAAGGCAGAGCACTGGGGAGAATGGTTAAGATGAGCGCACTTTCGAGCATTCGGCAAACGGGAAATGTGCCTAGCATGGGTAAAACCTTATCAAGGCGGGCGCAGGGGATAGCGTATCTGCGTGCAATGCACGGCACAACACAGTTACTGGGTGTGGCATGGCTGGGCGCTATGCTCTACCTTCTTGTTGCAGGCTATGCGATCTTTGGCTTGCTGTTGTTGGCGCTTGGTGTATTGATTGGCACACTGCTGACCTTGATCCTGACCGATGCGCCGCCCAAAGTTGGGCGCGTGGTGATGGGCGCCCCGCGCAACCGCATCCTGATGCAGCTTGCCGTCATCCTCGGCATTATTATGGTGACGGGCTTTACGGCTAACAGCTATGTGCCGCTGTGGTCAGAGGCGGTGGACGTTTTTCGCGGCATGGGCAAGGCATATTTCAGCCCGCTGCTGGTCAATGATCCTGCCGCTGCCTTGGGCAACCCTGCCGCCTATTTCTTCATCCCAGCCCTGCTTTTGGTGCTGTTGGGCGCACGCTGGAGCGAACTCGGCATGGGCAGTGGTCACCGTGTTGGGCAGATGATGATCGTGTGGGGCGCGCTGCCTGCAACCCTGCTGTTCTTGGTGCTGTGGTCGGGCGCGGCGACTCCGCTGCTCTTGGCGCGCAGCCTGCTCACAGGCGCGCTGATCCAAGGTTTCGGGGCAGAGTTCCTCTTTCGCGGTGCGCTGCAAACACGCTTGCTGCGTCTGATGAACATCCGTTGGGCGCTTGCCGTGCAAGCACTGCTGTTCGCGCTGTGGCACGTGCCAAGCAGCATCGCCGCACTGAATGGCAATCTATTGGCAGGCGCAGCCTTCGCCATCGCCCATTATGGTGTGCTAGGTGTGGCGCTAGGCGTGATTGCCCTTCGCACGCGCAGCCTGTGGGCAGGCACAGCCTTCGCCATCCTGATCAGCGCACTAAGCTTGATCAGTGCTGCTTAATCTGCCAGGTGCCCCTTCAGGGCAAAGATTGGCACCGGTGCCGCTTTGCCCTTGAGGGAAATAGCGCCAAGTGCTTCGCAGTCCATGCGCTCTTTGATCTCGCTGTAGACTGCCTCTGTCATCAAGATTTGGTTGCGCGCCGCCTTGCCCATCAGGCGCGCCGCCGTGTTGACTGTATCGCCCAAGATGTTGAACTCGCGGCGTCCACGCGGCTCGCCAATTTCTGCTGAAAAGACCGATCCACGCGCCAAACCGATTTGGCAATGCACCGTGACCGCCTTGCCACCAACTAAAGGTGGCTGCAAGCGCGTGATTACATCCCGAATGGCAAGGGCAGCGTGCGCGGCACGCAGTGGATCATCGGTGTGTGCGTTGGGCGCACCAAACGCGATCATCATGTCCGAGCCGCTCAGATGGCAAGTCACCTTTTTCAGCACGCCGCCGCGTGCCTCTACCGCCGCGTTGATCAAGCCGAACACACGCGAGAAGCTGGCAGCCAGATCGTCTTCCTCATGCGGCTGCACATGGTCGACCGATTCGGGCAAGCCGACCAGATTCACAAAGATCACGGTTGGTTCGGGAAAATCAGGCGGAATTTGGCGGCGCGAAGCGTTTTCGACCAGCAAATTTAGCACGGCACGCGGCAAGTAACTTGCTAACGGCTCAACCACGATCAGCACCTGATCAATCTCGCGCAGCAAGCCGCCCATGCTGCGATCCATCAGCAGCGCACGTGAAAGCCGCCTGCCGCCGGGCGAAAAGTCAAAGTCACCCAGCTCACGCGCTGTAAGGTCATCCACTGCCAGCATGTAGCCCGCCTGATCGTTCGGCTCAAAGCGGAACTCACCCTTGACGCGCTCATAGGCAGCTAAAGTCAGGTTGACTCGCCCAACCTTGCCGGCACCTTCTGCCTGTTTAGTGTGCGTCACCGCGCCGCCCAGCAGCACATGCTCCATGCGGAAAGGGGTGCCAATCTCGGCGGTGAAAAAGCGCCCTGAATGAATGCCGACGCGCATCCCAAGCGTGAACTTACCCTGTGGCAACGGCATATCGGTGAACTGCGCCATGGCGCGCTGCATCCGCAAGCCCGCACGCACCGCCTGTGCGGCATCGTTTTGGCGAGCAGTCGTTGGGAATTGAACGAGCATGGCATCCCCAGTAAACTCTAGCAAGTTGCCGCCCGATTTGCCGACGATCTCGATCATCGTGCCGAAGTAGGCGTTGAGCGTTTTCAGGACGGTGCGCGCACCTGCCCGCCCAAAGCTGGCGTTTGCTTCCATCAGCGGCGTGAACCCGGCAAGGTCGGTGAACATGAGCGTGCCTTCTTGCCACACATGGCGCACTTCGCCCGGCTCCGGCAGCGTTTCGGAAACTTGGCGCGGCATATAATCATAGAGGATGCTTTGCAGCGTCCGCAGATGTTCAAAAACGCGCTCTAAGGTGGCTGGTGAAGGATCAACCCATGCCATCGCGTAGAGGTCGGCGGGCAGCAAGTTTCGCAGCCGTGCCTCAAGCGCAGCGAATAAAGCGGTGGAAGGGTCATTTTTTTGTGGCATAGTTACAGCTCACTTATCACATCAATCACGTTGGACATGAAACGACTAAACACGCCATGACGACATTTTCTGCACGCACACGGCTGCATTTACTAGCGCTCGCCTGCTACAGCACCTTAGCGTTCATCGTGCTGCACGCGCTTATCTTCCATAACGGCACGCACACTGCCGGCTACGACTATTTTAACTACCATTGGAATTTCTGGTTTTTGCGCTACCTCAGCCAAACGGCGGGCATTAACGCCTACCTGAACGATTTTGTGTTCTATCCTGCGCTCACCAATTATGGCTTCCATGCTTACGCTGCCTTTTGGTATCCGTTTTGGGCGCTGATCGAGCCGTTGGTTGGCACCCTGACCGCCTTCAACGTCATCATTTTTACCGCCTGCACCCTGAACGGCTACGCGCTCTTTGTGCTGCTGCGCCGTGAAGGCGTTGCGCCGAGTTTGGCGCTGATGGGTGGCATTGCCCTGCAAACGTTTCCGATTGCGCGTTATTGGTACTATAACACGCATATCAACTTAATGAACTGGTTTTGGCTGCCGCTGCACCTCATTTTATGGCGTCAAACAGTCAGCGCCGCCCGCGCAGGGAGTATACCACGCCTAGCTTTTTGGGCAGCCGTGCAAGGGATTGCACTCTATGGCTTGGCGATGAGCGATCACCAATTCCCGATCTTTGCCGCGTTCTTGCTGGTGCCGTTCGGGCTGCTCAGCCTGTGGCAAGCACGGCGGACGCCGCCGCACCTGATCAGACTTGTGGCAGCCGCCATCTTGACGGTGAGCATTGCGATGGCGCTCTTGTGGTTCTACGGCTATTTGCCATACGCCTTGCAATTTCGCGGCACACTGGCACCGGGCGATCCAGCCGGGCGTCCCGGTGTAGCGAATCACCTGTTCAGCATGGCAGAAACGTGGTGGCTGTGGAACACGCCTTCGCTGGGCGCGTTTGTGATGTTGGCAGCCCTTGCTGCGCTGATCACCGCCCTCTTTGTGCGGCGTGTGCGCCGCAAACAGGATAGGCGCTGGCTATGGTTTTGGTTAGGCATTCCGCCCTTCCTGATTGCGCTTGGTGGCAGCTTGCAAATTGGCGATCTGAGCCTGCCAACGCCCTATCGTCTGCTGCACGCACTAACGGGTGGCATGTTCGGGATGCCGTGGCGGCTGGCGCCGATTTTCGTGATCGCGGCGGCTGTGTTTGCGGGAAAAGTCTTCACGCCGTTGTTGATGGGCAGGCGGCGCGCTCAGATCGCTTACCTTGTGGTCGCCTTCCTTGCCAATGCGTGGGCAATCCGCCTGTGGGAGACGGCGCCACTTGATCCCGTGCCGCCTGCCTACGCCTTCTATGCCGAAATCGGCGCAGAGCGCGGCGCACCTTACGATGATCTGATCGTGGTGGAAGTGCCGACTGGCGTGGCAACTGGAGAGGTCATCCTTGGCGATCCGCGTGCCACACAGTTACAGTGGTATGGCATTACGCACCAAAAACGCATGATCAACGGCTTCATCTCACGGGCGCCCATCGAGCATTTTTTCTACATCGAAACGGGCGATCCGATGCTCAGTTGGTTGGGGCAGCGCGTGCCACTGGATGCACCTTTCGTGCAAATGCAGATGCGCGAGCGCATTTTGGGCTATCCAATCGGCTACTTTGTGGTGCATCAGGACTTGATCGGGCGTGAGAGCGCAGCACTCACCGAAATTTTCGACTTCTTCAACCGCGACCTGCGCGAACTGCTCTGCCCAGTGTGGGTGGAAGGCGCGGCGGTTGCTTACCGAACGGCAGCGCACCCTGATTGGGATGGCTGTCCGCAGCGCGTGCCGCCAGATGGCGTGATTGACTTGGGTGCCGCGGAGGATGTGCGCTTCATTGGGCGCGGCTGGCACTACGCCGAGATCATTGCAGGCATCACGGCGCGCTGGACGGGCGCAGAGGCGGGCGCACGGCTCTATTTGCGCGTGCCTGAGCAGCGCGCTTACCAGATCACGCTTTCGGCGCAGGCGTTCGGGCAAGTTCGCCAGCTCAGCTTATTTGCGAACGGCGTACCACTGGAGGCGGTCAGTGTGCAGCCGGACAGTCTGGCGGAGTATACGTTCAGGCTGCCGCCTGAGGCACTGCCGTTTGAAGACGGCTACCTTGAACTGGCGCTTGCCTATGATGTGGGCGGGCAAGATGCGGCGCTAGGGCGGACGCTTGGTGTGTTAGTAGACTGGCTGCGCCTAACACCACTTGAAGAAATGGGCAATAGCGAGTAACTTTTTAGGTGGCAGTGCGTATTAAGGCTGTAGGGACATTCAAAAGGGAGAGTGTGAATATGATCCGTGCAAATCGCCCAACGCTCATCACAATCCTGAGCGCGTACTATGTCATCTGGGGCTTGGCAACCGCTGTCTGGAGTCTGTTGACAAGTGTGTTAGGCGTTGTGATGGTGTGTTTTGTGCCGGGCTTGTTGGCAGGCGGCATCTGGGGCTTGATTCAGGGCGTGATGAGCATCATCTTGGGTTTCTCGCTCTACTCAGGCAAAAACTGGACGCAGATTGTGGTCACGGTGTTAGCAGTCCTTGGGATTATCTCGGCGGTGCTGGGTGGTCTGGGTTTTGGGGCAATCATCAGCATTGTTATCAACGTGATTGTACTGCTCTACGTCAACTCGGATGAAGCGAAGCGCTTCTTTGCCACCAACTAAGCAGCATGGACAAGCAGTCTGTGAAGGGCGGTGCAGACCGCCCTTTTTCGCGGTGCAAATCTTGCTCAGATCGGCTACACTTGCGCTACAATCACGCTGCATGGCAAGTGCTAAAGGAATGCAAACCTTATGACGCGACAAAAACGAACGACAGACGAGTTGCGTGAGCGCGCACTCGGTGCATTGGTGACGGATGCCTTCTTCACGTGGCCCAGCGCACTTGTTATTGGCTTAACGATGATCGCCTTCTTTTCCGGTATTTCGCTTTTTGACGCCTTCCAGCCGTGGATGTGGTTAGTGATTGGCGCCATTTTAGAGGTAATCTACTTGGTGGTGACGGTTAACGATCCGACGGCGCGCCGTCAAGCCATCAGCCGCATGTTGCAAGAAAAGTTCGACCCACGCGACATTCGGAATCTGCCCGCCCGCCAACGCCTGCAAAAAGCACTCGAATACAAACGCAGCATTGATGAGTTCATCGCCAAGCAAAGCGGCGCGATGCAGCTTGCGCTGCAAGATACCGCCAACGAAATTGAGGACTGGATCGAGCAGATTTACCTGCTTGGCAAGAGCATTGATAACTTTGAATCGAACGCCATTGTCGAGCGAGATCGCCGCGAAGTGCCAACCCAGCTCCGCAGCCTAGAGACGCGCCTCAAACTAGAGTCCGATCCGACGGTGAAGGCAGAATTGCAAGAAGCAATCGCTATCCGCAAGCGCCTGCTGGAAGATTTGGGTAAGGTTGCTAGTCTTGTAAAGCGCACTGAAATCAAGATGGACAACACGGTTGCCCAGCTTAGCTCGGTGCATACCAAACTTCAACAGATGGCACACACCAAAGAGATGGACAGCACACGCGCCCGCCGCCTGAGCCAAGAAATTCACGATGAAGTTGCCGCCCTTGCCGATATTGTGGAAGCAATGGAAGATGTGTATAGCAGCAGTGCCGGCGGTGGCTACACCAGCGCGGTGGATAAGCTGAGCGCCCGCGTCGAGTCGGCTGATGCGCCAAGCGATGAAGGCGAACTAGACAGCTTCCTTGCCGAGAATCAGGCACGCCGCCGTTCGGCGCGCAATGAGTAACGGCTATGCCTGCTCTAGCCCTGCGGCTGCCTCTGCATCTACCAACCAATGCGCCGCGCTGATCAACTGCGCGGGATAGCGCTGCGGATCAGGTGCGCCATGCAGCACAGCCTTTAGCGCGACTGACTTGTTGGCGCCATTTACCAAAAAGACTGTGTGGCGCGCTGTGTTGATGTAAGGCGCGCTGAGCGTCAGCCGCCACGCCTCAAGTTTTGGCACATAGTTCGCTACACAAGGGCGCGTTGTCTCGTCAAGTGCCGCCGTCTGAGGGAACAGTGAGGCAGTGTGGGCATCTTCGCCCATGCCGAGCAAGATCAGGTCAAGCCTTACTGCGGACAGCAAAGCGCTGTAGTTCGCCGCCGCCGTTTCGGGGTCAAGTTCACCCTGCATTCGGTGAATGTTCGCCGTTGGCACGCCTAGCGGCAGCAGCAGCGCCTCATGCACCATGCGGTAGTTGCTCTGTGCATGATCAGGCGGCACGCAGCGCTCATCTGCCCAGTAGACTTGCACACGCGCCCAATCAAGGCGTGCGCGCCACTCTGGCAGCGCCAAGAGCGCATAGAGTGGCAGTGGCGTGCTGCCACCCGAAAGGGCTAGGCGAAAGACGCCACGCTCGGCGAGTGATTCTGTGCCAAGCCGCACAGTGAGCGCTGCCGCTGCCCACGTCAGGTCGGCAAAATCACGGTAAACGGTAACCTCTGGCATGGACACATCCTTGAACAGTTACCAATGATACCACGTGATTAACGCACGACTAGCCGACGTTCACAAGGTTCACGACGGTCACACCATCGCCGCCCTCGTTTTCCTCGCCGCGCTGATACTTGCTGACCAATGGATGCCCATGCAGCACATCTCGAATTGCCTTCCGCAACGCGCCGGTGCCCTTGCCGTGAATGATCCGCACAAAGGGCAGACCGGCAAGGTAGGCAGCATCGAGGTATTCCTCAACACGCTCTAGTGATTCCTCAACCCGCGCACCGCGCAAGTCCAGTTCCAAGCCGGGCGAAGGTCCGCGTTCGGGCAGCTTTTCGCGGCGCTTTTCGCGCACTTCACCGCCATCCTTGCCACGTCGTTCGATCTCATCCAGCTTGGCACGCACACGCAGCCGCCCAACGGTCACCTCAACATCCGTCGCCCCGATCTCGCTGATCTGCCCTTCGGATTTGAGCGGCAGCACCCAGACCGTCTCACCCAGTCGGTAGGTTGGTGTGTCACTTTCCACAATGGGCAGGTTTGGTGTGCTGATAGCGGGCATCTCTAGGTTGGGCTGGATGTTAAAGGCAGCCGCCTCTAAGCGTTTAGCCGCCTCTGCCGATTGCCCGATGTTCTGCAAATCGTGCCGCAGCTTGCGTATCTCCTTACGGACGCTCTCTAGCTCACGGTCTGCCACACGGCGCGCTTGCGCCAGAGCGTCTAGGCGTTCTTTTTCAGCGTCATCAAGGCGCTGGCGCAGTTCGCGCACCAGTTGCTCAGCTTCCTCACGTTGGGCAAGGGCAGCATCGCGGGCGCGGCGCGTTTCCTCACGGGTTTGTTGCAGTTCGTCCAGCAGGTCATCGGCAACCAATTCCTCAACACCAACCATGCTGCGCGCCTCATTGATGATCGACTCTGGCAAGCCGAGCCGTGCGGCGATTGCTAGGGCGTTCGAGCGACCCGGAATGCCGACGATCAGGCGGTAGGTTGGGCGCAGGGTTTGCAGGTCAAACTCCACACTGGCATTCCGCACGCCTGCCTGCTGCTGGCTAAACACTTTCAGTTCAGGGTGATGAGTCGTCACCAAAGTGGTGATGCCGCGCTCCAGCAAGTGCAGCAGCACTGCACGCGCCAATGCCGAGCCTTCAGCAGGATCAGTGCCGGCGCCTAGCTCATCCAGAATGACCAGCGAACGGGTTGTTGCCTCTGCCAAAATCCTGATGGTGTTGGTCATGTGCGAAGAAAAGGTCGAGAGCGACTGCTCGATGCTCTGTTCATCGCCAATATCGGCGTAAATGCCCTCAAAGACTGAGAGTTCCGCACCGAGATTAGCAGGAATGTGCAAGCCGCACTGCGCCATCATGCACAGCAAGCCAACGGTCTTTAGCGCAACCGTTTTGCCGCCAGTGTTTGGACCTGTGATAACAAGCGTATAGGTCTTTTCATCCAGCGTCAGATCAATCGGCACGACTTTTTCGGGATCAAGCAGCGGGTGGCGTGCGCCTTCTAGCTTGATCGTACTGCCGGGATGTGGCGAATCAGTGCGCGGTTGAAAAGCGACCAATTTCGGCGCAGTGGCGCGCAGATCGGCAGCATAACGCGCCTTCGCAAAGATCATGTCAAGGTGTGCCAAGCCTTCTACCGTCCGCGTGATGAACTCGCCTTCGTGGTTGACCAACTCGCTGAGTTCGCGCAGGATGCGGCGAATCTCATCTTCTTCGGCGAGTTGCAGTTCGCGCACAGTATTGTTCAGTTCCACCGTCACCAGCGGCTCGATGAAGATCGTCGCACCGCTGGACGATTGATCGTGAACGATGCCGGGGATCTTGCCCTTATGCTCAGCGCGCAGCGGAATCACATAGCGTCCGTTGCGCTGGGTCACAAGCTGTTCTTGCAGGTATTTGGCGTAGTTGGGGTTGGTGATCAAGCTGTTCAAGCGGCTCTGCAAGCGCTCTGAGGCAACACGCATATCACGGCGGATGAGCGCCAACTTAGGCGAGGCAGCGTCGTTCACGTTGCCAACATCATCAAGCACGCGGCTGATCTCACCTTGCAAAGCGGCGCAGTCTTCAAGGCGCTCTGCAATGCCTGCTAAGGTGGGAAACTGGCTGCGAAGGCGTGTTAGGGTGCGTTTGAGTGTAGTCGCACGGCGCAGCGTGCCGCGAATATCGAGTAGAGTCGTCGGCTCTAGGATGATGCCGCGCCCTGCCTGCGAGACAGCTTCGCGCACGTCGCGCACGCTGCCAAGCGTAATATCGCTTTTCGACTCAAACAAGGTGACTGCTTCTGTGGTTTCACGCTGCCAGTCTAGGGCTTCGCGTATATCGTTGCTGGGGCGCAAGGCACGAATAAGCGCCGCGCCGCCGGAAAAGCTGGCATAGCGCGCAAGCTGATCTAAGATTTTGGGCAGTTCTAAAACGTGCGCCGATTTTTCGTCCATTACCATTGTCGGTTCTCTCTGTGTCTATCCATTGCGGCGCGCCATGCACACGCAGTTATCCGAATCGTAAAGGTGCGAAGGGCATCTGTCAACACTTAGTTTGTGTAAGGGCGTAAAGAGGTCAAGAAAGGTCGTTTTTCCACAGGGTGACTTCAAGCATCATACGCTCAAAACGGGTATGCATGGTGCATGGAATGGTTCGCACCTTAAGCTAACGCTTGTCTATAAGGTGCGGTGGGCGTGCTATGGGTCGTTGCGGTGGCGGACGATATAGTCGAACAAGGCGACTGTCCAATCTAGGATTGTATATTGATCAGGGTGCGCCAATTCGCTTGCTAAGACTTGTTTCAGCCGTGTATCGTCCGCCTTCAAAAAATCGCGCACAGGCAGAAAAATCGTCACGATTTGGCGATCCTGTGTGCGGTATTCAAGCATAAAGAGGTGGTAAGGATAGCTGTTGCCTTTGTAGGACTGCAAGTAGACCCGTGTGAGCGCCACCCGCTGTTGGGCAACTGCCTGAAACAGCTTTGCCAAGTGCAGTTGCCGTGCTTCAATGTGTTTATCGCGCTGCTCCCGCCATTTATCCCGCAGCAGAAGCCCTATAGAGAACGCGGGTATGCTCAACCACAAGAGCAACGGAAGTATCTCAGCCATGCGCGCCAATCCTTGTCAAACACAAAGCCCCTACCGAGTCATCAAGTGCTGGTAGAGGCGATCAGTCATCTATAACGCTTTAGGCACAGGTGCCAATGTAAGCCTCATCACGGCACTGTGATTATAGCAGGTAGGCTATCAGAGCAGCGCACCTCAAAATTAGTAGCACAGTCGGGCAGATTTGCTGAGCGCGTGTAAGAAAATGCTGAACGCACCAGAGGGGATTATTCCACAAAGGCTAGATCGGTGAATAAATTAAAATGTACTTTTATGAGAAAGTGTTTTGCTTGCATAAAGGCTTTCTTATGCTGTATAATTGAAAATAACCTTAGCCACATTATAAAAATCATTCAATCATGACTCAGCCTGACCTGATCAATGCTTTAGAAGACCTTCGTGAGAGATACACCCAGCGTCGTAAGTGCATTATGGCTTTGAATGAGGCGGCTAAAGCAGAGCGCGCTGCTCAAAATAAGCTGCATAGCACACGCGGTAAACTCCAAGAAGCGCTTGAACAATATCTAGAACTCTATCCTGAGGAGGTGCCGGCTGCTTTTAGCGCGGTTGAGGCAATGCCACCTTTGCCCTCAGTGGCTTGGCTGCTAAATGATGCGCAACGCGGTCAATTGAAAAGTGAAATAAATGCGCTGGACAGCCTGATTAAAGCACTTAAAAACGCTATTGATGCACTATCTGCTGAGCCACGAGATGTTGTGCGGCTTGCCAAAACATATGAGTCACTTCAGGCGACTAAGTTGCCTGTTGTTGAGTTACCACAGTTGCTTGAGCAGTATGCCCAGGTGCTGCAAACTGCCACTGACCAGCTAAGTGCCTCCTTCGGAACAGTGTTGCGTGATGTGTTTGCTAATGAAGGGTTGAGACTGGACGGTAGACCACCGATTGTTCAAGTTGGACGCTTTCGCATTAACCTAGATTTCGCCAAACGGCGTGCCAGCCTTGCTTATGGTAAAGAAGTGATGGTTGAACGCATGGGTTTAAGCACTGAAACAATCTTAAAGGCATATCGTAGTGCGCATAAAGCCCTCACAGGGCGTGGTGATGATGGTGCAAAATGGCTAGAACAACTTTACGAAGCGTGGCGCGTTGTGCATTTTCGGCAAGGGAGTAGTAAAGCGGATGCGAATCTGGTCGCCTGCTATATCGAGTTAGCACTCCAGCGCCAAGCCACATCATTTTTGCGCCGCGAACCACGTAAAACGCTCTTCAAGGAGTACACCCGCGCCCAATTCGCCTACGATGTGGATTTATTCATCAATCGTCAGCGCCTCAGTCACAAAGGTTTCAAGCCAACCCTGCGCGTTGCTGTTCAAGCTCAGACAAGTTCACCAGAGCGTGTAATGTGGATTGTGACTGGCGAAACAGCCGATGCCGGCACCTACATGAGTACACTAACCTTCACGAAAGAGGACAATCATGCTGCCACCTTCTAAGCAAATTGCAAAACAAATCATTGTTAATCTTGGGCAGTATGGCACGCCACTGTCATCCGGGGTAGGCTATTATAATGTTGGCACCGAGTCGCTTTTAGAAGCGCTTGACAAGCATTATCTAAGTTCATATTTACCTGAAGGTGGCGCTGTTTTCAAGCTGGTGGTGGGTGATTATGGCAGCGGAAAATCACACTTTCTTTATTGTGTGCGTGAGCGTGCTTGGGCGCAACGCTTTGCCGTTAGCAAGGTTGATCTAAGCCCACAAGAATGTCCTTATGATGATCAAAAAAAGGTCTACAGCGCTGTTGCCAAAGCACTGCTTTGGCAAGATACGGATGCTGCTGGCGACGAGACGAAAAGTGGGTTAGCGACTTTTTTAGACCGCTTGTTGCAAAGCATTGTAGAGCCGTTGGGCGTAGCCTTGGGAACAGTGGAAGCTGCCGAACTTGATGAAGTGCAAGCACTCCAACGTAGCTTCAACGATACACCTATTGATAATATAAGCTATCGCTACGCCATTTCACACTATCTTTCGGCAGCCTTGTGTGGAAACACCACCCAGAAGGAACTTTTAACGCGGTGGTTGCATGGCGATGATTTAAGCACTGCCGATATGCGTGAACTGAAGACGCTAGGTGTTACACAGAAAATGACGCGCACGAACGCTTTCCAAATGCTGCGCTCACTTAGCCAAACCGTGCGTGCGCTTGGTTTCAATGGTCTATGTTTGTTGTTTGACGAAGTCGACCGTCTGATGAGCCTAAATCGCCGTTCGATGACTGCTATTACGGATAATCTGCGCGAAGTGATTGATCGCACCCGTGAAGATTTGCCCGGCACATTATTTATCTATGCGGTGCTGCCTCAATTCATTTCAGATATTGTCCCAAGCTATCCCGCCTTGCAACAACGCCTCCAAGTGCAAATGAGGCGCTATTTTTCCCTAGCCAATCCTTTCAGCCCTCAAATTAATCTCGATCAGCTTGACATGTCTGAAGAAGAACTTTTGGTTAACATTGCTGAGCGGTTGCGTGGCATTTTTGAGATGGCGTATGACACTCGTCTGAATGCTACTTTGCAAACTGATAACGTGCGGCATCTTGCATTAGCTGCTTTACGATCACTGAGCGGTACCAGTCATCGCCGTATTTTCATTAAGGCACTGATCAGTGAGTGGTATAACCAAATGCAGACAGGTGAAAGTGCCCTGAGCGATAGCCAAGCAGAGGCAATCATTGGCAGCGGTACACGTGAGGCAGATGGTACCTATTACTAAAGCTGTAGCATGGCAGAATCAATAACTGTAAAGCACCTCCGTTTAGGGCAGGGTCAGTTAATTCAAGTGCATCAAGGCGGGCAGGTCTGGGAAGTTCGCTTTGAGTCGGGCAGGCGCTACCGCTTACCACGCAATGAATTCGAGCTACTCTCAACACACATACCACCTGATCAGATTGGCGCCCGGCGTACTATTGAAACGCTACGAATGGGGATTGTGCCTATCAATCACATTGAAGATTTAACACTTGGGTTAAGCAGCGAGCGCACGCAACTACATAACGCGCTAAAACTTGCCCACACGCATAATGGCGCTGCGCTTGCCATCTTAGCCGATTATGGCTGCGGCAAAACGCACTTTGTCGAGTTAGCAGCGCGTGCTGCACTGCGCGAGGGTTTTCTGGTTGCCACGCTCAGCCTTGATGCACGTGAGATGCCGCCTGCACATGCCCACAAGATCTATCAAGCTGCTGTGCAAGGGCTACGCTATCCCGATTCATCTTTCACGGGCATTCAACCACTGCTTGATCGCGCTCGTCAACATCCCGCAGAAACCCTTAGGGTACTGGAAAGTGCCTCGAAGGGTGCGAACTGCCCCTTTACCTATGCAGTGCGCGCTTATTTGAACTGCGAGAGTCTGGTTGGGCAAATAGGGATTGCACAGTGGCTCTCACGGCAGTTCGTGCCGAAAGAAGCCGATATCTATTTGAAGAAAGCGCCGCGTTTATATGCGAATGGCGAAGTTGCACGCCAATATACCTATCTACTAAGTGGCATCAGCGCTTTAGCCGCCGCGTTGGGCTATCAGGGTTTGGCACTGTTTATTGATGAGGTAGATTACTATAGCCGCCAAACTGTTGTTCAGAAACGACGGGCTGACATGCTCTTCAAGGCTTTGTTGTGTGCTTCTCAGGGTGAAATGAATATGTACCCTGATGCTGCCTATATCACTCAGCATCAAAAGGTCACCTATCCGCTACGTTTCAACGCAACAGCACCTTTCTTCTTCTTATTTGCCAGCACCGAAGCCGAACAACAAATCCCGATTCAGGCTTGGCTGCGTCCTCCGCAGATTCTTCGCATTGATGAGCGCTTTGATCAAAGTGAGGTTGCGCGCTTTATTAGCATGATCAGCCTGTATCACACACAAGCCTATCAACACGCGAAGTCAGCACAATCCCTCACGCCACGCTTGGCGGCGGTGCTGGCAGCAGCACTCCGTGAACGACGTATCAATGCGCGCCAGCTCTCACAAATTATCGTTACTTTCTATGATCTACTCTACGTTTATCCACAGGTTTCCCCTGATAACCTCATCCGTGAGCTGGCAACTGCGTTGCGCGTTGCAGACAAAACGCATTGAGCCCTTTTCTGCACGGAGTCTGGTGCCATCGATGTTACACTGGGTCAGATGGGCTTGGAGTCCAGCAGTGCTCTAGATATTTGATCTGTGCGCTGGAAGGGTATCGCAGTTCAGTGAACGACGTAAGATCATCAGCACGGCGGGGAATACGGTGATCATTTTTGAAGTGGTCGCGGCGTGAAACATTTGAACTGAGGTACAGCTTCACTGTCCGACTAGGCTTGATGTGGTTAAAATTAGGTTATAATGACCACAAGCCACCACACCTTGTGAAAACGTGTCAGGCCCAACAAACGTGACGTATTCATCAGCTACTCACATGCCAACGCCGACTTCGCCGGCGATCTGTACGCCAAACTCGGCAGGCAAAGCTTCATGCTGTGGCGCGACCGCAGCGATATGGAACTGTCCAACGTGGCAGCGCGAACGGGAGCACGTGCCTGTTATCGTGTGTAGCGAGGCGTTGTAGTAGCGTTTAGTGCCTTTAAGGGACTTTGAGGAGTGACTATGAGCATCCGTTACAGAAGACTCGCCGGACTTAAACAGTCAGGGCAGATGGCAGAATTTCGCTTTAGTGATGGCAGCGTTGTCACTGGGGTTGTTCAAGATATTGACCAAAATGATATCGTCATTTTGAGTGATAATGAAGAACGCATTGTACTGTTAAACACCATTCAGGACATTAAAATTAGCATCACAGGAAGCGATGCGTCGCCATCTATTGAGACAAAAATCACACCACAGCGCACACTTAAGGATTTTGAGGGGCGTGCCGCACAGGCACTCCAAGATGTTCGCTGGCAAAAGGTGCAACCGCCGCACTTTGTAGAAAGACTTGACTTGCCACGCTACCAGATGCTGGGTAGAGAGGGGCAAGTTTGGACAAGTGCCATGAACTATGTTCGGGATCGTTCTTGGCAACGGGCAGGTGAAAAGTTCTTTGAGCTAGGGCGGATGGTCTCGCGCTACGAACCATACTATAATGCCGCGCTCAGCTATTACAAGGCTTCAGAATTCATCGTGGCAACCTTGCTTTTTGAGGCTGCCATTAACCGCAACGGTACCCGTGATGAATTTATGGGTGGCGTGATCGCAGCCTTGCAGGCACAGCTTTGGCATAAAGCTACGGCGTGGATGTTGAAACTTTTTTTGATGACACGCGCCCATGAAGAAAGCTTTCCTGCTATAGACTATGCACTGCGGCTTGGTTTATACCGTTCGGCTGCTGAAATTTTACAGCAAGCTGCCAATGAAAATTTCTTGCTGCCGCCAGCTTGGTTGGCAGACAGAATCGCCTTTCTCGTTCAACACACTCCAAAAGCAGATCAACCTCTGTTGAAAGAAATTGAAGCCTTTTGCTTAGCACCCAGTGCCGATAAAATATCTGCTGTGCTTAGTCGCATTTTACCTCAGCTTAATGATCAACCATCACTTGATTATCGAACTGCCCAGAGTGTGGTGGAGAGTTTTCTTGAACGCTACCCACAATACGATTTTGCCAAGCTAGATTCGCTCTATGTGCAGGCTGAGCAAGCACGTCAGGCTGTGCGCCTGCGCGAGGCAAAAGAACTTTTTGAAGCACTTTTGAAGATTGATCCGAGCAATCAACGTGCTCAAAACGCACTGCAAGATATCAATATTCGACTAAAACCTGCTAATCCGCCTTTGCCGACCAAACAACAACCTAAGCCAGGAGTGAGGCAAGCTACTGGTGATAGCGTGCCGCGTGATGGTGGTTTTTATGCTAAAGCCAAGCGTGCTGAGTTAGTGGAGAAAAATTTAGAGCGCGCTGAGTCGTATTACCGTGAGGCAATTCGCCGTGGTGACAGAGTAGAGAGCGCGGTTAAAGACCTTGCTTCACTCCTTAACCAACAAGGGCGCCTTGATGAGGCTATCCAAACGTTGGAGACATACTTAAAAAAGAATCAAGTCTCAAATAAAGTTAGCTTTCGCAACCCACTCGTTGCATTTTACCAGCGTGCAGGGCGTTATGACCGCGCCATTGCACTAATTGATGAGAATCTTCGGGAATTATCTCCTGCCCGCCGCCATATTGCTTTGCAGCAAAAGGCATACTGCCAGATGCAGCTTGATCAGCTTGAACAAGCAGAAAAAACTTTACAGAAAGTGCTGCAACAGGCACCTGCCAATGATGTGGCACAACGCTGGCTAGAGAGTGTTCAAGAAGCACTTCGTTCAGGCGAAAAACTCTCTTTAGTTTCTTTGGAAAATGCCTACAACGAACTCTGGGATAGAACGATAAGCCCATTCCTACGCTTTTATATTGAACGTTGCACTTACGAAGGCATTCCCGATGCACGGCGTGCAGCGCTTGATTTCACTGAGGAAGATTTCAACAAGTTGCGCGGTTTAATTGAGAGTGCAGGTCAGCGGCGACCTTCTCAGCGGGCGGACTTATACCTCACACAGGCAGCAGTTGCCGAACGGCTGAGCAAAGAGACGAATGAAATTTTTAATCCACTACACAAATACGCACTAAACATGGCGGAAGCCAGCGCGATTGAAAACAAGCATCCTGATGTGACAGGTGCGTATATCAGCAGCGCTGTTTCAGCAGCAGAAAGGATGTCTGAAGCACTTGAGAAACAATTGAAGGACTATCTCACAGTGCTGGGTCATATCAAAGGTGGTCGGGCTGGTGGTCTTGCACCAACGCTTAAATATATTATCGCAAGTAAACAAGCCGCTGTTTTCGAATGGTTGCTTGAAACATCCCTGTCTGCACAGATCATCTCTGAATCGATTCTGCTCGTTGCCAATGATCAGGCACTTGGTGAAAAATTTGGTGAGTTATGCCGCAGCCACGCACCCACACTTGAACCATCTCGTGATGTTAAAGGAGCATGGCGTGCCGCACGCAACGCAATCCGCCAAAAACGTGATAGCATTCGTAACGAATTTGACTACCTTCGCAGTAAAGCTGCTGATTTAAATACTATCGAGGAACAACGCGCTCGGCTCGCCGAATTGCGTAGCCTGCTGCGTAGTGGTCTTGATCAAGAACGCTTGCAAAGCATTATGGAAGTTCAAGAACAAGTATATTCCTACACTAAGGAAACTTCTTATGTTGAGCGCGAACGCCTTGCCTACATCGTCACAGAGACTGCTATTCCTAATTTGCTCAGGGATTTTGAAGCCAATCCGACGATCTACTCAATAGAACAGTTTTACAGATATTTGGGGACGCTTCAGCAAGCACTGCGTGAGCATTTTGAGCGTATTCAGCAGCAGGCGGAGCCACAAGATTTGAAATGTGAACTGGCGGTTGAGAGCTACCCAGACGAAGATCAGATCAAGTGCCAGATCGTGATTAGCAACGCCGAAGGCAAAAGTCCAATTAGTGAGTTAGAGGTGAATGTTGCGCCTTCACCTAGCCATGAATATACACTTATCCAGCAGATTGTTCCGATCAATGCCACACTTGAAGGTGGTCGTGCAGTAACTTGCCAAGTTCCGATCCGCTTGACTGATGCTGCGCGTGCTGCCGAGGTGTTAACGCTGCACTACGATCTTTCTTATACACTGCGTTCTGGGCGCAAGGTTAGTCAGGCTGGTCTAACACTGCCAATTCGTCTATATAGCGCTGAGGATTTCAAGCCAATCCACAATCCCTACGCGGTTTACGCCAACGGAAAGCAAGTCGAAGATGATAGGATGTTCTATGGACGTGATACGCTGATCAAAAATTTGCGAGAGGCGATACTCAATGCGCCTTCCGGCAAGAGCGTGGTGATTTATGGACAGAAACGCACAGGCAAGTCTTCAGTTCTCTATCACCTGAAGCGGCAACTGCCGGAATACTTTATGGCTATCCAGTTCAGCATTGGTGATATTGTAAACGATCCTTCAGTCAAAACTTTTTTATACAGAATTGTTCAGCAATTAAGCAATGAACTTGCTGATCACTTCTCTGAGTTTGAAGATGCAGAACGACCCAGCTCTGACACTCTGGCTGAATCGCCAGAGCTCGTTTTCAACGATTATATGGACGGCATCTTACGTAAGTTGAAGCGCATCAAGCCTGATGCACACCTCATTTTGCTGCTTGATGAATTTTCCTATCTGTATAGTAGCATTCAGTCCGGTACATTGCCGCGCACCTTTATGCGTTTCTGGAAGGCGCTTCTGGAGCGTGGTTATTTCAGTGCTGTGTTGGTTGGTCAGGATAGTATGCCACGCTTTATTGAGGAATTTCCGAATGAGTTTCAGGTTTCGCAACCCGAACGTGTAACCTACTTGGCAGAAGAAGACGCTCGTCGGCTTATCATTGAGCCGATTCAAATCCCCGAGACAAGCGAGAGTCGCTATCGCGGTCGAGCCGTGGAGCGCTTGTTACAACTGACAGCTAGTAGTCCTTACTATATTCAGATATTTTGTAATCGTCTGGTTGAGTACATGAATCGCAACAAAGCTATTTATGTGACAGATGCCGATATCGAGCGCGTGAAACAAGACCTCCTGCGTGGTCAAAATGCGCTGAAAGTTGAGCAATTTGACAACTTGCTCAGTTCTGCAGACGAACGTACCAATGTGATCTCGGTAGCTGATGCCCGCGCTGTATTGAGCCAAATTGCCCAACATACCCGCCATCAGGATTATTGTGAAGTCAGCCGTATTCAAGCGCATACAAGTAAGCCACTCACCGAGATTCTTGAAGACTTAGTGCGCCGTGAGGTGTTAGAGAAACAAAGCGAAACTTATCGGATTCGTGTCGGGTTGTTCAAAGAATGGCTGTTGGAGAGTCAGTGATGAATCCATTTATTGACGAGGGTAGTATTGTCTTTGGTAAAAAATTCGTCGGTAGGCACGAGGCGCTCGGATTGATTGAAGATCGCGTGGTTAGCAGCTTGAGTTGCCTTGCCATCGTTGGGCAAGGTCGGATGGGTAAGTCCAGTCTTGCCTATCATGCACTTGTACATCAACGCCAACGTTTAGCCGAACAGCGTATCCTAGTTCTCTCTCTCAATTTACCTAGTTTTCAGAATCGCACTGATCTCTTCAGAAAAATCATTTGGCTTGCCCGTGAAGAACTTGAAGAATATGCACCTAATCTCTTAGGAGAGGTGCGTGTGGAGCGTTTTCTTCAGAAAACACACCAGAGCAACCTAGGATGGCTCGACCTGCAAGACACTGTGCAGCAGTTCTTTAAGTTTCTGAAACGGCGCGAATGGCGTGCAATTTTAATTCTTGACGAATTTGATGCTGCACGCACTGTTCTACGCGGTGACTTACAGGCGTTTCAAACCTTGCGTGAACTTGCCTATCAACCAGAGTGGCGCGTTGGATTGGTCACGCTTTCGCGGCGCAGCCTTGAGGAAATCGAGGTGCAATCAGAGGCAATCTCCAACTTACATGGCATCTTTGAGACATACTATCTGCCACGTTTTTCGTTCGATGAACTGACCGAACTAGCGAAGCGTGTGACGCATGCAGGACTAGCCTATAGTCATGAATTGACACAAGATATCTATGAGCGCACTGGTGGTCATCCGTACCTAAGTGTTAAGTTGCTATCGCGGCTCGTCGCACAATGGCTTGAGACATATCGCGTTGATCTTGAACATGCCTTTGAGCAGGTACAATTGATGTTTGTCGAGTACTATGGTGAACTGCTGCGCTTGCTCAAAGAGGATGAATCAGACCGCAAATTATTAGAAGTCGTTTGTGGTCCTGTGATCAAGGCAACAAGACAAGATGCTAGAAAACTTGAACGATATCAGCTTATCAAATCCGTTGGCGATCAGTATCAGGGTTTTTCCAATCACTTTACACAGTACTTACAAACGCGTGCTATAACTGTTGATCTATGGAGCTTGTGGACACATACTGAACGTATGCTGCGTGATTTTATAAGCGCTACAATGCAAAAGAGGTATGGGAGTGATTGGGAAATTCGAGTGGGGGAGCAGCATCCTAAAATGCGCCAAATCTTTGAGAAATGCCAAGGGTTTCGGGAGAACTCGCGGAAATTTCAGGGCGATCAGGTTTCGGAACGACTGATCGATTACGCAAGCCCACTGGATTATTGGGAGATCATTGATCTTCATTGGGATGCTTTCCATCCATCATTACAAGACACCAAAGCAGACTGGCTTACTCGTTTTAAGTTGATAAAAGCAGTCCGCGATCCAATGGCACATAGCACAGCACACACACTACATCCTGATCGCATTAAACAAGCTGAAATCTACTGCCGGAAATTATCAGAAGCTATAGCAATAAAATAAACTCTGATTACTAGTCTAAAATATAACAAAACTCTAATCATTAACCAACAGCAAACCACAAGACCACCAACAAAGCGGCGTGAACCTTATACGGTTCCAGCCGTTCTGCCAGTGATCGTCCTCCCCATCGCTTATGAAAGATAGGTTGCCGCCCCAAGTCCGCAAACCTGCCCTGCGGCATGGTATAATCTTCCCAGACTGCCCCTTAGCAAGCCTGCTTACGAGATGCGGTATGATTAAGCGGTGCAGAATCACAACACGGGGAAAAGCATGGAACATCCTAACACAATCGAGTTCGGCACGGATGGCATTCGCGGCGTAGCAGGCGTCTTTCCGCTTGATCCGATCACAGTGCTGCGAATCGGGCGCGCCATTGGGCAGTGGCTATCGGGACAGGCGCAAGGTGTGCCAAACGTCCTGATCGGGCGCGACACGCGGCTAAGTGGTGCTATGCTGGCGAGCGCGCTCACGGCGGGCTTGCTGGCGCAAGGCGTGCAGGTGGCGGATACAGGCGTCATCAGCACACCGGGCGTCGCCTTCCTGACCAAGCAAGGCGGCTTTGGGCTGGGCATTGTGATCAGCGCCAGCCACAATCCATTTGAGCAGAACGGCATTAAACTCTTTGGTGCAGATGGTTTCAAGCTGCCCGATGCTGCCGAAGAAGCCATTGAAGCGCTGATCGCCGCCCAAACGGACAGCGCACCAAGCGCAGCGACGTTAGGCACTTACCAACTGCTGAACGCCCAAAATATTTACGTGAAGCACTTGGTGGAGAGTTTGCCCCCACAAGCACTACAAGGGCTAAGCGTTGTGCTGGACTGCGCGCACGGTGCAGCGTTTTCAGTGGCGCCGCAGGCGTTTGCCGAATGCGGCGCGGCAGTATTCGCCCTGAACGCAGAACCGAACGGCGTGAACATTAACGTGAATGCCGGCAGTGAGCATGTGCGCCGTGACCGCTCAGCGATGCTGGCAATGCTCAGGGAAAACAAGGCTGATTTAGGTATCGCCTTTGATGGCGATGCTGACCGCGTGATCTGCGTCACACCAGACGGCATGTTGATTGATGGCGATCACATGCTCGGCATTCTTGCCGTCTCGCTTCAAGCGCGCGGTCAGTTGGCAGGCGAGAGCGTGGTTGCCACCGATATGAGCAACAGCGGGCTTGCCGATTACCTTGCCGCACACGGCATCGCGCTCAGCCGCACCAAAGTTGGTGATCGCTATGTGATGGAGCGCCTGCGCGAAAGGCTGTTCACGCTTGGCGGTGAGCAAGCCGGACACATCATCATCTTAGACG
Organism: Anaerolineae bacterium; assembly: GCA_034432555.1. Lineage (GTDB taxonomy): Bacteria > Chloroflexota > Anaerolineae > Aggregatilineales > UBA2796 > CP2-2F. Next base: position 110,983 of record DAOUBW010000023.1, read on the forward strand.
GTGTGCATGGCGCCGGCGATGGTATTTATGTCGGCTTGCTGATGGCTGCGCTTGCCGCAGCGCGCAAAAGGGAAGGGCTTGCTAGCCTGAGCGAGATCGCTGCACAGATTCCGCGTTACCCACAGGTGATCGCCTCTGCACACCTAAAAGTGCGGGTAGACCTAGCGACGGTTGAAGGGCTTGCCGAAGCCGTTGAGGCTGTTCACGCGCTTTTTGAGGATAGAGGGCGCGTCAATTTGCGTTTCAGCGGCACCGAGCCGAACTTGCTGCGCGCTATGGTGGAAGGTGGCGCTAATAACACCATGCGGCAGGTCATCGAGAGCGCACTGCGCTTGTGCAGTATGGTTGCGGCAGCCAGCGGCACAGAAAATCCGACGATTGATATTGTAGATTGCGTCAGTGGTGAGCCGATTCACCGCTAGCGTTCTTTCAGACAAGCAGAAAGGTAACTTCTTATGCAGTTTCCAAGTGCAATCTTCCGCAAGTATGACATTCGCGGCAGAGTGGCAGGTGATAATCCGCAGATCACGCCCGAACTCGCCAGTGCCGTTGGCAAGGGCTACGGCACCTACATGCAGCGTACTCACAACACAGAGCGCGTTTATGTTGGCTGTGATAACCGCCCAACCTCGCCCATTTTGAAGAAGGCGCTCATTGAAGGGCTGCTCAGCACTGGTCTAGATGTGACCGACATTGGCGATGTGATGACGCCCAGCGTCTACTATGCCAGCGCGCAGCATGGCGCACGGGCGGGCGGCATTCAGATCACCGGCAGCCACCTCTCGCTAGAGTTCAACGGCATCAAGATGGCGTATGATCGTTTCGCGCTCTATGGTGATCAGATTCAGGCAATCCGCGCCCTGATCGAGGCGGATGACTTTCTGACGGGCAGCGGCACGCTGACGCAGGATACCAGCCTCGTTGCCAAGCATATGCAGACCATTGCAAGCAAGGTGAAAATGGGCAGCCGCAAACTCAAAATTGTGCTGGATGCTGGCAACAGCCTTAGCGGCTTGTATATGCAGCCCGTCTATGCACAGCTTGGCATTGAGGTGATCTGCCTCTACTGCGAGCCGGATGGCACCTTCCCGAATCATTTGCCTAACCCTGAAGACCCTGAGACAACCAAAGACCTAGAGCGTGCCGTTGTGGAAAATGGCGCCGATTTGGGCATTGGCTTTGATGGCGACGCTGACCGCTGCGGCATTATTGATGAGCATGGGCATCACATCGCGGCGGATCGGCTGTTGGCGCTGCTGGCACGTGATATGCTGACGCGCATTCCGGGCGCGAAAGTCGTCTTTGATGTGAAGGCAAGCCAAGCGCTTGATGATGAAATTCGCGGGCATGGCGGCATTCCGATCATGTGGAAAACGGGTCACAGCCTGATGAAGGCGAAGATGGCGGAAGAAGGCGCGCCGTTGGGCGGTGAAGTCAGCGGTCACTTATTCATCGGTGAGGATTACTACGGCTTCGATGATGCGCCGCTTGTCTCGCTAAAAGTGCTGGAGATTTTCAGCAAGGAAACACGCACCGTGAGCGAAGTGTTCAACACGATCCCGAAACTAGTCGCCACGCCTGAGATCATCGTTTCTGCGCCTGATGATCGCAAATTCGAGATCATTGAGGCACTTCAGCGTGAATTTGCCGCCGAACACGAGGTGGTCACGCTGGACGGCGCACGGGTGACCTTTGATCACGGCTGGGGCTTGGTGCGCGCCAGCAACACACAGCCGGCGGTCACCATGCGCTTTGAAGCACGCACAAAAGCTGATATTGTCGCTATCATGCAGGATTTCGACAGGCGTTTGGCGCACTATCCTGAGGTTGCCCGCGACAAGCTGCAAGAGCAGATCGCGGCGTTCAGCGCTTAAAGCGTCGTGCGTGGGTCGGCAGAAGCCGCCCCACACTTTTTCTATCCAGTTTAATCCGCGCCTTGTGGCACAGGCTCAGGGACGGCTGCTGCTTTGGTCTGCCCACTCAGATGCTGCGGCAGCAGCAGCGCCAAGAAACCTGCTATAACCGCACCGACTGCCACCACCTGAAAAGTCGCTTGGATGCCGATGCCTGCAAACCCAGTGCTTTGCACGCCGTCTGCCAGAAAGCCCATCAAGGTGTTGCCAACCGCGCCCGCGCCGAAGATCATGCCGAGCGTTAGCCCTGCTGCAAAGCCTTTGGCGTTCGGCAGCAGGCTCTGCGCCATCACCACAATCAACGGGAAACTCGCGCCGAGCAGCGCACCGGATGCCAATGCTAACAACGGCGCGGCAATGCCTTCTGCGATGGGCAGCACAAAGAGCAGTGGCGCACCTAGCCACACACTGATCGCAAGCATGCGGCGGCGGTCGTGCTTATCGGCAAGCGCGCCAAGCAACACACCGCTAAAGGCAGAGGCGATCCAATATAAGCTGGTCACAAAGCCATAGTCACTGACCGACCAGCCGCGCCGCTCAAAGAGGACTGGCACAAAATTCACAATGCCAATGTGCGAGATGCTCCGCAGCAGCAGCACAACCATAAATAAGGCAAAGGTGCCAACCATCAGGCGCGTGATTGGTTGACGCGCTTTCGGTGTGGCAAGCGCGGCGCTCTGTGCAGCGCGCACGGTGCGCCGGCTTGGGATGTGCCTCGCCATCAGAAGCACAGCCGGCAAAGCGGCAAGGCTAAGCGCCAGCAAGCCGATCAAGTTACCCTCGATGGTCGGTTGCAAACGCACCACATCTTCCTGCTTAAAGGTGAGCGCTGCCAGCAACACACCCGCAAAGGCGGGACCTGTGCCTAAGCCGATCTGCCCAAACAGAAAGAAATAACTGCTGTTGCGTGCGGCGTTCTCTTTTTCAATGCCAGAGGCGTACATCGTGCCGACGGGATGAAAGGCGCCGCTGCCCAACGCCGCTGAGCAGTAGAAAAGCAAGGTGAGCAAACCGTTGCCCGAAAGCGCCATGACCAACGCCGCCGACATATTGAGCGCCGTCCATGCCACGCCGAGCGCCGCTAACCAACGCCCGCCGCTGCGATCCGTCAGCACGCCGAAAAATGGTTGCGAAACAGCACCGATCAGCTCACGCAGGCTGATTGCCAGCCCAATGGCGGCGGCATTCGCGTTTAGGAAGTGTGCGCCCGCAAAGGCAAGCAGCACAGGGCCCATGCTCATGAAAATGTCGTTGGTCAAATGCCCGATCAGCACTGCCCGAAATAGCACGCTGCGAGGGAATCGCACGGCAAACGCTCCTGATTGTGTGGATAGTAGGTGATGTTTAGAATTCTAGCACAGTCTGCCAACTAAAGAACTGTGCTAATCGGTTGCCTTCTTGGTGGCGATTGCCAACAGCGAAGTGCCAATTGGCAGGCGGCGGCGGGCAGCCACAAAGCGTGCTTCCAACCCTAAAACAGCAGTCAGGGCGCTGTTGAGGATCGGCACAATCTTTAACTCGTTCTCGGCAAGCGTCGCCGACTCAGCATTTTTGCGCGCTGCCAGGCGGCGACCTAGCCAGACTAGCGGGAAAATGCTCGCCATATAATGTGTGATGAAGGTGACTTCAAAGCCTGTCTCGCTCAGCTTTTGATGCAGTTCACGCCGTTGATAGCGCCGATAATGGTGAGAGGCTTCATCAAAATAGCTCCACAGACTCATATGCGCGGGAACGGTGATCAGCAGCGTGCCATTTTCTGCCAGCAGCGCATGGAGCGCACGCAACACTGAACGATCATCAGGCAAATGCTCCAGTACGTCGAAGATACCGATCAGCTCGAAGCGCGTTTTGAAGGGCGGCTGGTGGATATCCGCTTGCACCAAAGGGCAGCTTACGCGCTGCCGCGCATAGATCAGCCCTTCAAGAAATAAATCTAGCCCAACGACTTGCCCTTGCGTGCAGACCTGCTCCACATGGCGTAGCACATTCCCTGTGCCGCAGCCGACCTCCAAAACGCGGTAGCCTTCTGGTAAGCGGCTAATCACGCGCTGCAAGGTGCCGCGTATGGCAGCGTTGCGCGCCCGAAACCAAAAGTGCTGATCTTCCACCTGCCACAGCTTGGCAAAAAAGGTGGGATCGTATGAAGTTTCGGGCATCATGTGCGGTCAACCTTGAAAGTGAGGATTGCCTCAATCACTTGCCCCTGCAAGGTCTCATCTAGATCGTTGAAAAAGGGCAAGCGCACGAGCTGGTCGCTAACGCGCTCAGTGACAGGACAATCGCCAACATGCCCGCCGAATTTCAAGCCCATCTCCGAAAGGTGCAGCGGTAAGTAGTGAAAAACGGCGAGGATGCCGCGTGCCTTCAGGTGTGCGATGAACGCCTGCCGTGTCTCCAAAGAAGGCATGAGCAGGTAGAACATATGGTATGCCTGTTCGCAGTGATCAGGCACATTCGGCACTTGCACGCCATTTTCGGCTGCCCAATCGCCCAAGTGTGCGGCATAGGTTTCCCAAATGCGGCGGCGAATGCCCTGAATGCGCTCATGCACCTCGAACTGTGCATACAAGAATGCCGCCAACAAATCTGAGGGCAAGTAGCTTGAGCCAACATCTACCCAAGTGTATTTATCCACCTGTCCGCGAAAGAATCGGCTGCGATTCGTCCCCTTCTCGCGGATGATCTCGGCGCGTTCGGCATACTGCGGATCGTTGATGAGCAGCGCACCACCTTCACCACAAGTGAAGTTCTTCGTCTCGTGGAAGCTCTGGGTTGCCAGCGCGCCAAGCGTGCCGAGATAGCGTCCGCGATATTTGCCGAACAAACCATGCGCGTTATCTTCCACTACAACAAGGTTATGGCGCGCCGCAATTTCCAAAATGGCATCCATCTCACAGCCAACGCCAGCATAATGAACAGGTACAATGGCGCGTGTGCGCGGTGTGATCAAGCGCTCAAGCTGATTTTCATCAAGGTTCAGGGTATCAGGGCGCACGTCGGCAAAGATTGGGCGCACACCGCGCAGCACGAAGGCATTCACCGTCGAGACGAAGGTGAAGGATGGGAAGATGACCTCATCACCCTCGCGCAGGTCGAGCAGCAATGCCGCCATTTCGAGGGCATGGGTGCAGTTGGTGGTGAGCAACGCCTTCGGCACACCGAAGGTTTGCTCTAGGAAGGCGTGGCATCGCTTGGTGAAGCTGCCATCACCAGAGGTATGACCGTTGGCAACTGCCTGCAAGATGTACGCCTGCTCATTGCCGAGCAGGCTGGGTCGGTTAAAAGGGATGGTGATGGTCATAGCTTACTCAAACCACTTGTGAAAAGTATAGTAAAATTGCAATGGCTCAAAGCCGACACGCACCCAAACTTTCTGAACGGCAAGGTTGGTAATCTGTGTGGAGACTACCATTTCGCGCATACCATTCGCAAGACACCACTGCATACCGTGTACTATGAATGAATGGTAAATGCCCTTGCCCTGTGCTGTAGGTGCAATCCCAAACAACACACCCTCGCCTTGTTCGGGCGTGTTGCGGCGCAATGTTGCAAAGCCCACCAATTGTCCGTCCAGTTCTGCAACCAACACTTCATCCGCCACTTCCTGATCCAGGCAAGAGCGTTCTGCCCATGAAACATAGGCGGCATCGCAAGCTGCCTGATCCAAGCGTGGATCGGCGTGATAGTGACCAAAGTAACCCTGAAACGATTGCGCGGCGATTGCGCGCACGGTTGCCTTCTCACCTGCTTGCACGCTGCGAATGAGCGCTGCATCATGCGATTCAGGGATGGGTGTGCGCGTCAGGTCGCGCCGATAGTAAACCAACGTATCCATGAGGCGAAAGCCAAGTTCCTCAAGCTGCTGCACAAAGCGAATTTCTTGGCTTGGTGTGCGTGCAATGAGCATTTGCACAGCTTGATCACGGCAAAATTGCAGTGTTTCATCGAGCATATCTGGCATGAGGTTGCCAATGCGTGCCACACGAATGCCGAACCGTTCCTCATCAATGGCGGAACGTGCCACACTTGCTTTTGCCATCAGGTTTTATCTCCTTCTCGCCCTACAATTTGTCTAATTGTGCTAGATGGGCGATCCATGCTGCGGAAGTGCATTCGCGCCAAATATTCACCAATAATGCCCAAAGCAAACAACTGCACACCCGAAAAAATAGCAATGATCGAAGCGAGGAACGGGAAGCCCGGCACACTGCTACCTTCGGTGAGGTAGCGCACAATGATAAACAAGAAAATGCCGATACCAAACAGGGTGAAGGTGAAACCAAGCACGCTGGCAATTTGCAATGGCAGCACGCTGAAACCCGTCACCATATTGAAGGTGTGTGCGATCAGCTTTCGCAAGGTGTAGTTCGATTTTCCATAGCGGCGCGGCGCGTGTTCAACTGCTACGGCGGCAAAGCGCGTCGTTCCCCACGTTAGCAGCACATCAATCGAAACATAGGGGCTGTTATAGTTGGCAAAAGCCTGCCGCACTTCCTGCCGAAAGGCGCGAAAAGCGCTCACATTCCGAGCAATCTGCACGCCCATCGCGCTTTGCAAGGCAAATTTCGTCACCTGAGAGGCAAGATCGCGCAGCAAGCCGTGCTGTTCCTGTTGTGGTGTGCCATAGATCACATCATAGCCTTCCTCAAGTTTCGCCAGAAGTTTGTGAATTTCGGTGGGCGGATGCTGCAAATCATCATCCATCGTCACGATGACAGGGTGCTGCGCCGCACGAATGCCGCACAACAGCGCGTTGTGCTGCCCATAGTTCCGCATCAAGTCAATGCCTGTGATCCACGCATGGCGCGCCACAAGGTCTTGCACCACTGCCCAACTTTGGTCGCGGCTGCCATCATTCACAAGGATTAGCTCAATTGGCGCGCCATAATCCGCGAATGCCTCACTAAGGGCTGCCACCAATAAGGTCAGACTCTGCTCACTGTTATAGACAGGTACAACAATCGAAAGTGCGTTTGGCATAAGGGTTAACTCACCTATTCTGTGCTGAGGCGTGGCTGAATCCACAACACTTGAACCTGCCCCTCAGATGAGCGCGTCTCATAGACCAACAAGATAGCTTTGCCACGCCAGACACTTAGATCAACACGAATTGGCAGCGATATGCCATTTTCTAGGCTGCCCTCATGAAGCGTGCTGATGGTGCGCCCTTCGCGCACTGATAGGCGAAAGGTGGCAGTTTGCGCTGATTCGGTATAGAGTTCCGCCTCGAAGAAGATGTGTGGCGCAGCGGGCAACTGCACATACTGCTCAACGGTGATCGGCGCGGGCAGCCAGAATGCATCAACTTCGGAATCGCCCAACGCATGTTTGACAAAGGTCGGCTTCACGCCTGCTACGCCGTTCAGGTGTTGAATGGGCGCATCAATCGGTTGTGCAGCTGGTTGCAAGCCTGCATACCAATCTCTAAATGCTGTTAGGCGGTGCTTGGCAAGATATTGCATATCCATTTGCTGCCAGGCAGGATCATAAAAGCGCAGCAAGCATGGCGCATCGGGTGCGTTTAGATAACTCAACATGCATAAACGGTCTTGCTCAGTCAAGGTTGCGGGGTAATATTCGCTACCTACACTCCAAGAGGCGGCGTTGACAATAATAAACAAAGGCAGCAGGCTTATGAACACGGCACGGTTAAGTTTTTGGGTGATGTGTCGGCGTGTTTTAGGCGCGTGCCAAACAGCTAAAGCGGATACCATTAGCACTCCCAACCAAAACCAATTGGCTGCCACGGCATAACGTGCTGCCAGCGGCTGAGGATCAAACACATAGTACATAATATCAGCACGCGCCGCGGCAGCGATCACGGCGTTGCCCAACGCCATTAAGATAAGCACACTCGGCAGCGCAAAGAAAGAAAGCGGCACGTTTCTTCGCAGCAGAAAGTGTGTGTTGAACAACAGGATGCCCAGCCCAATCCCAAAACACAGAATGCTGGCTAGGTACAAACCGCCCAGTTCTAGGACGAATGGCGCACCCAGAAACGCCAACACATAGAGCAGATAAACAGGCAGTGGCACCTCAGGCTTTTCAACGCCTGAAAAGCTGACTGTAAAGTCGTAGTTCAAGAAGAAAATACCAATGAAGATCGCGGCGGCTGCCAGCCATGCCGCAAAATAGCGCCAGTCGCGGTAGCCACGCAGCCACAGCGCAGGCAGCAATGCAATCCATAACGGCAAGCCGCCCGCGTTACTGAACGTAGCGCCGATTACGCATAGCATCAAGATCAGCAGAGTTTGGCGGCTCACTTTCAAGGCAGCCAGCACCCACAGCGCCGCAAATGTGAAGAACTGCCCATAGTAAAAGGCGAGATATAGGGCAAAGGTTGGGCGCTGGCGCAGCGCAAAGAGCAGCAGGGCAAAGGGCAGCACTAACCACGCCGCAGTTGGCGGATGCACACGCTTCCAGGCATTGTGCAGCAGCCCAAAACTGGCAACCAACAAAGCAAAATTCACCCACATCTCAACGCGCAAATCCCAACCTGTGAGCAGGGTATTCAACGCGACGGTTAGTTTGGTGAACACCAAACGGTGGTTGCTCTCTTGCTGAAAAAAGTAGCTTGGCTGCAAAAGCCCTTCAGCAGTAGCAACTGCCACGGGTGCCGTCACAGTAAATTCATCATAAAACGGCACATTTACGCCCTGCACCGCGATGAACAACGCCAACAGCAGCATAGGGATCAGCGTGGCAAAGTATAAAAGGCTGTTTGCTCGGCTTTGGGATGTACCCAAAACGACTCTCCTGATTTGTGCCATGAATCTGTGCAGATGGCGCGTGCGTCGTTACAAGTATATTCCATATCGCGTTAAGCCTGCTGCATAGCAGTAAGAAGTTGATATGCGATTGTGATGATTAGCGAGACTCACGGTGATGACGGCTTGCTTATTGACAAATCTGCAACGCTCAAATAGACTTTGCGCATATATGTATAATCGTATATATAAATGGGAGAAGGTGAATTATGCCACGTTGGCTCAGACTGTTGATCAAACTCCAAAATCCGATGATGCGTTGGCTGCTGCGTTCGCGCTGGCACGGCTCAGTGAGCAAGCACTATGTGCTGCTCAGTGTGACGGGACGCAAAAGCGGCAAAGTTTACCATGTGCCAGTGCAGTACGCGCAGCAGGGCGATACATTACTGATCCTGACCAGTGCCGAGTATGTGTGGTGGCGCAATCTGCAAGGTGGCGCGCCCGTTCAGGTGTACCTGCGCGGCAAACAATACGCCGCACAGGCAGAAGCCTTTCGGCAGGCGGATGCAGTAGCGCAGGTTGCACAGCAGGTCTACCCAAAGCTGACGGCAGAACGCGCCGCACAGTTTGCCACTAATAAGGTAGCGGTGCGCGTTACGCTGAACTAAGGCAAAGCGGCGGCACAGCGTATGAGATACGTTGGCTAGACGGTGTTTGGGCATAGGGCGGTTCGGGTCTATACTGAAAGGGACTCACGCTGTTTAGGGAGGTTTTATATGCGACGATTACTCGCCCTCTGCCTGATCTTCGCGGTGTTGTTTGGTGCGCTTGCCAGCACGCCAAGCGCGCTCAGTGCCGATGATCAGCCGCCACCTGCCGTGATTGATACCATCCCACTGCGCGGTGAAGAACTGCTGCTGGATGGCACAATCACTATCTTTTTTAACCAAGCGATGGATCGCGCCAGCGTAGAGCGTGCCATCCGCACGCAGCCTGCCTTAAACGGCACCTATGACTGGCTGGATGAGGCAACCGTACAGTTCAAACCTGCCAATTTGCAACGTGCCACCACTTATACATTCACCATTGGCACGGAAGCACGCAGCGCATTGAACATCGGTTTGCCAGAGGCGTTCACGCTGCGCGCACAGACGGTTGGTTTCCTTGAAGTGGTGCAAATGCTGCCCAACGATGGCAGCGGCGCCATTGAGGCGGACACTGCTATTACAATTATCTTCAACCGCCCTGTGGTTCCCTTGATGAGCGTTGAGGAACTCAAGGCATTGCCCGCACCCTTCACCGCCGAGCCTGCCGTGGAAGGCAGCGGCGAATGGATCAGCACGTCCGTCTATCAATTCAAGACCAAGAACTTGAAAGGCGGCACGGTCTACACAATCACGGTGCCAGCAGGCTTGCAAGACGTGACTGGCGCCATTCTGCAAGAGGACGCGAAGTCCACCTTCACCACAATCTCGCCACGTGCCATCGAGATTACCCCACGCGATAAAAGCCAGCGGCTGGCGCTGGATACGACTTTTACAGTCGTTTTTAGCCAACCAATGGAACGCGATAGCATTGTTGCCGCCACCAAATTCCTCGGTCCGAATGGCGAGCTAGTTGTGGCGCTTGAGGATGTTAGCAAAGATAACCGTCGTTTCACCTTCAAGCCTGCGGCGCACCTTGACTATGACGCGGAATACGTCATTCTGGTGCTGCAAGAGTTCGCCCGCAGCCTGACCAACGCACCCATCACTGAAGATGCACGCTCAACCTTCACGACGGTCACCACGCCGCGCATCTTAGAGACCTATCCACGCCATGAAGAATATGAAGTGCGTGCGTCCGGTTTCTACATACGCTTCAGCACGCCGATGGATTTGACCGATTTCAAAGATCGTATCACGATCACGCCTAAGCCCGGCTTGCTCTATGATAACTACAGCAGCACAGAAGGCACATACTTCCAATACGGCTTCAGCCATGAACCAAGCACAGCCTACGTCCTGACACTGAACATCGAAGGCTTGATAGATAAATATGGCACGCCGCTGCAAATTGACCCTCGCAGTGATGTTTACGAGCTTTCAGCGGATGGCAAATTGCTCACCTTCCGCTGGACAACGCCGGAATACGCCCCAGAATTGAATCTGCGGACGGGCTTCAACACGCTCGGCTTGTACAGCGCATATAACGCGCAAACACGGGCATTTTCCACGCACCGCAACCTAGATCGCATCAACTTCTCGCTCTACCGTGTGCCATCTTCCGATCTGCTCGCCCTGCTGCGCTACGGCAATACAAGGCTCTCCAATGCAGAGCGCCTTCGCACCTGGTCAGTTGGTGTGGAAAATCCTCAAAACGTGCTGCGCTACGACCTTGTGACGATTAGTGAAGGCGCAAGCACTGCTTTTGCCGCACCCGAATGCTCTGGTGCGCCACCTAGCCGCCTGATTCCGGGCGAGTATGCCATCGTACTACCTGACGATCCTACACCGCTGCGCCTGCGTGAACGGGCAGGCACTTCGGCAAATATCCGTGCTGAGCTACCCGTTAATACGCTGCTGCAAATCACGGGCGGTCCTACTTGCGCCAACAGCCTCTTGTGGTACCGCGTTAGTGTGGTTGGGCAGAACAATCTCACCGGTTGGGTGGCAGAAGGCAACGCCAGCCAATACTTCATGGGCGTGCCGGGCAGCAACAGCCGCATTGGAAACTTGCCGCGCACGCCACTGTCGCCCAGCAATCCTAACGCCCAAGCCCTTAAGCCCGGCTTGTATCGCATGTATGTTAGCTCGCCAACCACCGGCTACTCGTTTAACGAGAACATGCTGATCGCCACTGTCAACATTACGCTCAAACTTTCCGAAGGCAGCGCAATGGCATGGGTGACTGATCTACAAAGTGGCGAGCCTGTGCCAAATGTGCCTGTGCAGTTCTTCTATACGAGCTATAGTGACGGCGGCAGCGGCAGGCGTGGCGATACACTTGCGCCCATCGGCACTGCCGAAACGGACTCCGATGGTGTGGCGCTTTTGCGGTTACCGCGTCGGCTTGAGTCGCTCTACACCGAACTCTTTGCCCTCATCGAGACGCCGCAGCACTTCAGTGTGAGCAGCGTTGAGTGGGAAAGCGGCATCCAAGCCTGGAGTTTCAATCAGCCAACTGACTACTATCGAAGCCAACTGACGGCATACCTCTACACGGATCGTTCGCTGTACCGTCCCGGTCAGCCGATCTACTTTCGTGGTGTAGTTCGCGCCAAAGAGGATATGCAGTATACTGTCAGCGATCTGGAGACCGTCTCGGTCGAGGTGGTGGATAATCGCGGGCGGCAGCTTTACCTAACGAATCTGCCACTCACACAGTTTGGCTCTTTCTCAGACAGCGTCACCATAGATGAGAACGCATCACTCGGCTATTACCGCATCATCGTGCGACCGGGCTTCACCGGTAGGGATGTGAACGAATGGCGCGGTCCGACTTTCTCGCGTGGTGTGGATGTGGCACAGTACCGCGTGCCAGAGTTCCAAGTGAACCTGACCGCTGAAAAGCCCGAAGTGGTGCAGGGTGATACCGTTCGTGTGACTGTTGAAAGCTCGTACTTCTTCGGCGGCGGCGTTAGCAATGCACGCATTGAGTGGTCGCTCTTCACGGAAGATTACTTCTTCCGCTACAAGGGCAGTGGGCGCTATAGCTTCTTTGAGTTCAATGAGGATGAGGGCGCACGCAGCTTCTATGATGAGCGCTATGGTGACTCTGCCATCGGTGGCATGGGCAGGACGGATGCGCTTGGGCGGTTCGTCATTGAAGTGCCTGCCGATCTTGCCAAGTCTACGCGCAGCAAGCAATTTGTGATCGAAGCACGCGTAACTGATGACAGCGATCAGCTTATTGCTGGACGTGCGACGGTGGTCGTGCATCAGGGCGAGTTCTACATTGGTGCCGGTGCCGCCAACTACGTTGGTATCGCAGGCAAGCCGCAGGATGTAAATCTTGTCACTGCCAATTGGGATAGCTCACCCAAAGCAGGCATCGGATTGAGTGTGCGCGTGGTGGAACGCCGTTGGAAAAGCACCCAAACGGTTGACCCTGCCAGCGGGCGCACCGTCTGGAACTATGAGGTGGAAGAAATCCCTGTCACGGAAGGCGTGGCAACCACCAACAGCGACGGCAAGGCAGTCTACACCTTCACACCTGAGCGCGGCGGCATCTATAAAGTCTATGCGAGCAGCCGTGATAGTCTGGGCAATCAGATCATGACGGCAACCTTTATGTGGGTGGCGGGACCGGACTATGTGCCGTGGCGCCAGCAGAACAGCAACCGCATTGACCTGAAGATTGACAAGACCGACTTCCAGATCGGCGAGACTGCCTCAATCCTGATTGCCAGCCCGTTCCAAGGCACGGCAAAGGCACTCATCAGCATTGAGCGTGGCAAAATCCTCAGCTATGAAGTGGTTGATCTGCCTAACAACAGCTATGTTTACGAGCTGCCCATCACGGCAGACCTTGCGCCCAACGCCTTCATCTCAGTGCTGATCGTGAAGGGCGTGGACGAGAATAACCCTGTGGCAGCCTTCCGCATGGGCTTGCTGCAAATCGGTGTGGATACGGCGCGCTATGCGCTCAACATCACTGTGACGCCCGACCGTGAGCAAGCCAGTCCGCGAGAGACGGTCAACTACAAGATCAAGGTTACCGATTATCGCGGCGAGCCTGTGCAAGCCGAAATTGGCGTCGGTCTGACCGATCTCGCCGTCCTCTCACTGCTGCCGGATACCTCGCGCCCGATCTTGGCACACTTCTACAGTCAGGCAGGCTTAGGCGTCCGCACAGCCGTTAGCCTGACGGTGAGCGTAGACCAACAAACGCAAGAAATCCTGAACACCATCAAAGGTGGCGGCGGCGGCGGACCTGAAGGCGGCATTTTTGAAGTGCGGCAGCGCTTCATTGATACGCCGCTGTGGCAACCGAGCGTCATCACAGACCAAAACGGTGAGGCAGTCGTCAGCGTTGAACTGCCCGATCAGCTCACCACATGGCGCTTAGATGTGCGTGCAGCAACCGGCGCTGTTGGCGAACTGCAAACAACGTTGGTTGGGCAAGAAACGTTCGACCTGCTCAGCACCAAGCCGCTTTTGGTGCGCCCGATCACGCCGCGCTTCTACATGGTTGGCGATAAATCTACCCTCGTGGCAGTCGTCAATAACAACAGTGGCGCCGATCAAGAAGTGACGGCGCGCATTGACCTGAAAGGCGCACGCCTGCTGGATAATAACCCAACCCAGACGCGCAGCGTGGCAGACCGCGGACGGGCGCGCTTTGAGTGGGCTATCGAGGTTGAGGACGTGGAACGCCTTGACGTCACTTTCTTTGCCCAGAATGCAGATGGTACGCTTGGCGATGCTGCCAAGAGCGCCGTTGGCAAGGGTGATGATAAGTACTTGCCTGTGCTGCGCTACGAAGCACCTGAGACGGTTGGCACAGGCGGCACGCTGAGCGTTGGTGAGCGCCGCACTGAAGGCATCGCACTGCCACGCCGCTTTGAGGTCAAAGAAGGATCGCTCACGGTGCGCCTTGATCGATCTTTGGCGGCTGCCACCGTGGACGCACTGGAAGTGCTGTGGAACTTCCCGCACCAATGCACCGAACAGACCATCAGCCGCTTCTTGCCGAATGTGGCAACCTACGGCGCGTTCGCCAAGCTCGGCTTGGAAAATGTCACCTTGCGTCAGCAGGCGGAAACCGCTGTTAGCTTTGCGGTGCAACGCCTGTATAACGACCAAAAGACTGACGGCGGTTGGGGCTGGTTCGGACGTGATCAGAGCAATCCGTTGGTGACTGCTTACGCGCTGATCGGCTTGAGCGAGGCGCGTACCAACGGCTTTAACATAGATGACAACGTGATCGAAGGTGCTATCCGCTTCCTGCGCGAGACGCTGGCGGCGGCTGATCTCGGTGCGCGTCCATCGCGTGCCGAACTCAATCGGCAAGCCTTCCTAGTTTATGCGCTGGCAGTGGCAGATGCAGGTAACTTCAGCCGTGCCGTGCTGCTCTTTGATCGCCGCGAGCAAATGGACATCTACGCCCGTGCTTACCTTGCCATGGCGTTCAACAAGATCGATCCGCGCAACACAACCTACACCGATACCTTGCTCAACGATCTAGTCAGCCGCGCCATCTTGAGCGCAACCGGCGCACACTGGGAAGAGGCAACGTCGGACTACTTCAACTGGAACACTGATACACGCACCACTGCTATCGTGCTGCGGGCGCTCCTCCAGCTTAATCCGAGCAATCAGCTCATCCCGAACGCGGTGCGCTGGCTGATGATCGCACGCACAGCCGATTCGTGGAAAACAACACAGGAGACGGCGTGGTCGGTCTTGGCACTGGTGGACTGGATGCAGTTCACCGGCGAACTGCGCCCTGCTTATACCTTTGGCGCAATGCTGAATGGTGAGGCATTGGCGGAAGGCGAACGCGCTGACGCGAACAACGTGCGCGAATCGCTGACGCTGAAGGTGCAGGTTGCCGATCTGCTGCGCGATCAGGTCAACCGTTTGACGATTGACCGCACCGACGGCGAGGGCATCCTCTACTACACAGCCCACCTGCGTGTAAACTTGCCTGCGGATCAGGTCAAGGCACTGGATCGCGGCATCAGCGTGCAGCGCACCTATCACCTTGCCAGCGATCCGAACCGCACACCGATCACAGAGGCACGGGTCGGCGATAACATCATCGTGACGCTGACTATCGTCACCCAGCGCGATCTGCACTATGTGATGGTCAGTGATCCGATCCCGGCTGGCTCTGAGGCGGTCAACCCGAACCTTGCCACCAGCGCGGTTGGGCAGGCACCACGCCTCAGCCTCGAAGATCCGTTTGGGCGCGGCTACGGATGGTGGTGGTTCAGCCAAACCGAACTGCGCGACGAAAAGGCAGTGCTGTATGCCACCTATCTACCTAAAGGCACTTACCGTTATGTGTATACCATTCGGGCGGGCTTGGCAGGCGAATATCGCGTCATGCCAACCACGGCTGAGGAGTTCTACACACCGGAGGTCTTCGGGCGTGGGGACGGCACACTGTTCACCTTGAAGCCTGCCGTGGGCAACGATCCAACGGATGAATAGCGCCTAGCAGGCGCACCATAAAACCAGGCAGGGCGGCTTGTGCAGCCGCCCTGCTGTGTGGATCACGCCCAAATAGGCAGTTGCACATAAAATCGGCTGCCTTCGCCAACCACACTCTCTACCCATACCTGACCGCTGTGAGCTTCTACAATGCGCCGTACCATTGCCAAGCCTAGCCCAACGCCGCCAAACCGACGTGCAATACCACTCTCCACCTGATAGCCGCGCTGGAAAATACGTTCGTACTGCTCTTCGGGAATGCCAATACCGTGATCCTGCACGCATAAGCGAACCGCGTGCGGGCTGCTCTGCCAAGCGCTCACTTGAATATGCCCGCCCTCAGGGCTGAACTTCACCGCATTGTTGATAAGTTGCTCTAACACGGTGAGCAAATGGGTGGCATCGCCACGCACAGCGGGCAACGTTTCGGGCAAAGTCACATTAATCTCTAGCTGAAGCTCACCTGCCAAAAGGCGCACTTTCCGCACCGCTTGGGCAGCTAGATCGGCAAGGTGAACTGCCGAAAAGTGCATATCATCGGCATTTAGCGCTTGCACAATCACGATTTCATCCACAATGCTGGCAAGCTGCGCGCTCCAGCGAAGCACTGATCGCAGTGAGCCGTGCTGCTCATCGCTCAGACCGCCATACATCTCATCATCTAGGATTTGCACCTGCATCATAATCTTATGCAGCGGCGTTTTCAGCTCATGCGAAAGGCTTTGCAGCAGGCTATCTTTGAGGTGATCCGCCTCACGCAGATCGTCGTAGGCGCGTTGCAAGGCAGCCGCACGCCGTTCTTGGGCTTGGTAAAGGGCTGCGTTCTCTAGCGCATTGGCAATTACATTAGCAATTGCCTGCGCCAAGGAAATATCTGCTACTTCAAAAACGCGGTCAGCCTGCACGTCCAGCAGTTTCACCAGACCAATCGGGTTGCCACGCACCATCAGCGGCGTGAGCAAGCCGCTGTGTGCGCCAACATTTGCCATGAGGGCGCGCTCATTGGAGTCGTGCCGCAGCGTGGCAGCGTTCAAGAGCGTTGGCACGCCTTCGTGAAGGCTACGTGCCATGCTTGGGAAGGCTGCTAAATCGTAGGTGAAGGCAATCTGCCGCTCACGCAGCGCAAAGCCAATTTCGCGGACAGTGTAGGCGACGTTTGCCTGTGCATCATAGTGTGAGAGGATGCACCACTGCGCGTTAGTTGCTTCCAACAAGCTGTAGACAAGCTGCGTCAGACGGCTGTAGTCCAGCCAATCATGGTTGCTGCTGCGGATGGCGTGCATATGCCAATTGCTCAGCACTTTTTCGACTGCCTGCACCTGATCAGCGTCAAAGGGCGGTTCGTTGTAGGGTCGGTAAAGTTCTACCATGCCGCGCACATTGGCATTGAGGTGCAGCGGCACAATCAGCAGGCTTGCCATGCCCATGCGCGTCAGAAGATCGCGCTGGATGGGCATTAGATTGGGATCGCTGTGCTGTGCGGTGATGATGGGCGGCAGTTTGCCACGTGAAGCGGTTTGCTCAAAGAGCAGCCGCGCATAGGGACGTTCTGCACCGCCGCCAAGCTGCCAAAAGGCGTCACAGGCTTCTGCTAACATCGCCAACTGGTTGTGTGGTTCATCCCATGTGGCAATCGCACAGCGTGCCGCGCCCAGCGCTTCACGTAGGCGGCGCGTTACCAAGCTCAGCACGCCGTTAATATCCAGCGTGGAGGACACTGCCGCGCTTGCCTCAAGCAGCGTGCCAAGCTCGCGCACATGGCGCTGTGCTTCTTCATACAGGCGCGCTTTCTCAATGGCGGCGGAACCAGCCGACGCCAAATTCTCAAGGAACTCCACGTCGTCACGGCTAAAGCCGTTTTCGGGCAAGCTCAGCACTTCCAGCACGCCAACAAGCTGATCTGCCACCGTGAGCGGCACAGCCAAGACGGCAAGGCGTTCGGAAGGCGGCTGGGTGGTAAAATCGGCAGGGGCAGGCGCCAGCGAAAGCTGCGAGCGGCGCTCGGTGGCGGCACGCCCTGCCACACTCTGCCCAAGCCGCACCACGCTTGGATTAGGGCTGCCTTCGTGCAAACTCTGCTCTGTGACGACGTAAAAAAGGTCGGCTTGGGCTGCATCTTGCAAAAAGAGGTTGGCATGTTCGCACTCTGCCATCTCGCGGGCAGCGCGCAGCAGCAGGTCTATCACGCTCTCCTGATCGAGGGCGGCATTAAGCGCCTGCACAGCGCGGTTCAAGGCGCGTAGCCGTTCGCCCTGTCGCTCTAGGGCTTGCTCGCGGCGTTTTTGTTCGGTCAGATCACTTAGCACGAGAATGGTGTTTTCTTCGCCGTCGGCATAGGTGGTGGCGCGAGACATCAAGACTGGCACAATGCGTCCGCTGCGCGTGACAAGCTGCTGGCTAAAGTTGACCGTGCCGCGTCCGCCGCGCCGCAGATTTTGCACTAAGAGATCGCGTGTGGCAGCGTGAAAGATCGTGCCAACACTGTTGCCATAGAGTTCTTCCCGCGCATAGCCAGACATCAGCAGCAGACGGTTATTGACGTACTGCACACAGGCTTCTTGATCCAGCACCAGCAAGCCATCACCCATCGTATCCAGCACGCGCTTGAGGAAGGCTTGGTCGGCGCGGATTTGTTCTTCGCGGGCAGCAATCGAGTTGATTAGGCGGAGGTTCTCAAGGGTGGTGGTAGCCTGTGCCATCAACACTCTGATCAGGTGTGCCTGCTGCCAGTGTTCAGCATCGGCGGGCGAATCGGTCGCTAAGATCAAGAGTCCGCTGGGCGCTTCGGCTACCTGCAAAGGTAAGGCGTGCAGGTGCGAGAGGCGCAGTTGGTTAAAGGCGCGGGCAAGGCGCACGCCATTGGGCGCTTGGTGCAGTTTCTCAGTGGGCAGGTTGAAGATTAGATCGCTCTTTAGCGTGAGCGCAGCCAGCGGGTTATCAAGGGCTTGCAGGGGCAAAATTGGGTGCTGCGGCGCGTGACCATTCAGCCGCCACAAAAAGACCTCTGCGGCGCTCTCGCCTTTGGCGCAGGCAAGCGCACGGCTGTGCAGAGCGTTATCTTCTACGCTAAACAGCCACGCCAGATCGCAGCCGAGCAGATCAAGCGCTATTTGGCAGGTTTCATCAAGCAAGCGGTAGGTATCCACGCAGTGCAGCTCCGCAGGGTAAAGCAACGCTCTCGATTATACCGCAATCAAGCACAATGCCAGCCCAGTCAGCTTAGGCAGAGGCAGCCTGCTGCGGCGCCGCCAAATAGTCTAGCACGTCGCCAAGTGCCTGCGCGTAGTGCGCTAAAAGCTCTTGATCGCTGCCTTTGAAGCGCCGCAGCGTTTGCAAGGCGCACGCTGCACAGCCACGCATAGCGCGGAAGCTATCCGTCTCGCACGTGAGGCAGCCGTTCAGCCGAATCATGAGCAGCATCAGGGCAAGGTTGCGCTCATGGCTTTCCGAAACCGCCAAGACGCTATCAATCAGGGTCCGCCAATCCTCGCCGCGCACATCGCGCAGCAGCGGAATAACGTGGTGTGGGAACATTAATTCGTTGCGGGTGTACATCTCAGCACCCTCTTTCACTTCCTGTCACTATACCTTAGCATTGTAGCACGCTTCGGTGAAGCACGCTTGGCAGTTTCAGGGCATGTTGGCAAGCTGGCGCGCATAGGTATTATGCTGGCGCAGCACGTTCGGCAAATTCAGGGTGGTAAGCTGCCCTTCGCGCACCACAACGCGCCCATTGATCACGCTGTAATCCACACTTGGCGGCGCGCAAAAGACCAGTGCCGCGGCAGGGTCTTGCCAGGCACCAGCAAAGCCAACCCGATTCAGGTTCACAGCGATGAAATCGGCTGCCATACCAACTGCCAGCACGCCAATATCATCACGCCCTAGCACCGCTGCACCACCGCGTGTGGCAATCTCCAATGCCTCACGCCCGCCCAACGCCGCTGGATCACCGCCCACGCGCTGGAGCAGCAGCGCCATGCGCGCTTCTGCCAGCATATGCCCACTATCGTTCGAGGCAGAGCCATCCACGCCGAGTCCGACGCGTACACCGGCATCCCGCATGGCGCGAATCGGCGCGATGCCGCTTGCCAAGCGCATGTTAGAGCTAGGGCAATGTGCGATGCCCGTCCCGCTGCGCGCAAACATGCCGATGCCATGCTCACTCAGCTTGACGCAGTGTGCGTGCCAGACATCCTCACCCAACCACGCCACCGACTCGGCATATTCAGCAGGCGGCAAGCCGAACGTCTCTAAGCTGTAGGTCACATCGTTATCATTCTCGGCAAGATGCGTGTGCAGCCGCACGCCATAGGCACGCGCCAAACGCGCCGATTCACGCATTAGGTCTTGCGAAACGGTGAATGGCGAACACGGCGCAACGGCAATCCGCAGCATGGCATAGCGCTGTGCATCGTGATAGGTCTCGATCAGGCGCTGTGTATCGCGTAGGATGAACGCTTCATCTTCCACAACGCGATCTGGCGGCAAGCCGCCCTTACTCTCGCCAACGCTCATGCTGCCGCGTGTGGCGTGAAAGCGCATCCCGATCTCGGCGGCGGCGCGGATCGAATCATCAAGGCGGCAATCATTGGGATAAATGTACAGGTGATCGCTGCTGGTTGTGCAGCCAGAGAGGATCAACTCTGCCATAGCGGTCAGGGTGGACGTATAAATCATAGCGCCGCGCAGATTTGCCCACATGCCATAGTGCGCCCGCAGCCAGCCGAATAGTTCATGATCTTGACCGTTCGGTGTGACCCGTGTGAGGCTCTGGAACATATGATGATGGGTGTTCACCAAGCCGGGCAGCAGCACGTGATCGCGCAAATTGAGCGTCTCATCAGGTTTTTCGGTCAGGGCGGCGCGCACTTCGGCGGTGCTGCCCACTAATTCAATGACACCATCACGGGCGAACAGCGCGCCATTCGGAATTTCACGGCGCTGATCATCAAAGGTGAGCAGCAAATGCGCGTGTTCGGCAAGCAGGGAAGGCATTTTCGGAATCCTTTCGCAGTGAATGGTGCGCGGCAATTGTAGCGTACCGCCGCGCCCTTGAGAATAGCTGCTCCAATTTGGATTGAATCCAACTCAGGGTGCGGTGGTGGCGCGCAGTTGTGCCGTTGGGAAAACAGGCGGTGTGATGGAAGGCGGCAGCGTCGGGCGGGCAGTCAGAGTTGATGTGACGGTAGCGCTGGGCGTGGGCGTGGCTGTGTGGCTTGCCGTGACGGTTGCGCTGGGCGTCAGGGTAGCCGTGAGGCTCGCTGTGGCTGTGGGCGTCGGGCTTGGCGTGGCGCTCAGCGAAGGCGTCGGCGTGGCGGTGGTGCTGGCGGTCGGGCTAAGGGTAGGCGTGAGCGTGGCGCTTGGCGTTTGCGTACCTGTTGGCGTGTGGGTAGCTGTTGGTGTGTGGGTAGCTGTTGGTGTGGCAGTTTCGGTGGCGGTTGCAGTAGCTGTCTGCGTTGGAGTCAGGGTTAGCGTGTACGTTGCCGTATTGGTCGGTGTGGCGGTCAGGCTTGCGGTGAAGGTATAGGTTGGCGTGGGCGTAGCAGTTGGCAGTGCGGCAAAGGTCTGCGTCAAGGCGACGGCGCGCTGGGTGCCTTCCAAGTTCAGAGCGAGCGTCTCGGTCGGTTGAAAGGTGCCGTTAGTCGTACTCGTCAGTGTGTTGTTGCCTGCCAGAGTGCTAATCAGCGCAAGTGCGCCAAGTGTGGCGATCACTGCCAGCAGCACGGGCAGCACAGCGCGGCGCAGCGGCGTGCGCTCTGTGGAGTTGGGTACAGGGCGGGGCAGTTCTGCCTGCGGTTGCAGCCACTGATAGAGCAAGCCACTGCTAAAGGTATAAGTGGTGGCTTGCGTTGCACGCACTGCACCGCGATATTCTAGGCGGCGCAGTGTGGCAGCAAGCGTTGTCTCGTGCGGCGCACTGTCGCTTTCACGGATCAGCCATGCGCGTATCTCGTTCAGGCTGACGGGCAAGCCGCGCCGTGCGGTGGTCAGAGCGGCAAGGGCTGTCAATGCCGCTTGCTCGTTGGGCGTGGCATCTTCCCATATCCCCTCAAAAATCGGCGCGCTATTCAGCACTGCCTGCGGCAGGATGGCTGCCACATCCTCTATGCCGATAGGCGTGGTGTGTTGGCGGGCTGCCGAACGTTCCCACAGCAGGGCACATAACCATTGGAGCAGGTTAGGGTGTCCGCCGCTCTGGGCGAGCAGCGTTTCAGCCACCTCTGCGGGAATGCTGTAGAAGGGCGCGCTGGGCTGGCTGATCAGCGCGCTTGCATCAGCATCACTCAGCGGCGGTAAACGGTGCTGCATCAGCGGCTCGCTGAACAGCGGGTAATCGGCAAGGTATGGTTCAGCAGTGGTATCAAAGGCGAAGATCATGCCAACGCGCGGGTCGTCGGTCATCAGCACGCCGAGCGACTCGATGAAGTCAGACGGCAAACTGCCCTGCTGCACAGCTTCCAATAAATATTGGGCGTTGTCGAAGCAGAAGATCAAGCGCTGAAAACGGCGCATCACATCAAAGACAGGTGTCAGGTGCGTTTCGGCAAACCACGTCCATAAGGCGGCGGCGGATTGCTCATCGGGCAGGTCGGGCAGGTAAAGCGAGGATTCGGCAAGGTGCAGTGCAGCGCGTGCCGCATCAATCAGGGCGATGATGAAATCGGTCAGGCTTTGGGTTGCCTGTGGCGCGGCAAGGTCAAGGTATGCCAGCACATAGCGTGCTTCCACGTGCAGCGGTAACTGCCACAGGGTGGATGTTTTGCCCATGCGCGGCGCGCCGATCAGGATGGGCGCTTGATCATGCCTGCCGCTGAGCAGCGTTTGACGCACAAAAGCGAAGGTCTCCGCACGCCCGAAGAACTGCTGCGGCGTGCGAATGGGCTGATCAGGCGTGTAGGGATTGTGAGGCGGCGCGTCGGTTAGGTCACTCATCGCGCACGAGTATACCGCGCCTTTGCCCGAACGTGGTAGAATGGCGAGGTGAGCCGCTGAAAGATCGCGAGAGGATTACAGTATGACCCAAGAAACCACGCCACACGTTTTGGTGACAACGATTGGTGCGGGTAAGCCAGGTGAAATCTCTTATCACGAGATAGAGTATCATTTTGAATTTGCTTCATCAAAGAGAGGTAAGTTTTTCTCGGTGCTACTTTGTGATGCCCTGAAAGAGCAAGCCGCTCAGAATGCCATTCAAAAAGCCTTTGTTTTGTTAACACCTAAAGCAAAAGAACACGCTAACTGGCTTGGTACCGAACAGGAAGGCGGTTTGAGAAGGCTCCTTGAGGAACGTGGCGTTGAAGTCATACCCGTTGATATTCCCAACGGCAACACTGAGCAGGAATTTTGGGACATCTTTGATGCTATTGACAACGACATTCCGCACAACACAACAGTTACACTGGATATCACGCACGGTTTTCGCTCAATTCCACTGGTGATGCTCCTTGCCTGTGCTTATTTTAGCACTTCAGGTAATTTCAAGTTGGCAAGCGCTTATTACGGTGCATTTGAGCAAGGAAATCCAACTGCTTCTGCTGTTAATCTCACACCGATGCTGACCTTGTTTGAGTGGGCAAATGCGGTCAAGGTGTTCAAAGATGGCGGCGATTTGCGACCAATGGCAGCTTTGCTTCAAAAACGCCACGAAACGCTTTATAAAACAGGAACGGTTAAAGGTGTCAGATTAGTGCTTCAACCACTCGGCAAGCACATGCAGACGTTGACAGATGCGCTCGAACTGGGGCGTTTGGAAAATATTGCTGAATCCATCCGAGAAGCACGCCGCCTTGCCGATGAAGTACGCGGTGACGCTGCGCGTTGGGCAAAGCCATTCGTCAGCCAGATTCATGCCATTCTCAAAGAACTAGATCGTTTTCAAATGCCAAACGATGAGAAGGATGTGAGCGGGCGGCTCTTGGCTGAATTTGGGCTAATTGAGTGGTATGCTGAAAAAGGCTACCACATGCAGGCGGGTTTGCTGCTCGTAGAATGGATCACGTCCTATGTGGCTCAACATGATCCTGAATTTGAGGGGCAAAATATTTTTACAGATAAAGGCAAACGCGAGGCTCTGAGCGCGAAAATTCACCGTCTTCGTGCAGAAGTGCTGCGGCTTAAAAAGGAAAGTGGTGGTAGCCTTGATTTTACGATGCGTTTAGGGGGCATCGCCGATTTTCATGACATTTGGAACGAGTTGAGTGAGTTACGCAATGATCTTGCCCATTTTGGGCATCGGGCAGGAAGCCTTACAACAAGTAATATTCCTGAAAAGATTCGCAAGTTGATTGGGAGAGTTCGCCCACTTCTTGAAACGCTCAAAAAAGCTGATTAGCCTACTTAGCAAAGCTGTTTGAGTTGCTAAGGTGAACCCTATGCGCCGCCTAATTTTCGTTTTGCTCGCCTTGCTTAGCTTGGCACTTGGCAACCTTGTCAGCGCACAGCAGCCCACGCGCTATGCCTTGCCCGCACCAATTTGCGCGCTGACAGCCGCCCGCGTCGTCTGCTATGATGTGCTGAGCGCCGCACCGCGCTTCATCACGCCCAGCGAAGATCGGGTGATGACCTTTGCACTCTCGCCCGATGCTGAGGCACTGCTCTACCGTACCGAAGATGGGCGAATCTTGATCACAGCCTTAGAGAATCCGCGCCCGATCCTGATCGACTCGGATGCCTTGCTGCCCGCACTGCTGCCCTTTGAGACCGAAAACGTAGTGTGGTCGCCGGATGGCGTGACGCTTGCCTACCTAACGACAGATGGTTTCCGCGCCGCCTTCCCAACCCCGAATGGCGCGCCGCACTATGTGGCACATAACGAACGGCAGTATATCACTCTGCGCTTTTCGCCTTTTGGTGCGCGCTTGGCAGCACAGGATCATCTCGGTGGCTGGACGCTTTTCACGCTGACCACCGAAAACGACGTGCGGCGCGGACTCGCCCGCATTGGCAGCTTTGACTCGCCCGCAGACGCGGCATGGCTGGATGACAACAGCCTGATCCTTGCGCCGCTGAGTGGTGGTTTGGTGCGCCTAAACGTGGTGGATACGCCCGACCGAACGTTGCTCACAGAGACGTGGCGCACTGCCGAAAACTACTATACGCGCTTGGTGAGTGCCTTTGATGGCACGCTGCGCGCCATGCAGCGCGTTGGTGGCACAACCGAAGGTGTTTTGGTGACCATCGGTGCGGACGGTGTGGCAACGCCCTTTGGCGAACGGCGCGTAGATACACTGATGACGTGGATTGCTATTGGACGGCGTTTGGTCTATGTGACCAGCGGCACGCCGATTGTGGTAGTGCCAGAATCAGGCGCGGAAGATGCCTTGCCATTGCAACGGGTGGCAAACGTGGCTTGGGCAATGCCAACTTTTCAGCGCATCTCGAACCTTGCCCTCGATGCTGATCTGTACTTCCTAGCAATGGATGGTGTGGAGAACACAGAGGCGTACCGCCTGCAAGAGGACGGCGTGCCGCAAGTGTGGCGTCTGTTTGGCGATGGTCAACGTGCCGCCGAACAGCTTTCCAACCTGCCCGAAGGTGTGCGTGCCTTTGCACTCAGCCCTGATCGCCGCCAGATGGTGGTGATGAGTGGGCAGGATGTGGTTATCGTCCCTGCTTTGAATGCAGCGGAATTGGCAGCTGCCGCCACACCAACACCCTTGGGCAGGCGCGCCACGGCAACGCCTAGCCCGTTAAGTCTGCCGAATTTGCCAAACTCGCGCTTGGTGGCACGCCTTCGCAGCACTACGCTTGCCAGTGTTGATTGGAGCGCTGACGGACGTCTGATCGCCTTTGTGGATACCGACGGCGCTTTTGTGGTTGAAGCAAGCGGCGATGGTGCCCTGCTCGCGCCGACGCTGACCATTGCACCTAGCACGCTGGATCGCCGCTACGACCTGGTGCGCTTCAGCGCGGATAGCCGTTCGCTGCTGCTGTCGGCTACCCTGAACGACGGCAGCCGCGAATTTGCGCTTGCGCCACTGGCAGAAGGCGGCTGGCGGTTGCTCAATTTCCGTGCGGAACTGGCAGTCTGGGGCGTGAACGCGCTCTTTATCGTGAAGCGTGAGGGCGATGTGTGGCTGTTGAGCGCCTACGATGGGCAAGAGGAGGTCTTGCTTGCCCGTTCTGCCTACCCGATCACGGTGGTACAGCCGCTTGGTGCGGCAAGCCGCGCCGCTGAGCAACAGGTGATCTTCTGGCGGCAAGTCGGTTGGGAAGGTGTTCCCGCTTTGCAGCGGGCTGCCACCACTGGCGATCCTGATCAGGTGCGCGTCGAAAGCCCGCCCTATGCACTCGCCTACAGCCAATTCTCACCCTCAGCGCGCTTTGCCATCGGGCAGGTGCGCGGCAGAAGTGGTAAAATAGATCAACTGGTCTTTCTGGATACCACCAACGGACGCGCTGTTGCCCTGCAAAATGTGCGCGCCGTCGGACAATTTCTGTGGGCAAGGTGAGCCAATGGCAGAACGTATCTTAGTCGTTGAAGATGAACAACGTATCGCACAATTTATCGAGCGCGGCTTGATTTTTGAGGGCTTCCGCGTGGATGTTGCCTACGACGGGCGCAGCGGCTTAGCAATGGCGCGGGATAATCCTCCGGATTTGGTGATCCTTGATTGGATGCTGCCCGGCATGGATGGCATTGAGGTCTGTAAGCGCCTGCGGAACGCTTCTAGCGTGCCGATCCTGATGCTGACCGCCAAAGATGAGGTGCAAGACCGCGTGACGGGCTTAGACGCCGGCGCCGATGATTACCTGATCAAGCCGTTCTCGTTCGATGAACTGATGGCGCGTATTCGGGCGCTCTTTCGGCGCTCAACGGTCACTTCCAAGCCGGAGGTGCTGCGCTTTGCCGATCTGGAGTTGGACACCGGCACGCACCGCGCCACGCGCAACAACCGTCCCATTGACCTGACGGCGAAGGAATACGAGCTGCTAGAGCTGTTCATGCGCCATCCGCGCCAAGTGTTGACTCGTGAGACGATCTTTGACCGCGTCTGGAACTACGACTTTGGCGGCGAAAGCAACATCATCGAGGTCTATGTGCGCTATCTGCGCCAAAAGACCGAATCTGAAGGTGAGCAGCGCTTGCTGCATACAGTGCGCGGCGTTGGCTACGTACTGCGTGAAGAATAGCGCGCTTTCGTATGCCTTTGCCCGACCTTTGCTCAGGGTTTTCTCATGTTAGGCTTAGCTTTGCCGACTAGAATTGAGAAGAAAGTTTGCAAAAGCTGAGCCTAGTCTTCTTTATGACCATCCGTACACGCCTCACACTGTGGTATTCTGCACTCCTGGCGACGGTCATCCTCGTCTTCGGCATTTCGCTGTTCAGCCTGCTGAATTGGGCGTGGCACAGCCAACTGCAGGAGAGTATGCGCTTTGTAGCACAGCAGGTGATTGATCTGATCCGCTTTGACGAGGTGATGGATACACAAGCACAGCCCGCTATCCGCAAGCAACTCTCGCGGATGCCCTACTTCACCTTTGCGGTGCAGGTTTGGCGGCACGATGGCAAGCTGATCGCTGCTACCGACAATGTGGCAGATTATGGAGAGGCGTTCGATAAAGACTACGTCAACAGCCGCACCGAAATCACCCGCGATATTCATTTGCCTGCTGAAGATATCCACGCGCTGGTCTCCACGCTGCCCATCTACACCGTGAACGGCATGTTTCTTGGCACTGTGCAGATTCTCTCGCCGCTGACCACCTTAGAGGCAGCCACTGAACGCCTGCTGCGCGTGATGATCGGCGTTGGTGTGGTGGCGATGGTGCTTTCTTTCATGGTTGGTTCGGTGATCGCTGCCCAAGCGCTTCAACCGATTGAGACGATCAGCCTAGCGGCTAAACAAATTACGGCTGCTGATGACTTGAGCAAGCGCATTCCCTACACCGGTCCAATGGATGAGTTAGGGCAGCTTACGCTCACCTTCAACACCACTCTGGAGCGCCTAGAGCGCCTGTTCATGACGCAACGGCGCTTTGTGGCGGATGTCTCGCATGAGCTACGGACGCCGCTGACCACGCTGCAAGGTAACCTTGACCTGATGAAGCGCTTCGGACTCGATCCTGTCTCGCTAGAGGCGATGGAGAACGAACTCAAGCGCATGACGCGCCTTGTGGGTGATTTGCTGCTGCTGGCACAGGCAGACAGTGGACGCCTGCCGCTGATTGAGGAAACTGTTGACCTTGATACGCTGGTGTTGGAAGTTTACCGCCAAACTAAACTGCTAAGTGAGACAGTCCAGGTGCGCCTAGAGCCGCCTGAGCCAGTGCGCGTGACGGGCGACTCGGATCGCTTGAAGCAGGTCTTGCTCAATCTTGTGACGAATGGCATCAAATATACGCCGGAAGGCGGTGAGGTCGTCATTAGTCTGACGGTGGAAGGTGGCTATGCCTTCATCCGTGTAAGCGATAGCGGCATCGGCATTCCCAAAGAAGATTTGCCCTACATCTTCGAGCGTTTCTATCGTGTGGATAAGGCGCGGGCGCGCCAGATGGGCGGCGCCGGTTTAGGGCTTTCCATCGCCAAGTGGATTGTCGAGTCGCATCATGGGCGCATCTGGGCGGAGAGCGAAGTTGGCAAAGGCTCCACCTTCACCGTGCAAATTCCGCGCATGGATGCCGAAGTTGAACCTGAATCCATGCGCGATACACGCCCACGCATCCCAATTTTGCGCCTGCCGCGCCGCACCTAATGCTTGATGATCTTGCTGAGGAAGGCGCGCATTCGTTCCGTCTCTGGCGCGGTGAACATCTCCTCAGGTCTGCCCTGCTCCACAATCTCGCCCTGATCCATGAAGATGGCGCGGCTGGCAGCCGAGCGCGCAAAGCCCATCTCATGGCTCACCACCAGCATCGTCATGCCTTCGTTCGCCAGATCGAGCATCACATCCAGCACCTCTTTGATCATCTCTGGGTCTAGCGCGCTGGTTGGCTCATCAAAGAGCATGATCTTCGGCTGCATGGCAAGCGCACGCGCAATTGCCACGCGCTGCTGCTGACCGCCGCTGAGCTGACCGGGAAACGAATCTGCCTTTTCGGGAATGCCAACTTTTACCAACAGTTCGCGGGCGATCTCGGCTGCCTCTTTGCGGCTGCGCTTGCGGATAACACGCTGCGCGAGGCAGATATTTTCCAGCGCGGTGCAGTGTGGGAACAGGTTAAAGCTCTGAAAGACCATGCCAACTTCAGCGCGCACCTTGTTGATGTTGGCTGCCGAGTCCAACTCGATGCCATCTACGATGATCTCGCCGCTATCGAAATTCTCCAGCCGATTGATGCAGCGCAGCAAGGTAGATTTGCCCGATCCGCTGGGACCGATGATCGTGATCACCTCACGCGGGTAGACCTCAAGGCTCACATCGCGCAGGGCATGAACAACGCCGCGTGGCGTGCGGAAATATTTGTTGATCTTCTGGATAGAGATAATTGATGGCTCAGCCATTATGAAATCCTCGTAGCTCAATGTGGCAAGGCTAGGCGGCGTTCGGCGGCGCGCACCAACACGGAAAGAAAGAGCGTCATGCACAGGTAGAGCGCGCCAATCGTGATGTACGGCTCGAAAACGCGGAAGGTATCCGCCGCAAACAGGCGCGCCCGCTGCGTCATCTCTGGCAGGGCAACCACGGTCAACAGCGCCGTATCTTTCAGCATGGCGATGAATTCATTGCCCAACGGCGGCAAAACGACGCGGAATGCCTGCGGCAGGATGATATAGCGCATGGCTTGCAGGTAGCTCATGCCCAAGCTGCGCGCCGCTTCCATCTGCCCGCGCCCAATGCTCTGAATGCCGGCGCGGAACAGCTCGGCAAGGTAGGCGCCATAGCAGATTGCCAAGCCGAGAATGCCACGTGCCAGCGGCGGCAGATCGCTGTTGGCAGCAAAAACGCCAATAAGGATGATAAAGAGTGATCCCATCAGCAACGCTGCCCAAATTGGCTGCCAGAAGGCAGCCGGTTCAGTGCGGCTCAGTGATCGCCGATTCCAAGCCTGCGTGAGGGCGATGATTGCCGCCAAAACACCGATACCGACTTGAAGGGTTGGCGCAAGCTGCGGGAAATCGTCGCGCAGCCATGTGTAGAGCGCAAAGTTCACAAAGAGCAGCGTCACCAGCAGCGGCACGCCGCGCAGCACCTCCACATAGATGGTGGAGGCGTTGAACAGGATCGGATTGCTGGAAATACGCATTAAGCCCGCCACCAACCCGATCAAAACGGCAACTGCAAACGCCACAACTGCCACGAACAGCGTTAGGAAAATGCCCGAATCGCAGCCAGAGAGGTTGTTCAGGGCGCATTCGGCAGGTGCATAGCGCACCACCGCCAGGATGTCGCTCTCGCGCACCTGCACCACCACCTCAGGTTCAAGTTCTATCAAAAAGGCATCAGCAGTTGTCTCCAAGACAATGCCTCTTAGTGTGTTGGCAGCCTCATTGGGCTTCAGCGGCAGTAGCACGCGGCAGCGCCCTTCAGGGTTCGCCGAACACCCTTCGGGAATGCGCTCAACGGCGTCAATCACCACATTCACTTTCTGCACCTCTTGGCGTTCGCCATCATCGGTCACAATGCGGAAACGCCCTAAATCCTCAAAGGTGAGCGAACCACTGATTTGGGCGCGCAAAAGCGTAATGGTGGCTTCGGGCGGGCAGTCCTCGGCGGCAGCTGACGGCTCGCAGGTCAGTGTGGCAATATCACGGCGCGGCACGCGAATGGTGACTTGCCGTTTGGTTTCAACGCTGATCAAATCGCCCGTCTGCCCAATGAAGACGCCTTCAATGCGCGTAGTGCCGCCATCTTCGGCACGCACATCATAGGTGACGTTCGCAAAGCGTGTGGTGGTCAGGCGTGGATCGTCGGTCACGAAGATCAGGGCGCGGCGGTAGAGCGGGCTGGTGAAAAACGAATAAAAGACAAGTGCCAAGCCGACCACAATAATGATCGCCCACCAAGGCAGGCGTGCAACACGCATAGCAAACTGTTCAAGCAGCGGGATGTTGGCAACTTCGCGGTGTGAGGATGACATTGACATAAACAATCTTTACAAGTGCAAGGCTTAACCGCGCCGCATTATAGCGCATTTGCGGATTTGTGGGTTAGCAAAGCGCACAGATTGCACGCTGCACTTGAATTTAATTTGTAAGGCACTTGTGAGATGATTTGTGCTATAATCGCTGTGAATAAATCTATGTAGGAGGCGCACTGCAACCAATGTCCATTCTACCCGGACTCGACTTTTTCAACCGCCTCGGTGAACGTTCGGATAATTTCGCAGGCATGATTAGCGACCTGATCGAACAGGCAAACGCCAACTATCTTCACTACCTTGCCGCGGCGGCCACCACCGATGTGGAGCAAGTCTGGCAGCGCTACCACGAGAGTTTCGCCCTCGAACACGATATTGACACGCTCTCGGCGCTCTATGACCTTGTGCATCGTTCGTCTTTGCGAAGTTTAGCCTCGTAAAGGCAAGCAAAGGGCGGGAATAACCCGCCCTTGCGCTTTCCAGACCAAGAGAAACCTAGCACCCATGAACCAAAATGCCCTGCAAGCCTATTTCCGTTTGGGAATGTTGATCACCGTCGGATCGGTGTTATTATTGATAGTGCAGCAGCCCGATACCGCTGAGTATGTTGTAACTGTGCTGAGCATGTGTATCGGTGTGATGCTGATGGCGTTGGTCGCGTTCGCTGCGCGCTTCCTGTGAGCCACTTTTGTTTTAAGGAGTTTCCCAAAATGAAGCGTTTATTCACCCGTTTGGGCATTGCCCTAACCCTTATCGCGTTAGTGTTGGCGGGCTTTGCTGCGCCCAACAACACCGCTCAGGCAACTGATCCTGATACCTTCTATGGCGGATGGCCCTACAGCGTGCCGCCAAAAGGTCACTTGAACACCTTTGTGCCAGATGGTCTGGCGCTTGGCATTTACCAAGACCTGCTAGAGCCTTCGTTGGCGATGTTCGTTTGGGCGCAAGATTCCTATCGCGGTTTGCTTGCCGAATCGTGGGGCTTTGAGGGCGACAATACCTATGTGGTACGCCTCAAGAGCGGCGCCATGTGGAGCGATGGCAGCCCTGTCACCGCCCGCGATGTGGTCGTTACCTATGCCATTGGTCGCCTGCGTAACTTTGCCGACTACACCTACGTGGATACCGTTTCTCAGCGCGACGACCTGACCGTTGAGTTCAAGCTGAAGAATCCCTCCACCCTGGTTGAGCGCTTGCTGCTGCGTACCCGCATCCGTGCGGCTGGCACCTATGGCGCCATCGCCGAAAAGGTTGAGGCATTCCTAGAGGCGGGCAAAGACCGCGCCAACGCCGACAAGGCAGAGTGGGACGCCATCGTTGCCGAGATCAACGATTATCGCCCTGAAAAACTACTCAGCAGCGGACCCTACACGCTCGATTTGGCAGATGTGACTGATGCACAACTCACGCTGCGCCGCAACGAATTCAGCATCTTCAAGGAAGCAAAGTTCGATAAAGTGGTGCTGTATAACGGCGAGACCGAGGCGGTGACGCCGCTGTTCCTCGCTAAGGAAATCTACTACGGCACGTATTTCTTCCCGCAGCCATCTGAGCGTGCTATGCTGGATGCCGGCTTCACCATCTTGCGTTCGCCCACCTATTCCGGACCTGGCTTGTTCTTCAACTATGAGAAAGTGCCCGCCTTCCAAGATGTGCGCGTGCGCCAAGCAATTGCCTATGCCATCAACCGTGCCGAAGTGGGTGCCGTTGCCTATGGTGATCTGAGTGGCAACCCTGCCAAATATATGGTTGGCATCAGCGATAGCGCCGTGCCGAATTGGCTGCCACCAGATGTGATCGCCAGCTTGAACACTTACGATTACAACCTTGAGATGGCGAACCAGCTCATGCAAGAGGCGGGCTACACTAAAGAAGGCAATGTCTGGACGAAAGACGGCGCCGCCTTTGAGGTGGAGCTGCTGGTGCCGTCCGACTTCACCGACTGGGTGCCAGCCGGCGAGAACGCCGCCGAACAGCTAACCGCCTTCGGCATCCGCACGACGGTGCGTGGCACGCCGCGCACGCAGCAGGTGGCAGATGTGCGTGCTGGCGCTTTCGATATGAGCATTCTGCTGTGGGGCTTCCCGAATCCGCATCCTTTCTATGCCTACCGCAATATGTATATCACCAACACCGTTGGCAAGACGCCCGATGAAAAGGGCGCCAGCATCCCGTTGGTGCAGACAGTGGATGGCGAGGAATATGACTTCAGCGCGCTGATCGCTGCTTCTGGTGCAGGCATTGACTTTGCGCCGCAGCGCGAGGCAGTCACCAAACTCGCCGTCAGCTTCAACAAGCTGCTGCCGATTGTGCCGTTGGTCGAGCGCTTGGGCAATACGCCGCTGCTCACCGAGGCTTTAGAGGGTGTCCCACCTGTAGATGATCCGCTCTACATCAACGCTTTCGGGCAAGATAGCTACATCGTGCTGTGGATCATGGATGGCACACTCGGACCCAAGCAGTAAACCACTGCCATGCGTTTGAATAACTGAGATAACCTTGTGAGGCGGGCGCTGTGTCCGCCTTACTGCTTATGATTAAAAGAGTATGAGACAATTCTTTTATTTGTGATGGTTGACACAAAGTCACTTTTGCCCCTACAATGATCATGGTGCTTTAGCTCTGCTCTGTGTGGCAGGGCTTTCCTGTGCCTACGAACCGATACACTGTCTCCGTGAGGGCTTCTCTATGCTGTTAAGGTCGTTTTTTACCGCCATCACGCGCCTTTCACTACGCTTTAAGTGGATCACCATCTTAATCACGGTGGTGGCGTTGGTGCTTGGTGTGGTTGCGGCTGTTCAACTCAACCAAGAATTTCTCCCCAACATTGAATTTCCGCAAACGTTTATCGTCACGCTGCGACCGGGCGCCAGCAGCGAAGATCTGCGCGACCTGATCACCATTCCGCTAGAGCGTGCCTTTAGCCAGATTAACGGTGTGCTGCCTGAAGGCTTGGAATCAACCACAACCGCGCCGGTCTCTTTCCTAACCGTGCGTAATGATTATGGGGTGAAGGTAGACCGCCTGCGCGAGCAGCTGAAGGCTGCCATTGATCAGGTGGTGGCGGACGGTGTGCCAGTCGGCTTGGAAACGACTGCTGACTTGACGCCTGAGATCATGACCAAAGTGCTGAGCAAGGCGCCAAGCATGTTCAAGCACTTTGAGAGTCGCCACCTGCTTGCCATGTCCACTGAAGTGCTGAATGCCGCCTTCGCCCTTAATCCGGCGTTTGCCGATCAGCTCGATCTGCTTGCCCGCGATCAGTTGGCGGCAGCCCGCGTCAGCGCTGCTGTGAGCGGCATCAGCCCTGCTGTTGAGCCTGTGCGTCTGCCGGCGGCATGGCGCATTGTGGCAGAAGGCGAAGGCGCTAATATCCCAAGCATCATCAATTTCAGCCTCAGCGATATTCCCGTGATCACCTCCAGCGTCTCCAGCACACGCGCCGACATCACCCCAGAGCAATTGCGCGAATTGGTGGAGACGGAGCTGATCGCGGTGCTGAACCAGACCGAAGGTGTTGCGAATGTCCGCTTGAACGGTGGGCAGCAAATTCCGCCGGAAGTGCTAGAGGCAGCCCGCCGCGTCCTTGCCCAAAGTGAGGAGGTTGGTAACGGCGGTGTAGGTGAACCCGCCACGCCGGTTGTGCAGCCGCCCGCTGAAAGTGGTGAGGGCAGCCAAGTGCGGGGTGCGCCAAGCCTGCCCGCCAACTGGCTAACTGCCTCACCGCTACCGCTGCCTAACCCAGTCGGCACCCTGCTAGAACAGCGTTTTGGCATCAAGGCGCAGCTTCGCACAGCCGCCGACCTGCTCACCTTACAAGATCGGGATGGCAAAGTGCTTAGCCTAGCAGAGGCACTCAACCGTGTGGCAGATGTTGCCAACGGTGTAGGCTACCTTCGGGCGCTGACGCCTGAAATTCTTGCCTATTGGCGCGCCGAAGCGCCTAACTTTAGCGCTGAGCTGAGCGAAACTGCCCTCAACGCGGTTGCCGATTCAGTCTTGTACAACGGCGCATGGGCGCAGCTGCGCGGACAAAGCGGCTTTAGCAGCGTCCGCAGCCTTGCTGACCTTGCCAGCATCAAGGGTAGCGCTGCCGAGACGATCAACGCGGTGGTCGCCGAGACGCCTGCTGAATTACGCACCTTTGCCGTGCGCCTTACCGATGCGCTCTCGCCAGAGGCGATCCGTGTCTTAGTGCGCCTTGAGCCAACCTTGCCAACGGCGCTCTCGCCGCAAGTGCTGCGCTTCATGTCTGCGGCGGCGTTGGCTGCCCTGCCTGAAGGCTTCATCAATGGGCTGAGCGATGCCGCCTTGCGCGCTGACCTTGAGGCGATTATCGCTGATCCGAGCAAGTCTGCCGCCGCACAACTGAGCAACGGCACGGACACGGAAACCTTTGCCGATGATCCGAACGCGCCTGAATTGGCAGCCGCCTGGCAGAACGTGCCGGGTGCCAGCCTGCGGCAAGCAGATGACCTGCTTAAGAAGCCGTTCGGCTTCAGCGCTGGCGCCTTTCTAAATGCAGTAGCAGCTTCACCGCAAGGCGGCGCATCCCTGATCGCCACCCTGACGCCTGATGTGCTGAACTACGTGCAAGCGCGTGATCCGAAGTTCTTTGATGAGCTAACCAGCACCACAATCAAAATGCTCAGCACGGAGACGCTTGCCGCCTTGCCAGCAGCAGTGCAGGCGCGCACGCAAGATTTCACACCAACACGCAGTGTGACGCGCACCAATCAGCGCGAAAGCCTGAATGTGATCGTCATCAAGAATCAGGATGCCAATACGGTCGTTGTCTCGGATCGCGTTGAAGAAATCTACCGCGAAGTGCAGGCAAAACACCCTGAACTGCAAATTAACACGGTTTTTGAAACGGCGGGCTTCATCCGTGAGTCCATCGAGGGTGTGGTGCGCGAAGGTGGCTTAGGCGCTATCGGCGCGGTGCTGATGATCCTGGTCTTCTTGAATTTCAGCGTGCGGAGCACCCTGGTTGCCGCTGTTTCAATTCCAACTTCTATCGCCGCCGCGCTGATCCTGATGCGCTGGCTGCCGGAGTCGGCAAACAGCCTTTTGCAGAGCTTGCCCGAAGGCGGCGTTAGCACTTTTTTGCTGCGTCTCTTCCCCACCAACATCACGCTCAACATCATGACGCTGAGCGGTTTAACAGTTGCCATTGGGCGTGTGGTGGATGACTCTATTGTGGTGTTGGAAAACATCTACCGCCAACTGCAAAAGGGCATGGATGCCAAAGAAGCGGTCATCAAAGGCACCCGCGATGTGAGCCTTGCCATCTTTGCCGCCACCCTAACCACAATGGTTGTGTTCTTGCCCATCGGCTTAACAGGTGGCGTGATTGGCGAGTTCTTCCTGCCCTTTGGTTTGGCAGTCACCTACGCCTTGGCTGCCTCGTTTGTGGTGGCGATCACCACCGTGCCAGTCATGGCATTCATGTTCATCCGCGCCCAGGATATGCCCGAAGAAAAAGAGGGCTTCTTGGCGCGCTTGTACGTGCCTGTGCTGCAATGGTCGCTTAAAAACCGCTTGGTGGTGCTGAGCTTAGCAACTATCTCGTTGGTGATCGGTATTGCGCTCTTTGCTGGTCGCCCCACGACTTTCTTGCCCGCGCTGGGCGAGCCGCAAATCACCATTGATGTGACCATGCCCGCCAACACGCCCATCGCCCAAACCGATCTGTTGGTGCGCGAATTCGAGGCATACCTTGAAACGCTGCACAAGGCAGAGCGCGGCATCAGCCGCTATCAAGTCAATGTGGGCGGCGGCGGTGGCTTTGGCGATATTGCAGCTGCCATTGGCGGCGGCGGCGGCGTGAACGGCGCACGGGCTGCCATCACTGCTGGCGTGGAAGTGACTGGTGAGGCGCTCAGCACCCTGACGGCGGAAGTGCGCCAGAAAGCGGGCGAAATCTTCGGTGTGGAGAACGTCACCGTCTCGCGTGCGTCGGTCAGTGAGCAGGGCTTTGGCGGTTTTGCCGTCGTCGCCAGTGGTGATGAGGCTGATTTGCGGGCTGCCGATGCCGAGATCATCAAGGCGTTAGGCGGTGTGGAAGGCTTGACGAACATCACCAGCTCGCTAGAGCGTGTGGGCGACGCACAATCTTACTTGCGCGTGGCACAGCGTTCTGCCGTGCAGTACAGCGCCGAACTGGAAGTGACCGATACGCTCGGCGTGACGCGCAAGGCAATCGAAGCGGTGCGTGCCATCCCGAACCTGCCTGCCAGCATCAGCATTAGCGAAGGCTTCCAAAGCCAGCAGCAAACCGAAGGCTTTAGCCAAACCTTCGGCGCGATGGGTATCGCAATCCTGGCTGTGTATGCCGTGATGTTCGTTACGTTTGGCTCGTTCGTCTATCCGTTCGCCATCCTGTTCAGCTTGCCTCTGGCAGTGGTTGGTGCGGCGCTACTGCTCACCATCACAGATCGCGTGGTCGGCATCTCGGCTCTGGTCGGTATGCTGATGTTGATCGGTATTGTGGTGACGAACGCCATCGTGCTGCTGGATCGTGTGCAGTTGAACCGTAAAGAGAAGGGGATGAGTCCCTCTGAGGCGCTGCTTGAGGCAGGGCGCACGCGCCTGCGCCCAATCCTGATGACGGCAATTGCGACGATGGTGGCGCTCTTGCCGCTGGCGCTCGGACTCTCAAAGGGTGCGATCATCGCTACCGAACTCGGCACTGTCGTGATTGGTGGCTTGTTCAGCAGCACGCTTCTAACGTTGTTGGTCGTGCCGATTGTCTACAGCCTGCTGGATAACATGCAGCGGCGGCTGACTGGCGGCAAGGGATAAGCCATAATTTTTATCCCCTTAACTAAGTGCCTTAAGTCCCGCTCCGCACACAGGGCGGGACTTTTAACCGTCTGATTTCCTTTGCTCGGCTGTGGCTGAACCTCCCTACCGCAAAACACCTCTTACGTAGGGACGGGTCAAGGTGCGTCCCTACACAGTTACCCATTCAGCCGCCTTTCGCCCTCTGGGACGCCACATGGTAAAGTCTAGCGCGGTTGAATGAGACACCATAAGGGAGTAGCACCATGATCAGCGCAGAGGGACTCGTCCACGCTTTCACCCGTAACGCCGCCTACTTAGAACGCCACCTAGACGGGCTGACTCACGCCGACTCGCTTGTGCAGCCGCCTGTCAACGGGAACTGCATTCTCTGGATTCTGGGGCATATCATCTGCTATCGCAATTTCACCTTACAGGCACTTGGGCAGCCGCCGATCGTGCCTGAGGCAGCCCGCTTTGATGCTGGCAGCGAGCCTGTCACCGCTGATTCGCCCGATTTACCGCGTCTTGAAGCGTTACGCACTGCCTTCGATCAGGCGCAGGCGCGCATTTTTGAGGGCATACGGCGCCTAACACCCGAACAAGCAGCTGAAGTGATTACGCAGGGCAGTTTTACGCTGCCACGTGCCGAGTTGGTGATGACCTACATGCGCCACGAGTCCTACCACATGGGGCAGTTTGAGCTGCTGCGCGAGCTTGCACTGAGCCAACGCGCCTGAGCGGATGCATCGCACCACCTAACATGGTATAATCAGGACGGTTAGAAAATTAACAAAAAATGGAGCAAGTTACTGTATGCGCTTTCAGCGTGCCAGCGGCATTTTACTTCACCCAACTTCTCTGCCCGGACGCTATGGCATTGGCGATCTGGGCGCATCTGCCTACCGCTTTGTAGATTATTTAGTCTCGGCAGAACAATCATTGTGGCAAATCTTGCCGCTGGGTCCGACGATCATCTACGATTCACCTTACCAAACACTCTCGGCATTTGCCGGCAACCCAACCCTGATCAGCCTTGATAAGCTGGTGGAAGCTGGCTGGCTGGAAGCGCATGACCTTGCCGATGTGCCGCACTTTCCCGAACATACCGTCCTTTTTGGCGATGTGATCCCTTACCATGAGCAAAAACTTGACCTTGCCTTTACGCGCTTTCAGCAGCGTTCCGACGCCACCACCAAAGCCGCCTTTGAGGATTGGTGCGCCCGTAATGGTGCATGGCTCTACGATTTTGCCCTATTCGCCACGCTCAAGGCGCAGCACGGCGGCGTAGAGTGGGTGAAATGGTCGCGGGAGGCAGCCCAGCCCAGCCCAGCACGCCGTGTTGCCTTGCGTGAGCAGTACCGTGATCAGGTGGAAAACCATATGTTCCGCCAATGGCTGTTCTATACCCAATGGGCGGCGTTGAAGACCTATGCTAACGGGAAGGGCGTTCAGTTCATCGGCGATCTGCCAATCTTCGTTTCGCACGACAGCGCCGATGTCTGGGCGAATCCGCACCTTTTTGAACTTGACCCAAATACAGGGCAATCTACTGTAGTGGCAGGGGTGCCGCCAGATTTCTTCAACCCTGAAGATGGACAGTTGTGGGGCAATCCACACTACAATTGGCGGGCGATGGAGGAGGAGGGCTACGCTTGGTGGATTGCGCGCCTACGCACCACATTAGAGACGGTAGACCGCGTCCGCATTGATCACTTTAGAGGCTTTGAGGCGTATTGGGAAATTCCCGCCAACGAAAATACCGCCAAAAACGGACGTTGGGTGAAAGGTCCGGATGCCAAACTTTTCGAGGCGTTCGAGGCAGCGCTCGGCAGGTTGCCGATCATCGCTGAGGATTTAGGCATCATCACGCCAGAGGTCACCGCCTTGCGCGACCGCTTCGATCTGCCCGGCATGAAGGTGTTGCAATTCGCCTTCGGCGATGATCCATACAGCGTGAACGCCTTCTTGCCACATATGTATCCGCACAACAGCGTTGTCTACACGGGCACGCATGATAACAACACCACGCTTGGTTGGTGGCAGACTGGTGAGGCAAGTGAGGGAATGCGCCGCCACTTGCGCGAATACATCGGGCATGAGGTGCAAGAGCCGCACTGGGATTTGATCCGTCTGGGCATGAACTCGGTGGCAGATACTTTCATTGTGCCAATGCAGGATGTATTGGGCTTTGGCGCCGATGCGCGCATGAACAAGCCCGGCTTCAAGGGCGGCTATTGGACGTGGCGCTTTGCCGAAAAATGGCTTTATGACTCATCGCGGGAGCGCTTGTTGCGGCACACACGGCTTTCAGCACGCACCCCTGCACAGCAGGCTAACTTAAGCCAAAAAGGAGATTGGCTATGATCAAAGAATTTGTGACGTTCGTCAAGCGTGGCAACGTGATCGATCTGGCGGTTGGCATCATCATGGGCGCCGCCTTCGGTGCGATTGTCGCCTCGTTGGTGAACGACATCATCATGCCGCCTATCGGGCAACTTCTTGGCGGCGTAGATTTTTCCAATATCTTCATCGCCCTAGACGGCAAAAGCTACGCCTCGCTCAAAGCGGCGCAAGACGCCGGCGCTGCCACGATCAATGTCGGCGTGTTCCTGAACACAATCATCAACTTCCTAATCGTGGCATTTGCGGTCTTTCTGCTCATCCGCGCCGTGAACCGCCTGAGCGCCAAGCCGGAAGAAAAGCCCGCCGAAGAAGCGCCCAAGCCTGATCCGATGCTGGAGACGCAGCAGAAGCTGCTCGAGACGCTGGAGAAGCTGAACAAAACCCTCGAAGGGCGTGGGTAAATCTGCTAGAATAGGGCGCACAAACGCGCCCTATTTGGTCTTTTACCATGCCACCTTTTCGCCCGCCGCTTGACCTAACCCTGCACCGCGAGCCACTGCTGGCAATCTTGCGCGCCGTGATCGCCACGCCGCAGCTCAGCCGCGCTGATCTGAATCAACTGTTGCGCCAGCACCTCAAAGCAACACCTGATGGACGCCGCTTCTTCGCCAAAGATGAGCTGATCGCTGCCTACCGTGCCTTTGCCGAAACAGGCGACCTGCCGCCTTTTGAGCCTGCCGTGCTAGAGCGCTTGCGCCTGAAGCCTATGCGGACAACCAGCGGCGTGACGGTCATCACGGTGCTGACCAAGCCGTTTCCGTGTCCCGGTGAGTGCATCTTCTGCCCAAACGATGTGCGAATGCCCAAGAGCTATCTGCGCGATGAGCCGGGCGCTCAGCGTGCTGAACTTAACGCCTTCGATCCCTACTTGCAGACCTATACGCGCTTGCGGGCGCTGCACAATATGGGACATCCAACCGACAAGATCGAGCTGATTGTGCTGGGCGGCACATGGTCATTTTACCCAGAAAGCTACCAGATTTGGTTCATCAAGCGCCTGTTCGATGCCCTGCACGACTTTGGGCGCGCTATAGATCGCACCGGGGAGGTGCGCGCCCTGCTAGAGGCGGAAACCTTAGCGCAGTTCAAGCCGCACCCAGCACCTACAATGCCCGCCGAAACGGTAGACGGGGCAGACTTCTCGCGCACCTATAATCAGGTGGTGACGCACCTTTACGAGGCTGAACTGCGCCGCAGCCGCCAACAGGCGGATCAGGTTGGCGCGGGCTTGCTGCCGCGCACGCCCATCACCGAATATGCGACGTGGGCAGAACTAGAAGCCGCGCACCGCGAAAACGAAGAGGCACCTTGCCGCTGCGTCGGACTCGTGATCGAGACGCGCCCCGATCATATCTCGGTGGCGGAAGTGCTGCGCGTCCGCCGCTTGGGCTGCACCAAAGTGCAGATCGGCTTCCAAAGCCTGAACGATACCATTTTGCGGCTGAACAAACGCGGGCATACTGTGGCTGCCACACGGCGCGCTGTACGCTTGCTGCGGCAGGCAGGCTTCAAGATTCACGCGCATTGGATGCCAAACTTATACGGCGCAACACCTACTTCCGATAAGGAAGCTTATCAGCAGCTGTTCAACGACCCTGATTTTTGCCCCGACGAACTCAAGATTTACCCATGTTCGCTGATTGAATCGGCAGAGCTGATGGGCAAATATCACAGTGGTGAATGGCAGCCCTACAGCACTGAGGTACTCACTGACCTGCTGGCGGATTGTCTGCGCGCCACACCTGAATACTGCCGCCTGACGCGCATCATCCGCGATATTCCCTCCACTGATATTGTGGTGGGCAACAAAATCACCAACCTGCGGGAGTTGGTGGAGGCGCGTCTTGCTGCCAACGGCGAGCGCAGCCGTGATATTCGGGCGCGGGAAGTGCGCGGACGCCAAATTACGCCCGAAGCGCTGCACCTTGACGAACTGACCTACGCGACCAGCCTCGGACGTGAGGTATTCCTGCAATTCATCACCGAAGGGCGGCAGATTGCGGGCTTTTTGCGGCTAAGCCTGCCTGATCGCGCTGCCGTGCCGTTGGTTGAAACGCTGCACCATGCCGCCATGATCCGTGAGGTGCATGTTTATGGGCAAGCGCTGGGCATCGGTGAGGAAGCGGCGGGCAAAGCGCAGCACAGCGGGTTAGGTACGCGCCTGATCGAGCGCGCCGCCGAAATTGCGCGGACGGAAGGCTATGCACGCCTTGCAGTCATTTCGGCGGTCGGCACACGCGGCTACTATCGCGGGCGCGGCTTCAGGGATGCGGACTTGTATCAGGTGCGCGATCTGTGATGGGATCAGCAGGCAGTTGGCGCCGTGTAAGCAGGGCAACCAAGAGCATCAACAGGGCTTGTGAGCCTATGACCAGCCATTATAGAATGGCAGCATGATGAACAGCCCTAATGCCAATTGGAAAGCGACGAAAGCACC
The DNA here is from genome assembly GCA_034432555.1 of Anaerolineae bacterium. Taxonomy (GTDB): domain Bacteria; phylum Chloroflexota; class Anaerolineae; order Aggregatilineales; family UBA2796; genus CP2-2F. Next base: position 153,392 of record DAOUBW010000023.1, read on the forward strand.
TGCTGCGTCCGCGCAGCGGAATGACTGTGGCAAGGCTGCTGAGGTAAATCAGCAGCATGAACCACTCAGCGCCGCCGCCAAAGCGCAGTGCGGTTACACCTGCACATAGGATTGGGAAGCTTAAGATCACTGCGCCAAGCATGACCGTCAGCAGCTCGAAAAATAGTTCCCAAGGCATGATTGCATCCTTACTTAGGCTGTTGGCAGGTTAAACAGCCGTTCGGCATTGCGCGTGGTGATGGTTGCCATTTCTGCGTAAGGCACATTATGCAGCACGGCAAGGCGCTCTGCCACATAGCGCACATAGGCGGGCGTGTTGCGCGCACCGCGATGCTGCTGCGGCGTTAGAAACGGTGCATCGGTTTCGATCAGCAGGCGATCTAACGGCACACGCGCCGCAACCTCACGCAGATCATCCGCCTTTTTGTAGGTGATCGGACCTGTGAAGCCGAGATAAAAGCCAAGCGCTAGGGCGCGTTCGGCAATCTCTGGCGGCGCGGAAAAAGAATGCAGCACGCCGATCCGTTCGCGCTGCTCAGGCGTTAGGCTTGGCTGCCACGCGCTCAGGATGCTCAGCACGTCCTCGCTTGCCTCACGGTTGTGGATGATCACCGGCAAGCCAAGCCGTGCGGCAAGGGCAAGCTGATCCTCGAAAGCGCGCCACTGCTGCGCCTTCGGACTCTTATCCCAGTGGTAATCTAAGCCGATCTCGCCAATGGCGACGATTTTAGGCTGCGCTGCTTGTGCTTCAATCTCTGCCAACAGGTTAGGTGTGTAGTCTGCTGTACTGTTTGGGTGAAAGCCTGCCGTGGCGTAGATTCCGTCATAGTGCGCCGCCAATTTCAGCGCCCGTTCGCCCGTCTCAAGGTCAATGGCGGGATTGATCAGCCGTGTAACGCCCTGTGCGGCAGCCGCTGTTAAAAGCTCAGCGCGATCCGACTCGAAGGCGTCGAAATCAAAGTGGCAATGCGTGTCAATCAGCATTATACTAGAACACCTGTACCAAGTCTTTCCAACAGGTAGTATTGTACACCATGCCGAAACGTTCTCAGCCAACCCGTTATCCGACCCTTGCAGCGCAGCGCGTTGCTTTGTACGCACAAGGGCTCTCCGCGCCCTTCAGCGGCACACCGGATGCCGAGTCGCTCTACGCGATGATTGAGCGCATCGGCTGCTTGCAGATTGATACCCTACAATTGGTGCGCCGCAGCCAATACCTCACCCTGTGGAGCAGGCTTGGTAATTACACGCCTGAACTGCTTGATCAGGTTGCCTACGGCGATCTAAGCGCACCACCCGAAGCGCGCAACCGCCGCCTCTTTGAATATTGGTTGAAGGCAGCTTGTTTCATCCCGCTTAGCGAGTATCGCTACTGCTTGGCGCGGATGCGCTTTCACCGTGATGGTGGCAGCCGATGGTTTCAGAATTGGATCAGCAAGCCCGAACACAAGGCAGCCCTTGATCATGTGCTGGAGCGCATTCGGCGCGAAGGCGCTTTACGCAGCGCCGATTTTGAGTATAAGGGTGAAAAGCGCAGTGGCTGGTTTGATTGGAAGCCGACAAAACACGCCTTAGAGCATCTCTATAATGCGGGCATCCTGATGATTGATCGGCGGCAGAATTTCCAGCGCGTGTATGACCTGACCGAGCGCGTGTTGCCAGTGTGGGTAGACCAAAGTGTGCCAAGCCCAGAGGAACAGCATCGTCATTTGTTGGTGCGCGCTGTGCGTGCGTTGGGCATCTGCAAGCCTGAGCAGGCAAGCCATTATTTCTATATGAGGCACACCAATTGCAAGCCTTATATACAGGCACTCATAGCAGAAGGCGTTTTAGAGCGCGTCCAGATCGTAGAGCAGGATGGCACGGAAGCGACCTACCTGCTGCACCATGCAGACCGCCCTTTGCTGGACGCAGCAGCCGATGGCGCCCTAACAGCCACCCATACAACCTTTCTCAGCCCATTTGATAATCTGTTCTGGGCGGGTAAACGGACGCTTGCCTTGTGGAACTTTGAGCCGCGCATAGAGATGTACAAGCCTGAGCCGCAGCGGCTGTGGGGCTATTTCAGCCTGCCCATTCTGCATGGCGAACGGCTGATTGGGCGCTTTGATCCCAAGTTGGATCGCAAAAGTGGCGTGCTGCACCTGAAGGCACTGCATCTTGAGGAAGGCGTGCAGCCTGATGAGGCACTCATCGCGGCGGTAGCGGATGCCTTGCGGCAGTTCATGGCATGGCACGCCGCCACCGACTTACAGATTGCGCGCAGCGCACCCACTGAGTTTGGCAAAGTGCTGCTGCGCGCTCTGTAGGGCTACTGACGCAGCAGCCATGCGATCAGGTTGAACAGCTCGACATCAGGGATTTTTGCCTTGTAGTTGGAGACCATAACATTGGCATAGTCTGGCACGATGAAGGCGTTCGGCTCAACAATTGACTCGTAGATGTAGGCGGCGGCGCTGTAGTTTGGGCGGCGTGTGGCAGCACGCGCACCCATGCCCGTTAGCGCAGGACCGACGCCACTTTCGGCGCGATGGCAGGCAGCGCATGCATATTTTTCAAAGACTGCGCCACCCTTGCCGGGATCGGCGGCGGCAACTTGCGCCTCGATGCTATTGGTGAACTGTGGCGAAGCCGTCACCAAGACGGGCGTCATGAGTTGTTGCAGATTTGGCACGTTGCCCAACACAGCAAAGAAGGCGATGCCAAAGCCAATGACCAGCACAGCGCCAAAGAGGGTGATGAAGGGTGAGAGGCGTGGCACTTGTGGCGGTAGTTGTTCGGACATTTGTAAGCCTCTATAAAAAGATTTGGTCAACGATCATGGCGAGGAACAACAACGCCAGATAGAACGTTGAATACTTATAAGTGCGCTTGGCGGCGACGCCGTTTCGCTCATTGAGCAGGCGCACCGCCTCATAGATCATGCCGCCGCCAAGCAGCAGCGCCGAGACGAGATAGAACAAGCCCGAAATGCGGAACGGCACAGGCAGCAGCGAAAGCGCCACCAACTGGAGCGAGTAGAGCAAAATCTGCACGCGGGCAGCCTCCGTGCCACGTGCGACAGGCATCATCGGCACGTTGGCGCGTGTGTAGTCGGCGTTCACCAAGAGCGCCAACGCCCAACTATGCGGCGGAGTCCAGTAAAAGACGATGGCGAACAGCACAAATGCACCTGCCTCTAGTGTGCCTGTGACGGCTGCCCAGCCCACCAATACTGGGATGGCACCCGCGCCACCGCCAATTAGGATGTTTAGCACAGTGTTGCGCTTGAGCAGGATTGTATACAGCACCACATAGTAGAGCGCACCGATCAGTGCCAGAGCAGCCGAGAGCGGGTTGACCAACACGCTCAGGATCAGCACAGCGGCAATCACCAACAGAATGCCGTAGATCAGGGCGTAGATCGGTGCAACGCGCCCGGCGGGAATCGGGCGGTTTTTGGTGCGCGACATCTGCTTATCCATGTCGCGGTCTATGTATTGGTTCAGGGCACTGGCACCGGCTGCCGCCAACGAGCCACCTATGACAGTGGCAAGCAGCGTTAGCAGCGGAATCGGGCTTCCTTGTGCCGCCACCACCATCGCCGTGACGGTGGTGAAGATCAGCAGGGTAACGATGCGCGGCTTGGCTAGTTGGACGTAGTCGCGGAGCGTACCGCGTCCGATGGTAGTTGGGCTAGGGTCGTTCGGTCGTTCGGCAAGCGTTGTAGCCATGCATATGTACTCGCGGCAATCATGGCTGCCCACGTCGCGGCTGCAAAAAAGACGTGCAGCGAGCGCGAGATGACCAGCCAATCACGATCATCAATTAACACGATTGAAGCACCAAGCAATGCTTGGGCAAAGTAGACAGCGAAAGCACTCTGCAAGGCGCGCCGCAGCGCAGGGCTGACATCGGCACGGGCTTGCCAGAGCATCATGATCAGCAGGGCGCCCAGCGCGCCAGCGATCAGACGGTGCAGCATATGCACCATTTGCGGCGCACCCTGTGAAAACGGGAAAATCTCGCCGCTGCACAGCGGGTAGCCAATACAGGCTTTGGTGGCATTTTGCCCTGCCACTGCCGCGCCGATCATCGCCACCATAAAGCTGAGCGTGGTGGCAAGCACCAGTTGCAGCGGTGGAATGTAAAAGCGTGGCGTGCGCGGCGCAGGTTGCGGCAGCAGCACGCGCCTGCCATTCACATAGACCACGATGAAGGCAGCCAGCAAGAACATACTATTGCCTAGATGGATCATCACACTGATCCAGTGGGCAGCGTGCGTGTAGATAACGACGGTCAGCGCACCGATGGCGCTCTGCAAAAAGAACAGCCCAACGCCAAGCATGGCGGGCGTGAAAAGCAAGGGCTGCGCTCGATAGTTACGCCATGCCATCAGGCTCACGCCAATGGCGAAGAAGCCAACGATCAGCGCAAACAGACGGTGACCGTATTCTATGACCACTGTGATGTCTTCAAATTCAGGGATGATATGCCCGTTGCACGAGGGCCAATACGGACCGCACCCATAACCTGATTCAGTGACGCGCGTCACTGCGCCGATCACGATCATCAAGAAGGTGGTAGCCACTGCACCCAGCGCAAGGCGCAGAAATAGGCGCGCAGTTGCCGCTGGATCGTGTGGTTTGGCTGTGCCTGTCATAAGCTGTTCCTATCTCAAGCCCCGCTACACGCTGTTTGTGTATTACATCACAATCCATAATGCCAAAGATAGCACACTTAGATGCGCTTGGCTAGGGTTAGGCTTGTGGTGGCACGGCACGGGCAGGGATGATCAAGACGGGACAGGGTGAGCGGTGCAGCACGCCCTCCGCCACGCTGCCAAGCGCCACGCGAGCAATGCCGCTGCGTCCATGGGTTGCCATCACAATAATCTGGAAGCCATCTTGTGCCACACTGACAATTGTCTCGATCACGTTGCCAGGTCGCACTTCTACTGTCACGTCATAGCCTGCTTGCGCCAGCCAATCGCTCACTTGGCGCAGATAGCTTTCACGAGCGTGCGCGGCACGTGGATCATCGGGCTTTTGGATAGGCGGCCATGTTTGATCTTGTGTGGCGGGCGGCTGCGCGACGGCGCTCACCAACGACGCCATCTCGCTGATTGTGTCTTGCGCCATGACGGAAAGAACGTGAATATTTGCGCCAGAATTGGCAATTTTAATGGCGTGTTCAAGGGCGATCTCGGCAAATTTCGAGCCGTCGAGCGTCACCAATACTCTATCATAACCCATCACATAAAATCCTTTGTGCGTGTGCAAAAGTTGGGGCTGATCATAGCGTTAATTGGGAGCGTTTGCCACCAGCGGTTCTTAGGCGGCTTGCGCGCACCGCGCACCTGCGCCTTTTACCAGATGCCTACCCAAAAGCATAGGCGCATTGCGGCGGCAGCCCTGTTATACTCACCAAACGATTTAGCGGCGGGCTTAGTCTAACTCCGCCCAACTTGTTCAGCTTGAGAGGTATCTAATGTTTCATGGTGGCGGTTGGTTTTCCTATCTGATGTATGACGCGCAAAACAGACCGCGTGTCAGCCGTGCGCTGATCCTGCGCGTGCTGAGCTATGCCAAGCCCTATCGCAATCAGATCGGCTTGGTGCTGGTGACAATTTTACTCAGTTCGCTGCTGAATTTGGCAACACCGCTGCTTTTTCGCCAACTGATTGACGTGGCGCTGCCCGAACGGGATGGCGCACTGCTCAACCTGCTGGCGCTGGGCATCGTGGCAGTCCCAATCCTTGGTGGCGCGCTTGCAGTCTTTCAGCGCTGGCTGACGGCAAGCATCGGTGAAAGCGTCATCTACACACTGCGGAGCGATCTCTACGCGCACCTACAAAAGATGTCGCTGCGTTTCTTCACCAACGCTAAGACAGGCGAACTGATGAGCCGCCTGAATAACGACGTGGTTGGCGCACAGAGCGCTATCAATAGCACAGTGGTCAGCATCATCACCAACCTGATCACCGTCGTGGCAACACTTGCCGTAATGCTGGCGCTGGAGTGGCGGCTGACGCTGCTTGGTTTGATCGTCGTGCCGCTCTTTGTGTTGCCAGCGCGCAGCATTGGGCGTAAACTGCGTGATATGATCAAGCGCCAGAGCGAACTCAACGCGCAGATGAACGCCATGGTCAACGAGACGCTCAATATCAGCGGCGCGCTGCTGGTCAAACTCTTTGGGCGTGGTGGCGAGGAATCGGCTCGCTTTGATGATCGTGCCGCCAACGTGCGCGATATTGGTGTGCAGCGCGCCGTAACGGGCAGCGCAATGTTCGTCAGCTTGGGCTTGATCAGCGCGGTTGGTGTGGCGCTTGCCTATTGGCTTGGCGGACATTTGGCACTGGAAGGCGTTTTTAGCGCCGGCTTGATCGTCGCCTTTGGCTTGTACCTGACGCAGATTTACGCGCCGCTGCAAGCACTTGCCAATGCACCGGTCGAGTTTGCGTCCTCAATGGTCAGCTTTGAGCGCGTCTTTGAAATTATTGATCAGCCGATTGAGATTGCCGAGCAGCCGAACGCGCTCGCCCTTTCGCCTGCTGAAATTCGCGGCGAAGTGACCTTTGAAAATGTCTCGTTCAGCTATGCTGAGGGCGAGGCGCTGCTCAGCAGCGTCGATCGCGGCGGTGTGGAGAGCGTGCGCGCTGTGTTCAGCGGTGAGCAAGCGGCGGCAAATGGCGCACCACATACGCAAGCACGCACCGTTGCGCTGGAGGAAGTGAGCTTTACCATTCCTGCGGGCAAGCTGGCAGCACTGGTCGGACCCAGCGGCGCCGGCAAGACGACGATTACCTACCTGCTGCCGCGCCTGTATGATCCGACGGCGGGGCGCATTCTGCTAGATGGTCACGACTTGCGCGACCTGACGCTTGGCACGCTCTCGGCAGCGGTGGGCATGGTGACGCAAGAGACCTACCTCTTTCACGATACGATCAAGACCAACTTGCTCTATGCCAAGCCTGAGGCAACCGACGCCGAGATCGAGGCAGCCGCACGTGCCGCCAACATCCACGATTTCATCAGTCAACTGCCCAACGGCTATCAGACATTGGTCGGTGAGCGCGGCTATCGCCTAAGTGGTGGCGAAAAGCAACGAATCGCCATTGCAAGGGTTATCTTAAAAAATCCACGCATCCTTGTGCTTGATGAAGCAACCTCACATCTGGACTCGCAGTCAGAGGCGCTTATTCAGGCAGCACTAGAGCGTGTGATGCAGGGGCGCACCAGCCTTGTGATCGCACATCGGCTCAGCACCATTCTTGCCGCCGACCTGATCCTTGTGCTGGATCGCGGGCGCATTGTTGAACGCGGCACACACAGCGACCTTTTGGCGCAGGGTGGCTTGTACGCGGCGCTCTACGAGACGCAGTTCAAGCGCAGCGCTGAACTACAGGCTTAAACATTAAGTTAAAGTGTGTGCTTCGCCCTTCCCTGTGAAAAATGCTACAATCTAGGAAGCGCAGAGTCGTTTGGCGGCGTGCGCGCCTAAGCATGTAAGTTCCGTCTGATAGAAGTAGAGGCACACACGAGCATGTCGCTTGCACATTTGATCCCATCCTTAGAGCCAAAGTTGCGCGGTCTGTACGACGCGCACCATGAGCGCGCCAAGCGCATTGACTGGGCGTACAGCGAATACTTGCCACTGGATGAACTGAAGGCAAATCCAGAGAGCATCCCGCAGCTTTCGCCCTTAGTCTATACCGCTGTGGAAACGGCGCTGCTCACTGAGGTGAACCTGCCGTGGTTCACCACACACCTGCACGCCGCCTTTCGCGGCTCGCTAAGCGTGATGACGGAATTTCTGCACACATGGACTTCCGAAGAAGATCAGCACGCCTTGCTATTGGAAACCTACCTGCTGCTCGGCGGCAACGGCGATGCCAAACTGCGCGCTGCCATGCGTAAGAGCGTCATTCGACAAGGGTGGGCAAGCACCATCGATTCGCACTTTGGCGCCATTGCCTACACCGCCATCCAGGAGCTAGCAACGCAGACTTTCTATTTGCGTGTAGCCGATATTGCCGAGGCCGAAGACCCACGCCTTTCGCGTGCGCTGCGCCGCCTGGCAAAAGACGAGACGCTGCATATGGCGTTCTACCGCGATGCCGTTAAATATCATCTTGAGGTTGAGCCGAACTATGTCTACCCACTGGCGGAGGTCATCATGAAATTTGAGATGCCCGGCAGCGGAATGCCCAACTATCAAGAGCGCTCCGAGATGTTGGCAGCAAAGGCGAACTACGGTCCTGCTGAATACTATACACAGGTGATTGATACGCTGTGGCGCTACTGGGGCATTGATCAGCTTGAGCCAACGCTTGCCCGTGCGCGTGAATCACAATTGAAGCTCATCAAACACCATCAGAAGCTGGGACGCATCGCCGCACGCCTAATTGAGCGCCGCAAGAAGCAGCAGGAAGGCGCAGCAGACTAACCTTATCAGCCTCTTTATCGAAACGGGCGGAAATTTCTCCGCCCGTTTTGATTCAGCCGTCAGAACGCCTTAACCTAGTAAACGGATTAGATAATCTGCTGCGGGTGGGCAGCCTCTCCTGTTGGATAGATTACTACCACGCCTCTTTTTTGCGAAATGTTGCAAAAGGTAAAGTTTTCGTATAATCTGAGTATGTAACTAACGTATCTCAAACATATGGTGGCGCTTATGGCTCGGCAGGTACGCACATTCTGGGGATTCCCGCTGCTGCAAACCATTGCAGAGCTTGGGGATCGTTTGTTTGGAAAGGTAGCAGTGCCGCCACCTGCTACTGTCCTGACTCCGCCGCGCCTAGGAAACGCCTACCTTGCCCGCAAGCGCAGCCTGCCGATTGCCTTTAGCAGCCGCGATTGGGATGCCGCCCTTGACTATTGGGGACATCAATGCGCGGTGTGCAGCCGACCACGCGGCTTATGGCACACGCTGGCACAAGATCACTGGATTCCTTTGAGCAACCCTGACTGCCCCGGCACACTGCCAAACAACATCCTGCCGCTGTGCCATGGGGAAGGGGGCTGCAATAACAGCAAAGGCAGCAAAGACCCGATCCGCTGGCTGGAAGAACGGCTTGGTAAGCGTCGTGCCGCCCAAAAACGCGCAGAGATTGAGGCTTACTTTGCGTGGGTAGAGGCACAGCGCTACGGCTGCTATGTATGCGGCGCAGGTGTTGAACCACGCGGTGATGAGGGCTGGCAGTGCGAAACGTGCTGCACACATATCAGCCACAGCCATGCCGCGCACCTGCTGCACTGCCCAACTTGCGATTGCTGGCTGCGCGAGATGCGGCGCGGTTTCTACTGCCCGCGCTGCGACCGTGCTTGGCAGCGCAACGAAATGCCCGATATCGAGTGGTGCCCATGTGGCAAAGGCGTGCTGGACTGGGTCTATGAAAATGGCGAGGGCTGGTGGCGCTGCCGCAAATGCGCCCAAGAATGGGAAGCAGACAGCGCCTGAGCAGTTGGTTGTTGCTTCACTCAGCGCTCAGCGGATGGATGCCATTGGTGTAGCGCCATACGCCGCCCGTCAGCGTGCCGACCACGCCCGTTTTGAGCAGGTCATGTGGATCGCTCTCGAAAATATCCCGATCCAACGCCACCAGATCGGCAAAATAGCCTACTGCCAACATCCCTAGACGTGATTCCATACCCCCAGCATAGGCAGCCCCTTGCGTATAGCCGCGCACTGCCTCCTCCACCGTTAGGCGCGCCTCAGGGTACCAACCCTCAGGGCTAGGTGTGCCGTCGGCACGGCAGCGCGTCACTGCGGCATGAATGCCCTTTAATGGCTCAAAGGGTTCAACCGGCGAATCTGAGCCGAAGGCAACCCTTGCGCCCTGATCAAGCTGCAAACGCGGATTGTAGGCATAGCGCGAGCGTTTGCCCCAATACTTATCTGCCATCAGATAATCGGCGGTAGCATGAATTGGCTGCATTGAGGCAATGATATCTAAGCGGGCAAGGCGCGTCAGATCATCAGGATGGATAATCTGCACATGCTCAATCCGATGGCGGCGATCTGAAGGCTGCAAGCCACGCACACGCTCATCAGCGCGCACTTCTTCATAAACATTCAGCACATCATGCACCGCCCGATCCCCAATGGCATGAATGGTAGACGGGAAGCCTGCGCGGCTGGCGGTCATGACCAACGCCAGCATCACGTTTTTCTCGGTGACGACCACACCGCAATTGTCTGGCTCACCGTCATACGGCTCGAACATAAGGGCAGTGCGTGCGCCAAGTGCGCCATCTGCAAAGATTTTCAAACCGCCCAAGCGCAGCCAATGATTACCATAACCCCAGCGCAGCCCTAGCCGAATTGCCTCATCAATGAACGGATCGTTGATGTTCTTGACCACACGCAAACCCAATTCGCCGCGCTCATGCAGCAGTTGGAACGCCTCAAAGGCACGTGGCTGATCATAATCGTGAATACCTGTCAGCCCGCAGCGCCACGCCAAGCGCTGTGCCTCACGCATCATGGCAGCCACTTCTGCCGCGCTTGGCACGGGCAAGTGTTGGCGGGCTAAGGTCATGGCGCCTTCCAGCAGCACGCCCGTTGGCTCACCGGACTCATCCCGCACAATGACGCCATCCGCAGGGTCGGGTGTGGTGGCGGTGATGCCTGCTTCGTGCAGTGCGGCGCTGTTCACCCAAGCAGCGTGTTCGCTGCGCGCCCGCAAAAATACAGGGTTATTCGGCGTGACGGAATCCAGATCGGCAGCTGTTGGGAAAGCACCGCCTTCCCACTGCGCTTGTGACCAGCCGCGCCCGATCAGCCATGCGCCACGTTGAGCAGCTTGTGCAGCGGCTGCCACACGCGCCACTGCCGCCGCCTTGCTAGGCAGATCGAATAAATCTATTTCGCGCAAAGCACGCGCCGTTAGCTCCCAGTGGATGTGTGCGTCTGTCAAGCCAGGGATGACTGTTGCACCCGCCAGATCGTCAAGGTGTGTGCTGCGGGTGGCAAGGGCGCGCAGCGAGTCATCGCCCACCGCCACAATCTGATCGCCGCGAATGGCAAGGGCACTGGCACGCGGCTGTGCAGAATCCAGCGTGTAGATATTTGCATTTAAGATCAGCCGATCAATCATGATTCACTTTCTTTCATAGGCGTGTGGCAGTTTGGCTGATGCTCTGAGTCAGGGTCACTTCCCAACGCTCGTTCGGCTCCAACCGCACATGCCACAGATGCAAAAAAACAGTCCCCTGATAGCCGCGCTCAAAGCCATCACTGGAAAGGGTGACCGTCTCTAGCGGGAACTGCCACACGAAGGCAGGTTTGCTGAGCGCCGTAGCAAGCGTCAGGTTGTGTAATGTAGTATCAGCGCTATAGTGCTGCACACCTTCCAATTCGCGCAGGGCGCCAAGCGGCAGACGGTCACTCTCACCGTTCAGGCGCAGCGCGCTGTAAGAAATATCCTGTCCACCATCAAAGCCAACCACCATCTCGATGCCAAAGCGCAGTTCAAGCGGCTGCTTGCCGTGATGCGAAAGCGTGTAATCCACTTGGAAGGCGCTTTCGCTGTGGAAGAACTGAAACGCCTTACGCAAGTTGATCGGATGCTGTGTTTCGCCCAACCAAACACTGCCGGCACGTTGCAAAGTGATATAAGCGCGTATGCCATCGCAGGTTGCCTCGATAATCTCGTAGGGCTGATTGACAAAATTGCCCTGTTCGGCGTACTGAGCGCGGTAGAATTCGTCAAGCGTGGTTGAGTTGCTCAGGAAGTGATCGAGGAATGAACAGCGCCGATGCCAATCGTAGATTAGACGGTGTTCTAGTCCGCCTTCTTTGGCGCGCACCGAACGGCTGTACGGCGGTTCGCTTTCCAGCGGCATAGGTGACGTGGGCAGGATAATTGAGCCATCAGCGGCAGCTTGGCGCAGACGGGCGTGATAGCTCTCTTTGCGGCGTGTTATGACGTTATAAAGATTATAGGCAGACGGACGGAAATCGAGTTCGACCATGCCGCCGCCGTAGACGGGCGACCAAATCGCGCTGAGTGGTGAGCCAAGCAGCGCAATATCACTATGCCCATCCTGATCAAGATCGAACGTTTGCAGGCGCAGCTCGGATTCCTCGCTCTCGGCGGCATCTTCGGCTGCAATTAGGTTGGCGTAGTTTGCCACCCGCAAATTGAACAGATACACACCGCCTGAAAGTCCGTGCCAATATGGATCGTTGCCCTGCGCTGCCCACAGCAATTCTAAGGCGCGATCTCGTTTGCGCCCACGCCGCATGGCGTGAACTTTGCGGCTGACCATCAACGTGCGCTTGTGCAGGTGGTTGATCTCAGCATATTTGACGAGGAAGTTCCGCCACAAGCCGCCGCGCAAAAAGTTGAGCTGATCGGTGCGCCGTTCGCGCTCTAAACGTTGGCGCAGTTCGCCCAAGCGCTGTGCTTCATCGGTCAGCAGGCTCCAAACACCCATCTCCATATAGCTGGCAGAGGGCAAATAGGCGCGTCCCAACGGCGGGAAACGCGCCATATAGTGGCTGGGCGTGGTTGTCTTTAGCCATTCGGCGTTCATCTCTAGGGCGGTGAATAAATCTTCCATGTAGCGCCCTTCGCCCCAGCAATACTCGTAGGCGCCGGCATAAGTGCCGAACTTCTCGCCGTTATCTGCCATCAACATCAGGCGTGGCGGCTGCCCACTCTGCGGCTGAATTGCCTGCTCACGCAGCCATTCCAACACACTTTCAACCGGCTGACCGGGAATGGCATACCGCAAATGCTTAAGGGCGGGAAAAACGGCAAGTGGGAAGCCTTGTTCTTCGGTGATGTAGTAGCCGAACATATCTTGTGGCTTATCAAAGCCAACCGCTTCAAAATGCGCGTCGTCCAAGATCACATAGCGCAGGTTTGCCTGAGCAATCGGCTTGGCAAGGTGCGGCTCCCAAATGCGTTCGGTCAGCCACATGCCGCTTGGCGTCGTGCCGAAAAGTGACTCCAGTTCGTCGGTCAGCTTCTCAATCTGCCCGATCTTGTCCTCATCAGGAATGGCGGCAAGCACAGGCTCATAGTAGCCGCCGGAGAGCATCTCGACCTGCCCAGCGGCGATCAAAGCCCGCAAGCGTTCCAGCATTTCGCGTTGGTTGTGTTTCAACCATTCTAGCAACGCGCCGCTGTAGTGAAGCGCCACACGCACTTTGGGATGATGCTCTAAGGTTTCGATTAGAGGGAGGTAGCTGACATGCGCGCTGTGTTCGGTCACATAGCTAAATTGCCCTACCGGCTGGTGGTTGTGAAAGACCAAAGAGAGGTAGATTGGCTCGGTCATGGCAACTGCCCTCGCTGTGCTGCTTTCACTCATTATACTCCCAAAGCCGCACAGCAGACTAATGGCGGCTGTGGTCGGAATGCTTCACACCCTATGCGCCCTGAAGCGATTCCCATGCCAAAATGCCCAAGCCGGCTGTAACGCCTGCAAAGCGATCTTCCACCACCAGCTTTTCCGCGCCGAATAGTTCGCTTAGTAAGGCAATGCTGGCAGGCAAATGCGATGATCCGCCTGTCTGCACGACGGCATCTATCTGATCAGGCTGCAAATTGGCATCTGCCAGCACCGCCAGCACTGCCTCTCGAATCTTGCGCCACTCGCCTGCTGTGAAGCGCTCAAACTGCGCCCGTGTGATCAACTGCCAAATATCAATCTCGCGCCCTTCAAAGCGCAGCACGTCAAAGAAGGCGTCTGAGAGGCGGCGTTTGCTCTGCTCCACAGCTTCGGTCAGCGCAAAGCCATAAAAATTGAAAATGAGTGACTCAAGGGCGTAAATACGGGCGGGGTGCGAACAATTGCGCTGTACCTGATGCAGAAAAGCGCGGGTCTCCAATGTAGCAAGTTCCGCTAAGCCTTCCCACGCTGCCACACGCTCAATCAAATCGCGTGGCAACGGCAGCTTTTTCTCGCCCCATGTGGTGCCTTGCCCAAAGTGTGGCAGCAGCGCATTCTCAATGATGCGCTGATCAAAGCGATCACCGGCGATGCCCACACCGCCGATTGCCAGCACTTCGGCGGGCGCATTGGGCTTGACGTGCAGTGCTGTAAGGTCGAGCGTGCCGCCGCCGAAATCGTAGACGATGACGATCTGCGGCTTGTGGATATGCCGTGTGTAGCTGCGCGCCGCGGCAATCGGCTCAAAGGCGAACTGCACTTGCTCAAAGCCGCCAAGCTGCGCGGCTTGCCGCAGCCGATCCTCAGCGCGCTGATCATCAGCCTCTGTCTCGGCATCCACAAAGCGAACAGGTCTGCCAAGCAGCACTGCCGTTACAGGGCGATCCAAGAGCTGGCTGGCGCGCTGGCGTGCGGCGCTCAGGTAGCGAGCAATCAGGTCTTCAAGGCTGTACTGCTTTCCGTAGAGCGTCATGTGCGTATAGCCGGTTGCCAACGCGCTTTTCAGCGAACGGAGCAGGCGTCCCGGCTCTAGATCATCCACCTCAACGGTTGCATCGGTCTGTACGCGTAGTCCGTCGGAAAACTCCATGACGACATGCCCGACCACTTTGCGTACCATGCGGCGCGGACGGTTGACGTTTTGCGTGTTGTAGAGGTCTATGGCACGCTGCCCAACGTACGTTTCACCTTCACGGGTTAGGTAGAGGACGGAGCGCATTACGCTGCGCTCTGTGTGCGGATCAAGCGGCAGAACACGCAGCGTCTGCCCATTGTAGGTGGCAATGCCAGAATTGGTCGTGCCGAAGTCCATCCCGATCATAGCCTGACTCCTTCACCCTTAACGCAGCGGAGTTCCATTATAGAGGAAAGGTGGCAGGCTGCGAAGGGTAAAGTTGCAGCATTTATGGGGAAAAGCGTATGCAAATTTACAAAGTTTAGATTTTGCGGTAATTTAAGAGGCTAGGTTAGCTGCACTAACCGCATCCTTAAAAGATCCTGGGAGGCGATTCGCCACCAATGAGGCACGTAAGATTAATTTTCCCGCTTGCCCTGCTGCTGGTGTTTGGCAGTTTGCCTTTAGGCGGGCAGGCTGCCACGCCGAAAGTGCAGGCACTTCAAATTACGGCAACACCATCGGGTGGGCGTTCAGGCTTGCCAACCAACACGCCACGCCCCAGCCGCACACCTACCGAAGCGCCGCCACCGACCATCACCCCGACGCCTGCACCGCTCACAGCGCGCTTGTGCCTTGATTGCAACCGTGTGCGCTTACGGAACACGCCCGGCACCGCTGGCGAGATTCTGACCGTGCTTGATCCGGCTGCTCAACTGACTGTCGTTGGGCGCACGGCAGATAACCAATGGCTGCAAGTGCTGGTGGCGCCGGGCGTCACTCGCGGCTGGATGTCTGCCTTATATGCGCGCTTGCCCGATCTCAGCCCGATCCCCGCCGAACGCTTGAATGCGCTGCCTGTAGAAGGTGTAGCAGTCGAGGCAAGCCCAACGCCGACCAGCGCTTTCACCGCCAGCGTGCCGCCATGGCTGACGGGCATTAGCTCACGCACCCGCGCTATTTATCTGCGTGGGCAGCAATTGGGCAACCGCCGCAATGTGTTCTCCAAGATTGGCGATAGCATCACTGCCGCGCCGCAGTTCCTCTACCCGATTGGCTTTGGGCAGTATGAACTTGGTAGCTATGGCAACCTCTCCAACGTGATCGGCTTCTTTTCGCAGGTGAATGCGCGGGCGGGCAATTCGTTCGCCAACCAATCCCTTGCGGCTGTCAGCGGTTGGACTGCCGACAAGCTGCTGACGCCCGGCTTTGCCTACCCTGAAATTTGCGGCGCAGATACACCGCTCATGTGCGAATATAAGCAGGTGAAGCCCGCCATTGCGCTGATCATGATCGGCACGAACGATAGCGGCAGCGGCTTCACCGATGTCTACGCCGACCAACTGCGCCAGATTGTAGAGATTTCGCTGGAGATGGGCGTTATTCCTGTGCTGAGTACCATTCCGCCCAAGAACTTTGATGAAAATCAGGAACAGCGCGTGCAGGCATGGAACAGCGTCATTCGCGCTATCGCCGCCCAGTATGAGGTGCCACTGTGGGACTATCACGCCAACATGGTTGGCTTGCCAAACCGCGGCATGAGCAGCGATGGCTTGCATCCTTCCGTGCCGCCGGATGGTGCAGCAGGGCGCTTCACGCCTGAGAACTTGCAGTATGGCTATACCATGCGTAACCTGAATGCGCTGCAAGTGCTGGACGCCTTGCTGCGGACGGTGATGTACTAGGAGCTACAAACAGATGGCATCAGACGTGCTAATCGGTGTTGTGTTGATCCTGATCGGGGCGCTCAGCCTGCTTTTCGGCTGGCAGCTGTTCCGCCTGATTTTGGCATTGGTCGGCTTGACGTATGGCGCTGCCATCGGCAGCCTGATCGCCAACAGCATCGCGCCGGGCGAGCAGACTTTGGCGCTCGTCCTCGCTCTTATTGTCGGCTTGCTGCTGGCGATTTTGGCAGGTGTGTTGTGGTCGCTGGCAATTTACATCTCAGGTGCCTTCTTGGGTGCAGCAGTCGGTCTGCTGCTGGCGCCAAGCCTTGGCGCTACGGGCATTACGCAGCTTGTGATTGTGATAGTCACAGCCTTCTTCGGCTTGCTGCTGGCGATCATGCTGCGAAAGACCATCGTCATCCTTGCCACTGCCGTGAATGGCGCGGGCTTAGTCATGTACGGCGTAAGCCTGTTTGTGCCAAGCCTGAGGGTGGTGGCGTTCGTCAACGGCGAGATGCAGATCGTCTCGGATGCCAGCACCCTAGCGTTAGTGATCCTGCTTGTGTTAGCGCTCTTTGGCTTTTTGGTGCAGTACAACAACAGCGCAGCCTGGCGTCGCAGCACACTACTTTAGGGCATGAGCGCTGTTTTTCCCAGTGCGCGGCTGAAGGCACAAGCACAGCAGCTTGGCTTCTCGATGCTCGGCATAACATCGGCGCTGCCCTCACCGCGCTTAGATGCCTATCTCGATTGGATCGCGGCAGGCTATCACGGCACAATGGCATACATGGCACGTCCAGATCGCGTGGCGCGCCGCCGCAATTTGAGCGTGATCTTGCCCAAGGTGCAGTCCCTGATTGTGGTTGGGTTGGAATATCACGCGCTGAGTGTGCCGCCTGCGCTACTGAACGATCCGTCGCGTGGGCGGATCGCTGCCTATGCGTGGGGAAAAGACTATCACGACCTGATCGCGGAACAATTAGAAGCACTTGCCGCATGGCTGCAAGGTGAAACGGGCGGTATGGCGCACCGCGTGTATGTGGATACTGGCGCGCTTCTGGAGCGTTCGCACGCGCAGCAAGCGGGCATCGGCTTTGTGGGCAAAAATACGGTGCTGATCGATCCTAAGCGCGGCAGCTACTTCTTTTTGGGTGAAATCCTGACCGACCTCACCTTTGACCACTACGATGCACCCCACCGCGAGACCATGTGTGGCACTTGCAACCGCTGCCGCGCCGCCTGCCCAACGGATGCCTTCCCACAGCCTTATGTGCTGGATGCGCGCCGCTGCATTAGCTATCTGACCATAGAGTACAAGGGCTACCTTCCACATGAACTGCGCCCATTAATGGGCAATTGGATTGTGGGCTGCGATGTGTGCATGGATGTCTGCCCATTCACGCGCTTTGCCACGTCCACGCCGCAACACGCCTTCCATCCACCCGATTTTGAGCGTGCCGCGCCATCGCTGCTGCGCTTGTTGCAGATGAGCGACTCTGAGTTTGCCACCTTTTTTGAAGGCTCGCCGATCTTGCGGCTGAAACGCCCGCGCCTGCTGCGGAATGCCTGTGTTGCGGCGGGCAACTGGCGCGATGTGCGTGCGCTGCCGCCACTGCACGCGCTCCTAGAGGATGCCAGCCCGTTGGTGCGCGCCCATGCGGCGTGGGCTGTGGCGCGTATTTCAGGCGGCGCGGCGCGAGATGTTTTGCGGGCTGTGTTATCTCATGAGGCAGACGCCGAATGTGCAACCGAGATCAGCAAGGTGCTTGCCGATCTCGGCTGATGGCGCGCTAAGAGGCTTGGATAAGCGCGTATTGTTCGCCTAAGGTGCGGTAAATCTCGATCCACTGGGCAGCCACCTGACGTACGTCAAAATGGCAGCTAATTCGGTGAGCATGAACGCCCATTTCGCGGCGTGCGCCTTCCTGTTGACAGAACCAACTGATTGCCGCCGCCAGATCGGCGGGATTGTTCTCCGCCAAGATGCCTGCTTGCTGATGGTTGGGATATTCGTCCCACCAATCAGCGCGCACACCCAAAAACGGCTTACTGCAAGCAAGCGCTTCAATGACAGACAGTGGATTCGTCTCGCTTATGGAGGGGGTGATGAATACATCAAACATAGGCACATAACGCGGCATATCATGGTTAGGACGCCTGCCCAGGAAATGTACGCGCTCACGGACAGGCGCGGTGATCGCTTCCAGACCGGCGCGGGAACTGCCATCCCCGATGACGACCCAATGAGCATCTGCGCCTTGCCTCACTGCCGCTAGGAAGGCGTGAGCAAACACCTCTAAATTTTTTTCAGGCGCAACGCGCCCAACGTAGCCAAAGATAGTCGCTTGCGAACTGATGCCGAACTGATCACGCCGCACAGCGTTTTCGGGCAGGCGCTCGTAGGGCTGCAATGGCACGCCGTTATGCATCACACGCATACGGTCGGCAGCATCGGGCGCAAGCTGCTGCATCCAGCGCAGTGCAGAATGCGAAGGCGCGGTGATCACATCGCTCATCCGCATCACGTAGGTCATCTGTGCTTCAACATAGAGCCGCAGCACAGGGCGCAGCACGCTAGACCACTTTTCCTCAAGGTAAATATCGTGCCGTGTGTGGTTGGTGAAAACCAGTGGACGGTTGGCACGCTGTGCCATGCGTAAGGCAACATAGGCGATGTTGAAGGGATCATTGATGTGAAAAACGCTTAATTTTTCAGCCACAAGTGTTGAAGGGCGGTCTAACATCAGCGCGCCTTGAAAAGGGCTGTTGCCGAGTGGCACGCCGCGGGTAACCCATACATTGGGCTGGTCAGTTTCGTAGTTGCCAAAGGTGAACACATGGGCGTCTTGCCCTTGTGCCAGCAGTTCGGCGTGCAGGTTGTTCAGCGTCACGCTCACGCCGTTGATAATCGGCGGGAAGCTATCGGTGAACAACCCGATTTTAAGCCGCTGGTCAGCAGCGGTGGGATAGCGCTTACGCGCCGTTTTCAGACCAATCACAGCAACCTATCCTACTGCCTATAAACGACACTGGACGGCGGATGTTGTGTGCCATTTACATGAAGATGCTGTGTCCAACGCACACATCACAGATCAATCACTACTCTATCACTGCTTAGGCGTCTGTCAATAGGCTGAACGGTGGGTGTGACAAAAAGGCATGAACGGCTAGCCATGCCCAATCCATGCCCAACTAGATTGCCATTTAGCCCGTCCGCCGCACCATTGTAATGGTGTTTAGAGGTTATACCCCTTATTTCACGCTCACCAGATAATCCGCCAAAAACTGCCCTGTATAACTGCGTTCGATGGCTGCGATGTCCTCTGGCGTGCCGACCGCGATCACCTCACCACCGCGATCACCGCCTTCGGGACCCATATCAATCAGCCAGTCGGCAACCTTGATGATGTCTAGGTTATGCTCGATCACGACCACCGTATTGCCCTGATCCACGAGGGCGTGCAGGACTGTGATCAGGCGATCTACGTCGGCGGCGTGCAGACCGACGCTCGGCTCATCCAACACATAGAGCGTTTTGCCCGTGCCGCGCTTAGAGAGTTCGCGGCTCAGCTTGATGCGCTGCGCCTCACCGCCGCTGAGCGTCGTTGCGGGCTGCCCAATCCGAATGTAGCCCAAACCAACCGCTTCCAAGGTTTGCAGCGGGCGTGCAATGGTCGGGAAGTTTTCAAAGAAGCTGATGCCTTCGCTCACGGTCATCTCAAGCACCTCGGCGATGTTCTTACCCTTATAGCGCACCTGGAGCGTTTCGCGGTTATAGCGTGCGCCATGACAGACATCGCAGGTCACAAAGACGTTCGGCAAGAACTGCATTTCGATCTGCAACTGCCCTTGCCCTTCGCAGTTCTCGCAGCGCCCGCCCTTCACGTTGAAGCTGAAACGACCGGGTCCGTAGCCGCGCACCTTGCTTTCGGGCATTTCGGCGAACAAATTACGGATGTGATCGAACATCTTGGTATAGGTGGCGGGATTGCTGCGCGGTGTGCGCCCGATAGGCGTCTGATCAATGTTGATGATCTTATCTACCGCCTCTAGCCCTTCGATGCTGTCGTGCGCGCCGGCACGTTCGCGTGCGCCATTCAGCACTTGCGCCAGCCGCTTGTAGAGAATCTCGATCAGCAGCGAGGACTTGCCGCTGCCACTCACGCCGGTGATCACGACTAGCTTGCCAAGCGGAATGTCTACCGAGATATCTTTGAGGTTGTTTTCACGTGCGCCGCGAATGCTGATCGCCTTGCCGTTGCCATTGCGCCGCATTGTTGGAATGGCGATGCGCTTGCGCCCGCTGAGGTAGGCGCCGGTAATGCTCTCAGGGTGTGCCATAATCTGCTCAGGCGTGCCTTCCGCCACAACCTGACCGCCGTGCTGCCCTGCGCCCGGTCCTAAATCCACGATCCAATCGGCAGCACGCATTGTCTCATCGTCATGTTCCACCACCAGCAGCGTATTGCCCAAATCGCGCATACGCTCCAACGTGCGAATCAGGCGCGCATTGTCACGCTGGTGCAAGCCGATGGATGGCTCATCCAGCACGTATAGCACGCCGGTAAGCTGGCTGCCGATCTGGGTGGCAAGCCGAATGCGTTGTGCTTCACCACCGCTGAGTGTGCCAGAGGCGCGCGAAAGATTCAGGTAATCCAAGCCGACATCAATCAGGAAGTTGACGCGCTCCCGAATCTCTTTCAGCACCTGATGGGCGATGGTGCGTTCGCGCTCACTCAGCACGGAAGGCTCTTCGGCACTGCCGCCAAGCGCGTTTGCCCATTCGCGCAGTTGCAGCATGGAGAGTTTACCGGCATCGTAAATGTTCAAATCATGAATGGTGACGGCGAGTGCTTCTGGGCGCAGGCGTCTACCTTCGCAGGCAGGGCAAGGGCGCTCCGACATTAGGCGTTGGTAGCGTTCGCGCATAAAATCGGAATCAGTTTGTTCATAGCGGCGCTGCACAGCATGGCTAATGCCTTCCCAGCGCATTGTCCATTGGCGCGGGGTGCCATCGCTGCCGTTGAAATGAATGGTATAGCGCCGCTCGCCTGTGCCATAGAGGATCACCTCGCGCTGTTTATCGGTCAGGCTGCGCCAGGCTTTGTTGGTTGGCACTTTGTTCTCACGAGCAACGTTGAGCAAGACCTGCATACTGGCGGAGTCGCTATCGGTTGTCCATGCCAGCTCGCTGATGGCGCCATCTTCCAGCGAAAGATCAGGGTTTGGGACAATCAGGGTCGGATCGATTTCTAGGCGCACGCCAAGCCCTTGGCACTGTGGGCAGGCGCCGTGCGGCGAATTGAATGAGAACGTGCGCGGCTCAATTTCTGGAAAGGAGCCATGCCCAAATACACATGCCAGCTTCTCGCTGAACAGCACATCACGCGGCGCGTTCGGATCGCTCACATCGTTGATGATCACGACGCCTTCACCCATGTCGAGCGCTGTTTCCACCGAGTCGGTTAAGCGCGAGCGTGCCGATTGTGCCTCTTCGCCGTTGGGATCGTCAAAATGGCGGATGACAAGGCGATCTACCACAACTTCAATGGTGTGCATCTCGTAGCGTGCCAGCTTAATGTCCTCATCCACGTCGCGCACTTCACCATCCACGCGCACACGGACGAAACCCGCCTTTCGCACGTCCTCAAAGACTTTCTCATGATGCCCTTTACGGTCTTTGATGAGGGGTGCCAGCACCTGAATGCGCGTGCCATTCGGCATTGCTTCGATCTGTTCCACAATCTGCTGTGCGCTCTGTGCCTTTACCTCCGCGCCACAGGTTGGGCAGTGCGGCACGCCAATGCGGGCGTAGAGCAGGCGCAGATAGTCGTAAATCTCGGTAACAGTGCCAACGGTGGACCGTGGGTTGGCGCTCACGCCGCGCTGATCAATCGAGATGGCGGGCGAAAGCCCTTCGATCTGGTCTACATCGGGCTTTTCCATCTGCCCAACGAACTGCCGTGCATAGGCAGAGAGCGATTCGACGTAGCGGCGCTGCCCTTCAGCAAAGATGGTATCGAAAGCAAGCGAGGATTTGCCGCTGCCTGACAAGCCTGTGATCACGATAAGCTTATTACGGGGTAGTTCAACATTCACGTTTTTAAGGTTGTGTTCGCGTGCGCCGCGCACAATGATTTTTTCTTGCACCATAGCTGCCAAAAAATCCTCTGCCTAGAATGTGGTACAGACGTTACGAGCGCATGGCGGCTGAGTGGGTGAGCCAATGCCGCGTGTGACATGACATCCCTAATTGTACACCTGTTCGATTGCAGCGGCAAGGTTGAGGCTGAGGTATGGGGCGGGGCGAAACTTGCCCGATCTGTGAGCGAATTTTAGCCTAAAGATTTATCCCACTCGCACACTTGCTCAAAAAACGCTCTAATTAGCGCCATCTTTTGTGGTGCAGCATTTGCCCTTGCTGCAACGCTTGCGCCTAACATGGAGGTTTGGCTCATGATTCCGACTTTGCCCTTCGGACGGACGAATCACCTCAGCACCCGTATCATTTTCGGCGGCTTTGCGCTTGCCTACTGCACGCAAGCCGAGTCAGACCGCACCCTAGACCTGCTCTTTGAATACGGCATCAACCACATTGATACGGCAGCCAACTATGGCGACTCTGAGCTGCGGATCGGACCGTGGATGCCGCGCTACCGTGACCGCTTTTTCCTTGCCACCAAAACGCAAGAGCGTACCTACAGTGCCGCACGTGACCAGATTCGGCGCTCGCTGGATCGCTTACAAACCGATCACCTCGATCTGATCCAACTCCACTACCTTGTAGACGAGACGGAATGGCAGGTGGCAATGGGTGCTGGCGGCGCCTTGGAAGCTGCTATTGATGCCCGTGCTGAGGGCTTGGTGCGCTATATCGGCGTGACAGGGCATGATTTAATCGTTGCGAAGCGCCATATGCAATCCTTAGAGCGCTTCGCCTTTGATTCAATCCTGCTGCCTTATAATTATTTGCTGATGCAGAATGCTGAGTATGCAAGCGCCTTCAAGACACTGATAGCAACTTGTGCGGCAGATAACATTGCCGTGCAGACGATTAAGAGCATTGCACGCGGCTTATGGCAACATGGCACATCACGCCATGCCAGCGTGTGGTATGAGCCACTCAGTGAACAAGCGCATATTGATCTGGCGGTGCATTGGGTGTTAAGCCGACCCAACATCTTTCTGAACACGGTCGGCGATTTGAACTTGCTGCCTAAAGTGCTGGATGCAGCCAAGCGTTTTGCAGGCGCACCGAGCGAGGCAGCCATGCAAGCCCTGATGCTGGAAGCGGGCATCACGCCCATGTTTAGTTAGGACGGGTCAAAAGTATATAGACCGCACGGGTCGGACTTGCCCGACCTGTGCGCCATCGCCATACACTTTGGCTTTGTTGAAGTCTTGCCCAAGACGTGGTATGTTCTGAGCGCCTACCAGATTTTGCGGACTCGGAGCCTTTGCCCTGCATGATTCTCGACGATCCCAACGCCCTGCGCGCCTTAGATACCTATGGCATGTTCAGCCGCATTGACCGCGCCGCGGATGACATGCACGCTGTTTGGCAAATGCAGGACGCTTTACCGCTGCCCGAAAGCTACCGTTTCATAGATAAAATTGTGATTGCAGCCGTCAGCGATGCCGCTGCGGCGGCTGAGCTGTTCGCCGCGCTCGTTGCCGACTCGCTCAACTTGCCGATCACGGTCTGTCGCGGCTACGAACTGCCTGCCCATGCCGACGGACAGGCAACGCTTGTCGTCCTGCTCGATCATAGCGGCGATACCGAGGAAACATTCAGCGCCTTTGAACTGGCAGATGCACGCGGCACGCAAATTTTGGCGATCACAAACGGCGGCGCCTTAGCAGAATACGCGCTGCAATCAGGCATTACGCTGTGGCGCTACACACTGGACGGCGTTTCGCGCCTTGCCTTTTACAGCCAGGTGGCGCTACTGCTTACACTGGTGGAAAAACTTGGTTTGGTGCGCGATTTTGGTACGGATCGGCTGGAGGCAATTTTGATGATGCGCCAAACCACGGACAACTTTGGCATTGCCGCCGAGCCAACGCGCAATTCTGCCAAGCGGCTGGCAGGGCAGATGATCGGGCGCGTGCCGCTGATTTATGGTGCAGGGTTCATGGCGCCTGTGGCGCGCCGTTGGCAGCTCAGCCTTCAGCAGAATGCCAAGACCTTCGCCCTGTGTGATGAATTGCCCAATCTCGATTATAATCTGCTGCAAAGCCTAACGAACCTGCCTGAGCCTGTGCGGATTGCTGCCGTGAACCTTGCCGCGCCGAACTACGATCATCCGCGTGTGGCGCTGCGCCAAGAGCTGACGCGCCGCGCCTTGATGGAAGAGGGCATTGTGCCAGATACAGTGAGCGGCTTGGGCGCGAGCGCGCTTGCTCAGGCAATCACTGCCGCGCAGTATGGTGATTACGTCAGTTGCTATCTGGCGGCGCTGTATCAGGTTGACCCGACGCCAACGCCAAGCATCGCACGGTTGATTGATCACTTACGCAGCGTACGATAAATCTTTTTAAGAAAGCCACAGCACAACTTTGTTGATCGGCATTTGTGGCATGTTCATTGGGAGATGAAACGCATGACCGACACGGTGAAACCTGACCATGTCCGCCTGTTTATTCCGGGTCCGACTGAGGTGCGGCGCGAGATTCTAGAGGCGCAAAGCCGCTGGATGATCGGGCATCGCGGCTCGGATTTCGAGGCGCTTTTTGCCAGCGTGCAGGGCAAACTGCGCCAGCTGTTCTACACGCAGTCGCGTGTTTATGTCTCTACCTCATCCGGCACCGGGCTGTGGGAAGCTGCCTCACGCAACTGCATTCGTGATGACAAGAAAGTGCTGCATCTGGTCAATGGCGCATTCAGCGAGCGCTGGTACGAGATCAGCAAGTCCAACGGCAAGCAGGCAGAGGCAATCGAGGTGGACTGGGGACTTGCCGTCAAGCCTGAGCAGTTGGCGGAACGTCTGCGCGCTGAACACTATGATGCTGTGGCAATTGTACTGAACGAGACCAGCACTGGCGTCAAGAATCCGCTTGAGGAAATGGCAGCCATCATCCGCCAATATCCCGACACGCTGATTTTAGTAGATGCCGTCAGCATTTTGGGTGGCTACAAGATCGACTTTGACGCGCTTGGCTTGGATGTGCTGCTCACCTCAACCCAAAAGGCGATGGCGCTGCCGCCCGGCTTGGCGTTCGCTGCCGTTTCCGACCGCGTGTTGGAGCGCGCCAAGCAAGTGCCATATCGCGGCTACTACTTTGACTTTGTGGAGCTGGAGAAGTTCCTCGTCAAGAACAACACGCCTTCCACACCGAACATCTCGCTGCTGTATGCCACCGATAAGCAGCTTGATTTCATGCTGGCAGAGGGCTTGGAAGCACGCTTCGCCCGCCACGAACAAATGGCGCAGGCAACGCGGGATTGGGTGGCGGAAACAGGCTTCGGCATGTTCTCTGAGGAAGGCTACCACTCGCCCACGGTTAGCACCGTTGCCAACACACGCGGCATTGACGTGAAGGCGCTCAACAAGTTCCTCAAGGCGCGTGGCATGACGATCTCGGACGGCTACGGCAAACTGAAGGATAAGACCTTCCGCATCGCGCACATGGGCGATCTAATGCCCGACGATATGAACGAACTCTTTGCCGCCATGAACGACTTCTTGGCGCAAGCCTAGCACGCAACGCAAACAGGCGGGAGTTTTCCCGCCTGCACCATCATAGCGTAACCTTATGGCATCTTTTTGGTTCATCTCCGCGCCCTTAGCAGGTCACACCGATTGGGGCGGAATGCTCAAGACGGCGCAGTACCTACATGCGCGTGGTCATGCTGTGCTGTGGGTTTCCGAGCCGCCGTTGGAGAGCCTGATCAGCGCGGTGGGCATTCCCTTCGCACCGATTGCCGCCAGTGGTTGGGCGTGGCTCTCGCCGCCGCCTGCTGATCTTCGCAGCATGAACCCAGTCGAGGCGATGTTCCTGCGCTATCGGCGCGCTCTGGACACATGGCTGAGCGAAGAGCTGATGCCGCCCGCCTTTGCGGCGATCCTTGCCCTTGCCGCCGAACGCGGCGCACCTGATCTAATTGTGACTGATCCGTTCCTGAGTGCAGTCGCCTTTGCCGCCGAAAAACTCAGCGTCCCAATGGCAGTCACGGGCTGGGTGGCCGGGCAGCCTTTAGATGAAGATCGGATGTATGCCGTCCAGAGCGACCTGAGCAAGCTGAGCCGCGAACGCATTGATCGGCTTAAGGCGCTGTTCGGTGTGCGCGGCATTAACTTCTCGGAAGGCGCGGCGCCTTCGGTGCAATCGCCGCATTTGCACATCAGCTATTTCAACCGTGCGTGGTATCAGGCGGATCCGGAGCCGCTACCACAGACGCACTTTGTGGGCGGCTCAGTTGACGCGCCGATAGCGCCTGTGCCGCATTGGTTGGCAGACCTTCCCGAAAATGCGCCGTTAGCGCTCATCACATTGGGCAGCGTGTTCACCGGCGATCTCGGCTTCTACAGTTGGGCAGCGCAAGCAGCGGCACGGCTGGGCATGATTCCTATTGTGGTGCTGGGCAAAAATCCGCTGGCGCCTGAGAAGAAGGCGGAATTGATAGCAGCGCTGCCACGCGGCACGCGGTTGCTCTCATGGGTGGATTATGATCACGTCTTTCCGCGCTTAAGGGTGATTGTGCATCACGGCGGCATGGGGACGACTCACCGCGCCGCCGTACAGGGCATTCCACAGGTCGTTGTGCCACACGCCGCTGATCAGCGTGGGCAGGCGCGCCGCGTGGCACAGGCGAAGGTCGGCTTGAATCTGACCGCGCACGACGTGCGAAATGGACAGCTGCTGCCCGCTATCCGCGCTGTGACCACTGATCAGGCAGTCTTGCACAACGCACAGCGTTTGGCGGCAGATTTGGCGGCATTAGGCGGCAAAGTCCGCGCTGCTGAATTATTAAGCGGGCTTGCCCAAAATGCATCCGTCTAGGCTGTTGCCGAAAACCTGCTGAATCGCACCTTGACGTGCGCCTCGCCTCGCACTATAATCACCTATTGCTGTTACTGGGCGGAACCCAACCTTGCGTGACAAGGCAATGGCTTCCGAATTGAGTTTGGTCACCGTCGGTGGAGCCATCCCGCCTGCTTTGCAGCCTTGCGTGATGGCTCACCGTTTTGGTTGGAGAAGACGGGCGTAGCGCCATAAGCAGCCATACGCCCGTTTGCGCGCCCGAAAGAGAAATGAGCTACGGAGTGCTTCATGCCGACAATTAATCAGCTTGTGCGGAAGGGACGCCGCCCGAAAAAGGGCAAGAGCAAGTCCCCCGCCCTACAATACACTTTTAATTCCCATAGCCAGACGCGCACGCGCCAGCCGAAGGGGGCGTCCCAGAAGCGCGGCGTTTGCACCGTCGTGCGTACCATGACGCCCAAGAAACCTAATTCGGCGTTGCGGAAGATCGCCCGTGTGCGCCTCACCAACCAGATTGAGGTGACCGCCTATATCCCCGGCGAAGGGCATGGCTTGCAAGAACACAGCGTCGTGATGATTCGCGGCGGGCGTGTGAAAGACCTGCCCGGCGTGCGCTATCACATTGTGCGTGGCAAGCTGGACTGCGACGGCGTGAAGAACCGCCAGCAGGGGCGCAGCAAGTACGGCGCGAAACGTCCCAAGAAGGGCGCAGCGGCTGCACCGGCGAAGAAGAAGTAAGAGGATTGCCCAATGCCAAGAAGATTCAGACCACTGCCCCGCCCAACGCTGCCTGATATTCGCTACAACAGCGTCCTGATCGGCATGATCATCAACCGTATGATGTACAGCGGCAAGAAAAGCACCGCCCGTAAGATTTTCTACACGGCGATGGACATTGTTGGCGACCGTGCCAAGCGTGACCCGATGGAAGTGTTGGAGAGCGCCCTGCGGAACGCCACACCAACGGTTGAGGTGAAGCCCAAGCGCGTTGGCGGGTCCACCTACCAAGTGCCTATGGACGTAGACAAAGAGCGCGGTGAAGCGCTTGCCATGCGCTGGATTTTGAACGCTGCGCGTTCTCGCAGCGGGCGCAGTATGGCGGAAAAATTGGCAGCCGAAATTATGGACGCCTTTAACAACACTGGGGCTGCCGTGAAGAAAAAGGAAGAGACGCACCGCATGGCAGAGGCAAACCGCGCTTTTGCCCACTACCGCTGGTAAGCGGGCTGTGCATCGCAGGTAGGGACTAACAGGAGAAAGCCTTCTAAAGCTATGGCGAAAAACGAGAAACACGGCGTTTATGACCTGAATAAGGTTCGCAATATCGGCATTATTGCCCATATTGACGCCGGTAAAACGACCACCACCGAACGTATCCTTTACTACACTGGCATGGTGCATCGCATTGGCGAGGTGCATGACGGTGCTGCCACGACTGACTACATGGATCAGGAGCGTGAACGCGGCATCACCATCACGGCAGCAGCGGTCACCTCTAGCTGGCTTGGGCATCAGATTAACGTGATTGATACGCCCGGTCACATTGACTTTACCGCTGAAGTGCAGCGTTCACTGCGCGTGCTGGATGGCGGCGTCGTCGTTTTCGATGGCGTGGCAGGCGTCGAGCCGCAGTCGGAGACGGTCTGGCGGCAGGCAGATAAGTATGGTGTGCCGCGCATCTGCTTTGTGAACAAAATGGATCGCACCGGCGCCAACTTCCAGCGCTGTGTGGATATGATTGTTGATCGGCTCGGTGGCAAGCCTGTTATCCTCTACTTCCCTTACGGTGAAGGAGATCGTTTTGCTGGCTTGGTAGACGTGTTGAACCAGAAGCTGATCGTCTATGGCAACGATGTTGGCACGGATATTCAAACGCACGACCTGCCCGAAGACATCCGTGAGCAGGCAGAGACAGTGCGCGCCGAGACGCTTGAGGCAATCGTTGAGACCGATGAGGCACTCATGGAGCGCTATCTGCTCGAAGAGCCAATCAGCACCGAAGAGCTGATCCCTGTTCTGCGCCGCGCCACCATTGGAGGCAAGTGCCACCCAATCCTGTGCGGTTCGGCGCTCAAGAACAAGGGCGTTCAACTGCTGTTGGATGCTGTGGTCACCTATCTGCCTTCGCCGCTGGATATTCCTGCTGTGCGCGGCACCAACCCAAATACCGGCGAGGAAGTCGAGCGCCACGCCAGCGATGAGGAGCCACTCGCCGCATTGGTCTTTAAGATCATCACCGATCCCTACGTGGGGCGCTTGGCATTCTTCCGCGTCTATTCAGGCGTAATCAGGTCTGGCACGGGCGTGCTGAACAGCACGAAGGGTAAGCGCGAGCGCATCGGGCGTATGGTGCGTATGTTTGCCGATAAGCGTGAGGATGTTGAGGAAGTGCGCGCTGGCGATATTGCCGCCATTCTCGGCTTGAAGGATACCTTCACTGGCGAGACGCTCACCGATCCTGATAATCCTATCCTGTTGGAGAAAATCAGCTTCCCAGAGCCTGTCATCAATGTTGCCATTGAGCCAAAGACGAAGGCCGATCAAGACAAAATGGGTGAGGCGCTCCGCAAATTGGCGGAAGAAGACCCAACCTTCCATGTGCGCTCTGATGAGACACTCGGTCAGACGCTCATCTATGGCATGGGCGAACTGCACCTTGAGGTGCTGGTCGAGCGTATGCGCCGCGAACACGGTGTAGATGCTGTTGTTGGGCGTCCGCGGGTTGCCTACCGCGAGACGATCACCCGCGCCACGCGCATTGATGAGACCTTCAAGCGCCAATCGGGCGGTAAAGGTCAATATGCGCGTGTGGTTATTGAAGTTGAGCCGCTGCCCGAAGACAGCACCGAGACATACCAATTTGTTGACGAAATCCGTGCTGGTGCCATCCCGCGTGAGTTCATCAAGCCGACCGAAGAAGGCATCCGTGAAGCAATGCACGGCGGCGTGATTGCCGGCTACCCGGTGGTCGGTGTGAAGGTACGCCTTGTCGATGGCGCCTTCCACGATGTGGACTCGTCTGAAATGGCGTTCCATATTGCCGGCTCGATGGCGCTCAAAGAAGCTGTGCAGCGCGGCGGACCCGTCATCCTAGAGCCGATGATGCGCGTTGAGGTCGTTGTGCCAGATGACTACACCGGCTCAGTGGTCGGCAATTTGTCATCGCGCCGCGCCTTGATCGAAGGCATGGAGCCACGCGCTGGCGGTTCGTCTTCCATCAAGGCGATTGTGCCGCTCGGTGAGATGTTCGGCTACGCTACCGACCTGCGTAATATGTCGCAAGGGCGCGGCTCGTTCACGATGGAATTCTATAAGTACAATCCCGCGCCAACCAGCATCGCTGAAGAAGTGATCAAAGGGCGCGTCGCTAAGTAAATTTCGACAACTGACTACGGAGAAAAGAAAGCAACCATGGGCAAGAGCAAATTCGAGCGGACGAAGCCGCACTGCAACATCGGCACGATAGGTCACGTTGATCACGGCA
>DAOUBW010000024.1:0-7072 GCA_034432555.1 Anaerolineae bacterium
GTGACCTTCAGCGTGCCGCAGAATGAGCCAATTCAGGTCATCATCAACGATCCCAACGGACGCGAAGTTTACAACCAAAGGCTGCTGCTGAATGAGTACGGCGCCTTTAGCGGTCAGTATGACTTGCCACAAGACGCGACGCTTGGCGGCTACAGCCTTCGCACCCAATTCCGCACGCAGAACGACTATCTCGGCTTCACTGTTGCCGAGTTCCGCCCGCCTGAATTCTTGACGACAGTCACAGCAGCGGCAGAGCGCTACGCCGATAGCGATCTGGTCAAGGCAACCGTTGAGTCTAAGTTCCTGTTTGGCGGTGGCGTCGGTGGCGCAGCCGTGCAGTGGCAAGTCGTGGCGGATGTGGGCTTCTTTGGCAATCCGCGTGATCCGCGCATCCTGTTTGGCGATGAATTCGTCGGCTACTATGGCGGCTATCAGCGTGTGGTCGCCAGTGGCAGCGGCACGCTTGATCCGCTAGGGCGGCTCGAAATCAGCTTCCCCGCCGATCTGGGCGAGAACAAATTCACCCAGCAGTTCACCCTTGAGGCAACCGTCACCGATATTTCCAACCAGAGCATCAGCGGGCGCGCCCGCGTCACGGTTTTCCCGTCAACGGTACTGGTCGGCATCAAGCCTGAGAAATACGTTGGCGTGGCAGGGCAGCCGCAAACGATCAGCGTGTTCACGGCAGATTGGGACGCTGCGCCTGTCACCAACCAAACCGTCACCCTTAAAGTGACCGAGGTTGCGTGGGTGCAAGACCCAAGCACCTTTGAATGGGCGCAAAAGCGCACCCTCGTCAAAGAGGAACGCCTGATCACCGATGCTGAGGGTAAAGCAACCTTCACCTTCACGCCTGAGCGCGGCGGCTTGTTCGAGATTAGCGCCGAAACACGCGATCCGCGTGAGCGCGTGGCGACCAGCCGCTTCACGCTTTGGGTACAGGGCAAAAACGCTATCCAGTGGCGGCGCGACGATCTGGGTTTGCAGCTTGTGGCAGACCGCAAAGATGACTACCAAATCGGTGAGACTGCCAGCATCCTGATCGCCTCGCCCTACACAGAAGCGGTGACAGCGCTCATCACTGTGGAACGTGCCGACATCATCAAGCGCGAATGGGTGACCTTTGAAGGCAGCTACACCTACGAACTGCCCATCGAAGGCAGCTACGCGCCGAATGTGTACGTTTCGGTCGTCTTGCTGCGCGCTGGCGGTGCAATGGCTGCCCTTGTGCCAGAGCTACGCTACGGTCTGATCAATCTAAACGTTGCCGTGCAACAGCAACTGAAGATCACTGCCACACCGTCCGACAAGCTGGCAGAGCCGAAAAAGACGATCAGCTTTGACCTGAAGGTCACTGATCTGCGCGGCGAGCCTGTGCAGGCGGAACTTGGCTTAGCGCTGACCGATCTTGCCACGCTAAGCGTTGGTGCGCCTAACAGCATCCCGATCTTTGATGCCTTCTGGCGCGTGCGTGGACTCTCGATCAGCACGCTTGCCACGCTCAGCCGCCTGCTGGATGGCATTACGCCGCAAGGCGATATTATGGTGGCAGAGTTTGCTATGATGCGGAGTGACGCCGCAGAAGGTGCCGGCGGTGCGCCGCCGCCCGCAGCATCCCCGCCCGGACAGGCTGCTGATGCAGATGATGAAAAGGCGCAGAGTGCCGCGCCCGATGTCCGTACCAACTTCATTGATACGCCGTTGTGGCTGCCAAGCGTCGTGACGGACGCCAGCGGCAGCGCACGCACCGCCATCACACTGCCGGATAACCTAACGACCTGGCGTTTGGACGTGCGCGGCATTTCGGCGCAAACCTTCGTGGGCGACACAACTTTAGAGATCGTTTCAACCAAGCCGCTGTTGGTGCGCCCTGCCACGCCGCGTTTCTTCGTGGTTGGCGATGAGGCAGAGCTGGCTGTGGTGGTCAACAACAACACCGACACCGACCTTGAGACGACAGTCAGCCTGATCGCAGAAGGCGTGACGCTGCGCGCAGAAGCACAGCAAGTCGTCACGGTGCCTGCCAACGGACGGACGCGCGTCACGTGGCTTGCCGTCGTGGGCAATGTCGAGGCAGTTGATCTGACCTTTAGCGCGGTCAGTGGGCAGTTTGGCGATGCCAGCAAGCCCGCTGTTGGGCTAGGCGATGCCCGCCTGCTGCCCGTCTACCGCTACCTGACGCCTGATTATGCCAGCACCGCCGGCGCACTGCGCCAGCCAAGCACGCGCACCGAAGGCATTCTGGTGCCAAGCGCCGCACTGGCGCCAACGGGTTCGCTCAGCGTGCGGCTTAGCCCATCGTTGGCAGCCTCCACATTGGATACGCTGCGTGCGCTGGAAAACTTCCCCTACCAATGCCTAGAGCAGAGCGTTTCGCGCTTTTTGCCGAACGCAGTCACCTTCCGCGCCTTGCAGCGGCTTGGCTTGGCAGATGAAGCGCTGCGTGCCGATCTTGAGCGGGCAATCCGTGAGGCACTGCTCAAGCTGAGCCTTGAACAGAAGCCCGATGGAGGCTGGGGCTGGTACTACAACGAGGAATCTAGCACGCTGGTAACTGCCTACGCGCTTCTGGGCTTGGTGGAAGCACGCGATTCCGATCTGCAAATTCCCGCCGAGATGGTCAACCGTGCGATTGCCTTCCTGCAAGCGCGCTTACCCGCTTTCACGCAAAACACGCCTGACTGGGAACTGAACCGCGGTGCGTTCATCCTCTACGTGCTGGCGCGTTCGGGCAACACCAGCGTGCAGGCGCTTGAAGCGCTCTTTGTGTGGCGCGAAAAGATGGCGCTCTATGCGCGTGGCTTCTTGGCGCAGGCATACGGTCTCTCCCGCGATGCACTCGGCTTCCAAGACAAGATTGATACGCTGCTCAGCGATATTCAATCTGCCGCCATTGTCAGCGCGACGGGCATTCACTGGGAAGAAGGTCGCCGTGATTGGTGGAACTGGGGCAGTGATACGCGCACAACGGCGATCTTGCTCCAAACGCTGGTCACCTTCACACCTGAGAGCGAGCTGATCCCGAATGTGATCCGCTGGCTGATGGTGGCACGCCGCGGTGATGCGTGGGAGACCACGCAAGAGTCGGCATGGGCAGTCATGGCACTTACCAGTTGGATGGCGGTTAGCGGTGAGCTAAAGGCAAACTATACCTATACCGTCGGGGTGAATGGCGAACAGGTTTTTGAGGGCGTCGGCAACGCCGAAACGCTCAAAAAGACCGAGAGGCTGACCATTGATGTTGCCGATCTGCTCCGCGAACAGGTCAACCGTCTGGCGTTCCAGCACGGTGCCGGCGAAGGTGCGCTCTACTACACAGCCACCTTGAACGTCAATCAGCCTGTAGAGGCTGTGCAGCCGACTGATCGCGGCATTCGCCTCGTCCGCACCTACTACAACGCCGAAGGCAAGCCGATCACAGAGGCAAAGGTTGGTGATGTGATCACGGTGGCGCTGGAGATCACAGCGACCAATGACCTCTACTATGTGGTCATCAACGATCCGATCCCGGCTGGCACAGAGGCGATTGATCGCTCACTGCAAACCAGCGCACAAATCGGGCAGCGCCCAGAGCTGATCCCTGCTGATGAACCTTACCGCTTTATGTGGGGCTGGTGGTATTTCAGCGATACGCAGCTCCGCACAGAAAAGGTGGTGCTTTCCGCCAGCTATCTGCCGCGTGGCAGCTACCGCTACGTCTACCAGATACAGGCGACGGCAGCCGGCACTTACCGCGTCATCCCGCCGAACGGGAACGAGTTCTACTTCCCAGAGGTGTTCGGGCGCGGTGCTGGCAGCCTGTTCACCGTGAAGCCGTAACGCGCACCGCAGCGTAACCATATACGCCCGATCCAACACTCTGGATCGGGCGTGTGGTTTATACTCGCACGCCTACGCCGCTGCGCGAGGCGCGCACAATAGCCCCCTCACGCACTAAGGCTATCATGGCGTTGATGTAGGTGTAGAGGATGCTATCTTGCTGGATGAATGGCACATGCTGACGGATCAGGGCATAGACGGGCTGCGTGCCTGCACCTAAAGTGGCGTCTGCGCCCATCAGCGCACGGCGAAAATCCACGCCCTGGGCGGCTGCCATCAGCTCCAGTGCCAAAATGCGCTCGACGTTATCGTTGATGCGCCGTCCTTTCAGCGCCGCCGTAACGCCCATGCTCACGTGATCCTCAACATTGGCAGACGTTGGGATGGTATCCACGCTGGCAGGGTGTGAAAGCACCTTGCTCTCGGTGGCAAGGGCGGCGGCTGTGTATTGCAAGATCATGAAGCCGCTGTTCAAGCCGCCTTCCTGTGTGAGGAAGGGCGGCAGCGTGTGCGTATTGCTCGCCTCGTCAATCAGGCGCATGATGCGCCGCTCGCTGATGTTGCCCAGTTCGCTCATAGTGATGCCCAGATAGTCCATCGCAATTGCCAACGGTTCGCCGTGAAAATTGCCGCCGGAGATGACCTCAATCTCGCCTGTGGCGTCATCAATGAAGATCAAAGGATTGTCGGTGACGGCGTTCAGTTCAATCTCAAACACCCAGCGTGTGTAGGCAATTGCATCACGGATAGCGCCGTGGACTTGCGGCATACAGCGCAGTGTGTAGGCATCCTGCACATTGGCAGGATCGTAGCCGCGTGTGAACTGGCTGCCAGCCAGCAAGCGTCGCAGATCAGCAGCGCAGTCAATTTGGCGCGGAAACGGACGCAAGGCATGAATACGCGCATCAAAGGCAAGCGGTGTGCCGTTGAGCGCTTCAAGGCTCAGGCAGCCTGCAATATCTGCCGTGGCGTTGATCATCTCGGCGCGGTGTGTTTCCAACACACCGACCGCGCACATCACGCTTGTACCGTTGGTCAGTGCCAAGCCTTCTTTTGCCGCCAACTTGATCGGACGCAAGCCTGCACGGCGCAGCGCTTCAGCACCACTCAGGCGTTCACCTTCAAAGAGCGCCTCACCTTCGCCGATCATGGGCAAGGTCATGTGTGCCAGCGGTGCTAGATCGCCGCTGGCGCCAAGCGAACCTTTTTCGGGGATGATCGGATGCACACCGCGATTGAGCATATCCAGCAGCAGTTGCAGCGTGGCAAGCCGAATGCCTGAATAGCCTTTTGCCAACGTGTTGGCGCGGATGAGCATGATGGCGCGAACGGTAGGAATATCGAACGGCGCGCCCACGCCGACGGCATGGCTCACGATGATGTTGTATTGCAGGCGTTCCACCTGATCAGACGGGATAACTTTATCCTTAAAGGCGCCAAAGCCGGTGGTAATGCCGTAGGCAATCACGCCCTCTGCCAGCAATTTCTGCACAGCATCAGCAGCGCGCTGTACGTTCTGCTTGGCAGCCTCACTCAAGATGACTTCAGGCGTGCCATAGGCTGCTTCAATGACCTGTTGAATGGTCAGGCTTGCGCCATCTAGGATGATCTGCGCCATACGGTATCCCCTTTGATGATCACCCTCTCGACTAATTGGCTGCCGAACTCGTAGGCAAGGGCGCGGTAGTCATCCGTGTTCAGGATGATTAGATCAGCTTGTTTGCCCACTTCCAGCGAGCCAACGCGCTCAGCCATATTCAGCGCCGCCGCCGCGTTGATGGTGCAGGCATTCAGCGCCTCTGAAGGCAGCAATTTCTGATAACGGCAGGCAATTGCCATCACCAAGGGCAAAGAAGGCGTTGGCGCCGAGCCGGGATTCAGATCGGTTGCCAGCGCTAGAATGCCGCCAGCCTCAATCAGGTGGCGCGCCTTCCCAAAGTGCGTGCTGCCCAAGTTGAAGTTTACAGCAGGCAGCATCACACCAACCGTGTTGGACTGCGCCAACCGATCCAGCGCATGAGTCGGTGTCACATCCAGATGATCAACGGAAATTGCACCCAGTTCGCAAGCCATCTCTGCGCCGCCCAAATAGACAAACTCGTCCACATGCGCCTTGACCTGCATCCCGTACTGATCGCGCCCTGCCAGCAGCACGCGGCGCGCCTGCTCAAGATCGAACACACCCTCTTCACAGAAAACATCAATGAAGCCGTTCATGCCTTTTGCCATGAAGTAGCGCCATGCTTCGCTGCGCGCAACAGCAGGCAGCATGTCGTCAATTACGGCGGCAAGATACTGCTCAGCGCTCTCGTAGTCCCACGGGACGGCGTGCGCGCCTAAAAAGGTCGGGAGGATATTCATCGGATGTTGGCGATCCAGCGCCGCGATGACGTTCAGCAGCTTGATTTCGGTTGGTGTATCCAGCCCGTAGCCCGTCTTGATCTCGGCGGTGGTGGTGCCGTGCTGCATCATCTGATCTAGCCGTGCGCGTGCCTGCGCCAACAGATCATCGTCAGAAGCGGCGCGTGTGGCACGTGCTGTGCTGGCAATGCCGCCGCCCGCCGCCATGATCTCCATGTAGGGCACCCCTTGCAGGCGCTGCTCAAACTCGTCTAGGCGGTTGCCGCCATAGACGGCGTGCGTGTGGCAATCCACCAAGCCGGGACAGACCACCTTACCCGCCGCGCTGATGACTGTTTCCGCCGCATAGTCAGCGCGCACCGCCGCCGTGTTACCCACCGCTAGGATGCGCCCATCCCGAATTGCCAGCGCGCCATCTTTGATCAGGCATACATCACGCAGGGCGGCACCGCGCTTAGGCTGACCGCCGCCCGCGCAGGTGAGCAACTGTGCCGCGTGAACAACAAGCAGATCAGCATTCATCAGCGGCTTCCTTTGGCAACATTGGAATCTTGATGCCGTGTGCGCGGGCAAACTGAATTGCCTCTGGATAGCCGGCATCGGCATGGCGCACCACACCCATGCCCGGATCGGTGGTCAGGACGCGCTCTAGGCGTCGGGCAGCCTCTGGCGTGCCATCCGCCACGATCACCTGCCCGGCGTGCTGGCTGTAGCCAATGCCCACGCCGCCGCCGTGATGAATGCTGACCCACGTTGCGCCACCTACCGCATTGATCAGTGCGTTGAGCAGCGCCCAATCAGAGATGGCATCGCTGCCGTCTTTCATGCGCTCAGTCTCGCGGTTTGGGCTGGCAACTGAGCCGCTATCAAGGTGATCGCGCCCGATCACAAT
>DAOUBW010000025.1:0-20509 GCA_034432555.1 Anaerolineae bacterium
TTGTGGTCAGTCAGGCATAGCCCAGTGCGCCGAGCATGGCAGGTGCATCTTGCCCGCCTTCGTATTGCAACAACGCCGCACCGTCGGCATCCTCATCAAGGATTAGCTCGCCGCCTTCGGGCAGCAAGCAGTGATGCGCGCCGTGCCGTCCGCCAAGCGTTTCCTGATAGGCGCCGCACTCAAAGAAGCCGATCACCAAGCCGTTGGTGTTGGCAGGCAGCAGCAGCGGCTCAGCGTTCATGCTGCGCGTCGGATACACATCATCATGGTCGCACGTCAAGCCGGCGATGCGCGCCTGCACAAAGGCGCCATCCCAATTGTTGGCAGGCAGCACGGTGAACGGCTCACCCAATGCCCACGCATCCGGGAAGTTGCTCATGACGCTGCCATCAATCATGTAGTACGGCACACCATCGGCGCCCATGCGCGTTTTGACCACCTTAAAGAGCTTCATGGCGTGATCTTGCACCATGTAGCGCCCTGTCTCAAAGATCAGATCAGGGACTGGCACGCCTTCCTCAGCGCAGACCGCCATGATCGTGCCGAGTGTTTGGCGCATCCACGCCTCAAAGTGCATCCCGCTGTAGCGTGCGGGCAAGCCGCCGCCAAAGTTGAAGCGGTGCAGCGTTGGCGCCTGCCGATGGAGCGCTGCATAGCCGCGCAAGCTGTGAATGAGCGCCGTCTGATAGGTCAAGCCACGCGCCGCCGAGACGGTCTGCATGGCGTGGTAGGTCGTCAGGCGCAGATGATCCGTGGCGGCAAGCCGTTCGGCGGCATAGCGCATCTCCTCTGCGCCCAAGCCAAACCGATTAGGCTGATCGGAGAGCGTGCGCGCCCGCAAGCCAACCTCAAAAGGCTGCCCTGCTGCCGCGAACACTTCCAATTCTTCCAGATCGTCAAAGATCGGCAGCACATGCTCAAAGCCCTCGGCGCGCAGCCGCAGCAGTGCATTGGCATAGCGCGGAATCTTAAAGCCGTTCGCCAAGATCGGGCGCGCCCGATCCAGCCAGCCGTTGGCGGCGGCGTGGCGCACCACATCCACATCAAAGGCGGAAGAACACTCGTAGGCAGCGCCCGCCTCTAGCAGCGTTTTGACGACTGGCGCAGCAGGGTTCGCCTTGCTGGCGTAGGCGATCAACGCCTCACGCGGGTAGCCAAGCTGCGCCTTCGCCGCGGCAAAGGTAGCCTTCAGGTAGGCGTAGTTCTCGCGCAGGGCGTTCAGGCGGCGCACATAAAGCGGCGTGGCAGGGCGTTCAAGGCGTCCGTTGGCAAAGACGGGACGGTTGACCAACGCCATGACATCAACGCCGCGGTAAAACAGGCGTCCATCGGCAATTTCATAGCCTGCGGGTAGGGCAGGCGCCGCGGTAAACGGCAGCGGAAGCGTCTCTAAGCGTGTGCGTGGAAGCGCGCTCATTCTCCTCTTTTCTTAGACCTCGTGTCTTGTGTGTGCAGCAGCACGGCGTCACGTGCCGCATCAGCCAACGAATAGGCAAACAAAAACCGCCACGTCTTACGCGGCGGCGGCACACAAACACAGGCAGCCCAAGCGCGCTAGGCGTGGTGGAGGGTCAGCTTCACCGTGCGCGGTGCGCTAACGGCGTGCTGCAAGGTGGTGGTCAGGGTAGACCGTTTTACATGGGCAAGCATAAAGCCCGTTCAACTAGCCAACGATATTGAAGTGCATTATAGAACATGCGGCGCGGCTGTCAATCCGTCCCGCGAGCATGTTGCAAAAATGTTGCTTTTTGCGGCGGATTTTTTAGGCGTTTAGCATGTGCTGATGCGCTTTCCTGCCTCGCTGAATAGCAGGTGAGCAGCGGCGGTGTCATAAACTTATGACACCTGTTCGCTTACGCGCAGCGCACCACTTAAGAGCAAGATCACCGCGCTTAGGATCAGCACGCCGCCAAGCACGCGCAGTTCGGTGAGTGCCTGCCCCAACAGCAGTGCTGACAGTAATAGGCTTACCACTGGCTCCACCGTCGAGAAATGCCGCCTGTGGTGTGGAGTCAGGATAGCAAAAGGGACGCACCTCACGGTGCGTCTCACAGGTAACGTCGCCTGAAAAGGCAGGCAGGCTTATTCGCCCTGACCGCGTGTGAAGCCTTCCACGCCGTCAAAGGTGTACAGATGCTCCGTCTTGATGAAATCGTAGCCAGCGGCTGCCACGCGCCCAAGCAGGCTCACCACCTGCTGATGGGTGATCGGCTGCCCTTGTACAGTGGACATAAAGCGGCAGCGCCAGTGATCCACGCAGAAAGTCTCTGGCAAGCCATCCGGATAGACCTTCTGACCGCGATTGCTGATCATGGTCAATGTCAACCCGTCATCACCCAACGCCTTGATCGCCTCACCGAGTTTGTTCGGGTCGCGCTCTGACCAGTGGACGAAGACATCCACGCCGATCAGCTCTTTTTTAGCAGGCGGACGGCTCAAATCCACTTCAGCTGCTTTGGTCATGGCGCTGGTGGCGGAATAGGTGACTGCCTTCAACTGCTGCGGCTTCTGCCCTAAGTGCTTCACCACCCACTCGGCAAATTGGCGCGTGCCGACCTTTTCGCGGCTGACGCCTTCCTTGAAGATATCGTAGGTGTGGTAGCCATTCTCGATGGTTGTCAGCCATGCGTTATGGACTGCCTCTGCCACGTCAGGCTGCCCGATATGCACCATCATCATCACGCCGCCCAGCAACAAGCCGGACGGATTGGCGAGATTCTGACCGGCACGGCGCGGCGCAGAGCCGTGAATCGCCTCGAACATGGCGGCGTGCGTGCCGATGTTGGCAGAGCCTGCTAAGCCAACCGACCCAGCAATCTGTGCCGCCACATCGGAGAGGATATCGCCGTAGAGGTTGGGCAGCACAATCACATCAAACGCCTCAGGCGTATCCGCCATCTTCGCCGCGCCAATGTCCACAATCCAATGCTCTTTTTCCAGATCGGGATATTCTTCGCCAATCTCATCAAAGACCTTGTGGAACAAGCCGTCGGTCATCTTCATGATGTTATCTTTGGTGAAGGCTGTCACCTTCTTGCGTCCGTTTTGGCGGGCATAATCAAAGGCGTAGCGCACGATTTTCTCGCAGCCGGGACGGGTGATCAGCTTCAGGCATTGGTAGACTTCATCGGTCTGGCGGTGTTCAATGCCGGCGTAGAGGTCTTCTTCGTTCTCGCGCACGATCACCAAATCCATGCCCGGATGCTTGGTGCGGATGAACGGATTGTAGGCAACCGATGGGCGCACATTGGCATATAAGCCAAGCGTCTTACGCGCCGTCACATTCAGCGATTTGAAGCCGCCACCTTGCGGTGTGGTGATCGGCGCTTTATAGAACACCCGGGTGCGGCGCAGCGATTCCCACGCGCTTGGCTCAATGCCAGCGGTATTGCCGCGCAAATAGACCTGCTCGCCAATCTCAATCGTCTCAATCTCAATACGTGCGCCTGCTTCTTTTAAGATGAAAAGGCAGGCTTCCATAATTTCGGGACCGATGCCGTCGCCATGCGCGACTGTAATCGGGACGGTTTGGGACATGCGTTTGTAATACCTTTCTGAGGGCGTGCAAAAACAGCACGCCTGCTGTAGATGCTTTTGACTGCCGCAGATTCTAGCCTATGCGCGCCAACTCAACAACAATCGCGCTGATAAGGCGCACCGCTCACCCAAAATTCCTCCTAGGTGTGGTATGGTTGGGGCATTCTATTCCTTTGTGAGGATGTTGTCTATGCGACGCCTACTCCTAATCGGATGCGCCCTATTCTGTGCGCTATCCTTTGTCCTGCACGCCGTGCCGATCAGCGCCCAAAGTGATCCCGCCGCTGAGACGCTCGCCACCTTGCGCGCCGCCGAGCTGCCCGTCCGCAATCGCTTCGATCTTGCCCGTTGGTATTTAGGCGTTAGCGAATTGCCCGCCCGCCGTGTTGAGCCTATCCGCTATGCTGTGGGCGATGCCAAAGCATTTGAGACCTACAATCTGGATACCAATACGCGCTTCAGCTTCACGGCGCGCCTTGCCCTGACCAGCCAATACGCCCACTGGTGGTTTGAGGAAGGCTTCACGCCTGATCTAGCCGCCTTGCGCCGCAGTGCCGAACGCTTTGATCAGATCATCTACCCAACGGTGCGCACCCACTTTGGCGTGGAGGAGTCGCTCGGCGTGGATGCCGATCCGCGCTTGTATATCGTCCATGCCTACAATCTGGGCGATAGTGTTGCCGCCTATTTCAGCAGCACCGATCACTACCCACGCGCCATTGTGCCAGACAGCAACGAACATCAGATGTTCTGGGTAAACTTGGACACAATGGACATTGGCACGTCAGGCTATGAAGGCACCCTTGCCCACGAACTCCAGCACATGATCCACTACGCCAACGACTCCAACGAATCGCTCTGGCTGAATGAAGGCATGTCCGAGTTGGCTGCCGATCTCAGTGGCTACCGTGCCGATAGCAGCGGCTTTTCCCGCGCTTTCCTCAACCGACCACAAACGCAACTTAACACATGGTCCGCCTTGGCAGATTCCGCGCCACACTACGGCGCTGCCTATCTGTTCATGCGCTGCTTTTTGCACCGTTTCGGCGCAGAGGCGCTGACGATGCTCTCTGCCAACCCAACCAACGATCTGGAGAGCCTTACCGAAATCTTTCAGGCGCTTCAGCTTACAGACACCAGCGGCGCGCCGCTGACCGCTGAAATTTTCTTTGCCGATTGGGTGGCAGAAAATTGGCTGAACAAAGGCTGCCCAGCACCGCTTAATCAGGCACCGCGCAGCCAAGCCATTGACTTGGGCGAGCAGCTGCTCAGCCTGACCCAGTTCGGCACCTATTATTTGCGGATGCCGCCCAATGGAGGCTATAGCCTGAGTGTTCAGAGCGAGCCAACCGTGAAGGTGCTGCCGACGAATGCCTACAGCGGCAGCTACCTGTGGTGGAGCAATCGTGGTGATAACAGCCACACGCGCCTAACACGCACCTTTGATTTGCGCGGTGTTCAACGCGCAACACTCACCTTTCGGCTGTGGCACGCCATTGAGGCGAATTGGGATTACGCCTACCTGAGCGTTTCGGAAGATGACGGCGCCACATGGCAGGCTATCAAGACTTCGGAGAGCCGCGCAGCCAACGGCAACAACAATCCGTATGGTGCGGCGTTCACGGGCAACAGCGGCGGCGGCGATCTGCCCGAATGGGTGGTCGTCAGCGCTGATCTGAGCGCCTATGCAGGCAAAGAGATTCTGCTGCGCTTCGACTATATCATGGACGACGCCATCAACCTTGAAGGCATGGCACTGGACGACATCGCGCTGCCAGAGATCGGCTACTTTCACGACGCCGAAAGCGGCACAGATGGCTGGCAAGCAGAAGGCTTTGTGCGGATTGCTAACCGACTGCCAACGCGCACGTTGGTGCAGGTTTTGGCGGATGGGAAAGTGATCGAGCGGCACATCCTGGATCGGGATGCGCCGCTCAGCCTGACGGTGCAAGGCGGCGCGGTGATCGCCTTCAGCGGCTTGGCAGGCTTCACCACCGAACTGAGCCTGATCACCTACACTGTGCAGCCGCGCTAAAGTCCATCCGCCTGATAGGTGGCATCTTCAAGGTAAATCGGGTTGCTCAGAATCCAAGCACGCGGTTTGCCTTTGAAGGTGCGCCACACCTCCACGCGGTAGGCGCCGCCTTGCTGGGCGGTATAGGTCAGGTTTTCGCGGTTGTCCGCCGCTGCCACCACCTTGCCATGCCGAATGATCTTGATGTGGCTGCGCTCGCCCGCCAATGCCTGCAAGGTGACTCCGCCGCCCACTTTCAGGCTATCACCCATGATGGCAGTC
The DNA here is from genome assembly GCA_034432555.1 of Anaerolineae bacterium. GTDB lineage: Bacteria > Chloroflexota > Anaerolineae > Aggregatilineales > UBA2796 > CP2-2F. The sequence goes on from DAOUBW010000025.1 coordinate 5,834, forward strand.
CCATACTGCCCATTGGCAGAAAAGCGGAACTGCCGCGTGCTGCCCAGCAGATCGTAGCCGATGTAGACGTGACCATGCCGCAGTGCCTTATAGATGAGCGCTTTATCGTGCTGCCATTCGCCCTTGAAGGGTTGTGGGCTGAGGATGTGCGTGTTGACGCAGCTAAACAAAAAGTCGTAGGGGAAGACGGTGTGCTTCAGAAAGCCAAGCTGAAAGACAGTGCCGTGTGCATCCGAGTTGCCAATGCCAACCACGCGCCGTCCCATGCTGAGCAGTTCATCCCATTTGGCAAGCGTCAGCGGATTCGGCGCGCTGATCACGTCTTCCGGACGGAAGATGGCGCGAATGCCTTGCAGCAGGCTGCCCTCGTTGATGACCTGCTTCAGGCTGGACATATAATTCCATATCTCCAAGCCGCTGAAGCCGCGCACCTGCCAATCTTCCCACGCGATGGCTGGCTCATGCACACGCTCTAAAGGTGTATCATGCGGATGCGCCAAAAAGCAGATGCCGCCAGCGGCATTCACCGCGTTGATCAAGGTCTGCGGGTCGGCAGCGCAGGTGGCTAGCTCGCGCTCAGCGCCGTAGACCAACAAGTGGTTCACTTGCGGCTGACGGGTGCGGTCGTGAATTTCTTCGCCACTCAGCAGCAACAAGTGGCGGCGGTCTGTGCCTTCACCGCTGCTGTAGTAGCCTTCTACGCCCTGCACCAGTACATTATGATCGGTGACGATAATGAAATCTAAACCTGCCGAGAGCGCCGCTTGTGCGATCTCGGCGTGGTATGCCTCACCGTCGGAATACGGCGTGTGCATGTGCAGATTGCCGCTATATTCATAGAACAGGCTCAAATGCTGATCCTCATCTCACCTGCGGTGTGTTTAGTTGCCCCAATCGGTGGCGATGATCACATCTTCTTCGGTCTGGGTCAGTTGGTAAACCTCACCCGATCCGACGACAATCACATAGAGTTCCCATTTGCTGCCGCGCTTGGCAGAGAAGATGATTTGCTCACCATCGGGCGACCATAGCGGACGCGCACATTCGCCGAAATCTTCGACCAGCGCCCGCCGATTGCTGCCGTCGGCGTTGATGATGAACAGATCAACGCGCCCACTGTTTGCCGCGCCCGCCGCAAAGGCGATCTGCCTGCCATCAGGTGACCAAGCAGGCGCTGATTCGATCAGATCGCTGCCATCCTCAGTCAGCGCCAACTCTGGCGCAAACTCATCGTTGACTGGCACAACGTAGAGATCGGCAGCGCGTCCGCCAATATCGGTGCGGTCAGAGACGAAGGCGATCTGCCTTCCATCGGGCGAGATCGCTGCCCAAGTGTTCACGCCGCTCTCACGGGCGGTCACACGGCGCACTTGCAGCGGCTCTAGGGTTGGCGTCAGAGTCGGTGTTAGGGTTGGCTCAAGCGTGGCGTCGCTGCCTTCGGGCGTGTTGGTTGGCAGCGGCGTTTGGGTTGGCACAGGCGTTGGTGATTCATTGCTCACAAGGCGCAGCGGCAGATAGTAAACATCTGAGGTGCCGTCATTTTCACCCACAATATTGCGAGCGATGAACACAACGCTTTCACCATTACGGGCAACCGAGAGCATCGCCTGATCGGCTAAAGGCGGTTGGTTGCGCCAAAAGGCGCTCAATTCCTGCGGCTGCGAGCCGTTCAGATTGGCAATGCGGAATAAGAGCTGTTGGCGCGCACCACTGACCAAGCGCGCATAGATGAAGCGTCTGCCATCAGGCACAAAGCGCCCATAGTCGCCGCGCTCGCGCTCTGTGAGCGGTGTTTGCGCGCCCGTGGCAAGATCGTAGAGGAACATAGGCAAGTAGCCATCGCGGGTGAGTGGTGTACCATACTGCACAATTAAGCGCCCTTCTAGCGTGAAGGGCAGTGAGGGCAGCGCCGTCGGTAGAAATCCGCCGACTGGCGTAGGCTGCGGTGAAGGCGTCCAGGTGGGCGGCAGTTGGCGGGCGATGCGCGTCAGGTCAGCGGCGGCAGTTTGGGTGATGACCGCCGCGGCTGCGGCAGCCGTTGCCGTCCGAAGGCTCTCATCGGGCGTCTCGGTGGCGAGGGCGGCAAAGGTCGGCGTTGGCGTTGATGTGCCGCCGCCACCAAAGATGATCAGCACCAATGCCAACAGTACAATCACAACACCGCTTACAATGGCAATCGTGCGGAGCGTTGCCTTTTGATTCTGGGCATCGTCAGCCGTGCTAAAGGGCGAGGTGAACGCGCCAAAGCTGATCTGCTCCAGCATCCGCTTGGCTTTTTCGTTATCCGGATTGATCACAACAACATTGCCTAAGCAAACGCGGCGCTCCTCAATGGATTCCGCGACTGAGGCAAGCCAGAACCAGCCCTTTTCGCTATATTGATCAAGGGCGACGACTTCGCGCAGTTTGGTGCGCGCCGTCTCTTTATCACCCGCACGGGCGGCTGCCATACCTTCGCGCAGCAGTTGTTCGACTTTGGGATCAGAGGCTGATGTAGTCACGCGGTAGACGCTCCTTTCACGGGCTTAGGGTCTCACTTTGGGCGAATAGGTGTTTTCTGGGAAGTTGGTGATTTGTTCAACGTTACGCCCATCAATTGTCGTACTGAAAATGTTAAACACGCCACCGTTGCGCGTGGAGCTAAAGAAGATATAGCGTCCATCCGGCGACCATGACGGATCGCGGTTTTCTGCGCCGCCATCTCCAAAAGTGATCGGGCGTTTATCACTGCCATCAGCGCGCATAACGGTGATGCGTGAGCCGCGCCCTTGCACAGAGACGTAGGCGATCTGGCTGCCATCCGGCGACCACACAGGCGAAAAATTCTGCCCACCCGTCGTCAGTTGGAGGGTCGCCTCGCGCCCTTCTTTGGTCAGGTCGCGCACGAAAATTTGCAACGAGCCGCCTCTGCCGGTGGGATCAGCCGCATAGGCGATCTTCGTGCCGTCCGGTGACCACGACGGGTCCGTCTCGATGCCGCGCCCGTCCGTAATGCGCTGCACAGCGGGCTCGCCAAAGCGGTAGATGAAAATATCATCAATCTGCACATCGTCAGAGGCAAAGGTGATCGCCGTGCCATCGGGTGACCATGCCACGGCGCGGGCGCGTGTATTGGGCATTTCAAGCGCCATCTGCGCGTTGCTGCCATCCGCGTTTGCCGTGAAGATTTGCTCCCTGCCGTCCACGAGGGCGGTGTAGGCAATCTGCGTGCCATCCGACGACCAAGCGGGGAAGGTAAACGGTTCGCCGGGTGGCGTTAGGCGGCGTTCGCCTGTGCCATCGGCGCGGCTGCTAAAGACGGCAGGTAAGCCGTCCACCTCGCGCAAATAGAGCAGCGTGTAGGCACTCAGTGGCGGCAGGGTGGGTAAGGGTGTGGCGGTTGGGAGCGGAGTCGGCGTTAGGGTTGGCGTCCAAGTGGGCGGCACGGCAAACGGATTCGCCTGCACGGTCACGATCACGATAGGCGGTGTGGGCGTGGGCAGCGGCGTATTGCTCTGTGCGGCAGCGGTAGTGGCAGCCAGCAATAGGCTGGTCGGCACAGGCGTTGGATCGCCAAGGATTGCCGATGGGTTGGTTAGCACTGCAATGCCGATCACAATTGCCAGCACCGAAATCACCGCGATGCCGATGGCAATCGGGTTCATGGGTGTGCCTTCGCGCTGGCTGCGCCATGCCTCGGCGGTGCCGGGCGTGGTGGTGCCAGCGCGCACCGTGGGCGCTTTCACGGGCGGCTGATTGGGCGCGCGTGGGCTAACGCTTGGCGGCGTGCCACTGGCGGGCGGCTTGATGGCAGCCGATGAAGGCGGCGAAGGGCGCAGAGTCTCTAGTGCGCGGCGTGCCTCAGCGTTCTGCGGGTTAATATCCAGCACGTTTTCATAACAAATGCGGCGTTCACGCGGCGTATCCACCACACGCGCCAAAAGCAGCCATGCCTGCTCATTGTTATCATCTATCGCAAGTGCTTGTTCAAGCAGTTTGCGTGCATCAGGCTTGTTGCCACTCAGGATTGCTTTTCGAGCTTCACTGAGCAGATTGCTGAGTTCTTCGCTTGCCACGCCAACGCCTCCCTTTTAGCTCGTGATGACGAAAACAATTACGCCGACAATGACGAGGATGACCATCACGATGATGATAAGACGAATGCCAAATGCCATCGAGGCTTGTTCGCTGCGCTCAATGGCGCGATCCATGGCTGCGATCAGCTCTTTCGCCTTCTTATTGTTCGGGTTAATGCTCAGGACGGTCTGCAAAATGCGGCGGCGCTCCGTCTGATCATCTTCGACGGCAGCTAACCACAGCCAAGCGCGTTCGTTGCGCCGATCCATTGTCAATACTTGGTTGAAAATGCCTTTAGCTGATTCCTTATTTCCGCGCCGTGCAGCATCAATGCCGATCTGCATCATGTTTTCAAGGTTTGGTTCTTCTGGCGGTCTGCTCATCTTTTGCTCCCAAAGTTGCGCGTCAAAGGCGGTTCGCCACGTCTGCACACGCCCTTATTTATAGTCTACCACAGCGCAGCCTGCAACAGGAAAGATAGACTATAACAAGGGCGTATGGATGCGGCATAACGCGCAGCGGGCGAAGAAATCCGCCCGCGTGGTGAGAAGTGAAAGATTAGGGCTGTGGGCAGCGCTGCTTACAGTGCCTTGATGATCGCAAGCGCCTCTTGCACGTGCTTAGCACCATTCATCATGTCGGCGAAGCGGTGGCGGATGATGCCGTCACGATCTAGAATGAAAGTGACACGGTTATTCATCAAGCCGAAAGCAGTCCGTGCATCATAGAGCTTATGCACTTTGCCGCGCTCATCGCTGAGCAGGGTATAGGGCAAGCGGTGGCGCTGGGCAAACTTACGCTGTTCAGCGGGCGGATCGTCGCTGATGCCGACCACCGTCACGCCCTGATCGCTGAAGGTGACGTAGGCATCCCGAAAGGCGCAGGCTTCGACTGTGCAAACAGGCGAACTTGCCTTTGGGTAGAAAAACACCACAACGGCGCCCTTGCCAAGCAGATCGGCAAGGCGTACGGGCTGTTCGTTCTGATCAAGCAGGGTGAAGTCAGGCGCACGGTTGCCCACATTACTGCCAATGGTGATCTCAGGTTTTAGGGTAGTCATTTGACCCATAGACTCCAACTTTAGACATTCGTTATATAAAAATATAACACGGGTGATGCATTGTCAAATAAGGGGCTGATGAGGGCGTGCTGTTTTGCTAAAAACACGAGGATTTGCCAAGGCTGTGATCCTGTAGGGATCAGCCTTTGATGGGGCGCCGCTTTTGCGTTCGCCCCCACCTATCCCCGTACGCGCCCAAGCCTTCCACGGTTGTCTCGGCGCGCATTCAATGATAAGATCAAAGCGTGTGTGAAGTATGGATACCCAACTGCCGATCTGTTTCGGCTTTTTTGGTGAGAGATGGTTAACCAGACAATGCCGCGAGACCTCTATGAGATTCTAGGCGTGGCGCGCAACGCCAGCCCTGAAGAAGTGAAAAAAGCCTACCGTCGGTTGGCAAAACAATATCATCCCGATGCGAACCAAGGCACGGAAGCTGAAGAGCGCATCCGCGAGATCAACGCTGCCTATGCCATCCTCAGCGATCCTGAAAAGCGCGCCCGCTATGACCGTTACGGCATGGCAGGCATTGATCCGCAAGCAGGCGGCTTTGGCGGCTTTAATGGTGGCTTCAGTGATTTGGGCGAGATGTTTGAGGAGATTTTCGGCGCCTTCACTGGGCAAAGCACGCGCCGCAGCAACGGCAGCGCACGCCGCCAGCCACGCCCCGGACGCGATATTCGCTATGACATGACGCTCACCTTTGAAGAGGCGATCTTTGGCGTGACCAAAGATGTTGAAATTATGCGCCTTGAAACCTGTGAGACATGCAGCGGCACAGGCGCAGCACCCGGTAGCGCACCGCGCCGCTGCACTGAATGTGGCGGCAGTGGCGAAGTCCGCCAAGTGCGCCAAACGTTCCTTGGCAGCATGGTGACGGTAGCTGCCTGCCCGCGTTGCGGCGGCACGGGCGAGATTATCGAGACGCCCTGCCAAACCTGCCGTGGGCAGGGCAAAGTGCGCCGTTCGCGCAAGATCAGCGTGACAGTGCCGGGCGGCGTGGACGACTCGACGCGCTTACGGGTGGTTGGTGAAGGCGAACCGGGCGAAAACGGCGGACCTAACGGCAACGTGCAGGTCTTTTTCCGCGTGCAGCCGCATGAATTCTTCAAGCGCCGCGAGTTCGACATCATCCTTGATTTCAAGATCAATGTGGCACAGGCAGCCCTCGGCGCAACGGTCAACATTCCGACGGTGGATGGCGATGAAAAGCTGACCATTCCCCCTGGCACGCAGAGCGGCAAAGTCTTTACGCTGCGCGGCAAGGGCGCGCCACGCATTCGCGGCGATGGCAGCTCGGCAGGGCGCGGCGATCAGCTTGTGGTGGTGCAGGTGGAAGTCCCAACGCGCCTGAACGCCGAACAGCGCAAACTCTTTGAAGAACTGTCACGCACCTTTGGCGATACCTCCGAGCCACAGCGTGGCGGCAAAGGCTTTTTTGACCGCCTCGCCGATTTCTTCAGCGGCGAAGGCAGCCGTTCCTAACCGATTCTCAGCACTTTTGGGAAAATGAAAAAGCCTCCGCATGGTGCGAGGCTTTTTCACGAGAAGAACGAGGCGTGGCATTGGTGCGCGTTCAATGCTGCTGTGATGCGTGTACGTTAAGTTGCGCGATGCGGCTTTAATGAAACTTCAAGGCTAGTCCGATGCTGCTGCGATGTAGCGACGATGCAAGTTCGATGCAAGGCTGTGATGGTTTATCAGTGCGATTGCAATGGTTTCGCGTTGCGAGTACGTTGCGTTTGCGGTGATGCTGTAGTGTTGCCTCGCTTTCTGACTATATGATAGCAGGCAAAAGTAACGATGTGTGTTACAAAATGGGCGATTCCATGAAAATTTTGTGAAATCGGCGCAAATTTGTGAAAGCGGCGGATTGACAAGGCATCCCTGCTTGCCCGCACACAAACCGACATGCCTTCGTGTGGCACAGGCTGCGCGCACATACACAGCGCACAGTTAACTTGTGCAAAAAATCACGTTTTATATGGGTGAAACTTTGCTTTAAGCCACACGCCTTGATCAGGTGCGGATCGGCTTGTATAGTTGCCTGTAGTTGCAAATCATTTGCAATAAGTGATAGCTACAGGTTTCCAAATGGAGTTTCCAATTATGCCCACTTTCCGTCGTGTTGTTACGCTGGCTGTGCTGCTGGCATTGCTTTTGGCTGGCACAGGCGCTGCCACAGCGCAAACGCGCCAGATCGTCAATGTTTATTCCGCACGCCACTATGGCGCCATGGAGCAGGTCTTTGCCAAGTTCACGGAAGCGACAGGCATTGAAGTGCGCCTTTCGCAAGGCTCGCCGCAGGCACTGCTCACCCGCCTCGAGCAGGAAGGCGCTCAGACGCCCGCCGATGTGTTTTTCTCGATTGATACTGGCACACTGGCATTAGCGGCTGAAAAAGGCTTGTTCCAGCCCATCGACTCTGAGGTGCTGCGTGCCAATGTGCCAGAGGCACTCCGCGATGCCGAGAATCGCTGGTTCGGTCTCAGCCAGCGCATCCGCACCATTATGTACAACCCTGAGAAGGTTGACCCAAGCGAACTCTCCACCTATGAAGCGCTTGCCGATCCCAAGTGGAAGGGTCGCTTGTGCTTGCGCCCTGCCACCAACATCTACACGATCTCGTTGGTTGCCAGCCTGATCGCGGCGTTGGGCGAAGAGAAGGCAGAAGAAGTGGTGAAGGGCTGGGTTGCCAATCAGCCGCAGATGATTGATAGCGATACACGCATCCTAGAGACGGTTGCCGCCGGCGGCTGTGATGTGGCGATCACCAACCACTACTATTTGGCGCGCCTCTACGAGCAGAACCCTGCCTTTGGCGTGAAGCCGTTCTGGGCAAATCAGGAAGATCGCGGCGTGCATCGTAATGTGGCAGGCGCCGGCGTGACGGCGAACGCCGTCAACCGTGAGAACGCCATCAAGCTGTTGGAGTGGCTGAGCGATGCAGAGACGGGTCAGGCAGCTGATCTGAGCGGCTTGCCCGGCGGCAACTTTGAATTCCCAACCAATGTGAACGCCAAAGTGAATCCTGTCACTGAGAGCCTCGGCACCTTCAAGGTGGACGCATTACCCTTGAGCGAACTTGGCAAGTATCAGCAGGCAGCCATTGATCTGCTAGGGCGCGCTGGTTACTAGGTAGCGCCTGCCAGTTTTACCCTCGTCCCGCCCGTACGCAGGACAGGACTTTCCCGATCACCTCTGATTCCCTTTCCCTGCTTGCGGGGAAAGGGATAGGGATAGCAGTTTCAGGCGCGCAACGTCGCATCTGTTGGGCTGTTTTTATAGTAGGTTTTGGTAGATAGGAAAACACTTGGCACAAGGCACACTCTCTAAGCTGCCCAACGCAACGGCTGCCGTTCCCACACGCCGCACAGGTCGCCGCCTGCGCGGACGATTGCTTTTCCCACTGATTGTGGCGGGCTTGGTCATCCTGCCCATCCTGATCCTGCTTTCTGAGGTGCTAAGCCCATCTGTTGACCTGTGGCAGCGTCTGTGGGAGACGATCCTGCCGCGCATGTTAGGCAACACGCTGCTCTTGTTAGGCGGCGTCGGCGCGCTGACGCTGATCGTCGGCACAGGCATGGCATGGTTGGTCACTGCCTACACATTTCCGCTGCGGGCGTTTTTCGAGCGGGCGCTGCTGCTGCCGTTGGCGGTGCCATCCTTCGTGATGGGCTTCGTCTATATGGCAACCTTCGACTTTGCCGGTCCCGTCCAGACGACTTTACGGGCATGGTTTGGGCAGAGCGCACGCTTCCCCGATATTCGCAGCGGCTGGGGCGCCATCTTGGTGATGAGCCTTGTGTTGTATCCCTATGTGTACCTCTTGGCGCGGGCAGCCTTCCGTGAGCAGGCGGCAGCCACCTATGAGGCAGCGCGGGTGATGGGCTATACCCGCACCCAGACCTTTTTCCGACTGATTGTGCCGATGGCGCGCCCTTCTCTGGTGGCGGGCATGGCGCTTGCCATGATGGAGGCGATGACCGACTTCGCCACCGTGCGCTTTTTTAGTTTCCCCACCATCAGCGAGGGCATCGTGCGGCTGTGGGAAGGGCGCCTGGATCGGGCGGGCGCCTTTGAACTCTCGCTGCTGCTGCTGGGCGTGGCGCTCTGCCTGATCGTGCTGGAGCGTGTGCTACGCGGTAAAGCGCGCTACTACCAGAGCGGCGGCGTGGGTCGGCGCCCGCCGCGAATGCCCTTACGCGGCGCAGCGGCGTGGTTGGCAACGGGTGCGAATTTGCTGCTGTTGGGTGCAGCCTTTGCCCTGCCGGTTGGTCAGCTCATCGCGTGGACGCTCAGCTACTTACAGAACAACTTTGGCGGCTGGCGGAATGTGTTCGGGCAGTATGTGCTGAACAGCTTTGGCTTGGCAGCCTTGGCAGCCGCTATCACAGTGCTGCTGGCGCTGGTGATTGCTAATGGCGTGCGCTTGCGCGGCGGACGTGCGGCGCGCCTTGTAGCGCGGCTTGCCACGCTTGGCTACGCGCTGCCCGGCGCCGTGATTGCCGCCGGCGTGCTGCTGACCCTTGCGCCAATTGACCGTGCGATCAACAATGTTGCCCAACAGATGAACATGACAGCGCCAGGGCTGATTTTAACGGGTACAATTGTTGGGTTGATGTATGCCTATGCCGTGCGCTTTATGTCGGTTGCCTTCAACAGCGTAGAGGCAAGCCTTGATAAAGTCAAGCCGAGCATGGAGCAGGCAGCCCGCACGATGGGCGCTAGTCCGCTGCGCGTGCTGTGGCGCATTCATTTGCCGTTGGTTAGCCAAGGCATGGTTGCCGCCGCGATCTTGGTCTTTGTGGATGTGATGAAAGAATTGCCAGCGACCATCATGCTACGCCCACTTGGCATGGATACCTTGGCGATCTGGACGTATATGGCGGCGGCGGAATCCTTTTGGGAAGAAGCCAGCCTGCCCGCGCTGACCATTCTGGCGGTTGGGCTGATCCCGGTCTGGCTCTTGATGCGGATCGGCAGCAGGGCAGAGAAATAACAAAAATAGGGCTGAGGATGTGCTGTGAATGAGCCTTTGATCGAACTGCGCGGCGTGAGCAAAACCTTTGGCGCAGCACCTGCTGTGGATGATATTTCGCTGTGTGTAGAGCGCGGCGCGATCCATGTGCTGCTTGGCGCCAGCGGCTGCGGCAAAACGACCACACTGCGCCTGATCGCAGGACTGGAAACACCCGACAGCGGCGAAATTTGGCTGAACGGCGAATGTGTGGCAGGGCGTGGTGCGTGGTCGCCGCCGGAAGTACGGCGGATCGGCATGGTCTTTCAGGACTACGCGCTGTTTCCGCACCTCACCATTCGGCAAAATGTGCTGTTCCCGTTGGCATCCCTGAACGGCAAGCTGAGCCACACAGCGCGAGAAGCACGGGTGCGCGAAATGCTCGATCTGGTTGGTTTGGCGCATGTGCTAGATCGCTTTCCGCACCAGCTCAGCGGCGGTGAGCAGCAGCGCATCGCCCTAGCGCGTGCCTTAGCGCCGAATCCGTCTGTAGTGCTGCTGGATGAGCCGTTCAGCAACCTTGATGCGGCGCTGCGGCGCACCATGCGCGAGGAAGTGCGCCAAATTCTGCACGCGGCAAATGCAACCGCCATTTTTGTGACGCACGATCAAGAGGAAGCGCTCAGCCTTGCCGATACGGTCGTGATCATGCGCGGCGGCAAGGTGCAGCAGGTTGGCGCGCCGCAAGAGGTCTATCTGCGCCCGATCAGCCGTGAGGTTGCCGCTTTCTTGGGCGAGGCGAACTTTATTCATGGTGTGGCAGAGGGCGAGGTGGCAGACTGCGCCTTGGGCAAGCTGCCGCTGGCTGCGCCGATGTACGGCAAAGTCGCGCTCATGATTCGACCAGAGGCGCTGCGCCTGACGGCAAACCCTGAAGGCAGTGCCGAAGTGGTTGCTATTCGCTTCTTTGGGCATGATCAACTGCTGCGGCTGCGCTTTGCGGACGCCACAGAGCTAGACGTGCGGACGTGGGGCAGCGCCGAAGTGGCGCTCGGCGAGCATGTAGCGGTCAGTGTGCGCGGCAGCGTGATGGCATATGGAAGTTGATGATTGTGGGATCAGGTTCGTCCGATCCCACAACACAATTGCCGTGACCTATGCCTGTGTCAAGCCTTCAGCGCAGCAGGCAGCAGCGCGTAGAAAGCGGTAGCGTCTACCACCTCATCAAGGCGCACCTGATCCTGTGTGGTGTGCGCGTGAACCTCATCGCCCGGTCCGAAGCCGATGCTTGGAATGCCCGCTTTGCCCATCCAATAGATGCCGTTGGTGCTGAAATTCCACTTGCCACTTGGCGGCGCGCTGCCATTCAGTGCGGCAAGCGTGCTTTGCCCTGCTTGCACCAAGGGATGCTCCTCACGCAATGCCCACGACGGGAAGATTTTATCCACTGGGAACACAAAGCCGGTGTAGCTTGGATCAGCGTAGTGGAGCAGGTCCAACGTCACATCAGGGCGATCACCGACCACGGCGCGCACCTGTGCCAACACGGACTCAGGCGTCTCGCCGAAAGTCATGCGCCGATCAATGTAGATGATCGCCTCATCTGGCACGGCGTTGATCGAAGCAGTGCTGACCTTCATATCGCTCACCGTGATTTTGCCATGCCCTAAGAATGGATCATCACCGAGTTCTGGCTCCATCTGGCTGATGCGCTCGATGATCGGCAGCAGCTTGTAGATAGCGTTATCGCCCAAGTGGTTGCTGGCGGCGTGTGCGCTGCGCCCTTTGGCAACCACGCGCATCTCGACGCGCCCTTTATGCCCACGGTAGACCTGCATTCGCGTTGGTTCGCCGATCACCACGAAGTCAGGGCGAATGCCTTCCACCTCGACCAGTGCGTGCGGCGCAATGCCATCGCACCATTCTTCCATGTTGCCAAAGTAGTAGGCGGTGAAGCCTTCCAGCAAGCCCAGATCGCGTGCCAGCGCCAGCCCGTAGATCATGCCCGGCGTGCTGCCTTTTTCATCGCAAGCGCCGCGTGCATAGAAGATGCCATCTTCAATCTTGCCCGTGAAGGGATCCCATTCCCAAGCGGCAGGGTCGCCCACGCCAACCGTATCAAGGTGGCTATCGTAGAGCAGTTTGCGCGCACCGTTCCCAATCCGCCCGACGATGTTGCCCATGCGGTCGAAAAAGACTTCATCAAAGCCGAGCGCCTGCATTTCAGCAGCGGCGCGCTCGCCCACTGCCTTGATTTGGCTGTCGTAGCTGGGAATGGCGCATAGTTCAAGCAGGAATTGGATGATCGCCTCCCGTTGGGCTGCCACGCGCTGCTTGATTTCAGCCGCCAAGTCGGTGAGGGTCTGTGTAGTGGACATGGATTGTATTTCCCTTAGATTGAACGCTTTAAACCATGCTGTTGAGCGTAGCGCAGTGCTGCGTCAGTTGGCAAGGGGTGAAGTTGGGAGAGCGCTTGGCACGGTTGCGGCAGCGGGCGCCTCGCTGCGCCTAGTCCTCATAGCCCTGAGCGCGCAGGGCAGCCGCCAACGCCTGCAACGCCCGATATTGCAGTGCCTTAATGGCATCCACCGTCTTGCCCAGCACTTGCGCGGTTGCCTCTAGGTTATAGCCCTCGATGAACCGTAAGCCGATCACCTGCCGCTGCGGATCGGTCAGGCTGCCTAGCGCGGCGCGCAGTTGGTCGGCGCGATATTCGGCGAGCAGCGGCGCGTCAAGGTCGCCCTCGGCGCTGATCTCGACGCTATCCAGCGGTGCTTGATCGGCAGTCCGCTTGTAGCGGCGGTAGTGATCGATCACCCGTGCATGGGCAATCCGATACAACCAGACCAACAAGGGGACGCTGCGATCTTCGTAGGTGGGCAGGCTTTCCACCACACGCAGAAAGACCTCAGCGGTGAGGTCTTCGGCAGTCTGTGCCGATTCCACGCGAAAAAGGATGTAGCGGTAGATTTTATCCACATAAGCGCGGTAGAGTGCCGTGAAAGCGTTTTGGTCGCCGCGTTGCGCCGCCCTGATCAACGCTTGTTCGCGCCGCCGTTCCACCGTGAATGCCCTGCGCCCTTCCGAATTGCCGTGCAGGTGCAATTGTAATCATGGGAAGGCGAATCGCGCTAATGCTGTTTGGTAAACTGCCGCCCAGCGCGTTACTGACGTAGTAAAGTGTAAAGCTGCCTCAGCACAGCAGTAAGCCTAACAGTTGCCCGTAGCCCTACTCCCAAAATTTAGGCATTTCTTACGTAGGGTGCTTGTCTTGTGCGCCAACCCGCACTATAATAAAAACTAACCAAATCAGACAAAGCACTAAGCACAGCCTTAGAAGCGATTCGTAACGGAGGTTCGTATGGGCTTTTTCTCAAACGTAGAAGCTGAAAGCCGTCCACTGCCGCTGGGCTTGGACATGGCAAGCATTATGCGCCAAGTGTATCTGTGGTTGGCAGCCGGCTTGTTGGTGGCATTCGGCATTGCCTTCATCCTCGGCGCGCCAATCCGTGAACTGCTGAATGTGGTGCTGAGTGGCGATGCAACGCTTGCGCAGCAACAGCAACTGGCAGCCGCAATTAGCGCTTCGCCACTGCTCAACCCTGTCCTATCTATCGGCTCGCTGATCCTCTACTTCATCCTTGCCTTTGCGCTTCAGCCGATCATCATGCGGACCAACACCACCGTTGGCGCAGCGTTCTATTTCTTGTTCACAGCGCTGTTCGGCTACATGCTGGGCGGCATTCTGCTGTCCTACCAGATTGGCGATATTATCGCTGCCCTGATTGCGACGGCAGGTATGTTCGGTGTGATGAGCTTCTTGGGATACACTACCAAGATTGATCTCTCCAAGTTCGGCAGCATCTTTATGATGGCGCTCATCGGCTTGATCATCGCCAGCGTGGTGAATATCTTCCTACGCAGCCCTGCCATCACCTGGATCATCACCTATGCAGGCGTGCTGATCTTCGCCGGCTTGACCGCCTACGACACACAGTGGATCAAGAATAACGCCGCGCAGATCGCCCAAAGCGGCGACCAGACCGGCGCGCAGCGCATCGCCCTGATCGGTGCCTTCCACCTGTTCCTAGACTTTGTGAACCTGTTCCTGTTCCTGCTGCGTATTTTCGGCAGCAGCCGCGAATAAACAGATAAACGGACGAGCAGCAACGGTTCTTTAAGACGCGCTGGGCGGGAAATTCTCCCGCCCTTTGCGCTGCCCACCCCTATCCCTAAGCCCTTTCCCCGCAAGCGGGGAAATAGAGAATGCTCACCACCCACTCGAACCCAATTTTCCCCAATTGCTTGACAAGCCTCTTTTTTCTCTTTATACTGATTGCAAGCGTTTGCAAAAAAGATAGCGCTCAAAAATTGCTTTGCTATCTTTCCGCGTTTTAGTACGCGATTATTTTTTTGCAAAATTTTGCAAACGTTTGCAAAAATCTTTGTTTTACGTTATTGAGGCTTATGTTTTCCAAATGAACGGCACACCACCGCGTAAGAACCGCCAGGTGACCATTGTCGACATTGCCCGTGAAACCGGCGTCTCTTACTCGACGGTCTCGCGGGTGCTGAGCGGTTTTGAGTTCGTTAAGGAAGA
>DAOUBW010000026.1:0-182044 GCA_034432555.1 Anaerolineae bacterium
GCTCGAAAAAGGCTCGAAGTTCGCCATCCGCGAAGGCGGTCTGACCGTCGGCGCCGGCATCATCACCGAAGTCCTAGACTAGGTTAGAGAAGCGACGCATCGCACAGGGCAGCCTTCGTGTTGCCCTGTGTTTGCCAAAAGAGGAATTGCATGGCAAAGCATAAAATTCGCATTCGCCTTAAGGGCTACGATCACCGCGTGATCGATCAATCGGCGAAACGCATTGTGGAAACAGCAGAACGTACAGGCGCTCGTGTGGTCGGTCCGGTGCCGCTGCCAACGCGCATTGAGCGTTTTACCGTGCGGCGCTCGCCGTTTATTGACAAAGAGTCACAAGAACATTTTGAGATCAGGACGCATAAAAGACTGATTGACGTGCTTGATCCAGATAGCAAGACCATTGACTCGCTGACACGGCTCGATCTGCCCGCCGGTGTGGACATCGAGATCAAAATCTAGCGCACGCGCAGTATAGCCTTAGGTATAACGGGATACCTCTGGGTATTTCGGAGGGTCGGATGAAGGGTATCATCGGAAGAAAACTCGGCATGACGCAGTTGATTGCAGCGGACGGCAAAGTAACGCCGGTCACTGTTATTCAAGCGGGTCCATGCTTTGTAACATCGGTTCGGACGGCTGACCGCGACGGCTATACGGCGGTGCAGGTTGGCTTTGAAGAAGTGGCGCCTGAAAAACTGACGGGCGGCGAACGTGGGCATCTGCTCACGCGCAACTTGCCAACACTGCGCTATCTGCGCGAATTCCGCGTGCGCCAAGTGGACGTGGAAGAAGGGCAGCGCCTGACCGTCGAAATGTTCGGCACAGGTGACCGTGTGGATGTGGTTGGCACAAGCAAAGGGCGTGGCTTCGCCGGCACCATTAAGCGGCATGGCTTCCACCGTCAAGCGACGACGCACGGTGCTTCGGATCGCACCCGCGCACCTGGCGGCAGCAGCTCTGGTACAACGCCCGGTCGTGTGAAGAAGGGTACACGCCGTTCAGGGCGCATGGGCAACGACCGCGTCACCACGCAAAACCTAGAGGTGATGGTAGTTGACCCTGAGCGTAACCTGCTCGCGGTGAAAGGCTCGGTGCCGGGCGCGGCAGGCGGTCTAGTCATCGTCAAAGAGTCCGTCAAAGGGCGCTAGACCAAGCGGAGAATAAGCTAATGAATGTTCCTGTCCTAGATATGCAGGGCAAACAGGTTGGCAACGTAGACCTGCCTGCTGAAGTGTTTGAATATAAGATCAACGTTGGCTTGATGCACCAGTACGTGGTGATGCAGAACGCAAACGCACGGCTTGGCACGCACAAGGCAAAGCGGCGCGGCGAGATTAACCGCACCAAGGCGAAATGGTACCGCCAAAAGGGCACCGGGCGCGCACGGCACGGCAGCCGCAACGCACCGATCTTTGTGGGCGGCGGGCGCGCACACGGACCGCTGCCGCACAAGTACACCAAAGATATGCCCAAAAAGATGCGCCATGCTGCGATCAAGAGCGCGCTCTCGGCGCTGGCACGCGATGGGCAGTTGGTGTTGGTGAAAGACCTCAGCCTAAGCGAACCAAAGGCAAAGCTGATGTCTGCCATTGTGAAGGCGTTAGTGGGCGATCAAAGTGCGTTGGTGCTGCTACCAGAGCGCAGCGAGAACATCGAGCGCGCCGCACGCAACCTAGAGCGCGTGTATTACCTGCACACGCCCTATATGAACGTGCGCGATCTGCTGCGCCATGAGCGCGTGATTATTCCGCTTGCCTCGCTGGATGTAATCAAGCGCATTCTGCTGGGTGTGCCAGTGGCTGCGGAGGAATAACCATGCACCTGTATGAAATTATCAAGCGCCCAATCATCACCGAAGGCTCGACGATTCTTGCCTCAGAGCAGAATCAGTTCACTTTTGAAGTAGACCTGCGCGCTAACAAGATTCAGATCAAAGAGGCAGTTGAGGTCATCTTTAATGTGGATGTGGTGAAAGTGGCAACCATCATCATGCCGATGAAGCGCGGACGGCGCGGGCGCAAAGAATATGCGCGCACGCCGGCTTGGAAGAAAGCGATCATCACGCTGCCCGAAGGGCAGACTATCGGCTTGTTCAACGTTTAAGTGTCAGTCTTTGCGCGTCAGCTACCCTAATGATGCGCCTTCAATCGCACGCACGCAGAGGGTGGCAGTTCCTCTGCTGGTGAGGGAAATACAGAATGCCAGTCAAAATCTATAAGCCCACCTCGCCCGGACGGCGCGGTATGACGGGCTACAGCTTTGAAGAAATTACACGGGCAACGCCTGAAAAGTCCTTGCTGCGCGAAAAGCGCGGCAAATCCGGGCGCAACAATCAGGGGCGCGTTACGGTGCGCCATCGCGGTGGAGGGCATAAGCGCCAATATCGCGTCATTGATTTCAAGCGCGATAAATTCGACATCCCGGCGCGGGTTGCCTCGATTGAATATGATCCGAACCGCACAGCACGCATTGCGTTGCTCATCTATGCTGATGGCGAGAAGCGCTATATTATCGCGCCGCTCACCGTCAAAGTGGGCGATGTGCTGATGAACGGACCTAAAGCGCCACTGCGTGATGGCAACACGCTGCCTCTGAGCATGATCCCAGTCGGCACGATGATTCATAACATTGAGCTAGAGCGCGGGCGCGGCGGGCAGTTGGTGCGCTCAGCAGGCACTTCCGCGCAATTGATTGGGCGTGAAGATAAATACGCACAGATTCGCCTGCCAAGTGGTGAACTCCGCAAAGTACGCGAGGAATGCCTTGCCACAATGGGGCAGGTGGGCAACCTTGAGCATACCAACATCAAGCTGGGCAAGGCAGGGCGCAAACGCTGGATGGGCTGGCGTCCGACGGTGCGTGGTTCGGCCATGGATCCAGATAGCCATCCGCATGGTGGTGGCGAAGGGCGTTCGCCCATCGGTATGCCCGGACCAAAGACGCCCTGGGGCAAGCCCGCACTTGGCTATAAAACGCGCCGTAACAAGCGCACCGATAAGTTTATTATTCGCCGCAGCGCGGATAAACGCCGCTAAGCAGCGCCGATAAGTCTAGAGGGTTAGAACGCATATGTCACGGTCACTCAAAAAAGGACCTTTCGTTGAGCCGAAGCTGCTCAAGAAGATTGATGAGATGAATCGGCGCAACGAGAAGCGTGTTATCAAAACGTGGAGCCGCGCCTCGACAATCTTCCCGCAGATGGTCGGACACACTATCGCTGTGCATGATGGTCGCCGCCATGTGCCAATTTACGTCACCGAGAACATGGTTGGGCATAAACTGGGCGAATTTGCGCCCACCCGCACCTTTCGCGGTCACATTGTCGAGAAGAAAGTCAAGAAGGGAGGCTGATCGCTATGCCCGAAGTATTTGCTCAGGCACGCAGCCTGCCGATCAGCCCTCAAAAAATCCGCCTTGTCTGTGATCAGGTGCGCGGCAGAGATGTTGATCAGGCATTGGTGCTGCTGCAATACATGCCGCAAAAAGGCGCCGATCTGATCCGTAAGTTGGTGGCAAGCGCCATTGCCAACGCCGAGAACAACTTCGAGTTGAATCGGACGGATTTGTATATCAAAACCATTTACGCCGATGAGTCGTTCAAGCTCAAGCGCGTGAAGGCAGGCGCACGTGGGCGCTATAAGCCGCGTGTACGGCGCTATGCCCATGTCACGGTTATCTTAGACGAGCGGGAGGAATAGTATGGGTCGTAAAGTACACCCGGTTGGCTTCCGCCTGAAGATCAACCGTACCTGGGAAGGGCGCTGGTACGCCGAAGGCGAGCGCTACCGTGATATGCTGCATGAGGATTTCCGCATTCGCCAATGGCTGAAGAAGCATGTGCCGAATGCTGGCATCTCCCGCGTGGATATTGCGCGCTATCCCGCCCAAGTGGTGGTGAACATTCACACCGCACGCCCTGGCATCATCATCGGGCGCAAGGGCGATAAGGTGAAAGAAGTGCGCGTAGACCTTGAGCGCCTGACCGGTAAGAAGGTGAAGGTAGAAGTCACTGAGATCAGTAAGCCCGATCTCGATCCGACCCTAGTTGCCGAAAATATCGCGCAGCAGTTGGAGCGCCGCATTGGTCACAGCCGTGCCATGAAACGCGCCATTCAGCAGGCGATGCGGCAGGGCGCCCAAGGCATTAAGATCATGGTCAATGGGCGTTTGGCGGGTGCGGATATGGCACGCCGCGAGTGGCAGAGCGAAGGACGCGTGCCACGTAGCACGCTGCGCTCGTACCTTGACTATGGCACCGCCGAAGCGCTGACCACCTACGGGCGTATCGGTATCAAGGTCTGGATTTACACCGGCGAAAAACTGCTGGAAGATTTGCCTGAACCGTCAGAAGCGCCTGCCAACTAAGCGTATAGGCGCGGCTGCATAAGGATTTAGAGGACGAGAACTATGTTGATGCCAAAGCGGGTGAAATACCGCAAACAAATGCGCGGACGCATGAGAGGGCAGGCTACGCGCGGCGCTGAAGTCCACTTTGGCGACTTCGGCTTGCAAGCGCTAGAGCCAGCCTGGATTACGCAGCGCCAGATTGAGGCAGCCCGCCGTGCCATTGTGCGTTATATCAAGCGGCGTGGGCGGCTGTGGATTCGCATCTTCCCCGATAAGCCCGTGACGGCAAAACCAGCCGAAACGCGCATGGGCAAGGGTAAGGGTGCCGTGGATCATTGGGTGTGCGTCGTGAAGCCGGGACGTATCATGTTCGAGATGGCGGGCATTGAAGAAAGCGTTGCCCGTGAGGCACTGCGCTTAGCAGGCTTCAAAATGCCGATCAAGACCAAGTTCGTGAAGCGTACCGATCCGCTTAGCGGGCAGGAAGTGAGTACCTCATGAAAGCCTTTGAACTGCGCGAACTGGACACTAACGATCTGTTGGATCGCCTTGAGAAAGCACGTGAGGAACTCTTTCGCCTGCGCCTGAGCTGGAGCGCTGGCTCGTTGGAAGACCCGAATCTGGTGCGCTTTAAGCGCCATGAGATTGCACGCATCATGACCATTTTGCGTGAACGTGAGATCGCTGCCGAACTGGTGCGCGAGGAGGAACAGAGCAATGCCGAATAATCGCCGCCGTTTGGTCGGGCGCGTCTCCAGCGCCAAGATGGATAAGACCATCGTTGTGAAAGTGGATGTTGCCAAGCGGCATCCTGTTTATGACAAGGTGCTGCACGAAACGCGCAAATACTATGCTCATGATGAAAATAATCAGGCGCAAGAAGGCGATCTCGTGCAAATTGTGGAGAGCCGCCCAACCAGCCGCCTAAAGCGCTGGGCGCTTGAAAGCATTCTGGAAAAACGCGATGCGGCAAACATGACCATTACCGTCGCGGATGCCGTTGAGGAGGGGAGCAACTAAGCGCCATGATTCAACAAGAAACACGCTTGAAAGTTGCCGATAACACCGGCGCACGCGAACTGCTCGTCATCCGTGTGATGGGTGGCAGCAAACGCCGTTATGGCAGCGTGGGCGATGTGGTGATTGCCGCTGTGAAGCAGGCAACGCCGCAGGGCATGGTCAAGAAAAGCGACATTGTGCGGGCGGTCATTGTGCGCGTCACAAAGGCATACCGCCGCGACGATGGTTCGTACATTCGTTTCGATGATAATGCGGCAGTCATCTTAGAGCCAGAGGGCGAAAATCCGCGTGGCACACGCGTTTTCGGTCCGGTGGCGCGTGAAATTCGCGCCAAAGGCTTTACCAAGATTGCTGCCCTAGCGCCCGAAACACTTTAAGGGCAGAAAGGGCATGTGTGCCATGCAGAGGATTAAGAAGGGCGATACGGTCGAAGTGATCGCCGGCAAAGATATTGGGCAGCGCGGTGAGGTTCTCTCGGTGCTGCCCAAAATGAACCGCGTCGTCGTCGAAAAGGTGAGCATCGTCAAGAAGCACCAAAAGCAGCAGCAGACTCGCTCCGGCGTGCGGCAAGGTATCGTTCAGTTTGAGGCGCCGATTGACCTCTCCAACGTGATGTTAGTTTGCAAGGCGTGCGATCAGCGCACCCGCGTCGGCTTTCGCATCAATGAAGAAGGCAGCAAGGTGCGCGTCTGCAAAAAATGCGGACAGGATGTTGACTAATGCGACTGAAGCAATATTACCGTGAAACGGTTGTGCCAGAGATGATGAAAGAGTTCCGCTATAGCAATGTGATGCAAGTGCCGCGCATTGTGAAAGTGGTTCTCAATATCGGTGTGGGCGAGGCGATTGACAACGCTAAATCGCTTGATGGTGCAGTGGAAGACCTGATCAAAATCACCGGGCAAAAGCCCGTGATCACCCATGCCAAGAAGGCTGTGGCAGCCTTCAAACTGCGCGAAGGACGCGCTATCGGTGTGAAGGTAACGCTGCGGAACGAGCGGATGTGGTCGCTGCTGGATCGCTTGATCAATGTGGCGCTGCCGCGTACCCGTGACTTTCGCGGCATCAGTGGCAACGCCTTTGATGGGCGTGGCAACTACACACTGGGCTTGCGCGAACAGTTGATCTTCCCTGAGATTGAATACGATAAGATTGACAAAGTGCGCGGCATGGAAATCTCTATCGTGACGACGGCGCAAACCGATGAAGAAGGTCGCCGCCTGCTAAAATTGCTCGGTATGCCTTTCCGCGATAATTAGGGAGCATAGAGGATGGCTAAACGTTCCATGACGGCGCGCGAAGGGCGTCGTAAGTATAAAGTGCAAGTGCGGAATCGCTGCCAGTTTATTGACCCAAATTCGGACAAGATTTGCGGGCGTCCGCGTGGTTATATCCGTCGCTTCGGTCTGTGCCGCATCCACTTCCGTGAGCTTGCCCTGCAAGGCAAAGTTCCCGGTGTGGTGAAGTCGAGCTGGTAAGCGGCAGAGGAGTGTCTATGATTTCCGATCCCATTGCCGATATGTTCACACGCATTCGGAACGCGCTACAAGTCGGTCAACCGAGTGTTGCAATGCCTGCCTCTAAGCTGAAAACAGCCATCGCTGAAATTTTGTTGCGGCAGGGCTACGTTGAAGGCTATCAAGTCAGCGAAGGCGGCAAACCCGAACTGACTATCACGTTGAAATATTACGGGCAGCGCCGCGAGCGCCGTCCCCTCATCACGCACATTGCGCGGGTCAGCCGTCCCAGCCGCCGCGTCTACGCCGGCAAGGGTGAAATCCCTTGGGTGTTAAGCGGCATGGGCATTGCCATCATCACCACGCCGAAGGGTGTGATGACTGGTGATGAAGCGCGCCGCCGTGGGCTTGGTGGCGAAGTTATCGGCGTGGTGTGGTAGTCCCACACCGCACGCCGCACGGAGGAAACACACACAATGTCACGTATCGGTAAGCAGCCAGTCACTATTCCTGCCAAGGTAGATGTGACTTTGGGTGATGACAATCACCTAACAGTGAAGGGACCCAAAGGGCAGCTCGCCCTCCAGGTGCATCCCGCTATCACGATCAAAAAAGAAGACGGCAAGCTCCTCGTTGAGCGCCCGGATGATCAGCGCCAATCACGTGCGCTGCACGGGCTAACGCGCGCGCTGCTGCACAATATGGTGACGGGCGTTAGCACGGGCTTCCGCCGCACCTTACAACTAGATGGCACCGGCTATCGCGTCGAGATGAAGGGCAAGAACCTCATCGTTTATGTGGGCTATTCGCACCCCATTGAAATAACGCCGCCCGAAGGCATCAGCTTTGTGGTCGAAGATCGTGGTGTGGTCTTTCACGTGGATGGCATTGATAAACAAGTGGTGGGGCAAGTGGCAGCCAATATTCGCGCCCTGCGTCCGCCGGAGCCATATCACGGCAAGGGCATTCGCTATAAAGATGAAGTGATCCGTCGTAAGGCGGGCAAAGCGGGTAAGGGTAAGTAAGAGCGATGGATAAAGCAAAAGAAAAGCGTGAAGCACGCATCCGCCGCCATAGCCGTGTGCGCCTGAAGGTGAAAGGCACGCCTGAGCGTCCGCGTTTGGTCGTCTACCGCAGCGTTGAGCATATTTACGCCCAAGTCATTGATGATGTCGCTGGGCATACGCTCGTTTCCGCCTCCACCATTGATGGCGAGGTGCGGAAACTGGTTGCAGGCAAGAAAAAGACCGAAGAAGCGCAGATTGTTGGGCAAGTGGTGGCACAGCGCGCCAAAAATGCGGGCATTCAGAAAGTTGTTTTTGATCGCGGTGGCAATCAATATCAGGGGCGCGTTAAAGCCCTCGCTGATGCAGCGCGTGAAGCAGGGCTGGAGTTCTAAATGACGAATAGAAGCGAACGAAACGAACGAGCGCCACGCCCAGAGCGCGGCGGCGAACGTGGTGAGCGCGGCGACCGCCGCCAACGCCGTGACCGCCGCGAGCGTGAGGAGGAGCGCGAAGAACTCGATGAGCGCGTCGTAGACATTAGCCGCGTTGCCAAAGTGGTAAAGGGCGGGCGCCGCTTTGCCTTCCGCACAGTGGTGATCGTCGGCGATAACAAGGGGCGCGTTGGCTTGGGCGTGGGCAAATCGCGTGGCGTGCCAGATTCAATCCGCAAAGGCACTGAGCAAGCACGCAAGCGCATGATCAACGTCGAGCTATCCGGCACGACCATTCCCCACCAAGTTGTGGCGCGCTATGCGGGCGCTGTGGTCATGCTGCGCCCCGCCTCACCCGGCACGGGCGTGATCGCTGGTGGTGGTGTGCGCGCCGTGCTGGAAGCCGTGGGCGTGCGCGACATCCTCAGCAAATCTCAGGGCAGCAATAATCCGCTCAACGTGGCGCTGGCAACCTTAAAAGCGTTGCAACAGCTTAAGAGCGTTGAGGAAATTGCCCGCACACGCGGCATGACGACCGACGAAGTGAAGCCATTCTGGCTGCGTAGGCGCACGGAGTAACTGCCATGAGCGAAACAAAAAGCGCGAAGAAACTGCGCGTCACGTTGGTGAAAAGCCCTATCGGCGCCCAGGAACGCCACAAGCTGACCGTAAAAGCGCTTGGGCTGAAGCGGATGCACATGACCATTGAGCATCCCGACAATCCATCGGTGCGCGGTATGATTACACAGGTGGCTCACCTGTTGAAGGTTGAGGAAGTGCAAGCATGAAACTGCATGATCTGAAGCCCGATAAGGGCGCACGCAAGCGCAAACGTCGTGTTGGGCGCGGCATTTCTGCCGGGCAAGGCAAGACGGCAGGGCGCGGTCAGAAAGGGCAGGCAGCCCGCACCGGTGGCGTGAAAGCACCCTACTTTGAAGGTGGTCAGTTGCCGTTGGTGCGCCGCTTGCCGTTCAAGCGCGGCTTTACCAACCTGTTCAAGATTTACTATCAAGAAGTAAACCTTGAGGCAGTGGCAGAGGCGTTCCCGAAGGGTGGCTTGGTCACACCGAGCAAGTTGCTAGAGGTCGGCTTGATTGATAATCTTGAGCAGCCTGTTGTCATTTTGGGCATGGGTGAGCTAACCGCCAAGACCGATATTAAGGCGCACCGCTTCTCGAAAAGCGCTCGCGCCAAGATCGAGGCGGCAGGCGGCAGCGTGAGCGAGATGAAGCTGCTGCTGCGCGGCGCACACGCCACGATCAAGCTGCTGCCCAAAGATCGCCGCCCGAAATACGAAGAATAAGAGCAGGCACGGTTCGCCGTGCCTTGCTTAATCCTTAGCTATTCTGATTAGAGGACGATTCCATGCAGTTGTTAGAAGCAGTTCGCAATGCCATTCGGCTGCCCGATCTACGCAACAAGATTCTGTTCACGATCTTCATCCTGATGGTCTATCAGTTTGCCACGCATATCCCGGTGCCGGGCGTGAACCGTGAGGCACTGCGCGGCTTGCTGGATGAAGGCGCGGGCGCGGGCTTCATTCAGGTGCTAAACCTGCTCTCTGGCGGCGCAGTGACCAATTTCAGCGTGCTGGCGAACGGCGTTTATCCCTACATCACCGCCCAAATTATCCTGCAACTGCTCACCGGCGTCATTCCGCGCCTAGAGCAAATCTCCAAAGAGCCGGGTGGGCGCGAGAAGATCAATCAGTACACCTACTACTTAGCAATCCCTATGGCGCTGCTGCAATCTGTCGGGCAGATCAACATCATGCAGAGCTTCACCAACACGCCGATTATTCCCGGCTACAGCGTGAACTTCTTGCTGACTGTGCAGGTGCTAACCACCATGACCGCTGGCACCATGTTTGCGATCTGGCTGGGCAACTTGATCACCGATGAAGGCATTGGCAACGGCATCTCGATGATTATCTTCGGCGGCATCGTGGCGCAAGCACCGCGCAGTTTGGGCATCCTACTAGGCGATGAGGAATGGTGGCTGTTCAATATTATCGCCTTTGTGCTGCTGACCATCGTCACTGTGATCGCCATTGTGATCATTCAGGAAGGTGCGCGGCGCATTCCGGTGCAGTATGGCAAGCGTGTGCGCGGTCAGAAACAGTACGGCGGCGGCTCAACGCACATTCCGCTCAAGGTCAACGCGGTCGGCATGATTCCGCTGATCTTTGCGCAGGCAATCGTCACCTTCCCGGCAGTCATCGGCGGCATTTTCTTTGCCAACACGCCCTTTGGCAACTGGCTGCGGGATACGTTCGGCACGCGCAGCGGCTTCTGGTACTGGTTCTTTGAATTCCTGCTGGTGGTCGGCTTCACCTACTTCTACACCGATGTGATGATCCAACAGCAGAACCTTGCCGAAAACTTGCAGCGGCAGGGCGGCTTCATTCCCGGTATTCGTCCCGGCAAACGCACACAGGACTACATCACCAAAGTGACGCGCCGCATCACGTTTGCAGGTGCGATGTTCTTAGGCATTGCCGCTGTGACGCCCGGCTTGATGATCATTGTGGACTACATTTTGACAGGACGCACCGACGTAACACGCGGCAGCAATCCTGCGCTTGTCATCGGCTCAGCCGGCTTGATCATCGTGGTTGGCGTTGTTGTAGATACCATGCGCCAGCTTGAATCACAACTGGTCATGCGCAACTACGAAGGTTTTATGCGCTAAGGCGCTACCGCATGGCTACTTATATCGTTTTGATGGGAATGCAAGGCGCGGGCAAAGGCACACAAGCGGCTGTCCTTTCGCAAAAGCTCAGCCTACCACACATCACGACTGGTGGGCTGTTCCGCGCCATGGACGGGCAGGATTCCGATCTTGCCCGTGAGATTCAGGCGATCATGGCACGTGGCGACCTGGTGCCAGATGCCACTACCATTGAAGTGGTGCGCCAACGTCTTACCAAGCCCGACGCTGCCAATGGTGCCATCTTTGATGGCTTTCCGCGCACCCTGCCACAGGCAGAGGCGCTCGATCACCTGCTGACGGAACTTGGCAGCCGTGTGGCGTTGGTGCCGCTGCTCACGCTCGATCGCCAAGAGGCGATTGCGCGCATCTCGGCACGTTGGGAATGCACGCTCGATCCAACGCACGTCTATAACCTGAACACGAATCCGCCGAAGGTTGCAGGCATTTGCGATATTGACGGCGCGCCATTGCGCCAACGCCTTGACGATACGCCAGAGGCAGCCGCCAAACGCATTGACACTTTCTTTGAAAAAACCGCGCCGCTGCTCGATTATTATCGGGCGCGTGGTCTAGTGCATGAGGTGAACGCTGCACAGCCAATAGAAGCAGTTTCGGCGGCGCTTTTTCACCTGATTGAGGCAAGCCAAAACGTATGATTCGGTTAAAGACGGCAGAGGAACTGTTGATCATGCGTGCAGCGGGACGCATCGTGGCAGCCGCGCACGCCGAAGCGCGTGCTATGGTCAAGCCCGGCGTAACCACTGCACAGATCAACGAAGTGGTAGAGCGCACCATCCGCAAGCATGGTGCTATTCCAACCTTCATTGGCTATCCGCCCGGCGGTGAGCATCCCTTCCCTGCCGCCACGACGGTTTCGGTGAACAGCGAGTTGGTGCATGGCATCCCAAGCCCACACCGTGTGCTGGAAGAAGGCGATATTGTCAGCATAGATTGCGCCGCAACCTATAAGGGCTTTGTGGCAGATGGCGGCTTCACGATGGGCGTTGGGAAAATCTCGGCGCAGGCGCAGCGCCTAATTGAAATCGGTGAGGAAGCATTGCGCGTTGGCATTCAAGCCTCTGTGGTGGGCAACGAAACACGTGATGTCGCTATGGCAATTCAAGCCTATGCCGAAAAGCAAGGGTGCAGCGTGATTCGGGAGTATACCGGGCATGGGGTTGGGCGCGCCATGCATGAGGAACCCCAAATGCCGAATTGGTGGCCCCGCGGACGCAAGCAGCGCGCTTGGCGCAGCTATCCGCTGCAACCCGGCATGACCTTTGCCCTAGAGCCGATGATCAGCTTGGGCAGCCCACAAACACAGGTGCTAGATGACCACTGGACGGTGATCATGGCAGACGGCGCGCTTTGCACATGGGCAGAACACACTGTTGCCGTGACGGATGGCGAGCCGCTGATCTTGACTCTGCCCTAGGCGCGCCAAATGTGAGAAAATAGCGCCTATCAGTTCAGTTAAGAACACTCAGTAAGCAGGAGTTGGTATGGCACGTATTGAAGGCGTAGACCTGCCGCGTGAAAAGCGCGTAGAGGTCGCCCTAACCTATATTTATGGCATTGGCAGACCGCGCAGCAAGGAAATTTTGGAAGCAACCAAAGTTGATCCCAACAAGCGCGTGCGCGACCTGACCGAGTCTGAAGTTACGCTGCTGCGCGATGCGATCAGCAATTACCGCGTGGAAGGCGAACTGCGCCGCGAAGTGCAGTTGAACATCAAGCGCCTGATCGAGATCGGCAGCTACCGTGGGCTGCGCCACCGCCGCAGCTTGCCCGTGCGTGGGCAGCGCACCAAGACCAACGCACGCACCAAGCGCGGTCCCAAAAAGACTGTGGCAGGGCGTGGGCGTCGGCGCGGCGCAAAGAAGAAGTAATGCGAGTGCAGGGCGCGTTAGTAATGCAACGCGCCGCACTTTGCCTAACATCGAAACCATGCCTATACAAGGTGTGCTGATTCTGCTACAATGATCTATCGCACAGGCGCCATGCCTGCGACTAAATGGAGTAGAGACGGATGGGAAAATCAGGCGGCGCAGCGCCACGTCGCAGTGGGCGACGCGCCACAGTTAAGAAGGTAAAGCGCAATATCCCCTACGGGCAAGCGCACATCCATGCGACATTCAATAACACGATTGTCTCGATGACCGATCAGCAGGGCAACGTAATCTGCTGGGCAAGCGCTGGCACCTCCGGCTTTAAGGGCAGCCGCAAAAGCACACCCTACGCCGCACGGATGGCAGCACAGCAGGCAAGCGATGCCGCCAAAGAGCAGGGAATGCAAGAAGTGGACGTTTTTGTGAAGGGTCCCGGGCCTGGGCGGGAGTCGGCAATCCGTGCCATTCAGGCAAGCGGCTTGCGCGTGCGCTCCATCGCCGATGTGACGCCCGTGCCGCACAATGGTGTGCGTCCACCCAAAAAGCGCCGTGTTTAAGCAGCGCGCTATCGTTTTCACAAGCATGTTTCGTTTCGCACACATTTAGGTGTAAACACACGGCGCACAGCAGCGCCCTTTGTGTGGAGGAAGCCAAGAGGTTATGGCAAGATATACAGGTCCCGTTTGTAAGTTGTGTCGCCGTGAGGGCGAAAAACTATTCTTGAAGG
The DNA here is from genome assembly GCA_034432555.1 of Anaerolineae bacterium. GTDB lineage: Bacteria > Chloroflexota > Anaerolineae > Aggregatilineales > UBA2796 > CP2-2F. The sequence continues at coordinate 13,591 of DAOUBW010000026.1, forward strand.
GCGCACGTTGCATGTCGCCCAAGTGTGCTGTAGAAAGGCGCGGCTATCCGCCCGGCCAACACGGCAAAGAAGCCTCGTTCCGCCGCGGGCGCACCTCAGACTATAACGCGCAGTTGCGCGAAAAGCAGAAGGCGCGCCGCATTTATGGCGTGCTGGAGCGCCAATTCCGCCGCTATTTCGCGGAAGCCTCGCGTCGCTTAGGTCCGACAGGCGGCAACCTGTTGGTGCTGCTCGAGACGCGCCTCGACAATGTGATTTATCGGCTTGGGCTGGCGGATTCACGCGCCCATGCCCGTCAGTTGGTCAGCCATGCCCACTTTGATGTGAACGGCGTGCCAACCAATATTGCATCTTATGGTGTGCGCGCCGGTGACCAGATCACTCTGCATGGCAGCAGCCGCAACCTACGCTACTTCCGCGAGATTCGCGCCTATATGGAGCAACGTCCACCCGCACCGGATTGGCTCTCGCTGGAATTTGGCGGCGATGGCGCCCTGACTGCCACTGTGAAGCGCGTACCAGATCGCGGCGAGATTGATCTGCCGTTGAACGAACAATTGATCGTTGAGTACTACTCGCGTTAAGCCGTAGCCAATTCAGTTGGGCGATCCAATCCGTGATCGCCCTGCTAGGAGGAACTGTGACCACTAATCCGCTGGTGCTGCCCAAAATCGAAAGCGATGCCAGTTCGCGCAACTACGGGCGTTTCATCATCAGCCCGTTAGAAAGCGGCTACGGAGTCACGCTAGGCAATGCGCTGCGCCGTGTGCTGCTTTCATCTTTGCCGGGTGCGGCTGTCACCTCGATCAGCTTGTCGGGCGTCTCGCACGAGTTTTCTGCTGTGCCGCACGTCCGTGAGGATATGATGCAGATCATCCTCAATGTGAAGCAGTTGCGCGTGCGTTTGGTAGATACCCAAACGGCACGCCTGCGCCTTGAGGTGCGCGGGCAAGGCACCGTCACGGCGTCAGATCTTGTCTACCCGCCTGAAGTTGAGATTATCAATCCCGATCTCTACCTGTTCACGGTCGACTCTGAGAGCGCGCAGCTTGAGATGGAGATCAACATCACGACTGGGCGCGGCTACAGCCCTGCTGAGGAACGTGGACGGCTGCCCATTGGCGAACTGCCGGTGGATGCTATCTTCAGCCCAATTAAGCGCGTCCACTTTGATGTGGATCGGGCGCGGGTGGGGCAGCGCACCAACTATGATAAACTCATCTTGGAAATTTGGACAGATGGCTCCATCCGTCCGGGTGAGGCGATGAGCCAAGCCGCACACATCCTGATGAACCACTTGGCAATTGTGGCTGGCGTGGATGCTGACCGTGTGGCGGTTGTTAGCGCTGAGGCTGAAAAGGTGAGCGATAGCAAGCCTTGGGATGAAGAAAAATTCAATACGCCGATTGAGGTGCTAGACCTGAGCGTGCGCGTCTTTAACTCGTTGAAGCGGACAGGCATCACCACAGTGGGCGAAGTGTTGGAGATGTTGGATCGCGGCACCGACGCGATGCTGGCAATCCGCAACTTTGGCGAAAAATCGTTGGATGAGCTGGTGCAGCGGCTGCGCGAGAAGCAGTTTATCTCGCCCGATCACCAGATCAATATTCCGTCAAGCAGTGAATCGTCGGCGCAGTAAGCGCATACGGAGGGAACTATGCGACACCGCATTGCCGGTAAGCAACTCGGACGCAGTGTCGGTCAGCGGAATGCGCTGCGCCGTACTTTGCTGACGCAGTTGTTTCAACACGAACGGATCAAGACCACGCGCGCCAAGGCACAGGCAATCCGTGCTGAGGCGGAGCGCATGATCACCAAAGCCAAGCGCGGCTTGGCACATCCCGACCCTGCCTATGGTATTTTTGTGCGCCGCCTGTTGGTTGGGCGCTTGGATAGCAAGGCTGTGGTCAAGAAGCTCTTTGATGAAATCGCACCGCGCTACGCTGAGCGTCCGGGTGGCTACACCCGCGTCTACCGCTTGGGAATGCGTAAAGGTGACGCGGCAGAGATGGTCATCTTAGAGCTGGTAGACCGTCCAACCGAAGCCAAGGGTGATACCAACGCACGGCGTGGCTTGCTAGGGCGTTTGCGTGGCAATCGTCCTGCTGCACGCCCCAAAGCACAGGGCGACAGTTAGCCGCGTGGTGGCTGCGTGGCGCGCTACCGTGCCCTGATCGCCTATGAAGGCAGCGCTTATCGCGGCTTTCAGCGCTTGCGTGGAACAGCCGCCGCGCCAACGGTGCAAGGCGCGCTGGAGGCAGCGCTTGAAAGGCTGACCGAGCAGACGGTAGCCGTTATTGCCGCCGGGCGCACTGATAGCGGCGTTCATGCCAGCGGGCAAGTCATCGCCTTTGATTTGGTGTGGCGGCACAACGAGACGGCGCTGCAAAATGCCTTGAACGCGCTGCTGCCTGATGATATTGCTGTGCTGCACCTTGCCCTTGCTGCGGATGATTTTCATCCACGCTATCAGGCACTAGCGCGCACCTATGAGTATCGCACCTATTGTGCGGCAGTGCGCCAGCCTTTGTTAGCACGCAATCATTGGCGCATTGCACCGCCTTGCGACCTAGCGCTGATGAACAGCGCCGCAGCCTTGCTGATTGGTCAGCATGATTTCGCCAGTTTCGGCACGCCGCCACTTGGCGAACGCGGTACGACGCAGCGCACAGTTTTCGCGGCGGCATGGCAGGCACTGCCCGATCAGTTCGGCGTGCCGTGTGCGGTATTCCGCATCACAGCCGATGCCTTCCTGTACCGCATGGTGCGTGCGATTGTGGGCAGTTTGGCAGCCGTTGGGCAAAGCAAACTGAGCCTCGCCGCCTTTGAGGCAGCCTTTCGCGCAGCGGATCGCTCAGCCATTCGGCAGTTAGCGCCGCCGCACGGCTTAACCTTGACTGAAGTAACGTTTAGAGAAACGAACGCAGACAGCAAGCGGGAAAACGCCCGCTGGAGTGCAGAAGATGAGATACAAGACCTATACACCTACCCTTGAGAGCGCCGCAAGTGAGCGCAAATGGTATGTGGTGGACGCGACAGATGCGATCTTGGGGCGTTTGGCGGCTCGCATTGCTGCGGTGCTGCGCGGTAAGCACAAGACCACTTTCGCGCCGCACATTGATAGTGGCGATTATGTGATCGTCATCAACGCCGACAAAGTGCGCGTGACCGAAGATCGCCTTGATACCAAATTTTACTACCGCCATTCGCAGTTCCCGGGCGGCTTTCGGCAGACGCCGCTGCGCGAGATGCTCGCCAAGCATCCAGATCGTGTTATCGAGATCGCGGTGAAGGGCATGTTGCCGCACAACCGCTTGGGGCGCCAAATGGCAAAGAAGCTGAAAGTTTACGCTGGCAGCGCGCACCCACACGGCGCACAACTGCCGCAGGTGCTAGATATTTCTGAGGTGAAGAAGGCATGAGTGGCAGACAATATGTAGAAGGCATTGGGCGGCGCAAGGAAGCCAGCGCCCGCGTCCGCCTTTATCCCGGTGGCACGGGTGATGTCATCATTAACGATAAGCAGGGCGGTGAATATCTGCCGCGCTTGGGCGATTTGGATGCAGCCTTGATGCCGCTGCGCGTCTGCGGCATGGAAGGTAGCCTTGATATGACTGTCAAGGTGCAGGGCGGCGGCATCACAGGGCAAACTGGCGCCATCCAGCTTGGCGTGGCGCGTGCCATCCTCAAGATTGACCCTGAGAAACGCTCGACGCTGCGGCAGGCAGGCTTCCTCACACGCGATCCGCGTGCGAAGGAACGCAAGAAGCCCGGTCTGCGCCGCGCACGCAAGGCACCAACCTACACCAAACGCTAGCCACGCGCTACGCACGGCTTTTCAAAACCGGCTCATCGGCTGTCTAGGCAGTTGATGAGCCGTTTTGGGGATGTAACCCCAGTGCTTATTCAGGGCGTGTGCCGTCGCTCTTGAGTCGCCCTTCTGCTAAGTCTGCCTGAAGTTGCAGCAGTTCCTCTTTCACTGCCTCTGGGATGACCGTCTCAAAGTCGTGGAAAGGCGCCAGCGCCACTTCGCCAATGTAGTTAGCCTCTTTCAGGCTGCCGGCTGCCACTTGCTCAATAATATCCGCCACACCCTCGGTAATCAGCTTTAAGCCGCTGGTCACAAGACAGGGTTGCGCCTCTGGCACAGTGAACCACTGATCGGTATCTATGCCGATGCAATAGCGCGGATTATCGGCTGTGGTGCGCTTGGCAACTTCTTGCAAACCGCCGTTGCCCGTTTTGCCGCCACCACTGAAGATGACATCCGCACCCTGATCCATCGCTTGTGCCGCAGTTTGGGCGCCCCAAGCCGGGTCTTCAAAGGCGACCACAAGGCTGCCGGGATGATAGGTTGCCAGAATGCGAATATCAGGGTTGGCAAAGCGTGCGCCTGCCTCAAAGCCCTCGCGGAAGCGCACCACCGGCGGCAGATCGGTAGGCAGCACGGCACCAATGATGCCGCTGCGCGAGAGGCGCACTGCCAAAACGCCCGTCAGAAAGCCGATCTGATCCTCGGGGAAGATAAGCCCTGTAAGGTTGGATAAACGCTCACCCTTGCCTTCCATCAGCAGTTCGGCGTCCACATCCACCATGACGAAGTGTGTATCGGGATATTGCTTGGCTGCCTCAAAGGTGGCATCGCCTAAGGCGAAGCCAACGCTGACGATCACATCATACTCTTGGTCGGCAAAGAGGCGCAGGTTGTTAGCATAATCTTCTGGGTCGGTCGTCTCAATAAAATCTGCGATGCCGCCTAATTTATCGGCAGCCAGTTTTGCGCCTTCCCACGCGCTTTGGTTAAAGCTGCGATCATCCACCGGTCCAATATCGGTCACCAACCCGATCCGAAACTCGGTTTGGGCGCGGATGGCGGACGGCTTGGCTGCGGAGAGGCTCCCTAGCACAGCCACGATTACAAACAAGGCAATCATACGTCTCATGTCCCGACTCCTACACACTGAGCAGTTAATGTTTAGGCAGAGATAGGCAAGCGATTGTACCATTATGGCACATCTTCTGCACAGTTTGCTTGTAGGCGCGTCTTTTTGGTATAGTTACTCTCTTGAGAGGCGTTTATGACAGCACAAGCAGACATCGGTATCGTCATTGTCAATTGGAACACACGCGACCTGCTGCGCGGCTGCTTGCGCTCACTAGCACGGAGTGAGGCACGTGTGGTGCAGCGTGTGGTGCTGGTGGATAATGCCAGCAGCGATGGCAGTGCGGCGATGGTGCGCGCCGAATTTCCCGATGTGACTCTGATCGAAAACACGCAAAATACGGGCTATGCCGCCGCCAATAATCTTGGGCTGCGGCGGCTTGGCTTTGGGCAGCCCTCCGCTGCGGATGCGCCGCGCTATGCCCTGCTGCTGAACCCGGATACCGAACTGCCGCCCGATGCCCTCTCTCAAATGGTAGCCCGCCTTGATGCCGATCCACAGCTTGGCGCGGCAGGTCCGCGCTTGGTGCTGCCAGATGGTAAGCTCGACCTTGCCTGCCGCCGCAGTTTTCCCACACCAGAAGTCGCTCTGTGGCGCATGGTTGGCTTGAGCAAGTTATTTCCCAAAAGCCGCCTGTTTGGGCGCTATAATCTGACCTACTTAGATGAACACCTTGAGACAGAAGTAGACTGTGTGGTGGGCGCCTTTATGATGGTGCGCCGCGAAGTAATTGGGCGCGTTGGGCTGCTGGATGAAACATTCTGGATGTACGGAGAAGATATAGATTGGGCGTATCGAATCAAACAAGACGGGTGGAAAATCCTGTACTATCCGAAGGTGACGGTCTTACACATCAAGCGGGCAGCCAGCCGCCAGAATCCGCGGACGAAGCTGGAATTTCAGCGCGCCAGCCTGATCTTCTACCACAAACACTACGCACGGACAACGCCGCGCCTGATGCATTGGGCAGTGCTGCTGGGGCTGCTGATCAAGGGCGGTCGTCCGCTGTGGGCAGACATACAGGCGTTGGGCAAATCACATTGACGGCTGAACCACCGCCGCGCCTACGTGGTGCGTTGGCAATTCTGCTGGTGCTGATTGATATTGGGATGCTCGGCGCAGCTTTTGTGTTGGGCTATTTTGCGCGCCGTGAGGTGCCGCTGTTTGCCGCGCCGATTGATCCGCCCTCACTGCGTAGCTATATCCCGGTCTTCATCATCCAAACCCTCACCATCCTAACCATCTTCTACTTCGCACGGCTTTACCATCAGCGGCGGGCTGCCAGCCGTATTGATACGCTTTATGCGATTGCCGCTTCTGTCTCAATCGGCGTGGTTATGTCTAACGGCTTTTCAAGCATTCTGCTGAAAGGCACAGGCATCGGTACAGATTATCCACGCCAAATGATCCTCTATGTGTGGTTTTTCACACTCATTACAATGACGGTTGGGCGCGAACTGCACCGCCAAATCACGGTGCGCCTACGTAAGCTAGGCTTTGCGCGTGACCGCGTGCTGATTGTGGGCGCCGGCGAAGTGGCGCAAGGCATCATTCAGCACATTCATGCCAACCCACAGCTTGGCTATCGGATTGTGGGTGCCGTCAACGGGCAGACGGGAAAATCGGTGGCGCATGTGCCAATCATCGGCTCGGCGGCTGCCCTTTCCGATCTCATTGACACTTATCACATTGATGAGGTGATCATTGCGCAGCCAGAACTCCAGCGGCAAGAATTGGTTGGGCTGGTGGCGCGCTGCCAACGTGGGCGGGTCAGCATCAAAATCTACCCTGACCTATTCAGCTATATGGCAGGCGGCATGAGCGTGGACGATCTGGGCGGGCTGCCCCTGCTTTCGGTGCGCGATGTGGCGTTGCGCGGCTGGAAGCTCTCGCTCAAGCGCGGCTTGGATATTTTCGGCGCCGCGGCGGGCTTGATCTTCCTCTCGCCATTCATGCTGCTGACCGCTATTTTGATCAAGCGCGAGTCGCCGGGTCCTGTCTTTTTTGCCCAAGAGCGTATGGGCTTGGATGGTCGCCCGTTTCCAATGCTCAAGTTTCGCTCGATGCGCGTTGACTCTGAGAAGGGCGGTCCCGGCTGGACGACGGCGAACGATCCGCGTGTGACGCGCATTGGCAAATGGATGCGCCGCAACAACTGGGATGAAATTCCGAACCTGATCAACGTGCTGCTAGGACATATGAGCCTTGTCGGTCCGCGCCCCGAACAAACGCACTTTGTGCAGCAGTTCCGCGAGCGCATTCCGCGCTATATGGAGCGCCACCGCGAAAAGGCGGGTATGACCGGCTGGGCGCAGGTGAACGGCTTGCGTGGCGATACCAGCATTGAGGAACGCATTAAATATGACTTGTGGTACGTGGAAAACTGGTCATTCTGGCTAGATGTGAAGATCATTCTGAGGACGATTATACAAACGCTGACCGGCAGAAGCAAAAACGCTTACTAAGTGCGAAAGTGTTGTGATTCATCTTGGGCGAATTTCTGATCATCCTGCTGCTTATCATCGCCAATGGCGTCTTTGCGATGTCTGAAACTGCCTTGCTCTCATCGCGCAAGGCACGCTTGCAGCAGCGCGCCAACGCAGGCGATGCACGTGCTGCGGCAGCCCTTGAACTTGCCAATAAGCCGAACACCTTCCTTGCCACGGTGCAAATTGGCATCACACTGATTGGCATTCTAGCGGGCGCGTTCGGTGGTGCGACGTTAGCAGGCGCACTGTCGGATATTTTACGGACTGTGCCGTTTCTGGCGCCTTCCGCCGAAGCTATCGCCTTCACCTTGATTGTGTTACTGATAACCTATCTATCGCTCATTATCGGCGAACTTGTGCCAAAACAACTCGCCCTGAATAACCCTGAGAAAATAGTTTCGTTTGTTGCGGCGCCGATGAGCGTTCTCTCGCAGCTTACGGCGCCCTTTGTACACTTGCTAGACGGTTCTACCAATTTGCTGCTACGGCTGCTGAATGTGCGCCCTTCAGATGAGCCAGCCGTGACCGAAGAAGAAATCAAGGTGATGATCGCACAAGGCGCCCAAACAGGCACTTTTGAGGAAGTTGAACGCGAATTGGTGGATGGCGTTTTCAGCCTTGCCGATGTGCGCGTGGATGCGCTCATGACGCCGCGTACAGAAGTGACCTGGTTTGAGGTGAATGAGCCAATTGAATCCGTGCGACAGAAGATTATTGAAAGTGGCAGATCGCGCTTTCCGGTGGCACGCGGCAGCCTTGACGATGTCATCGGTGTGGTGCGTGCAAAAGACTTGTTGGCACGCGCCCTTGAAGGGCTGCCTTTTGATCTGACGGCAAGCCTGCAACCGCCACTGTTTGTGCCAGAATCGCTGACGGCGCTTAAAATGCTCAACCAATTCCGTGATGCGAATACGCACATCGCGCTGATTATTGATGAATATGGCGGCTTGCGCGGCGTGGTGACCATTGCCGATATTTTAGCAGAGATCGTTGGCGGTATTTACCTCGAAGAAGAAGCCGTTGAACCAGATGTGGTGCAGCGCGAAGATGGCTCGTGGCTGATTGACGGCATGTTCATGATGGATGATCTGGAAGAAATGTTCCCCGTACTGAACTTGCCCGCTGAATCTGAGCGCGAGTACCAGACGTTGGGTGGCTACCTGATGAGCCAATTCGGGCGCATTCCGCAGGTGGGCGATCTGCATGAGACGGATGGGCTGCGCTTCGAGGTGGTGGATATGGACGGCTACCGCGTGGATCGCGTTCTGGTGGCAAAAATTCCGCCGCCTCAGGATGCTGAAACGGCGGAAAACAGCGACACCTAAAAGCTGGCGCGGGTGGGCAGCGGCGTTGGTGTGGGCGAGGGCGTCAGGGTGATGACGGGCAAGCGCGGCGCACGCGGAATAGGCGTGCTGGTTGGGGCGCGTGTCCACTCGAACGGGCAGCGGAAGCGCTTGGCAAACGGCGGCACACCATTCGCGTTGTAAGGTCCGTCAAACCACTGCACGGTGAAGATGGGCAGCGTGCGGTCAATCACAGCGGCGATGCGGCTGCCATCGCGGGCAGTTTGCAGCACAGCCCTGCCGGCGACTTCTGTCAGGTCATCAAAGACGAAGATCGTCAGGCGGTAGCCGCTGCTATCAGGGCGAATGCCCCACACTTCAAATTCGCGCCATTCCGCATCGCAGTAGATCACTAGGCGATCTGTCGGATCGCCTTCCACGCGACCATCATCAGGGTTGAACCCTTCAAATTCGGGCGTGTCTTGCGCGTAGGCTTTGGGCAGGTTTGGCGTGCCAGCGCCTAGCCCAACTACGAATAATCCACAGAGCAAGGCAACCGCGATCAGGATCACGAGAAAAGTCTTTGCGCGCATGATGTCCATTCCTCAACGCCGTTTTTTGACCATTATACAGCAGGCTAATGCTGGAATGATCAGGGCAGGGCTGCCTCGATGAAAATTGTCTCGCCTGCCTTTAAGCAGAGCGGCACATCTAAGCGTGTGCCGCGGGCGCGCAGACGGTAGCAGCCGGCGGGTAAATCCGCTAGGGTGAAGTTTTCATTGAAGGCGGGATCGCTGCGTAAGTTCGGGTCGGAATAGGTGAAGGTGTACGGCGCACGCGTTGGCGCAGAAAGCGTGAGGCGCACACCCAGCGCAGGGGAGCCATCAGCATTGAGCAAGCGCCCGATCAAGGTGCCAGTGCCGCGCAGCGGTGCATACCACAGCTCCGGGTTGCGCGTGGCAAAGTAATCATCGGCGCTGCCAACGCGCACTTCAAAGTGCAAGTGGCTGCCTAAGGCGATGCCTGTCGCACCGACTGCGCCGATCACTTCACCTTGCACCACTTGCTGCCCAACCTCTACGTCAATGCGGTGGAGATGCCCGTAGAGCGTGAACAGCGCCCCGCCTTCAGGGGCTTCCAAAGCGTGCTGCACAATAATCAGGTTGCCGTAGAAGTTCAGCTTCTCGCCAAAGAGGCGCTCAAAGTCGTTGCCGGCATAGTAGATTGTGCCGTCGGCGGCTGCTAAGACGGGCGTGCCACGCGGATTGACCATATCCACGCCGTGATGAATGGGCGATTGATGGTTGCGGTGCCAGCCATAGGGAAAGCCAACCGCTGATTGGGCATTAGCGCGCAGCGCGATCGGGCGCGCCAGCCAGTAATGGGTGTTCTCCACCACATAGCCGGCTGATTCCTGCCCAAGTGCAGGGGATAGGCTGAGCAGCAGGCAGATCATGAGCAGGTAGCCGAGTGATTTTCGCACGAAGTTACTCCGAACGGCGTTCGCCGTTACAGGTGCTGGGCGACCACAGCCCGCGCCCGACTTGGCGCGCCTCGCTCTGCACCTGCCTAAATTGACGTTGATATTTGTGGGCGTTGCCGCGATAAGTGTACTCAAAAGCATAGCCTTCCGCGATCATCTGCATGTTATAGAGCCTGCCATCGGCAAACCACACAAAGCGCAGATAGCGATCAAACTGATCGCGGTCGTCTTGGGAAGTGTCTGCCTCAAGGTAGACGGTCTGCCCTTCCAACAGCCGTTTGGCATAGGCAGATGCCTCTCGTCCGAAACACTGGACAGGGCGGTTCGGATCAACCGACTCCGGCGTATCCATGCCAAGCATTCGCACGCGCCAGCGCACGCCGTTCACCAGCACATCGGCAGTGTCGCCGTCTACAACGCGGCTAACGCGCCCTTCGGTCAGGTTGCGCGGCATGGTTGGGTAGTTAATGGTCAGTGGCGGCGCGGTTGGTTGGCTAATGACGCTACCCAAATCGCCACAAGCGGCAAGGCTGAGCAAAAGCGCCAGCAGCAAACGGAAAGGCTTAAGCATTCTCACTCCGTATAGGCAGGTTGGCTGCTGCGCCAACGCGCATAGGCATCTTCAAGGCTGAGCAGCGGCTTCTTGAGCAGCATCTGCGCCTTGCTCACATCGAGCGTTAGATTGGCAGGGCGCCCTGTCGAGGCGGAAGAGACTGCCTCAATGCGCGCCGCGGCAATGCCGAGTGCCTCTAACAGCTTTTCGCCAAGCGTCAGGCGGCTGACGGCGGTGGGTGCTGCGACATTCAGCGCGCCGCTAAAGAAGGGATTTTCGATCAACTCTAAGATCGCCTCTGCAAGATTAACCACCCAAATGGCGCTTCGCATCTCATCCTCGTAGAGGCGCAGCGTCTCGCCGCGCTGTACTTTCTCTAGCAGCCATTCGGTCTGCTTGTTGCCGCGCTCAAAATCATAAATGAGGCTGGTGCGGATGACATGATCCGCCATCAGTTCCATCTCTGCCTTTGCCTGCCCATAGGCGGAGAGCGGCGAAGGCGGCGCGTCGTCGGCGTAAGGCGGTTGGGTGCCGTCAAAAACCATGTCTGTAGAGAGGAAGACCAGGAGCGTTTCACGCGGGCAGAACGTCCGCAAGTGGTAGGCAGAGGCAACAATTTGGGCGCGCAAATTCGGCGCACTCATCGGCGGCACTGCGGTATGGATAATGACTTGCGGCTGCACCTGATCAAGGGCGGCTTTGACCGCTTCCCGATCATTCAAGTCAAGCTGAAGCGGCGTGCCTGCCCGTAGGCGGCTAAGGCGGGTGAGGTAACTTGCTGTGACGGCGTAGTCTTTGGCAGCCGCCTGCTCACATAAGACGCGCCCAAGATCACCACTGCCGCCTGTGATCAAGACCTTTTTCACGTTGGTCCGTCCTTACTCCTCTGTGATGCCAAGCTGATCAAGGGCTGCTTGTGCAGCTGCCTGCGCCGCGCTGCGTTTGCTGCTGCCGCTGCCTGTGCCGTAACATTGCTCATCAATGAAGGCAGCAACCGTGAAAAGGGGTGCGTGTTCAGGGCCCGTCATCGAAAGGACTTGGTAGCGCGGTGTTTTGCCCAGCGCTGTTTGTGTCCATTCTTGGAAGCGGCTGCGTGCATCCTTATCCGAACGATCGCGCTGCATTGCGGCTAGGGCGCGCTCGAACCAATCTTCCACAAGCACATATGCAGCGTCCATGCCCTGATCAAGGTAGAGCGCACCGAGCAACGCCTCAAAAGCACCGCTCAGGTTGCGCGTGCGCGTTCTGCCGCCGCCATCTTCCTCACCTTTGCCCATCAGCAGTGCCGCACCAATGCCCAGCTCCGCCGCGTATTGGGCAAGCCGTTCGTTGCCAACCATGCCTGCGCGCAAGCGTGTTAGCGTGCCTTCGCGCTCGTTGGGCAGGCGCTCATAGAGCCAGCGTGCCGCCAAGAACGCCAACACGGCATCGCCTAAGAATTCTAGGCGCTCATTATCGGGCAGCACTGTCTCAGAATGCTCATTGAGATAAGAGCGATGCGTGAGCGCCTGATGAAACAAGGCTGCCGTGAGCGGCTGAATATTCAAGTGCGCCAAAAATGCCGCTGTGTTGTCCAGAAAGGCGGTTGGGTAACTCATGGTTGTGGTTTACTCGGTATGTCGCCAGGTGTTGGCGTGTAGCTGCCCTCAACCCAGTGGCTGCCATCCTGCCCAACTTCTTTCTTCCAAACGGGTACAATTTCTTTCAGGCGATCAATGCCGTAGCGCGCCGCCTCAAAACAGCCCTGATCGCGGTGTGCGGATGCACACGCAATCAACACGGTCGGTGCGCCCACAGGCAGCACGCCCACACGCTGCACCATAGCGATGCCCTGCACCAACGGATAGCGCACCCGAATCTCGGCAGCAATGTGGCGCATTTTGGCAACCGCCATAGGTTCATATGCCTCGTATTCAAGGTGTGCAGTCTGGATCGGTTTGCCTTCGGCGTTGGTCTCGCCGCGCACTGCGCCGCTGAAAAAGCACACTGCACCTGTGGCAGGCGTTGTGATGGCTGCCAGCAGCGCGTTGAGGTCAATCGGATCAGCGGCAATTTGGAACAGTTCGGGATAGCCACCGCCGCCGCTGACGGGCGGAAAAAATGCCACCTCATCACCATTATGAAGCGCCGCACCGCCAAAGGCAAACTCCTGATTGATGGCGCTTACAGCAGCCTGTAGATGTTCACTTAAGGCAGGCACTTGGGCAATCAGCGCAGCGCGCAGATCGTCTAGGGTACTGCCCTCAGGCAACTCAAGGTTTAGGCGATTGCTGCCGACGCGATCTTTTAAGGTGGCAAAGAATAAGACAGTGATTTGCATCGCGGTTCACTCACACTATTTGGCGGTAGGTGGATCGGCTGTATCTTCAGCGAGATAGCTGCCGCTCTTGCCACCGTGTTTTTCTAGCAAGCGGATATTTTGAATACGCATGGCGCGGTCTACTGCCTTCGCCATGTCATACAGGGTGAGCGCTGCTACGCTGACGGCGGTCAGCGCTTCCATTTCGACGCCTGTCTTGCCGACGGTGCGCGCTGTTGCCTGAATAAGGATGCGGTTATGTACCGCATCCAGAGTCAGCGCCACTTCAACTTGCGTTAGCGGCAGTGGATGGCAAAGCGGGATTAACTCGCTGGTGCGCTTTGCCGCCATAATGCCGGCAAGCTTTGCCACAGTCAGCACATCGCCTTTTTTGAGCGCACCGTCCGCGATCAGGCGCAGCGTTTCAGGCTGCATCAGCACCTCGCCGCCAGCAACGGCGAGGCGCTCTGTTTCGGGCTTGCTGCCCACATCAACCATGTGGGCAGTGCCGTTCTCGTCAAGGTGCGTCAGGCGATCTTCAAGCATAGCTTATGAACCAAGTCCAGGACGGTCGGTTGGTTCAGGTGTTGGCTGTGGTTCGGGTGTTGGTACCGGTGGTTGTGTCGGCTGCGGACCGCCGCCTTCGCCGGGACCGCCGCCTTCGCCGGGACCGCCACCCTCACCGGGACCGCCACCCTCACCGGGTGTCGCCGTCGGCACAAAGGGTACAGGCGTGCGCGTTGCGGGGCGGCGCGTGGACGTGCGGGTTGGCGTCAACGTCGGTGTGCTGGTGGGTGTGCGCGTTGGCGTCAACGTGCGCGTGGGTGTGCGCGTCGGTGTGCTGGTGGGCGTCAGTGTATAGGTAGGTGTATTAGTGGGCGTTGGTGTGTAGGTGCGCGTCGGCGTGCTAGTGGGCGTAAAGGTGTAGGTTGGCGTCGCCGTATAGGTCGGCGTGTTGGTGGGCGTGTTGGACGCCGTGCGCGTCGCTGTGGGCGTGCGTGTCGGTGTATTGGTCGCCGTGCGCGTGGGTGTGTTGCTGGGCGTATAAGTGTTGCTGGGTGTGAGCGAAACAGACTGGAACAACGGTGCAGTGGTGGAAGTTGCTGGAAGGGCTGTTTCAGTGTAGGCTTCGGTGGGTGTTTCGGTTAGGGTAGCAGTCAGTGTGGGTGTTTCAGTGTTGGCAACAGCGGGCGCGTTTTCCATCTGACCGACCAGCAGCGATGCGCCAAGCCCAAACAACCCGACAAGCGCAGCCAGCGCCAAGGGCAGCACAACACGACCTGTCGCCGCAGGCTGCCTGCCCATGCGCGCTACAATGACCGTGATGTTATCATTACCGCCGCGTTTGAGCGCCAGATCAACCAACTGCATGGCAGCCTTTTGGGCGGATTTGCCTTTCACAATATTCCAAATTTCTTGCGGTTCAACCAAGCTCCACAAGCCATCGCTGCAAATGACAAAGACATCGTTAGGCTGTACTTTTAGGCTTTTGATGAATGGCTTCAGCGGTATGGGCTGACCAAGAAAGGCAGTGACCATCGAGTTGCGCGAGGCTTTGACCGCCTCTTCGGACATGCCGGCGTCAATTTGGCGCTGCATAACGCTTTGATCATGGCTAAGGCGCTCAATATGCTCACCACGAATGAGGTAAACACGGCAATCGCCCACATTGAAGAGCGTTGCCTCGCCGTTGGCTTGCAGCACTAAGCCCGCTGCTGTTGAGCCAATGCGTGAAAGCCCAACCCGCGCTGATTGATCGCGCACAAAGCGGTTAGCTGCCTCTAGGGCAGTCTCAAGGCGGCTTTCAACGCTGCCCACGCTACCCTGCCCGTAGTAGGCACGTGTTAGCTCATCAATGGCGGCTTGGCTGGCGGTGTCACCACCACCTAAACCACCCATACCATCTGCTACTACCCAGAGCGCGCCGGCAGCACGCTCTGGCGCATCTTCAGAAGGCAGCCACATGCGGACGGAGTCTTCGTTTTTTGAGCGCTTCTTCCCTACATCGGTCAGCTGTGCCAGATCAAGGGTCGAGAGAAGGTTGTGTGCCATGCTTTACCGCTCCATCTCTCAGCGCCGCGCACTAGGCATATCTGGGCTAGTCAGGTCAGGATCAGAACGCTGGCTAAAGCGTATGATCGTGGTTGTGCCAAGCCGAATACGGTTGCCCTCACGGAGTGGCGTTGGTGTGTTGGGTGCAAGGCGGCGCTCATCAAGGAAGGTGCCGTGTGTGCTGCTGCGATCCACAAGGTAGAAGACGCCATCCGCATAGGTGATCTCTGCATGATCACGCGAGACGTTATCGTCATTATCAAAGTTCAGATCGCGCTGTTTGCGCCCAAGCCCAAAGGGCGCGTGGGTGATATTCACTGTCCGCCCCAGCGCGGGCTGATGCCGCGTTGTCTCCACGGTTAGCGAAGCCGTGGGCATCGCCACTTGCGGCACGGGCGAGGTGCGGTCATCTGCCATCAGGGAAGGCACAGGCGCCGTAGCGTCCATAGCAGGTGGCAGTGGCATACTGCTGCTGCGCGACTGCGGGATGTGCGGTGCTGGTGCGTGTGGCGCCGCAGGCTTCTTCGCCGCGCCTTTGGGCTGCGGTTTAGCACCCTCTAGCTTGCCTACGTCAATGGCGCCGGTCAGCTCACTCAGGAAGCCCGTACCCGTCTTAGGCTTGGAAGGACGCCGCAGCAAGGCAAAGAGCAAGAATACCAAACTAATGACCAATACACCGAAAATGCCCAGCACCAACGGACGCTGGCTCGGATTGTTGATCGCCTTGCCAATTTGATAGATCAGATCACTCGGCTCTGGCGTTGGTGAAGGCGTCAGGGTTGGTTCGGGCGAAGGTGTGATCGTTGGTGTGGGTGGCGGCGGCACCACCTTAAACTGGAAGGTAGAAGGCGCTGTAATCGGACGGTCTTCATCGTTCAAACCGCGCAGCACAAATTGGAAATCACCACCGACGTTGCCACCACCGGGCAGCACATCAAACAGCACGACCACCCGCTCATGCGGCGGTACGTTGAAGAACAAATCGTTACCGATCTTCAAGCCCGTGGAGGCATCCACAACCTCAAGACGGTAACGTTTGATCAACTGTTCATTCTGGAAGGCGATCTCCACAATAAAGCGGCGATTCTCAGGGTCAGGGCGAATAGTCTGGATGACAGCCGAAGCAACCACCTCAGTTGGCGTGGGCGATGGAGTGGTGGTCGGTGTTGGTTGGCGGTCGTGAATGAATGGGAAGCGGGCGATTGGTCCGAGCTGCTGCCCGTTGCTATCGAAGGATTGCACCGTGAAGACGTATTCACCTGCCACAATCCCTTCAAGGCTGAAGAACAGCTCTGGCGCAGGTGGCACATTGGCGGAATTCCGTTCAAAGTTGCCGCGGTCAACGATGGCGATACGCAAGTTGTCTATGCGCTCAGGGCTGAATAACTCTAATGTGAGCGTCACACTGTCCTTGATCGCCTCATCGTTATAGCGGATAGATTTAATCTGTCCGCCAACAGGCAGTGGTGTTGGTGTGGCAGAAGGTGTTGGTGTGTTGGTCGGGTTAAACTCGGCAGTGGTGGTTTGGCGCACAACAACCGATCCATCGCGCCCAAGCGCGGTCACAAGGATATTATAGCGACCGGGCGGCGCGTCCAGCGGCAGCGGCACCTCGATTGGACCAGGTTCTAACGGCGCGCTCTTGATGATCTCGTTGATTTTCGTGCCGCCGCTGGTGGTCAGTTCAATGCGATACTCAACAATTGCATCCGGCGTCACCAAACCGATCAATTCAAAGCGGAAAGCGCGTGTGTTTGAGTCGAAGGAAGCAGCGCTCAGGCTGAAGCTGGAGGTTGAGGTTGCTGTCGGTGTCGGTGTGGGTGTCGGCGTTTTAATAGAATAATCAGCAGGCGAGATGAATGTATCATTATTCGAGGTCAGCACGGCGCCATTTTCCAGCACAAGGCGCAACCCTGCAATTCGTTCACCCTGAGCCGGCTTCACTAAAGCGGTAGCCACACGCACAGCGGCGATAGCATCGTTGATTTCCTTTAACAGGCTGGGCAAGTCATTAATAGAAGCACCAAAGACAGCCGTACCACCCGTTAGGCGGGACATCTGCTCCATGCTGGCTTGATCAATGGGTACATTAGACTGCGGTGGGCGAAAATTGATCGTATAAATCGGCACGCGGAAACGCCGATTGGTAGCAAGGCTTGTCACATCGTTTAGGTTGGCGCGGCTGCATGGGATTGGTGCGCCTGTTTGCGGATCACGGCGTCCGCCTTGTGTCCAATCCGCACCGCCATCGGATACGATAATCACCGCACGCCGACCAGGCTGTCCGATTTGATTGATAGCCTCAACGCCACGTAATGCTGCATCAAACAAGCACGTGCCATCACCGTTGCGCGGCGTGCTAAGCCCGTTGATAACCTGCTCAACGCGGGTTTTGTCATCTGAGGAGCGAATATGCTCAATAATCTCATGGCTGAAGGTCACAATGGTGAAACGGGCTTCATTGGGCATATTTTTGATCAACTCAATGGTGGCGCGTTTCAAATTGCCAAAGTTCGGGATCATTGTGCCACTTGCATCCAGCATCAGCACAATTTCAATCGGACCTTTTGCCTGTTCAATCTCGGCGTCGTAAGGACCGCCGTCGTTGGCATCCAGCATGATGATCTGCCCAGAGCGCAACGGCACATTCAACACAGGACGACGGTTGCTATCAATGGGTGTGAAATAGAGCCGCAGCGTCAAGCCAGGCTTATCGGGTTCTCGAAAATCAATTGCCTCGTTGAACAAGATGACGGCTTCCACAGCAACCTGTGCCAGCACGACCATCGGTGTGATCAAGCTGACAATTGCCAGCAGCGCGATCACGGTTCCCGTGTAAAATCGCCTCTTCACCTGCATAATCAAACACCTTCTACGGAGTGTGACGCACTCGCCTGAGAGATATGCTTTTCCATTATAGCGGATAAAAATTATTGTGGGCAGTTTTTGCTAGTTTTTTATGCCCACATTGTTTAGTCGGCGCTCATCTTCGCGTGCAGCCATATTGGCATATAGCCCCCCACCATGCAGCAATTCGGCATGTGTGCCATGTGCCACAATGCGCCCACGGTCTAGGACATAAATCATATCGGCATCTTTCACAGTGCCAATTCGGTGAGCAATCACAAGGCTAGTGCGCGTCTGCACCACGCCGCGCAGCCCTTGCAATATCTGGGCAGCGGTGTGCGTATCCACACTAGAGAGCGCATCATCAAGGATCAGAATGGCGGGATCATGCACAATCGCACGTGCAATTGCCACACGCTGCCGTTGCCCACCGGAAAGCATCACGCCGCGCTCGCCGACTAATGTCTCCAGCCCATGCGGAAGCTGCGGCAGATCGTTGCTGAGGCGTGAAAGCTGCACAGCTTGCAATAATACCTCATCATCTAACGCAAGTTGACTCATCCGCACATTTTGATGGAGCGGTTGGCTAAACAGGAAGGTCGATTGTGGCACATAGGCGATGGCGCGCCGCAGGTCGGCAAGGTTCAGATCGCGCACGTCATGCCCATCTATCAAGATGCGCCCTTCGGTTGGATCGAACACGCGCGCCAACAAGTTTACCAGCAGCGTTTTGCCGCTGCCCGTTGCCCCGATGAAGGCAACTGTCTGCCCGGCGGGAATGTGCAGCGAAATATCCCGCAGCAGCCATTCGCTGTTCACTTGAAAGCCGACTTTCTCAAAGGTGATCTCACCGCGTGGTGCGGGTAATGGCACTGCATTGGGTGGGCTGGCAATTTGTGGGCTTTGCAGTAGCGGCGTGACGCGCTGAAGGGCGCCGCGGGCTTGCTGATAGCGTTGGTAGATAGTGCCAATTTGCAGCAACACTTGGCTGATGAAACCGAGATAGAGCAAAAACTGCACAAAGTTGCCAAGCGTCATGGCGCCGTTGAGCGTCATCACGCCGCCAAACAGCACCACAAGCCCTGCCGTGCCTTCCGCGATCATGTTAGGCAGCATTCCGACGGGCTCGTAACGACGCTTGAAGAACAGCCAGCGCCGCCGATATTCAACGTTTTCGGCGCGAAAATGCGCGGCAACACCTGCCTCACGCCCAAAGGTCTTTAGCGTTTGGATGCCGCTGACCGAATCCTGAACCAGCGCGGCAAGCACACCAGCTTGAGTCTGCACATCCTCGAACATATTGGCAAGGGCGCGCCCCGCGCGAAATTGCAGGCTGGTTGAAATGCTCAGCACTACGAAGACGACGATGGTCAGCGGCAGGTTGACCATGCTCAACAGCACAAAAGTGATGATGAGCGTGAAGGTAGCACTGCCCAGACGGTTGAAGCCAAGCGCCAGCAGCCGCCAGATCATCTCAGTGTCATGATGCAGGCGCGAGATGAGATCGCCCGTTGGGTAGTTCTGATAAAAGCCTTGATCAAGCGTCAGCAGGTTGCTAAACAGCCGCCGCCGTATGTCGTAGTCCGCGGCGTAGGCAATCGTGCCGCTGTAATGGCGCTGCCCAAAGAATGCCGCCAAAATGATAAGCGCCAAACCGAGCATGATCAGCACATCCAGCGCGATTTTGCCCAAGTCCTCACCGCGCCGAATGTCATCAATAATCATACCCACCATGTACGGCTGTAGGGCAGTTGCCACGCCACCCACCAAACCGCTGAAAAACGCGCCCAATGCCGCCCGCTTTTGCGAGAGGATGACTTGCCAAAGCAAATTGATGCGCGGCACACGCGCCGTCGTAGGTTCTGAGGCAGACATATGTATGACTCCTGACTGTGGCAACAGGGAGCTTTATTATAGCAGGTCTCATAAGGGCGTGGTGAAGATCAGGGGTGTGCCGCCCAAATTGTGTGAATCGCCCTAAATCTCGCCCCACACCCTCTGATTCCCTTTCCCTGCCTGCGGGGAAAGGGTTAGGGATAGGGGTTGGTGCGCCGCTTGCCGCACCTGCCAAAACGGGCTATGCTGATGCCTGAATTCTTACCTCTATGCTCAGGAGTCGCCGCCATGCTCGCCTTCGTGCCGTTAGCGCGCACCACTTTTGATATGCAGCTTGCCGAGTCGCAAACCGACCTTGCCCGCCAAACCTTACGCGCCGCCTTTCCCAACCTGCTGAACATTGAACCCCTGATCACAGATGCGGAAGGCATGGCGCGTGCTATCGCGCAGTTACGCAGCGCACCGCTTAGCCTGCTGGTTGTTTTTCAGGCAACCTTTGCCGATTCAAGCGCGGTGGTCATGCTGGCAGAGGCACTGCGTCTTCCACTGCTGCTTTGGGCAGTGCCAGAGGCAGCAACAGGCGGCAGGCTGCGCCTGAACGCGCTGTGTGGCATTAATCTTGCCGCCTTTGCCTTAAAGCGGCGTGGATTGCCCTACACCTTTTGCTATGCGCCGCCCGATTCGGCTGAGGCATTGGCGCAAGTGCGGAATGCGGCGAGCGCGGCGGCAGCCCTGCGCGCTTTGCAAGGCGCGCAGATCGGCGTTGTGGGTGAGCACCCAGCAGGCTTTGAGCCATGCGCCTACGACGCCCACCAGCTCAGCGCGCAGTTTGGCATAGCTGTGCAGCCTTACGATCTGGATCAGGCGTTCGCGGCTGCCGATGGCGTGCCTGCTGAGCGCGTCTCGGCGCGCTATGCCCAAGTCGCTGCCAAGCTGAGCAACCTTACCGAACTAAATGCCGATCAGGTGCGCGGCACGCTCAGCTTCCATGAGGCGCTCCGCGATCAGATCGCGGCGGACGATCTGCGCGGTGTGGCGGTGCGCTGCTGGCCCGAGACGTTTCTCAAGCGCGATTGTGCCATTTGTGCTTCCTCTTCGCTGTTGTGCGACTCAGGCATTCCTGCCACCTGCGAGGCGGATGTGAACGGCGTGGTCAGCGGCTTGATTCTGCAAGGCGTTGGCGCAACAGCGACCTTTGGCGCGGATATGGTCGCTGCTGACTCTGAAAGGAATACGCTCACTTTTTGGCACTGTGGCTTGGCGCCGCTCAGCATGTGTGATCCGAATTTTGCGCCGCGTGGCGCGCTGCACAGCAATCGGCAGCGTCCGCTACTCATGGAATTTCCGCTGAAAGCAGGGCGCGTGACCATCGCACGCCTGACGCAAGCGGGCGAATCAGGCGCCTACCGTCTGATGATCGGCACGGGCGAGATGCTCAGTGCGCCAATGCAGTTCAGCGGCACCAGCGGCGTTTTTCAGCCTGACTCAGGTGCCGCACATGTGTTAGAGATCATTTTGCGGGAAGGCTTAGATCATCACTTCACGCTTGCCTATGGCGACTATCGAGAAGCGCTCTTGCTCTTCGCCGATTTCGCCCAATTGCCCATCATCGCGCTGTGAAGGGCAGCGGCGCTGCATCGCCAAGCAATTCATCCTCAACACGGACGGATAAGCGGCGTCCGTCGTTGGGCGTGTAAAGTGCTACAATCAGGCTGAAGTTGCCGTCAGGTGGCGCGCTGAGCGTATAGAGACTCTCGAAAATCTCATCAGCCAACCAGCGTGAAGTTGGGCGTGGGCTTGGCGGCGCGTCCTGCTGGCTGTAGAGCGTACCGTCAGGCTTAAGCGCCTGCACTGTGGCAGTGTAATCCGTGCTGGGCGGCGCTAAGGTGCGCCACGCCAAGCGCACGCGCACCTGATCACCTGCTTGCGTCACTTCACAGCCGATCAGGGCAATTTGTTCGCCAAAGCGGAAGTCGCAGGGCGGCAGATCAGGCGCATCGTAGCGGCGCGCCACGCCAATCACGGTGAAAGGTGCTTCAAAGACGGTCTGCTCAGCCAAACTGAGGCGCAAGGTATAGTTCCCTTTGGGCAGATCGGGCGGCAGCGGCACAGCGTAACGATCCATCAAATATTCGCCCGTCCGCCATTCGGCAAAGGGATAGGTATTACGGGCAGGCTGCCCTTGCCAGAGCGTAATCGGCGTGCCTTGCGATGGTATCGCACGCAGCACCAGATCAGGTAGGGTGTTCGGTGCTTGTGTTGCCTGCCATGTGAGCGTGAAGCGCAGCAGATCGCCTTGTTCGGTCGGTTTGGGCGCTTCAGTCAGGGCGGCGTAGAGTGTTGGCAGCACGGCAGTGCCTTGCGGCAGCGTGCTGCGCGGCGGACTGGGTGCAAGGTTAATCTGACCAACCTGCTCCCACAAGCCCGCGAAACGATTATCGGCGTCCACAATGGGCAGGTGTGCGCCGTCTGTTTTGCTGATCCATGCAGCGTGCAGCGTGTAGTGACCACGCGGCGCACCTTCAGGCATTGGAATGACTAGGGCGATGAGCAGCCTTTCACCAGCGCGCCAACGGTCGGATTGCTCAAGGTAGGGGTGAAAGCGTGCGATTTCCTCACCGAACGGATCGTGCAGCGCGATGATCGGCGTCAGATCAGCCTGATCGGGCGTTCGCAGCACGTCCCACGCTAATAAGAGCTGAACAGACTCGCCACCGCGCCCGTTGTAGGGAAAAGGCAGATTGGCGCCGTGCAGCACATCCGCAAAGCGTGCGCCGCTTGCCATACGGCGATCTGCCGCTATCCGTATGCGGTAGGCAGCGAACGCAGACGTGCCATCGGTGCCGTTTGGTGTGGCAAGGCGTGTGCTGCTCTCCTCAAAACCAAGTGTGAGTGCGCTGCTGAATGGACTGTTCACGGTACGCGGAAAAATATAGAGCGCCGACTCGCCCTGTGGCGATAGGATCAAGTGTTCTGCCATCAACCAACGGATGCGCCCATGATCTACCTTATGCGCGAGAACTGTGGCGTGATCATAGAATTGGCTGGCAATGTAAACTGTCTCATCAGGCTGCATGTGCGTCTCTAGCCACTGCCCGATCAGTTGCATATCGCCGTGCGCGTCATAGAATAGGTCGGCGCGCTTTGCCCACATTGTGTAATCTTGCCAAGTGTTCAGCGCCAACAGCGGAAAGAGCGCGGCAAGGGCAAACGTCCGCCGGCGCGGCGCACGGCTCAGCAGATAGGTGATGCCCAGCGCGGGCGCAAAGAAAATGAGCGGCACCATCGCCACTGAGCGCATGTGTGAAGGCGGCAAGCCGCTAACTGCCACAACGGATGGCGCGATGAGCAGCGGGCAGAGCGCGACACATAGGGCGGCGAAACGCACGGTGGGCGCAAGCTGCCGCCGCGTGAACAGCCAAGCTGCCGCGCCGAAACCGATCAGCATCAGCACGCCGCTGATCGGATCGAACCACGGACGCTCAGGGTAAAGGTTGTAGCGCAAAAGCGGATCGCCACGCAGGAAGAACATCTCAGCGTGCAAGCGCAGGCTCTCTAGCAGCGTTGGCGTCGTGGCGTCAGCATCGGCAACCTGAGTCAGGCGATCTAGGAATACGTCGGGCTTGCTGAGGTAAAAACTGATCAGCGGTAGGGCAGTGATCAGTAACACACCAAAAAAGAGCGCGATCTGCCGCACACGCAAGCCATGCCACCGATCAAAGATGAGCAGCCCGATCAGCGGCAGTGGCAACCATAACGGAAAAATACGGGCTGCCATATAGGTATAGAGCGCCGCACCACCCAAAAAGCCGCCAAGCACGGCGGCGATCTGCCAGTGCCTTCTGCGGTTGAGCGCGACAAAAAGCAGCCACAGCGAAAGCGCCTCAAGCAGCGGCTGCGGGCTGGTGCGGAAGCCTTGCCGCGTCAGCCAGACTTGCGCGCCATTGACGGCAAGCCATGCGGCAGCACTCAGCGCGATCAGCGCACCGTGCAGATGCCTTCTGAACATGGCGCGTCCAAGTGCCAGCGTTGCCGCCACAGTCAAAATGCCTAGAAAGGCACTGGTCAGGCGTGTGGCAAAAATATCCGTCCCAAAGATTCGCAGCAGCGGTACGGATAAATAGTAGAAAAACGCCTCACGCCCGCTGTATGCCTCTACCACTGGGAACGGTCGGTAGCCATAGAAGGCAATATCGCGCCCTAGCAGCATATCGGCTGCCTCATCATAGTGCAGGGCGGGCGGATAGCGGTGCAGTTCAGCAAGGCGCAGCCATGCTGCCAGCAGCAGCACACCAAGGGCAAGAAGGAGGTAGAGGCGCTTAGGCATACTCAGCGTGAGAGCGGGGTTGGCGTCAGATAGCCTTCGGGCAGTTCAGGCACAAACTGCACTTCAAACATCCAGCCCCACAGCTTGCCGGTGATAAAAAAGCGCTCTGATTCGGGGTCATAAGCAATGCCGTTGAGCGTTCCCCAATGCCCGATTGCCTCACGTTCTTCAGGCGTTAGGAGGTTGGCGGCATCAATCACGGCTGTGATGCGCCCTGTCTGCTTATCAATCCGCAAAATCTCATCGCTGAACCAGACGTTGGCATAAATGGAGTCGCCCACACACTCCAGCTCATTCAGGTTACGCACATAGTCGCCATCGCGCAGAATCTCAAGGCGGCGCACCTCTTGGAATGTCTCAGGATCGCGTACAAAGATAATATGGCTGCCGTTACTCATGTAGAGCTGCTTATCCGCCTCATCGTAACACAAGCCCCAGCCCTCGCCGACGTAGGTGAAGGCGGAAAGTTTATCGAACGTCTCTAGGTCATAGACAAAAGCAACCTGTTCTTGCCATGTGATCTGAACGAGGCGGTCCCCAACTTTTGCCAGCCCTTCGGCGAAAAATTGCTGCTCAAGTTCGATCTGTTGCAGCACCTCACCCGTTAGCATATCCACTTTGCGAAGGGTAGATTTGCCATACAAGCCTGTGCTTTCGTAAAAAAAGCCGTTGTGGATGAGCAGCCCTTGTGTGTATGCCTCAGGATCATGCCGCCGCACTGAAAGGATCTGAACGCGCAGTTGCTCAGGCTGATCGGGTGACTCTTGAGCGGTGAGGGCAATCAATGGCAATGTAATAAGGGCGAAAAGCGCGATTATGGGCAGAAGGCGGGTAGGTTTCATCATGCTAATATGCTTTCCTCTTCATCTCAGAGGCGGAATTGTAGCGCTTGCCGCCCTGCCTGCCAACCGACAGCGCGTAACAGACTTTGTAACGGGCATTTGCGGTAGAATAGGCTACAATGAGTCCATTCTCTACACAAAAACCTAACAACTTGGAAGGTCGTTTCCATGCCAGCCTTTACTGTATGTGTAGCACAAATGAACATCAAAGATGGCGATCCGCGCAAAAATTGGGCAACCATGCAAGCCCTGACCGAAGAAGCGGCACGGCGCGGCGCTGAACTGGTTGTTTTCCCCGAACTGTGGGATAACGGCTATATGCTGGAAAAGGCAAAAGAATTTGCCAGCCCGCTGGCAAGCGGCTTGTTTGCACAGGTGGCAGCGCTCTCGCGCAATCACAAGCTGTTCATCCTTGGCTCGATGTTGGAAAAGCGGGGCGTCGGTGTTTATAACAGCATGGCGGTCTTTTCGCCACAGGCGGGCGTTCTAGGCGTTTACCGCAAGGTGCATCTGTTTGAGCCGCTGCAAGAGCCGCAATATCTAGCAGAGGGTGAAGCACCGCTCAGCGTGGATTTACCTTGGGGAACGCTTGGCTGTGCCATTTGCTACGATCTGCGCTTCCCAGAGCTGTTCCGCCGCTACTTCATAGATGGTGCGAAGCTGTTGGTCATCCCGGCGGAGTGGCCCCAAGCGCGCATTCAACACTGGCACACGCTTTTGCAGGCGCGTGCCATTGAAAATCAGGCATTTGTAATCGGCTGCAACCGTGTGGGCGAATATAATGGCACGCGCTTCGGCGGACACTCTATGGTGATTGATCCGTGGGGTGAGTTGGTAGTCGAGGCAGGCAGCGAAGAAATGCTGCTCACTGTCCGCATTAACACCGACCTTGTGGGCGAAGTCCAGCAGCGGTTGCCTGTCCTGAACGACCGTCGTCCAAACGTCTATGGCATTTAGGTGGTTCAACCGCTCCCCTGATCTGGTGGCAGTGGCGATCATTGGTTGGTTCAGCCTGCTGGCAATCACCTTTGCCGCTGCCACGCCCTTTGGCGAAGCACCAGACGAGGTGCCACACTTTCTTTATGTACACTATGTGCTAGAAGAAGGGCTACCAATCGTTGGTGATAAGGCGAGCGTCTTTGCACGTGGCGATACACAGCGCTCACATCCGCCGCTCTATTATCTGATCGGTGCGCTGTTGGTGGCAGATACGCAAAGAGCAGATTTCGCCGAATACATGCCACTCAATCCGTTTGGCTCAGTCGGTGTGGTCAGCAGCGCCAACCTAAACAATCACCTACATCGACGGGATTACAGCGGCGACTCAGGTATCGCTTTTTGGCGGCTGCGGCTGTATAGCATTGCCCTTGCTTGCGGCACGCTATGGTTCACCTATCTGACGGGCAGACGTTTGTTCAGTGCGCCTGTTGGTTTGGCTGCCAGCCTTGTGTTAGCCAGCATACCGACCTTTATTCACATCAGCAGCAGCATCAATGACGATAACCTGATCACGCTGATGAGCGCGCTGTGCCTTTACCTGTGTGCGCGTGCGCTGACGGGCGATAGCAGCCTTCGCAATACACTACTGGTCGGCTTGAGTGTAGGCGCAGGCTTGCTTAGCAAGCAGCACGGCATCGCGCTTTTAGGCTACCTTGCGATCACCACATTGCTTGGACTATGGCAGCGCGCTTGGACGTGGCGCTATGCCTTCCGCTGGCTGCTGATCACGCTTGGTGTGGCAGCACTCACGACAAGCTGGTGGTATCTCCGCAATGTGCTACTCTACGGCGATCCGTTGGCGGCAGAAGTCACGCTCGCATTGTGGGGACGTGGTGATCGTCCCTTGCTGCTTGCCGAGTTTGAGGCGATCTGGTTCTCCTTCTGGATGATACTCGGCTACTTTAATATACGCGGCGCGGAGTGGCTGTACGCCTATGTTGGCGCACTAACGCTCTTGGGCGGTGGAGGGCTGGTGTGGTGGATGCTGCGTAAGCGTGCGGATCGGCTGCCAGCTGCCTTTTTGGTGGGTTGCTTTCTCAGCCTGAATGTGGTGGTCTTTGTGATGCTGCTGCGTGTGGCAGGCGGGCAAGGGCGTATATACTTCCCTGTGGCAGGCGCCTTTGCCCTGCTTTTGGTAGTTGGCGGGCGCGCCTTGATCGGCAAGTTTGCGCCGTTGGTTGCCGTGCCGCTGGCAGCCATGGCACTCATCACGCCCTTTACCTATCTGCCACGTGCCTATCCGACGCTTGAAGTGGTCGAAACTGTGCCGCCGACGGCAACGCGCCTTGCTGTACGCGCTGAGACGCTCACTCTGCACGCCTACGCGCTTGAAACGTCCGTCCTTGCGCGTGGCGAACCGCTGCGCCTGACGCTCTACTTTTCGGGCAAGCACGCCGAAAATGCCCACTTTTTCGCTGTGGTCGTTAATCCGCGCACAGGCGAAGGCATCGGCGGTGTGGATACCTTCTTGGGCATGGCAGCCAGCGCCGATCTCAACCCTGATCTGCTCTACCGCGCCACTATGAGCATTCCCATGCTCGCCGATTTGCTGCCTGAGCCGCCTATGCAGGTGCAAGTGCAGTTAGGTTGGCGTGTAGGAATAGGCGGGCGTGCCTTGCCGTTGACAACACTTGAGGGTGCGCCGCTCGAAAGCCTTGTGGTAAATGGCGCCGTGCTACTGGATTCAGCTTGGCAGCCACCGCCCGCCGAAACAAAAGCGGAAGCAACCTTTGGTGGGTCACTGCGGCTGACGGGCTATACACTCAGCGCGGCGACTGTGCGTGGCGGCGCTGAGCTGAGCCTTACACTGCATTGGGAAGGCATCTCGCGCTTGACAGCAGACTACCAAATGGCGTTCGGCGTGCTGGATGAGCGCAATCAGGTTGTGGTGCAGGCAGACGGCGCGCCACGTGGCTATCCCACTTCAGCATGGCAAATTGGCGTCCCCTTTGCTGAGACGCGCCGCCTGACTCTGCCGCCCGATCTGCCCAACGGCGTTTACCGTCTCTACATCGGTTGGTATGACCAAAACGGCGAACGGCTGCCCTTGCCCAATGGTGAAACGCTCTATTTTGTGCCGCTGCGGGCGGAGTAGGTGCTATAATCGCAACACCTTTAGCAAAGATTAGGTGAAACTCAATATGTCCGAGTGGACTTTAACGCCTGAAGTTGCCAATTTTGTAGATAATGCCCGCCATTTCTGTGAGTTCTGCGAGGAATCGCACACCTTTGAGCTAGGTGAACGCCTGCTGCGCGCCGCTATCTTATTGGCAAATCTCTATAGTGCAGGCTTATTCCTGCCTGAGCAAGCGCCGCCCGAAGAGCCCATTCAGCCTCAATTTGATGAGCTGAATGACTTTCCCGGCTTTGCAGAACTCACCCTGTTCTGGCAAGTGCAAGACGCACACGAATGGAGCGCACCTGTGGTCGGCTCGCTCTCGGAGACATTAGTTGGCATTTACCGCGATGTGAAGCGTGCGCTCATCATCTTTGATGAGGGCTATGCGACCACCAATTCACTGCTGATGCACCAAGCGGCGTGGGATTGGCAGCACCATATGGAGCGTGTGTGGGGCAACCATGCGGTAGATGCTTTGCGCGGCTTGCACAGCGCCATGAACAAACTACACAACGGGCAAGGCTAAGGGCGCTTAACTGCTGGGTGTTGGCGTGCGGGCGCGTTCGAGTGCTTCATCCAAGGTTTTGACAAGCACCATGTTGCGGGCGCTGTTGGGCGCCACACGGCTGATCAAGCCTGCTAGTGTCTCTAAAAAAACGCTTTTCGTCACGCCAATCACGCGCTTTTGGCGTGGATGCACCAACTTGCTGATCTTCTTGGCAACCGATAGCACCTGAAAAGTCGGGTTCCCTGTCTGCGAGACATCGAAGATCAGCGTTACCTCGTGCGGCACCGCCTCGATCATGGCGT
Organism: Anaerolineae bacterium; assembly: GCA_034432555.1. Taxonomy (GTDB): domain Bacteria; phylum Chloroflexota; class Anaerolineae; order Aggregatilineales; family UBA2796; genus CP2-2F. The sequence goes on from DAOUBW010000026.1 coordinate 42,473, forward strand.
AGGTTTCTTCGGCAAGGGCGATGATCTCGCTCACTTGAAGTGGGTCAGTCAATTTTTGGTGAATAATCGTATGTTCGGCATCAAGCCAATGGGCTGTGGCAGGCATACTACACGTTCGCTTTGTGGTGGGTAAGGATGTTAGCGCCGATCTTTAATTTTTTAGTTAACCTATCACAGATTCAAGATAGTTGTCAAGCCACCAAGTCAATACACTTTACCTATGCGGGCAGCCTGCGCGCTCTAGCTTCAACTCCCCTTCTATTCAAGGATCACGCGCACCTCACACGGTGGCGGGAAGTTGCCCGTTTTATCCACTACAGTCAAGCGCAGCCAATAAACGCCATTGGGCAGTAGGTCTGTATTAAATTCCGCCAACACGCCGCTTACAACCGCTGCTGGGCGTGTGATGATGTTCTGCCATGTGGCGGAAGCATCAGCACGAATTTCGATCTTGTAGAACTGAAAATCGGTATGGGTGGCGCTGCCTGTGATGGTGAACACACCGCGCAGCGTGCCATCAGGCTGCACATTTACCATTTGTTGCTGTGGGTTGCCGCAGTTGCGAATGGCGATGCCGCCTAGCGTTGGCGGCGCAGCGCTGATCGGGCGCGGTACATAGAGTACCTCGCCGGCGCTCAGCCGCGAGGGATCATTAATGCAGTTGGCACGTGCCAATTCGGCTAAGCTGATGCCTGCCCGTCGGGCGATGCTGAAAAGCGTCTCGCCCGCCTGCACGGTGTAGGGCGTCCAGTCGCGGCGCGGCGCGCAGGGCGTGCCAGTCGCAACCCCAATTACGAAGGGGGTGACGGTTGGCGTCAGCAAGTCAGGCGGGAAGGTTGGCACAAACAGGGTCGGCGTCGGCGTTGGCGTTGCTGTGAAGGTAGCGCTTGGCGTAAAAGTGCGTGTTGCCGTCGGCGTGTGGGTTGGTGTAGCAGTCGCCGTGAAGGTATGTGTTGCCGTCGGCGTGGCAGTCGCGGTTGCCGTCAGGGTTGGCGTGGGTGTGCGGCTAAAAGTTGGGGTGGGTGTGGCGCTGGGCGTGATTGTCCGTGTCAGGGTCGCTGTTGGTGAGGGTGTGCGGCTTGGCGTTTGGGTTGGAGCAAGCGTGCGCGTCCCCGTTGCGGTTGTGGTGACGGTTGGGCTGCTCATTAAGGGCGCGTTGGTATTTGCCTCAGGCGTGCTGCGTGGTAGCTCTGTAGGGCTGAGGGTTGGCTGTTGCGTTGGCGGCTCAGGCGTAGCAGTCGGATTGACGACCTTAGTCAGTGTGACAGGTGCATCGGTAGCCGTGAGGCTTGGCGGCATGTCCGTTGGGCGCGTCGGCGTGTCGGTAGCACCAGTATCAGGGGTGGTGCTGGCAGACTGCCCAACCTGAGTCGGTGCGGCATCAGCACGTTGGCTGAGCGTCAGCACCACACCGAAGACTAATGCCAATGCCAGCATCCCAATCGCCACAAGGGCGACCACCACTTCACTGCCTGCATCACGACGCATGAGCTTCAACCACCTTTGGCTGCTGGACGGGCAGCGCCATTGTAAATGTGCTGGAGGTGCCGCGCTCAGACTCGAACCACAAATGCCCGTGATGTGCTTCTGTCAGCGCACGCGCAATCGAAAGCCCAACGCCGGTATCACCTAAGCCTGCCACTAAAGGCGTATCGGCGCGGAACATGCGGCTAAAGACACGCGCTTGTTCTTCCGGCGGCACACCACCGCCAAAATCGCGCACGCTGATCACAATCATCTCGGCGGGCTTAGCAGGCGTGCCATTGACGACAGGTGGCATAAAGGCGCGCTCGTGCCGTGCGGCGATCAGCACTTCGCCATCGTCTGGTGAAGCGCGGTAGGCATTGGAGAGCAGTTCGATCAACACTTGTTGCAGCGCGCTACGATCACCATTGATGATCGGCAAGCTATCCGGCAAATTCAGGCGCAACGTAATGCCTTTTTCCAAGAACTGCGTCTGTGTGGCTGTGATGGCGTCATCAATCACTTCGCCCAAATCAAGGTGTGCCACATGGAGCTTCACCTGACCGCTATCAATAGCGACGACGCGCACAAATTCCTCGATCAAGGTAGCTAGGCGCTCACCATTCGATTTCACGCGCAGTAAGAATTGCCGCTGCAAATCGCCCAAAATACCGACGGATTCGTTCAGCAGCAGGTCTATATAGGCGCTCATAGCGCCAAGCGGCGTGCGAAGTTCCTGTGCCATGCTGAGCAACACCTCAAGCGTTTCAGCGTTGGTGGTGCTGCCTGCCGAACGGCTAGCAGTGCTAAGTTTGCGGCGTGCATCGTCCAGTTGCTCTTTCAGGCGCTGAGCCTGCCCTTGTGCGCGCAGCAGTTGATGTTCTAACTCGCTGCGTTCTTCGGTCAGGTCATCAATCATGGTCTTGAGCGTGCCAATGCCTTCTGCGCCAAGCTGTTGCAGCACTTCGCGGTTGCCTTCCACACGCGCCAAAAGCTGATCGCGCTCGCTTTGCAAGGCAGCCCGTCCGGCAGCGAGTTTATCACGCTCACTGAGCAGTGCCGCCATTTCTTCCTTCAGCTTATCGCGCTCTGCGGCGGCACGCCGATGGTTGTGGATAGCCGCTTCAAGGTCTTGCTGCAAAGCAGCCATTTCGGCAACCATGCGCGTTCGCAGGGATTCCCACTGTTCGCGCTCGGTGTGGGTGGACTCACGGTCGTGCCGCAGCGAGTCACGCTGACGGGCAAGCGCTTCACGGTCGCCGGCAAGGCGGCGTAGATCGTTCTCTAGCGCGCTGATTTTCGCCTCGCGCTCATCGGCGGTAGCGATCAGATCGCGCACGCGCTGCAATTCGGCGCGCAGCGTGTCACGCTCTTGGCTGGCACGCTCTGCTTGCGCCTTATAACGGCTGCGCTCATCGGTGAGGTTTGCCAAAGTGGTAATCAGCCCATTTGAGCCGCCTTCAATGCCAACTGCGCGCAGTTGCGCCTCAACATCGCTCAGTTGGGCGCGCAGTTGATCGCGTTCCACCTCAAGGCGGGCGCGTTCTTCGCTCTGGCGGGTCAGCAGATCGCGCAGCATAGCGGGCGCAGTATTGCCACCGCTGCGAATTTCCAGCAGTTGGCGTTCCAGCATTTCCTTTTGTGCCAGCAAGTCATCGCGCTCTTGCTGCAAAACGCGCACGACTGTGCTGATCATCTCATCATCGCTGCCGCTGGCTGTAGCAAGCTGCGTTTGTGCCTCTTGGAGTGCCTGCACAAGGCGCTCACGCTCTGATTCCAGTTTGCTACGTTCGCTAGACATCTTCTCGATGCGCTGCGAGATGGAAAGCCCTTCGGGATCATCTGCCACGATTTCGGCGATGCGGCTGCGCTCGTAATCGAGTTCGATCTGCAAATCGCGCACCAGTGCGCTTAATTCGTTGATCTGGCTGCGCGCAAGTTCAAGGCTTGCCTGCATTTCTGCGCGCATGGCAGCGGTATTGCTAAGTGGCTGCTCTGCGTCAGCCGTGCCTTCCAGCACAGCTTGCGCGGCACTACGCTGTGATTCCAAACGCGCACGGTGCGCCGCACGGCTGATCATCAACAGGCGCGCCGCTGCCGGCGAAATGCTCTCCAGCAGGCGGCGCTCATTTTCGCGCAGATTGCGCTGCGTATAAGGTAGCGCCACAACCAGCACACCGACAATATCGCCTTCACGGGTGAGTGGCTGGAAGTAGACAGGTCCGATCTTCTGAATATCCAGCCGTGTGTAGAGATCAACCATCTCGTTCAGATTTTGATCGGCGGAGAGGCTGCGCTGAATACGGCTGGCAAGCGATTCTTGTAAGGTTGGCTGCTCATCCAGCTTGAAGGCCATGGCGGCGATAGGGCGCTGCTGCACCACGTCGAAGGCTGCCAACACATCGGCATAATCTTGATCATCTGCCACCAAAAGTGCGGCAATATCCGCCTTGACCACAGACGCCGCCGCAATCACAATCTGACGTGGCAGGTCTTCCGGCTTTTCGCGCTCGATCATCGTGCCGATGGTCTTAAGCAGCGTCATTGACTCGCGGTCTACGGTTGTATCAATCAGGTTGGTTGAGATGGTGGTCAGGGTGGAGACAGTCGCCTGCGCGGCGCGCTCATCCACCATTTGGGTTAGGCGCGTGATCACCAAGCGGTAGACGACGACTGCCAAGAGCGGCATCGCAATCAGGAAGGCAAGGCGCAGCGCGCCCGCCTCGCTGCCGTTGATTTGCGCGTTCAGAATGCCGTAGCTGGTATAGCTGTAGCCCGCCAACAGCACGATGAAAAAGAGCAGTTTTAAGGGCACATCCGGCACACGGCGCGCATTGATCAGCAGCAGCAACAGCCACAGCACGCACAGCGCAGCCGTACCCAGCGTCCAGCCAATGCCAAAAGGCGTCCCGTTAAAGGCGCCCTGCGCGCTGAATTCGGTATACCACACATAAGCAGTGTAGCCATAGGCTGCCAACAGCACCAAGAGCAAGCCAAAGAACAATGCGCCGAACGGGAAACGGCGCACGCCCTTCCCATTAAAGGTAGGCGGCGGCACAACCTCAGCGCGCAGGAAGGCAAAGCCCACAAAGGCGATCACAAAGGCATTCACGGCACGTTCCAGCGGCGGCATGATGGCAGCATTCGGCTGCCCGCTGAGCAGCACAGCAAGCGCACCGCCCATCAGCGCCAACCACGCCACCAAAACGCCAAAGGCTGCCCACGCATAGCCGGCGGCAGCGCGTTCACCCTTGCCGCGCAAACGCTGCCCCAGCGCCATAAACAACGCTGCGCCGCTCAGCACCAACATTGCCATGAAGTAGAGCAGCGCCACAGATGGCTCAGCAAAAAGCGTTAGCAAATCAGGTGCCACAGTGTTACCCTCTGCTCGAACTAACCAACCTGACCAATGATCCTGACCTAATCCTAACCTGTATCATAGCACAAATGTGCCGCAGCTCGGCTTGTGGTGCGTTGGAAGCCCGTTAGAGATCGGCAAATTCGCCTGCTCGTAGGGGAAGCGTAGGGCAGCCTTCAAGCTCAGTCTTCGGTGCCGCCATCCCGCAGCAGTTTCAGATCAGCCTCGACCATGCCCTGAATCAGTTCGGTGAAGCTGACAGTTGGCTCCCAGCCAAGCTGCTTGCCCGCCTTGCTCGGATCGCCCACCAATAAATCTACCTCAGCCGGGCGCATAAAAGCAGGGTCTTGCACCACATAATCGTGCCAATTCAGCCCGACATGACTGAACGCCGTCTCCACCAACTTCTGGACGGTATGCGTCTCGCCTGTCGCCACCACATAATCATCAGGCGTTGGCTGTTGAAGCATTAGCCACATGGCGCGCACATAGTCGCCAGCAAAGCCCCAGTCCCGCTGTGAGTCGAGGTTGCCAAGCCGCAGTTCCTTTGCCATGCCCAGCTTGATACGCGCCACGTTATAGGTTACTTTTCGCGTAACAAACTCAATGCCACGGCGCTCACTTTCATGGTTGAACAGGATTCCGCTGACAGCGAACATATTGTAGCTCTCGCGGTAGTTCACCGTGATCCAGTGTCCGTATGCCTTCGCCACACCATAAGGGCTGCGCGGATAAAGCGGCGTCGTCTCGCGCTGCGGCACTTCTTGCACCTTGCCGAAAATCTCTGAGGAGGATGCCTGATAAAAGCGTATGTCAGGGTTCACGTGCCGAATGGCATCTAGCAGGCGCGTGACGCCCAGCGCGGTGACATCACCCGTGAAGACAGGCTGCCGCCAAGAGGTCTGCACGAAACTTTGGGCAGCAAGGTTATAGACTTCTTCGGGCTTGGACTCGCGCAGTGCTTCTTGCAGCGAAGTTTGATCAAGCATATCGCCTGAGATCAGCCGAATGTGATCTTGAATGTGGCTGATGCGTGAGAAGCGCTGCGTGCTGGTGCGCCGCACCAACCCGAAGACTTCGTAGCCTTGTTCGAGCAGCAGTTCGGCAAGGTATGAGCCATCTTGCCCAGTGATGCCAGTGATAAGCGCATGTTTTGCCATGAAAGTTCGGACTCCTTACAGTGATCAAATGAATGGAAGCGACTAGGCGCTGCGTAGGCGCGTGCGCCACTCGCTCAGCACGTCGGAAAGGGATTGTGCCAAGCCGATCTGCGGCTGCCAGCCTGTGTGCGCTTGCAAGCGCGCATAAGAACCATACAGCACGGGAATTTCAATCGGGCGCACACGCTCAGGGTCAACACGCACGGTGATAGGCGTACTGCTCAGGCTGATGAGTGTATCAAGAATGTGTTGCATGGTCTGCGGCGCACCTGAACAGACGTTATAGACTTCGCCTGCTTCGCCGCGCTCTAGGGCGAGGGCGTAAGCGCGCACCACATCGCGCACATCGGTGAAATCGCGGGCGGCGGCAAGGTTGCCCACAGAGACAATCGGCTCACGCTGACCAAGCTCGGCTGCCACAATTTGCGATGCCCAGTCTGGCACGGCGAAGTTTGGGCTTTGCCCTGTGCCAATGTGGTTAAATGGGCGCGCACGCACCACATGCAGCCTGTGAGCGCGTGCATACTGCCATGCCAGCATATCTTGGGCAATCTTGCTGACGCTATAGGGGCTGGAAGGAATGAAGGGCGCACGCTCGGTCAGCGGCAGGGACTCAGGGTCGGCAGCGCCGTAAATCTCGGCGGAACTCACCACCAAAATACGCGCATCAAGGTTCAGTGCGCGCACCGCCTCTAGGAGGTTGAGCGTGCCGCGCAAGTTGATCTCTAGCGTCTCCCACGGCGCGGCAAAAGAGCGCGGCACAAATGCCTGCCCTGCCAAGTGATAAATGCGCGTTGGGCGCACCTCTGCCAACAGATCGCGCACGGCATCTGCATCGCGCAGATCAAGCGTCCAGAGTTGGCAGCCAAGCGCCGCCAAAGCAGGGCGATTTTCCGCTTCAGAAAAGAGGGTGCCGTGCAAACGAACGGTTGGTGTGTGCTGATGCAGATAGGTTAACAAATGTCCGCCGACGAAGCCGCCCGCGCCGCTGATGAGTGCGTTCAATGCCGTGTCTGTCCCTTCCGCGCCTTGTGCCGTGACAGGTTATAGGTAAGCGCGTGCTGCACGCCTAAGTGTACCGCACGCGGCGCGAATCACCTTAAACGAAAAGCCGCGAAAGGTCAAGGGAGACTAGCCGCACGAGCGTTGGTGAAGTGCGTGGGGATCAGCCAACCCCTATCCCTAGCCCTTTTCCCGCCAGCAGGGAAAGGGAATCAGAGCGTGCGTGAAGCCCTGCACGCAAGGCGGGACAGGATTTAGGATGCTTTACACAAGTTTGATAGCACACACCCGCTCACCGTTGGCGTGCGATGAGTTTATAGCTCAGCCCTTTCAGCAAGCGCAGGCGCACTGCCAACCAATCGAAAGGCAGCAAGAGTCGCCCAATCAGCACAGCAAGCCATTCAGTCATCGCCAAATTGGCAATCACATAGCCAACAAAGGCGTTGTGCGTATGCAAGGACTCAATCTGGAACAGTTCGCGGATGACCTCTAGCGGCTCTTGGTGCCGACCGTAGCCTTCAAACGGACTCAAGCCGCGCGCCTCGATGCTCGCCTTCATGCGTTCGACGGCTTGTCCGCGCAGGCGCAGCAGGTGGCGCACTTTGTCGCGGTAGCGCACCTGTGTTGGCAGAATGAAGGTGAGCGCGCCGGCGATCAGTGCGTTTGGCGTCGGCGTATCGAACGGATCGCCAACGTAGAGCAAGCCGTTTGGCTTCAGGGCAGCGCGGACTCGCTCTAGCACGGCGCGCACCTCTGCTAAATGATGCAGCACACCGATCATCACAATCAGATCGTAGTGCGCTTCGGGCAGCGGCGCATAGTTAACGTCCATCACGCGGTAGCTGACGCTGCCACGCGGTGGATGTTCAGCGGCGTATGCCTGTGCAAGGCTGATCGCCTCTGCCGCCACGTCCACACCTTCCACATGCGCGCCACGCCGCGCCATCTCCAGCGCGAGCCAGCCGGATGAGCAGCCAATCTCCAAAACGCGCCATCCCGGCTGCACCAGCGCCAAGAGCCACTCAATGGTGCGCCCATCCACCACGGCATAGTGCCGTGTGCGGCGCATATCCCGCCAATCGGGACGCCACTTAGCGGCAAGATCGCGGGCAGCAGCGCTCCACACAGCGCCTTCCGCCGCGATCAATGTCTGATAGTCACCCTGATCGCTCACTTGCCCAATGCCTTGATGACTGTATCGAGGTCTTTATCGCCACGCCCGCTCACATTGACTAAGATTGCCGCCGATTTGGGCAAGGTTGGCGCAAGACGGACTGCCTCATAGATCGCGTGGGCTGATTCTAGGGCAGGGATAATGCCTTCATATTGGCAGAGCATTTGCAAGCCGTGCAGCGCTTCTTCATCGGTTGCCAAGGTGTATTCGGCACGCCCGATCTCGCGTAGGTAGCTGTGTTCAGGTCCGACGCTGGCATAATCCAGCCCGGCGCTGATGCTGTGCGTCTCGGCAATTTGCCCATCGGCGTTTTGTAGCACATACGAGCGCGTGCCTTGCAAGACGCCAAGCCTGCCCAACTGCGGATCGGCAAAGCGTGCGGCGTGTTTGCCGCTGGCAACACCTGTGCCGCCTGCCTCAACACCGATCAGGCGCACATCGGCATCCTCTCGGAAGGCATGGAAAATGCCGATGGCATTGCTGCCGCCGCCTACACACGCCACGATTGCATCAGGTAGCTTACCAACCTGATCCAACATTTGCTGGCGCGCCTCAACGCCGATCACCGACTGAAAATCGCGCACCATCAGCGGGTATGGGTGCGGACCGAGCGCCGAACCAAGCAAATAGTAGGTGTCGCGGACGTTGGTCACCCAATCGCGGATCGCCTCATTGATGGCGTCTTTCAGCGTGCGGCTGCCCGACTCGACGGCGCGCACCTCAGTGCCAAGCAAGCGCATCCGAAAGACGTTCGGCTGCTGGCGCGCCATATCCACGCTGCCCATATAGACAATGCCCTGCAAGCCAAGCAGCGCGCAAACGGTGGCTGTGGCAACGCCGTGCTGCCCTGCGCCTGTCTCGGCGATGATGCGCTGTTTGCCCATGCGCTTGGCAAGCAGCGCTTGCCCTAGTGCGTTGTTGATCTTGTGGGCGCCGCTGTGCGCCAAATCCTCACGTTTTAGGTAAATTTGCGCGCCGCCGAGATGGTCGCTCAGGCGTTGGGCATAGCTTAAAGGTGTGGGGCGTCCAACGTAGGTGCGCTGCAAATGCGCTAATTCCGCCTGAAAGGTGAGGTCATCGCGCAGGGTGAGGTAGGCGGCGGTTAGCTCATCTAAGGCAGGGATAAGCGTTTCCGGCACGAAGCGTCCGCCGAATTTGCCGAAATAGCCGCGTGGGCTGGGATCATGCGGGTGTGCCTGAGCAGTCTGCGGTTCTGGGAGCGTCACAATACATAGTCCTCTCATCACGCTGGTTGGGAAGTGTGGTAAGTATAGCGTGGCGGTAGCAAACACCAAAGTGATCAGTGGGTCTTGGCGTGGCTAGAGGCAGGGCAGAACAGCCTTGTTCAGGCGTGGTACAATAGGCAATTGAAACGTATTCCTAACGACTCATGCTGCGAGAAAAGAGTTGCTCATGTTCGATGCGACCGGTCAATTGTGGTGGCAGCACGCTGTCATTTACCAAGTCTATCCGCGCAGCTTCCAAGATACCAACAACGACGGCATTGGCGATTTGAACGGCGTGTTGCAACGCCTCGACTATCTGAGCGAGACGCTCGGTGTGGATGCGATCTGGCTCTCCCCCTTCTACCCTTCGCCCGATGCCGATTTCGGCTACGACATCACCGATTTTAAGGCAGTTGATCCGCGCTTAGGCACGCTGGAAACCTTTGATGCTTTGTTGAGCGAAATTCACGCCCGCCGCATGAAACTAATCGTTGATCTGATCATCACCTACACTTCTGATCAGCACCCTTGGTTCATCGAGTCGCGCCGTTCGCGCCAGAGTGCCAAACGCGATTGGTATATGTGGGCAAGCCCGAAGCAGAGCGGCGCGCCGCCCAACAATTGGCAGAGCGCCTTTGGTGGCAGTGGTTGGGAGCTAGACGCCACCACTGGACAGTGCTACTACCACTCTTTCACCAAGCACCAGCCTGACCTGAATTGGCGCAACCCTGAAGTGCGCGAGGCGATGCTGGATGTGGCGCGCTTTTGGCTAGCGCGCGGCGTAGACGGCTTCCGCATAGATGCCGCCCACTGGATTTTGAAAGACCCTGACCTGCGCGATAACCCGCCCAACACCGCGCCGCGCTCACCTGTTGCACGCGCACTGGGCGAATATGACTCCCAACTGCACTTGTATGACAAAGGGCATTCGGATTGCCATGAGGTCTTTCGCGCCTACCGCCAGCTGATCGACTCCTACAGCACAGCCGAACAGCCGCGCTTTGCTGTTGGCGAAATTCATATCTTTGATTGGCAAGAATGGGTAAAGTTTTACGGCGAACGCCTAGACGAACTGCACATGCCCTATAACTTCGGGCTGGTGGGCGCTACATGGCAGCCAGAAGTTGTGCGCGGCGTGGTGGAAGGCATGGAGCGCGTGCTGCCTGCCGGCGCGTGGGGCAACTACGTGCTGGGCAATCACGATGAACCACGCCTTGCCAGCCGCTTGGGCGCTGAGCAAGCGCGCTTGGCAACCTTGCTGCTGCTGACCTTGCGTGGCACGCCGACCCTCTACTATGGAGATGAGATCGGGATGCTCAACGGCGAGTTCACACCCGACCAAATCCGCGATCCGTGGGGCAAGAATAATCCGCTGCTTGGGCGTGATCCTGCTCGCACGCCGATGCAGTGGGATGCTTCGCCCAACGGTGGCTTTTGCGCAGAAGGCGTGACGGCATGGCTGCCCACCAATCCCGATTATCCAACACGCAATGTGGAAGCGCAGCTTGCCGATCCGCGCTCGATGCTCAACTTTACACGGCACTTGTTGCGTCTGCGCCAAAGCAGCCGCACCTTGCAGCAAGGCGCTTACCGCACGTTGGAAGGCGCGCCGCAGGGCTGCTATGCCTACTACCGCACCACAGATGGCGAACGGTTGGTGGTGGCGCTTAATTTCAATGGGCGCGAACAGGTGCTGACGCTGCCAAGCGGTGGGCGCGTGCTGATCTCCACCCACATGGATCGTGGTGGGCGCACCGAGCGTGAGCTGCGTCTGCGCGCCCATGAGGGCTGCCTGATTGCACTGGGCTAGGATGCTTAGTGGCGTGCTTCCCACTCGCGCATCATGGTGGCGAGAAATTCGCGCACATCGGGATCGATCACTTCGGCAACGCTATCGTAAAAGTGACCGTCCACCTCAATCCGCAAGCCGTGATCCAGCGTCGGGCGCACATGAATGCTGCGTGCTGCGAATTGCGGTGAGGCAAGCAGGCGCGCCTGCAAAAATTCTTCTATCTGGTTGGCAATGCCGCTTGGTTGCTCAGGCTCGGCGGGCTTTGCCTTTCCAAACAGACCGCGCTTGGGTGGCTCGGCAACGGGCGTGCTGGAGGATGGGCTGCTTGGCGCTGGCATAGCCTTGCGCGGCGCGGCATTCGGCAAGCCGATCATGCTGCTGAGCGTGCGGACGACGGCTTCAAAGCGGCGCTTCTGCTCAGGGTTGCCAATGGCGGCGCTGTGGCGGTAATACTGGTCGCCAAGCTGAATAATCAGGCTGCCATCGCCCACATCGCGCCACAGGCGCATCACTTCCACGGCATCTTCGGGCAGTGTGATCGGTTGGTCGGTAGTGGCTTCAGGCATCGGAATGCTTTCTTCATAGCGTATGGCTAAGGGCGGCGTCAGCAAGGCATCTGGCACAGGCTCCGCCGCAAAGACAGCAGGCACGTGAGCAGGTTCGGGTGCGGGACTACTGCCAATCAATAAATCCAGATCGGGTTCGGGCAGCTTTGCCGCCTCTGAAAAGCGGTTAAAGCGTGAGGGCGGCGGTGTGGCAAGCTGCGGCGCAGGCTGAAACCCTGCTGTCTCGCCAAGCGCCATACGTGCCTTGCGGCGGCGCTCTGCGGCGCGCCGAAAGATCATCGTCATCAGAAAGAGATACAGCCCGCCAAAAAACAAGACGGTTAAGGGCAGCCATGCCGCTTGCGAGAAAAGCTGCGAGAAGAAATCAAGTTCGCTTGAGCCAGACATTACAGATTGCCGTCCTTTTCTGCACCGTTAAGGCAATTATCAGGCATTTTTATGGCGTTTGGCAAGTGGGGCAAAAATGTGTGCCGCGCTGACCAACCCGAATCGTGCTGATGGGCGTGCCGCAAATGGGGCAAGGGCGCGTATCACCACGCCCACGATAAGCCCGTAAGTGATTCTGTGCCTCGCCACGCGTGCCATCCGGTTGGCGGTACCAGCCAATGCTGGCGCCCATATGCGCCAGACCATCGTTCAGTGCCTGCCGCACCGCGTGATAGAGCCGTTCGCGCTCTGCCACGCTCAGGCTGTCGGCACGCCGCAGCGGATGCAGCCGCGCAATATGGAGCGCCTCATCAGCGTAAATATTGCCCACACCGGCGATGAATGCCTGATCGAGCAGCAGGCTTTTTAGCACGCCGCTGCGCCCTTTCAGGCACTCATTGAAGGCTGCCAGCGTAAAGTTATCATCCAAAGGTTCAGGTCCAAGCGGTGGCAGCACGTCCGCAGGCTGCGCTGCCAACAGCACACGCCCAAAGCGGCGCGCATCCGAAAAGCGCAATTCCGTGCCGTTATCCAGCGGAAAGCGCACCCGCAGCCAGCGATCCATCGGATTCTCTTGCGCGGCGGGCAGCACGTAGAGATGTCCCGTCATTTTGAGATGGATGATGAGCGTATCGGCACTGAGCTGAAAGAGCAGGTATTTGGCGCGGCGCGTTACAGCGCGGATGGTTTGGTTGGCAATGCGTGCGGCGAATGCTTCCGCCTCAAGGTTGATCATGCGGCGTGGCGGCTTCGGAAAGTGCGCGCTGAGAATGGTACGTTCGGCAAGCGGCGGGCGCAAGGCGCGCACCGCAGTTTCGACTTCAGGTAGCTCAGGCATTGGGCTGTCGTTCCCAGTCAGATTGCTGCATTGGCGTGTCAATTTCAAAAAATGAGTAATGGATACGGGCGCAACAGTAACATTTACCCTACCCTAAATCCTGCCCCGCACACAGGGCGGGACTTCACACATGCTCTGATTCCCTCTCCTCGCTGCGGGAAAGGATTAGGATAGGGGTGGACGGCGTCGCAGTTGTTCATGCGCCTCATCACACTTAACTTTCTTTACTGATTGTGCCGCAAAGACGCCGCACCTGTTGTTACAGTTCTATCAGAATTTTTATACGATTTTTGCAACCTGCCATAAGAGTTTGTGATAATATTCACATACAAGACCGTCTCAATTGTTCTCGATCCTAAATTTCAGCTCAGAAAGTCAGGTGTATTATGGCATCCCCTCAGAATGTGCCGCCCGGTCCCGTCTACCCAATGTGGGTCATACGCTTCATGCAAGCCATGCCTTTCAAAATGCGCCCGGACTCAATGCAAGTTGCAACAGACACTTTCAAGCGCTTTGGCGATTTTGCCTGTATGCGTGTTGGTCACAAGCTGGTCTTTCAGATCAGCAACCCAGAGATTGCCCACCAAATTTTGGTGACGCAAGCCGATCAGTTTCATAAGGATGATTTATTAAACCGTTCGCTGCGCCCGATCACTGGCAACGGGTTGCTGCTCAGCGAAGATGATTTCTGGCGCAAACAGCGCAAATTGGCACAGCCTGCCTTTCACCACAAGCGCATTGAGGCATACGCCGCCGCTATGGTCGAAGAGACAGAGCGCGTGCTTGCCACCTGGCAGACCGACCAGCCCTTCAATGTGATGGCTGAGATGACCAAACTCGCCTTGAACATCGTGGCGCGCACCATGTTCAGCGCCGATGTGAGCGATGTGGCGTCACGAGTCAGCCAGTTGGCAAGCATCCTGCTGGAGGCTGCCAACAATCGCGTAGCACTCTTTACCACCCTGCACGACCTATTGCCGAGCGCCAACAAACGCCAAGAGAAGCAGGCACTCCGAGAGATTGATGCCCTGCTTAACCAGATCATCCGCGAACACCGCGCCCGCGGCACCGATAACGGCGATTTGCTCTCTATGCTGCTTGCCGCCAAAGATGAGGATGGCAACGGCATGAGTGACCAACAACTGCGCGATGAGGTCATCACGATCTTTCTTGCCGGGCATGAGACAACCGCCGTCACACTGGCTTGGGCGTGGGCGCTTTTGGCGCAGAATCCTGAGGTTGAGGCGAAACTGTGGGCAGAACTGGACAGTGTGCTAGGCGGTCGCCTACCGACTTTGGCAGACTTGGCGAATTTGCCCTACACCGAGATGATCATCAAGGAGTCCATGCGCTTGTATCCGCCGGCTGGCGGCGTAACGCGCACACCGCTGACCGATATTCAGGTTGGCGAGTACGTGATGCCCAAAGGCTCTAATGTGTTCGTCAGCACGCAAGTGATGCACCGCGATCCGCGCTACTTCCCTGAGCCAGAGAAGTTCATCCCAGAACGCTTTAGCAAGGAACGTGAGGCGGACATTCCGCGCTATGCCTATATGCCGTTCGGTGCAGGTCCGCGCATCTGCATCGGCAACGCTTTTGCCATGCTGGAGGCACGCTTGCTGTTGGCAACCATCGCGCAGCGCTTCAAACTGTCGCTGGTGGAAGGTCATCCCATTGTGCCTGAGCTGTTGTTCACCATCCGCCCGAAATATGGCGTGCAGGTGGTGGCAACGGTGCGCCAACCCGCTCTTGCCCCTGCTTAGGCGGAGAGTGTGATAGTAATTTCACCCCACCCTAAATCCCGCCCCGCGTGCAGGGCGGGACTTCAACAGCACTTCTGATTCGCTTTGCCCGCTGGCGAGCAAAGGGCTAGGGATAAGGGTAAATTGCAGCGGGCAATGATCCACACGCTTGCGCCAAAAACACACAAGGGCAGCCCGATAAGATGCTGCCCTTGCTGTGTATCAGTTTGGCAATGCCCCGGTGACTGTGCTGTAGAGGTTGCCCACTGTTGCGCCGAAAACGGTCAGGATGATGATAATTACTATGGCAACGAATACGAGAATCATAGCATATTCGACCAAGCCCTGTCCGCTTTCGCTTGGTAGATACAACATAACGACCTACCTTACTTAAGTGCGGATGACAGCCTAAGCGTACTCTGATTCAAGGCGGCTCGGCAAGTTTTCTTAACAATTGCTTGCAAATCTATATGCTAGAAGACTCATGCTAGGCTGATGTAAATACGCTTGTTGATCTTGCCCTTGCTCTTATAATCCGTCACACGGATTTGCCCAACCTCTGCCGTGTTCCGCACGTGTGTGCCGCCATCTGCCTGCACGTCCAGCCCGTCAATTTGCACAACGCGCACTTCGGTAATGCCTTCGGGCAACAAGTTGATCTTGGTGCGGATCAGGTCAGGGATTTGGAAGGCTTCCTCACGTGGCAGAATGCGGACGCCGATCGGGCGGGCGGCTGCCACTTCCGCGTTGATGGCTGTCTCCACAGCGCGCACAAAATCGCCTTGCAGCGTCTCAAATTCGAAATCCATCCGCCCTTCGCCGGGTTTCATGTTGCCGCCCGTCACTTGTGCGCCGTAATCACGGAAGATGACCGCGCTCAGGATATGCATAGCGGTGTGCGTCCGCATCAGGCGGTAGCGGCGTTCCCAGTCAAGCTGACCGACTACCGCCGTGCCAACTTCAGGCAATGGTGACTCAACCTCTAGGCTGTGAGCGACCTCACCACCTGATTTTTGCACCCTCGCCACGCGGTAAGGGTCACCGTTGATCATGAGTGTGCCAACATCGCACGGCTGCCCACCGCCGCCAGGATAAAAGGCAGTGCGGTTGAGCAGCACAGCATGGTTTGCCGCATCAATGTTTGTCACAAGCGCATCAAAGGTCTGGATGTAGCTATCTAATGGGTAGAGTAATTCGGTCATGCTCACTTCACCTCACGGTTTGGGACGCGGCGGCATTGGTGTATATGGATTGATGCCGTCTAGGATAGGCGGCAGATAGGCATCGTCACTATAGCGCGGCGCGTTTGCCAGCGCAAAAAAGGCAGGGCGCATCCGCGTCTCAAAGCCGGCATCATTCAACGCCCACCAATACTCCTCATTATCAGGCGTCCACTCAGGGTCAGCAAGGTAGAGGACGACCATCAGGCTGATCCAAGGTCGCCAGTGTTGGGCGGCGTATTCATAGGCAGCCACGATGTAGTCTGCCTGCTGTTGCTCCGAGACGGCGTGCCAGCGGTAGGGGTTAGGCTGTTGCGATCCGTCGGGTGCTGTGATCGTATCACGCTGATCGGTCGTCCAACCCATTTCGAGGATGGCAACCTGTTTATGCCCCTCGCCGTTAGCAACCTGCAAGGCGCGCATGACTTCCACATGCCGAAAGACCTGCCAGCTATGCCCATCAAGGCGCGGATCATCGGGTGAGGTTTCGGGTGGCAGCGCGTAGCCGGGCGCGTTCAGCCCTAGCACGTCGTGGTAGCGCCCTGCGCCCGCTTCATACATCTGTTGCAGATAGAGTGTATCGGGAATGACCTGCGGCGAAAGGCTGCCTGTGGGCGCTAAGCCTGCGGTGATGATCACCGCATTGGGATCGGCGCTGCGGATGGCGTTCGCGCAGGCTGCCAACACTTTCACGTAGGCGGCGGCGTTGGGCGTCTTGTTCAGCCATTCGCGGTCTAGGTTGGGTTCGTTCCACACCTGATAGCCAACGATGCGCCCTTTGTAGCGCGCTGCCAAATCGCCGCAGAACTGCCCAAATGCCACCTCGTCAAAAGGCGGCTCATATGCGTTGCGATCAAGGCGGATTGCCCAGTCCGGCGGCTTGCCCAAGCGTGCGATCAGCTTCACACCGCGATAATTTGCCTCTGCCACCACCTCATCGGCGTGCGTCCAGCTATCGGGCAAGCTCAGATCAGGGCGAATGTCCTTCCAGCCGAAAATCTGCTTGGCATATTGAAAGCGCATCAGGCGCACAAACTCGAGATCGCGGGCGCGGGCAGTGTCATTCCACCACAGGGCAGTATGCACGCCATAGGCGATGGAAGGCAGCTTCTTGTGGCGGATTAGCTCTGCGCCAAGCGGTGAAGGTTGGCGCAGGAAGGCGAAGCCGAACAGGGCGGCGGCAAAGAGGCTCAGGGCAAGGGCGCTGAGCAGTAGACGATTGCGTGTGCGTTTAAGCATAGATGTTTTTGGGTAGGGCGGGAAACATTAGTCTCTCCCGCCCTGTGTGGTAGGGTGCGCTGTTATTGTTCGCGGCGCGGACGGCTGCGGAAATCAAGGTCTACGATGCGCTGCCAAACCGGACGCGGCTGAAAATCGGGCCCAAGGATCGACCATGGGACGTTATCACCCACGGCGCCGCCGATGTTCCAGCCTGCTTGCGCGCCATAGTTCAGATTCCAGATCATAGCAAGGCGCACAAAGCCCCATTGCTGCATTAGCTCGATTGCCTGCACCGTGAAATTCGCCTGATCCTGCAAGGTGTTATCGGCAGCGAAGCCGAAGCCATCGCGTAGTTGCCCGCGCCCTTGCAAATCTTCCACACTGGGCCACCCAAACTCGGTGACGCACAGTTTCTTATCGCTGCCGGCGGCACGAATGCGGTTGGCATAGCCTTCCAGCGTGCTTTTGAATGCCCAACTGTGGTGCGGATTTGACCAAGGTCCGCGGAAGCGTGCCGGTGGATTGCGCTCAGGCAGATTGTTCCAATCCTGATTGGGCGGCACATTCAAGCCGTTGTGGTGCGCGCCAACGCAATCTACCGTGTTCAGCAAGCCAGCGGCGATGAGCTGATCCATATACACAAAGTCATCGGTGACGGCGCCGGGGATGTTGGCGCCGGTGGGCGCTAAGCCGGCTGAGATCACAATGATGTTCGGATCAATGCTCTTGATGGTGCCGTAGGCAACCTGAAGCAGTTGTACATAGCGCTGTGCATTGATGGCGGGCGGATTGGTCGTCCATTCGCGGTCAATGTTGATCTCGTTCCAGACTTCAATGGCGTGAATCTTGCCCGGATAGCGGCGCAGCAGCGCGCTGAGGAAGTCGGCATAGTCCTGTGGGTTGGCGGGCGGTCCATCATTGACATCGGCAACAATGCGCGCACCGGGATCACGCGCCCAATCAGGCGCTTTGGTGATGCTCAGCAACACCTTCACACCCGAATCGCTCAGCAAGTTGAGGCTGGTATCAAGATCAGACCAATCAATCTGCCCCTTCACCTTTTCAGTGTCGCGCCAAACCACTTGCGATTTGACCCAATTCAGGCGCAGTTGATCGCGTGCCATCGCCACCCACAGCCCATAGACATTGGGATCGGCGTTTTTCTGGACGGCAATGCCCAAGTCAAAATCAAGGTCGCGGATGGGCGCCACGGTGGGCAAGACGCCCGGTGTCGCGGTAATGACAATTGGCGGCGGCTCTTGGGTGGGCTGCGCCTGATCAGGTGGTGGGAAGGTTGGGAAAGGTGTCGCGGTAATCTGGGCGACCACCACACTATTTTCGGCGGCAGGTGGCGGCAGAATGCTGCTGCCACCCGTAGGCAATTCGGCGGCAAGTGCGCCCGTTGCCGCATAGACGGCGATAAAGGTTGCCGCACCAAGCAGCAGCGTAATGCCCGTCCACGCCATGGCGAAATAGCGCACTTGGCGTCGGTGCATTTGTTGGCGCTGCCGCAGCGCACCTATGTTCATCGTCTCTCGAATGCTGCTCATAAGGTTGTATTTCTCCCTAAGTGTTCGCTTGAATGCGGCGCACGCTAGTTCCCACTGCGCGCCACTTGCAGCGTCGTGCGGGCAAGTGGGTAATCCACTTCGTCTAGCACAGCGCTGATCTGAATATCACGATAAGTGCCATCCGGTGTGAAGGTGAACGGCTGCCCGATCCCTTCGATCTGCTCGGCAAGCGTCAGCTCGCCAGCACTGGCACGCCAATGCACGGCGAGATCGGCAGGGATTGGCACCAGCCACGTTTGCCCTGCCCGATAGGTTTTATACTGCGCTAGGATGCGCGTCCCTTGCAGGTACGCACCGTTGGCGGCAAAGTCTGGCACTTGGGCGCCTGCCCAATTGCCAACCAAGAGCGCGCCAAGTCTATCACGCAAGGCGCTGCTTGTCATTAGCCAGATGGCGCGTGTGAAGCTCCCTTCCACCGATTTATAGCGCACGACGGGCATATTCGCCTCAATGCCGAACTCGGCAACATCGGGCGCAAACTGGATTTGCACGGATGTGTTGGCGGGAAGGGTGCCTTCAGGCGTCACGCGCAGGGTAGCCAATGGCGCAAGTGCCTCTTGATAGCTGACGGGCAGCCATTGATTGCCTTCCTGCTGAACGCTGCGCGCACTGATCACGGCGTGCAGCTTGGCACGGCTGATCTCGCCAACGGACCAGGCCAAGGCACGGCGCACCGCGCCCTCCGGCAGATAGTCTCGCGGATCGTGCGGCAGAATCACCTGCACCGTATCGGCAAGCGCGCCGAGTTGCCGCCAGTCATAAGCGCCTGTCTCAAACTGAGCGCCGTCTAGGGCAGGGAAGGGCAGCACAAGCGTGAGCGTGCGCTGCTCAGCGCGTAGGGCGTCTGCCAGTGCGCTGACGAACACCGTGTAGCTTTCGCGCAAAGTAGCGGACAGGCTGAGATACTCAAGGGCGATGCCGCTGTAGGGCTGGCTAACAGCAAATTCGACCAAGCGCGTGATGTGCGCGGCGCGGCGGTCAGGATCGCTGATGAGCGATTCGATCAGGGCGGCGTCCATCGCGGAGTCGGCGCGGTAGTTACGAATAAGCGGCACCACCGCATAGCTGCGCCCAAAGCTAATCCCAGAAGGCAGGGCGCCATCGAGGGCGCCTTCTGCGTTGGGCAGCAGCCCTGCGGGATGAATCACGTTAGCAATAGCGGCGATCTCGGGCTTGAATGCCTGTCCCGCTTCGATTACTGCGCTCACGATAGGCACTTGCGGCGCGAGGCGTGCCACAATCAGGGCATCGGGCAGGCGCTGCGCCCCGTTTAGAACTGTCACCAACGAAAGTTTTTCATCAATCAGGGCGCGTTGGGCAGGGATGAACTGCCAGCGGCGCACCTCAGCATCATAGCCGTACAAATCTGCGTGGGAAGGCTCTAAACCGCTAGGGATCGCAAGGGCAAGCGTCAGCGAGTCGGGCGGTGTGCCGCGCTGTTCCAAACGGTAGACCTCGCCAAAGGGTGTAATGGCTTTGGGTAAGGCATCCCGCGCTTGGCGCAGCAAGGGATCGGTTGGTGCGGGCAAGCCGCCAAAAGCAGCCGCTTCTAGGCGGCTGAGGCGGATGTTCAAGCTGTTAGTAGAGGCAGCGCTCAGCGTCAGATCGCCAAAGGTCAGGCGGTTTGCCAGCGGCGCGAAGGGCGTGCCAAAAAGCTGCTCGCCAAGCGAGAAGGGCGGTAGCAAAAGCGCTAAAAAGGTCAGCAGTGCTGCAAAGATCAGGGCGAGGACGCTCAGCGCGCAGCCAAAGCCATTCTGTGAACGGCGCAGCGGCTGCGAAAGCGTTGCTGTGCGCCGCTTTTCTTTGCTCACTTTTTCCGCTGAAGATGCCATACGCGCTGCGAAACTTCCTGCCCTTTGACGGGTTTCTTTACAGATATGAAACGATATTGTAACACTTCCCGCGAACTCTGCAAAGCGTTGGTGGGTCGTGCCCTGCCTACGTCACGCTACAGAATACGCTTGCCAAGCAGGCTGGCAGCAAGCTCGACGGCAGTCTCCGCCGTTTGGTTGCGCTCATCAAGAATTGGGTTGATCTCCACAATATCCATGGAGCGCACCTTGCCCGATGACGACAAAATCTCCATGAGCAGGTGCGCCTCACGGTAGCTGATGCCGCCGCGCACGGGCGTGCCAACGCCGGGTGCATCATCGGGATCGAGCGCGTCCATATCAAGGCTGACGTGCAGTGCGTCGAGGAAGTTTAGGCGGTCTAGGGCGCGGCGCGTCACCTCAGCGATACCGTGTTCGTCAATATCGGTCATGGTGAAAACCGAAATGTGGCTTTGGGCAAGGCGCGCGCGCTCAGGCGCGTCCAGATCGCGCACGCCGATCATCACAATTTGCGAGGGCTGCACCTTGGCGCCAGCATAGCCAATATTCACCAAGGCAGGTGCGCCCTGCCCGATCAGGGCTGCCACAGGCATCCCATGCACATTGCCTGAGGGTGAAGTCTCAGGGATATTGAAATCGCCGTGGGCATCTACCCACACAATGCCCGTCGGACGGCGGCTGGTCATGGCGGAAATGCTGCCCATGCTAATGCTGTGATCGCCTCCCAAGATGATGGCGAAATCGTCCTCAGGGATACACGCCAAAATTTCGCGGTAGATGGCATTGCAGACCTCTGCCACCGTCTCGACGTGCCGTGCGCGTTCATTGGCGTTGCGCGAGGCTTGTTCGCGCTCGGTCACTTCTTCCACCACTGGCACGTCAAGATTGCCGCAATCATGCACTGTGCAGCCAAGCCGCTGCAAACGCTCTTGCAAGCCGGCGTAGCGCACTGCGCTTGGACCCATATCCACGCCGCGCCGTTGCTGACCCATGTCCATAGGCACGCCCAAAATGCGTACCGTGTGCGAAGCACTCATAAAATGCACATCCAAACTTTCCTAGTTGTAAAACTATACGGTGGTAGGCGATCAGGCTCAGCCCAACAGGAAGCCGTCCCAAGTGCCAGTCAGGGCGAAGCGCACGATGCTGATCGCACCTAGCTCAATCAGCGCCAAAGTGAAGCCTGCCAGCAGCGGCACCACCAGATCGCGCCATGCCCGCGCCCGCCGATCGCGGCGCAGCACTGAGACAAACAGCGCCGCACCGATCAGGCTGAGCAGGCACAGCACGCTCAGGCTGCTCAGCACGCCAAGCACCCACAGCAGCAGCGGACGCCCACTCAGCACCAGCAGTGCCACACCACCTGCCGCAGCGCATACCACCAGCAGATCGCGCCCGTCATCCAGGCTGCGAGCAGGCAGCGGCTGCGCCCACAAAGTGCTGTTGAAGAACGGCACCACCAAATGGGCAACCGCGATGCCCGTCAACAAACCTGTGATCAAGCGCAGCGGATTGGTGGGCATGTAAACAGGGTCATAGTCGGGAAAGAGCGTTAGATAGCTGTTGATGCCGTCAATGCCCAGCAGCACGATAAAGCCCAGCAGCACGACCACAATTAGTGGCGGCGGAAAACGATAGGCACGCAGCCTGCCGCGTGCGGTCAGCAGCAGGTAGCTGAGCAGCACACCCAGATAAATGCCCGTGCAGCGCGCACACAGCGGCATCAGCAAGTTAGCATCCACGTCAATTGGGAAGGTGCGTTCGGCGATGCGGTGGCAAATGGCATAGCCAACGGCAACTGCTTTGCCAAGCACGCCTTCTGGTGTACCAAACAGCCACAGCGCAAAGGTGAGCAGCGCGCCAAAGGCGATAATCAAGGCAGTGCGCCGCGAAAAGATCGGCGGGTTGGCGGTGGGAAAGTCAGGTGTTGTCATAGCGACAGATCGTAGCGCGTCACAGCGGTTTGGGCAACCTAACCCACACCATAAACGCGCTATACTTAAGCGCAGCACAGAAAGGATCACCTATGCCCGATTACCGTCCCGCAGCGCGCTTTTTAGGGCTGGAAGACGCCCACAACACACCCGACTCAGCCGCATGGCTGCTGCCTATTCCTTATGAGATGACGACCAGCTACAGTGGTGGCACCAAACTGGGCGCGGCGGCAATTCTGGAGGCTTCCGCGCAGGTGGAACTCTACGACGCGGCAGTTGGCTGTGAGGCGGCACCGCTGTATGGCGTTCACACGCTGCCCTTTCTGCACCCAACCCTTGAGTCGCCCGCCGCCGCCGCCGCCGAGATCACGGAAGCGGTCAGCGCGCTGAACACCCGCGATCATCTGCTGATCACGCTTGGCGGTGAACACGCCATTACGCCCGCTGTGGTGCGTGCAATTACTGCCCACACGCCCGATCTGATCGTGGTGCAGCTTGATGCCCACGCCGACCTGCGCGACTCGTTCGATGGCACGCCGCACTCGCACGCTTGCGCGATGCGCCGCTGCCTCGATTCTGCGGCTGTGGGGGGCGTGATCGGCTTAGGCATTCGCTCGCTCTGCCAAGAGGAAGCTGACTTTGCCGCAACCTCTGATCGGGTGACGCTCATCACGGCGGAGCAGATGCACCGCGATACAGCACGGCGCTACCTTGATCGCCTGCGTGAGCAGATCAGCGGGCGCAGCGTCTACCTGACCATTGACGTAGACGGACTCGATCCGTCAGTTATCAGCGCAACAGGCACGCCTGAGCCGGGCGGTATCGGTTGGTATGACTGCCTCGCCCTGATCGGCGTGGTGTGCAGCAGCGCGCACGTCGTCGCCTTCGATTGCGTGGAGCTGGCGCCAACCTACGGCGCTCATGCCTCAACCTTTGCAGCGGCAAAACTGGTCTATAAAACGCTTAACCAAATCATGCTGGCGCGTGGCAAACTCAGCGCAGCAGGCTGAGCCGTGCTGCCCAATTATGGGTATAATTCAGCCTAGTTGAATGGACTTTTGGCGCGGTGTAGGCTTTTTAGGAGCATAACTTATGACAGGCGCAATGCGCGGACCCGATCAAGTGGATGTGAACGTTGCCATCCTGACCTCTGCCTTCCAAATACGCGGCAAAATGCCCGTCTTTGGCACGTTCCTCACCTTTATTAACGACGATCAGAAACCAACCATCACCATCAATAACGCGTTGGTGCTAGGCGTTCACACCACCAACCCCGCCGCACAGATGATGCAGCCCGAGATTTTGGTGCTAAAACGCGCTATTCAGGTCTTGGCGTTGGAGAGCGCGCCGCCTTCGGGCATTGTGCTTTCGCCACGCGCCGAGTCGCTGATGCTCTATACCGAGCAGTACGCTATTATGGGGCGCTGGCATATGTCGCCCGATATGCGTCTCCAAGATTTTGTGGATGCCTCTATCGCGCAGTTTTTGCCCGTCAGCAATGTGCGCTTGTATGCGCTCTTTCAGGCGCGGCAGGGCATGGTGCAAAACACACAGCTTGCCTTTGTGCATCGTGCCAATGCGCAGAGCTACCATAAGGCATAGTTGCCTTGCGCACACTGCCACGCAAAAAAGCGCGGTGGGCACTGTTCCCACCGCGCTTGTGGTTAGTATTCCGCACGCTTTTTGGAGTCGCCCATCACTTTTTTGCCGTTTGGCACGCTCTTTTCAGGGAACTCTGCGAAATCGTCAGGACCCAAATCCGTGCCGATCACTACATTGCGCCCGATGGTAAAGCCTGCTGGGATATGCGCGCCCTTGCCGATCACGGTGATGCCCAAATCACCCGACTCGGTGATTTTGCCCACCTGCACATCATGCCCAACCACCACCTGTTTATCAATCACGCAGCGCTCGACGACGGCGCCCGCCTCAATGTAAGTGTCGGTGAGGATGACGGACTCACGGATGACTGCGTTCGGTCCGACGTAGACGCCCGGCGAAAGCACAGAGCGCTCAACGACCGCACCTTCACAGATCACCGAGCCATCCGTGATCAGGCTGTCACGGATGGTGGACCCATTCTCGATCATGACCGGTGGGCGCTCCTCGCTGCGCGTGTGAATGACCCATGACCGGTCGTTCAGGTTGAGCGAGGGCGGACGGTTGAGCAAGTCCATGTGGGCTTCCCAGAAGGCATCGATCGTGCCGACATCCACCCAATAGCCATCGTAGGGATAAGCGTAGACCTTCAAGCCTTCTGCCACCATGCGCGGGATGATGTCTTTACCGAAATCGTGGTTGGAAGAAGCACGCGCCGCATCTTCCAGCAGCATCCGTTCCAGCAGTTCGGTGCGGAAAACGTAGACGCCCATGCTGGCAAGGTTGCTGGGTGGGTTGGCAGGCTTTTCCACAAAATCCTTCACGCGGTACTGCGCGTCCGTCTCCAGAATGCCGTAGCGGCTTGCCTCGTCCATCGGCACGCGGATCGTACAAATGGTGGCGTCCGCGCTTTTGTTGGTGTGGAAGGTCAGCAGTGTGTAATAATCCATCTGATAGATGTGATCACCAGACAGGATCAAGATGTTCTCTGGCTGGCGGCGGCGCACGAAATTCAGGTTTTGGTAGACAGCATCGGCAGTGCCAACGTACCAGTCAGTATCCTTTCGCCCTTTATAGGGCTGGAGCATATGCACGCCGCCGGTGAAGCTGCGGTCTAAGTCCCACGGCTGCCCGCGCCCGATGTGATCCATCAGGCTGTGTGGGCGGTATTGCGTTAGGATCAGCACATCAAAAATATTCGAATTAACGCAGTTGCTCAATGTAAAATCTATAATACGGTATTTGCCGGCAAACGGCACGGCAGGTTTGGCACGCTTGGCGGTGAGGACGCTGAGGCGCGTCCCTTCACCGCCTGCGAGGATTACGGCACGAGTTCTCATAGCGCACTCCAATAAGGCAACTATTTTGCACTTGTGCTGATTATAGCCGAGAACGGCGCAATGTGCGCCTAAGGTCATTCGGCGGATTGAACAGATTGAATAGTGGGCGCAGCTTCAGGCGGCGCAAAGTCCTCTGCTGTAGGTGGGCTTGCTTTACTGCCGCTCTCGATGCCCATGAGTGCTTGGTTAGAGCTGCCGTAGAGCGCCGCTAACAGGCAGGCAATGCCTGCTACGATGAACCACGCCTGCACACCGATTCCATCAGCGACGGGTCCGGCGATCAGCAGGCTCAGCGGCGTAATGCCAGAGGATAAGCTGCCCATCAGCCCGAAAACGCGCCCTTGCATTGATGGCTCAACGGTTGCCTGCATCAGGGCGCTGATCGGCGCATTGGCAAGTGCAAGCATCACACCGACAACGAACATGCCCGTCACGGCTATGCCTAAGCCACTGCTCGGCGCAAGCCCAACCAACAAAATGCCCACACCCACGCCGCTAATTCCTAACAGGATGGTATGCATTTTGCGGCGGAAACCACCCCACGCGCCCAACAGCATTCCTCCCAAGATGATGCCAACGCCGAGCGCGGCGTTCATGGCTGCCAACCCTTCAGCACCTGCTTCAAAATGCTTGGCAACCAGCAGCGGCGAAAGGGCTGAGGCAGGCGTGAGCAGGAAGTTGAGCAGCATCGCTATGCCCAGCATGATCAGCAAGCCGCGCCACGCCCGCACATACCGCAAGCCCTCGCGGAACTCTGCCCAAAAGGAACTTTTGACCACCTCACCCTTTGAATCCGTGCGGCGCTGCGGCTGCGGCACGCTGAAGAAGACCAGCGGCAGCACAGCCATCAAGGCAGTGGCTACATCAATCAGCAGGATGCCAAACATGGGTAGCAAACTCAGCAGCAGCGCGCCCAACGCCGGACCAAGAATGTTCATTGATCCATGCAATGCCTGATTAATACCTGCCACTCGTGCGTAGTGCTTTTCTGGCACCATTAACGTTGTAGATGCCTGCATGGCAGGTGCGTGAAAGGTGCCGCCCAGTGAGCGCAGCATTAACAGCACATAAATATGCCAAACTTGCACCGTTTCGGTGGCGAACAACACTGCCAAGACCAGCGTACAAAGCGCGATCAGGCTGTCGGCGGTCATCATAACCACTCGCCGATTCCAACGATCCACTAAGGCGCCCACCATTGGGCTAAAAAGCACCTGTGGCAGCATGGCAGCTAGTGTTGCCGTCGCCAAGACGGTCGCAGAGCCTGTGGTTGCCGTCAGCCACCATACAAGGGCAAACTGGACTAGGTTACTGCCCAACAGCGAGAGCGCCTGCCCTGTCCAAATCGTGAAGAACCGCC
The DNA here is from genome assembly GCA_034432555.1 of Anaerolineae bacterium. Taxonomy (GTDB): domain Bacteria; phylum Chloroflexota; class Anaerolineae; order Aggregatilineales; family UBA2796; genus CP2-2F. Next base: position 69,298 of record DAOUBW010000026.1, read on the forward strand.
GCTGCCAACCCCTGCCATTCTGTAAAGAAGTTTCGGTGGTCACTTGAACCCTCCCCGTAAAAAGTTTATCCAGCCTGTGGATAGTATACGCTATTTTTGCGGATAGGTTTCAATATTCTTGAAGATGACCTTGATTTTATTAAATATCAGGTTGAACTTTCACTTCTAGGGCAGCCTAACGCAGCAAGGAATGTCTCTGCCATGTGCGCGGCAATTTGGGCGCCGTTCAGTTTACCATCTTCCCGATACCAAACACTGATCCAGTTTTGCGCACCAAGCAGCGCTTTGGTGAAGATACCCGTTTCCACCTGCCGAAAAACGCCCATCTGAATACCGCGCTCAATCACCGTCCGAAAGCAGCGCTCAAAGGTGGCGCGCCGCGCAAGGAAGGCGTCCCGTTCGGCGGCGCTCGGATCATCAGGTGCAAGGCTGATCAGTGTGCGTATCTCAAAGACCATCGCCGCGCCCACCGAGACATTCTGCGTCACTGCCAGCGCGTGCGCTGCGATCATTTGGCGCAGTGTTTCATCAGGCGGTAAGTTTTGGGCAAGGATGCTTTCTAACTGAGCCAGGACGTTATCCATGCCCACATTCAGCACTGCCAGCAGCAAATCTTGCTTGCCAGACGGAAAGTGGTGGTAGAGGCTGCCCGCCGTCAAGCGCACGCGGCGCGCAATATCTGCCATGGTGGCACCTGCATAACCGCGCTCGCGGAAAACTGTGGCGGCTGCCTGCAAAATATCAGTGCGGTGAACGGTTTGGTCGGCGGGTTTGCGCGGCACGGGCTAAAAGCTCCTTAGGTGTGGTTTAATCAAATTTATATTTGGTTGGATTATAGAGCGCGCCGCATGGCGAGTCAATTTGCACGCGGATGGGATGTGGTGAGGACGAAGGATAACGCCAAGTTGGGTGGCTTACAGAAGGCTGTCGCTAAGTCAAAGCTAGGTGGGCGACGATCCCTGCATCGCCCACTGCCTTTTGGCGCGTTCGCTTAGGTGAGGTGCGCCGATAAAATTTCGCGCCCGCGTGCCGCATCCGCACTGATCTGCGCGATAAGCGCCTGGATGCTCTCAAATTTCTGCTCACCACGCAAGCGTGCCACAAAGTCCAGCGCCAGCGTTTGCCCGTAAATATCCCGATCAAAGTCGAGCAGATATGCTTCTAGGCGTGTCTGGCTGCTTGCAAAAGTTGGGCGCAAGCCAAGGTTAACCACCGCAGCGAAGCGCTCTGTGCCAAGCTGCGCGTAGCAGGCATACACGCCATTGGCGGGCAAAAGCTGCGCTTCCCAAGCTGCCACATTCGCCGTTGGGAAGCCAATGGTGCGCCCACGATGATCGCCGTGTACCACTTCGCCCGCCACGCGGTAAGGGCGCGCCAACAACTGCGCGGCAGTCTCGACGGCGCCCTCTGCCAACGCCGCCCGGATACTGGCAGAGCGGATGACGGCATCCTCCGCATCCATCAGCAGATCAACCGCCTGCACCGCAAAATTTTTAGCTTGCCCTTGCGCGCTCAGGAAGGCAAAATCGCCTTCCCGCTGATAGCCAAGCGCAAAATCACGGGTCAGCCACAAGCTTGCCATCCGCAAATGTGCCAGCAATGCATCTACAAAATCGGCAGCGCGCATATGGCGCGTTGCTTCATCAAACGGGTGTGTCACAATCACATCTACACCGAGTTCTGCCAGCAGAGCGGCACGTTGATCGGGTGTGGTGAGGTAATAGCGCCCTGTAATGCCGCGCAGCAGCACGTCCGGATGCGGGAAGAAGGTGACGACGGCAGCAAGCTGCCCTTTTTCGTGTGCAGCGCGCACCAACTGTTTGATGAGGTGCTGATGCCCACGATGCACACCATCAAAAATGCCAATGGTCACAAGCGAAGGCTGCGCCAACTGCACAGCCGAAAGCTGATAGGCGTGTTGAGACAAGGTGTTTTCCCATACGGTTACGAGAACGCCATAAGCATACCGTTTTACGCCAGATTTGTCATCTGAAGGGCAAAGAAGGAGAGTGGTGAAAAGTGTGGTTGTGGACTGCCGAAACTGTGCGGATCGCCCTCATTAGCTTCGCTTCTTAGCAGAATTTACCCCACCCTAAATCCCGCCCCGCACGCAGGGCGGGACTTTCTCGCCCTTCTGATTCCCTTTCATCGCGTGCGGGGAAAAGATTAGGGATAGAAGTTGGCTGCGCCGCCGCACGCAAGTCTATCACCACAAACTTCACCACTGCCGTCGTGAAGTTAGGGAACATAAAACAAGTGAACATCGTTAAGCACTTAGCTGCGCTACGCACTTTGAAGGGCAGTTGATCTCAACATGCGTAAAAAAGCCGTTGTCGCATGGGCAGTTCGGTGATAAAGTTAGCAGCGCTGCAAAGGAACAGGTGCGTGCATGGAATACTCTCGGTTTTTGGGAAGAACGCTGGGTCAATACACACTTGAAGCACCACTTGGCAAAGGTGGTATGGCGTCGGTCTACCGCGCACATCAGGCTAGTGTAGATCGCTATGTGGCAATCAAAGTCATGACGCCAGAGATCGCCAACGATCCCGGCTTTGTGGAGCGCTTTCAACGTGAGGCGCGCATCATTGGTCGCTTGGAACACCCACATATTTTGCCCGTCATTGATTTTGGCGAATCAGAGGGTACCTACTACATTGTAATGCGCTACATGGATGGCGGCTCACTCGATGACCTGATACGCCAGCGCCGTTTACGCCCTGAAGAAGTTGCTCACTACCTTGACCAAATTGCCTCTGCCTTAGATTATGCACATCAGAAAGGCGTGATTCACCGCGATCTGAAACCAAACAATGTCCTATTAGATCGCGCTAATAACTGCTACCTCACCGATTTTGGCATTGCCCGCATTGAAGGCGGCGATCAGCACAAACTGACCGCTACGGGCAGCGTGATGGGGACGCCTGCCTATATGTCGCCCGAACAGGCGATGGGCAGACCGGTTGATGGGCGCTCTGATATTTACACGCTGGGCGTCATGCTCTACGAGATGGCAACCGGCAAGCTGCCCTTTATGGCGGATACATCTGCCGCCCTGATCTTCCACCACGTTTATGAAACGCCGCCCTCACCACGCCAAATAAATCCGAGTTTACCGGAGGCGGTTGAGCCGGTCTTTATGCGTGTGCTGGCAAAAGCGCCCGACATGCGCTATGGCACGGCGGAAGCGCTTGCCCGCGATTTTTCGCAGGCACTTGGCATTCGTAGCACGCCTTCAAAGGCGGTGCCGTCTGTGGGCGCAGCCTCAGGTATGGATACAACCTTTGTGGATGGTGCTTCCAGCGCGCCGCCGCCAACCATACCGCAAAAGCCCGATTTCACCAACCCTCAGGCGCTGTCTGTTGGGCGCGGTGGCACAGTGGCGGTTGGCTCACCACTGGGCGAAGGCGACATTCAGACGCCCGCCGCAATCAAGCGCGGCACACCCGCCGCCCTGATCGCCATCCTGGCCGTGGTGATTTTGGGCTTGGTCGGTGGCGTGTTCTTCCTGCTGAACAGCCAAAATGAGAGCGCCGCACAGACCGCCAACACTCAGACGGTAATTGCCCGCCAGGAAGCAACAAGCACAGCCGTGGCGTTGGCAGCCACCAGCGCGCAAGAAACCCAGATCGCGCTCTCGGCAACACCAACCCCTTCACCCACACAGACACCAACTGCCACACCCAGCGAGACACCCACGCCCAACCTGACCGAAACATTCATCATCGGGCGGCTTGCCACCGCGGAGGCGCTGGAAACCGCCCAAGCCCTTCAAACACAAGCCGCCATAGAAGCAACCGAAACTGCTGAGGCGCTCATTGCCACCAGCACGGCGCAAGCCATCGCTGGCGCAACGTCAACCTTCATCGCGGGACGCCTACAAACGGCAGAAGCTGTTGAGCTAGGGCTGACTGCCACAATAAATGCTCAGAACACTGCCATTGCCAATGTAACTGCCACCATTGAAGCTGCCGACCGCCTGTTAACAGCAGAGGCGGAAGCTATCGCCCTCACCCAGACCGCCATTGCGCTGCGCCCAACTGAGACGCCTACACCAACATCACGCTTCGATCCACTGGCATCTCTTACGGCTGAAAGCCTTAGGTTAACACCCACTGCAATTGCTGTGCTGCCACCTGATCAGCAAATTCCTGAGCTGCTTGCCAGAGATTTGCGCAACGCCATTGATGTGTTGCGCGCCCAAGGCATCATTCCTGAAAGTGCCACCCTCATTGAGGTGCCTGTGCTGACTGAGCCGCCTGTTATGACGGGCAATGAAGAAGAAGAAAACGTCTTTGTGCTAGAGCCATTCAGCCGTGCGCGCTTCTACGATTTCTTTTTCTCGGCAGATGTGACCATCGTGACGACAGAGGATGCGCGTACTAGCACCTCGTGTGGTATTTATGTAGCTGCCACTAACGAAATCTACGGTGCGCGCCAACTCCTCGATGCGGATATGGGCGTATTCCGCTTCCTTCGCACACAGGGCTACCGCCTGATCACACGGCAAAATGAGACTTGGGCAGGTACTGCCATTGAAAGCGGCACGAACGCTGCCATCAAAGGGGAATTGAATGGTTCCGTGAATCGCATTAGCGCTGTGATGGTGGAAGGGTTACTCACCATTTACGTGAATGGTGTGCTGATCGTCCAAAGCGATGATCCGCTTTTCGCAGCGGGCGGTAGTTTGGGCTACTTCATGATTCGCGGCGTGAAGGGCGCCGGTCAGTTGTGCAGCTTTGATAATGTGCAGCTCTGGCGGCTGAATTAAGCATCTGCCAAGCGCCAGCAAACCGTAGGGCAAAAGTGCACCTGTTTATGGTAGACTCCATACAGCGAAAGTGTGGAGTCTTGCTATGTTTGGCGAATTGGCACAGTTGGCGTTTGGGAACTTGCTGCGCGCACGCGCACGCCTGATCATGACGGCGGGCGGCGTCTTGGTCGGCACAACAGCAGTGATCCTGTTGGTGGCGCTCACCATTGGCTTGCAGACTGTCGCAGAGGCAGGCATTGGCAGTGCTGCCTCGCTCACCGAGATGTATGTTTTCCCAAACTATGGGCGCGAACAGACCGCCAACATCCCACAGTTGGATAAGGCAGCCATAGATGCCTTTTGGCGCATACCCGGCGTTGCCGTAGTCATCCCGATGCTCACCTTGCAGAATCCGCAGTTGTTCGCGGGCAAATTGCAAGGTTACCCGCAGATCGTCGGTATTGATCCTGCCCTTCTGCCCTACCTGAACCTGACCGTGCGCGAAGGCGCCCTTTCCCTAAATGGCACAGACCTGATCGCCGGCAGCCGTGTTGGCGAGATGTTTTTCGATCCAACCGCCACAGAATACGCGCCTGTTAAGGTTGATTTGATGAAGGAACAGCCGCGCCTGCGGGTGACCAAGTATGGTGGAGATTCTGCTACGCCACGCCGCGTGGAGGCGCGCTTTGTGGCGGTGCTGGAAGGTGGCGGCAATTTTGAGAACACTATCTTCATGGCGCTGCCTGAAGTGATCAAGCTGAACGAATGGCTGATGGGCAAAAAGTATGACGAAAAGACCTTCCGCTACGATCAGATCATTGTGCGCGCCAAAGATCGGAACGTGACCAACGCGGTTTCAGAGGCGATCAAGAAACTCGGCTATCAGACAGGCGGCGCGGGCGATTTTTTGAACATGCTGAACGGTTTCTTTGGCACCATGCGGATCATGTTGGGTGGCATTGGCGCAGTGGCGCTGTTGGTGGCTGCTTTTGGCGTTGCCAACACCATGACGATGGCAATTTTGGAGCGCACTAAAGAGATCGGCTTGATGAAGGCAATCGGCGCCACGGATCGAAATATCCTGACCGTTTTCCTGATCGAGTCGGGCTTGGTAGGCTTCTTAGGTGGTGTGGCGGGTGTGTTGGTGGCGCTGCTGCTGCGCGATGTAATCAACAATGCCGTGCAGAACGTGCCGCCCGATAGCCCTGTCACTGCCTTCCTACCGCTTGATCCAAGCAAGATCGGCGGCAATTTGGTGATCATCCCGACCGAGTTGATGGCATTTGCGCTCGGCTTGGCAACCTGTGTTGGCTTGGCAGCGGGCTTTTTCCCGGCGCTGCGCGCTGCTAACTTGCCGCCGGTCATCGCCCTCAAGACAGAGTGAGGCTGCCGCTAATCGCCTTGTGTACGTGCGCGGGCGATGTAGAGCAGTTCTTCCATAAAAGTATTGAAGCCCTGCGCGTACTTATCAAGGTAATCCTGTGCCATAAGCTGCGCCAAATCGCTGCGCCCAATGCCGATCAGCACGCCAACGTGCGGGCGAAAATCACGCAGCGAGATGTGCAACATCCCTGCCGCGTCGGTCAGGATGCCCCATGCCAGCGTTTTCTTCTCATTATCATCTTTGGCGGTGTTGAAGCGCCGCAGCGATGAGGTGGCTGCCACCTGCCCAACGTTGCTGAACACCTCTTGCCCTTTGATGGTGTCGTTCAGCATATCAAAATGGCTTGGCAGGCTATCCAACAGGCGCTGCACCGAAGGCGGCAAACCGCCCAACAAGCGGATTGTGCTGGTGCTAAGGCTCTCGCCCTTCATAGTCACATCTTTATAGGCAAGCATCGCCTCGCCAAATTTTTGAAGCGAGCCGAGATACTCAAGGCGCATTGCTTGTGCCTCTGCGCCAAGCTGCGCCATGTTCATGCCCTCAATGCGCTGCTCCAACATGCGAAAGGCATAGCGCGTGCGCTGGTGCTGCTCATACAAGTTGGTGAACGGATTGCGAAAGGTAGTTGGGAAAATCCGTTCATGTGGGCTAAGGCTGGTGGCATCAATCGGGATGAGCAGGGCAGGATTGGATTGACGAGCAGCATCCAACGCCTTAGAGACAAGCTGCGCGGCGGTTTGGGCGTCTTTTTCGCGCTGCGCGCTGAGTTCGGCAAGGGCGTGAATGATGGACTCGGCGGGCTTGTAGAGCGGGCTGTAGATCGAACGGTAGAGCAGCAAGAGATCGTTGACAGTCAGGCGCAGCTTATCCGAGCGCTTGAGCAAGCTACGCCGCACATCCTGCACCAGTTCAAGGCGCACAAGGGTTGTCTCAGCGCTCACCTCAGGCGCACGCTGTATCTTTTTCAGGCGGGCGGCGCTCAAGGTGTTGGGCGTCTCTAGCGTCAGCGCTGTGAAGGGTGTGCCAGAGGCAGGCGCTTGATTCAACTTACCGCCGCGCTGCGTGTGGCGCGCTGCCAGCAGACGGATGAAGCGCGTTGCCTGCCCTGTCAAGATTTCGGCAATTGCCATGCCATTGGTGGCATCAAAGAAGATGTGCGAAAGGTCGAAGACGTTGCTCTCTGCGGTGCGGAAAATTGTCAGGGCGTGGTCACCAATGCCGCGCTGCCCACTCCGAATATCACTCAGCCGATCTTCGGCTCGTGCTGCATCCCAATTGATCAGGATTGGCGCACGGCGGAGTTGTTCAAGCGCTTGCGCAGCAGCGGCGGGCAACGCACGGCGCAAGGTGATCTGTTCGCGGCGGCGGGCAGTCCGCAGCGCACGATCAAGGGTGGCAATCGGCTGCGTCGGCTTGAGGGCGAGCAGCTCAGCAGCGATGTACCGCGCGTGTTCGGCGGCAAAGTCGAGCGGGATCAGATAATAGCGCTTGCGAAGGATGACGCCAATCTGCAATTGATCAGGTGGAATGGGCGTGCGCGTATCATTGTATTCGCTGGGCATCAGCGCGGCGCGAATATCCATTTGCTGAAGGTAGGCGTGCAGGGCTGCCTCACGTTCAGCGGCAGCCGTGCGATCCTGCCATTTCTGCTCATAGGCGCGGCGGCGGTCGCGGCGCACACCGTCTAATGCCTGATTGCAGAAGCGCTCGAATATCTGGCGGCGGTAGGCGATGAAGGTATCTTCAAGGGCATCTGTTGGTGCGGTGTATGGGCGCGCCTTGAGCCAGCGTTCGGTCAGGCGCGGGTCGCCAATGGCATCGCCAATCGCACGCAGCCGCACGCGCTCAAGCCATTCGCACGCCAGCAGATCGGGATAATGCTTGAGCAACCATGCCGACGCCATGATCCAAGCTGCCAATTCGTCGGCAGCCTCAAGGCGTTCGCTTTCACGTGCCAATGCTTGCTGGAAACCTGTCGTTTCGCAAGCGTGCCAGCCGGTATCTTCGCGTAAGCCAAACTCCACGTAAAACTGCCAGGTGCCTTCGGGGAAAGATTTAACAGGGTCTTTGCCACTCAGCCGCAACAGCATGTGATAGGCAGCCAGGATGGCAGCTGGTCCGCCGAACAGGGCGCTGTACTTTACCTTATCAATGAAGGTCTGCATTCCCTGCATCAGCAGCGAAAGGTTGCGGCGGCTCTCCTGCACAGGCACCACCCGCTCACGCAGGTTTGCCAAGCCAATGCTGATCATGGTCGGCACATTACCGGCTGGCACAATGCGCGCAATCTCATCGGCAAGGGAAGATAGCTCCGGCAGGGAGAGGTGCGTAAGCTGATCTGTGGTATCGAGATATTTCCGCAGGCTGAGTGCGGTAAGCTGCTGCGCTTCGTCGTATTCTTGGGTTGCTTGGGTCATAACATCTCAGTGCAAGATAGCCAACGCGAGTGTGCCTACCATTATACGCGAAATCATGGGCAGGGTGCGTCACAAATCCGATGGCTGCCCTATGCCTTGCTACTGATCAGCCACTCAGGGGATCGGCGGAGGTTGGCGTTGGCTCAGGCTCGGGCAGCACATTCGGTTGGCGCAGATAGCGCATTCGTATCTCTGCGGTGCGGAGGTAGTTTTCCGCGCCAAGTGCGCGCCAAAAATCCTGCGCGGTGGCGATTTTGCCGCTGCCGCCGTAAAGATAGCGCCGCAACCATGTCAGGAAGCCTACCTCGCCCAGTGCCTCGCGCATTTCTTGCAGCATTTGTGCGCCGCGCAGATAGACCGCATTGATGTACAGGCGCACGTTCCAATATTCGTAAACAGGCGTATCCACATAGCCTTTGGGTTGGTAAGTTTTCACGCGGAACGTCCACCACCACGCCACCAAATCCGGGCGCACGCCTTCAAGGTAGAGCAATTCAGCATAGATTGAGAGCGACTCATCAAGGTAAGGCGCCTCACCTTGTGCAGTCATCACCTGAGCATACCACCACTGATGGGCTACCTCGTGGGCTGTGATGAGCGTCAGCCACGAGTCATCGCGCCCGGTGAAATTAGCAAACCAATGATGCCCAACATGCACTAAGCCGCTGAACTCCATGCCGTCCGGAAAGTCACCTTCCACCACCACCAGGCGATCATAGGGCATGTTACCAAAGAGCAGCGTAAAGCGCTCGATAGCCTGCTGTGCTGTTTGCAGCGCGTGCAGGTGTGCGGTGGAAGGCTTGCCGCTGCTGTTAATAAAATAGTAGAGGTCAACCGTCTCGCCCGTGGCAGTTTGTGCGCTCAGGCGCGCCATGCTGCCACTGACCACCAATGGCAGCGATCTGCCCTGCCTAAAGACGACGCGCCAATTTCTATCGCCCAAGCGCGTGACGCTGCCCGGCGCGATCAGATCAGTCGGCTGTGTGCCGTTCAGCGCAATATCCGCCTCAAAGTCCGCCATTTCCGAGAAGATATATTCACCAATCAACCATGCCTGCGGCAGCACCCAATCACCGTTCAGGCGCGGTGCAAATTCAGGCAGCCAATGCCCGATGTTGAGCTGGCGTTCGGTATAGCTCAGGTATTTCATGCGTGCGTTGGGCAAACTTGGCACGCGCAGCGTGAAAGTGAGCGTGATCACGGCGCGGCAGCCAACAGGCAGCGGCTGATCAAACGTGAGGTCAAGGCGCGCCTTCTCTAGGCGGAAGGCAGTCAGCTTGACTGCTGAGTCGAGCGCGCTTTGGGCAGACTCAAGCGTAAAAATGCCGTCGCTGTGGTTGGGATCAACATACATCAGCAGGGCATTCAGTGGAACGCCTGCTGTGTTGCGGTATTCGGCGCGCAGTTCGGCGCGGAGGCTGTGTGCGGAGGGATCAATTTGGGCGCTGATCGCATAGCGGATGGCGGCATCGGTTTTGGGCGCGCCACACGGATCAAGATCGGGTGCGCGGGTATGCGTAGGCGGCGGCTTCGGTGTGGCGTCGCTTGGCGTTGCGCTGACGATGGGCGCCAGGGTGCCAGCGCGCACCGATTCCGCCGCAAAAGGTGAGGTTGGCTGTGCCACAACGCTTGTGAAGCCGCACGCCGTGATCAGCAGTGCGCCGACCAGGGCGGCAGCAAGGCGCAGCGCGTTAGGCGTCGGCGTTGTCATCACCACTATCTGTGTTTTTCACCACGCCGCGCTCACGCATCAGTTTGTAGATCGACTCGGCGTGGCGATAGCCAACTTTCAGGCGCGTTTGCAGAATCATGACCGATATTTTGCCGTTGTTCTGGCGGTAGAGTTCGACTGCTTTCTCGTAGAGTGCGTCGTCTACTGCCTCATCTTCGGCTGCATCGCCGCGCACAGCCGCAAAGAATGCATCATTCTCAGGGCTTGGCTGTGGGCGTGGTGGCGCAAATTTGGGCGCGCCAAAGGGCGAACTGCTGCCAAAACGCTCGGTGCGCGGCTGGAACGGTGCCGACTCGCCCGGCTTGGTCAGCTTGGCAGTTGGCTTGTCCGGCGCATGGTCAAATGAGACGCTGCTCAGCGGCGTGCCACGCTCTTTTTGGGCAGCCTTCCAGAAGTCGGTAATCTGCTTGAGTTCAGCATCCGAGACATAGACGCCCTGCACGCGGATTGGTGCAGCGGCATCGGGCGCTTGGTAGAGCATATCGCCGCGCCCCAGCAGCTTTTCAGCGCCGGGCTGGTCAAGGATCACGCGGCTATCCACGCTGGAGGCAACGGCGAAGGAGATACGCGCCGGGAAATTCGCTTTGATCAAGCCCGTCACCACATCCACGCTTGGGCGCTGGGTCGAGATGATCAGGTGAATGCCTGTGGCGCGTGCCATCTGTGCGAGGCGCGTCAGTTGTTTTTCCGTCTCATCCGGCGCCAGCATCATTAGGTCTGCCAATTCGTCAATGATGACGACCAGATAGGGCATCCGCGGCTCAGTCGCACCGATTTTGCTGTTGTAATCAGTGATATTGCGCGCACCTGAGGCGGCGAACTTTTTATAGCGCTCATCCATTTCACGGGTGACCCATTTCAGCACACCCGTCACGCGCTCCAGATCAACGACCACTGGCGAGACAAGGTGTGGAATGCCGTTGTAGCCCGTCAATTCGACGCGCTTGGGGTCAACCATGATCAGCTTGAGATCATCGGGCGAGTTTTGCAGCAACAAGCAGGCAATCACTGCGTTGACACACACCGATTTACCCGAACCCGTCGTGCCGGCGATGAGCATGTGTGGCATTTGCGTTAAATCCGAGACAACCGCCGCGCCATCAATGCTCTTGCCAAGCGCGACTCGCAGCCGCGAGCGCATCTGGTTAAAGGTGCTGCTGCCGATAATATCGCGCAAGCCAACCAACGAGGTTTCAGGGTTTGGCACTTCAATGCCCACGTAGCCTTTGCCCGGCACAGGCGCCTCAATGCGGATTGAGCGTGCCGCCAGCGCAAGGGCAAGGTCTGCATCCAGCTTGGCAATCTGGTTCACTTTGATACGCGTTTGTTTGCCGCGAGAGTTCAAATAGCCCGGCTCAACGCCAAACTGCGTGATGGTCGGTCCAACGTTCGTCTCTACCACGCGCCCCGGCGCGCCGAATGCCTCCAGTGTCTCTTCGATCAGGCGGCGGCGCTCTGCCAGCATTTCTTCGGTGATGGTCTGCACTGAGCCTGACTGCAAAAGTTCGCGGTAGTCAGGCATTGGCCAGGTCGTATCGCCCGGCAAGTGCTGCATAGGCGGCAACTCAGCCGATGAGGGTGGTACAGCGGCGGCAACGGGCGTTCCAATAGACGGCTCGGCGGACTTCTCCGTCGGTTTTGCACCGCCAAAGCTGCCAAAGATACGTGATGCAGGTGCAGAAGTCGGCACGCGCTCAGGCGGCAGCGGTGCGGAGTGGGCATCATCCTCATCGTCTAGCATATCCTCCAGATCATCCGCCGCATCTTCGGGCTGAGGGGCGCGCACAGCGGGCTGCTCCGAAGTTGGTTTGGGCGCAGGACGGAAGGCGCTAGGGCTGCCAAACGGGCTGCTGGCGGGCTTGCTGCCAAAGATGCCGCTGGCGGGTTTGGCAGGCGGTGGCGGCGCCTTGGCAACTGGCACGTCCTCATCTTCAGCGTCCTCCGCTGGTTGTGGCTCAGCGGGCTTGGGCTTGCTGCCGAAAATGCTACTGACGGGCTTGGGCGCGGGCGTCGGTGTCTTGAACACGCCGGTAGCGCGGGTAGGCTGCGTCACTGATAAATCGGGCGGCTCAGAGTCCACAGGTGCGGTGGCAGTCGGCGTCGCAACGGTCGGCGCGTCGGGTGCAGGCTCAGATTTGGGCTTGCCGCCACCAAAGATTCCGCCGAAACTGCCAGTCTTGGGCTTCTCGGCAGGTTTTTCGGGTGCAGCCGTTGGTGAGGCTTCCGCGACTGGCACACTAAAGGCAGTTGGCTGTGCTGCGGGCTGCGCGGCGGTTTGCACAGGCGTGCTGCGCGCACCAAGCGGCGCAGGTTTGGCAATTGCGGGCGCAGGCAGCGGCGTTTCTTCCGAAGGCGGCTGTGCTACGGCGACTGCCGGCGCAACAATGGATGTGCGGAAGGCGGCTTTACGCGCAGGCGGCGTTTGCTCTGCGCCAACCGTTGCCAGCACGGGTTGTTCTGGCAGATCAGCGGTGTGGGCAAGTGTCGCGGCAGCCGGCAAGCCAGCGGCAGGTTTAGGCTGCCCTTGCGCTTGGGCAGCCAACGTCGCCGCCTCGCGCTGGGCGCGCACCTGAGCGCGCGCTGCTGCCTGTGCGGCGCGCCGCGCTGCTACTGTTTGTCGCCAGGCGCGCCAGCTTTCGCGGATACGCCCTGTGCGTGCGCCGAAAATCTGGAAGGAAGACTTAATGTAAGTGGCGATCTCTGCCAACGAGAGTTCAAAGAGCCACAGTGTTCCGATGAAAGTCGTGATCGCTAAGACGACCGGCACGCCGAACTCACCCGTCAGGCGGATCAAGATCATGTAGAGGCGATCACCCACCCAACCGCCGCCTTGCATCAGGTCTACCGCACGCGCCGAGACTGCGATCAACTCGTCCCAGTCGTAGACGATCTTATCAATCAGTTCAATGGTGTGCAGCCCTGTTACGATGCTCAAAAAGAGCAGCACCGCGCCCGTCATTTGCAGTGCGTCAAAGGTAAGGAAGGGATTTTTCTTAAAATAGCGCACCAGCAGCCAACCGCCAACGGCAAGGCAAGGCAAGGGTAGCACATAGCGCCCATAGCCAAACAGTGCGCCGAAAATATCCACAATGGCTTTGGTGAAAGTGCCTTCGTCGGGCTGGATCAAGCCGAAGATCATCACAACACCAGTGACGATCAGCAGCCAGCCGATCATATCTAGCTTTTGATCGAGCGACAGCCCCACATTCTTCACCGTGACGTGTGTCTGCCCTTCCAGCGGCTTTGCCTGCTTCTCGCCACGGGCGGGCGGCGCGCCGGGGATGGATGAGCCGCCGCGCTTGCCATCAATGGGCGCGGGCGTTTTGAGCGGTGCAGCGGATGCGCCGCTTTCGGGCTTGGCGGCGCCACCACGGCGCAAACGGCTGAAGAACCCGCCCTTTGCGGACTGTTCGGGCTTTTTATCATCCTTCTTGGGATCGGCTTTGGGCGGTGTGGCAGCCGCATCACCAAATCTGGGTGTTGCGCCAGTGGCTGTGGCGGGCTTCGGCTGATCTTTAGGTGGCTCACTGGGCTTTTCGCCCTGCAACCTACTAAACAGACCGCCGCCTGACTTTGGCGCTTCGACTGGCGCAGGCTTGCCCGTCCCGATCTTAGAGGCATCGGCGGGCTTGGCGGGCTTATCTGCTTCCTCTTTTTTGCCACGCCCAAAGAGTGCGCCTAAGTTGGGAAACCCACGCTTGGGCTGCTCCGCGTCGGCGGGCTTTTTGGCAGGTGCAGCCGAGCGCGAGGGCGGCTCTGCCTTAGGCGCAGCGGTTGTGCCGGTGCCAATGCGGGCAGGTGCAGCACTGCTGGCGGGTTTGGGCGGCTCTTTCTTTTCTTCGGGCTTGCCGCCGCCGCGCCCAAAGCCGCTAAACAGACCGCCGGGCTTCTTTTCTTCAGGTTTTGGCGTGCTGGGCTTAGGTGGCGACTCCGGTTTGGGCGGTGCGGGATCGGCGGGCTTTGCCGTATCGAACATTCCCGTGCCAGGGCGGCTGCCAGAGGTGCTGCCGCTACCGCTGCTGGCAGGCTTTGACTCTGCTTTGGGCGTGCTGCCTGTCGTAGTCGAAGGCTTGGGCGGCATCTGAGCAGGTCGCCCAAAGGTGCTGGTGCTGCTGGGCTTGCTCGGCTCGGAAGCGGTGGGCTTGCCAAAAATGCTGCTGGCAGGTTTGCCGCCAAACAGTGGAGGACGTTCACCCGTCTTCTTTTCTTCTTCTTTTTCTTTGTCCTCAGAGCGTGAGCTAAATTTGCTGCTGCGCGGACGCTCCTTATCATCGCTCGGTTTGTCGGACATGGCGATTTCTCCCTCCCACAGCGCACGCGCTTGCTACCTAAAATCACGCCTATAGCGCAGATTCTGCACTTTAAGCATAGCACAAAAGGGCGAAAAAAACACCCCGCGCTACCCACCTATAAAAAAGCCGTAAAAGGGTGCGGCGGGCATTTACACAACCTACCAAATGCACATAAGATAGGGCAATTTCATCTCTATAATCCTTGACTCTGGAGATTAACGACCATGCCCAAAGCGCTTAAATGTCCATCCTGTGGCAGCTCACTCGAAATAGATGAGCGTTCGCCTAGCATTGTGCGCTGCCGCTATTGTGGCGTTGCGGTGCAGATTCCGATTGAGCCGCCCTCACCGCAAAATATGCCTGAGGAAGCCACCATCTTCCAACACATTGTAATCAATGTGCCGAATATGCAGTCAAGCTCAACGGCGCGGCAGCCTAAGCGCGCCTCTTGTTTGGGCGTATTGGCTTTTATGATCCTCATCTTGGGAGTTTTTCTAGCGCCACTTGGATTCGCCTTAGAATCTGAGGGTGGCATTATCTCGACAATGGCGGCTGCCCTGCTTACTGTGCTTTCACAATTTGAGGCAACACCTGTGCAGCACCTTGCTGTGACGCACTCGGTTTCTATACAAATGACGATGCAAAGCACAGTTCAAGTGATTGCAGACAGCCCCACGCGCACCGCCCCGCCGACGGCTGCCAATGCAAACGTACAACAGAGCAGCTTCGGCAGCAAGGGAACAGGCGTTGGGCAGTTTCAAAACGCACGCTCAATCGCCGTAGATGGGCGTGGCTTTGTTTATGTGGCGGATTATGATACTGGGCGTGTTCAGCAGTTTACTGAAGCAGGTGAATACCGCCAAACCTACCTACTCAAGGGGCGTTCTACCCAGATTAGCTGCTTGGATGCTGATTCCAACGGCGTGCTGTATGTGTGCATTGGCGGGGAGATTCAGCGCATTACCAGCGCCAACGGCAGCCTGCTTGCTACACTGCGCGATCCGCGTGGTGATTGGCTACGTAGTGCTGTAGTACGCCCTGATGGTACAGTAGCAGCCCTTACGCTTGCCGCTGGTAGAGATGATCTGCTCCTTTTTAACCGAAATGGCAGTGTGGCAAAGCGCGTCAGCAATGTTGTGAGCAGCATCACCGATCAGCCTTCAACAATTTTGACAATCACTAGCGATGGCTTAGGCAATCTGTTCATTTTGGCAATGCGCGAAGAGGCTATATTCGCCTTTGATGCAGAAGGCAAATACCGTGATCGGTTTGGCGCGCCTAGAGAAGAAGGCGGCGAGTTCTTCGGCATTGTTAACGGTATTGCCGTGGGTGCGGATGGCAATCTCTATGTGGGTGACTTTGACGGCATCAAGGTTTTCAGCCGGACGGGGCGTTTTATCCGC
Source organism: Anaerolineae bacterium (assembly GCA_034432555.1). Taxonomy (GTDB): domain Bacteria; phylum Chloroflexota; class Anaerolineae; order Aggregatilineales; family UBA2796; genus CP2-2F. The sequence continues at coordinate 85,276 of DAOUBW010000026.1, forward strand.
ACCTTGAATACCGTTCGGGCGCCCTATGACTTCACCTTCACACCACAAGGCACACTCTTTGCAGTGGATAACGATGAGGTGCATTGGTATCGGGAAATTGCTGCGCCGCGCTAAGCGCGCTGCGGTGTGGTATACTCTGCGGAAACTTTTCGCCAATGGTGAGCCGCCATGCCCGACGTTTTCAGCATCAGCACCCTAAACGCTTATATCCGCCGCCTGATCGAGCGCGATCAGCCCCTGCAAGATATTTGGGTGGAGGGTGAGGTTTCCAACCTGCGCGCCCAAAGCAGCGGGCATCTGTATTTCACCCTGAAAGATGCCCATGCCGAACTGAAGACTGTGATCTGGCGCGATAAGGTGCGCGCGCTGCGCCACACACCACAGAATGGCGAGAAAATCCTCGCACACGGCAAGATCAGCGTTTATGAGCAAGGGGGCATTTACCAGCTTTATGCCGATGCTGTGCAGCTTGCCGATGCACAGGGCGATCTCGCCGCACAGTTCCGCGCTTTGTGGGATAGGCTGGAGGCAGAAGGCTTGTTCAGCCCTGATCTCAAACGTCCGCTGCCCTTGTTTCCGCAGCGAATCGGCGTGGTTACCTCTGAAAGCACCGCCGCCTTCCAAGATGTGTGTAATGTGCTACGCCGCCGCTATCCACTGGCGGAAGTCTGGCTAAGCCATACGCCTGTGCAAGGCGCCGATGCACCGCCGCAGATCATGGCGGCACTGCGCCGTGCTGATGCCTTCGGTGTAGATGTCATCCTCTTGGTGCGCGGCGGTGGTAGTGCTGAGGATTTGTGGTGCTTCAACGATGAACAGCTTGCCCGTGCCTTGCGGACGACTCGTGCGCCCGTCATCAGCGGCGTTGGGCATGAAATTGATACAACGCTCGTAGATGGCAGCGCGGATCGGCGTGCGCCAACGCCTTCGGCTGCCGCCGAACTTGCCACGCCGGACATGGCGGCGCTCAGCGCTGAACTAGGGCGCTTGGCAGGGCGCGCTGAGGCAGCGCTCCGCGAGCGGCTGCAAGGACGGCAGGCTGCCCTTGCCGATTCCGCGCATAAGCTGCGCCTTGTCTCGCCGCGCTCACAGATTCAGGGCGAACGGCAGCGCCTTGATGCACTTGGCGCCCGCCTTGAGCGTGCGGCAGCAGCGAGTCTGCAACGGGCAAGCGAGACGCTCAGCGCGCAGGAACGCGCCCTTGAGCGTGCCAGCCCGCTGAGCTTGTTGGCGCGTGGCTATGCCATTCTGAGCGATCCGCAGACGGGCAAACGCCTAACCAGTGCGGCTGAGGTTGTGCAAAACGCCGATCTGCACGTACAATTAACCGATGGGCGTTTGACTGTCCGTGTGCAGGAACGCACCTTGCAGCCTGATCCAACCGAGAGCGACTCAGTATGAGCAATTTGCCACCCATCCAAACCTTTGAAGAGGCATATCAACGCCTGAATGACATCGTTGATCAGCTAGAGCGCGGCGCCCTCAGCCTTGATGAGTCCGTCTCGCTTTACGAGCGCGGGCGCGCCCTGATCGCCTTCTGCGAGGCGAAGCTAAACGCCGCCGAACTGCGTATTCAGAAGATCAACACCAGCAATGATCGATCCGCTGCGCCCGACTCGGATGCGCTGCCGTTCTAAGTAACTCTTGGCACAACCCACATAGGAAAGACACCATATGGCGGATATTTTAGCTTCCTCGCGGCGCATTGCGTGGAATCATCCACATATTGATCGAAAATGGACGGACGGTGCGGGCTTTTCGCTGGTGGCGACTGCGCCGATCAGCAAAGGCGAACTCTTGGTGGTGTGGGGCGGCATCATTGTGGATACAGCGACGCTGGATACACTGCCTGAAATGGCACAGCACCGCTCGATTCAGGTGGAGGAAGACCTGCACCTGACCAGCGGCATGGTGGACGATCTGGCGGACTGCGCCAACCACTCCTGTAATCCGAACGCTGCCCTGCAAGGGCAGATCACGCTCATCGCGCTGCGCGATATTGCCGCGGGCGAGGAAGTCTGCTTTGATTATGCCACCTGTGATGGCGATCCTGACTTTCGCATGGACTGCTTGTGCGGTCAGCCAAATTGCCGCGGCGTGATCACGGGCGATGATTGGCGCAAGCCTGAATTGCAGCAGCGCTACAAAGGCTACTTTTCACCCTACTTGCAGCGCCGCATTGATCGCCTGAACGGAAATAGCTAGGCAGGTTTGCGCGCCTTCAGGGCTAAGTTCACAGTGGTGCGCCCGTCTGGCTCATTGATCTGGTTGGGACGGTCGAACCAGTTCAGCACCGCCAGACCAAGGTTAATCGGGTTAAGCAGGCTGCCGCTGTTCTGATCAAAGGTAGTGCGGTCAGCAGCCTGCGCCATGCTTTTGGGCAGCGCGCCGCTCTCCAACAGCGGCTTGCCAATGCCATACACCACATTGTGAATGAACGGGAAGCAGTAATGCGTGAAGGCGCGTTCTTCTTCCACAAGGAAGCCTGCTGCCTCAACCGCTTGGCGCAGTTGCGCTTTAGTATATAAGCGCACGTGATTCGCCCAAATGCCCGCAAAGACACCCTGCCTAATCGGCGGCAGACCGGCTGACTCCAACGTCTTGTTGATGGGATCCCACCAAAACGGATAGTTCGCGTTCGGAACAGTGATCGCCACCACGCCGTTTGGCTTCAGCACGCGGAAGACTTCCTGCAAGCCGCGCACATCATCCTCAATGTGTTCCAGCACTTCAGAGAGGATCACGCCGTCAAAGCTGGCATCTTCAAAGGGCTGCTCGTAGATGCTGGCACGCACCAACGTAATATCGGGCAAGTGCGCCAGGTTTTGGCGCGTTTTGGCGATGATTTCAGGGTCTAGCTCCAAGCCGTAGAGCGGGCAGGCGCTCACCGCACGGATCATGTTCAAATAGAAGCCACGTCCGCAGCCACAGTCGAGGATCGTCTTCTCGGCGGTTGGTTGCAGCCACTCAAAAATGCTGCGGACGCGCTTTTTGAACGCCATATCCGCCTCGTTGCGCGTCAGGCGCAGAAAAGTTGCTTCGTCAAGCATGGTTGCTTAAGAATCCTTGCCGTTGCGTGTATGAAAATCTGCCACTTTGATACGGCTGTGATGCGCCGCTTGCCGAAAGAGTCCTTCGTAGGTGTCAATGGTGCGCTTGAAACTGAAGATCGCCTCAATTTCTGCGCGTGTTTTGAGGTAACGCTCGCGGTTCTCGATCACCTCACAGATTGCCTCACCAAAGGCGCGCCAATCGCCACGCGGCGCAATCTTGCCCATGCCGGTAACGGTGACAGGCACCCTGCCGCCGGGCGTATCGCTCATCACGACGGGCGTTCCGCACAGCATCGCCTCGACCTGTGCCAGCGCGAAGCATTCGGTATCGCTCGGCAGCACCATCACATCCAGCGCGGCGTAGAAGTTTGCCAATGCCTCGCGGCTGGTGATGACGCCCAAGAAGATCAATTGCTCGCGGTATTTCTCGACCAAGTCCTGATGGCGTTCCCATGTATCCTCGTAGGGAATGTTGTACTGACCAGCAAACACAACCCGCGCATTGGGATATTGGCGATTGACCACCTCTAAGGCGCGGATCAAGATATCGGGACGTTTTTCCTGCACAAATCTGCCCGAAAAGCCGATGATCGGCGCGCCGTCTTTTTGCCATTGGGCGCGCAGTTCTTGCACGCGCTCAGGATTTGGCTGTGGAATCCGCACGGGGGGATAGTTCGGCACAACTTTCTGCATATACGGGCGTAGGTAGTAGCTGTTATCAGCGTAATCTTGGCTGTAGGCAACGATGCGGTGTGCCTTGCGCGCCATAATCTTATAGAGTTGGAAAGTGACGAACTGAATGAAGCGGTTGGATAAGCCCGGCGGCAGCACCAGATCGCCGTGATGGGTGTTGATCACGCTCTTGCCAGTCAGCGTTGCTACCAGCGCTACCATCCACGTTTCAAACATCGGCGTGTTAGAGAAAATCAAGTCATACTTCCGCATGAAGGCATAGAGCGCCACCGGATAAAAGGGCATAATCATGGCGCGGCTGAGTTTGATGGGCGCCCACAGCCGCACAATCCGCACGCCGTTGATTGTCTCGTCACGCGGCAAATCTAAGTTGTGGCGCGCACATAGCACTGTCACTTCATGCCCGCGTGCGGCGAGCGCCTCTGCCACATCCTGCACATGGATGGTGTAGCCGGTGTAGTGCGGCACATAGTAGAGCAAGCTGATCAGGATTTTGAGTGGACGGTTCTCAGCAGTCTCAGACACGGTTAACGTTATCCTTCTGTGGTTGGTGCGTCTAACGCGGTTGTGGGTGGTGCTTTGCGCGCTACGGCGGCACGCGCCGCACGAAAGACCTCACCGAGCGAGACGCGCTCTTGCAGCAGCCCGATATAGCCCAAAATCACATAACAAGCGGCGTTCACCAAATGCAGCACGACGGCAAAGGCAAAGGCACGCTCTTGTGGCAAGCCGTTAGCAGGGTCTACCAAGCCACTGAGTTGCAAGCCGACGATCACCGCCGCCTCGAAGGGCCCGACGCTGCCGGGGACGGCAGGCAGGGCAATTGCCAGCGCCGCCGCCGCGATCATCAGCAGGGCAGCCGCCCAATTTGGCTCATCATAAAAGGCAAAGAGCATCACATAGCCGGCGATGATCGAAGTTGCCCACGCCAAGACCGACCACAAGAGCGAATTGCTCACGCCGCGCACAGAGCCTAGCGGCGCGATGCCATCCAGCACTTTATCGGCAAGCCCACGAACGCCTAAACGCTCTAGGAATGGCAAAATCTTTAAGACAATATTCAAAAGAGCATGGGCAAGTCTCCGCCGTGCTGCAAAAATCGCCAGCACGACCATGCCCAGCACCGAGACCACACCAATGATCTGCGCGCTGACCTGCACTTCGTTCGGCACGTCGGTGATCAGCACCGCCAGCACCACCAACACGACCACCATCAACAGATCGATCAGACGCTCCACAACGACGCTGCTCAGCGCGGTGAACATCGAGATCGGCGGCTTTAGGCGCGTCACCAAATAGGCGCGCGCCACCTCGCCTAAGCGCAGCGGCAGCCACGCATTCAGGAAATAACTGATGTTGGTGATGTGAAAGCTGTGCATGGGCGTGATGCGCTCGTTGAGCAGGAAGCGCCAGCGCAGACCGCGAAACCACAGCCCTAGCCCAATGAGCAAGGCACAGGGAACTGCCCACAGGTAGCGCGCACTTGCCAGTTCATCGCCAATTTTGGAAAAGTCGTTCCCGTTCAGGGCATAGGCGAGTGTCGCCACGCTGACGACTAGCCCTAGCACCACGCTTTGCCAGCGTTTCATGGATTCTACGCCTCATCTGGTGTGGATAACTGCACACTACATACACGCATGGCGTGCTAAATGCTCACTTGCCTGTGCAGGAGCGCACACCTTCGCCATTGTATCATATTCGCTGCGCTTCTGTCGCTTTCTTTAGTGGATTTGTGCGCCTCTTTACAAATTTTAGACACCTACCAAAGACTAACTGCCCTAGCGTGCGGTTTACCCTTATAATGAAGGCTACAAGGTTAATTAGGAGATTTTTCAATGGGCATTCATATCACGTGGCTGGGGCATTCTGGGTTCGCGCTGAAGGTGAATGGCGCGCATGTCTTGATCGATCCATTCCTCACCGGCAACCCATTGGCACCTGTTGAACCTGAACAGCTTGAGGCTGATTTTATCCTGCTCACCCATGCCCATGCTGATCATGTGGGAGACACGGTGGCGATTGCCAAGCGCACCGGTGCTATGGTGATCGGAGTGTGGGAAGTTCACGCTTGGATGCAAAATCACGGTGTGGTGCATACGCACGCGCAGAACGTCGGCGGCGGCTACGCGCATCCCTTTGGGCATGTCAAGTTTGTGCGCGCTGACCACAGTTCGTCTTTTCCGGATGGCAGCTATGGCGGCACTGCCTGCGGCATCGTGCTGACCGTTGACGGGACACGCCTCTATTTCGCGGGCGATACTGCCCTATTCAGCGATATGCGCCTTGTGGGTGAGCTAGGCATTGAATTTGCCGCCCTGCCCATTGGCGATAATTTCACCATGGGTCCGAGCGAGTCGGTCGAGGCGACTAAACTCATTCGTCCGCGTAGTGTGTTCCCAGTCCACTATAACACCTTTCCCGCCATCCAGCAGGATGCCGCCGGTTGGGCGCAGAGCATCCACACCCAAACCGATGCGCGTGCCATCATTGTCGATCCGGGCGGCAGCTTCAGCGTCTAGGGCAGCGGCGTGTAGAGGCATAGATAGCCGCGCCTGATCAGCCGCAGCCGCCGATCAAGGGCAAAATCCGTGTTGCCGATTAACCATGCCGCCGCTGCGACCCACGCTTTGCGGCGGCTGCGAATGCCCATGCCGCGCACAACGGCAAAGGCGCGCTGCCATGCTGCAAAAAAGGCGGCGGGCAAGGTATCCTGCATGTGGTGGATTAGGCGTTTGGGCAAAATAGTTTGGAAGGCGGCGGGCAAATCGGGCGGGTGAAAGTTCGTGCCAAAGACCAGCCCCTCATGCTGTAGACTGCCGCCCTGCTTGCGGTAAACATCAAAGGCAGCCATGCCACCACTTGGATTAGAGGTGCCTTCAATCAGGATGCCGCCTTCAGCAAGAGCGCACCCCATCCTGTGCAGGGCGGGCGGCACATCTGCTTCTGCGTATTGACGCAACACGTTATAACAGCGGATGAGGTGCGCGCTTTCTGTGCCGATGAGGTCGGCAAGGTTGAAGCCGCCGAGCTGAAAGGTAATGTGTGGTGGTATGGCATGGGGCTGTGCCTCTGCCACGCGCTGTGGATCAATCTCCACGCCCAAAACGCGCAGTGTTGGGTTAAGGGGCTGCCAACGCGCCGCCATTTCAAGCGTCGTCCAGGCTTGCGCGCCAAAGCCAACGTCCACCACAAGGGCGTTGGGCAAGCGCAGCAAGGCGGCGTGCGCCAAGACGCTGTAGACATCAATGCGGCGAAGCCGATTCAGGGCAGTTTTGCCGCGTGTTGGCTGCCCTTGCGCCTTAGTTGGTTTGTTAGACCGCTTTGTAGGTTGCAGTTTGGCGGCGCACATCATAGCGCACCCGCTCGATTGGCAGCGCGATTGTCCATTCTTCCAATAAATTACCGTTGTGATCCATCAAAAGATAGGTTGGCGTCGTTGTGGCGCTAAACTGCTCGACAAGGCTGCGCCCCGGCTCGCTGTGAACGCTCAGACGGAACACGCGCAAGTTTTCCTCATTCTCTAACTGATGAATGCGCTTGCCAACTGTCATGCAATAGGCGCAGTAGTCGCTTTCCAGCGAGATAAGCGCCGGCGTATCGCCTGAGCGAATCGCCTCAAAGAGGGTTTCGGTGCTAGATGCCGGCGGTGCTACATGCCGCAAATGTGGGCTGTTCCGCAGCCAGATCACAAAGGCAATCACGGCAAAGGCAGCACTCAGGGTCAGCGGAATGGCAAGGCTGAGACTGAATAAGAGCGCGATCAAGAGCAGCACAGCAGAAAAGGCTGCCCATGCCAGTGCCGCCATCGAAACATAACCATAGCGATTGAAGATGATCCGCGGCAAGGTGTTTTGTGGCTTTTCGGGTGTTGTCATGGTAGGTATCCTCGCTTTCTTCAACGACATACGATCATTGTAGGGGTGTAGGATCAGTTTATTACATATTCTCAGCATTCTCTGATGTTTGGTTGGGTTTGTGCGGCAGATTTGCCCGAAGGCTCTATAATCATCCGTAGAGTTGAGGATTTCACCAAAGCAGGATCGCTTTATGCCTGTTGATTCAAATGCACTGCGCGCCACAATGCGCCAATGGGTGACTGGCGTCACCGTTGTAACGACCGCCTTTGAAGGCGTGCGCGTGGGAATGACAGTGAGCAGCTTCACGTCCGTCTCGCTTGAACCGCCAACAGTCTTGGTCTGCCTGAACAAGAACGCCTTCGCGCACGATTACGTGAAGCGTGCGGGTGTTTTCGGCGTCTCGCTGCTTGCCACAGGGCAGGCTGACCTCTCGCAGCGCTTCGCAGGCTTCGATTCAACAGTGACAGGGGATCGTTTCGACGGCGTGGAATATAAAATAGCCGAGACGGGCGCGCCCTTATTAGTAGGTGCGGTTGGCTTGCTGGATTGTGTGGTGCGCGCCGCGCACGATGCACACACGCACACCATCTTCATTGGCGAGGTCATTTATGCGCTCAGCACTGCGGAAAATGCGCCGCTAATTTATTACAATCGCCAGTATCAGACTTTGGTGCCACAAAGCTGAATCATGCGTCGTTTATTTGCCTGCCTAGCCCTGTGTGCTTTGAGCGCCTGCCTTCCCGTGCAAGAGCCATCCATCCTGCCAACGCTGCCGCCAGAGGTGACGCACGTTCCGCTCGAACCAGCGGTCACCTATCACGGTGCGCTGCTGGATGTAGATAGGCGAACAGTAGGTGTTTTGGCACTGATGGTTGGTGTGGAGAATGCGCGTGCTTTAGTGTGTTCCACAGAGGACGGCAACTGGCAAACGATCAGCGGCTGGCTGACGCGCAGCGTGCGCGAGGATGGCACTTGGCAGCTGAGCAGCGCAGGCGGCGCGGCGCTCAGCGCACAGGCGGCAGCCGATGGCTACAGCGGCACTTTCACAGCGCGCAGCGGCGAACGCTACACTTTTCAGGCAGCGCGCTTGGTGGATGCAGCAGGCATTCAGCAAGGCGCACAAGAAGGCGTCTATTGGCGCGATTTGGAACAATTCCCGCAGGCGGAAGGCGGCGCACGGCTAAGTTTGCTTGTGCAAAGTGCCAGCACACTGCCTGATGAAACTGTATTATGCGGCTTTGTAGCGCAGGGCGAAACAGTGCTTTCGCGGGTGCGTTTGTTGGGCGTTTGGTTGGGTGGCTTCAGTGTTTTTCGCCTGCTTGATCAAGCCGATCAGCCGCTGCTAGAGCTTGTGGGAGTGCTAGGGCATGTTGATTCGATTGCACCCAGCCGCACCGAAAATTAAGAAAACGTTTCAAAACCGATATGCGATTAAGATATGTAAGCTATAGCGGTTGCGTTGGAATGTGCCATAATGATAGGTGAGGACGAATACGGAGTCAGGGGCGGGCAACTTTCTTGAAAGGAAAGCCTTGCCAAGCAGGGCATGGCGTGCTATACTATCGCACACTGAGGGCGCATAGCTCAGTTGGTTAGAGCGCACGGTTCACATCCGTGAGGTCATAGGTTCGAGTCCTTTTGCGCCCACACTGTTTCGATAGCGCTGCACGCCGCAATGGATACCCTTGCGGCATTTTTGTTTTGGTTGGCTCAGCACGGTGAACGACGTGGACGATCTGAGAGCGATGATTAGAAAAGCGCGGTGCATCCTATGCTTAGAATGATTATGATCCTTGCAGTGACGCTCGGTGCGTTTATTGCAGGGCTGGCAATGGGCAGCGGCATCACCAGCGGAATGCTGGTCGGTGGTGCGGTGCTGCTCATTACAGCGGCAGTGCTGGGCTTTCTGAGCCGCCGCACGACCTTTGTCCAGCAGTCGGCTGCCCGTCAGGCACAGATGGATAGCGTGCTGCAAAGCGCGCGTGACCGTGCGCGTGCGTTGGCTGAGATCACCAACGCGCTGGGTGCCTCACTTGACTATGAAAAGGCGCTCAACACTGCCTTAGATATTGGGTTGCTTGGCTTGCGGGTGGGCGCCAGTGAGGCACGCCTGACCAGCGCAGTGCTGCTTTTCGAAGATGATGATAAGCTGCATGTGGCAAGTTCGCGTGGTTTGCCGCCGCGTGATCAGGCGTTGGTGCTGGCAGGTGAAGAAGGCTTGCTTGCCCAGACCTTGCAGCGCGCCGAGCCTGTCTTTGCCGATGGCACAGGCAATGACCAAGAACTAATCTACTTTGTGGCGATGCACAGCGCACGCTCTGTGATGCTTATTCCGCTGCGCGTCGGCTTTGAGACGTATGGCGTGCTGATCTTCAGCAGCACACGCCCCCACGCCTTTTCGCCTGAGCAGGCATCCCTGCTGACTGCTATCAGCACGCAAGCGGCAATGGCAATCCAAAACGCCATCCTCTACACCAATCTGCGCCAAGAACGTGACCGCCTGATCGAAGTTGAGGAAGAAGCGCGTAAAAAACTCGCCCGCGATCTGCACGACGGACCGACACAGCAAGTCTCCCTGATCGCCATGCGCCTTGACTACTGCCGTCAATTGGTGAAAAAAGGCAAAGCGGAAGACCTTTCCGCCGAGCTGCACCAAATCGAGACCACTGCCCGCGAAACGATCAAGAATCTGCGGCATATGCTCTTTACGCTGCGCCCACTGGTCTTGGAATCGCAAGGCATTTTGCCCGCTTTAGAGCAATTTAGCCATAAGATGCTAGAGACGCATAACCTACCGCTTCACATTTCCGCCGAAGAAGGCGTTGCAGACCTGATTGAGCCACACCGTCAAGGTCCCTTGTTCTACATCATTGAGGAAGCAGTTGGTAATGCCCGAAAGTATGCCCAAACACCACGCATTGACGTTCGTTTTCTGCGGCAGGGCAGGCATGTGTTAGTGGAAGTGCAAGACTATGGCGCCGGCTTTGATGTAGCATCTGTGAACGGCAACTACGAGGCACGCGGCAGCTTAGGCATGGTCAACATGCGTGAGCGCGCTCAGGCGATTGATGCACAACTACGCCTTGAGAGCGCGCCCGGCAAAGGCACGAAGGTGAGCATCTTATTAGCAATGCGCTACGCTGCGCCGACCGCCGCACCAAAGAGCAAGCCAACCAAAACGTCGCTCGGCAGACCCAGCGGCGCAGCTATGCATACCAACTAAAAATTTTCCACAAACAGTTCAGGCACAGTGGGGTATAATGGATAGGTATTCCCTAACGTTCATCAAAGCGACGCCACATTCTGGTTTGATCGCCCAAGCTACTGGTAGGTGAAGTATGTCTACAAGCAGTCCAAGAATTATCGTTGTTGACCCGCAGCAGAAACTCTACCACCTCGTGCGTGCTGCGATGGAACTTATGGAGCGCCGCCCGCGCCTGATCGAAACCTACAGCGGCGATGACGCCATGCTGGAACTACGCGCCGTAGCGCCTGACCTGCTTATCAGCAGCCAGACGCTGTTAGAGGCAAGCAGCGGCACCGTCCTAGCCCTGATGGCGAAACGCGAGATGGCAGCTTTGCCCGTGATCGTGGTCGGTGAAGAAGCCGATCCCGAACTGGACGCCGAGACAATTGCCCAGTCGCCCTTCCAATATTTGCGCCGCCCGATGGCACCTGAAACGTTCATCCGCGCGCTGCGGATTGCCCTAGACGGACCGGAAGCTGCCCCGCGCGATGCCTCGCCCGATGAAATCGTCCCCGTACCGCCCCTTGAATACACCGCTTCGCTTCAGAAGATTGTGTTTGATCTGATGCGAAATGTGAATGCGATGGCTGTCATCCTTGCTGACCGCAACGGTAAAGTGATTGGCTATGATGGCGCAGCCGGCTACGTTGACCGTGACTTGTTTGCGGCTGCCCTTGCGCCCGGCTTTGGCAACACCATCAAGATGCTGCCCGCCCTAGGTGACCAGCCGCGTGTGCTGAAATATTACGATGCAGAGCGCAGCACCGTCTTTGGGTTAAGTTTAGGCTTGCACCACTTTATCATCCTCGTCTTTGACCGTAACGCGCCGCCAACGGCACTCGGCAACGTCAAGCGTTATGGCAGCACTGCCATAAACGAGATGTTGGAATTGGTCGGCGAGGTTGCCTTTGATCCAAAGCCTTCTTCACCAGCCTTGCACCACAAACCCGAACCGCACACCAAGCGTAAGACCAGAACACAAGATATGCGCGCTGTGACCTCAGCCGCCGCTGCGTCTGCTGCTGAGAAGCCCATCATGCCGAGCAGTGTTGTCACGCAACGTCCCGCTGCACAAAACCCTGCCGCACAGCCCATTGCCGATTTTGATCCAAGCTTGTTCGATGGTTTGGACAGCGTGGATTTGCAGCAGGCTGAGGCGATGTTTGACCCAGATAAACTGGCGGAGAGCGCCCTTGCCCTTTCGCCTGAAAGCCGCATTACCTTTGACGATGCGCTGATGCAGGGTATTATTGGCGATATAGACGAATAAGCGAAAAGCCGTGAGCAGCAACCTGTGGCAACTTCCCAAAAAAACTCCGCACCCACAGCCGACCCGCTGATCGGAACGCGGTTAGGTGATTATGAAATTCGGCGCTTGATTGGGCGCGGCGGCATGGCGCGTGTTTACGAAGGCTTTGATGCCAACCTGCACCGCAGTGCTGCCATTAAGGTTATCAACCCACAATCTGAAGATAGCGATGAGATGAAGCAGCGCTTCTTCCGTGAGGCGCGTGCTGTGGCAAACCTGCACCATCCCAACATCGTCACTGTCTATCAGTTTGGGCAGGGTGAGGGACTATACTACCTTGCTATGCGCCTTTTGGAAGGGCAGACGCTGCTCCAAAAGCTGAAACGCCTTCGCACGCAAAAGCGCCTGATTGAAACCGACCAACTGCTCAGCGTGGTGGACGATGTAAGCGCTGCGCTGGACTATGCCCACAGGAACGGCGTTATTCACCGCGACATCAAACCTTCTAATGTAATGCTCAGCAACGATAAACACGCCATCCTAATGGATTTTGGCTTGCTGATGGAAACCAGCGGCGATAACACACTTGGCACTGCCTTCGGCACACCACGCTACATCGCGCCAGAACAGGCTGTTGCCTCTGATCGGGCAGTACCGCAGAGCGATATTTACTCACTTGGCGTGATTGTCTATGAGATGGTGACCGGGCAAACACCTTTCGATGCCGACTCTGCGATGAGCCTTGCCTTGCTGCACATTTCCACGCCACCACCACCACCGCGCAGCCTTCGCCCTGACCTCTCTGAGGCAGTTGAGCAGGTCATCTTAAAGGCATTGGAAAAACGCCCCGAAGCACGCTGGCAAACCGCCCGCCAGTTTGCGACTGCCCTACGTGAAGCATTCAGCGGCAAGCCTCAAAATATTAAGCTCAGCGGCGATGTGCTGGCTGCCTCAGAGATTGCCGCGGCAGACCCAAGCCCAACGCCTTTGCTCTCTGGCAGCCAAATGGCGCGACTAGCTTCCCTACCAAAGCCGCTCATCCCCACTGTCTCCGAAGACCCAACCAACCCCAGCCGTTCGGTGCATACAGCGCGGCTGGCAAAGAAGCGTGCCTCACGTCTGCAAGTGCTGGCCTTCACCGTCTTGGCGGCGCTCATTGTAGGTGTTGGCGCGCTGATGTCCTACCTGCTAACACCGCAGGCAACGCCGCCCTTGCTGCCCGCACCCAACGGTCAGTTTGCGCTGCCCGCAGTGCGCTTTGTCTATAGCAACAATGCCTTTGTGATCTATAACATCAGCCGACAAACTTTGCCTTTAGGCGAACTGCGCTTTGAACAAGGCAACCGTACCGCCAATTTCCCAAGCAACACAACCCTTCTGCCTGAACAATGTGCCGTCATCCGCATGACAAGCAACGCTGCCTTGCCTGAAAACTGTGACAATCCCGATCAAAAAATTGACCTGCAACGCGGTGAGGCGCCCTTCTGGATGCCTAGCGCAGGCATGGATGTTTTCCGTGTGCTGCGTGCCGGACAAACCCTTGCGACCTGCTCCACGCGCCTAAACGGTTGTGAAATTGTGGGTGAGATCGTCGCACCCTAAGATCATTTTGGAGGGAAAATGCCATGCCACCCAATATTGAGGCAATGCTTCGCAGCGCCATTGAGGCGGTGAAAGCCAACCGCAAGGCAGAGGCGCGCCTGATGCTTGAGCGTATTGTGCAGGTCGATCAGATGAATGAGCAGGCGTGGCTGTGGTTGAGTGCCTGCGTCGAAACAGCGGAGGAACAGGCAATCTGCCTTGAGAATGTCCTCGATATCAACCCCAATAACCAAAAGGCGCGCAAAGGCTTGCAGGCACTCCAAGCGCGCCTTGCACCAGCCGATGATCCCTTCGCTGCCTCACCTTTCGGCAGCCCTTCAGAAGCTGACGATCCCTTCGCTGGCTCGCCTTTTGGCGGCGCCCCACAGCCGCCATCGCGCCCTTCTAGCACACCAACCAGCGTAGACTGGGGCGCAGGCTCAACGAGTGTGCCAGCCCATGGCAGCGGCGGCAGCGTGCCAGCCTTCTCCGATGAAGATTACGATGCATGGCTGGAGAACTTGCCGCTTGGCACCTCAAATAGCGTCTTTAGCGCCGCGCCTGTTGATTCACCATTCAGCGCGCCAACTGATCCGCTAGAGGACTTAGACAATTTCGACTATGGCGGCTTGTGGACAGGTGATCAGCGCAGCGCGCCCGCGCCAAGCGTAGATGCTGAGCCGTTCAGCTTTCGTGGTGATTATGCCTCAACAGGCTATGCCGATGATGCTTTGTTCTCCAATGGCGAGGAATCAACCCATGGCAGCACTGCTGCTGAAGGTGTGTTTGATCAGGCTTTTGCTGACGACGAACTGATCGAGGACTCTCAGCCAGACTACTCGTTATACTCGCCTGAGTCCACCGACGCTGCCGACTTTAGCGCGAAGGAACTTGACGATTCCCCGCTAACGATGGAAGATATTCAGGGATATGCTGAGTCCACACCCGCTTCGCCTGCCCGTCCGCGCAACGTGCCGCAGAGCTTAATCGGTGGTAAAGGACGCAGCACGTTCAGCGGCAGCGGGCGTGGTAAATATGGCACCTCTGATCCCTTCTCGCGCATTCCCGCCGATATTGAGGCAGTCGGCGCGGCAAGCGGGTCGCCGTTTTCGGCAGGTGTGTTGGCACTGGCAGGGCTAAATGTGATCGCCCTCATCTTCTTGGTGATCAATCTGCTTGGCTGACGGATAGCACGCACGGATAGCACGCTGGGCTAGTCGTCAGCTGAACCAAGCGTGCTGCCATGCTTTTGGACTGTTTCTTCGCCCAGCTTTTCCACCAGCTTCTTACGCAGTTTGGGCGTTTCTTCTGCCCATTTCGCCTGAAGTTCTTCTTTAGTGGCGTTGCGGCTGGTAAGGGCAGCCATACCTTTCAGCAGGCGTGGTGTGGTCGTGATTAGGCGCTGCACCTCAGAATGACCGTTTGGGCAAGGCGGCGGCGGATCATCAAAGCTGTGTTTTGCCTCAAAGACAACTTCGCAGACCAGACAGCGGTAATCGTAGCGTGGCATGGCAGCACCTCACCTACTCTTCTAGCGATCTTCTAGCGTGATTGTATTCCATTTGATGCCAAAGATAGCAGCACCGCGATCCACTGTGATCAGGGTGTTATCACCGCGCACCGAGATTGTGATCGGCGTGCTGCTGCGGCGCGCCCAAAGCAGCAGCGACACACCCAAAATTGCCAGAAAGATCAGGCGCGATTTCTGCAAAAGCGGCTGCGGTGCTGCGGCGGACATCGGTTAGCTCCAATTCTCTAGTGTTTCTTTGAAAACGCGCATGAAGGCATCGCCCAGCGCACCATCTGCCACACGGTGATCAAAGGTCAGCGTGGCATAGAGCATCGGGCGAATGGCGAGCATGTCGCTCCCGTCCGCGTCGGTGATGACCACAGGGCGTTTGGTGACGGCGCCAACGCCAACAATTGCCGATTGCGGCTGATTGATTATCGGTGTGGCGAACAGGCTGCCCGAAACGCCGTGATTGGTTAGCGTAATGGTGCCGCCTTGCAGATCATCGGGTTTAAGCTGCTTAGCACGGGCGCGTGTGGCAAGGTCGGTCACTTGGCGCGCCAAACCAACAAGGCTCAGGTCTTGCGCGTTTTTAATGACAGGCACGATCAAGCCTTCTTGCAAGGCAACTGCCATCCCAACATTCACGCTTTGCGGTACGAGCAAGCCGTCATCCGTCCAGCGGCTGTTGAGCGTCGGCTGCGCTTGTGCAGCGCGCACCATCGCCGCCACAAAGTAGGCAGTCAGCGTAAGGCGCACACCTTGCGCGGCGAACGGCGCTTCGTTTGCCTTCCAGTGTGCCATCGTGCGCGTCATGTCCACCTCAAAGACAGTGGTCACGTGCGGCGCGGTGTGCAGTTTGCTCTCGACCATGTGCTTGGCGATGCTGCGGCGTATGGCGCTGTGCGGCACGAGCGTGGCATCGACTGCCGTGCTTTGTGCGGCAGGCGGTGGAACAGGCCGTGGCAGAGCGCTAGGCGACTGTGCAGGTGTCGGTTTGGCGTTCGCTGCGGCGAAAATCTCATCAGTCGGCTTGAATAAATCGCCGCCGCCGGGCTGTTCCCATGGCTCAAGCTGAGCAGCGGGCGCCCCGCTCTGCGCGGCAAGGTATGCCTCAACGTCTTTTTTGGTCACCCTGCCGCCCAACCCAGTCCCGTTGATGCGCGCTAGGTCTAAGTTGTGTTCAGCTGCCATGCGCGCCACCACAGGGCTATAGCGCTGTGCGGCGGTTGCCTGTGGTGGTGCGGCAGTCACCGCGCCCGATTGCCCATTGGCGGCGTGTGGTGTGGCGTGCGCTTGGGCATGAGATGCGCTTGGTGTGGCAGCAACCTGCTCATCAGGTTGCCCGATCACGGCAAGCAACGTGCCGCGTTCGACGGTTTCGCCTTCGGCAACATGAATCGCCAAGACAACGCCGCTGGCAGGCGCGGGAATTTCGGTATCCACCTTATCGGTGGTCACTTCGGCAATTGATTCATATTCCTCAACGCGCTCACCGACTTGTTTCAGCCAGCGGCTGAGCGTGCCTTCTACCACGCTTTCGCCAAGCTGGGGCATAATCACATTGGTTGGCATGGTCTCTCCTTCAGTAGGCAGCCAATTCGCGCATGGCGGCGGCGATTTTGTGTGGATTAGGCATGAATGCCTCTTGGAGTGGATGGCTGAACGGCACAGCCGGCACATCCGGCGCGCCTAAACGCATAATTGGTGCGTCCATATATTCAAAGCCCTCACTGCTCAGGATCGCGGCAATTTCTGCGCCATAGCCCATCGTCAGGTTATCTTCATAGACAATCAGCGCCTTGCCCGTCTTCTTGAAAGACGCCAAGATCGACTCTTTATCAACAGGCAGCAGCGTGCGGAGATCGATCACGTCGCACTGGATGCCATCTTCACGCGCCACTTGTTCAGCCGCCTGCACGGCATAATGTGCCATCATGCCGTAGGCATACACTGAGAGATCGCCGCCTTCGCGGGCGTGGCGTGCTTTGCCTAGTGGCACGGTGTAATCCCCTTCTGGCACCTCGCCCTTGATGCTGCGGTAGCCTTTCTTTGGCTCAAAGAACAGGACAGGGTTCGGGTCGCGCACAGCACTTTTGAGCAAGCCTTTGGCGTCGTGCGGCGTGGAAGGGATCACCACTTTAAGCCCTGGCACGTGCGTGAAGAACGCCTCGACGCTCTGGCTGTGATATAAGCCGCCGCCGATGCCGCCGCCGTAAGGCGCACGAATCGTCATAGGGACGTTCCAAGCGCCGCCGCTGCGGTAGTACATCTTTGCCGCCTCGTTCACGATTTGGTTGAAGGCGGGATGGATGAAATCGGCAAATTGTATCTCGCAGATGGGCAGCAAGCCGGCACAGGCTGCGCCGATGCCAATCGCCACGATGGAGAGTTCGGCAAGCGGCGAGTCAATGATGCGCTTCTCGCCGTACTTCTCGTAAAGTCCCAGCGTGGCGCGGAAGACGCCGCCACGCTTGCCGACATCTTCACCCGTGATGAACACACGCGGATCGCGGGCAAGTTCTTCGTCCATCGCCTCACGCAGCGCGTCAATTAAAGTCATTTCAGGCATAAATGTCCTCATACAAAGAAGATTCTTCAGGGTAGGGCGCATTTTCGGCGTGGCGCTGTGCTTCATCCACCATCTGACGCGCACGCTGCTCGTATTCTTGCTTCAAGGCATCGCTCAGAATGCCGCGCCCCATCAAGTGCTGCTCATAGCGCAGGATAGCATCGGTGCGTTTTGCTTCTTCCACTTCCTCACGCGGGCGGTAAGAACGATCATCATCATCGGAGCTGTGCGGCGTCAAGCGGTAGCACTTCGCCTCGATCAGCGTAGCACCTTCACCGCTATAGGCACGCTCCACAGCAGCGCGCATCACATCGTAAAAGGCGAGAATATCGGTGCCATCTACTGTGACGCCTTGCACGCCATAGGCAGTAGCGCGCTCTGCGACGTGGCTGACCGCCATTTGTTGCTCAATCGGCACGGAGATAGCGTAGTTGTTGTTCTGCACAATGCAGATGAACGGTAGTGTATGGACGCCTGCCCAATTCATGCCTTCGTGCCACTCACCCTGGCTGGTAGAGCCTTCGCCCAAGCAGGTGAGCGCAAGGCGCGGCTGCGTTGCATCGTTCGGATCAAGCAAGCCGTTCTCGCGCTGATATTTAATGGCGAATGCCATGCCGGCTGCTTGTGGCACCTGCGTTGCCACCGGGCTGGAGGTCGAGAGGATGTGGTGCGCCTTACTGCCCCAGTGGCTGGGCATTTGGCGCGCCTTGCTGCTGATCTCGCCCGCTTTGCCGAACAGGCTGAGCATAAAATCACGTGGTGTGATGCCAAGCGCCATCACTAACGCTAAATCGCGGTAGTACGGCACGACATAATCCACCCCGCGATTAATGGCAAAAGCAGCACCAACCTGAGTCGCCTCATGCCCCATGCCGCTGATGTGAAAGGCAATCTTGCCCTGCCGATGCAGCACCCAAGCGCGCTCATCGGTGCGGCGCGAAAGCAGCATGTGCCAATACATATCGAGCAGCGTCTCGTTGGAAAGCTGCTCCGAAGGGCGTGAAAGTTGCGTTTTAGTTAAAGCAGACAAAGATAAAGTTTCTCCTTCAAAAGCCTACTTTCATTATACCGCCTGTGGCAAGTGCCTAACAAACACTTGTTTGCGAAGCACTGCGGAAGTATCACAGGCTTGTAACACCACGTCACAAAAATACAACTGGCATTCTGCGTCATTCCGACTAAAATAGCAAAATTCTACGCACGGTTTTTCTGCGTTTGCATAGGAGGCTTTATGCGATGCTTTATGCAGTGGAACTGGTCAACCTCAGCAAATCCTACGGCACCTTTCGCGCAGTAGATAACATCTCGCTCCAAATTAAGGATGGCGAGTTTTTTTCGATCCTCGGTCCAAGCGGCTGTGGCAAAACAACCACACTACGCCTGATCGCCGGCTTTGAAGCGCCTACCAGCGGGGAAATTTACCTGCAAGGGCAAGCCGTTGGCGAAACGCCTGCTTTTCAGCGCCCAATCAACACCGTTTTTCAGAACTATGCGCTATTTCCACACATGACCGTTGCCCAAAATGTGGCGTTTGGCTTGGAAATGCAGCGCCTGCCGCGCAAAGAGATCGATCTGCGCGTGCGTGAAGCCTTGGCGATGGTGCGAATGTCCGAGCGTGCCAACAGCCGTCCCGCACAGCTTTCAGGTGGGCAGCAGCAGCGCGTGGCGCTGGCGCGTGCCTTGGTCAACCGTCCGTCGGTGCTGTTGTTGGATGAGCCGCTGGGCGCCCTGGACTTGAAACTGCGTAAGGCAATGCAGTTTGAACTTAAGCAGATTCAGCAAGAGATCGGCATCACCTTCATCTACGTCACGCATGATCAAGAAGAAGCGCTGACCATGTCGGATCGCATCGCCGTGATGGGACATGGGCAGGTGCTGCAATGCGCCACACCGGAAGAAATCTATGAGCGTCCGCAATCGCGCTATGTGGCAGATTTCATTGGCGAGACGAACTTCCTTGAAGGTGAGTTGGTCAACGCGAATGGCGTGGCAGAAGTGCAGCTTGAGCCTGCGCTGAGCATTGCAGCGGCGCCCAGCGAACGCGCTTTGGCAGAGGGCGCACGAGTCACGGTTGCCATTCGCCCTGAAAAGATCGCGCTGAGCGCGGCAAACGGCGATCCGAATGCGCTGCGCGGCAGCGTGCGCGAGGCAGTCTACATCGGCACGGATATGCGCTATGTGGTGCAGCTCGGCGAAAGCACCCAAGTGGTGGCGCGTGTGCAGAATTTGGGCGCCAGCCGCGATCAACGCTTTCGGCGCGGTGATACAGTCTATGTGACGTGGGTGCTGGACAATGCCCGCGTCCTTGTGGATTAGCTAATCTGGGCATATTGCCTAAGTTCTATCGTTCGGAAAAGCACTGGAGACAGTTCTCAACTGATGAGGTGACCGCTGGGAAAGAATGACGACAACAGCTTCAACGGGTGTGGGTAGCAAGGCGGCGGCTGCCAAGCTGCCAAAGTGGGCGGCGGCGCGTCCTTACCAACGCCGCTATGAACGCTGGGCAGGTTGGGTGGTGCTGTTAAGCGCCTTGTACGGAATAGCACTTTTGGTGCGCGTTCCACTGTTGGGGCAGAAAGATTTTCTGCCAATCGAGACAGGACTTTATCAGCTGTCAGAAAGCCTTTCGATGGGTAGTGTTGCCCTTTTGTTGGCAACCTTAATCGGGCTGGATGGGTGGCTTGGGCTGCGCCTGCTGAATGACAAGGCGCAGGGCGGGCGGATTTCGGTGGCGCGGGCATGGGCGGGCATTGCGCTCAGCTTGCTCTACTTTGCCGCCACCCGTGATTTCGGCGGCGCGCTGCTGATCGGTGTACATAGCGGTGCCTTGTTGGCACTGCTCTCGCGCAACAGCGGCGCCTTGCTGGCATACCCAAGCCTCGTGTGGCTCGGCATCTTTTTCGTGCTGCCGTTGGTTGGTGTGTTTGCGGCAAGTTTAGGGCGCACTACCGAGCTAGGCACGCTTGACTTTAGCACGCCAAGCCTAGAAAACTACCAACGCCTGATCACGCCCATCGGCGTCAGTGGCTTGGTCTACCTCAACATCATCGTCCGAACGCTGTGGATCGCCTTCCTCACGATGGTTATCTGCCTTGTGATCGGCTATCCGTTCGCCTTCTGGCTCGCACGCCAACCGGAGCGCTGGCGCAACATCTGGCTGATGTTGGTTATGATCCCCTTCTGGACGAATCTCCTGATCCGCACCTATGCATGGATCATCATCTTGCGGCGCGATGGCGTGCTAAACAGCGTGTTGATGGATGTGTTAGGCGTCATCAACCGCCCGCTAGACTTGCTGAATACGCCGGGCGCGCTGCTGCTCGGCTTGGTCTATGGCTACCTGCCGTTTATGGTGCTGCCGCTCTACCAAAGCATCGAACGGCTGGATAAGCGCATGGTGGAGGCGGCTAACGACCTCTACGCCGACCCTGTGCGCGCCTTTTGGCGTGTCGTCTTTCCGCTGACGCTGCCCGGTATCGTGGCAGGCTGCATCTTGGTGTTTATTCCCACTGTTGGCAGCTATGTTATCTCCAATGTGTTGGGTGGCGGCAAATTCTTCTTGATCGGCAACCTGCTAGAGCAGCAGTTCATTGGCGCAGCCGGCGATAAAGCCTTTGGTGCGGCGTTCGGCATGGTGCTAACCGTGCTAATGCTCGTAGCGACCCTTGTTTACTTCCGCTTAGGCAGAAAGGCAGCCTTCACATGACCACTGAATTCACCCGCATCACGGTTGCACCGCCGATTGTTGCGCCGCGCCTAAGCGATACGCTACGGCGGCAAGCACGCTCTGCCACACGGCTTGGCTTGCCGCTGATTAGCCTTGCTGTGTTCGCCTTCCTCTACCTACCGATCATCGTCTTGGTGATCTTCTCGTTCAACAGCGGCACACGGCTTGGCACATGGGAAGGCTTCAGTGTGCAGTGGTATCAGCGCGTGTTTAGCAGCCGTGAATGGATCAGCTCTTTGAGTGTTACACTGTGGATTGCCACCTTCTCGGCGCTCATCTCGACCGTGCTTGGCACTTTGGCGGGCTTAGCGTTGGAGCGCTTCCGCTTTCGCGGCAAAAATGCCTACGATGGAATGCTTTACCTGCCGGTCATCATTCCCGATATTGTGATGGCGCTCTCGCTGCTGCTCTTTTTCTCCGCAGTGAATGTCTCGCTGAGCCGTTGGACAGTGCTGATTGGGCATGTGGCGTTCAATACGGCGTTTGTGGCGGTCATCATTCGGGCGCGGCTGGCAAGCCTTGACCCGCGCTTGGAAGAGGCAGCCGCCGATCTGTATGCCAGTCCTTGGCAGGCATTTCGGCGCGTGACGCTGCCCTTGCTGCGCCCTGCTATCTTAGCAGGCGGACTGATGGCGTTCACCATGTCCTTCGATGAATTTGTGATCACCTCTTTCGTCAGTGGGCAGGGTGATACAACGTTGCCCGTCAAGATTTACTCGTCAATTCGTTTTGGCTTAAAACCTGAGATCACAGCCGTTGCCGCTTTGGTGCTGTTGCTCTCGGTTGCCTTAGTGATCGTCTCGCTGTTGATGCAGCGCGGCGGTAAAGCACAGTCTGTTCAAGCGTTCACTCTAGAATAAGGAAGCAAAACCTGATGGCAAAACACCTTGTTGTTCTGGCGCTGATCGTCGCCTTAGTCGTTGTGTTCGCGCCGCTGGGCGCGCCTTCACGCGCACAACAACTGGATAGCGAACTTTACGTTTATAACTGGGGTGATTATATTGACGAAGACCTGCTGATCGAGTATGAGCAGCAGTTCGGCGTGCGCGTCACCTATGATAACTATGCCAGCAATGAAGAATTGTTTGCCAAGCTGCAAGCGGGCGCAGAATACGATGTGGTCTTCCCGTCCGATTACATGGTGGCACGTATGATCGCGTTAGAATTGGTCGCTAAGATTGACCGCGCTAACGTGCCAAACTGGGAAAACCTTGATCCGCTGAACCTTGATGCATGGTACGATCCTGACGGCTTCTGCCTGCCCTATGTGTGGGGAACAACGGGCATCGCCTATCATGAGTCAATTGAGACGCCGCCTGATTCGTGGGCAGCCATTTTTGAGCCTGAGCAGGTGGATAACTACACCATGCTCGGCGGCATCAACGTTTTTGACGATCAGCGTGAACTGCTTGGCGCGGCGCTCATTTACCTCGGCTATTCGCCGAACAGCAGCGTGCGCGCCGAACTGGAACAAGCACGCGATCTGCTGCTGCCTGTCGTGTCGCGGTACCGCTACATCAACAGCGCCGATTACCAAGAGACGCTGCTGCCTGCCAAAGAGGTGATCATCTCACAATCGTGGAACGGTGCGACGGCAAAGGCTGCTCTGCTCACCGCGACAGAGGATAAGCCCGAAGGCGAGTGGCGGCACGTGACGCCCAAAGAAGGCGCGCTGCGCTTCCAAGAGAGTGTGTGCGTCACTGCCAAGAGTCCGCGCAAGGGGACGGCAGAGCATTTCATCAACTTCCTGCTGGAGCCAGAGAATACAGCGCGCATCAGCAACACCATCGGCTTTCTGAGCGCCAACAAGGCAGCCCGCGAATTCACCGATCCTGTGCTGCTCAAATTCTTACCCTCAGATGAGGAAATTGCCAAGATGGAATGGATTCGCCCACTAGATGACGCAGCGCGCCGTTTGTGGGATGAAATCTGGGCAGAGGTACGCATCGGCGGC
The DNA here is from genome assembly GCA_034432555.1 of Anaerolineae bacterium. GTDB lineage: Bacteria > Chloroflexota > Anaerolineae > Aggregatilineales > UBA2796 > CP2-2F. The sequence goes on from DAOUBW010000026.1 coordinate 108,719, forward strand.
TGATCTGTAGTCGCCTTCCTCTGAGTGTGCTGTGGATGGGATGCGTCCCGTCCGCAGCCTGCGAATCGCAGCCTAACCTTGACGGATACCCCTGAGTCGCGCTACACTTTCGCCGATTTAAGGTGAGCTAACGGCGAAACGAATGCACGCATTGCCCGTCCCCAAAACGCATACATCGCTCAGCCTAGCTTGGCACAACCTCCCTTTAGTGCTTGCTATTGCCTTCACCCTACGCCTTCTTTTTGTCTTGGCGACGCCACCCAACATCAGCGGCGGTGATACCGTTGGGCTGATGCAATATGGGCTGGAATTGGTGCGTGGGCAATCCGCGCAGATGGTGAATATTCCGCCGCTGTACTTGATCTATGTTGGCGTGGTGCAAGTCATCTTTGGTGAGGCAAGCCTAACTGCTTTGCGCCTGCTCAACGTGCTGTGGAGTGTTGCACTGGTTGGGACGGTCTACGCAGCGGCAAACGCCTACTTCAGCAAGCGCGCCGCACTGATTGCGGCGTGGTTAGTGGCAATCAATCCAATCTTCATCATTGAGGCAGGGCAAGTGTTGACGGAAAGTGTGTTCTTGCCCTTGCTGATCGGCGCGGTGGCGCTGTATGGGCATCTCACGCGGCGCGGACAAGCTGCCACAGTGCGTCAGGTGGTGTGGGTTGGTGTGCTGCTTGGCTTAGCAAGCCTGACTCGTGCTATCGCGCTCGCCTTGCCAGTCATCTTTGCTGCGCACTTGCTGTGGTGCTATCGGCGGCATGCGCTGCGTCTGGTTGCAGCGTTGATAGTTGCCTATGCCCTAGTGGTTCTCTCGTGGACTGCCTACGGCTACATACGCTGGGGTACCTTCATGATCGGCGGCGCGGGCTTGGCCGCCAACTTCTATCTTGGCACGAATGAGGGTTGGTGCGGTCCTGAATGTGTGGATCAGCGAGCGGGTATTGGGATGGAAGATGAAGGCAAAAACGACCAAATCTACACACAGCTTGCCCTTGAAGCGATCCTGAGCGATCCGCTTGGCTATGTGGTGCGCCGACTGGGCAATCTGCTAGAGGCAAGCCTGCAACCGCATAATACGGTCTTTTTTGGCGGCGAAAGCCTTAAAGAACTGGTCATAGTGTGGTGGGCAACGGATCGCAGCGTGGCGGGCTTTGGCAATGTGCTAAATGGTGATGCCTTCCTGCCTAAGCTAACGCTCTACCTTTTTCATTTCGGCGCGTTGTTAGTGGGCGCGCTAGGTGTTGTTTTAGGCATATTTCGTTGGCGGCTGTTTTGGCAGGCACTGCCGCTGTACGGCGCACTGTTCTACTTCTATGCGCTGCACAGCCTGCTAACTGCCATTCCACGCTATCTGTTCCCGACGGCGGCTCTTTGGTTAATTTTTGCGGGCGCAGCCCTAGCAGGGCGCAGCGTTTCTAGAAATCGAGATGAGCAAACGGCTTAATATCCTAAAGAGCAATGCTCTGTATGTTGTGCTTGCAGTCTGTGCTGCGGCGCGGCTTGGTGTACTCCTTGTCTTTGGACAGCAGCTCACCTTTGAAAACAGCATAGTGCATGGTGAAGGCGCCTACGATGTGCGCGCTCAGAACTTGCTGGCAACGGGCGTGCTGGGCTTAGAGGCAGGGCAGATTGATGTGGAAGGCTCTAGTGTGCTGTATCCTGTGCTGCTGGCATTCGCCTATGCCATCGGCGGACGCACACTGGCTTCCATCGGCATCTTGAACATCCTCTTTGATTTAGTGACGGTCTGGGCAGTCTTTCAGCTCGGTAAGCATCTGTTCGGCAAGCATGCCGTTGGCGCGTGGGCGGGCATGTTCTTTGCGCTGTATCCATATCTGATCTTTCAGACGCTCAGCGTTGGCTATACCTCGCTCTTGGCGATGCTGATCAGCCTGACAGCGCTCAGTTTTGTCGTGCTGCGCGAGCGCGAACGGCTTGACGGTGGCACCTGGGCGGTGATCGCTGCTTGTGGCGTGGTAATCGGCTTGCTGGCGCTGACTCGTCCGCCTGCCGTCCTCATCGCTTTTGGCGGTGCGCTGTGGTGCCTATTTCGGCTGAATTTCTGGCAGAGCGCAGCGCGCCTTGTGCCTGCCGCGCTGATCAGTTTTGTGGTGGTGGCGCCATGGCTATGGCAGACCTATCAGACGTTCAACCGTTTTATCCCAATCGGCGGCAACTTGGGCGTTGCGCTGTGGGGCGGGAACAGTCCGTATACTGTGCCGTTCATTCAAGGCGGCTATCCGCTGCTGTGGATGCCTGAACATCTAGACATACAGGCAGAATCAGGTGAGTTGGCGCTGCGCTTGGTCGAGAACGGTGAGCGCTTAACACGCCTGACGTTTGAGTATTTGCGTGAGCATCCTGATCAGATTCCTGCTTTGCTGCTGTGGAAGTTCTACGCCCAATGGACGCCAGACATTTTCCCGACGCGCAATCCGATTAACGGCGTGATCCCATTTGTGCGCGAAGCCGACGGCAGCATACGCGCCTTAACGGATCCCGAAGAAATCCGCGCCAATGGATTCATCGCCGAAGGTGATGTTTATGCTGAGCCGCTTTTCAATGTGATCGGGCGCTGGATACATCGTTTCTATTTCGGCGGCTTGCTGATCTTCGCGTTGATCGGCATCTGGCAGACGCGCCACGCTTGGCGCACCGTCTCGCTGATCTGGCTTGTGCTGCTCATCCTGACCGTCTTCTACGTGCTTACCACGCCTTGCACACGCTACCGATCACCCAGCGATCCGCTGCTCTTTTTGTTCTCTGCCTACGCCGTGCTACACTTCTGGCAGCGGCACAAAACCTCTTCTCAGACGAAAGTGATAAACGCATGAAAAACATTCTAGTCACAGGCGGCGCAGGCTTCATCGGCAGCGCCTTTGTGCGCCATATGGTCGAGCAATATCCGCACTACACCATCATTGTGCTGGATAAGCTGACCTATGCTGGCAACACGGATAATTTGCTGCCTGTTCACGATGAGCCGAACTACCGCTTTGAGCGCGGCGACATCGCCGACGCGGTGACTGTTAAGCGCGTGTTGGAACACTATCAAGTCGATGCAATTGTGAACTTTGCGGCAGAATCGCACGTTGACCGCAGCATTATGAGTTCGCACGCCTTCCTTGATACAGACGTGATTGGCGTTTATGTGCTGCTGGAACAGGCACGCGCACTCGGTATCACGCGCTTTCACCAAGTCAGCACCGATGAGGTCTACGGCTGGTTGGCGGAAGGTGCCTTCAAAGAGACGGACACCCTCCAGCCCAACAATCCCTACTCCGCTGCCAAAGCAGGCGGCGAGATGATGGTGCGCGCCTACCACGTGACGCACGGCATGTACACGACCATCACACGCGGTAGCAACACCTACGGACCTTACCAATATCCCGAAAAGATGATGCCGTTGTTCATCACAGAGGCGATTGACGACCGTCCGTTGCCTGTTTATGGCGATGGCAAACAGGTGCGCGATTGGCTGCATGTAGATGATCACGCCCGTGCCATTGACCTTGTGCTGCATGTTGGCACAGCTGGCGAGGTTTATAATGTGGGCGGTGAGAATGAGCAACACAACATTGATGTGACGCGCCGCCTGCTGCAATTGTTGGGCAAGCCTGAAACGCTCATCCGCCATGTGGCAGATCGTCCCGGTCATGATCGACGCTATGCTGTGGATTGCACCAAGATCAAGGCGCTTGGCTGGCAGCGCAACGCTGATTTTGAGGCACAGCTTGCCCAAACCGTGGCGTGGTATCAGCGCAACGAGTGGTGGTGGCGCAAGATCAAAACCGGTGAATACCTAGAGTTCTATAAGCAGCAGTACGCGCAGCGCTTGGCAGATGCACAGGCATAAGGCAGGAATCAGCATCCATGACTCAAATCATTCACCGTTACGGACAGGGCTTGTGGTTCGAGGAATTCGTCGAAGGGCTGCCGATCCGCACTCGCGGACGCACCATCACCGAATCCGATCTGGTGGCGTTCGCAGGCTTCAGCGGCGATTTTAACCCAATGCACACCGATTCCATCTATGCGGAAGGCACGCAGTTCGGGGCGCGCATCGCCCACGGTGCGCTGGTCTTTTCAGTGGCAACCGGGCTTGCCTACCAGCTTGGCGTGCTGGAAGGGACAGTGATCGCCTTTCTTGGCTTTGAGATGAAACTGCGCGCACCGGTCTACATTGGCGATACGATCCGCGTCGAGGCGAGCGTCAGCAAGCGCCGCCCAATGCCCGCGGCTGGCGGCGGGATTGTCACATTGGATGTGAAGGTGCTGAACCAAAAAGATGAGGCGGTTCAAAAAGGCGAATGGACGATTATGGTTCGCAGCCAACCCAGTGAGTCCAGCACGGAGACGGTGACCGAGTCCGATAGCCACAGCACCGAAACCGATGCTCACTAAAATTGCAGCGCACTGCCACGAAACGACCTTAAACGGCTTGTATGCAATCACACTGCCCACACCTTTTCCCGTTGGCGATGTGTTCGCTTATCTTGCGCTTGGCGGCGATTCCGCGCCACTAACCCTGATTGATTGCGGTGTCCGCACGGATGCTGCACGCGCCGCGCTGAAGGAAGGCTTGGCAGCTTGCGGCATTGCCTTCCGCGATATTGAGCGCATCATCCTGACGCATCACCACACCGATCACATTGGTCTGGCGGGAGAAATTGTCGCAGAGTCATCGGCGGAAGTGTTCGCTCATCGGTTGTGCATGCCGTGGTTGGATTTTCCTGAGGCAAAGCGCAGCGCCTTTGACGCCTACATGCTGTCAATCTTCCGTGAAGGCGGCGTACCGGAGGATGTGATCAGCGGCATTGAGCGCGTCTCTGCCTATTTGGGCAGCTTCGCCGAGCCAGTTCGGGTAGATGAGACGCTTGAGGAAGGCGATCAGATCGCGCTGCTCGGCAGGCAGTGGCAGGTCTACCACACGCCAGGACATGCCGGCGATCTGCTATGCTTCTATCAGCCTGAGGCGCGTATCCTGCTCTCTAGCGATCATGTCCTGCGCGATATTAGCTCTAATCCGCTTTTAGAGCCGCCCGAACCGCCTAGCACAGCACGTCCGCAGCGCCTGCTGGACTATTTGCGCGAGTTGCAGCGCATCGCACACTTAGACATCCACATCGCCTATCCCGGTCACGGTGAGCCTGTCACACAGGTGCCGCAACTGGTGGAGGCACGGCTTGTCATGCACAATCAGCGCGCCGAAAAGCTGCGTGCCTTGTGCGCTGAGCAACCACGCACACTCTATCAGTTGGTGCGCGCCATATTTCCGCGCCTACGTGAGCCTGAGATGTTCCTCGCTATCTCCGAAGTGCTAGGGCATCTTGATTTGTTAGTGCGCGATGGCAAAGCCTTCCCCGAACTGCACGACGGTGTGGCGCTCTGGCACGCGGCGTAACGCTAAGGTGCATTTGGTGTGGCTTGCAGCGGCGCCAGCACCTGCGCCGCCTGCCGACACAAATTAACGCCGCCCGCGTTCAGCCAGCTTTGGAGCGCCTCACTTTGTTGGGTGGTCTTGCCGGCAAGCGCATCCATGTAAATGAGCGATCCCCAGCGGTAGTAATTGCGCGTCTCGGTCACCCAGCGTCCCCAGCCACGCGGAATGACGCCCCAGCCGCCGTTATAGCCCGCCATCGCCAAGCCTATATGCCCGTCGGCACGCTGCAAGCCACCGATTAGGTAGGCGATGCCGCGTTTAGCGTTTGTCTCAGGGTCTAGCATGTTTTCGCCTTCGGCAAAGTGGAAAGGCATCACCTGAAACAAGCCCTGTGCGCCCGCCGGCGAATTGACAAGGTAATGCCCACAGCTCTCGATCTGGATGACGGTCGCCAAGATGTCAGGATCAACGCCATACTCACGCGACCACTTCATAATCCATGGCGACCAGAACTGCACTTCAGGCGTGAAGACAGGCGCGATCCGATCGCGCGTCAGGCGTGCCTGCAATGCCGCCTCTTGGGCAGGGTCAGCCGCAGAGGCAGCCGTTGGAATGCCGCCGCGCAGCAACAGCACCACCAACGCCGCCATCACACCAACCGTCATGCCCACTGCACCGATGATCAGCAGCAGTTGCAACGGCAAAAAAGCCACCCAGAAGCGATAAAGCATCCGCACTGTGCTACAACCTCACCTAGAAACATTCCGTTAATTGTAGCACAGGCTGCCGCGCTTGTGGGCTACGCTTGCCCAACGCTCATCAGAGTGGAAGCAGCAGCGGCAGCAAGAGCAGTGTGATCACCATGCTAATTATGATCAGCGGTATGCCGATGCGCGCATAGTCACTGAATTTATAGTTGCCCGGCGACATGACCAATGTATTGACCGGTGAAGCAATTGGCGTGCCAAACGCCATCGAGGCGGCAATGGCAACCGCCATCACGAATGCCTGCGGTGCAACGCCTAGATCGCGTGCGGCAACAATCGCAATCGGCACGATCAGCACCGTCGTCACCGTGTTGGAAAGCACCTGTGTGAAGATCGCCGTGATGACGAACAGCCCAGCGATGACGGCGTAAACGCCTATGCCGCCCAATGCCATGCGTAGGCTGGTCGCAATCGTATCTACCAAGCCGACTTTCACCAGTGCCGTGCTGAGCGGCAGCATCCCAGCGATCAAGATCAGCGTCTTCCAATCAATCGCCTCATATGCCTCATCCATCGAGATGCAGCCCGTCAACACAACGGCAATGGCTGCCGAAAGGCTGGCAAGCGTCAGTAGATCGGGATTAATTATGATGGCGATGATCATGATCGCCAGCACAATCAGCACGATTGGCGCACGCTCAGAGCGCTGAAAGGCGCCAAATTCGGCTGCCTCTGGTTCACCCATCACGATGTAATCACGGCGCTGCTGTTGCTTCAGCTCAAAAATATCCTTCCACTGCCCTTGCACCAACAGCATATCGCCAAAGCGCAGCGGCGTATTTTTCAAGTCAAGCGCCCCTTCGCTGCCCGGACGCCGAATATCCAGCACGGTTAGGCGGTGCGTGCGCCCGAAATTGAGCTCCGTCAGTGTTTTATCGAGTGCCGCCGAACGCGGACGCAGCATCACCTCTGCAATGCCAACCTCATTCGTAATCACATCCTGCTCGACCACCGGCTCGTTCGCCATGATGGCTAAGCGCCAAAAGGCAGCCGCTTGGCTCACTGCGTCTACATTACCCTGCACAATCAGGATGTCCTCAGCCTGAATGTGTGTGTTGGGGCGTAGCGGCTCAGCGCGCCTGCCAACAGCCACTGCGCCGCTGCGTTTGCCGTTGGCGTGGATAATGCTCAGCACGCTTAGTTCAAATTGTTCGCGCAGGTTGCTCTCTGGCAGCGTCTTGCCGATCAAGGGCGATTGCGCGTCTACACGCAAGCGGTAGAGGCTTTCGGGCAGGCGGTAGAGGTTAAAAAGTTCGGTGGGTGTGGTAACAGGCTGCACTTTCTGCACAGGCTGACGCTCTGGCAGCAAGCGCTTGCCCAAAGTTGCCACAAACAGCACGCTGGCAAGCAAAATGGTAAGGCTGATCGGCGTAAAACTAAAAAAACTAAAGGTTTCATAGCCGCCCAAGCGCAGCTTTTCGGCGGCAAGCAGATTCGGCGGCGTGCCGATTAAGGTGCTGGCACCGCCCAGCAGCGCGCTGATGCTCAGTGGGATGAGCAGCCGCGAAGGTGCCATGCGTGTTTTAGCGGCAAGGCTCATGATGGAAGGTAGCAGTAGCGCCACTACACCGGTTGAACTGATAAAGGCGGACATAATCGCCACGGCAAACATCAGCACGACGAGTAAGCGCGTGTAACTGGTGCCTGCCACCTTCAAAATATGGTTGGCGATCACATCTGCCAAGCCGGTTTGAAAGACGGCACCACCCACGATGAACAGCGCGCCAATGCTGATCACCGTCTTGTTAGAAAAGCCTGCCAACGCCTCGCCTTCGGTGATGATGCCTGCTGCCAGCAGTGTGATTAACACCAGCAGCGCAATGACATCTACACCGAGCCGATCCCAGATGAACAAGCCAATGGCTATGATTAAAACAGCGAGTGTGACAAGCGTTTGCAGTTCCATACTGCGACACTTTCAGTTGAAAGCCTAGAAGGTTAAACGACTGCGATTAGCACGAACAAGAACAAGACCACCACCAAGATAGTCAGTAAATTGCCCTGCACAAGGAAGATCAGCGGCAGCGATTGCACCATTGCCGCGCTTGCCGAATCCGGCGAAGGCGCAAAGATGAACGGTGCGAAGGGATAGCCTGTGCGATCAAGGTAATACCAGATCGTGCCGAAGATCAGATAGCCGTTCACGCCGCCCAGCACGAAGCCAAGCAGACGTTCCTGTAAGCCCTGACGCTGATCTAACGCTGCCTGCTGCCGACGCGAGATCAGGTTGGTGGGCGTTTGATAGGCAAAAAAGGTGATGACTACCAAAATACCCGTGTACAGGAAGAAGATTTGTTCAGGTGTCGCGCCGCGTGTTAGCGGCTGAATCAGGATGGCATCAAACTGCCATGTGGCAAACAGCGCCAAGATGATGCCCGCCACCGAGATCAGCTCTCGCGTCCAGCCGCGCATCGCGCCTACAATCGCAAAGAGGACGATCAATGTCCACAGGATGGTTGCAAGTTGAACCATGTCTCACGCCTCTCTGAAATGCTCTCATTCATGTTGATCAGGGTAACCACGATGGGCAATTTTTGCCACTTCTAACAGGCGCGCCGCAATTGTGCCTGCTGCATTCGGTACAGCCGCCGCTCGTGCCGCCGCTTGCATGGCTGCCAAACGCGCTGCATCGCCCAGCAGAGCGCGCAAGGTTGGCAGCAGGTCGCTGGTAAGGCACTCATCGTCAAGGCGCAGTGCCGCACCACGCGCTGCCAACCAATCAGCGTTCACTTTTTGGTAGCGCCAAGCGTGCGGATATGGCACTAACACGGATGGCAAGCCAAAATGTGGTAGCTCACCTAACACACTGGCGCCCGCACGGCAGACTGACAAATCGGCAGCCGCGAAGGCGAGCCCCATCTCATCATGCAGGTACGGGAAGGCATGATAGGACGCTTGCTGCACCTCATTGAGCGCGGCACGGCGCGCCTGCACGGTCTCCCAATCGGTCTTGCCGCTGATGTGCAGCACCTGAACGCCTTCCGCAAGCAAATCGGGCAAGATCGCGGCAAGGGCAACGTTCAGGCTGCGTGCGCCTAAGCTGCCGCCAAAGACCAAGAGCGTTTGCCGCGTCGGATCAAGGTTGAAGTGTGCTAATGCCTGCGCCCGATCCGCGCTGAGCAGCGCCCGTCGCAGCGGATAGCCCACCGCCTCCACAGCAACGCCGCGCCGAAAATAGCCTGCTGATTCAGGCACAGGCGCCAACACCAAGCGTGCAAAGCGGCTGATGACCTTCACGCCAAGCGCCGGCTCAATATCTGGCACATAGACGATGATCGGCACACCGCGTAGCCAACAGCCAAGTGCCGCTGGAAAAGTTGCCCAACCGCCCGTTAAAAAGAGCGCACACGGACGGTATTTTGCTGCCAAGCGCCAGGCTTGCCACGTCCCAATCAGGATTTTGGCAAGGCTGCCAATCTGCCGCAGCCGCCCAACGCCGTGCAGTGCGCCGCTTTGTACCGCATGGTAGCCCGCCCAGCCTTCACGCGGCACAAGGGTATTCTCAATGCCTGCCGCGCTGCCGATGAAGTGTAGGTTAGCGTGCGGTGCTGCTTCACGGAGTGCCTCGACCACGCTTAGCGCGGGATAGATGCCGCCGCCTGTGCCACCGCCTGAGATAAAGATCGCGTTATTGTTCAAAGCGCTGCCGCACCCGTGTGATTGAGCCGCGCATTCCCGGCAGCGAGAGGGTCTCGTTCACTTTGCGCGTCGGCACAGATCGCCGTGCCGTCACCCGCGAGACGCTCAGCAATATGCCAACCGCTGCCAAGCCGCTGACCAACGACGACCCACCAAAGCTGATGAACGGCAGCGGCACACCTGTGAAAGGAATAACCGACGCCATTACCGCGATGTTAAACATCGCCTCTGCCACAATCGAGATGGTGATGCCCGCCGCCAAGAGCGCACCAAAGGTATCTGGCGCGTTGCGCGCAATGCGGAAACCGCGCATCATCAGCAACACAAACAAGCCGATCACAAAGGCGCAGCCGATCAAGCCAAGTTCCTCGCCCAAGATGGCAAAAATAGCATCCGTGTGCGGCGCAGAAAGATTTTCAAACTTCTGACGGCTCTCGCCCAAGCCAACGCCGGTTAAGCCGCCATTCAAAAAGCCGATGATAGCGTTCTGCGCCTGATCGCTTGCCAGCAGCGGATCGCGCAGCAGGTCTAGAAAGTTCTCCACACGCGCACGCGCATAGTCAAATTGGCTGACCGCAATCAAGCCCATGATGATAAAGGCGCCAAAAGTGATGGCAAGCTGCACCCAATCGGCACCAGCAAGGAAGAACATAATGGTTGCCGTCAGCAGGATGAGCGCTGCCGTCGAAAGGTCAGGCTCTAGGATGATCAAACCAGCCACAGCGCCAACCAACAACGCAAAGGGCAGCAAGCCATAGGTGAGATGCCGAATCTTGCTTTGCTTGGCAGCCAGCCAGGCTGCCATGTAGATCACAACGGTGAGCGCCGCCAGCTCCGCCGGCTGCACCGCGCCGCTGAAGAAGGCGCGCCGTGCGCCAAAGACGGTCTCGCCAAAGATCAGCACCGCCACTAACAGCCCTAAGGTCACCGCCATAATCGGGATTGCTAAGCGCCGCCACCAGCGGTAATCAATCAGGCTGAGGACGAACATCACGGCAAAGCCGAACAACGCATTGCGGAACTGCTGCAAGAAGATAGCAGATTGCGGCTCTGACCAGAAAAAGGTGGTACTCCAGACCATCATCAAGCCGATTGCTACCAGAATGCCAACGGTCAGCACTAGGTAGAGATCAATCGTGACCATGAAGCGGCGGCGGCGTTCGGCGGCACGTTGTTCAAGCAGTAAGGCGTCTTCTTCGGTCAGCTCATCAAAAGGCTGCGGTATGGCATCTAGCGTCGTCACAGGGTAGGCACTCCACAGGCATACACTCAGCGCACATTGTAGCACGCTCGCCCTTTTTCTGCCCTATGCCCATTTACCCGCACGCTAAGGGGTGTTACAATGATAAATGATCGCCTGCTTGTACCCTTGATGAGGTGATTTCATATGACGAACACAACTGTCTCTAACGCGCACCCAACACCCGATCCGCTGCCTATCATGCTTTGGCGGCTCGGTCTGGGTGTGCTGATCGGGCAATTTAACCTGCTGCTGACCACGACGGGTAAGCAGAGCGGCTTACCGCGCCGCGCCAGTGTGCCATATTTCTTTGTGAACGGCAAAATGTACGCGCTTGCCACCCAAGATGACCAGTGGTATCAGAATGCGCTTGCCAGCCCGCTGGCAACCGTCCAGAGCGCCTACGGCACCCAATCGGTGAGCGTGCGGCGCGTCACCGCGATCCCTGAACTCACCGATGCCTTCACTCACCTGCAACAGCATCGCCCAACCGCCGCCGCGCTCTATCTTGCCCAAGTTGGCGTGCAGCGTTTCCCCGATGATCTGCCCGCTCACGCAGAGCGCGTTCACATGGTTGCCTTTGAGCCAACCACCGCCCACACACCGCCGCCTTTAGAAGCTGACCTAAGCTGGCTAACCGTGATCAGTGTGCTGATCTTTGGTTGGTTGGTGCGCCGCAAGCCGCGCCGCAAACCACGTAAGACACTGCCGAAACAGCGCGCATGAGCGAGCCAACCATCCGCATTCGGGCAGAGCGCGCCAAGACCTTTTCGCGCCGCCATCCATGGCTGTTTAGTGGGGCGGTGCAAGCGGTGGAAGGCACACCGCACGACGGCGATATTGTGACGTTGCGGAGCGCTGACCCAAGTGCGGTCTTCTTAGGGCGCGGCTATTGGCACAGCCGTTCCCAAATTGCCGTGCATATGCTGACATGGCACGATGAGCCGATCACGCCCGACTTTTGGCGTGATCGGTTTGTTCGAGCGCACCTGCTGCGGCAGCCCTTAGCCGCCCCACAATCCGCCTTTCGCCTCATCAACGCTGAAAGCGACGGCTTGCCCGGCTTGATCGTGGATCGCTATGGCGATTGGCTGGTGCTGCAAGCACTCACACTCGGCGTTGACCAGCGCAAGGCGGAACTTGCCGCCCTGCTCGCTGAGCTATTCCCTGACGTGCGCGGCATCTACGAACGCAGCGATGTAGACATCCGTGAGAAGGAAGGCTTGCCGCCCTCAGTTGGCGTGTTGCTTGGCGAAGCACCACCACCGCTGATCGAGATCGTGGAACATGGCTGCCGCTATGTTGTAGATGTCTATCACGGGCATAAGACAGGTTTCTACCTTGATCAGCGCGAGAACCGCGCCGCCCTTGCTGTCCACTTGGCGCGGCATGTGCCGAACGCGGATGTGCTGAACTGCTTTGCCTACACAGGCGGCTTTTCAGTGGCAGCCCTGAAAGATGGCGCCGCCGCGCATGTGCTGAACCTTGAGGCTTCTGCCGATGCGCTGAACCTTGCCCGCCGCAACTATGCCCTAAATGGCTTGCCCACCCCTGAAGACGCCTTTTTGTGCGGTGATGTTTTCCAAGTGCTGCGCCAGTTCCGCGCACAGGGACGCCAGTTCGATTGCATTGTGCTTGATCCACCCAAATTTGCCCATTCGCAGCGCCAAATTGAGCGTGCCACACGTGGCTATAAGGATATTAACCTACTTGCCTTCCAACTGTTGAAGCACAACGGCTGCCTTGCCACGTTCTCTTGTTCGGGCTTGGTGGATGCTGATCTGTTTCAGAAGGTGATCTTTGGCGCGTTGGAAGATTCAGGGCGCGAGGCGCAGATCATCCAACGGCTGACGGCAGGCAGTGATCATCCCGTCGCGCTGACCTTTCCCGAAGGCTTTTACCTCAAAGGCTTGCTGTGCCGTGTTGGGTAAGCGCAGTTGTGCATTCAGGCTGCGGTTTGTATAATGCCTAACGCATTCGATACAGTTGATTGAGAGGTTTTGCTATGACTATTCGCGCCTTTATGCGCCTGACTATCGCAGTTGCTGTGCTACTGCCTGCCTTGCTTAGCACCACAGCGGCAGAGGCAAACATCTTCAGCCTGAGCGTTCACCGACGCACATGCAGCCAAGCCACCGCCTACGTGAATTATGACGGATTCTCGGGCGGCAGTGCACCTTTTTACGTTGCCTTCACAGTTGACCTGAACAACAACAGCGTCTTTGGTGAGGTGGGTGAACCAACACTCTTTACACAGGTTTCGGGTGGCGGCTCGCCGTTGAACCTTGGGCAGCGCCTCACCTTCCGCAATCAGCGTGAGGGTACCTTCATCGCCGTGACTGCCTATGAGGTGGATAGCGAAGGCTTTTACGTCTCTGAAGGGCTAGAGCCAGTCCGCTATAGCTGCACCAACCGCCCTGCCCTGAACGCGACTGCCAGCAACACCGGCACAACGCCAATTATTGCATCAGTGGCGCGTGTATTCGTCAATCGGGTGGAAGTCTACAGCGAACCGAGCGCCGCCTCAACCTTGATCGGCGGCTTGGGCTTGGGTCAGCAGGTGGATGTGATCGGGCGTAATGCGCGCAACGACTGGGTGCAAATCCGCTTTAGCGGCGGCACAGGTTGGATTATGTGGCAGACGCAAGCACGGCTGACAGGCGCTTTTTCGCAGTTGCCCGTTGTGCAATAGCCCTTTAAGGCAGGCTGTGCCTCAATCCCAAACGTTGAGGCGCAGCCCATTAACAGCCAAACGGGATAGCGATATTATAGGGTATGCCACTTTCAAGCAATGTGTAGGTGATGGTTAGCGTGCCGCTGAGCTGCTTGCTGCCCTGAAAAATCGGCACAAGGGCGCTGTCAAGGCGCAGCGTCAGCGTGTAATCTGCCACAGCGTTTAGGCTTGGCACCAGCCATAAGTCACCAGAGGCAATGCTTACCCTGCCTCCTTGTGTCGGCTCAATCAGCGGCAGGTCAACCTCACTCGGCAAAAAGCCGTACTGCCACAATGCCATTTCGCGGGCTGTTTTGCGCGCATAAGTATGCCGCGCTTGGCGCACGCCGCCGATCAGGTCACCGGTGGTTAGTTCTGCCACACGGCGGCGGTTCGGCTCATCGGTCACAAGGCTGCATACGCCATTCTGATCCACAAAATAGAAAGCGTTGCCCAAGCGCACGCCTTCCACATTGCGCCCGTCCGTCAGGGCGAAGGCATCACCTTCAGCGCGCAGCACCACACGGCGCTCACCGCTAATCTGGTTACTGAAAATCTCGGCGCTCAGGCTGCCGCTAACCGCCTCTGTGGTGCCGGCGAAAAAGCCCTCAAAACGGATGATGAGCAGGGTGTGCCAATGCGGCAGTGCTTCAAGGTTACGGTCAATGGGTGCGAAGCGCACGCCTTGATCAAAGCCTGTGGGCGGCGCGTTTTGCGTCAGAAAATCGGCAGTTTGCACCATCTCAAAGCTGCTCTGTGTGGGCAGCGGCGGCGCTTCGCAGCCGACAACTAGCAGGCAAGCAATCAGGCAGAGGGCAAGGGCAGCGTGCGCGCAGCGCATAAGGCTCAGCCTTTATCGTCGCTTAGGCGCGGTTTTTGGTAGGCGATGATCTGATCAATGGTCGTATCGAGTGGCGTGCTAGGCTGCCAGCCAATGCAGGCGCGAATTTTGGCAATATCTGGCACGCGGCGGCGCATGTCCTCAAAGCCTGCCTCATACGCCTGATCATACGGGATGAGTTGAATCTCGGACGTGCTGCCCGTGCGCGCCTTGATGCGCTCTGCCAATTGGTAGATGCTCACTTCCTCGCTGGCGCCGATATTGAAAACTTCGCCATCCACATTCGGCGCTTCGCCCAAGCCAATGATCGCCTGCACCACATCGTTCACGTTGCAAAAGCAGCGCTGTTGATTGCCATCGCCATAGACTTGAATCGGCTCACTTTTCAGCGCCCAGCGCACAAAGCGCGGCACGACCATGCCATAATGCCCGCGTTGGCGCGCACCGACTGTATTGAACAAGCGGAAGATAACGACAGGCAGCTCAGCAGCACGGTGATAGGCAAGTGCTAGAAATTCGTCTAGCTCTTTGGAGGCGGCGTAGCTCCAACGGCTTTTGGTGGTCGGTCCGAGCGTGCGGTCGTCATCTTCGCTGAACGGCACTTTCTCATTTTTGCCGTATACCTCACTGGTGGAAGCAACCAACACCTTGCGCCGATAGCGACGTGCCGTTTTCATGACGACCTCTGTGCCGCCGACGTTGATCTCAATCGTGTCAATCGGTGAGCTGACAATGTTCAACACACCGACGGCTGCGGCAAGGTGGTAGATGACATCGCACTCGCTCACTAGACGATCCATGACTGCTGCATTGCGAATGTCCTCAATGGCGTACCGAAAGCCGATGCGCTTTTCTAAAGGTGCAATGTTTTCAAAGCGCCCAGTGCTTAGGTTATCAATCACGGTCACTTCATAGCCACGATTCAGTAGTTGCTCGGCAAGGTGGCTGCCAATAAAGCCTGCGCCGCCCGTGATGAGTGCGCGTATTGTCATTATATGTGTTCATCCTCTCTGAGTCGGTCAGGCGCTCATTATGCCGCATTAGCGCATGAAACGCAACGCTGCATACGCCTTCCAAAGGCACACTCTTGCAACGTTTGCCCGAACGTGGTACGCTGCATAGCGTATTTCGCATAAATCCCAAGCCACATCACAGGCGGCAAAGCGCATTATGAGCCTCATCACAATGAAGTTTGGCGGCACCTCGATGGGTAACCATGACACCATCGCGCAGGTTGCCCGCATTATCCTTGACCAGCAGCGGCAAGGCAACCGCATTCTCACAGTCGTCTCTGCCATGAGCGGCGTCACCGATAAACTCAAGGAAGCGGCGCGCAGTGCTGCCACCGGTGACGAATCCGCACACTATAGCATTGTGGCGGAACTCCGTCAGCGCCACCGCGAAACAGCCGAACAGCTTGTCAACGATGAGATGATTAAGCAAGGGCTGTTCGATGAACTGGATACCATGCTGGATACGCTGAATGCCATGTGTCACAGCATTGCCGTGCTGCGCGAGATCACGCCACGCGGTATGGATTTGATCATGAGCTTTGGCGAACGCTTCAGCGCACGTCTGCTTGCCGCGCACCTGCGCGATTTGGGCAATGCGGCACTTGCCATTGATGCCAGCACCTTGATCGTGACCGATGACAACTTCCAAGATGCTGCACCGCTGATGGATGAGACGCGCCAGCGCGTGAAGCAGTTCCTGATCCCTTACCTTGAAAGCGGCTCGCTGCCTATCGTGACGGGCTACATCGGCGCCACACGCGATGGCATCATCACCACGCTTGGGCGCGGCGCCAGCGATTTCAGCGGTGCTATTCTCGGTGCGGCGGTAGAGACTGACCACCTGTGGATTTACACAGATGTGGATGGTATTATGACCACAGATCCGCGCCTTGTGCCGACGGCGCGTGTGATCCGCACCCTAAGCTACGGCGAAGTGGGTGAACTTGCCTATTTCGGCGCGAAAGTGCTACATCCTAAGACAGTGCAGCCGATGATCGACCGTGAAGCGCCCGTCCGTGTGCGGAACACCTTCAACCCAACCGATCCCGGCACACTTATTCAGCCGCAAGCACAGATCACGCCCGGCGCCGTAAAAGCGGTCACCGTTATCCGCGATGTCAGCCTGATCTCTGTCGAAGGGCGCGGCATGGTCGGCGTGCCGGGCGTGGCAGGGCGCACCTTTATGGCGGTGGCGCGCATCGGTGTGAGCATCCTGCTCATCTCACAAGCCTCTTCCGAGCAAAGTTTTTGCTTCATCGTGCCAAGCGATCGCACCTCACAGGTGCTGGATGCCATCCGCAAAGAGTTGCGCGTTGAGTTAGAACGGCGCGATGTGGATCGGGTTTGGGCACGTGAGGATGTGGTCATCATCACGACAGTGGGCGCAGGAATGCGCGGAATGCCCGGTGTGGCGGCGCGGGTGGCGGGCGCTTTGGCAGCGCGCACCATCAACATTTTGGTGATTGCACAAGGCTCTAGCGAGTACAGCATCTCGCTGGTGGTGCGCGCAGAAGAAGCCACTGAGGCAGTGCGCGCCTTGCATGAACTGATCGTTATGGACACTGACGAAGCGTAGGATTTGCACGAAAAAGGTGGTAGGGGCGGTTGATCCGAACGGTTGAGTGGCATGAAGGGCGCGTGCGTCTGGTTGATCAGCGGCGGCTGCCGTGGACATTGGCGCATCTTGAATACAGCGATTACCGTGAGGTGGCACAGGCGATCAGTGAAGGGGCTGTGCGCGGCGCACAAGCGGTTGGCGCAGCGGGTGTCTTTGGGATGGCGCTTGCCGCACAGCAGGCAACGCCGCTGGACGTTGGCAGCCTGATCGAGTTTCTGGATGTGGCGGCGGTCATCCTGCAAAAAGCTGACTCAACTTCGCTGCACCTGACGGCATGGTTGGCGCGCATGATGCGCCGCGCCCGTGACGAGACGCTCAGCAATGTGCGCGAGATCAAGTTAGCCTTGTTGGCAGAGGCACAGCAGATCGCGGCTGAGGATTCCGCCGCTTGCCAGAAGATCGGCAAGCACGGCGCGGCACTCATCCGCAACGGCGATACCGTGCTGCATCACGGCAGCGGCGGCGCGCTATCGGCTGCCAGCTATGGCACTTCGCTGGGCATTTTGCGAACTGCTCATGCGCTTGGGCGTCGTTTCCACGTCTTGCTGACGGAGGGGCGTCCGCTGCTAGAAGGCGCACATCTTGCCGCTTGGGAGTTGCGTGAGGCAGGCATTCCTTTCGAGATCGTCCCCGATGCCGCGGCAGGCTACTATCTGCGGCGCGGTGAGGTGAAGCTGGTCTTGGTGGCAGCACCACGCCTTGCCGCCAACGGCGATTTTATCGCCCGTGTGGGCGCTTATCCGTTGGCAGTTTTAGCGCGGGATAACCGTGTGCCGTTCTATGCGGCGGCAACGCTGCCCAGCGTGGATACGAACGCCGCCACTGGCGACCAACTGCCGCAGGAAGAGCGCGATCCGCGTGAAATGCATACTCCCTTGGGCAACAGCGCTTTCCCGGAAGGCTACCCAGCGCGCAACCCTGCTTATGATGTTGTGCCACAGCGCTATTTGGGCGGCATTGTGGCTGAGCGCGGCGTGATCTACCCATCCTTCAAGGATCGTTTGGCAGAGCTATTGAGTAAAGCGGATAGCGGCGAAAATAGCCTCATGTCCTGATCTGCGCGGGATACAAGCCTAGCCACTAAGCGCTGAGGCAGCCACGCAATCTTCCAGGCGGCGGTAAAGGCGTGCAGTGCGGACGGCAAGGGCAATCTGAACGCCGAAACGCGCCGCAATCTCGGTGTCTTCAGGTGTGAAGGCATCCGGCAGTTGGCTATCAATGCCCAACAAGCCAATCACAACGCCCTCAACGATTAGCGGCACGCCAATCCAGCTCCGAAAACTGACAGGTCCGCCCAACCATTCGGTGTGTGCTTGTGTATCTTTCACCAGAACGGGCTGCCGCCGTGCCGAAACTTCCTGAAAGAGCTTGTGTTCGGCAATTGGGAAGCTCAGGGTAGCGGGCAGCACACCTTCCGCAAAGCCGAAGGCAGCCGCAAGGCGCAGCTCTTTACCGTGAACCAGCAGCACAGAGGCGCTGTCGTGCGGCACTGTCCGCCGAATTTGCCCAAGCAGCCATTGGAGCGCCGTTTGTTCTTCAGTAACGCGGTTCAGATAGTCGCTCACCTCTGTCATGGTGCGTGCGATGGTGAGTTGGCGCTGCATGATGCCGTAGATACGCGCATTTTCGAGTGCCGCGCCGGCTTGTCCTGCCAACGTGCCAAGCAGATATTCTTCCTCTTGCGAAAAGCGCTTGTGCGTGCGGCTCATCACGCTTAGCACGCCCAAAATCTCGCCGCGCACGCGGATTGGCACGCATAGCTCAGAGCGCATTCCGCTACGCCGCGCTTGGCTGTTGTTCTCGTTCACGCGCTGATCGGTCAGCAGGTTGCTGCTCTTAACGGCATTGCCCGTCTTGGCACACAAGCCACTCAGTCCTTCGCCCACGTTGCTAAAGAGCACCCGCCCTAATTCGTCCTCCATGCCATGCCACGCCACACCACGCAGCGTTGTTTTGTTGTTTTCCAGCAGCATAACCTTGCTCATATCCGCGTTTAACAGCGCACTGGCGCCACCCGCCAACACAAAGAGCATCTGCTCGTAGTCCAGTGTGGTAGTCACCTGTTCCATCGTCGCTTGCAAGTCCGAGATGCTGGCAAGCAGTGCCTCGTGCCGTTCAATAGTCTCATGGCTGTAGAGGTATTGTGCCAGTGCAATGCCCACATCCAACAGCAGCAAGCGTGTTAGGTCATCGTGCAGCCAGGCTTGTGGCACAACGGTATACAGCACGCCAACTGCCAACACACGCTTAGCGCGCCGAACATAAAGCGGCACACCTAGCGCGGCACCATCCGCTAAAGGCAGCGGCTCGGTTTCATATTCGGGCAGATCACTGCTGCTGCCGCGCCGCGCTAACGCTGCACAGCGCCCGATAATGCCTGAGTCAAAGGCGATACGCGGCTCTTGTGCTAATGTTGGCGCGCCGTGCGAGGCTAAAAGCACTGCCTCACGGCTCGACTCCTCTAAAGTATAGAGTGCTGCGTATTGGCAGCCGAAATCGGTGGTGAGCGTCTGCATCACTGAGTCGAGCAGGGTGCCGTTGCTCGCTGTGCCGTTGCTGAGCGCAAAATTGATGCGTGCTGCGGCACGGATGGCTGCCTGCCGCGCATTGGTCAAAAGATCAAGCTGGACGCGCATTTCATTGAGTTTGGTCAGCATGTCCTCTTGTTGGCGTTCAAGATCGCTCGATTCAGCCGAGAGGTTGACTAAAGTACTGGTGATCGTAGCGATCAGGATTGAGGTCAGCGAGACGCCCAGCACCGCGATACCGATTGTGATTAGGCGTCCGAGCAGGCTCTCAGGCGTACCGTCTAGCTCGCCAAGTAGCACAGTCTGGACGCCCCACCAAAAGTTCTCATCAAAGTTGTTGTAGCGTGCATTGCTAACACCTTCCGCACTCATCAGGGCAGCGGAACCAATCGCCACCAGCACAAATGCCGTCAGCGCTGCACGGTAGAGCAGCACAAATTCAGGGGCGCGCAAAAAGCGGAAGCCCTGAGCGCGGTCTTTACGTTCGCCAAGCAGTAGGCGGATCAAACGCCCTATCCGCAGCAGCGTGAGGAAGCGCGCTGTGAAACTGAGCGCCTCAAAAGGCGAAAGCAGCGCTACCAACGGCAGCGAAATGAGGATATCAAAGGCGCGGCTGCGGAAATATGCCAACCGCCGACTGACCAGCAACAGGCGTAAGGCGAACTCGCTAGAGAGCAGCAGCGAGCAGATCAGATCAATCTGGTCGAGCGGTTGGCGTTCGCGTGGGCTTGGCTGAAAGAGCGCCAAGAGTGTAACGGCAACGCTCACCGTCAGGATGATAATACGCACGTAGCGCAGCAGCGCCGTCAGATCGCTGATGCCAACGCGCTGCCCAAGCGCGATCATGCGCTCATCAAGTGTTTTTTGGCGGATGATCGCCTCAATTTCGCGTTTGCGGCGCAGCATACGCTCTTGTCGCTGCCAGAGCGCTGCAATTTCATTGCGTGTTTCATCAATGCTGAGTGGGTCGCCAGCGGCGATCAATTGGTTGAAGGTGCGCTCGGCAGCGCGTAGCTGCTTCACCACTTTGCCCAGCTCTTGATCGAGTTCCGCCAGCATTTTATGCAAAAGCGGGATGCTGCATTCCCAAAATGTCCACTGTTTGATGCGAAGCCGCTGCGAGTTAAGTAAAGTCACGCCTGACTGCCCTCATCAGTATTTGATCATCACTAAAGATTATAGGCGGTGCAGCGCAATAAAGCACCTATCAGCGCAGTGGGGAAAGTGTTCGGCGTGGAACTTAGGGCGCTACCTCACGTCAGCATTTCATAAGGAAGGTGCGGTGCAAGGTTCATGCCTAGCACATGCCAGCGCCCATCTTCCCACTTCAATGAGTGAAAGGCAGTATTGTGCGTACGGATGAACAGATCGTGCCGTTCCAAGATGTGCCGTATGATTGTCGCGCTGGTGCCGCCGTGCGAGACGACTAGCAGTGGTTTGGGACGAATGAGATCGGTGGTCAGTTCTTCCAACGTTTCAATCACACGCGCTTTATAGCCTTCCATGTAGCCATCTTCATCAGGCAGGCTGTAGTGAGTCTCGCGCTGGAAAGGATGCTCACGCCGATCAAGGTAGGGTAGATCAAAGCGCTCCATCTCTGCCAAGCCCTCATAAATTTTCATGGGCAGGTGCAGGTATTGGTTGATGATCTCGGCAGTCAGTTGAGCGCGCTTTAGCGGGCTGGCTGCGATCAGATCAATATCAGGTTGATGGGCGCGCAGCCATACGCCGAGTTTGTGTGCCTGCTGCTCTCCGAGCGGTGTCAGCGGCGAGTCGCCGTGTCCGAAACGCGCCGAGTCCACATTGGCGAAGGATTGCCCATGGCGGGCAAGGATCAAGTGCATCTTGGAGTCTCCGTAATTCTAGAACCTAGCGGATGTATTCGCGGATAAAAAAGTAGATTGTCATCGCCACGCCGACCACGATCACAAAGCGGCGCACCACTTTCGGATCGAGCCGCTGCGCGTAGGCTGCGCCGCCATAGCCGCCTAAAATCGCGCCGATGATCATGACCGCGGCATACTGCCAAAAGATCGTGCCAGCGATCACAAAGCGCACCACTGCCACGCCGTTGATGAGCGTTGCCAGCAGCACCTTCAAGCCGTTCATGGTGTGGATGTTGGTCATGCCTGCCAGCGCCAGCGCCGCCAGCATCAGAATACCGATTCCGCCGCCAAAAAAGCCGCCATAGACTGCGATCAGGAATTGCAGCACCGCCACGATCAGGATCACCACAATGCCGCCGGCGGCAAGCTGCTTGCTAAAGCGTTCGCGCATGGCTTTGGTCAGGTTGCCGCCCACCGCAAAAATGCCAACGGCAAAGAGCATCAGCCACGGCAGCAGGCGGTCAAAGGTGGCTTGCGGCGTGCGGAGCAAAATCTCCGCGCCTGCTAAGCCACCTATTAGGCTAGTCACCGAGAGAAAGATGACCATCAGGCGGTTTTGGCGGGCGAGTTCGGCGCGGTAGGCGCCCACGCTGGCAAGCGAGCCGGGCCACAACGCCATTGTGTTAGTGGCATTCGCATTGATGGATGGCACACCCACACTGACCAATGCCGGGAACGAAATGAAACTGCCGCCGCCGGCAACCGAGTTCAGCGCACCGCCGATGAATGCCGCCGCGAACAAGAGGATATATTCCATAGTGCTGTGAAGGTTCCTTAATTATGCTGTGATACCTAGGATCAGGACGGGAATATCAATATCAGCCTCACCACGCTGCTTCAAATCCCAAACAAACTGTTCAAAATAGGAAACACCTGTGGACATATTAGCAGCGAATTCTTTCATTGGCACAACTTCAATGCCAACCGTGATGACATCAAGTTTGTGGAAAATGGTCATCTTCGCACAGACGTTGTAGACCATGAAAGCATACTTTCCAAACTGCACTTCGACACCTACCCGCGCTTTCACAAAATCCATCTCTCGGTAAGCACCCTGCAACGCGGTTTGTGGCTGGTAACCTGCTTCGTATTCATCTGTAGAATACTCACAAAATACTTTATGTTTTTGCCAACCATAGCCCTCAAACAGTGATCGGAAGGCAGCATTTAACGAACGGGGATGGTAAAGTTGTCTGCCTGTCATCGTCCTTTCACGGCTGATTTTGGTCAGGTGTTGCGCGCTATCTATAGCCTCGATGATTGCCTGCACTTCTCGCAGTTGTTCACCGAAATGTTCTTCAAGCACTTCCGCGCCGTGCTTCAAAGAAAAGCGTCCCGCAACTCTCATGAGTCTTGCTCATCTTGCCATTCGGCGGGCGTTTGGGCAACTTTTTCGCGCCCACTTGGTTCATGGATCGGTTTGCCAAGTGGACGTAAGCGCAGGCTGCCGCTGTAGTAAGCCGCAATGCGTTGCCGCGCAATCTGGGCATAGGTTGGGTCTTGCTCGCAACCGATGGCACGCCGTTCATGCTTGATAGCTGCCAAAAGGGATGAGCCAACCCCAACATACGGATCGAAGACAACCTGATCGGTTTGGGTAAGCGCCAACACGCAACGCTCAACCAGTTCCACAGGGAACTGGCAGGGATGGATTGTTTTCTCAGGATGATTCGATTTTACGTTTGGAATATCCCAAAATGCGCTTTCCCAGTCATCAAGCATAATTTCCCAAACGTCAGAGGGATTTTTACCCTTCGGATTGCCTGATGGCTTGCCTATATTTTTGCCCTTGTAGTGACGCTTGCCGGGATATTTGGAGGCAATGCGAACTGCATCAAGGTTAAAAGTATACTGATCGCTTTTGGTGAACCACAAAAGCGTTTCATAGCGCCCGGAGAAGCGTTTTGTGTTGTGTAAGCCATGCCGAAAATGCCAAATGATACGGTTTCGCAGCTTCAAACCATGCTGCTTGAATAACGCGTAGTAGAAAACATCTAGCGGAAATATCTCGCCACCTTCCACATAATTACCCACTTGCCAGCATAGGCTACCTGTATTCCGCAAGACGCGCACCAAGTCGGCAATGATCGGCGTTTGCATTGCCAAATACTGATCAATGGGCAGGCGGCGTTCATAATCTTTGCCGAGATTGTAGGGCGGTGAAGTCACAATCAAATCAACCGATTGATCGGGCAGCCTTGCCGCAAACGTATTGGCATCGCCCACATGCAGCGTGATTGAGGCATCTGCCTGAAAATCAGTAGCAATGGCAGGTTTGCCAAAAAGTGAGGGTGTTTGCATGATTAGCCTTCCCATACTATGCGCGATGCCGCATGTTTTAACACGCACCACCGAATTTCACCACAGCACCACAGCCTGCTCAATCCACACCAACACTCAGGTTGTCAATCAGGCGGGCGCGCCCAATGCGAACCGCCATTGAGAGCAGCAGCGCACCGCTAGTTATGCCTTCACACTCGCGCAGAGTCTCGGCATCGGCGGCACTGACGTAATCCACCGCCGCCAACGGCTCAGCGGCAAGCACGGCGCGCATGGCGGCACGCAGCGTTTCGGCGTTGCGTTCACCCTCAGCATAGCGATCACGGGCAGCGCACAGCGCACGGTAAAGGACGGGCGCGGCAGCGCGTTCCGTAGGCGTCAGGTAGCTGTTGCGCGAGCTGAGGGCGAGTCCATCTTGAGCGCGGACGGTCGGCACGCCGATCACCTCCAGCGGAAAGGCAAGATCACGCACCATTTGGCGGATAACTGCCAATTGCTGTGCATCCTTCTGCCCAAAGTAGGCACGTTGTGGCTGCACAAGGTTGAACAGTTTGGCAACGACCGTCGCCACGCCGCGGAAATGTCCGGGGCGGCGTTCGCCTTCCAGCCCTTGCGAGACTTCCTCAACCTGCACGTAGCTTTGGAAGCCGTGCGGATACATTTCCGCGACGGTCGGCGTAAAGACGATGAGGTTTGGGACGGCACGCAGCATCTCTAAATCGCGCTTCAAATCACGTGGGTAGCCGCCAAAGTCTTCGTTCTGCCCAAACTGCGTCGGGTTGACGAAAATCGAGACAACCACATGATCATTTTCAGCATCAGCGCGGCGCACCAATGCCAAATGCCCGTCATGCAAATAGCCCATGGTTGGCACAAAGCCATAAGTGCCTTCGCGCTGCGTCCGTTCGCGGCGCAGGTCGGCAATCTTTTCAAGAATCAGCATAGGAAGTCTCCGAACGAGTGCGGCTGTTGGCGCTGACCAAAGTACACGCCTACAGAGGCAATGTATCTGTAGGCGTGCTGCGCTGCCTGTTAGCCGCGCATGGTGAGCGCCATAACTGCTTTTTGCACATGCAGGCGATTTTCCGCCTCATCGTAGACAACGCTCTGCGGACCGTCAATCACTTCGTCGGTCACCTCCAAGCCGCGATCTGCGGGCAGACAGTGCATGTACACAGCGTGTTCTTTGGCAAGTGCCATCCGCCGCGAATCGCAAATCCAACTGGTGTACTGCGCGCCAATGCGCGCTGACTCGGCATTATCGGTGGTGGTCAGCAGCGCGCCCCACGACTTCGGATAGACGGCATCCGCATCCTTAAACGCCTCGTCCATATCGTGCGTAATCTCAAGACTGCCGCCGCTTTTGCGAGCGTTATCCTGCGCCTGCTGCACAATATCAGGCATCAGCTTGTATTCGGGCGGATGTGCTAACGCTACATTCATGCCGAGGCGCGTCATGAGCAGGATCAGGCTTTGCGGCACACTGATCGGCTTCTGGTAGCTGGCGGCATATGCCCAACTCACCGCGATTTTGCGCCCTTTCAGGTTGCGCCCGAACTGCTCCATCAGCGTCATGGCATCCGCAAGGATTTGGAAGGGATGATAGACATCACACTGCATGTTCAGCACAGGTACGCGGCTATGTTTTGCCACTTCGCGGATGTACTTGCTGCCAAAGTCCCAGTCGCACTGGCGAATGGCAATGCCATCTGAATAGCGCCCGACGATCTCACCGATCTCTTTGGCGGTATCGCCATGCGAGATTTGGGTCGTCTCGCTATCAATGAACATGGCATGTCCGCCGAGCTGCGCCATGCCTGCTTCAAAGCTAGTGCGCGTGCGCGTGCTGGTGAAGAAAAAGAGCATCGCCAGCACTTTATCGCGCAGCAGCGGGTGCGGATCGCCAAGGGCGCGGCGGCGCTTCAAATCCCACGCCACATCAAAGACGGTCTCTAGCTCGTCCATTGTCCATTCTTGCTCGGTGATCATATCACGTCCGCGTAGATCGGTCTGCATTGGGAAAACTCCGTGTGTAGAAGATTAAGGTGTGTTCGCAAAGGAGAATTATAGCGCGTTCAGGAAGGGGCGATAGGTCAGTTTATGAGGGGAAACTTGCCCCGCCGCCACACGCGGTTTACACTTACGGTATAACATAGGTATGCGCGGTCTAACTGTGCTACCCGTAAAAGTTTGCCCTATGTGCGGCAGTTTGAGGTGTTGCTATGTCTAACCCGATGGAGAGTCCGCCCGAACAGTGGCGCAGTGCTGGTTGGTCTGCGCCTGATGATTTAGCCGTCGGCGAGGCAGCCCGTCTGCGTGCTGAAAGTGCAGCGCAGCCGAATGTGCCGCTGCCGACCGACGCCGAACCAGAACGTCCCGGTGGCTGGTATGTGCCGCGTGAGGCACTAGAGCGTGTTTCGGCGCTGCTGCTCCACGCCGAACAGGCTGCCCAAGCCGCGCAGACCAACGGTGAGGAAGCCTCCCTAGAGCGCCTTGATCTGCCGCCCAATGCAGCGCTTGCCAGCGAAGCAGATTATTCAAACTATGTGCCGGGCGTTGGGTTTGTCTCGCCCGCGGCACGCGCTGAAGAACCACCCCCTGATGAGGGATCGTCCGACAGCCTGAGCGCTATGGCTGCTGCCAACGATAACGATCCTGAGCCTGCCACTCAAGCGGCACCGCTCGGCACTTCCGATTTAGAGATGCCAACCCTCGAACCAATCAGCCAGGCTGAGGCACACGCTCTCGATACCGCTGCGGAAGCACCACAGGCAACGCACAGCGCACCCGTGGCGGTAGAGACCTCCGAACCGCTTGACCTTGTGCAGCGCTTCCACAATGTCGAGCGGCAGGTTGGCATCCTGCGCCGCAAGTACAAGAACAACCAGATCAGCAAAGAGGAGGCAAAGCAGGAACTCCGCCGCCTCATGATCACCGATTCAGATAATGTGTGGTGGATGATCGGCTTTGATACTGATCTTTGGTATAAGTATGACGGCGCTAATTGGGTGGTAGCCACGCCGCCCGGCTTGCCGCCGCGCACCAGCAGCGATAGCGCGCTGCCCCAGGCGCCTTCCGAACTGCGCGCACCCAAAGTTGCCACCAGCGAGCAAAAGGCGGTCGCTGCCAGACCCGCTGCCACACCTGCCGCCGACCTCAGCCAACGCTATGATGACTCCCCACTGCCCAAGCAGGCACCCTTAGTAGATGATCAGGGAACGGTGGTTGGCAAATGGGCATCGCGGCTTGCCTTTGAAGGCAGCGGCTCAGGACCGACGGTGCCAAACCGCCTGCTGGACGTGACGCAGCCTAATGCCCGCGTCGATAGTGGCGCAACCATCCCCAACCCTGCCCTTTCTGGGCAAACCATGCCTGCTGCCCTTCAGCGGCGCATGGCTGAGGCAGGCGCAGTGGGCATTCCCTCTCCTTCGCCCAGTGGCAGCATTCAGCCTGATTATGGCATTGAACCTAAGCTGCAAGACAGCCCTGAGCGGGTGGGCGGTCTGATCATCCGCATTGCGCTGGTGGCGCTTTTTGCCTCGCTAGGCGGCATTCTGCTGGTGATTATCGGCACCATTTTGTTCTATATGAACATTATCGGACGCTATGAGGCACGTATTGCCGCGCTCGGACAGGTGATTGATGCCGAGTCGCAATCGGTGCAAATTTTTGATGCATCCGGGCGCTTGATCCACCAAATGAATGATCCAAACCTTGGCGCACGCTTACAAGTGCCGCTCAGCGAAGTTTCGCCCTACATGATTCATGCGACGATTTCGACTGAGGACAAGCGCTTCTACGAAAATCCAGGCTTCGATCTGATCGCCATGTTCCGCGCCATTTTGCAGAACTTCTCCAGCGGCGAGACGATCAGCGGTGCTAGTTCAATCACACAGCAGTTAGCACGTGCCAAAGTGCTGGACGCCGGCGCAGCGCTAGATCGCTCGGTTGGGCGCAAGATTGACGAGGTGATCGTTGCCTCTGAGATTTACCGCCGCTACAGCAAGAGCGACATCTTGGAGTTCTACCTGAACACCGTTTACTACGGCAACCTTGCCTATGGCGTTGAGGCTGCCGCGCAAACCTACTTCAAAAAGTCCGCCAAAGACCTTGACCTTGCCGAGTCATCCTTCCTAGCGGGTTTGGTGCAAGCGCCTG
This sequence comes from Anaerolineae bacterium, assembly GCA_034432555.1. Taxonomy (GTDB): domain Bacteria; phylum Chloroflexota; class Anaerolineae; order Aggregatilineales; family UBA2796; genus CP2-2F. Next base: position 136,785 of record DAOUBW010000026.1, read on the forward strand.
CCACCTATGATCCTTCTATCAAGCCGCCGCAAGGGCAAGACCCCGCCTGGCTGCTCCGTATGCGTGAGGTGCAGCGCCTGATGGTGGAAGCCGGCTGCATTCAAATGGAGCATCCGCCTTACAATGGCGCGCCGCTCTGCATCACTCAGACGCCGACTGACCAAAACACAATTGCGCTTTCTATTTCGGGCAATGTGCGGCAAACCGCTTTGGTCATCGCCAATATGTTCGCCTTCCGTCCCACCTTTGGCGATATGACCTATCCGCACTTTGTGGTCTATGTCCGCCAACTCTTGGAAGCACAGTTCGGACAAGATTCGCTCTACACCTCAGGCTTCAGCGTCTACACTACTATTGATCCACGCATTCAGGACGCCGCCGATGCCGCCGTCAAGCGCCAGATCGCCGGGCTTGCCGCCCAAAACGTCCGTAACGGTGCGGTGCTGGTCATCCGCCCAAGCGATGGCGCCATTTTAGGAATGGTGGGTAGTGTCGATTTCTACAACGCCCAAATTGACGGGCAAGTGAACGTGACCACTGCACCGCGCCAGCCCGGCTCTGCCCTGAAGCCGTTCGTCTACCTAACGGCACTGGAGCGCGACGCCCAAAACCGCTACTGGACGCCTGCTACAGTGATCTGGGACTTACAGACCTGCTTCGGCTCACAAGCGCAGCCCTACTGCCCACGCAACTACGATAACACCTTCCACGGACCGCAATCTATGCGCTCGTCGCTGGCAAATTCGTACAATGTGCCGGCTGTGAAAGCGCTTGCCTACACGGGCATTGAGCGCTTTAAGGCATTGGCAACACGGGTTGGCATCACCTTCCCACTCACGCAGCCGGAGCAAGCAGGCTTGACAACAGCGCTCGGTGGCGCAGAAGTGACCATGATGGACTTGGTGCGCGGCTATAGTGTGCTTGCCAATGGCGGTAACGCCGTGCCGATGCACGCCATCAACCGCATCACGCGCAAACGCGGCGGCGTGGAAGAAGTTGTTTATCAGTACCAACCGACAACACCCACACAGGTTGTGGAGCCGGGCTTGGCATACCTAATCACACACATGCTGGCGGACAATGCGGCGCGCACGCCTGCCTTTGGCGCCAATAGCCCGCTGCAATTGCGGAATGGGCATACCGCTGCTGTTAAGACTGGCACGACCGATAATAACAAAGATAACTGGACAGTTGGCTACACGCCGCAATTTGTGGTCGGTGTGTGGGTTGGCAATACACGCGGCGAGCCGATGGTTGGCACCAGCGGCATCGTCGGCGCTGCGCCGATCTGGAATGAGGTGATGACTGCCGCGCTTGCCGGCGTGCAGCCGATGGCATTCCCGCAGCCGCCCAACGTTGGGCAGACCACAATCTGCGCCGATTTCGGCACGCAAGACTTTGAGGGCTGCGTAACGCGCCGCGCCGAACTTGTCTTTGCGCCAAATCCGCCGCCGCCCGGCGACTCGATCTTCCGCATAGCGCGTGTGGATAGCTTCTCGAACCTGCTTGCCAACGAATTCTGCCCTGAATATGTCGAAGACAAGGCATTCTTGGCAATTGACGACCCAAGCGCCTTTGCCTGGATGAACAATACGCCCACAGGACAATCTTGGGCGCGTCAGCGCGGTTTGCAATTGCCTGTGGCGCCGCCGCCAACGGAAGCCTGCCGTCCCGGCATGGAACGCCCGAACGTCAACCTTGTTAGCCCGCTGCCGCAGCAGCCCGTCAGCGGCATTGTGCAGATTGCAGGCACCATCAGTATGCCGAACTTCTCACGCTACGAAATCGAGATTGGCGTTGGGCATACGCCGCAAGGTTTCACCCGTGTGGATGGTCCGTACAACCAAGTGCCGCCGCCCAACGCAATCATTGGTGGCTGGGACTCACGCAGCCGTCCCGATGGCGCCTATACATTGCGCTTGGTTGTCTTTGATACACAGGGACGCCGCCTAGAGTCAAGCGTACCGATCTTCGTCCAGAACGCCTCAATCCAGCCAACGCCGCCGTTCTTTGGCACGCAGCCGCCGTTCTTTGTGACCGAGACGCCTAGCTTCTTCTTCCCAACGGCGACGCCGGACTTCTTCTTCCCGACGCCTACACCACCGTTCCTGTTCCCGCCGACGGAGACGCCGCAGACGATTGATAATTTGCCGCCCGGCTTCACACCTGACGCCCAGCCAACGCCAACGGCGCCTATCTCGATCTTCCCACCGACTCAGTCGCCATAAACACACTACTTTTTCACCTGCACCGCCTTTGTGACGGTGCAGGTGATTTATGTATGCCCTCCACTAAAAGCCGCACAGCCATGCCACACGACGCCGCAACTTCACCAGAAAATCGGGAAATCTGTAACATCCTTTTGTGACTTCTCTCACATCCCCTAGTCCGTCAAACGCTCTATAGTAGGGAGTAATACTTGATGTAAAAGCATATTCAATTTGCTTATCGCCACACCCAGCCGCACTCTAGCAAACAGTGGCAGAAGGAGATGAGGACAGCTCATGCTACATCTAAATGAACTCGAAATCTTTGTCGCAGCGGCGGAACACGGCAGCTTTAGCGAGGCAGCGCGTTTTTTGCACCTTTCGCAGCCCGCTATCAGCCAGAGCATTCACAGCCTTGAGCGCCGCTTCAATATTGAGCTGTTCTCACGGCAAGGGCGCACCGCCCGCCTTTCGGATGGTGGCAAAGCACTGCTGCCCTTAGCGCGTGAGTTGCTCGCCGCCGCGCGCCGCGTTGAGGAGACGATGAACACGCTCAACGGCATGGTGGCTGGGCATATTCATCTCGCCTGCTCAACGGCATCCGGAAAATATCTGCTGCCTGCTACGCTTGCCCAATTCCGCGCCCAATACCCTGCGGTGCGCGTGGATGTGCAGGTGTGCAGCCGTGATGTGGTCGTCCAGCAGTTGCTTGAAGAAGATGTTGATTTTGTGGTGAGCAGCCGCCAACTTGATCACCGCGATCTAGAGTTTGTGCCGTTTTATACCGACGAGGCGACGCTAATTGTGCCTGCCGACCATCTTTGGGCGCACAGCAAGCGCATTTATCCCGATGATTTGTTGGACGAGGCGCTCATTCTGCGTGAAGAAGGCTCTGGCACTTATACGGCGCTCTATGAGGCACTTCGCGCACACGACATCGCGCCGGAGATGCTTCGCGTCGCCATGACGCTTGGCAACGCAGAGGCTGTGGCGCTGGCGGTGGAGGAAGGCATTGGCATTGGCTTTGTCTCCAAATTGGCGGCAGCACGCAGCGTAGCGCTCGGGCGTGCTGTGGAAGTGGCGATTGAAGGCTTTGATCTGCGCCATTCACTCTATTTCGTGCGGAATCGACGCACGCCTATGACCCATTCACAACGCGCTTTCTGGGAATTTATCCAAGCGAACATGCCCGAATATGCGACGGTCGGCAAATAGCCTTCAAGCAAACTGGGCATCCCCTAGCCCTTTCCCTGCTTGCGGGGAAAGGGAATCAGAAGTAGGGTAAGGGCTGTCGGCGTGTTTGGCAGCTATTCATGCCCTAGGATGGTATGCGGGATGTAGGGCGCTTCCAAGAGCGCAATCTCATCAGGGCTGAGCGTGATCTCTAGCGCGGCAACGGCATCCTCAAGCTGATACATCTTGCTGGCGCCAATGATGGGCGCGGTGATATGGGGCTTATTCAGCATCCATGCCAACGCAACCTGAGCAGGTTTCACGCCGTGCTGCGCCGCCACTTCCGTCACGCGCTCCACGATAGTAAAATCGCTCGGCTGGTAGTAGAGGTTGTGCGCGTAGGCGTCTGTGCGTGCGCGTAAGGTTTGCGACGCATCCTCTTTAGAGGGTGTGCGGTTGCCCGCCAAAAAGCCACGCGCTAACGGACTCCACGGGATGAGCGCCACGCCTTGATCAATACACAGCGGGATCATCTCACGTTCTTCTTCCCGATAAACCAGATTATAATGCCCTTGCATACTCACAAAGCGCGCCCACCCGTGCCGATCAGATGTGTAGAGTGCCTTAGCAAACTGCCACGCAAACATGCTAGAAGCGCCAATGTAAAGCGCTTTGCCAGCACGCACCACATCGTTCAACGCTTCAAGCGTTTCCTCAATCGGCGTCTGGTAATCCCAACGGTGAATCTGGTAGAGGTCTACATAATCTGTGCCGAGACGTCGCAGTGAATGATCAATGCTCTGCATGATGTGCTTGCGCGACAGACCGCGATCATTCACATCGCTGCTCATGGCGTTATAGACCTTCGTGGCGATGACGACTTCATCGCGGCGGGCAAAATCGCGCAAGGCACGCCCAGTCACTTCCTCGCTAACGCCCACTGAATACATATCGGCGGTATCAAAGAAATTGATGCCAAGCGCTAAGGCGCGCTCAATGAATGGGCGCGATTCCGCCTCATCCAGCACCCACGGACGCCACTGAGAAGTGCCGTAGGTCATCATGCCCAAGCACAGCCGCGAGACTTTCAAGCCGCTGCGTCCAAAATTCACGTATTGCATTTTCACTTTCCTATCTGGTCAAGCCACACAGTGTCTCTGAGCAGTTTAACACAGCGGTTGGGTTGCTGCCGCTCACCGCTATTGAGCAGCTATTTAGGTAAGGGCTGCTAACAACCGCTCGCCGATTTGCGGCGCGCTGCCAGCACTGAACAAGATTACGACGCTGCCAGGGCGCACATTTTCCGCCAGAAAATCGGCAGTGTGCAGCAGATCGCCGCTGTGCTGGGCTGCACAGCCTGCTTGTTCGCGCAGCATGGCAGCCAAATCTGCCGCTGTCGGATCGCCTGCTTGCGGCTGTTCGCGTGCGCCGTAAATATCCGTGATTAGCACATGATCCGCCCCGCCAAAGGCAGTTATGAAGGCTGCCAACAGCAAGCGCGTGCGGCTGTAAGTGTGCGGCTGCCAAACTGCCCAAACAGCCGCCTGTGGATAGCGGACACGCACTGCCTGCAAAGTGGCACGAATGGCAGTTGGATGATGCGCGTAATCGTTGATGACCGTGATGCCGCGTGCCGTGCCCATCACCTCAAAGCGGCGTGCCGTGCCGCGAAAGCTGCCAAGTGCAGCGGCTGCCTCTGCCAACGGCACGCCATAGATACAGGTTGCTGCTAAGGCTGCAAGGCTGTTTTGGGCGTTGTGATCACCGTAGATCGGTAGTTTTGCCTCAGCGCGGACAGGCTGCCCATCCTGCAAGCCTTCAATCAAAAGGCGATCCGCACCTTGCAGTGTGGCGCGCCAATCAGCCTCAGCGTTATGAATACCATAGGTGAGCGCTGGCTGACCCTCGCTGCGGCGCGCTTTGGCAAGGCGCAGCGCTTGCGGATCATCCGCACAAGCGATCAGCACGCCGTCATATTCGGGAATGCGCTGAATAAACTGCTGAAAGGCAGCCTGCATTGCCGCAAAAGTTGGGAACATATCAGGGTGATCATGTTCAAGGTTGGTTAGCACAGCAATGGTCGGCGTTAAGCCCAAGAACATGTAATCGTACTCATCCGCCTCGATTACGAAAGCATCACCAGTGCCGTGCCGTGCGTTGTCGCCGCTGTTGAGCAGCGTGCTGCCCACAATGTAAGACGGATCGCGCCCTGTTTCGCGCAGCACGTGTGCGATCAAAGCAGTGGTAGTCGTTTTGCCGTGTGTGCCAGCCACCGCGATTTGAAGCGCATTGCCCAAGAGCAGCGGCAGTGCCTCCCGCCGCCGCAGGACAGGAATACCCCTTGTGGCTGCCGCTTCCACCTCTGGATTTTCAGGCGAGACGGCGGAAGAAATCAGCACGGCATCGGGTGCATTCAGGTTGGCTGCCGCGTGACCTTCATAAACTCGCGCACCGAGCGCTGCTAACGCATCGGTCTGAGCATTGAGGGCGCGGTCAGAGCCGCTAACGCGCACGCCACGCCCGATCAGCACCCGCGCAATGGCACTCATGCCAGCACCGCCAATGCCGACGATATGCACTTGTGCGCCGCTTTGAAAGTGCGCCGCCGTCAATTCAGCGTCACTCATAGCGCCGAGATAGTTTTGCCCACTTTTAGCAGACTGGGCAGCTTGGGCAGAAAATCGGCAAAGTTAACGTAGCGCCCACTCCGATAATCTTCAAGGTAGCGGCGCATAACACCTACTGCCGTTGGCAGTGCCGTAAGGTGTTCCACTTTCTGCATGTATTGGGTGAAACTTTTTGCCTCCAGCGCGCTGACTGAATCCTCAAGGAAAAGGGCGGTGATGCTGGCGATGAAAATGCCGATGAACTGCCCGTGCCACGTCGGATGCAGCGCGGCGTATTTTTCGTCTACAATGGGCAGCGGGCGGTCGCTGATGGCTGCGACGGTTTCAGCGTGTTGTTGCAAATAGGCGCCCATCAACAGTGCGCCATATTCTGCTAAAGCGCTGCGGTAAGCAAGGGCGGGATCATCTTTGTAAGGCCACGGCGGGCTATCGCCCCAGGCAATCGGTGGCGGCATGATCACAACTAATTCACCGCCCACATGCAAGCCAAGCGTTTGATCGCTCGGGTAGCAAATGTTCGGCATGAAGGTGAGTGATTCAACAACTTGCCCAACAAACGGCTCCAGAAAGGTGTGGAGGTCTACACTGGCAAATGCCTCGCGCAGATGGCGGACGGTTGCCTGCCATTGCGCGGACTCTGTCTCCCACCATTCGGCAAGGCGCGTCTGTTCGTAGAAGTGCAGCAAATGTTCGTGCCAGCGCGGCGGAATCCAACGCGGCTGTGGCATATCTGCACTGAGTGCGGGAAAACTTAGCCGCAAGGCGTAGTTGAAAATCGCGTTAAGCGGCATTCCCTGATCAAGCAAGACTTGCGCGGCGTGTACGGCAGGGTGGCTGGTGAATTCGGCAAGCCATTTGCGCGTGGCGCGTGCGTGCGCGTGCGTGCCATGCTTGCGCCGTTCCTGAGATTTATCGGGATAGTTGGTGGCTGCTAAAATTGCCGAGAGCAGCCGCACACGGTCATCAAGGCGCACCGTGACCTGACGAGTCACAGCGCTCTCGGTGGTGGCGCTAGAGGCAGTTGAGCTAGTCAAACAGCGCGCTCCTTGTATTGCTATGGGTTCAAACCGGAATCCGAGATAATCATAACATAAAGGCAGCGGCTATGCTGTAACGGAATTGTGCGAAAAGGGCGTCACGCAGACGCCCTGATTAGGTACAGATCGGCTATACTTTGGGCATAAAATAGACTTGCTACGAAAAGGATTTCATCATGATTCTTGCCAGCGATTGGATCGCTTTTCATGCTGATCGCACGCCTGAAAAAGCCGCCATGCTTGATCAAGCGACGGGACGTGCCTTCACCTACGCCGAATTTAATGACCGCGCAGGACGTTTAGCCGCCTTCTTCCGTGATGAGTGGCATGTGCAGCCCTCCGATCGGATCGCGCTGCTCGCCAAGAACTCTACCGATTATTTTGAGGTGCTGTGGGCGTGCTGGAAACTTGGCGCGATGCTGCTACCGCTCAATTGGCGGCTTGCCGACCCTGAACTGCTGTTCATCCTGAAGGACGCCGCGCCTGTCGGCTTGCTGTATGATGCAGAGTTTGCGGCGCGCCTGCCCGCCCTTGCCGAAGCGCCGCCGCGCTACTTCCTGCGGCTGGATTTTGAGGGCGCACCCACCGATGATCAGCTTGCCTATGAAGATGCCATCCGCAGCACGGCGCGGCACGCCTACATGCCGCCGCAGACAACGCACGAGACTCCTATCATCATCATGTATACTGCCGGCACCACAGGGCATCCCAAAGGTGTGCTGATCACACACGGCATGATGCTCTGGAACGCGATCAACATCACCACACCAACCGCACTCAGCTATGAGAGTTTGTTCTACTGTGTGCTGCCAACCTTCCACATCGGCGGCTTGAACCTGTACGCTAATCCGCTGCTGCATTTAGGCGGCTGTAACCTGATCGCTCGCCAATTTGATCCCGCGCTTGCCCTGCAAACGCTCAGCGATCCGAAACTGGGCGTCACGCATTTCTTTGGTGTGCCGTCTATTTACCAGTTTATGAGCCAGCACGCCGACTTTGAGAGCGCTGATCTCAGCCGCATTAAATCTTGGGGCTGCGGCGGCGCGCCGATGCCTGTTGCTGTGCTGGAGACTTACGCCAGGCGCGGCATTGTGGTGCAGCTCGGCTTCGGCATGACCGAGACCAGCCCAACCGTCTTTCTGATTGATAAACGCCGCGCCCTGAGCAAGCCAACCAGCGTTGGCAAGCCGCTGCTGCATACCCGCGTGCGTGTGGTGGACGATACGTTGCAGGATGTGCCTGTTGGTGCTGTGGGTGAGGTGATCATCAGCGGACCGAACATCACGCCCGGCTATTGGAATCGCCCCGATGCCAACGCCGAAAGTTTCAGCCTAGACGAACACGGCAACCGCTGGCTACACAGCGGCGACGCTGGCACAGTCGATGCTGAAGGCTGCATCTACATTGTGGACCGCTACAAGGATATGTACATTAGTGGCGGCGAGAATGTCTATCCGGCAGAGGTGGAGCAAGTGATCTACCAACTGCCGCAAGTGGCAGAGGTTGGCGTGATCGGTGTGGCGGATGCCCGCTGGGGTGAATCGGGCATGGCGGTTGTGGTGCTTCGGCAAGGGCAAGCGCTCAGCGCCGAGCAGATCATCGCGCACTGCGCCGAACGGCTTGCCAAGTTCAAAGTGCCGAAGCAGGTTGTCTTTGCCGAAAGTTTGCCGCGCAATGCCGCTGGCAAGGTACTAAAACGCGAGCTGCGCGCACACTACGCGCCCCAGCAGGGCTAAACAGCCGCTAGGCGAAAGAGCAGCGTCGTCTCACCCGCAGCGATCACGTCGCCATCTTTCAAGGGCAGCGGAGTCGCGCCGACGGGCTGCCCATTCAAAAGCGTGCCGTTCGCGCTGGCAAGGTCAAGCAACGTCCAGAGGTTGTTTTGCAGCCGAAGGCGGCAGTGTGGGCGCGAAACAGCCCGATCATTCAAGGTGATTTCCCAGGTGGCATCAGGCGTCACACGCCCAATGGTTACCGTATCTTCGGCAAGGATGAACTCTGAACCTTCCTGCGGACCATGCGTCACCATCAGGCGCGGACGCCCTAGCCCTTTTGCGGGAAAAATGGCAGTGTTGGTCTTAAAGGCACGGTCTACTTCTTCTTCACTGACGATGGCGGAAAAGTGCAGAATCGGCACATAGAGGCGGATTACGTCACCATGCGTCAGCACGTAGGCGCCATTGATCTTGCGGTCGTTCACAAAGGTGCCATTGGCGCTGCCTAAATCTGTGATGGTAAAGACACCATCACGGAAGTTGACAACGGCGTGTCCGCGGCTAACGTGACGCTCTGGGATGCAAATATTGTTATCGGGCGAGCGCCCGATGCTGGCACTCGCGCCTTCCAGCAGCACAAATTCGTGGCTCTCGCCAGTGGCTGGATCGTTCCACGTAATTTTGGCAATTCCCTCAGGTTGGTAGCTCATAGTATTCCCGCCGCGAAAAGATCAGGTTCGGCATAGCCGATAACACAGGCGCTATGTTAGCGTTCCTCAATAAGTATAGCGTGAATCACGTCAAACGTCAGGATGCCTAACGGGCGAACCCGCAGACCTTCCAACGCCCATCTTCTTGCAGGGTGCGGAATTTGCGTGCGCCTAAATCCCAATTTCGCGTTTCGCCAGCATAGGTCGTCACCATCGCACCCTGGCAGGCAACCACTGTAAATTGACCGTCGCTGCCGTCGGTTTGGCAGCTCAAAGTGCTGATCTCAGCCTTCATTGGCGCAAAAGAGGCAGCCTCAGTGCGTGCTTCTGCTTCACGCGCACGGCACGTCAGCCCAACCAACTGCGTTTCATCGCCATTGATGCGCGTCCGCAGGTAGGTTTCAACGGCGGCGGAAGGGGTGTCATCCGCGCTGCCACAGGCTGCCAACAGGCAAAGCATGGCAAACGCCAAAAGCAATTTCTGCATCGTGTTCCTTTCACTTGCCAACATAAACAGGCAAGATATTGCGCGCGTTTGGCAAAGCGCGCAATGCCGAACGTTCTGAGTCTAGCAAGGTAGCGGTTGGGCGGCGTGCCAACATCCGCGCTGCCTGATAAGCCTCACGCAGCGTCTCAAAATCAGGGTCGCGCAGGGCAAAGGGCAGCGCAAGGCGCGCCAACAATGCGCTAAGCTGCTGCCCGCCGCTACTCTCCCAGGCTGATTTGAAGAGGGTGCCCGCCTCTTGCTGAACGCTTGCCGTCTGTTTGCCAAAGATGCCACGCGCCAGCCGCCCGACCATTTTCTCTGCCTGCTTTGGGTTAACGCCGCGTGACTGGGCAAAGCCTGCCAGATCGGGCGGCAGGGTCGAGTCGGTGTGCGTGGCGCTGTGCGCGGCTGAACCTGTGGTTAAATAAGGCGCCAGGTGTTCGGGGTTGGCGCTGCCGCCCTGATAGGCATCCAAGCCACAGGTGGTTTCCGTGAACCACGCGTGAATGAGCAGCCGATCAGCGCTGAGAGCGGGCAATAAAGCAGGCAAGGTGGTGGCATCTTGCCCGCCAAAAACGCGCACCCAACCGTCTTCAGCGGGCAGGATGAGCAGCCGCACAAAGTGCTTGTAGCGTGGCGGCGTGCCGCTGCCGCCCGGAAACGGATCATAGGTGGTGTAGCCGTGCTGCATCAAAACAGCGCGCAACGCCTCACCGACGGATTGTGCATCGGTTTGCTGAAGGCAAAGGTGATCCCAACGTTGATCGGTCATGGCAGTTTTCCACCCTGAAAGCGGCTGATCATTATTTTGCACTTGCAACTTTAAGCCAAGCTTCTGCCCTTGTCAATCGTTGGCTTGGGCAAGCACCTTTTGGTTGTTTACCCTACGCTTTTCACTCAACGCTTGACGTGCCATGCCCTCTTTGCTATGCTGAATGTCCAAGCTATGCCAGAATAAAGGCGGTGAATTTGCCTGCGGAAACGCTGCACAGTTGGCTCGGTTTTAATCAGGTGCGCGGCATTCGTTGGCTGCACATCAGCGCATTGCTAGAGCACTTCGGCGCGATTGAGGCAGCTTGGCGTGCGCCGCGTGAGGCATTTCGCAAGGCAGGCGTTCCAAGCCAAAGCGTAGAGGCACTGCTGCACATTCGCCAGCGCTATGATGCTGAGGCTGATCTGCGTGCGCTCAACGCCCTGAGCGTGCAACTGCTGCCAATCACCGCGCCTGACTATCCGCCGCTGCTGCGCCAAATTGCCGATCCGCCGCTGCTGCTCTACGTGCGCGGCAGCTTGCAGGCAGCCGATCAGAATGCCCTAGGCGTAGTTGGCACGCGCAGCGCCACCGAGTATGGCAAACGCATGACGGCTCATATTGTGGAGCCGTTAGCGGCGCGTGGTGTTACAATCATCAGCGGCTTGGCGCACGGCATAGATACGCTGGCGCATCAGGCAGCCTTGCGCGCTGGTGGGCGCACAATAGCCATTTTGCCGTGCAGCATTGATCGCCTCTACCCTTCTGATAACGGCGCCCTTGCGGCGCAAATTGTGGCGCACGGCTGCCTCATCAGTGAATTTCCGCTCGGCACAAAGGCAGATCGGCATAACTTTCCGCAGCGTAACCGCATCATTAGTGGCATGGCGCACGGTGTGTTGATCGTGGAGGCGGGCGAGAAAAGCGGTGCGCTAATCACGGTGGATTGCGCCCTGGAGCAAGGACGTGAGGTGTTCGCGGTGCCCGGCAATGCACTCTCGCCTGCTAGCAACGGCACCAACGCCCTGATCCGCAGCGGCGCAACGCTCACCACCAGCGCCAGCGATATTTTAGATGCGCTGGCGCAGCACGTGGCACTCTCCGCGCCGTTGCCAACCGCAACTGCGGCAGCGCGCCCAATGCACATGCCATATACGCCTGCGGACGCACAAGAGGCAGCCGTGCTGCGCTGCTTGGGTATTGGGCAGGCACTGCATATTGATGAAATCGTGCGGCACAGCGGCTTGGCTGCCAGCCATGTTGGCGCAGTGCTGACTGTGTTAGAAGTTAAAGGAATCGTCTGCCAGACAGGCGTGCAGTGTTACAGCCTTGCGCTGGCAAGCAGCTAAAACTGGAGTAGTGTATGTCGGATAATTTTTATGTTTTGATCATGGCAGGCGGTGGCGGCACGCGCTTGTGGCCCCTCAGCCGCCAAGATCGCCCTAAACAAATGCTGCCGCTGACTGAAGAACGCACCATGTTTCAAGTGACGGTAGAGCGCCTGCACGATCTGATCCCACCACAGCGGATTTTCGTGGTAACAGGCGAAGAAATGGCAGCCGCCCTGCACGAAAGCACGCCCAATGTGCCATTTGAGAACTTTATCATCGAACCATTTGGGCGGGATAGCGGTCCCGCGGCCGGCTTAGGCGTCTTTCACATCGCCCAGCGCGATCCAAACGCCGTGATCGCCATCCTCTCCGCTGATCATCACATCGCCAACGAGGAGGCGTTTGTGCAGGCACTGCGCGCCGCGGCTGAATATGCCGCACAAGGCTACATTGTGACCTTAGGCATCCAGCCAAGCTATCCCGCTACTGGCTTTGGCTACATTGAGCGCGGCGAACAGCTTGGCACAGTGCATGGCTTCACCATCTATCGCAGCGTGCGCTTTGCCGAAAAGCCCGATGAAGCAACCGCCGGCGTTTTCCTGAGCAAAGGCACCTATAGCTGGAATGCTGGCATGTTCATCATGACTGCAGCGCGTGCCAAGCAAGAGTTTGCGCGCCAGCAGCCTGCCATGTACACGCTGCTTGAACGCGCTGTGGCGCAGCCTGCTGAACTACCTGCCGTGTGGGAACACATTCAGAAGATTTCGCTGGATTATGCCATCATGGAAGGCGCGCAGAACGTTGCTGTTATCCCGGTGCAGATCGGTTGGAGTGATGTTGGCACGTGGTCAACGCTCTTCGAGGTGCTATCCCGCGATGAAGATGATAACGCGGTGCGCGGCGGTGAGCATATTCGCATTGACACGCGCAGCACGCTTATCGTCAGTAATCGCCTTGTGGTGACCATTGGCGTGAGCAACCTTGTGATCGTAGATACGGGCGATGTGCTGTTAGTCTGTGACAAAGAGCGCGCTCAGGATGTGCGTGAGGTGGTCAAACAGCTTAAAGCACAGGGCAAGGACGATCATCTGTAGCCCGTATCCGCGTGCGCCTTCAACAACAGCCCTCAGCGATAACCTCTGAGGGCTGTTTTGTGTGTGATCAGCTAGTTGCAGCCGTTGATGCAGATAGCACCTTCGTAGCGCGCCAATTCGCTCAGGCTGCCATCGGCGGCGGCACTTACGATAAAGATTGTGGCGCTGAGCTGCCCATTGTTATAGATGGCAGGACGATATTCACCCTGCACGCCGGCAAAACGCGGAATCTGGTTGACGAACGACTGCACGGCTGTTGGTCCACCAGCGCGGATGGCATTGGCGATCAGGTAGACTGCATCATAGTAGGCGACAGCATGGCTATCCGGCAGGTCGCCGTAGGTGGCGCGGTAATTCCGCAAAAATTCAGCACTGGCGGCATCCTGCGCGCCGCTGAACCAACTCGTCACGCCCAGCAAGCCCGCCACTGACTCCTCGCCCATAGCGCGCAAAAAGTCAGGGTTCTCCAACGCGCCGTAGGCAATTGCGCCTGTATAACCCTCTTGGCGCAGCGCTTTGATGAGTGCAGCAGCGGCATTTGGCGCGCTCCAGATCGCCACCACTTCAGGGCTTGCCGCGATGAGCGCCCGCGCCTCAGCCGTGAAGTCCGTCGCGGTGACGGGATGGCTGGTGCTGGCAACGATTTGTGCATCGGTCAGGTCGCGGAAGCGCGTCACGATGCTGGTGAAGGCTGCCACGCTATCCTGCCCATAAACAGTGGTTGCCGATGAGACGGCAAAGCGCGTATAGCCGCGAATATCCACCAGATAGCTGCCAAGCGCCGTCGCCCAAGTTGCATCGGCAGGGCGCAGCTGAAAGACAAAGCGCGATGGATCGTTATTGCTCAGCACGGCGGCGGTGCCAGTCACAAACTGCGGCACACGGGCGTTGGGCGCAAGGTTCAGGTTGGGCAGGGCGATACCGGTCAGCGTCGGACCGAGGATGGCTGCCGGCGCAGCCGTTAGCACGTTACGCGCCGTCACGCCGAACTGTTCGGCGGTGGTGGTGTTGAAATCGCGCAGATCAAGCGTCACACGGATGCCGTTTGGCGCTGCGATGCCGCCTTGCGAATTGATCTCGTTGACGGCAAGCTGTGCGCCGCGCAGCGCACGCCGCCCGATCTCGCCATCCAAGCCTGTTTGCGGCGCAAGGAAGGCAAGCGGCACGGTGCGCGTGGCAGTGCTGGTTGGTGCGTTGGGTGCGGTCAGGTTCTGAAAGCGCGTATCGGCACAGCGCCGCGCACAAAAGCCGCCGCTGTAGCGCGATTCCTCAATACTTTTGCCATCAGCGGTCAGGCGGAACAGGATGGCGCCATCCATAGCGCGTAGGTTGATTGTGCCAGCCCCGCTGAAAAAAGACGGATTATAGACGCCTTGCAAGCCGCCAATGGCGCCGCTGCTTGCCAGTGTGTCACGGATGCTCTGGGTGCCGGGGCCGCTGATCTCAACAGCGGCTGCCACTGCCGCTACGCTGTCAAAGCCGATGACAGATTCGGCGGTTGGCAATTCGCCAAAGCGCGCACGGTAAGCTTCCACAAAGCGTCGGCTGCCGCCATCTTGCGCATCTGCTGTCCAAATCAGCGGCACAATGACATTCGCAATACTGCTGCCGCCGCGCAGGGTGAACTCAGTTAGGTTGCCTTCCGCCGATCCATAGCTGATCGCGCCTGTGTAGCCACGATTGCGCAGCTCACGCACCAATGCGGCAGCCGTCTGCGGCGTCCCAAAGATGGCGATTGCCTCCGGATTTTCGTCGTAGAGCGTCTTTGCCTGCGTGCTGAGGTCAGTTGCGTTCTGGTCGTAAGTGACGGCAGGCGCAAGGCGGACGTTGGTCACCGTTGTGCCTGTGCCGCGTGCGGCGCGCTCAAAAGCGGCTAGATCGGCGCGTCCGCGCGCGGAATTATCGGTTGCGGTGCCAATGCTGCGGAAAAAACGCTGTGTGGTCAGGTAGTGACCGAGATCACGCGCCAAGTTCTCGCTGGTTGAGCGCATTCGCAGCACGTAGGCGTTGCTGGTGCCGGCAGGATCGCTGGGCAAACCGATCAGGTGCAAGATGCGGTTGGTGTTGGCAAGGTCAAGGTTGTTATCCAGCAAATTCGGCACTTGCGGTCCGATCAGGGCGATGGGTTTGGCTTCCACAGAGGCTTGCAGAGCAGTCCGCATTTCGGTTTGGGTGGCGGCACTGCGCGTCTGCAAGCTGAAGGTGTAGGTTGTGGTGCGGCGCGCATTGGGCGTTGGTGTGGCGTTATCAGCCGTGCGGGCAGGTCCGCGCACGCCGCCGCCGCCGTTCACAATCTCGATGGCAAGCTGCGCGCCCTGCACAAAGTGACGGCTGCTGATTGCATCACTTTCGGCGGCGCTGCTCAAGAGCGCCAGCACCAACGTTTCGCGGTTTTGTGCGTGTGCAGGTGCGGCAAAGATAGCGCCGATCAGCATGGTGAGGATTAACCCGACCATGATCAGTCGGGCAGATAGCTGTTTCATCGTCTCAAGACTCCTTCGTATGTGCGGCGTGCGGTTACTCGTAGCGAACTGCCTCAATCGGTTGCAAACCAGCGGCACGGTTAGCGGGATAAATGCCAAAGAACAAGCCAACTGCCAGCGAAAAAGTGACAGCCAGCAGAATTGAATCGAGCGTAACTGTCGTGTTGATGATGCCCGTCGCACCGACCAGCAGCGCCACGCTGACACCTAGCAAAATGCCCAATGTGCCGCCAATCAGGCTGAGCGTGACCGTCTCGACCAAGAACTGCATCAGGATCGTTCGCCGTTTGGCACCGACTGCTTTCCGCAAGCCGATCTCTTTGGTGCGCTCAGTCACAGAGACCAGCATAATGTTCATGATGCCGATGCCGCCGACCAGCAAACTAATGCCGGCAATCGCGCCCAGAAAGAGCGTCAGGATACCCGTGATGCTGCCGGCGATGCTGAGGAACTGCTGTTGCGTCAGCACCGTGAAATCGTCCTCAGTGCCTTCGCGAATGCCGTGCTGTTGGCGCATGACCTCCGCCACAGCGCGCTCCACACGCGGAATATCCTCAGTGCTGAGCGCCGAAATGTAGATGACGCTGACGCGCCGCGCACCGGTTGAGGTGCGCGCATTGGAGAGCGTGCGGTAGGCAGTTTGCAGCGGAATGAACACAGAAGTATCAGGATTGCCGGCAAAGCCCGCACCCACACCCACCGTCACGCCGATCACAGTGAAGGGCGCGCTGCCAATGCGGATGGTCTGCCCAATCGGATTCAAGCCGCCAAAGAGCGTATCTGCCGCATCAGGACCGAGAATGGCAACCCGTGCTGCACGCTCATCATCGGCGGGATCAAACCAACGCCCCTGTGCAATTTCCACATTGCGCACCGCTGCATAGTCCACTGTGACACCACGTGCCGTGATCAGGATTTTCTCGCGCTGAAAGGCAACCGTCGTGCCGTTGGCAGTCAGTTCTGGCGCAACGCCAAGCAGGTTTGGCACACGGTCGCGGATGGCGTTGGAGTCAGCATCGGTCAGCGGCTTGGTCTGGGTTGGCGTGCGAATGCCCTGATTATTTGGCGGACCTGCCGTCAGGCGCACCTGCCCTTGCAGCACAGTTACCAAGTTTGTGCCGATGCTTGTGATCTGCCCATTGATGCTCTCTTGTACGCCGTTGCCGATGGAGAGCAACGCCACCACCGACCCTACGCCGATGATGATACCGAGCATCGTCAGCCCGGAGCGCAGCTTGTTCGCCAGCAGCGCATCTAAAGCGATGCCGAAATTGCGGAAAAAGTTCATGCGGGCTGTGCCTCCTCAGCGTATTCCACCAAGCCATCTTTCAGGCGCACAATGCGCTCTGACTGCGCGGCAATGGCAGGATCATGGGTGACGATGATCAAGGTAATGCCACGTTCGCGGTGCAGCGTGCGGAACAGGTTCATGATCTCTTTCCCTGTGGCAGAGTCAAGGTTGCCGGTTGGCTCATCGGCAAGGATGATAGACGGCTGATTGACTAAGGCACGCGCAATGGCAACGCGCTGCTGCTGCCCGCCGCTAAGCTGGTTCGGGCGATGATCGAGCCGATCTCCAAGCCCAACCAACGTCAGCATCTCGGCAGCGCGCTGCGTTGCCTGCCTGCCCGATAGACCACCATAGGCAAGCGGCAGTGCCACATTTGCCAACGCTGTGTTACGCGCCAGCAAGTTAAACTTCTGAAAGACGAAGCCGATGCGCTGATTGCGTATCTCGGCAAGCTGATCGTCGTTCATGGCTGCCACTTCGCGCCCATCCAGCTTGTAGCTGCCAGCGGTTGGCACGTCCAGCGCGCCTAAAATGGCGAGCAGCGTGCTTTTGCCGGAGCCGGACTGCCCGATGATCGAGACCATCTCGCCTTTCCAAATGCGGAGGCTGACGCCGCGCAAGGCATGGACTTCGGTATCGCCCATCTTGTAGACTTTGGTCAGATCAACCGCCTCAATACTCGGCGCGTCGTTGCGCTCAGGTTCGCGGCTGGTGGTTGGATAGGTATTGGTAAACTCGCCCATAGGCTATTTTGATCTCACTTTGGGTTCACATCTACGATCACACAGAAGGCAGCATAATCATTATCAGAAGGCGGCTGCGGCGTGCCTTGACCACCAGCAGCGCCAATCAATGCGCCAAAGCCGCCTAGCGAACTAAGGCGGATTGCCAGAATGTTGATTGGATCGCCCACCAAAATGCCCTGCGCGCTGAGTTTGCTGCCGCTTGGCGAAACGACCTGTGCCAACGGAATCAGGGGGAAGCGTTCACGGCTGCCGCTCACTGTCTGCACGGTCACCTCACGCTGATTGAGCGCTACCAACTCGCCTTTCACAACGCGCAGTAGGGTTGGGTCAAGGGTAGGTGAAGGACCAGGTGTGCGTGTTGGGCGGTCGCCTCTGGCGAAGATCGAGAAAAAGCTACGCACGCCGCTATCGTTGCTGGCAGCCGTGAAACACGCCTGAAATTCCGCGCCGACCTGTACAAAACTCTGCCCAGAGGCGATCAGGGTTGCCAACGGCGGACCTTGCGTGTAGCCGATCAGTGCGCCGCAAGCAAACAGGCTGAAGGCAGCGATCAGGGTTAGCCCAATGCTCAGCCAACGGCGGCGTTTCGGGCGTGGTGGGTGTATATCCTGCACGCTGCGCGGTGTGCCATCGGCGTGCGCGCCGTTGGTCGGTGTTTTTTCAGCAGCCTTTGCCGGCACATTCGCCGATACATCCATGCCATCAGCCTTTCCTAAGCGTTTCGGTTAACGTCCGCCGCCAAACAGACCGCCATTAGGCGTGCGCGTCGTTGTGTTGCCAATTAGCACCGTCTGCCCTTCGCGCAAGCCTTCGCCGCTGACTTCAGTTAGCTCACCCACGGAGAGTCCGCTCTGCACCTCAATTTGGGCAGGATCGCCTTCGGTGCGCTGCACTAATACAAATTGCCGCCCGTTGGCATCACGGCGAATGGCGCGTGTTGGCACAGTCAGCACGCCGTTGCGCGTGGTGATAATGATCTCCACGTCGGCAGTCATGCCAAGCAGTTGCGGCACGCGGTCGGTCACTTTGATGCGAACGCCATAGGTCACCACGCCCTGTACTGCCTCACCTGCCATGTTCTTGCGATCCACCACGCCCTTCAGCGCGTTTTCAGACGGCACGCCGAGCAGAGTGAAGCGTACCTGCTGCCCAACCTGCACACGCGAGATATCTACCTCGTCCACGCCGATTTCGACGTAGAGCGCGCTTGTATCCGCCAGCACAAAAGCAGGCTGACCAGCGCTGCCAACCACTTGCCCTTCACTGATGTTGACTGCGCTCAAAATGCCGTTCACGGGCGCGGTGAGGGCTGCCTTGCTCAGGTTGCGCTCTGCTTGTGTCAGGCTCAGCTTCGCCTGAGCAAGCTGTGCGGCGGCAATATCACGCTGCTCTTTGGTAGCGCCTTCCAGCAAGGCATTGAGAGCAGCCTGTGCCTGTGCCACTTGTGCTTCGGCAGCCTTCAGGGCGGCATCGCTGCTTTGCGTGCGGCGTGCCGAACTGCAACTTGCGGCTGCCGAGTCGCGCTGATCGCGTGCCTGTTTAAGCGCCTTGCCTGCTTGTGAGTCCATATCCGGGCGGAAATCGACGTCGAACTGGTAGCCTTCTGCCACATAGCGATCATAGGCATCTTGCGCCAGCTTGAAGTTATCTTCGGTGGCGGCAACGTTGGCGCAGCTTTGGGTGATTACGTTTTGCTGGTTATCAAAAGTGGCTTGGGCATTCGCTAAAGTTGCCTCTGCTTGGGCAAGTGCTGCGCGTGCTTGCGTTACCTCACGTTCGCTAGGCGGCTTAATAACATTGGCATAGTTCGCTTCCTGAATGATAAGCGATTGGCGTGCTTGCTCAAGCTGGTGTTCAAGCTGAGTCGTATCCAAGGTAGCAAGCACATCGCCTGCTTTCACCATATCGCCGGCGCGCACCTTTACCTCACGCACACTGCCGCTCACCTCAAAAACAAGGTTCACAAAGCGCTCTGGGCGCAGCGTACCGGAGGCGATCAGCACGTCATCTAGATCGCGGCGCTCAACAGCGGCGGTGGCAGTCCCTTGTGAATTGGCGGCGCGTGCTTCGCGCAGTTGTGGCAGGAACACGAAAACTGTCAAGCCGCAGAGGGCAAGGCAGGCGATGGGCAGTAAGATAAGCAGGGTTCGTAACCAACGTTTCATGGCTATGTGTGACTCCGAATTGGTTTTGCGGCGTGTGTTCGTCTAGTCTTATATAGGTTATAGCACAACATGCTTAATAGACCTTGAGAAAGTTAAACAATTCACAGGTCAAATGGCGCTCATAGTGAGCATACACAAAAGAGCCGAATGGCGCTCATAGTGAGCATACACAAAAGATATGAAAAAGCTGTGAAGAATTTTTGCTTGGGATGTGATGAACTGTGTGGTGATACCTCTAGCGTCTAGCGTCAAGCGGTGCAGCTAACCCCTAGCCCCTCCCTCTCACACGAGGAAGAGCCCCTATCCCTAGCCCTTTCCCGCTTGTGGGGAAAGGGAATAAGAGATGGTCGGGAAAGTCCCGCTCTGTGTGCGTGGGATAAAGGCTTCTGAGGGGCGAGGCTATGTAGGGCGATTCACATATTTAGGGCAGCACATCCCTTTGATCTTCACCACTCCCAAAATTTTTGCCCAAGCGTGTGGCGCAACCTTCACAAATGGCGTATACTGCCTTGCTAAACACTTGCTGGAGTTTTGCCACTTTTTTGTAAGGACGAGGCGATTTGGAGCAAGAAAAAACTTTCCCACCGCACCGCGAACCACTCCGCGATGCACGCCTGTTACCGACGCACGCTCCTGCCCAGATTATCGGGCGCAACCGCGAACTTGCGGCACTTAACACCCATTTGAAACAAGGCGGCAGCGCGCTTTTGACAGGAACTGCCGGGATCGGCAAAACTGCGCTCGCTGCTGTGTTGGCAACCGCCTACAGCCAAACCCAAAGCGGTGGCGTGCTGTGGCTGGATGTCGTTGAAGACGATGCACCCTACTTAATAGCACGCTTAGGGCGTGCTTACGGCGTGGATACATATGCGGTGCGCGCTGATGGGCGTGGCGCAGTTGCCGACCGCCTGCGCCGCCTGCTGGCTGCCAAGCCTCCGCTCATCGTCCTAGATGGCACGCTTGACTTGGCGGCTGTCTCTGAGATGCTGGCGCGCTGTGCGCCGAATATCCCAACGCTGCTGACCAATGCGGCGCGTGGCAGCGGCGCATGGCAGACCTTCAGCCTAGAGCCGCTTTCACTCAACGATTCGCAAACGGTCTTTCGGCTCTATGCAGGCATCCGTGATCCCAACACACATAAGGCTGATGTTGAAGCGCTCTGCCGCCGCTTGGATGGCGCACCGCTAACGCTTGAATTGGCGGGTCGGCTGGCGGCTGCCAATAACCTAACGCCATCTGATTTGCTCAAGGACTTATCGCACACGACCAGCCGCGAATCGCAGCAGGCAGTCTTGATGCTCGCCTTTAAGCACCTCAGCGCGCCGCTGCAAGGCTTGCTCTTGGTGCTGGCAACCACCTTCACTGGCAGCGCTACTGTGCCGCTGCTCAGTGCTGCCAGCCGTGTGCCGCCGCCGCAGGTCATCAACCTAATGCGGACTTTGGTCATGCGTGGGCTGGTGCGTGAGGCAGTTGCCTACAGTCAGCCCCTCTTCAGCGTGCATGAGGCAGTGCAGCGCTATGCCCTAGCTTATCTGCGGAACAACAAACGCCTAGAGGCACTGGAAGGGCGTGCGCTGATTGCCGCTGTGAACTATGCGACTGCCTCCTCAGAACGGGCGCACCTTGCCGTTGAGATTGATAATTTGCTGGGTGCGGCTGCTTATGCTGCTTCTCAAGCGGATGCCGAGTCACTCTCGACCTTGCAGAAAGCCCTTGCGCCACTTGCGGAGGTTGGTTTCCGCCCCGAACTGGATATGCTGCGCCAGCTTTCGGGTCAGTTGAACGGCACGCAACCACCTGAGGGTGAAACGCAGGTGCAAGAGGCTGTCGTTTCCGAGACGCAGCGCGATGGTTTCACCACACAGCCGCGCCTTGAAGAGCCAGCCATTGAGGAGACAGGCGCAACGCCCGTTATTCAGCCGCTGTGGGCATCCGTGCAGGCAGCCAAAGCCACCACGCAGCCCAATGCCGCCACCGCGCCACAGCCAACCAGCCTGCCCGAAGTGCCACCGACGGAGCCATCTTTGCCAACCGCTGCCAAAGCCGCACCGATCATCATTGATGAGGACGATCTAGACGAAAGCGACACGCTGCCGCTCTTGCCGGTGCAACTTTCCGCACCCACTACTTCGGAGTCGGTGCGTGGGCGTGCCTTGTTGGCAGAGGCGGACGCACAGCCAACATTCGAGGGCAAACTGGAGCGCCTTAGCCGTGCGACCGAGCTATTACGTGCCGACGAAGATTGGATTGGTGCTGGGCAGGCGCTTGAAAAACTTGGAGCGCTCTATCTGGCGAACGGCAAAGCCGGCGAGTCGGTAATGATGTTTGAACAGGCAGCGGCTATTTTTCATCGCTATGATCAGTTGGCGGCAGAGCGCGGCGCCCTTGCCCAGATCGGGCGTGCCTACACCGCGCAGCAACAGCCGCAGCGCGCCGCCGAATACTACAACCGTGCCTTATTTTTAGCGCATGAAGGGCAAGACCGTGGCGCAGAGGCAACGGCGTTCATTCAGCTTGCCGAGACGCACTATCTGCTGAAAGACTATGCCGCTGCCGCGCTCTGCTATCGTAAAGCGCTCCACCTTGCCTATGCCGACGAGGATCAAGCGCTGCTGGCGCGCCTGACATTGGCGCTGGGCATGTTGCTTCTGGAAGATGTGCGAACGTTGAATCAAGCGGTGCAGTTGTTGGAAGAAGCCACCACCTATGCACCCGATAATCCCGAACCTAAGCGCTTGCTTAAACGCGCCAACGAGCGTGTGCGCCGCTGGCAAACGGCAAAGCTGCCGCTGGCGGCAGCCAGCAGCAACCGCGAATTCGCCGCTGCCGCCTATGAATAGTCCGCTGCGTTGGATATTCCGCAAGAGCGCGCTATACTCTGTTAGGTAAGCGGCGCGTGCCGCTTTCCGTGAAAACTCGTTGGGTGGATTGTGATGAGAGCGATGCACGCTGTATGGCTAGAACATCTGAAACGAATCGCGTTGTGTGGGAGGGCTATGTAATGTTCGGAGGACGTAAACCATCTACGCCACAACCAAGCAGTACGGGAACACCACCGAATGCACCGCCTGCACCAAACACGCCACCCACCGCTGTTGCGCCGCCTTCGCGTCAGGCTGTCGGCTTTGAGACAGTGCTAGGCGCAAACACGACCTTCAATGGCGAGATCAAAAGCCGTGCCAACGTCCGCATTGATGGGCAATTTGACGGCGATGTCCAAGTGGACGGCAACCTTCTGATTGGCGAGACAGCGCGTGTCCATGCCAATGTTCAGGCAAAGAGCGAGGTTCGCATCGCGGGTGCAGTGCGCGGCGATGTCAGCGGGCATAAGGTGCATCTGGCGCGCACCGGGCGCGTCTGGGGTGATATTACAGCCAACTTCCTTGTGACGGAAGAAGGCGCCTTCATCGAGGGCAAAATCAACATGATTAACCATCCCGCGCTCGCGCAAGGTTTCACAGGTGCGGCGCTGCCCTCGCCCGAATTTAGCGTGGTTGCATCGCGTGAGGATGCCACGCACAGCGATGCCGTTGAGGCTGAATTGATGGATGATGATCGCCCTAACCGTGATGATTAAGGCGATCTAGGCGGCGCGGCAGCCTATCGGTTTGGCGGCGCGGCAGGCGGCTTGCACCATTGAGCCGTGCAGGTTACTTCAATGCTGCCATCATATTCCTGAAAGCCGATCAGGCTCTCAAAGTCCTCACGGGTGAGCGTGGTAAAGGCATAGTCCACAAACAGACTGAAGCCCTCACCGCGCACGAACATCATTTGTGAGCCCGGCAAACTGTTGCGCGCCACCGCTGTGAAGGCGACTCCGCTCGGCATCACACCCACAAAACGCTGCGCGGCAAGGTCTAGGAAGGCGAAAGCATCCTTAGAGCGACCCGCAATGCCGTTCATCTCATCCATATCTTGAGCAAACACCACGCGCTCAAGGTAGAGGTTCAGTTCTTGCTCCAGGGCTTGGCAGTAGTTGGTATCAGTTGGTTTGGCAGACGGCTTGAACGCATATTCAGCGCGCACGTAGTTGCTTTGCACTAAGCGCGTCAGGTTGGCAAGGGTGCGTCCGCACGTCTCAGCGGGATTGCCGCCGCCTTGTGCAACTGCTTGCACCACCACACCAAAGAGTATCACACAAATGAGGATGAGCGAAAGAGCACGTAGCCATTGTTTCATAGGAAAACAGCCCTTGCTGATTAATGCTTGAAAGATATTGCCATTGTACAGGATCAGCACAGATGCGATAATCACAATCCTATTAGAGAAATGGCGGAGCGAGCAGGCGTTAAAAAGGTGTTCTGCGTCTGCAAAAACTCCTTAACGCACTTCAGCGCGCTTTTGTGCTATGCTTTTTGCTAGACGCATGAAAAACACAAGAGGGCTGGCGCATGGACGGCAATTTGGTTGGCACACAGCTTGGCGAATTCACTGTCGGTGCTTTGGTGGGCGATGGTGGCATGGGATCAGTCTATTTGGCAACACACCCAACCCGTCATGAACCACTTGCCATCAAGGTGCTGCTGCCGCAGTACGCGCAAGATGACGAATTTCGAAAGCGTTTTGTGCGTGAAGGGGAAGTGCTAAGCCTTCTCTCACACCCACACATTATTCCTGTCTATCACTTCGGTGAGGATCGCGGCTACCTCTATTTCGTGATGCGCTATGTCAACGGTAAATCGCTCTACGAACTGCTGCTGAGCCGCCGCTTTTCGCCAATTGCCGCTTGGCAGATCATCAAGCCAATCGCCAGTGCGCTGGACTACGCTCACAGCCACGGCATCATCCACCGCGACATTAAGCCGGGCAACCTCCTGATCGAGGTGCAGATGGTAGATGGCAAGCCGCAAAACAAAATCTTCCTGGCGGACTTCGGCTTGAGCAAGGTCTTAACGTGGTCAACGCTGACGCAGACAGGCATCAGCGTTGGCACGCCACAGTATATGTCGCCAGAGCAGGTGATGGATTATCCGCTGACGCCCGCCTCAGATGTCTATTCGCTGGCAGTGGTGCTGTATGAAATGCTGCTCGGCAGGTTGCCCTTCTATGCCAAGCGCCCTGAACAACTCGCCTTCCGTCACCTAGACACGCCGCCGCCGCCGCCAAGTACGCTCCACGCCGACTTTCCCAGGCCTTTTGAAGAATTGCTGCTGCGTGCCTTAGACAAAGAGCCTGCGCGCCGCCACCAAACAGGCGGCGAATTTGCACAGGCATACACAGAGGCAGCCCGCAAAGTTGGGCGTGAGCGCTGTGCGGTGGAATACTACGTTGGCGAGCCGCGCAATATCCGTTAGCGCGTGATTAGGAAGGTGATCAGCAGGATAAGCACGGCAAGGCTGACCAGCAGGATAACAATTAGTGCGTTTTGTGTGCGGCGTGTTGGGCTGATAGCGCTTGATAGGGCGGCGGGCGGGGACGAACGATGCTCTGTGGTGCTTAGGGCAAGTTGTTCGGGGCGGCGCACTAAGGTAGGATTCTCATTCAGCTCTCGCAGAATGCCGCTACCACCTTTTACCGGCTTCAGCACGATTGGCGGGCGTTCGGTGTGTGGTGCATTCCAGCGCTGATCTTTATCAGGCAGTTGTGCCACTGCATCGCGGAAGTGTTGCGCCAGCTCGCCGGCAGATTGCGGACGTTCGGCGGGCGCTTTGCTCAGCGCGCTCAGGATCGCTTTATCGAGGGCGGCTGGCACGGCGTTCAACTGGCTGGGCGCAGGCGGCAAAGCACGGCGGTGCAGGTAAAAATAATCGGTGGTGCGCTCTGCCTCAAACGGGCGGTGACCGCTGAGCAACTCGCAGAGCAGCACGCCCAGCGCATAGACATCCGTGCGAATATCGGCTGGGGCGCCATCAGCAAGCTCAGGCGCCATGTAGGGCGGTGTGCCAAAGGCGAACTGCTCTGGGCTGCGCCTACCAATGGACTTTGCCAAACCAAAATCGGCAAGGTACAGTTGGTTTTTGGCGTCCAGCATCAGGTTAGAAGGCTTCAAATCGCAGTGGATGTAGCCCAGACTGTGTGCATAATCAAGGGCATGGGCAAGGTGCGTCAGCATCTGGGCAGCCTCGCGTGGGGAGTAGAGGCGCGTCATCAGGCGGTCTGCCACAGTGCTTTCAAAAAAGGGCATCACGATATAGGCAAGCTGGGCTGAAAGGTGATAATCACGCAGCGGCACAATGTAGGGATGGCGCAGTTGCTGCATGGCACGAATTTCACGCTCAAAGAAGGTCAGCGTGTTCGGATCAGATTGTTCAGCCAGATATAGCACCTTCACCGCGGCGATCTCGCCCGTCTCAACGTGCTGGCAGCGGTAGACACGCGCCATCCCACCTTTCCCGATCAAACTTAGCACACGGTAAGCGCCTAGCTGCTTTGGTCTTGATTCATCCGTCACTACACACGCCACCTTCCACAAACCTTCAATGGAGATTATACCGCTAATTTGGGCGCGCTGCTGTGGCGCGAAAGGCTGTGCCACTACCACAGGGCTTAGATAACTGCTACAATAGCCAGCAATCTCGCTAATCTGTTGACAATAAGAGGGACAAACCGCATGTCTGGGCATAGTAAGTGGTCTACCATTAAGCGTAAGAAAGGCGCCTTAGACGCCAAACGCGGCAAGATTTTTACCCGTCTGGGGCGCGAACTCACCATCGCTGCACGGGAAGGCGGCGGCAACCCTGAGGCAAATACGCGCCTGCGGCTTGCCATTGCCAAGGCAAAGGCTGCCAACATGCCAAAGGATAATATTGATCGCGCCATCGCACGTGGTGCCGGCGGCGGCGATGACGGCGTGGTGATGGAAGAAATCACCTATGAGGGCTACGGTCCGCACGGCGTTGCCATCCTGATTGATGTGCTAACCGATAACCGCAACCGTGCGCTCTCAGGTATTCGCACGCTCTTTAACCGCGCCAACGGCAACCTTGCCGAAGCAAACGCAGTGGCATGGCAGTTTGACCGCAAAGGCTACATCGAGATCAGCGCGGAAGGCGTAGACGCTGACGAGCTGCTGCTAACCGCTGCTGACGCCGGCGCTGATGATGTGGTTCCTGGTGAGGAAGCGCACATTGTCTACACGCCGCGTGAGGCACTGGCAGCGGTGGAGAACAAGCTCAGTGAAGCGGGCTACAACATCACCGACTCTAGCCTGAGCTGGGTTGCCAAAAGTGAGATGGAACTGCCCGTTGAGGATGCCGTGCAGGTGGCAAATTTGCTGGAGAAGCTGGAAGAACTGGACGACGTGCAGAGTGTTGCCAGCAACCTGAACATCACTGATGAGATTGCCGCTGCCATGGCGTAAGCGGCTGCCGACGCAGATTCAGCGGATGCAGAAACCCTGCATCCGCTCTTCGCAGCTGCGCTCAGAAGATTTGGAACAGCACCGTTAGGAACGGCGCGCACGCCAAGCCGCCCAAAAAGAGCGCCAGCGAGATATTCTGCTCAGCGATGCACTCGCGCTTGATCCAACCATAGGCGCTTTCGCCTTCTCCAGGCGTGAGCAGCCGATGCGCCGCCACAAAGGCAATCGCTGTGAAGGCGGAAGCAACCGCAATACCGCCTGCAATCCAAACGAAGGTTTCAAGCGGCGGTGTAACTTGCGGCAAGCCATCGCTAGCGAGCTTTGCTGCCCACAGGGAGGCGATCAGCGCGATCACAAAATAGAGCGCGCCAACAGCAGGATTCTGCACGTCCTCAATCTCGTGGCGGATGCGGCGCGGCGGCACACCCAATATCCACAAGGCAATCAGGCTGACTACTTGCGCGATCACCGTAGCGAAGATTGCCCACAGCAGCGCTGAGACAATCGCATCTACCGATAAGCCAGCGGGCGTTGTTTCAACAGGCATAACATAACTCTCTCTTAGGTGGTTGCCCAAATGGGCTGCTTTGCTAAATGCAGCCGCGAGAGGCTGCTCACCACGATCAGCCCTTCGGGCTGTGGGTAAAGGTGCTGCGTCTGCCACTTCAGCTGATTGGCAGTACGGCTAACCTGCCAGCCGATATGTGTGAAGGGCGTTTGCCCAAAAATGGACGGAAATGCCAACCCTAACCCACCTTTGGGTAAGCAAGATGGCTGCCGAGTGACCGCAAAACGCACCGCGACCTGATAATCACCTTGAGCAAGGCGCGCTTGTTGACCGCGCAGTGCGCCGAAAGCGTGCTGATAGGCAGCCGATGGCAGCGGCAGCGCCACACAAGCTAACACCTCATGCAGCGGCGCGGAGTCGGCGTGCTGTGCGCTGATCCAATGGCTCTCACCGATAATGCGGAAGGTGATGCGCCAGTTGCCGTAGTGTTGCGTTATCTCGCGCAGCACGCTCAGTGTTTCGGGCGCAGCGCCTTGCCACACCAGCAGGCGCAGATCACGCGGATGCTGATAGATCGGCAGCAGCGGCACGGGCAAATCAGTTCCGTTGAAGGCGTCGTGGTTTGTGTTCACAAGCGCAAGTATACCATGTTGTGCTGCGCGCCGCTCAGCGCACTTTTGGCACGGCGCGCAGCGCGATGAAGGCAGGGCGCGGATTACCTTGCGAATCCAGCAAGGCGAAGCCTGCTTCTTCACGGCTGTTATCGACCATGCCTGGAATTAGGGCAAAATTGAGGTTCCAGAGCATCATCGGCGCCACGAATTCGTTGTAAGGCGCGCTCTGTGCTAATCGGAAAGCGCGCACGATGTAGGCTGCCTGCTGTTCCTGATTGATGAGCGTTTGCCAACCAACACTGGCATCCGCGCTGGCGGGTGTGCCATCACTGCGCCGCAAGCCGTCGTAGGTCGCCCAGCCAAACTCGGTCACCCATAAGCGCGCCGCGCCGTGTCCGTTCCGCACCATGATTTGGCGGTAGGCGTCCAGCGTTTCGCGGAAATAGAAGGAGGGATGCTCATACCAGCCACTGACGCCGCTGGTGGCTTGGCAGCAGCGCGCCTCTGGCGGGTTTGCCCAGCCAAAGCTGTGCGCGCCGACGCCAATATCGCCATCCGTGCTGAGCGTTGCCAAGCCGTTGTTATAAAGTTCTTGCAGCCATTCGCGGTCGCCCATTGTGCTGCCATCAGGTAGGGTGATAGTTGGTGCAGGACCGGCAGTGATCACGATAATGCGGTGGTTCGGCTTCAGTGTGGACGGCTGGGCGCGTTGTTCGCGCAGAATCGCCTCGTAAGCAGGGCGGAAGTAGCGCATGTAGTCGGCGCCGCTGATGGTGTTGCCGCGCCACTCACGGATCAGGTTTGGCTCGTTCCAAATCTCGATGGCGTCAATAAATTCAGGTTTGGTATCGCGCACAAAGGCGGCAATAAAATCGGCAAGGTGCTGTGGATTGCTCGGCGGACCTGACTCGACATCACGCACCTCAGGTGGACGCGCCCAATTCGGCGCTTTGGCAACGCTGATCAACGTCTTAAAGCCGCGGACGCTGGCACGCTGCACGTTCAGCACTTTGGCACGGTAAAAGTCGTTAAACTGCCCTTGAGCAGGCTCGTAAAGTTCCCACGCAAGCTGGAATTTCACCCAGCCAACGCCTAGCTCAGCCGCGCGATCTAACATGGCGGAAAACTCATTATCGGTCAGGAAGCCATGAATCTGAATGCCCATCAGGTCAGCGTGAAGTGCCTCGCCTGTCCCGATAGGGACGAGCGTAGAGGGCGGCGGCAGCGTGCCGCTTGGAAAGGTTGGGCTGGGCATAGGTGTATAGGTCGGCGGTGGTGTGTAGTTAGGGTCTACCACTGCGCCAAACGGTGAGGTTGCGGTTGGCGAGCCTTGCACGGGTGCTGGCGGGATTAGGCTTGGTGTTGCGGTTGGCGGCGGTGGTGAAGCATCTATGACTGCGCCGAAAGTCGCTGCGCTGCCGGGCGTGCCGCCTTGGGCGATCAGCGTGGCGGGCGACGGTGAAAGCTGAGCGGCAAGCATTGGTGTGGCGCTGGCATCGTTCACGGCGCCTAGCTGCCCAACCAATGGCGTATTAACAATTTCAGGGGACAGCGTGGCAGTGCTGCGCCCGTAGACGGGTGCTTCAGTCGGCACGCGCTCTGTCAGGTTGGGCGTACATGCCGCTGACAGAGCAAACAGGCTGATGAGGACAAGGGATAAAAGGCGCGCTGCGCGTGAATAGGTCATCATGGCAGCTAATGATACCACAGATAGCCACTGTTGCGAGAGGTGTGTAGGGCAAGCGGCGGTAAAAAGGTGGATTACACCCTGCTCTAAAACCGCGGGGACTAGTGAGGATCAGGGAGTAAGTATCCGCATAGGCGCAATCTTCACCCGACCTGAGTTGCCTAAGCGGTCATCGGCGCGCTACAATGCCAGCCAAATGGGTGAGGAGACAATGAGCGATAGCAACCCTGAGGACATCTTCCTTTATCTGACGACGGTTGGGCGCAAAAGCGGCTTGCCACGCCAGATCGAGATTTGGTTTGTGGAAGACGGCGGCTGTTACTATATGCTCTCCGGTGGCTATGAGCGCGCCGATTGGGTAAAAAATTTGCGCCAGACGCCGCAAGTGCAGTTCAGCGTTGGCAGGCGTGCCGATCAGGTGGCGGTGCTGCCGCTCACACAAGCGCTTGCCCGTGTGGTGCCTGCTGATGATCCGATTGCAGAGCGCGTCCTCAGCCTGATGGATGCCAAGTATGGCTGGCGCGAAGGCTTGATCGTTGAGGTGCGCCCCAGCGCGTAACCATACATGGAGTGATCATGCGCCGTTTTGCCCTGTTGATTATCTTTGTGCTGCTGCTGGTCGGTTGCAGCGATACACCCGCTGTGTTGGTGGCAACACCGCTGCCGCCGGATAGCGATTTCCGCACCTATCGGCATCCGAGTGGCGTCTTTACGCTGCGGCTGCCGCCTGAATGGTCGGTGCGCGACCTGAGCGATGGCACTGCCGCACGGGCGGAATTTTCAGCGCCGAACACCAACAGTCTGCCCTTGAGCGTCTATGTGCTAAACATTGGTAGCCAGCTCAGCGCTACGGCGCTCATCGAGCAGATTGATCGCTACCTTGAGACCTTTCACGGTGCGGACTACAGCGAGAGCAGCCGTGCTGCACAAGGCGATGGCAGTTGGCGTGTGGTTGGCGTGCGGCAGACGGGCATTGGCGCACGCACCTTGAATACCTTTCTACAGGCGGACGGCACCTTCCTAAGCGTGCTGGAGGCAGATGTAACTGATCTGGATGAGGCGGCGCTCAACACACTGCGCGCCGTGATCAACACACTGCGCGTTGATCCGCGTGCGGCGCTCAATGTGGGCGATCTGCGCGCCGCGCCGGAGGTGCCTATCGCAGAGGTTGGTGCGCTCATCTTTAGCGGCTTGCACACATGGACAGCGCCTAACGGCGATTTTGTGATCAACGGCTTGGTGACAAACGCCGCCGGCGCGCCGCTGGAAGCAATCCGCGTGACGGCGCTCTTTTTCGATGCCGATGATGTCCAACTGAGCGAACAAGCGAACGTGCTTAGCACGGAGGTGCTGGAAAACGGCTTTAGCGCGCCGTTCTCGATCCGTTTTCGCGGCGGCAAACCGACCCGTGCCGCCCGCTACGAACTGCGAAGTGCTGCCCGCCACGCCGAGTTTGCTCTGCAAAGCTACTTGGGCGAAGATGCCTTTATCCGCGGCAATGAGATCGCTCGCTATAATGCTAACGGCTTTCTAACCGTCAGCGGTGATATTGTCAACCAGACGCAGAGCGCCGCCGCTTTCGTAAAGGTCATCATCGCCGTGCTGGATGATCAAGGGCGTGTGGTTGCCACCGACAGCGCCTTCCTAAATCGTCCAACGCTGCTGCCGGGCGAGGCGGCACGCTTTGAAGTGGTCTTTCCAGAGCTAGGCGGCAACGCTATTCGCTACATCATCAGTGTGGAAGGCAAGCGCGGCTAGGCATCGCGCAGCCACGCGATCAGCAGTTCGTTCACGCGCTCAGGCTGATCTTGCTGGACGAAATGCCCGCTGTTCGGAATGTAGTCTATCTGCAAGCCGCCTTGCACATAGCGCCGAGACCATTCCGCCGTCTCTTTGGTCAGGGCAAAATCAGGCTCGCCCCAGATCAGGCGCGTCGGTACGCGGATGGTTAGATCGCGGCGCAACAAAGCACGGGCGTGCCGAAAGAACTGGCGATAGTAATCCAGCGCGGCGCTCACGCTGCCTTTTTGCGCCCACGCCTCGCGGAAAACGTTCAATTCCGCCTTGCTAATGCCGTTGGGCGTGCCGCGCCGCAGGCTGGCTGCCAACAGGCGGAAGTTGTTGCGCGTTAGGGCGTGTTCTGGCAGGTGCGGCAGTTGGAAGAAAAAGGTATACCAACTGCGCCCAATTTGCTTGAGAAACAGGCGGCGCAGCACTTCGGACACCACAGATGGATGTGGCACGTTGAGAATGGTCAGCTTTTTGACGACCTCTGGGTAAAAAGCGCCGACCAACCACGCGATCAGCCCGCCCCAATCATGCCCGACAACGTGCGCCTGTTCATAGCCAAGCGCACGGATCAGGTTGACGACATCTTTTGCGAGCGTGAACGGATCATAGGGCGGACGGCGCTCCGTCAGGTTGTAGCCGCGCAAATCCGGTGCTGCCGCACGGAAGCCAGCAGCAGCCAACGCCTTGATCTGCCAGCGCCACGAATACCACAGCTCTGGAAAGCCGTGCAGCAGCACCACCAGTGGCGCGCCTTCTTCGCCCTCTTGCACTACATGCATCCGCAAGCTCTCGGTCGTGATCATCCCACCCTGAAAGTCAGCAGGCATCAGCAGCGGGCGCGGAATTGTTTCAGACATTCGTTAACTCCCAAGCATCAGGCTGTATAAGCTGAATTTTAGCAGAAGCGCCCTGTTTTAGGGACGCGGCACTGCATACTGCCGCACAGTGACTTGATCATCTGCCACAGTGACCAAGTTGAAGGCGGCGGGCTGCTCTGGTGTTGGCTGCGGCACAGCCTGCTGTGGATGGCTGGCAAGCTGACCAAAGGTGCTGGGCGCGGCGCAGTAGAAGATCCCTTCGCGCCAAAGCTGATGCACATGATGCACATGCCCGAAGAAAACGCCACGTATACGCTTCCGTGCTGGCGCAAGCGCAGCACGAAACGCCTCGCCGCAATCTAGCAGCATGGTGCGGTACTCTGCCCAGCCGTGATCAATCCATGCTGCATCAAGCGGCAGCGGCGGATGGTGTAGCACGATCATCAGCGGCGCTCCTTCCGCTGTGCAGCGCGCCTGCAAACTGGCAAGTTGCGCTTCAGTCAGCGTGCCGCCATGATCGCGGCGATTACTGCTATCGAAAACGGCGATCTGCACGCCCGCCGCCTCAAAAGTGTAGTCGTAATGTTCATGGGGCGCCTGAATGCCCACCAAATGGCGCTGTAGCTGTTCGGCGTTATCGTGGTTACCGTTGGCGTAGTAGATTGGAAAACGCAGTGCCGACAGCGCTTGGCGCGCCAGATGATAGTCTTCGGCTGTGCCGTTTTCGGCAACATCGCCTGTATGCAACACAAAATCTACCGCAAAAGGCAGCGCGTTGATGGCGGCGACAACTGCCACCAGATTCGGATGAGCAAGATGCCCATATTTGCCAAAGTGCGGCGTGCTGATGTGTGAGTCGCTGATGTGGATAAAACGCATGGTGCAGACTCCTAGATTAGGGGCGTGCTAGGGCATATTGGCGTATGGTCACCTGTTCGGCTGCCACTGTAACAAGCGCGAAAGCGGGCGGCTCGTCAGGCGCGGGCTTGGGCATGTGTTGCTCAGGATAAGAGGCAAACTGGATGACCGTGCTTGGCGTGCTGCTGTAGAGAATGCCATCGCGCACCACCTGATAGGCGCGGTGAATATGCCCAAAGAACACGCCGCGTATGCGCGCTTGGGCTGGTGCCAGCGCAGCGCGGAACGCCTCACCACAATCCAGCAGCATGGTGCGGAAGCCAAAGCCTTCCCAGCCTTCGGCAATCCAGGGCGTATCCAGCGGCACAGGCGGGTGATGCAAGACGATCACCAGCGGCGGGCCTTCCGCTGTGCAGAGCGCCCGCAGATTGGCAAGCTGTGTTTGGGTCAGGGTGCCGCTTGGCACAAAGCCATTGTTGGAATCCAGCACAGCAACTTGCACCCCGTCCGCTTCAAAGGTGTAATCGTAGCGGCTGGCGGGCGATTCAATGCCGAGCAAGGCATTTTGCAGCAGTACGGCGTTATCGTGATTGCCCACGGCATAGCGCACGGGAAAGCGCAGCCGTTCCAGCAGGCGGCGCGCCAGGTGATATTCTTCGGCAGAGCCATATTCCACCACATCGCCACTGTGCAGGACGAAATCTACCGCAAAAGGCAGCCCATTAATCGCGTTGATGACCATTTCAAGGTGTTGATAGCTGTTAAAGCCGTTGTAGGCATAGTCGGGCGTTTTGCCAAGATGGGTATCGCTGATTTGAATGAAGCGCATGGATGCATCCTTTCAGCTTATTTATACCGAACAATCTCAGTTTTGTGGTAAAGGTATGTGCGCTCAGAATAAGCGCAGATGTCCTGAGCGCAAGAAGGTAATCACATGCCGATCTGCACGGGCTATCGGAAAGGTATCCAGATTGGGCAGCGGCACCCATTCGCACGCTGTATAACCAAGCAGCCGCGGCGTAGGCTGATCAGCGTGGCAAGCGTAGGCGTGCAAGGTAATTTTGAAGTGTGTGAAGGCGTGCCGCACTTTGGTTAGCAGCTCACCAACCGTCACCGTCAGTGCCAGTTTTTCGCGCAGTCCGCGCACCAGCGCCACTTCTGCACCTTCGGAGTCTTGCGCCTGCCCTTGCGGAAATTCCCATAAGCCGCCCAACAAGCCGTGCGACGGACGCTGCGCGATAAGCAGCGCGCCTTCAGCATTGTAGAGGATTGCTGCGCCTACGTCGTGGTGTGGTGCGGCAGCTTTGGCAGTTTTGATCGGGCGTGTCGCTTGTGTGCCATTGGCAAAAGCACGGCAGAACGCCTGCACAGGGCATTGGGCGCAGTGCGGCGTGCGCGGCTTACAAACTTCACGCCCTAAATCCATGACGGCTTGCGTGAAGGCGGCGGCTGATCCACTGGGTGCAGCCTGCGCCAGTTGCTCGGCAAGCCGCCAAAGGTGGCGCTGTGCGGCGGGCGACTCAATCGGTTCGGCATAGTCGTAGAGGCGCGTCAGGACGCGGATCGCGTTGCCGTCTAGGGCGGCGGCAGGTTGCCCAAAGGCAATGCTGGCAATGGCACCGGCGGTGTAACGCCCAATGCCGGGCAGCTTTTGGAGCGCCTCAAGCGTGTGCGGCAGCTTGCCCTGATGCTCCGTCAGGATGTGCTGTGCAGCGCGCTGCAAATTGCGCGCACGTCTGTAGTAGCCTAAGCCTTCCCATAGTTTCAACACGCGCTCCAAAGGTGCTTCCGCCAACGCCTGCACGGTTGGAAAGGCAGCCAGAAAACGCTCGTAATAGGGCATCACGGTGGCGATCTGCGTCTGCTGCAACATGATCTCCGAGAGCCAAACGTGATAGGGATCGCGGCTGGTGCGCCACGGTAGATCAGGCGCGTGTTCGGCGTACCACGCCAACAATGCCGTGAAAAATGCCGCGTGCTGCTCAGTGTGCATGATCGCACCTCGCCTCTCCGCTTTTCTGACTTATTTTGAGAGATTATCATGAAAAGTAGGCGGCGGTGTACAATAGATTTGCAAAACCTTTGGAGTATAAACTTATGACTTTACCAACAACCATGAAAGCTATCCTCAAGGCGGAACGTGCGCCCGGCTTGATCTACGTTGAAGATTACCCTGTGCCAAACCTGAAACACGGCGAAGTGCTGGTCAAAGTGCAGGCAGGCTCGATCTGCGGCACAGATATCCACATCTACAAGTGGGATGAATGGTCACAAAAGCGCTTGAAACCGCCCTTTGTGGTTGGGCATGAGATCACCGGCGTGGTGGCGGCAGTCTCGCCCGACGTGCATCATGTGGCGGTTGGCGATCAGGTCTCGCTGGAAAGTCACGTCGTCTGCAACACCTGCTATTTCTGCCGCACCGGACGCGCCCATCTCTGCGAAAAGACGCAGATCATCGGTGTGGATCGGGATGGCGGCTTCGCCGACTACATCGCCATTCCCGCCCAAAACATCTGGAAGAACAGCCCTAGCACGCCGCTGCCCATCGCCGTGATTGAAGAAAATTTGGGCAACGCGGTGCATACCGTTATGGCGCAGGATGTTTCCGCCAAATTTGTGCTGGTCACCGGCTGCGGACCGGTTGGCTTGATGGCGATTGCGGTGGCGAAGGCAGCCGGCGCACGGGCTGTGATCGCCACGGATGTAAGCCGCTATCGGCTGGACTTGGCGTGCCAAATGGGTGCTGATCGCGCTGTAGATGTGCGCCATGAAGACCTTGTGAGCATCATCACTGAGGTGACAGGCGGCGAGGGCATTGATGTGCTTTTGGAGATGTCCGGAGCGCCGAGTGCCATCAACGAGGGCTTTACCGCGCTGAAAGAGGGCGGTGAAGCAGCACTACTTGGCTTGACGCCGGGCGCTTTCACCTTCGATCTCAACGCGCACATCGTCTTTAAGGGTGCAGTGGTACGCGGTATTGTGGGTCGGCGGCTGTGGGAGACGTGGTATCAGGCGCACGGCTTGCTAGAATCGGGCGCGCTACGGCTGGATGGCTTGGTGACGCACACTTTTCCCATGCGCGATTTTGAGCAGGCGTATCAGACCTTTATGAGTGGCAGCAGCGGTAAGATCATGCTGATTCCGTGAAGAAAAGAAGCAGCGCTGCCTGTGGAGAGCGTAAAGCGCTCCACAAGCAAGGAGGACTTGCCCTACATAGGGCAAGTCTTGAACTAGTCTCTAATTGCCCAGCAACTGTGGCATAGTGAGCATTTGGAGACCATCAATATTCAGAACGTTCATCTTATACATGCGCCGCAGCTCTTCGCACGTTTGCTCAGGGGTTTCAAGCAAGACAAGGTAAACTTGCTCAGGCGGCAGACTCAAGCTGCGAGACAGCACAGCATACTTATAGATGCGCTCTTGGTAATCCGACGTTTTGGTCTCAAACCATAAGATGCGCCCACCTATACCTACACTCAGCAGCAGGTCAAATTCAAAGTTCCGCTCTTCAGGCAGGACTACTTGCGCGTTATGCACTACAGCAAATGGGACGTTGGACGTGAGCAGTAGCTTGCTCAAATGAGCGCGTGTGAAGCGCTCCAGCCAGCCGCCGGTGAAAAATTATAGGCAATTGGCGTGCGGCTCGGGCGTGCTGTGAGCCTGTACTGAGGCGCTTTCCGATAATCGTAGTATTCTAAAAAGGCGAGCCGACGCAGCTCGGTGCAGAGTTGCGTGCTGTCCGCGATGCAACGGTCGCCACAGCCTGATAAATTGACGGTAAGCGTCTCGCCGTTGGTCAAGCTCCGCTTGATGTGTTGGTAGACAAGCCTGATATGCGGGTAGCGCGTTCCCATCAACAGTGCAATTCGATCAAGTACCTCATCATGCTCTTGAGGTTCGCCGACACTGCGCACCGTAATCCCTGCTCCAGTGAGGAACTGGTGGATATCTTCCACTGTGGGATGAGCCGATTGAGGCTCATCCATTCGCCCTTCAGCAGGCGCAGCCTCTGAGGGCGCAGGTGCGCTGTGACCGTTCAAGGTACGCAGCGTTTGGATGAGTTCCGAAAAACGTTCTTTTGTGTTCATTCGGAAGGGATATCGGTCGAGCAATTCTTTTAATTCATCGTGAAGTTCGGCTTCGGTGGGCAGTTGTCCATCAGGGAATAAAATGGGTTGAACGGGTTTGCCTTTCTCTAGGGCAAGTGACAGAGCGATGCGATCAGGATCGCTGGGATGGCTAAGCCAGCCGTTATTCAACGACTTACCACTGAAGAGGACAAGGACGAGTTCGATGCGCTCAAAGGCATTTTGTAAACTCGCCCTCAACGAGCCGCCGAAAGGTACGAGCCTTTCAGCGCCGAGCGTGAGGGTATGCTCTGGCACGTGCTGCTGCAACGTTCGAACAAAAACTGCGGCGTGCTGCTCATCGGGATGCGCCAAAAGAAGGATATATGCCATAACAGAATACTCCTCTCCATAAATAACGGACTGAATAAGGTGTTGTAGAGAGTGTCTCTCTTATAGAGTATAAAACGCACACTTGACTTGCTAGAGGTGCTTCAAGCGTGCTTTGTGATAATACAGTTATTTGAGCATTAGAACGTAAAAGTACGAAGGCGACAGGAAGATAGGTTAAACTTTGACTTTGGGTGTGCTAGGGGAGCATACCTTGTGGTGTGGGCGTGCGCTGAACACACAGGCGGGAGCAGTTCTCCCGCCCATTGCTTTAACCACTAAACCACTAGTTCAAATACTCGAAGATGCCCGCCGCACCCTGACCGCCGCCAATGCACATGGTCACCATACCATAGCGCGCCTTGCGCCGCCGCAGTTCATGGATGACCTGCACCGTCAGTTTGCTGCCCGTGCAGCCCAACGGATGCCCTAGCGCAATAGCGCCGCCGTTCACGTTCACCCGTGCGGAATCCATCTCTAGCGTGCGGATGACTGCCAATGCCTGCGCGGCAAATGCCTCGTTTAGCTCAATCACGTCAATTTGATCGAGTTTCATGCCTGTACGGTCAAGCAGCTTTGGCACCGCTTTGATCGGACCGACCCCCATGACCTCCGGGCGCACGCCGGACGCGCTAAAGCCAACGAAGCGCGCCAGCGGCTGCAAACCGAGTTTCTCTGCGGTGGCGCGCTCCATGACTAACACACCCGCCGCGCCATCGCTGAGCGGCGAAGAATTGCCCGGCGTCACCGTGCCACCCTGCATAAAGACGGGCTTCAGCTTGGCAAGCGCTTCCAGCGTCGTTTCGCGGCGCAGATGCTCATCCGTGTCAAAGGTGACCTTAACGCGCTGCGGCTTGCCGTCGGCGCTCATCGCCACTTCTTCAATCTCGACTGGCACGATCTCTTCTTTGAACTTGCCTGCATCCTGAGCGGCGGCTGCCTTCTGATGGCTCTCGTAGGCGAAGCGATCTTGGTCTTCGCGGCTGATCTGCCATTCTTGCGCCACGCGCTCCGCCGTCAAACCCATGCTCATGTACACTTCGGGCTGATTCTCCGCCATGTAGGGATTGGGCGACATGCGGAAGCCTGTCATTGGCACAAGGCTCATCGTCTCCGCGCCACCGGCGATGATCACATCCGCGCCGCCGGCGATGATGCGCTCCGCCGCGCTGGCGATGGTCTGTAAGCCGCTGGCACAAAAGCGGTTGACGGTCTGAGCAGGCACATCCACCGGCAAGCCGGCGCGCAGCGCAATCACACGCGCCATATTCAAGCCTTGCGCGCCTTCGGGCATGGCGCAGCCAATAATCACATCGTCAATCAGGGCAGGGTCAAGTTTTCCGTCGGTCTGGCGCAGCAGCTCACGGATCACGGCGGCTGCCATTTCGTCCGAGCGCTCATTTTGCGTCGTGCCGCGCTTCGCCTTGCCAACGGCGGTGCGCGTCGCTGCCACAATCACTGCCTCACGTCTATCGGGCATCGTAAAGAACCTCTCTTACAAATTTTCTAGGGCATTCAAATGCAAATTCGATTATAACGCACTTTGAGGGTTCGTAACCACGCACTAGCCAACCCCTATCCCTAACCCTTTCCCCGCCCGCAGGGAAAGGGGATTGGAGGGCGTGGGAGTCCTGCCCATGCCTTAATGGGTGTAGGGACGCGCCAAGGCGCGTCTGCCCAAGGTGTTAATGCTTGATGAAGAACCCCTATCATTAGCCCTTTGCCCACCCGCAGGGAGAGGGGCATCGGACGATCTTGACCACGCACTAG
The DNA here is from genome assembly GCA_034432555.1 of Anaerolineae bacterium. GTDB lineage: Bacteria > Chloroflexota > Anaerolineae > Aggregatilineales > UBA2796 > CP2-2F. The sequence goes on from DAOUBW010000026.1 coordinate 176,405, forward strand.
CCAATCAGCACGGCGAAAGGTGCATCGCCACGTTCGATGCGCGCCTTCAAATCGTGTAGGGCGGCAAGTGCAGCCGCCTGTGTTAGCGCATCCAGCCCTAGCGCGGCAAATTCATCCTCATCCAGCACCAGCACATCGCCAAGCGGACTCACCCACACATCCAGCGCCAAGTCGTACCAGGCGATGCCCTCAGCGTCTATGTGAGCAGGGCGTGTGATATTGCAATACCAGCCCTTTAGATGTCCGCCGCTTACGTCGTAGAGTTCAAAGACGTTGTACCAGCGGTCGGTGTAGAAATATTCAAGTAGCCGATCCCCTGTGCGGAAGGTGACATAAGGTAGCGGCACGTCGGCGCGCTCGAAAAACGCCTCGATCTGCACCCACGTCGCACCGCGCCCAATGATGCGCCCGCTGTAGCGCATGGACTCGCTGCCATCAGGCAGAATCTTCCGCACGGTGATGTATGCCTCGTTCATGGTGACTCCTGCTCACAAGTGATCTGGTAGAGGACGAGTGGTGTGCGCACAATCGGACTCAGGTGCGCACCTGCCGCATTCAGCACGGCAAGCCAGCGCCATGCCAGCGGCTCCGGTGCGGCAAAATAGCTTGGCGTAGGGAGATTGCACACATCCCGCGCTAACCACTCTGCGGAAGGATACCAAACCAGTTGCGCACGTGGCGAATCGCCAAGGTAGTAGCGCAGTTCCCAACTCAGCCAGTGGTCGTAGATAAGCGGTGCGCCATCTATGGCATGAATGTGCGCCGCCAACTGATCTACACCGCGAAATAATTCGCTCTGAATGCCGATGCTGTGTTCGTTGCGCAGCGTTCGCAGTGTGAAAGGCAGCATCAGTGCGAGCGCGGCATAGAGTGCTGATCGGCTGCGCCAACGCGCCATGCCATAAGCCAGCAACAATGCCGTCAGCGGCACAAGTGGCAGCAGGTAACGGTCATAGCTTGGGAAGGCGATCAGCCAGTAGGCAAAGAGCATCGCCAGCAGGCTGCACGCGCTGATCAAGATAACCATCGCGGCACGTGAGGGCTGTTGTAAGCATTGCCATACACCGTAGAGCGCGATCAGCAGCAGCGGCGCAAACCCAACGCTCTCGGCATAGAGCGCTGCCCAATGCGCAAGGCGCGGCAGCACCTCATCGGAACGGATCAGGCGCAACGCACCCGGATTTAGCACGCCGAGCGTCCAAAAATCGGCAGGTGCGGCGCGTGCGGCACTCCACCAGACCAAGGCACCAATTCCCACGCCAATCGGTAGGCAGAAGCGCCACAGACTGCCCAAAGCGAGCCGCCTAGCGCCGACCAAACCGATCAGGCAATAAACAGGCAAAAATTGGAGGGCGCTTTGTTTCGTCGCAAGCGCACAAGCGGCAAAAATGCCCGCGCCAAACGGCTGATCGCGGCTGAGACACAGCGCACAGAGCAGGCAGGATGCCGTCAAGAGCGGATCGTGAAAGGCGCTGCCGCTGAAGGCGAGATCGAAGGGCGAGAAGGTCATAATCGCTAGGCAAATCAGGGCGGCGCGCCGATTTAGCAGGCGGCGTGTTAGGGCGTAGCAGGCAGCCGCGCTGATCAGGCTGAGGAAGGCAGAGGGCAGGCGCGCCGCGAACTCGCTTTCACCAAGAAGGCTGAAGCTGAGCGCATTCAGGAACATGCCAAGCGGCGGCTTATCGAGCGGTGCATCACTCAGCAGCAGATCGCCATACAGCGCCATCCGCCGCGCATAGGTGGCGTAAAGGGCTTCATCCGGGTGAAAGCGCACATCGTGGCTCAGGATAAGCAGCCGCAGCAGCGCAGCGCTCAGCAGCAGGCAAAACAGGCTTAATTCGTGAAGCGGTAGCGCAGCAGAGTCCAGGCTGCGATAGGTGCGTCCGTCCACTTGATTTTTTTGCCCTCGTGCCATTCGCGCCCATTGTAGCTGATTGGCACTTCGTAAATGCGGTAGCCGCGTTTCAGCACCTTTGCGGTGATCTCTGGCTCAAACTCGAAGCGGCGCGAACGCAGCTTCATGCCCTGCACCACCTCTGCCCGAAAGACTTTGTAGCAAGTCTCCATATCGCTCAGAATGGTATTGTAAAGGATATTGGTCATCAGTGTGAGCAGCTTGTTGGCAACCATGTTCCAAAAAAACATCGTTTTGCGCGGACCGCCCAAAAAGCGTGACCCGTAAACAACTTTGGCACGCCCTTCTTCAAGCGGCTTGAGCAGGGCGGGATAATCACGTGGATCGTATTCCAAATCGGCATCTTGGATGATGAACACATCGCCCGTGGCTGCCGCAAAACCTGTGCGAACTGCCGCACCCTTGCCCTGATTGTGACTGTGATAGATGACGCGCACCTGCGGATCGCCCGCCAGCTTGGCGAGAATATCACGCGTGCCATCTGTGGAGCCGTCGTCCACAATGATGATCTCGTAGGCAAGGTTGACTGCCTTGACAGCCGCCAGAATCGCTTCGATTGTGGTCAGTTCGTTGTAGCAGGGAATGATTACAGAGAGCTTCAAAAGCCTTTTTCCACCTTTTTGCGAAATAGCGCGGACAGTATAGCGAATGTTGGTGGGTTTGGCTAGGTTTGTGCGGCGCGGCGTTAAAGAAACGTAGGTCAGGGTGCGGCTTGTCGTGCCTAAACTAGAACGCTCTTCAAAATTTAGTCAAGATGCCAAGGGCGGCGGAGGTAGAGGGTAGGTCAGCTTGCTCTGACCTACCACGCTGAAAGGCACCCTGTGCGGGCTAGAAGACCAAGTTCAACATGCCACGCTCGGCAACGTAGATTACCTTCTTCGGCGCGCCGCCATTGATGAACTTCTGCACATCGGGCGATGCCAACGCCAGCGCCACTGCCTCAGCTTCGGGCAAGCCGGCTGGCACTTGCAGCCGAGCGCGCAGCTTGCCATTCACCGAGACAACCAACGTGATCTCGTCCTCTTTGGCGATTTCCGCATCAAAGGCAGGGAACGCCTGATTGTGAATGCTATATGCCTCGCCAATGTGCTGCCACAATTCCTCTGCGATGTGCGGCGTGATGGGCGCCATCAGCAGCAGCATCGTGTGAATTGCCTCTCGCCATGCCGCCGTGCCGCAGACGGGCGTTTTGCGGGCAGCCAACAGCGCGTTTTTCAGTTCCATCAGCGCGGCAACGGCTGTGTTAAAGCTGAAGGTCTCCAAGCCTTCGCCCACGCGCTGAATGGTCTGGTGTGTCTTACGGCGCAGCGCACGGATCGCCCTCTGGTCTGCCTCACCTGCCACGGCAGGCGAATCGGTCACCACATTCCAGACATCATTCAGCCAGCGCACCACACCTTGAATGCCTTGCGAGTCCCACGGTCCGCCGCTCTCCCAGCGGAAAGCGAACATCAGGTAGCCACGCACCACATCTGCGCCATACTGAGCCACCAAGACATCCGGCGCGACGACGTTGCCTTTGCTCTTGCTCATCTTTTCCACGCCCAAACGGTAGCGCAGCGCCTTGATTGGAATTTCGTTGCCAACGCGATCCACAATTGGCGCGTCTTCGGTCAATTCCAGCGTGACTTCTGTACCGTTCAAGCGCTCAATCACCATCACGTTATCACTCCGCTTGATAATCTCGCCAATGGCAGTCGTCATCGGCGTGGAAGCCTCAGTTTCGCCGAAGGCACGGGCGATGTCATCCAAGCCACTAATCAGGTCGTTCACCATATTCTCAGCTTCCTGCATCACCTTGGCGGCTTCCTCATCCATCACCACGATCTTATTGGTGATCAGCGTTTCACCCTGCCATTCACCAAAAGCGGCAATGTAGCTACCTTCCATCGGCTCGCCCAAGATCATGCCCTGATTGTAGAGCGCCAACATCGGCTCGTGGTCAATGGGTGGTTGGTTAGGCTTGCGGCGTGCGGCAGCCTCTTTATAAATGCCGCAGTCGCGCATCGCTTTTGTGAAGAAGCGCGTATACATCAGGTGCATGGTGGCGTGTTCGATGCCGCCGGTGTACTGATCAACAGGCAGCCAGTAGGCAGCTTCCTCAGGATCGAAGGGCGCCTCGTCGTAGTGTGGACTCAGGTAGCGCAGTTGATACCAAGACGAACACATGAAAGTATCCATCGTATCCGTTTCGCGCTGCGCCTTGCCGCCGCACTTCGGGCAGGTGGTGTTCAGGAAGGCAGGGTGCGATTTCAGCGGTGATTCGCCCGTCGGCATGAACTCGACATCATCGGGCAGCAACACGGGCAGTTGGTCTTCTGGCACAGGTACAATGCCGCACGCCTCGCAGTAGACAATCGGAATGGGCGCGCCCCAATAGCGCTGGCGGCTGATCAGCCAGTCACGCAGGCGATAGTTCACAGCACGCTTGCCCATGTTTTGTGCTTCCAGCCAGTCAATCACGCTGCTGATCGCCTGATTGTTGGCGGTTGGCGTGCCGTTGAAATGCCCACTGTTCACCATAACGCCATCGCCCAAGAATGGTTCAGGCATGGTTGCGCCGTCCAGCGTTTCGCCCTCAGGCTGGATGACGACACGCACTTCTAGGCTGAACTTGCGCGCAAAGGCAAAGTCGCGGTCATCATGGGCGGGCACTGCCATGATTGCGCCGCTGCCGTAAGTCATCAGCACATAGTCGGCAATCCAGATCGGAATGCGCTCACCATTTACAGGATTGATGGCATAGCCGCCGGTAAAAACGCCCGTTTTCTCTTTATCGGCAGCGGTACGGTCAATTTCGCTTTGGCGCTGCGTCTGGGTGGTGTATGCCTCTACGGCAGCGCGTTGATCGGCACTGGTCACCTGCTCCACCAACGGATGTTCGGGCGCCAGCACCATGAAGGTTGCGCCCCACAACGTATCGGGGCGTGTGGTGAAGATCAGCAACGGATCGCCCTGTTCGGTATGGAAGGTAACATGCGCACCCTCGCTGCGCCCGATCCAGTTGGTCTGCATCACCTTCACTTTTTCGGGCCAGTCCTTCGGATGGTCCAGCAGTTCTTCGGCATAGTTGGTGATTTTGAAAAACCACTGCTCCAAGTCTTTCTTGATGACTGGCGTGCCGCAGCGCTCACAGTGGCGATCATCACCCCAGACCTGCTCACGCGCTAAGGTGGTGTTGCAGTTTGGGCAGAAATCCACGCTGGCGCGCTGGCGGTATGCCAAGCCGTTCTCGTAGAACTTCAGGAAGAACCACTGCGTCCACTTGTAATATTCAGGATCAGCGCTGACTGCTTCCCGATCCCAATCGAAGATCGCCCCCATCGAGCGCATTTGCCCACGCATCCGCGCCACATTGGCATACGTCCACTGCTTAGGATGCGTGCGATTTTTAATAGCGGCGTTCTCGGCTGGCAGCCCGAAGGCATCAAAGCCCATTGGGAACAGCACGTTATAGCCACGCATCCGCATATAGCGCGCACGCGCATCGGAGGGCGCCATGGCATACCAATGCCCAATGTGCAGATCGCCGCTTGGGTAGGGCAGCATGGTCAGTGCGTAGTGCTTTGGACGGCTGCCATCAACCAGCGAACGGTAGAGCTTATCTTCCGCCCACTGCGCTTGCCATTTCGGCTCAATTTCCTGTGGTGTGTACTTATTTGGCATTCTTTTCCCCCTCGTTGAATATGGCTGATAATCCTAACACGAAAAGAGGTCAGGTTCAT
>DAOUBW010000027.1:0-72689 GCA_034432555.1 Anaerolineae bacterium
TTCACAGTCCCGCCCTTGCGGGGAGAGGGGAGTCGGGGGTGCGCTTCACAGTCCCGCCCTTGCGTGCGGGGCGGGACTTAGGATGGGGTAAAGGCGTGCTTGCAGGGAGAGGGGATCGAAGGGTGATTGGGAAAATCCTGCTTCCCTTGCACTGATAGATTTTCGCACCCTCAGGGCTGGGCTTGCGCCGTCACTTCCCATCTGAGAATGGGTGCGATCACGCCTGGACGTGCGCCGCCTTGCGAGGTAACGCTGCCGTCATCCAGCACCTCAAAGCTGATGCCGTTCTGGATGTGATCGAGCGGACGTACATGCGGCACTTGTGCTACTAACTCTAGATAGTAGCTGCCGGCGCGCAAGTAATTGCTGGGCAGAAAGGCACGCGCCGTGTATGCCCCGGCTGCTTGTGTTGCCTCATAGCGGCTGAGGTCGCTGTCGAAGTCGGTGCTGGTCAGCACACAGGTGCCATCGCTGTTGTAGAGGCGAAAGGCAATCTGAGCGGCGCGAATTGGCTGGCGCACGAGGTAATCAAGTTCCACGAACACGCCTTCGCTCAGGTTGATCTGTGCGCTGATCGCGTTACGGCAATCGCGCAGGCGCACGGCTGTGAAGGCAACATCTGCCCGTGCTGAAGGCTCAAACTGGCGCTCGCCCGCCAATTCCACGCCCTGCCGCACATAGGCGTTCACCACATTTTGAATAGCGCCTTCAGCCACCACCTGCCCGCTGTTGAGCAGCAAGCCGACGTTGCAGAGGCGCAGCACAGTTGGCATATTGTGGCTGACGAAGATGACGGTGCGCCCTTCGCCAGCCACTTCGCTCATCTTGCCCAAACTTTTGCGCTGGAAGGCAGCATCGCCAACGGCAAGCACCTCGTCCACGATCAAAATCTCTGGCTCCATGTGCGCGGCAACGGCAAAGGCAAGCCGCAGAAACATGCCGCTGGAATAATGCTTGACGGGCGTATCTATGAACCTCTCGACTTCGGCAAAGCTCACGATCTCATCGAATTTGCGGGCGATCTCGGCGCGTTTCATGCCCAAGATCGAGCCGTTCAGAAAGACATTCTCGCGCCCGGTCAGCTCAAAGTGAAAGCCCGTGCCAACCTCTAAAAGTGAGGCGACGCGCCCGCGCACGATAGCGCGCCCTTCGGTTGGCTCGGTGATGCGCGAAAGCACCTTCAAAAGTGTGCTTTTGCCCGATCCATTTTTGCCCACGATGCCTAGCACATCACCGTGCCGCAGCGTGAACGAGACATCGCGCAGCGCCCAAAAAAGCTGGTCGGTGCGTGGTGTGCGTTCACGGCGGCGAAAGGGTGCGCGAGCAAGGCGCGCTAGTGATTCACGCAGTGTGTAGTAGTAGGCGGCAGCGCCGATGCGATATTGTTTGCTGATGCCGTGCGCTTCTATGGCGAGATTGCTCAAGGGGTGCTTTTCCTCAGGTCTTAAACTGCCCTAAGTATAACGGATCGCAGTGGACTGTGGTAGGTTGGGTGTGCAAGGGCAGTACCCCTCCTACCCCTTTCCCCGCCCGCAGGGAAAGGGGAGTCGTAGGAGCGTGTCTTGGCACGCGCTGCTTACGGGGTTTCTATTCCTAATTTATTTTGACAACAATACTTGAAAAAATAGAGTACACTATAATGTAGTGTGTTAGACAGCTCAAAAGGCGGGTGACTCCGATGGCACTCTATGGGATTGTGAATGCCGAGCTTTTGAACCTGCGGGAGCGTCCGACGACAGCTTCGCGCATCTTGCGCCAGTTGCAGCGCGACGAGGCACTTGAAGTGCTGCGGGATGCCGGCTTCGATTGGCTGGAAGTGCAGCTTTTAGGCAGCAGTCTGCGTGGCTTTGTCTCAAAGCTTTACCTACGCCTGACCGAAACCCGCCCCGGCGGCGGTGAGGGCGGTGTGCCTGAGGAGAATGCGGTGGGCATCGGGGCAGGCAGCACGGTTGAGGTGACTGCCCGTGCGCTCAACGTGCGGAGCGGACCCAGCACCAGCGACTCGATTCTGGCAACGGTGCAGTTGGGTGCGCGCTTTGACGTTTTGGGCAGGCAAGGCGATTGGCTGCGCGTGCGCTATGGCGGCGGTGAGGCATTTATCGCGGCGGCTTACGTCAAGCCTGCCAGCAGCGGCTTCACCCTAGAAGGCTACCTGATCGAGGAGCCAGAGATTTTAGACGTGCGAATGCAGCCGCAAAAGCTGATCCCTCCTCAAGCGGAAGGCACGACCGAAGCAGCCGTTGCGCGCACGTGGAACATCTATGGCGGGCTGCTAGGGCGTTTGGCTGATCTGCTCTCAATCCCTGTCGAGGTGGTGGTTGGCGTGCTGATCGCTGAGAGCGGCGGCGCCGCCTTTGGCGCGGACGGGCGTATGATCATCCGTTTTGAGAATCACATCTTTTGGCGCTACTGGGGGCAGGCGAATGCCGCCGTCTTTGATCGGCACTTCACCTTTGATCGCTCGTCAGCGGCGCGTGGGTGGCGTGGGCATCAGTGGAGACCAGATACCGAGAGTGACTGGGTAGATTTTCACGGCAATCAGGCATTGGAATGGAATGTGTTCACTTTTGCGCGCAGCTTGGATGAGCCGTCTGCCATGCTGAGCATCAGTATGGGCGCACCGCAGATCATGGGCTTTAATTTCAAGCGGTTGGGCTATGAAAGTGTGCAGCAGATGTTCACGCGCTTTTCAAGCAGCGCACACGCCCAGATTGTAGGCATCTTCGACTTTGTGAAAGGCGCTGGCGCTACCAGCACTGCCATTCAAGCCTTGCAGCGGCGCGATTACATGACCTTTGCAGGCATCTACAATGGCAGCGGCAACGAAACCATCTACGCCGATCGCATTCGGCGCTTTGCGTCAGTCTTTAGCCGCTTGATCAGTTCGGCGCGCTAGGGCAAAGTGAACAAACGTGCGCCGTTCTCACCAATGTGAAAGCACACCTTGCTAAAAATTTGTTATACTCACAGACATCATATTACTGAATACATACTGAGGATTGATACATGGGCAATCGCAACGATCCACACAAGAACGATCCCTCGGATGATGAGTTTGGCACAGAGCGCATTCCGCCGCCTGAGGGACTATCCGCTGAACTAGAAAGTCACGATGATACCACCTTACTGCGCTGCCCGAACTGCTCTAAGCCTGTGCGCATGGGTGAACTCATCTGCCCACACTGCGACTATAACCTGACCGCCCGTGATGCCCTTCACACACAGCGGATGAGTGGTGAACCGTTACTGGCACGCACCTGGACCTCCGGCGAAGTGATCGTGGCAGAGCGCAAACCAATTGTGCTAGAAATTGACGGGCAGCAAATCACGCTGCCCTTGGCAGACGTTGTGACGCTTGGGCGCCGCTTTGACGCCGCGCCCGCGGAGCAGCCGCATGTGGATTTGAGCCGTTTCGGCGCAGAAGAACACGGCGTTTCGCGCTTGCACGCACGGCTGCGGCGGAAAGGCATTCTGGTCTACATTGCAGATATGGGCAGTTTGAACGGCACCCATCTGAATGGGCGACGTCTTATCCCTGATGGTGAACGCTTGCTGCGCGATAACGATGAACTTTATTTGAGCCGTCTGCGGATTCGCGTCCATTTTTCGTAGAGAGAATGTGCCTATACCTTAAGCACGCAGCGGCTGGCAAGCTGTCTCTAACCTATTTATGCATCAGAATCAGAGGCAATAAAATACTTTTGAATACCTTCTGGCAGAATTCTATTTGGCATAACATTGTCACACACCAAACAGCGTGCTATACTCGCAATCGTAGAGCGCCGCGTGGCGCTGCGTTTTGCTCATTTCAGGAGGCACCCTTATGCAAGGCAGCGGCAGCTTCAGGCTCATCGTCCGCCGCGGTCCGCAACCGAATCAGATTTATGAGCTGAGTAAAGATGTCATCTCGCTAGGGCGCGACATCACGAATGACATTGTGGTGAACGATCCCGAAGTGAGCCGCCATCATTGCCGTCTCACGCGCGGCGGCGGTGGCTATACGATGGAGGACTTAGGCTCGACCAATGGTACGTTCGTGAACGGACAACGCCTGAGCGGTGCGCGTCCACTGAATAGCGGCGATTTGGTCAGCTTGGGCGAAACGGTGACGCTCGCTTACGAATCAAGTGTGCTGGCACCTGATCTGGGTGCGCGCCCACCGCTGAGCAACCAACCGCCCGCCGAGCAAGGCTACCCGCCTCAAGCGGCTGCACCCGGCGGCTATATGCCACCCCAAGCCCAACAGCCCATCCCACCCAGTTACCCGCCCCAGCAAGCTGTGCAAGGCTATCAGCCACCCATGGGCTATGCGCCACAGCAGCAAACCATGCTGCCCGAACAGCTTGGCGCCAAACCGCCAGATTATCAGCAATTCGGCTACCAGTATTCCGAACCGCCGCTGCCTGCTCAGAGCGGGTTAGGGCGTTGGTTCTTCCTTGGCTGCGGCTGTTTCATTGTGGCGTGTATCGTCTTCGGCATTGTGGGCGCCCTGGTGATTGATGCCAACCAAGACCTGCGCTGCGGCTTGCCCATTGTGCGCCAGATTTATACCACCATCAACCCGGCATCCTGCCCACAATAGCCCACCTAGTAGCGGTTATCTAAGCAACGGGACGGTCAAGAAAGACCGTCCCGCGTTGGGTTTAGCGGTGCATTCGCTCGTAGCGCCCTACCCACTTCCAGTTGGACGTATCACGCTCGTTGCTTGCCATGATTTGGGCAGCCTGCTGGCGCTCTTGGTGAGCGATCAAGGTTGCCAAAATGGCTGCCGACTCAGGGTCAAGCTGCGTCCTATCCACGGTGGGGCTGAAATAATGCTCCACAAAGCCCGTATCAAACTTGCCGCTGATGAAATGGTGGCTGTTCACCAACTTTTGGTGGAAGGGCAGGTTGGTTTTGATACCCATCACACGGTATTCGCTCAGGGCGCGGCTCAGCCGCCGAATCGCCTGTGAACGCCGCGATCCCCATACGATCAACTTGGCAAGCATCGAGTCGTAGTAGGGCGTCACTTCATAGCCTGCATAAATGCCGCTGTCCAGCCGCACGCCGGGGCCAGTTGGCGCAAGGTGAACCGTCACCCGACCGATAGACGGCAAGAAGTTATTATACGGGTCTTCGGCGTTAATGCGGCACTCAATGGCATGTCCGATGATTCGCACGGTCTCCTGTGTTGGCTCCATGCGGCGCCCCTGTGCAATGCGAAGCTGCTCTTTGACGAGGTCTACGCCGGTCACCAACTCCGTGACAGGATGCTCTACTTGAAGGCGTGTGTTCATCTCCAAAAAGTAGAAATTCTTGTGTTTATCCACAATGAATTCGACAGTGCCGGCGTTCACATAGTTCACGGCGCGGGCGGCGCGCACGGCGATCTCGCCCATCTGCTGGCGCATTGCGTCATCCACAAATGGGCTGGGCGCTTCTTCGACCAGCTTCTGATGGCGGCGCTGAATGCTGCACTCACGCTCGCCCAGGTGGATGACGTTACCGTGCATATCACCCAACACCTGAATCTCGATGTGGCGTGCGCCTTCGATCAGCTTTTCGAGGTAGAGCGTGCCATCCCCGAAGGCGTTTGCCGCCTCGCGGTGGGCGGAGGCAAGCGCATCAGGCAGATCGGCGGCACTGTGTACGACGCGCATTCCCTTGCCACCGCCACCGGCAGCCGCCTTCACCATGACGGGATAGCCGATCACATGCTCGGCAGCGTGGATGAGTTCCTCATCGGTCAAGCCCGGCTCGGTGCCGGGAACCAGCGGCACACCGGCTGCCTTCACAGCCTGCCGTGCGCGCTGTTTATCACCCATCATGTGGATGGAGTATGGGCTCGGTCCGATGAAAATTACGCCATCAGCGTGGCACGCCTCAGCAAACACTTCGCGCTCGCTCAGAAAGCCATAGCCCGGATGAATGGCGTCCACTTGGGCGCGGCGTGCCACATCAAGGATTTTGCCAATATCAAGGTAGCTCTCACGCGGTGGCGGCGCGCCAATGCAGTATGCCTCGTCCGCGTAGCGGACGTGCAGCGCGGTGCGGTCAGCCTCACTGAAGACTGCTACCGTGCGGATGCCCAGTTCACGGCAGGCGCGGATGATCCGCACTGCAATCTCGCCGCGGTTGGCGATCAAAACTTTCTTAAAAAGGCGCGTCTCTTGGGTCTGGTGGGTTATGGTTGCCATGCTTTTATTCCCTTAAATTGCTCAAAAAAATAACCCAATTTGCCGCCAAAGGTTACCCAACTTAGGTAAACCTTGCTATGGGCGGTTGATCGGCTCGATCCAATAGACGCCGCCGCTGCCCTCTGCCGTCCAGCCGACGTAGGTTCGGTTGTTGCGCGGATTCAGGTATTCCACACGCCACCACGCCAACCCTAAGCCATCGTTACTTTCCGTGCAGACGGGCCCTTCCAGAATTTTGAAGGTTTCACCGGCGAAGATTTGCGTCAAGATGACGCCGCCCGGCACCTCACGCAGCCGATTTGGATCGCCGGGCGTAATGCGTCCATAGCCGCCCACCACTAAGCGCGATGTGAGGAAGCCTGGGCAGCGCACCGCCGTCGGCGTGATGTTGGCAAACTGCGCGGTGGCTGTGCGCGTTGCATTTTCCTCAAGGGCGCGCAGCGTGCCTTGCGTATCCATGGCAAGGCGTGTTGCCTGTGCGTCCAGCGTGCGCTGCACAAGAGTCTGCGCAGCGCGCAGGGTCGCCGTCACAATCTGATTTTGCTGTTCGCGGCGTGTGGCTTGGGCATCGGCGGTTGCCCGTTCAGCGCCAAGCACAGCATCCACCGTTTGCTGAATTTGCACAGCCAGCGCGGTTGCCGTTTGAATGGGCGCTAAAGTGGCAGCCACAATAGCAGCCGTATCAACCGTTGGCGTGGCTGTTGCAGTTCGGCTTGGCGTTTGGGTTGGCGTTGGCGTAGCTGAAGGCGTCGCGCTGGCAGTTCGGCTTGGCGTTGGCGTAGCTGAAGGCGTCGCGCTGGCAGTTCGGCTTGGCGTTGTGGTTAGGGTTGGTGTGGCTGTCGCACTGGCTGTAGCAGTCTGCGTAGCGCTCGGCGTGATGGAAGGCGTGCGGCTGGGCGTCTCGGTTAGGGTGCGCGTCAGGGTGGCGGACGGTGTTTCAGTGGCTGTTTCGGTAAGGGTCGGCAGCAGCAAGATCGCCTGTGAGGTTGCCGTGCCTTCACGGGCAAGCGCTTGCGCCGTGATGGTGAGATCGAGTGCGCTTTGCGTCTCGGTAATGGCGCCACGGCTGGCACCAACCGCCGCCAAAACACCGACGCCGATTACAGCTGCGATCAAGACCAGAGCAAGCATCACCAAAGGCGCGCCGCGTCGCCGTTCCTGCGGATGCGGCATAGTTCGGAGACGACTAGGTGCAGGCGTGCCAAATTCAGGCAGGGTGGGCGGCAGGGTGGGTGCGGAAAGCTCTGCACGGGAACGAGCAGGCGTCGGTTTCGGCGTGGGCTGCGGGAAATCGGCTGGCACGGGCGCAGTCAGATCAGCGGTATTCGTGATGATGCGCGAAATATCCTGTCCATTCAGCGCCTCGCGGAATGCCTCTGCAAGCTGTCTGGCGGTGTTGAAGCGTTGGTTGGCGTCTTTGGCAAGCGCCTTGCCAATCACGCTATCCACGGTGGCGGGCAAGCTGTTGTTCACATCGCGTGTTGAGGGCGGCATTTCGTAGATGTGGCGATGCATGATGTGGAAAGGCGTATCGCCGCTGAACGGGCTGACGCCTGTCACCATTTCGTAGAGGATAACGCCGAGTGCATAAATATCGGCACGCGCATCGGCAGGCTGACCACTCCACAGTTCGGGCGCCATATAAGCAGGCGTTCCCATCACCATGCCGGTGCGCGTGTAACTGGTTGTCTCGCTGAGCAGCTTGGCAATGCCGAAATCGGTCAGGAAGGCATTTTGATGCTGATCAAGCAGCACGTTGTCAGGTTTCAGATCACGGTGAATGATGCCGCGCCCGTGGGCATAGTCCAACGCCATGCTGATTTGATCAATCATACGGATGGTGAGCGGCAAGGGCAGCGCGCCAGCGCGCCGCAGCAAACGGTTCAGGCTGCCGCCTTCCAGCAGTTCCATCACCAAATAGGCGATGCTGCCTTCGTTGCCATAATCGAACACTTTCAGCACATGGAGATGCTGCAAGCTGGCGATCATGCGCGCTTCCCGCTGGAAGCGCCCCAAGAAATTCTCGTCTTCCATCAAGTCAGAACGGATAACTTTGAGCGCCACATCACGATCAACGCTTGCCTGCCGCGCACGGTAGACCGTTGCCATGCCGCCACTACCTATCTTAGCGACGACTTCGTACTGCCCTAGACGTTGCCCGATCAGAGTATCCATGCCTCATCCTGTGTGCTGCGCTTAGCGAAACGCAGCTGTGTAGCGCACTGAGTCAAGTGTTGGTGCGTTTATGAGTGCTTGCTGTGCTGCTGCGTCGCCTTTGAGTGTAGCCAAGAAGAAGGCTGTTGCAAAGTGCTGGACGATGGCATGTGCCTGATCAGCTTCCCATACGGCGTCGTTACAGCGCGCAGTGCGCCCTGCCAAGACGGGTAAGCAGTCCGAGAAAAGGGTGTGTTCGGCGCCCTCAAAGCTGAGCAGTGCCTTTTGCGTGCTGCTGATCTGCTCATAAACGCGGTAGGCGTCGCGCTCAGGCGGCGTGACGCTATCCGCCGTGCCAACCATGACGAAAGTTGGGGCACGCACGGCAGCCAAGCCTTTCTCGCCCATGATGGGCGCATTGAAAGGTGCCAGCGCCAGCACCGCCGCCACACGCGGATCGTGCGGCAGGGCTAACGTTTGCGTGGCAGTATCCGTGCTGAGGATCGGCGCAAGAATTGGCTCGGCGCGTTGGGCAAGGCAGGCAAAGTCAAAGCCGAGGTCTTCCGCCGCGCAGTATGCCGCCAAAGCGCGGAAATCAAGCTGTGCGCCACCTGCCGCCAACGCCGTATAGCCGCCGTAGGAATGCCCACTCACGCCGATCTGGTCAAGCGCCAACATGCCATAAAAGACGCTCTGCGGATCGGCGTTTTGGCGCTCTGCCCAAGCAATCATCTGCATTACGTCACGCGGGCGCGTATACCAGCCAAGCGTCAAGCCTGTGGCGGAGTCGGTATCGCCAAAGGTGCTGCCTGGATGGTTGATCGAGATCACAACGAAGCCATGCGCGGCGAGATGTTCGACAAGGAAGGTGCTTTGTGCGGCGATGCTGCCATAGCCGTGCGAGAAGATGATCAATGGGTAAGGTGCGCCGTTTCGCTCTGGAACAGCCGACTCAACGGCGGCTTGACTGCGTTTGCCCAAGCCATATTGCATTATGCCTTGCCCTGTGTTCGGCTGGGCGGGATACCAAATGAAGCCTTCTAGGACTCGGTTGGTGTTGCTTGCGTCACGCAGGCGCGCCACGCCAAGGGCGTATTGCCCTTGGGCGGCATACGGCAGTTGATCAGCTTGCGCGGCGGCGCTCAAAGGGATGCTCAATAGGCTAAGCGCGACAAGGCAGAGGCTGAGAAAACGCATAAGAAAGGCGCTCCGAATGCTGTGGCTAGGGCAAGGTGTTGATCTGTGCGGCAAGGGCGAAATCCTTCTCGGTGATGCCGCCTGAGTCGTGCGTGGTGAGCGCCAACCTTACGCGGTTGTAGGTAATCGTAATATCAGGGTGATGCCCTGCTGCCTCTGCCAGATGCCCAACTGCGCCCACAAACGTGAGTGCGGCAGTGAAATCCCTCAGGATGAAGGTGCGCGTCAGCATGTCGCCCTCTAACGCCCAGCCGCGAACGCTTGCTAAATGTTCGTTAATCTGCGCTTCAGTCAGTTTTGCAGCCATTTTCGACTCCGTTTGCATACAATCATAGGATTGGGATCAACTGATCCCTCTAGAATCATAACCAATCACGGAGAGAATGACCCATGTTAAAACGCCTGATGGCAGCCCTGTTAGGTGGATTGCTTTTCGCTAGCAGCCTGAGCAGTGCCGCTGCCCTTGAACGTCCGGACGCGCCCACCTACGGCAAGCGCGGTGCCTATGCCGTTGGCACGCGAGAATTGATGCTCGACGAAACACCGCCGCTGATGATCACCATTTGGTACCCGGCGGCAAACCCAGAGCGCCTCCCACAGCGCACAACCTATCAGTACGGACCGATCACGGGTGAAGGGCGTGCCTTGCGGGATGCCGCTGTTGATCTGCGCGGTGCGCCTTATCCGCTGATCATCTTTTCGCATGGGCTAGGCGGCGCACGCCTGCAATCCGTGTTCTATGCCGAACACCTTGCCTCACATGGCTTTGTGGTGATGGCAGCCGATCATCGCGGCAGCACCTTTGGCGACTTGCTGCTAGGACAGGTGAACCGTATCTTAGAGAGCTTTGCGCACCGCCCGCTAGAAATCTTGCGCCAGCTAGAATACGCTGTGAGGCTGAATGCCGAAGGCAGCTTTGCAGGCGCTATTGATACCGACACTGTCGGTGTGACAGGGCATTCTTTCGGCGGCTATACGACGCTGGCTGCCGCGGGCGCCCGCCTGAATATCAATGGCATTCGGGAAGGCTGTGAAGGTGGCAAACTGCCCGCGCAGCTTTGCCTCTACATACAGTCCGAAGCGGTCATTTGGGAAGCGCGTGGCTTGAGCGCCGCACCCGAAGGACTCTATCCGCCAACCACTGATCCGCGTATCAAGGCAGCTGTAGCGCTCGCGCCAAGCAGCGCGCCCTTATTCGGTGCGGAAGGCGCTGCGGCGCTGAGCGTGCCACTCATGATCATCGTTGGCAGCCAAGACCGCGCCACACCGCCTGAGCGCGACTCCTACCCGATCTACGAGTCAGTCAGCAGCATACAAAAGGCGATGGTCGTCTTTGAAAACGCAGGACACTACATCTTTGTGGATGAATGCGCGCCTGCGCTCATCGCGCTGGGACGTTTCGAGCAATGCTCAGATTTGGTGTGGGATATGCGCCGCGCTCACGATCTGACCAATCACTTTGCCACAGCCTTCTTTCTACACGCGCTCAAGGGCGATGCACAGGCAAAGGCGGCGCTCAACCCTGCAACTGCGAATTTCTTGGGCATTAGCTATCGGCGCGATGGATCATGGTAGCGCAAGCGGCGCTATCTCCAGATCGGCAATCTCTAACCATTGCGGCTGCTCAATGCTCAGGATGCCAAAGCGCAGCGCGCCTTGGGGCGTGATGACGGCGTATTGGTTATCCATCCACGCGATGAAGCCAAGCGGCGGGCGCGGCGCATAAGGCGTGCTAAGGACAAGGGCATCATCCACATAAAAGCGAACGCTACGCGGCAGCCAGTCAAGGCGGTAGGTGTGCCAGGCGCGCATGTCTGCCGCCAAAGGCGACTCTGCCACACCGATTGCCCACTGCGCGATGTGCCACAAACGCCGATACAACGTCGGTGAGCGCATCAGCAAGAAGCCTAGCGGTGCAAAGGGCGCCAGGGCAAGGAAGGCAGGGCGCGAGAAATCGCCAATGGCTGCCTTCCAGCCGCTGCCTTGCACGTCCCGCGCAAAGGGCATATTATGCGGCGGTGCGCCAAAGAAAAACCAGGCATAGCGCGGCAAGCGCGGCACACTCTGGTTGGGCATAAAAGGCTGATTCCAAAAGCCAAAGCCTGCCGTGCCGCGCAAAGCAGGCTCATCGCCTGAAAAGCACGCCCGCAGGTGCAGCCGCAAGGGCGGGCGGTGCGGATAGGCAGCACGGCGCAGATCAGCATAATCATAAAGCTGGGCGTCGGCGTAGGTGTCCGCCAATGTGGGCGGCAGGCGCAGCAGCGTGCTTTCCGCGCCCTGCTCCACCACGCCACCGCCGATCTCAAGGTAGCTAAGCGGCATCGTAGAATTGGCGGGCAGGCGCACGGTTCAAGTACCACGTCACATAGAGTGGAATTAAGGTGAGCAGCGGCACTTGGCAGAGCAGCATCGGCGCAGCACCTGAAAGGCTGCCGCTGACTTCGGGCAGGTTGGGTGCGCTGCCCAGGCTGCTGATGAGGCGCGCCGCGCTGAACAACGCCTGCACCCATACCATGCCAATCAGGAACAAGCGCACACCACGCGGTCTACCGATCCATGCCGCAATGCAGGCAACCAAGGTGATCACACCAAGCGTCACCGCCAGCCAACCGACGCTGCCGCCCATAAAATCTATGCCAACCAAGCGCTGCGTCAGCGATGACCACGCCATCAGCAACAGCGGCAGCATGGGCAGCAAGCCATAGCCAACCGCTGTCGCCGCGATAGCGATCATCAACCCTAGCGGGCGGTAACGCCGTTTACGTTCGGCTTTGCTCATGTCCGCTTCTTCCGCCTCCAAATGCCCTGTTCCTCATACCATGCCAGCGTATGGCGCACACCCTCGCGGAACGAAATCGGTGTGAAGCCGAGTTCACGGCGCGCTTTCTCGCTGCTGACGCGCCAATTGTTAAAGACATACGAGCGCAAGTTGAGCGGATAGTATGGCTCGATGCGCGTATATTCACTGAGCGCAGTCCACAAGCGCGCTAAGAGGATCATTGACCAGCCCGGTATATTCAGGCGAAAGGACGAGATGTCGGCTTCCGTGCTGACGATTTGGTTTGCCTCGCGGTGTGTGAGCGTTTCCCCGCATAGATTATAGACCTCACCGACCCTGCCGTTGTGCAGCGCGCCTAGAATGCCCTGTGCCACATCGCCAACGTAAGTTGGAAAGGTGATGTAATTCCCGCCGTCTACCTGAATGCGAATGCCTTTCAGGGCATCCTCAATGAACAAGCGGTTGAAGGCATAGCGTCCGCCGGGTCCGTAAAAGGCGCCGGGACGCAGCACAACGGCAGGCAGACCATGCTCACGGTATGCCTGTACTGCCAGCGTCTCGGCGTGCAGCTTGCTGCGCTGATAGGGATCCAGCGGATTGGTTGGGTGCGTTTCGTCCACAAGCCGTTCTGCCAGCGGCTTGCCAACCACAACCACCGTCGAGACGTGGACGTATTTCTGCACTTGGGCAATCTGCGCGGCGTGCATCACGTTGGCAGCCCCTGCCACATTGGTGCGCTCAAACTGATCGCGCTTGCCCCAAAAGGCAAACTTTGCCGCTGCGTGAACCACATAGCGGCAGCCTTGCACTGCCTCACGGATCAAATCGACATTGGTTACGTCACCTTGAACAATCTGGACGCCTTCACCAAGTTTTGCCAGCCACGGATGGCGTTCAGGTTGGCGGGTGAGGGCGCGCACGCGGTAGCCAGCTTGCAAAAGGGCAGGCAGCAGCGCGTAGCCCAAATGCCCGGTGCCCCCTGTGACAAAAATTGTGGGATGATCGTGCATAGTGAGATGATTCCTTTTCGACGTGGGCATTGTAACATGCTCTGGGGCGCTTTCGGTAAGCGGGCTTGACTCGTCCCGTCGCTTCCGTGCCCCCACAGTTAGGAGCGCTGCCCAAAGCATGGTAAAATCAATCTAGACACTTGCGCTTGTAGCCTGAGGTTCACACACCATGACGCGTCTTGTGCAGGCAGCCCTTCTGATCGTATGTGCGTTCCTATTGGCAAGCTGCCGACAATCCGCCCAACCGATGCCCACCCCCGATCCTGACATCCAGCTTGAGTGGCTGCCAGCCGATAAGCCCTTTCGCGTCGGCTTAGATGCCCTGATCTTCAGCTTAAAAAACGCCCAAGCCGAGCCAATTCGCGGTGCGCTGATCGAGGTGCGCGGCGATATGAATCACGCTGGCATGGTGCCGGTGGACGGTAGGGCAGAAGGCGGCACCGATGATGGACGTTACGTTGTGCCATTTGAGTGGACGATGGGCGGCGATTGGATACTCACTGTGCGCGCCACCTTGCCCGACGGACGCAGCACACAGCGCCGCTATGAGGTACAGGTGCGCGCCCCATGAGCCGCAGCACGCTGCTTTATCAGCCGCCGCTGGATGCCCTGCGCCTGCCATTGATCGGGCGCTTGCTGAAGGCGCGGCACGGACGCCTGCTCTTGCAAATACCGCTATTTCTTGCGGCAGCCCTGCTCACCTATGATGGCTTCACCGGCGAACAGATCGCCTCGCGCAATTTGGCGACGGTTGGCGCGTGGGTGCATTATCGCGGCTTGGTGATCCTCGCCTTGCTGCTGGCGGGCAACCTGTTTTGTATGGGCTGCCCGTTCACGCTGCCGCGCACACTTGCCAAGCGTTTGGCAGGCAGCGGCAAACGCTTTCCGCGCCTGCTGCGGAACAAATGGCTTGCCATTGGCGGCTTATTCCTGATCTTCTGGCTGTATGAAGTGACCGATATGTGGGCGAGTCCGTTGCTGACGGCATGGTTGATCGTCGCCTATTTTGCGGCGTCTTTTGTCTTGGAACTCATCTTCACGGAATCGCCCTTTTGCAAGTACATTTGCCCGTTAGGCGCCTTCAACTTTGCCTACAGCACGCTCTCGCCGCTGCAAATCGGCGTGCGCGATGCAAAGACGTGCCAAACTTGCGTGGGCAAAGAATGCATCAACGGCAGCTACAGCGCGCAGCCCGTCATTTTGCCTGACCAGATCAGTGAACGTCCGCCCATTCAGCATGATCAGCGCGGTGTGCTTGGCTGCGGCACGCTGCTCTATGCGCCGCAGATCAAAAGCAACATGGATTGCACCTTCTGCCTTGACTGTGCGCGTGCCTGCCCGCATGACAACGTTATCTTAGGCGTGCGCTCGCCTGCCCGCGAACTGCGCCAGCCGCACAGGCTGCCCAAACGTTGGGACGTGAACTTTTTGCTGGTGGCGCTGGCATTCATGGGCATTGTGAACGCCTTCGGCATGGTGCCGCCCATCTATGCCCTGCTGCGCGACTTGGCGTTAACGCTCGGCACAAACGCTGAATGGCTGTTGCTGCTGATCGTGTTCTTCGTCGGCAGCATCGCGCTACCCGCTTTGCTCAGCATTGGCGCGGCGCGGCTGGCAAACCTGCTAACAGGCAAACGGCAGCGTCCGCACCTGCTGCGCGATACCTTCGCCGCTTTTGCACCTGCCTTTGTGCCGATTGGTGCAGGCATTTGGGCAGCACACTACGGCTTTCACTTCATCATCGGCGCGCTGACGATCATCCCCGTCTTTCACAACTTCCTGCTTGACCACGGCATTACACTTTTCGGTACGCAGGTGAACTGGCAGCTTGGCGGCGTTGCCAGTGCGGAGCAGTTCGCCATTGTTCAGGTGATCTTGCTGATCGGCGGCTACCTTGCCAGCATGATGCTGGCGCGGCGCATCGCTGTGCGCGAGTACGGCGTGGCGCGCTCACAGTTGGCGTTTCTGCCTTATGCGCTGCTCTTTTTGGCGCTGCTCTTGGCTGCTTTTTTCATCTTCAGCCAGCCGATGGAAATGCGCGGCACGGCTGAGCTAGATGGCTTGTTTCACTGAGCATCGGCCTGTTGTGGCGTGCCGATCCACTGCATAGGCTTGCCATCGCCGCCGCGCCGCAGCATGACGATTTCCGCCATGATGCTCAGGGCAATCTCTTGCGGCGTCTCGGCGTTTAGCTCCAAGCCAATGGGCGCACGGACGCGGGCAAGCTGCTCACGGCTGACGCCGCGTGCTTCCAGCGCCTTCACGGTCAGCGCCCAGCGGCGGCGGCTGCCGATCAAGCCAATGTAGGGAATGGGTGCGCTCAGCAGTGCTGGGAAAAGTTGTTCATCTACGGGCAAGCCGCGTGTGACGGCTGCCACGTAGGTGTGCGGCGTCAGTGGAATACGCGCCACGACTTCACTCGGCGGCGCCACGATGTAGCCGTGCATGTTCGGAATATGCTCCGCGCTGCACAGCTCCGCGCGATCATCACTGACCAGCACGCGGAAGCCAAGCCATTTGCCCAGCTCTGCCAGCGCCTTGCCCACATGCCCACAGCCGATCACGACCAACGTCGGCAGCACACCGTAAGGCTCTACGAAAATATCCGCGCTGCCGCCACACACGCCCGGATCGCCGTCGCGCAAATCGTTCAGCGTATAGCTGACCATGCGCGGCTGCCCATCAGCAAGTGCCGCCAAGCCATCCTGAATAACGCGCCCTTCCATCGCGCCGCCGCCAACCGTCCCCCTAATTTTCCCATCGCTGTAGATGAGCATTTTGCTGCCGGCGTGGCGCGGCATTGAGCCTTGCGTGCGGATGACAGTTGCCAGCGCAACGGCGCTGCCGGCTTGCTGTGCCTGATAAAGTGCTTCGAGTACGTTTTGTTCGTCCATAGAAGGCTGCCCTGCTTGAAGGCGGTTGATTGAGAATAATTTTAGGGCATCAGGACGGAAAACACCACCGATGGCAAGTTTAAGATGCAGGGCGTTTAAGAGCGCGTCGCTATAAAAGATCGGCAAGGGTGGTCTTTTCCATAATCTCCAGCACACAATCGCGCACGCGGGTAAAAAGTGCCACCAACGCTGCCTCTTTTTGGATAGGCGTGGTGCGGTAAAAATTCTTGCTGACGGTTTCGCTGGGCGCCAGCGGACCGTCCAGTAAGCGCACAATCTCGGCAATCGTGATGGTGTCGGCGGCTTTTGCAAGACGGTAGCCGCCGCGTTGCCCTTTCAGGCTTGCCAAATAGCCGCCACGCTTGAGCGTCAGAAGAATTTGCTCCAGAAATTTGGGCGGGATGGCTTGCGCTTGTGCGATTTTCTCGACCGAGGTGTGCTGCTCAGGTATTTGGCGTCCCAAATAAACCAAGGCTAAAAGGGCATATTCACTGCGCGAAGATAACTTCATTGTACAATCCCGTCAGGCAATAAAACTTAACTGATATTATAGCTTTAGTTTGCCTAGCGGCGATTTCAAAGCGTGGCTGGACTGCCGCTTTACCACATGGAGACGCCAAGGCGCAGATTCGCACTGCGCTAGGCTGCTGGGCAGGGCGTGCTATAATCGCCGTAATAGATTTAGCGTGAGGACTTACACCCATGATCATGCGTTCGGTGTTGTTATATTTGGCGCGTTCGCGAACGGCGCGCACCATACTCATGCGCCTGCCCGGCGCGACCCGCGTTGCGCGCCGCTTTGTGGCAGGTGAAACGTTGGCGGAAGGCATTCACGCCATCCGCGCCTTAAACGAGAAGGGCATCCTTGCCACCCTCGATCATCTTGGCGAGAACGTCTTTACAGAGGCGGATGCTGCCCGCGCCACGCAAGCCTACCTCGACCTGCTGGATGCCATCGCCGAAGCGGGCGTGCATACCAACGCCTCGCTCAAGCTGACTCAGCTCGGACTGGACATCAGCCCAGAGCTGTGCCTGAACAACATGCGCTGCATCTTAGAGCGTGCCGCACAGCATAATAACTTCATTCGGATTGACATGGAAGGCTCTGCCTATACGGCGCAAACGCTGACCATTTACCGCACGCTGCGGGATGTGCATGGCTTTCAAAAACAGGTTGGCGTTGTCATTCAAGCCTACCTGTTTCGCAGTGAGGCAGATGTGCGCGCCCTAGCCGCCGAAGGCGCTAACATCCGTCTGTGCAAAGGCGCCTACAAAGAGCCGCCGCAGATCGCCTTCCCGAACAAGCGCGATGTAGACGCGAATTTTGTGAAACTGGCAGAAATTTTTCTTGCGCCTGAAGCGCGCCAGCAAGGTGCCTACATCGCCGTAGCCACCCACGACGACAACATGATCAGCGCTGTGAAAAACTACGCTGCCGCGCACAGCATCCCGAAGGATCGTTTCGAGTTCCAAATGCTGTACGGCGTTCGCAGCGCAACGTTGCAGGCGTTGGCTGCCGAAGGCTATAAGGTGCGCGTCTACGTTCCCTATGGCACGGAATGGTATCCCTACTTCATGCGGCGCTTGGCAGAACGCCCCGCCAACGTTTGGTTTATCCTCAAGAACACTTTTCGGAACTGAGAACATGAAAATGAGTCCCGTTATTCTGATCGTTGCTGTGGCTGTCCTCGTCGTGATTGGCGTCGTTGCCTATAACGCGCTGCGCGGTGAAGATGAAGCACGGATGCGCCGCTTGGCAAGCGAAGGCATCAGCGTGAGCGGCGAGGTGGTGCAGCGTGAGATACGGCGCAGCACCAGCGGCGCCTTTACCACGCAGTTCTGGCTGACCCACCGCTATGTGGTGAGTGGCACGCCCCTAGACTTTTCAGAGAGCGTCTCACAAGAAATCTATAACCGTTACCCTGAAGGCAGCCGCGTCAGCCTCACCTACCTGATGGATGATCCACGTGTGGTGGCGCGCACCGAGACCTTGATCATCTACAAGCAGTAGGCGCCCTATGCCCACAGGTATCCCGATTGATCTGCGTGGCAAGGTTGCCCTTGTCACCGGTTCGGCGCGGCGCGTTGGCAGGCACATTGCCCTGAAATTGGCAGCCTGCGGCATGAACCTGATCATTCATTATGGCAGCCCCTCCAGCGCGGCAGAGGCTGAGTCGGCGGCGGCGGAATGCCGCGCACACGGCGGCGCAGCGCACATCATCCGCGCCGATCTGGGCGAT
Source organism: Anaerolineae bacterium (assembly GCA_034432555.1). Classification (GTDB taxonomy): domain Bacteria; phylum Chloroflexota; class Anaerolineae; order Aggregatilineales; family UBA2796; genus CP2-2F. The sequence continues at coordinate 18,454 of DAOUBW010000027.1, forward strand.
GAAGGGCAGATTGCCGCGCTCTTTGAAGAAACACAAGCGCATTATGGGCGCCTTGATCTGCTGGTGAATAATGCCGCTGTCTTTCCGCGCAAAGATTTGCTGAGCGTCTCGCTTGCTGAATGGCAAATGACCCTCGCCATCAACCTGACGGCGCCCTTTCTGTGCAGCCAACACGCCGCACGCCTGATGCTGGCGCAGGACGAAGGCGGCGCGATCATCAACATCGCAGACCTAAGCGCCTTCCGCAATTGGAAGGCGTATCCGCATCACGGTGTCTCGAAGGCAGCCCTCGTCAAGCTGACCGAGGTATTTGCCCTTGAACTTGGTAAAAAGGTGCGGGTGAACGCCGTTGCGCCGGGACCGGTGCTGCGCGATGAGGGCAACGCGCCTGAGGTATGGCAGCGCATTGGTGCGCGGTTGCCCATCGGCACAACCGGACATCCCGACGATGTGGCGGAGGCGGTCGCTTTCCTCGCCGCGCAGCCATTCATCACGGGCATCACGTTGCGCGTCGATGGCGGTGAGTATCTGCTCTAAGGCGTGCCAAAAGCGCCCAAAGGCGGTAAAGTTATGCTGATACGGTGGCGAACTGCCACAGGACAGGCAAAGACACAAGGAGTCTTAGCAGATGCCGATTATCACAGCTATTCATGCCCGTGAAGTCCTCGACTCACGCGGTAATCCCACAGTGGAAGTTGAAGTGGAACTTGAAGACGGTTCGTTTGGGACAGCTATTGTGCCAAGCGGCGCCAGCACCGGTCAGCATGAGGCAGTCGAACTGCGCGATGGCGACAAAGCGCGCTACGGCGGCAAGGGCGTGCTGAAGGCAGTTGACTCGGTTAACGAACTGATCGTCGAAGAACTCTACGGCGAAGATGCTTTTGATCAAATTCTCATTGATCAGATCATGATCGAGCTAGATGGCACGCCAAACAAAAGTCGTTTGGGTGCCAATGCTATCCTTGCCGTTTCGTTGGCAGTGGCAAAGGCTGCCGCGCAGAGCGCCGGCTTACCGCTCTACCGCTATCTGGGCGGCGCGCACGCGCACACACTGCCCGTGCCAATGCTGAACATCATGAACGGCGGCAAACACGCTACCAACAGCACCGACTTTCAGGAATTCATGATCATGCCCGTTGGCGCGCCAACCTTTAGGGAAGGCTTGCGCTGGGGTGTGGAAATCTACCAAAGCCTGAAAAAAGTGCTGCATGATGCTGGCAAAAGCACTACAGTTGGCGATGAAGGTGGCTTTGCGCCAAGCGACCTGAAGTACAACGCACAGGCGATTGAGTTCATCCTGACTGCCATCGAGAAGGCGGGCTACCGCGCCGGCGAGCAGATCATGATCGCGCTTGATCCTGCCGTCACCGAAATCTACGAAGGCGGCAAGTATCATTTGAAGCTGGAAGGCAAGGCACTTAGCACTGATGAGATGATCGCCTTCTGGGGCGATTGGCTGGACAAATATCCGATCATCTCGCTGGAAGATGGACTTGCCGAAGATGACTGGGAAGGCTGGGCGAAACTCTACGCACAATACGGTCAGCGCGTGCAGTTGGTGGGCGATGATTTCCTCGTCACCAACACGGAGCGCGTGGCACGTGCCATCCGTGAGCGCGCCGCCAACAGCCTGCTGTGCAAGGTCAACCAGATCGGCTCGCTGACGGAGGCGATGGCAGCCTCGCAGATGAGTATGCGCGCCGGCTGGACAGTCGTCGTCAGTCACCGCAGCGGCGAGAGCGAAGACAACACCATCGCCGATCTGGTCGTGGGCATGAATGCGGGGCAGATCAAGACCGGCGCGCCTGCCCGTTCGGATCGCGTGGCGAAGTATAACCAACTGCTGCGGATCGAAGACGACTTGGGCGATGCCGCGCACTACGTCGGCATGGGTGCTTTCTACAACCTGCGCCGCGCCTAGCCTTTTGTGGTTGGGCATAAAAAACACAGGCGGGAACTTGATCCCGCCTGTGTGCTTAACGAAGCATCAACCCCTTACCAAGGGATGCACTTGTTCGGCTCGTTATCGCAAGCCTCGTCTACCTTTGCCTGCAGGCGTTGAATTGCCTCATCCAGCCCGATCTCGCCGGCGAAGTAGCGCCCTAGCTGATCGCGTGTTTCCACGTTGATGATGTCAATGAAGGGATGCCCTTGCAAGCGCCAGCCCTGCTCGGTGAGCTTGGGAATGTTGCCCAAAAAGACATCGAACTGCTCTTTGCTGGCAGGGTACGGCACGCCTTGCTCAATCGCCTTCAGGTTGCCCGTCAGGAACAGCGAGTTTGCCGAGGTCTCGATATTTACGTCCGTGCTGGCGAGGTATTCCATCACCATTGCGGTTTCTTTGGGATGCTTGGTGCCAGCGAAGGCAACAATTGCCGTGCCGCCCGGCATTCCGCCGCAGATGCCTGTCGAACCGCATGGCTGCGGCACAGCGCGCCACTCAAAAGCGTCGCCAATCTCTTTAGTGAAGGCGGAAATCTGCCAACTGCCGCTGTAGTAGAAGACCAATTCGCCATTCACGAAGTACTCTTTAGCGGCACGGTAGGCGCCGCCGCCGCCGATCCAGACTTCCGCTGGCGTCAAGCCTTCATCGTGCCAACGCTTCATCTCCAGCGCAAAGGCACGGAAGCCTTCGGAATCGACCGTGAAGCGCCCAGTGGCAGGATCGAGAATTTGCGCGCCATAGCTCATCATCGGACCGAAAGTGCGATGCCCCGAACGGTCAATGGCAATCGCATAGGGCGTGTTGGTCGCTTTTGCCACTTCGGTTGCCAACGCGATCCACTCTTCCCATGTCGTGGCATCGCCCTCAGGCACCGCCACACCCGCTTGCTCAAAGAGCGTGACATTGATAAATGGACCGCCAATGCCTACCGAGCGCGGGAAGCCGTAAATGCCCTTATCTTCGCCGCCCGGCACGCGTAGCCAAGTCAGAAACGACTCAGGGTAGTTCGCCTCGAATGCCTCAGCGTCAGCCAGCAGTGGGCGCAGATCGAGGTATCTGCCTTGGAAACGCCCCAGCTGCGTGATGCTCGCCATGTCCGGCGGCGTGCCGCCTTCAATATTTGCCTGAAGCGTGTTGTGCAGATCGCTGAAACCGACCACGTCCAGCGTCACTTTGATGCCGGGATTTGCCTCCTCGAATTTATCGAGCGCGGCGCGGTACACTTCGCCTTCGTTGCCATCGTTGTACCACAAAATGCGAAGTTCGACGGTTTGGGCGCTGACCGACGTGCCAAGCGCACCGAACAAGAGGGCTGCCACCACCAGCAGCGCCAAGAGACGGAAGGTTTTGCGAGAGACAGAAAACATTTTGATCACCTTCATATACACAAACGAAAAATTTTCGGAGCGAGGCACAGCATATGCTGTACTGTGAGGATACATAATAGCACGCAACGCGCTTGGCTGCAACATTTTGGGCGCAATGGAGTGTGGCGCCGCCAAACCCTATCTTGCTCTGCTGCGTTCAGTTTATACACTAGGAAGTGTGCCGAACACTCACAATTAACGCGAGGTGACTAATGCCCATCGAGAACCTGACCACCGAGGAATATCGCCGTTTAGTGCGGATCATGGCGGATATGCACGCTTGGCAGAGCATTCAGCAGCGCCAAGCCAACATGGATTTAGCTGGGCTGGAGCGTTTTAAGCGCAGCGTAGATTTTAATACGCCTGCTGATGTTTTTTCAGGGCTGTTTGTGAGCGCGCTCAAACAGTTTGGTGGCTTGGAGGGTGAACCTGCTCTTGCGCGTTTGGTGCGCCACCTTGTGACCTTGCTGGGCGAAGGTGATGATCGCGCCTTCCTAGAAAACCTGCTGGGCAGCTATGTGCAGCCGCCCAAGACACCAACCGCCGTGCTGCGCTCAGGTCTAAACACCCTCCTTTTCCTATCCGCCAACGCCCAAAACGACCTAAACCTAGAGGCTGAAATGCGCCGCGTGGATCGGGCTATCCAAAGTGCGCGGCACCGCGATAAGTTCACCCTTGAAAAGCAGACCGATCTCCATCTGAACGATATTCAAAGGCATTTGCTGCGCTTTCAGCCACACATCGTCCACTTTGCAGGGCATGGCGATAACGCGGGCAGCATCGCCGTGAAGAGCGAAGACGGCGCTATCCTCAGCGTGCCGATCACAGCACTGCGCGATACCTTTGCGATCCTGCGCGATAATATTCGCCTCGTCGTGCTGAACGCCTGTTGGTCGCAGCCGTTGGCAGAGTCACTCGCTGAAGTGGTGGACTGTGTGGTTGGCATGGGTAGCGAGATCAACGATGCGGCGGCATGCGACTTTTCAGAAGCGTTTTACTGTGCGCTTGCCGATGGCAGAAACCTACATGAGGCGTTCGCGCTAGGCGTCAACAGGCTCGATCTGCAACGTCTGCGCGCTTCGGCAGCCCCAAAACTGACTGCCAAAGCGGGCGTGAACCCTGACCGACTCTATTTCGCCTAGCTTTTGTGCAGATCGCACAAAACATACCTATCCCCTGCCTTCAAAATTAAGCGTAGAATGTGATCACGCTGCACAATGTTCCCCGTGCAGCGTGTTTCGTATCCGAGTGCCTGAACAAGGGATAAAGCGAATGTATGCGTTCTTTCACAGTCAGCACACTTGCGCGTCGCTACGCGGAATCAGCAGTCCTAGCCCAGCCCGCTGACAGGCGTGGCTGGGGTCTTTTTGCGGAGGCGGCGTTCGCAGCCGGCGAGCCGCTTTTTTGGGTAGATATTCACAACTGCGCACATAGCCATGTCATGCACCAATATGAGGCATTTGGCGAGTGCGATCCACGTTCTGTAACACTGCTGCCACAGGTTGCCTTTTGTTTCACCGCCGAACAGCCCCTTTACTATGTTAACCATGCGTGCGACGCCAACAGCGGCTTCATCAACTGGGGCAGCTTGGAAGATGGCAAGCTGTGCTTTGCCGCCTTTCGCGACATTGCGCGTGGTGAGGAAATCACGGCGGACTATTCAGCGCTGACGCCTAAAGGCGATGGCTCGCCGCACGGCGACGAATGGCAGATGTCCTGCTTGTGCGGTCAGGCAGCCTGCCGCCACCTGATCGAAGGCTTTGATCGGCTTGCCACAAGCGATCAGCAGCGTTTCATCCTCACCAAAAGCCCACCGCATGGTCGGGTGATCGCCCACATCCTCGCCGAGTCGCCATATGCAGTGGAGGCGTTATGCATCGCTGCGCCGCATCGCTTCAGGCACTATCAGGCGGCGCTTGCCGAACAGCAAGCCCTCGCCGCCTACTTCAAAGCGCGGCTTGGTTAGCGAAAGCCATTTAGCAAGGTATGGGCGGGATAATTCTCGCCCAACATGAACGTTCAGCACCGCCGCGCCTTTTTTTGACAACCACTCAGGCGCGGCTTAAAATTCGGTTAATGGTCAGCACGGACGCCACATGTGTGCCTCTCTGAAAAGGCATTTTCAGGGTTAATTCGTGCTATCTGAATAAGTAATCTTTAGCGAAAGGGAAAGCGCCGCGTTTTTGGCGAACGCTATGAAAGAGTATACCACCGAATTTATACGCAATGTAGCATTGGTTGGGCATCAGGGTGCGGGCAAAACTAGCCTAAGCGAGGCACTGCTCTTTACGGCAGGCAACACCACGCGCATGGGCAAAATCGCCGATGGCAGCACCATTTCCGATTATGATGAAGATGAAAAGGCGCGCCAACTCTCCATCAGCACTGCGCTCGTGCCGATTGAATTCCAAGATCACAAGATTAACCTGCTCGATACGCCCGGCTACACCGATTTTCAAGGTGAAGTGAAAAATGCCGTGCGCGTCTGCGATTCCGTGCTGGTCGTGGTAGATGCCGTTCACGGACCCGAAGTCGGCACAGAGCTGGCGTGGCAGTTTGCCGATGAATTTAACCAGCCCTTATTGGTGGTCATCAACAAGATCAACCGTGAGAACGCCAGCTTTCAGCGCACGCTGGAAGCGCTGCATGTGCGCTTCCCAGAGTATAAGTTTGTGCCAGTGCTGCTGCCGATTGGTGAAGGCGCAGCCTTTCAGGGCGTGATCAATGTGCTGACCCAAAAGGCATACTACGGTGCAGGCGCAGAGCGCAGCGAACCGCCTGCCGAGATGCTCTCCCAAATTGAGCAGGCACACCTTGCCCTGATCGAGGCGGCGGCGGAGGCAAGCAACGAACTGGTGGAGAAGTATTTTGAAACGCAGACGCTCAGCTTTGAGGAAATCCGTGATGGAATGCGGATGGCTGCCCGTGACGCTGACCTGAAAACCGTGCCTGTGCTGGTTGCCAGCGGTGAGCTGAACATTGGCACCTACCCGATCCTTGAGGCGCTTTTGGTCTACGTCTCGCCGCCCTCACAGCGCCGCGTGGCGTTGGCAGGCAAGCCCGATGAAGAAGTCCAGTTCCTTGATCGCCCACAGTCGGACGACAAACCGCTGGGTGCCTTCGTCTTTAAGACCGTCTTTGATCGGTTCGTCGGCACTTTGAACTACTTCCGCATTTTCAGCGGCAAACTGGAGGGCGGACACAGCTATTTCAACGCCGAGAAAGGGCAAGAAGAACGGCTCGGGCAGCTTTTGGTAATGCGCGGTAAGGAACAAATTCCCGTGCCTGTGCTGCACGCCGGCGATATTGGCGCAGTGGCAAAGCTGAGCGCTACCCAAACCGGCGATACGCTCTCCACCAAAGAGAAGCCGCTTATCATCCGCAAACCAACCTATCCAGATCCGATCTATTCGGTTGCCCTGGAGCCAAAGACGCAGGCAGATGGCACCAAGATGGGTACAGCGCTGACCCAGCTTGTCCAGGCAGACCCAACTCTCCAATGGCGGCAAGATTCAGATACCAAGCAGGTTGTGCTTTCGGGTATGGGCGATATTCATATCGCAGTCGCCATTGGGCGCGCCGAACGTATGGGCGTCGGCTTGAACATCTCTGTGCCAAAGGTGCCCTACCGCGAGACAATCACCAAAACCAGCACCGCCATGTACCGCCACAAGAAGCAGACCGGCGGTGCCGGGCAGTTTGGGGAAGTGCATCTGCGCCTAGAGCCGCTGCCTGAAGGTGGCTATGAATATGTGAATGAAGTGGTCGGCGGTGCCATCTCGCACTCGTTCATCCCGTCTATCGAGAAGGGCGTCCGCTCGGTGATGGATCAGGGCGTGCTGGCGGGCTGCCCCATTGTGAACGTGAAAGTTGCTGTGGTGGATGGCAAGATGCACCCTGTCGACTCGAAGGATATTGCCTTCCAGATCGCCGGGCGCGAGGCATTCAAAGAGGCGTTCATGCAAGGCGCGCCATCCCTGCAAGAGCCGATCATGAATGTGCGCGTGGTGGTGCCAGAAGAAAACATGGGCGATGTGATCAGCGACCTGACCACACGGCGTGGGCGCGTGCTGGGTATGGATACCGAGAAAGGGCGCAGCGTGGTGACCGCGCATGTGCCGCTTGCCGAAATGCAGCGCTACAGCAACGATCTGCGCTCTATGACGGGCGGGCGCGGCGTCTACACTATGACCTTTGAGCGCTATGAGACCGTGCCGAGCCATGTGGCACAGCCGATCATTGCCAGCTACAAGGCAGAGGCAAGCAGCGACGCCTAACGCACTTTCTGAGTGCCTCACAAACACTGCGGCGGATGGGAAACTTTCCCATCCGCCGCATTTTGTTTTGTTGTGTCTTGTTGTGTAAGCGCTGAAGCTGATCATCTCTTGATCAGCTTCAGTGCTGGTCGGTCGTTAGTTCCCGCAGAAGGGGAAGCACGAGTCGTCCGGCAAGGTTGCCGTTGGCGGCGGTGTTGCCGTTGCCACAGGTGGTGGCGTATTGCTTGCCTTCTGCGTCACGGTTGGCGTTGGTGTGTTGGTGCGCGTTGGCGTGCGCGACGGCGTGCGTGTTGGCGTGCGCGTTGGTGTATTGGATGACGTTGGCGTGATGGATGGCGTCAGCGTGCGCGAGGGCGTGCGCGTTGGCGTGCGCGTGAAGGTCGGCGTGCGCGTTGGCGATGGCGTGAAGGTGCGCGACGGCGTGAGCGTTGGCGTGCGCGTTGGCGTGCGCGACGGCGTGAAGGTTGCCGTTGCCGTGTTGGTGCGCGATGCCGTTGGTGTGATGGACGGCGTGAGCGTGCGCGACGGCGTGAGCGTGATCGTCGGCGTGTTGGTTGGCGTGCGCGTGCGCGTTGGCGTGCGCGTTGGTGATGCCGTGAAGGTGCGCGACGGTGTGAAGGTCAGCGATGGTGTGAAGGTGCGCGACGGCGTGAAAGTCAGAGTTGGCGTCGTGGTGAAGGTGCGTGAGGGCGTCAGCGTGTTGGTTGCCGTGCCGATGGGCGTTGCCGCCGGTGGCAAGGTGATCACGCAGCCGTTATCGAGCAGCACTGACGAGCCGTTGAAGTCCGAGACGAACACCAAGCCTGGGAACTGCGATTGCAAGTTCTGGTTGGTGCCGTCAAAGTCCACCCAGACGGCGTGCGAAGTGCCTACGTCAATCGAGGGCGAAGTGCGCCACTCAGCGTCGGTAGAGCGCCCAACCGTGGGCGAGGCTGTCTCACCGGGACTCTTCTCCCACATCACAACGGTATCCGTAGCGAAGGCGTTCGCACCTTTTGCCGCCATGCGCGGTAATGACATGCCGACAAAGTACCGCTTCCAGAACATATCAAAGCCGACGATGGAGACGGGACGGTTGTAGGCAAGGTCGTTGTGGGCAAACTGGAAGCGCACCACGCCAAAGGTCTGGAAGGTGACGAAGGTGAATGAGTAGAGCGCGCAGTTTGGCGCAGTGGTTGGTGTTGGGCTGGGCGGCGTTGCCGTCGGGATGCCCGTGTAACGCACCACGCAGCGCTGACCGCCGCCGGTGCCGTCCTCGGTGAGTGTGATCTCAAGCTCGGTGAAGTCATGCCGTGTGAAGATGGTATTGAGATCAGCGGGACCGTTGACGAGGCGCATTTGCCAAGTGGTCGTCGCGCCGGTGCCTGGCACTGCACGGTTCACCCAACTGGGCGCGGTACCGTTCAGCCAGACGGGACGGTTGCGGTCAATCACATCGCCTGACCGCACGCGTGGCTGGCTGGTATCGTAATACCAAATGTTCGAGGGCTGCGTGCTGATCTTGACCTGATCAGGGTAGATGTTCGGGTAGATTTGATTCTCCGTCCATGCCACGCGCATCGACTCGATGAACATCGGACCTGGGTTGGTGTTCTGGATATCCACCTGCACAAGGTTGTTCACAAGGCGCGGATCGCCGACAAAGCCGACATTCGTGCAACTTGGCGTTGCCGAAGGCGTCACCGTCCAAGAGGGCGTCAGTGACGGCGTTTGGGAGGGTGTTATGGTGCGGGTGGGCGTCGCAGAAGCCGGACCTGAACCGCCGGGTGTGTTGCTTGGGCGCGGCGTAAAGGTGGGACCGCCAAGGTTGGGCAGTTCCAGCACACGCGCCGAACGGAAGACTTCGTTGATCATCGTGCGGCGTGCTTCAAGGCGGATGTAAGGCTCATCTACCAACGGCAGCGGCGTGATGAGTGGGTGATTGAAGTAGACCACCACTTCCACAAAGTCGCCCGGACCACCCGGATCAAACTGATTGATGCCCTGCCGCAAGTTGAGATCACCGCCGTAATCGTTCAGGGCGTTCATGTCCACGCCATTAACCTCGACTACCTCGTTGATCGTACAGAGACGGATGCCCTCTGCCTGATAGCCGTAGACAGCCTTGTTAGAGGCGGTAGTGACGTGCGCCCGCTCGTTTTTGTAGCGCGGCGCGGTGGAGCTGAAACGCCCATCGCCCAACGCCAAGCGGGAGCTGCACACGAAGACGTGGAACCAGCCCGATTGCGTGGAGCCATCGCCGCCCGGCTCGGTGTTGATGCCCGTACCGGGAATGCGGTACCACGGCGCTAGGGCTAAGCCGCCTGCGCCCACACGCGCCGCTGTCGTCATGGAGACGAGGCGCAGCACGTCTTGACGCAACCAGCGGTGTTCATCAATGCCGGGATCGCAGTTAATGCCATTATAGCGCGAGGCGAAAAACGACTCATCATCAGGCACCGGCGAAGGACCGGCGAACTGATCGAAATGGAAGCGGTCGCCATTGATGGTCGTGCCAGCTGGGTTGAATGCGCCGAATTGATCGCCAAAGCGGCACGGCACACCATCGCCACTTTGCCCGGTGCCACCGGTGCCATCTGCCCATGGGTCTAGCACATTGTTGGGAATGTGTGGCGTCCATGGGTTATCAATGTTGTTGAAAAGCTGCTGATCATAGCGCCCGGTGACGCCATAACGGGCAGCAGCGCGGGCGGCATTTTGAATGGTCAGCCACGCTTGGAAGATGCGCCCAAACTCGATGATGCCCCAGATCAACATGAGCAGAATTGGCAGGGTCAGTGCAAATTCCACTAAGGTTTGCCCTCTGCGACGGGCGCGTTTCGTCGCAGAAAGTGGGGTGTTGGATTGGCGGCGAAGATTGAACATAGCCGTAGAGTCCCCTAAAAGTTAACGCGAAAGCCGTGTGAACAAGCGCCCTGCAATTTCGGTGAAGGCATCATTCACGGCACGAATATCCTTAGCGAACCAGAACTGACCGCAGCTTGTGCGAGCGGCATTTTCATAGGTTGCATCGCCTGGGTTGGCAGTGCGCAAGGCGCCGTTGCTGTAGTCATACTGCGCGCACGGATCCGGTGGCTTAGATGGGTCTACGATAGTACGCCCATCTTGCACAACCAGATAGCGCGAGTCGCCTGTGGGCGGGAAGTAACGCTCGGTCCCCAGCATAGTTTGCATCTGAGCAAGGGTTGGGCGCGTAGCGCGGTACCATGCCTGCAAGTGGTTATCAACCACGCCGTTATCGCCTGCGTCGGCAATGTAGCGCAGCACCTTAATGCCAAGGATGTTCTCGCCAATGTTGGTAAGCTGCCCTTGTGCATTCTTCTGGGCAAAGAAGATGGTGAACATGGCGATGAAGTTGCCCTTCTGCACAGCGCTGAACTCGATCAAGCCTGCAAAGTCTGCCTGATCACGGGTGTAGTCATCAGGGTCATAGCGATCATCGCAGCGCCCACCGTTCAGGTTCAAGCGCCCAAAGTCATCCATGCAGAAGTGGCGTGTATCAGGATGTCCGTCAAGGCATTCGGGCAAAGCAGGCTCACCACGCCAACCAACGGGATTGCCGTCAGCGCCGAGCAAACTATCCCACCAGAAAGGCTTGGTGTCGTTGGCGGTACACTGTGGCAGCACCGGTCCCAAACCGCTGTTGGTTGGGTTGTTCGGACCTTCGTTCTGGTTGTTGGCAGTGCAGAAGGTGTACCACGGGCAGAAGCCAAAGCTGGCGCGGTAGGTGCCATCCTCATACTGGGACTGTCCCCACGGGATCGTCTCAGGTCCGCCAGCGGGCGGCCAGCCATTCTCTGGCACGCAGAACTGCGGCTCACGACCTGCCTTCGGATCGAGGAAGAAGCTATCCTGACCGTCAATGACGCTATCGCCGTTATAGTCTTGGAAGTAGCGGCAGTAGCGGATGATCTCGTCAGGCGAGAGATCGCTTGGCTTCCAGGTGCCGGGGCCTGAAATGCCGCTGCCAGCTGGGACTGCCAGCCAATTCAGGTTAGAGCTGCCAACGCCAGAGGCTTGTCCGCTGCCCAAGAAGAAGCGGTAATCAGGCGTGCGGTTTGGGTAACCATCAGTCAGCAGCACCATCACCCAAACAGCCTCACGGCGGATGTAGTTGGGATTAACCAACTCGGCACGCGCCTGAAAAACGCCGCCGCCCATGTTCGTATCGTTGCACTGCACTTGCGTCCAGTAATTCCGCACGCGGCGGAAGTTCACATAGTCGGGGTCACGGATGGGTTGCGTGGTGTAGCACTGACGTGGGCTTTGCCGTCCGGTCAGGTTCACCGAGACGCCAACCTTCTCATTGAGGGTCTGCACAGCGGTGATTTTATCCACAATGAAGGGCGGTGCTGCCTGCTCTTCGGCACGGGTGGCAAACACGCCTGCCTTCACCGTCTTGACCTCAGCGCTGAAGGTGACCAGCACTAGGCGGTCGCCACGCACGAAGTCAAGGCGTTTGATGAAGCGCCGTGCCGCATCGCGCACTTGCTTAAAGGGCTGGCAGATCAGGTCGCTAAAGTTGTTATCGGGCAAGCCGCTCAACACACGCGAGGCAGCGCCAAAGCCAAGCTCAGGGTGCGTAGCATTGGTCATGATCAGCGCCTGTGGTAGGCTTGGGTTATCGTAGATATACCAATTCATGCGGTCATAATCGCCGCTGGTGGGCGGGGTAAGCTGTGTGGTTGGGTCGTTGCAGCAGCCCGCCCACGCATAGTTGGAGGCGTAGTTCACCTCGCTGCCCAAAAAGGTTGGGTCAGCATACCAACATTCACGGCGGATAGCGGGCGCACCGAGATACATGCCAGTATCAGGGACGGGTGGCTCAGGGCGTGCATCCGCCACATCGCCGGGCGTTGTCTTATAAGAGTACGGTTGCAGCCCTAAGCTGACGAATGGCTCAAAGGCGCGCAGATTCTCGCGGTTGTCGGTCTGCCCTGACGGGATGGCGTAGGTGCGTTGCGCGTAGTAGGTCTCGGTGGACATGGAGAGTGAGGTATCAATCACCAACGCCACATCCAACACAGCCGTCTGCGAAACAGAACTCGCCTCTAGGATAACTTCCGGTCCCCAGATCAGGGAGAGGAAGGTCGTTGGTGAGCGCACTTGGGCGGTGACGCGCACTAATTTTTGCGGATCAGGGCGGCACAATTCCGAAGGCGGCACCTTGTTCAAAAGCGCCGGCAGCGGGTCTGAGCCGGGATTGGCGCGCACGTAGTCCGCCATTTCGGTTTCGCAGGTATCCACAAAAACAGTGCTAACATCAATGTTGCCCTGCAATTGGATGAACTGCTGGGCAGCTGCCACAAGGGTACGGTAATCTGTGCCTTCGCGCACTTGCCCTGCTGCGGCAATGGCTGCCGCGTCTACGGCACGGGTGAGGGCGCTGTAGCGCACCAACATCAAGCCGACATCTACGGCAATGCCCACAAAAGCGATCAAGCCGATGAATGCAACTGCCACAATCAGCAAAGATTGCCCGTTGCGGCTGCGGCGGTTCATCAGGCGAACGAACTGGCTGAAAGATGACTGCATCGAGTCTGCCTCCTTTCTGCTGCCATACTATTCTTCAGGTGTGGCAGTTGCCTGCGCACCGGGCGCAGGGAAAAAGCCGAAAACGTGAAAGACGGGATCATTGGCAAGCGAACCATCTGCGCCAGCGAAGAAGCCGCCGCCAAAGAGCGCTGCAATCGGTTGGAAGAAGCGCGGGTGATACTGCCAATACATCTCCACCAAGACCAAGCCGCCGTTCGGGCGGTAGACTTCTAGCCCGGTGGTGGAGAGCGTCAGGTTCAGCCGCGTTTCGACATCCTGCACCGTAAACTTGGAGCCTAAGCAGTAGTTGTTGGGATCGCTGTTGTTGTAGGTGCCAATGGCGTTGCCCGTAAAGACAAAGCCACGAATGCCTTGCGAAACAGTCGTGATATGCTCACGCGGGTTGTCGTAGCGCGGGTCGCCAACGGTCAGCCCATAGCCGAGTTCGTCAATATCAGCAGGGCGCCCCGTGCGCCACATCGAATAGACATCCGGCGTTTTGTAGTCAAACGGATCGCGGTTATCGCCGCCGCCTTCAGTGGTGGTGCAGTAGCGGTTGTCACGCGGATAACGCCCCGTCACGCGCATGTAGAGGCGGTTGCTCGGCACCGTCGGTCCGAAGGTACCACCCGTCACCGATCCCTTGAAGGGTTTGTTGAAATCCATTATGGTGTAGGAGAAGGCAGAGACGACAATATCGTTCTTGGTAAATTCGGCGGTGCGGTCAGGGCTGCCGGGCGGAATGTCGCCATCTCCGCCCCATGGGCGCGCATCCTCAAATTCCATCGGATACATGCTCAGGATGATTTGGCAGACCACTGCATCAAAGAAGCCGTAATTGCCCTCAGGACCGACTGTGTAGTTATACAGCGCGGCGTTTGGACCGCGCGGCACACGCCGATTTTGGTTGATGTTATCGCCCAAGTTGTACAGGTGGCTAACGCCATCGGACGGCACAAAGGTATCGCAATCAAGGCGATTATAGTTGCGCGTATCCGCATCATTCCAAAAGACCGGGCTAAGGTTGGCACCCCGACGCCCTGCCTCACGCACAAGGTCTAGCATGGTTAAATAATAGTTCATGGCAAAGCCCATCTCTGCCAAACCCAACACCATCAAGATGAGGATCGGGAAGGTGATCGCCGATTCGACGATGCTCTGCCCTTTGGCGCCGCTTGGCTTCCCATCTAAGATGTTGATTACTTTTCCCCACGTTTTTCGCATAGGTATCCCTCAAAAGCTGCTGTCGGCATCGGCGTTGCTGCCCCCACCACCACGCGGATTTCTGCTCGAATAGAGTACCGCTGCAAACATCATACCACAGGGCATATACAGGGTGTTGTCGTAAAATGTAGGGAGTCTGTAAGGATTTGTAGGCTTCCCAATCATTCGTTTAAGCGCCGTTTGTGCAAGGCAAGAGCCGCGTTGCCAACTTTGGGGCGGAACGTGGTAAAATAACAGCCATGACCAGCCAAGAACTTACCCAACAGGCAGCGGCAGCCGCCAATGCGCCGCTGATCGCCGTCATTCCCGCCTTCAACGAAGATCGATTCATCGCCAGCGTGGTGATCAAAGCGCGCCGCCACGTCGATCAGGTGTTGGTGGTGGACGATGGCTCGCAAGATGAGACGGCGTGGCTTGCCGAATGCGCCGGCGCAGAGGTCATCCGCCAAGCCAACGGCGGCAAGGCAGCCGCCCTGAACACAGGTTTGGCAGCCGCACAGGGGCGTGGTGCCGCGGCGGTTGTGCTGTTGGATGGCGACGGGCAGCACGATCCGAACGATATTCCGCGCCTATTAGCACCCATTCAGGCAGGAGCAGCGGATTTGGTGGTCGGCTCGCGCTTTATGGGCTTGCCTAGCAACACACCGCGCTGGCGGATCGTTGGGCAGCACGCGCTGACTGCCATCACAAACGCTGCCTCTGGCGTGCCGCTCTCCGATTCGCAAAGCGGCTTTCGGGCGCTTTCGCAGCGGGCGCTCAACCTGATGAACTTCACATCGCTGGGCTTCTCGGTTGAATCCGAGATGCAGTTTTTGCTGCGGAAACATGGCTTGCAGGCACTCGAAGTGCCGATCAGCGTGAACTACGACGAGAAGCCGAAGCGCAATCCATTCGCGCATGGCTTACAAGTCCTCACCGGCATTTTGCGCTTGGTCGGTCAGCACCGCCCGTTGTTCTTCTTCGGGATGGCGGGCGCGCTCTCCATCTTGATCGGCTTGGTGTTGGGCGCTAATGTGGTTGCCACTTACAATACCTATTCGTCGTTAGCGCTTGGCACTGCCCTGATCGCTATCACCTTCTGCTTAATCGGCGTGTTTGCCATCTTCACCGGCGTGATTCTGCACACCATCCGCGCCTATATGACTGAGCGCTAGAAGTTACCCGCTGCCTGATGTGCCTGCCGAATCGGTTCGGGCAAGCGGTAGCCTGTTGTACATGCCATCACAATGTGGCGGGCGCTCTCCAGATCGATCAGATGCCCAACCGAGACGTAGATCGGCTTAACAGCGCTGCGCGTCCGCAGCACAACGCCGATCACTTCGCCTTTGTCGCGCAGGTCGGCGTAGCTGCCGCGCTCGTGCGGCGGCTCAGCATAGGTGCCGATATAGGGCGTCTTGCCGCATCCGATGCTCGGTTTGTTCAGCCACAAGCCCATGTGGCAAGCAATCCCAAAGCGGCGCGGATGAATTTTGCCCATGCCATCGAACAGGAACACATCCGCCGTGTGCTTGAGCATCGCCAACGCCTTGAGCAGCACCGGCGCCTCACGGAAGCTGAGCAGGCCTGGGATGTATGGGAAGGGTGTTTCAAGCTGCGCGGTGACCGTTTCGATCACCTTGAGCGCGGGAAAACTTAGCACGGCGACCGCTGCCTGCGAGCGGTTATCCTTCACACTGACGTCCACGCCCGCCACAGAGCGCACCTCTGCCAGCGGTAACGGCTGTGTATCCACCACTTGGGTTGCCAAACGGCGCTGAAGATCAACGGCTTGATGTGGCGTCAGTGACCACTCATGCAGAGTCCGAATCTCCACGGACTGTTCCCTCTACCAGCCATTGGCGCGCCATGCCTGCTAAATCTGCCAGCGGTGCGCGCCGAATGGTACTCGGCGGCAAACTGTCAAGGAAGGTTTGCGCATAGTCGCGGCTGGTCATGCGCTTATCAAGGATGACCACCACACTGCGCGTTGCCCTGCCTTCAATCAGCCTGCCAATTGCCTGCCGAAAGCGCAGCACAGCCGACGGCACAGCGTAATGTTGGAAGGCATCTTCGTAGCTTTCGCCACGCGCCACAAAAAGCGGATCGTTTGGCACGGCGAATGGCAAGCGCGTCAGCAGCACAGCGCGCAGATCGTCCTCATGAAAAGCGACCTCATCCCAGACGCCGCGCACGCCAAGCAGCACAGCTTTTTCGCCCAGCGCACGGAAGTTTTCGAGCAAGGCGCTCTGGCTGGTGCCGTCGGATTGATCAAAGGTGCTGATGTTGCCGAGTTTCAGGCGTGCGGCGATGTTCTGTGCCGATTGCCGCAACTGCGTGAAGCTGCTGAACAAACCGAGCAAGCGTCCGTTGGTGGCAACTGCCAGCTCAATCACGGCGCGCTCAAGGTAGCGTGCGTAGCGCGCCCCTTCGGTTGGCTCTGGTGCATCGGTCGGCAAGAAGATCAAGGCACTGCGCGACTCCCAATGCGCGCTGGGCAGCACCTGTGTGGCAGTCTGCGGCGGCAGCCCAAGCCGTTCCCGCAAATAGCTAAAGTCGCTGCCGACGCGCAGCGCTGATCCTGTGATCAACGCGGCATCCAGCGTGCGCCACACATGTGTTTGCAGCAGCCCGCCCGGCTGCAAGGGCGCGCTGTGCAGCGTCAGCCGATTGGCACGCTCTGGATCAGCGCTGATCTCTGCCCAGAAGACGAACTCTGCGCGTTGCCCGCTGATGCAAGCATCCAGCATGTTATGCAAATGCTGCACGACTTGCGCCGCGCCTTCAGTGCGATAGGCAAGATCGCGTGGCAGCCCGTACTTTTCATGGTAGACCACCAATTGCTTTGCCAACTGCCCTAACGCTTCGGCAAGCGCCTCAGTGAATTGGCTGAGGATGCTCCACGCGGCGCGCACTTGCCCAAAGGCTGCCTTGCCGCGCAGATCGTTGGTGAGGCGGATGTTCAGCGCATAGTCGCTGGGGCGCGAGTCCGTGGTTGCCTCTAGGAACGCCTGTAGCGCACGGAACAGACTATCCAAGTGGTAGGGCGCTTGGGTCGCAGCGTCAGCAAGGTTGCTACAAAAGCGCGTTAGCTGCCCATCTGCCTTGGGCGGCAAGCTGCCTTGGGCGGCTGCCAACACATCACCGATCAAGCCGTGCTGGGCGTTGTTAATCTCTGCCAACTGCCGCTTGATGCGCGCCGCGTCAAGGCGTATGTGCTGGCTTTCGGTGGCAAGGTCTTCCAACAGATTCGCCTCATCCACCACAAGGTGTGTGACGCTCTGCAAGAGTGGATCACGCCCGCTGCTCTCCGCCGCCAATGTGCCGTGATCGACGATGATCAGGTGCGCGGCGGCTGCCTGCTGCCTATCACGGTGCATTGGGCAGGTGCCGCCCGTCTGCGTTTGGCAGCGCGCAGCGGTGCAGCGTTCTGCCTCTGCGTTCAACTGCGCCCACGCCACATGCTCGCCGCCGCCGCGTATGGAAGGCTGTTCGGCATGTGCTGCGCCGCCTTCTGCCAACCAGATCAGTGTTTTTGCCAGCAGGCGCAGTTCTTCAACCGTCTGCACGCCCTGCCGCCGCAAAATGGCAAGGCGCGACGGGCAGAGATATTCGGCGCGGCGGCGCAAAAACTGGGCGCGCAGGCTAGGATAGGCAGCTTGCAGCGCGGGCAAATCGCGCTCGCGCAGGTGTTGGCGGAGCGTTTCGCTGCCATGCGCGATGACCAGCGGCGCGCCGTGCTGCATCGCCCAGCGTGCGGCTGTCTCAAGGTAGAGCGGCGCTTGGTCGGAGCTGGGCGGCGTTTCCAACATCAGGACTTGGTGTGTGTTGAAGGTAGCGTTGATCAGCTCAGGGACAGCATCCGTAGATGGGATCAGATTAGGTTGCGGCGCAAGCAGTGTTTGCGTAGGCGCAGCACGGAACGCCTCTGCCAGCGGATCAGCAAGGTCTAAGGGATCGGTGCGGTGTTCGCGCAAGGCTGCCTCAAAGGGCAGTTTGCCGCGCCAACTCAGCGTTGCCGCCAAGTGCGCGATCTCACGCAGCAAGCTGATCGGCAGCGCCACCAACTTTTGCCATAAGGCATGATACAGCCGTCCGCTGGCGATGGCATCCGTCAGGGCGCGGTGATAATCGCCTTCCGGCGCGATGTTGAAGACCTGCATCAGCGCGTTCAGGTTATAGCGGCTGGCAGTCGGCAACAGCACGGATGCCAGTTCGTAGGTATCCACCGCCTGATTTTCGGTCAGCACTTTTTGTTTGTGCAGAAAGCGCAGATCAAACTCAACATTATGCCCAACCAGCACTGCATCGCCTACGAATGCTGTTAGATTGGGCAGCACTTGGGCAATCTTTGGCGCACCGATCATATCTTCGTTGCGAATGCCGGTGATGTCGGTAACGCGGGCAGGAATAGGCAGCACAGGATTAACCAACGTGCTGTAGGTCTCGATCATCTCGCCGTCGCGGAATTTTGCCGCGCCAATCTCGATAATCTGCGCGTCGGCAGCGTCGAGTCCGGTCGTCTCAAGGTCAAGGGCGACCAATGTACCGCGCATAGCGACTTTTATCCGTTCTAGCCGAGCAAAGGTGCGGCATAGGCATATATGAAAAACGCCGTGCAGTATAGCACGGCGCGGCATACAGGGCAATTTCAGGGCAGTTTAGGCTTGCAGGCTTTCAGATCGGCAGTAGGCAAGCGCTTCTTCATCGGTGGCAAACACTTTTGCCATGTCAAAGCTGCCGTACTGCTTTTGCGTGATAGCTTGCGCAGCCAGCTCGACAAACCTCCCTGAGCCAATAATCACAAAGCGCACAGGAATACTGCCGAAAGTTTGCCGTAATGTGCTGAGCGCTTGTACCAATACATCAAAGGTGATCGGAAATTCGCGTGCATCATTGATGGCATAGAACGGCTTGCCTTGCACTTGTTGGGCAAAAGCGAGGATAGCACTGCCGGCGGTTTGCAAATCCAGATCAGGATCAACGGGCATCTGATAGCGCAGGAATAGGATGTGTTCATCAAGGTTTTGTTCAACAACAACGGGCATTTAGAGATCCTTTGGCAGGGCAAATTGGACTAGGCAGGCTTCTGAAGTTCAGATCGGCAGTAGGCAAGCGCTTCTTCATCGCTGGCAAACACTTTTGCCATGTCAAAGCTGCCGTACTGCTTTTGCGTGATAGCTTGCGCAGCCAGCTCGACAAACCTCCCTGAGCCAATAACCACAAAGCGCACAGGGATGCCCACCAAATGGCGGCGCACTAAATCCAGCGCTTCGGTAACCGAATCGAAGGTCAGGTTAAATTCGCGCACGTCAGCAATGACGAAGAAAGCACTTTGCACTTGGTGCGCAAACTCAGTAACTGCCTGAATGACGGTCTGCACATCGCGCTCAGGATCGACAGGGTTTACGTAACGGGTTATCAAAATGCGCTCTTGGATGTTCGGCTCAATTTGAGTAGACATCAGGATATCCTTCCGCTTACAAGTTCGGCAGTTAAGCAGGCTTCTGAAGTTCAGATCGGCAGTAGGCAAGCGCTTCTTCTTCGGTGGCAAAGGCGCGGGCTTCTTCAAAAGCGCCATACTGCTTTTGCGTGATGGCGCGGTTGCCCATCTCGACCAGTTCACTATCGCCGATGGTCACGAAGCGGACAGGGATGCCTACCAAATGGCGGCGCACCAAATCCAAACCGTCTACCATGGCGTCAAAGGTGATTGGAACGCCGCGCAAATCCGAGACGGCAAAGAATTTTGAGCGCACTTCGGTGGCGAAATCAGCGATGGCTTGTACGACATTTTCAGAACCTGTTAGCGGCAACTGGTAACGTAACACTAAGATACGATCTGCAACGTTTGGCTCAACCTGAATAGGCATTTGGATGTGTACCTTTTTACCAAGAAATGAAGGCTGTGTACACAATACCACAACCTTCATCTGAAAGCACATTCCATTAGCAAAATTGTGAGGGAACTGTGATGTCTGGCGCACAATACTTCTCTTAGTGCGCCGATATAGGTGCGTGGTGGTTAGTGCTTGTTGGCACGTGTGGCGCGCCGTGCTGCCAAACCGACAATCAGGTTTGCCAGCAGTGCTTGCAGCAGCACATAGCCTAAGAATGCCAAGCCAATGAAGATGCCGTAATCGTAATCTGCCCACATGCGTTGCACGTAGGGCAAATGGAGCGCAGTCAAGCCCAGATCGCCCTCTGCGATGCCGAAAAAGGCGCCTAGCCAGCCTAGCACGGGCGATGGTGCGCTGCCAGCAAAAGAAGCGTTCAGCGCACCGAACGGACTCAAGGTGAGCGCTGAGGCACCCACCCATAACGCCCAACCTGTGATCAGGATGCGTCCCAGCACCAAGCCGAACTGTCCTAGAATGCCCGCCAATCGGCTGCGCGCCAGGGTACCGATCAACATGCCCAGCGCGGCATCAAAGGCAAGCGCCGTGAAAGGTGCGATCAAGGCTGCCGTCATGCCCAAAGCAGTGATGATCACGCCGCTCGTCACGCCGATAGACTCCGCCATATCCCGCGCCAGATACGGCTCGCCAAAGGGCACCGTGCCGCCGATCAGGATGTCAATGTACTTGCCTTGAAAGGTGGTCAGGTCGTAGAGCGCGATCAGGATAAAGAGCGTGCGTGCCAGCGTCAGAATGATCAGCACAGGCAGTAAGCGGTAGAAGGCGGCTGCCCAACGCGCTTTCATGGTCAACAGCGCACCCTCGGTGGTGATCTTGAGCGTATCCCATGTCTGTTGGCGTTCTTCGGTGGCAATCACACCGATAGTAGCGCTCATTGCCACAAGGCGCATCAAAATTTGCAGCACCACCAACGCCCAGTAGAGCGTTAGGTAAATAGCATCAAAGCGGTTGGCAGTTTCGATAGGCTGTGTGCCAAAGCGTGTGGCAATCATCCAGCCACCCAGCGGCAATAGCCCGACTAGAAAAGCAAGGCTGAGCCAGCGCAAAATTTGGCTGCCGCGTGTGGTGCGCCGCCCTTCACGCAACAACAAGTAGCGCATAATGGGATGGTCGGGGCGGGCAAAAGCGGGCAATTGAGCGTAAATCCGTCGCAGCATAGCTTAGAGCCTCAATCTTACGGAGCGTGTAGGCGGCATTGTACCTACAATCTGCCGAAAGGCGAAATGGTCTGTACCCACCTGCTCAGCACGCCCTACAAATGGCACTATGCCTCGTAGGCATCGATTAGGGCAAAGATGATCTCGCGGGTGAGCGCATAGACTTTCCGCACGGCATCGGCGCGCTCTGCGATAGGGCGTCCCATCTCGATGACGCGCATCATCGCGTCGAGGATCAGATCATTGAAGGCGAAAAAGCCTTCCACTGCCTCACCCAGTTTCAGGTTTTGGCTGCGGATGGTCTCGCCATACTTCAAGCCGAGTTCGCGTGCGTCAATCAGCGCCTGCTCGGAAGGTGAGCTGAGGTAGCGCTGCATAACTTCCATCAGCCGCCGCCCATAAAAGCCCATTGCCTCCCGCGCTTGCGAGTCAATGTGGCGGTACCAGCCCGCCTCTGCAAATTGGCGCTCGCCGAGTTCTAGGCGCACGCGCCCTAAGGCGCTCTGCACCAACACCTCAGCCTCTAAGGCGGCGTTGGATTGCTGCGCCTGCGCCCAGCCTTCCAGATCGGCAACTTTGAAGCGCCGATGCCCGCCCGGCGTCCGTTGTGAAGGCAAATGCCCTTGATCTGCCCAGTTCCGCACTGTGGCAGGATGCACACCCAAGATTTTGGCTGCCTCGCTCAGAGTGACCCAGCTTACCGCTTCATCTGCACTCATGCCACCACCTTAAAGCTGATGACTTATGACATAGATGCCTATTGTACGCGGTAGGAAGGGCAGGTGCAACGCGCACTCAGATGCGTTTGCCCAGAGAGCGCATGACCAACGAGAAGAACGGCACTGCCAGCTCTCCGATCACACGCGGATGGCGCAGCACCGCCGCATTCGCCACCTCGAAATCGGCGTGCATGTTCTGCACCGTATTGATCTGCCGCACAACAGGCTCATGCGAAAAGACCATCATCGAGACGGTGTACTTGCCCGATACAAAGAGCAAGTAATGCCCTTTGTAGGGATGCGTTTGTGGCTCTACAACGTCGTTTTGGGCTGCCAGCTCTCGAAGTGTGTTCAAAATATCGCGCAGGCTGGCATAGGGCACGTCAAAGCCGCCCAACGTCTCGATAAAGCGCTCTGAGCGGTAGTGATAAACTGCCATCGCCAGTGCCTTGCCGGAAAGGTTGCGGCGAATGGCAATTGTCTCATCGGCGGTGGCAGTTGGGCGTGCGGCAGCCTCATCTGCCACCAGCGCGGCAAGGTTGATCTGCGACTGGTAGCGTTCGTAGAGCGTATGGAACTGCTCACGGTTAATATCACCATTGGCGAATTCATTCGCCAGGTCACGCAGTTTTTTGCGGAGCGTGGCGATCATAGCTTCGGCAACGGCAGTTTGGCTGGTGGGTGCATCACTCATAGACAATGGCTCGCTGATGGCTAAAATGGTAGTTGCCTATAAGTATACGGCAAAAAAGCGCACCGTGTTGTCTCAGAGTTGTGACGGGTGCGCTTAGGTTGTTTGCTTTGCCAACAACCGCCGCGTCTGAAACTGCCGATAGAGGAACAGAAAGACGATGCTTGGGTAGACCAGCCCGTCAAGGATGCCGCCCAGCAGACCGCGCAGCGGCGTTAGGTGGAAGGTTACCTCGTCTGTGCAGGCAGTGCTGCCATCGCTGAGCGCCTCAAAGGTATGGCGATGCACCCACATGTGAAAGGGGCTGCTCAGTGAACGATCTACAAAGCTGCATGTCTGCGCGCCTTCCTGATAGGCGTTGAATTCATCGTAGATGGCGTGCCATGTTGCGCCTAGCGGCTGAATGCCAAACAGGGCAAGGCGGAACTTGAGCGTGCCGCCTGCTTGCAAGGGATCATCTTTTGCCAGCAGCTTCACGCGCAACGGCGGCGGCGTCAGGTCTTTCAGGGCGATAGGATCATCGTGAAAGCGCCACACAGCGGGCAAGGGCGCTTTCACCACGAAGCGCTGCTTAAAACGTGCCATATGCCTACTGTGCTGCCTTTCGCTGCGTGCTGGGGCGCACCTTGACGGCGTTCAAGCGTGCCTCAAGGTAGTTAGCCAGCGCGCCAAAAATCCCGCGCAGCTCCGTGCCTAAATACTCAAAGGGAATGTGCGTTTGCAGGTCGGGCTGTTCTTCCAGCGCACGCCCACCACACACACACCAGATCGGCTTGCCATGACCATCCAAGGGCAGGCTGAACGCGGTAAGTTTGCGTGCATTAGCGGGTTGATCAGTGTAGTAGAGGATGACAGAGGCGTTCATGCCGTTCAGGGCAGGCTGCACCATGTTCGGCTCTAGCTCACTGCCCAGATGCACCACTGACCAGCCCGCACGCCGCAGCAGCAGCCCGATGATCAGCAGATCGAGTTCGTTCGGCTCAGAGGGGAAGCCGATGGTGACGACAGGACTCTGTGCGCGTAAGGCGCTTGGCGTGGTTTGGATCATGTGCAGCAGGCGTTGGCGGGCATAGTTCACAGTGAAGCGCTCGACTGTGATCGGCACTTCGCCGCGTGCGCGCTGCGCCAAGATGATATGCATCGCGCCGCGCAAGATATTGATCAGCGTCGTCTCTAGCGTGTAGAGCGCCATTGCCTCATTAAAAAGCTGATCGGCGTAGCGCTCATCAAGGTTCGTCATAGCGTTGGCAAGGTCGCGGCTGAGCGCTTCGGGCGAGCGCGGTCCCGTGGGCATAGCAGGCGCATGGGCGGCTGGCACGCGCACGGTTGGATCAATGCCGTTCACCAACATGTGGGTGAGCTGATTAACCGCCTGCCCGATATTCACGCCGTTCTCTGTCTGTTGGATCAACCAAAAGAGGATGGCAACGTCACGCTCCGAATAGAGCCGATAGCCGTTCAGTGTCCGATTGGGTGTGGGCAAGCCGTAGCGCCTTTCCCAAGCGCGTAAGGTTGCCGCCGTAATTCCCGTCCGCATACAGACAGCCTTCACATTATAAACTGGTTCATCCGCAAAAGATGACAACAACAAGGTTGGGTTAACCGCATCCATAAGCGTGTATCACTTTCGCGCCATCAGCGCGTGATCTAACAATACGTCCATAATTCTCTGATCATTCTAACAAACTTTACAAGGTTTGGCAAAGTTTACGTCCCAACTTTGTCTAGCGTTGCAAGGCGGCTGTTGTTCAAGCGCGCAGGCTGCGCTACTATCAAAAGGGCAAATCATTCGCATCCGCTGGATAAACTGCCTATGGCACTCTCGCTGAATAAGCAGAACCAATACCGCGCTCAGTACCGCGCCCGCCGCCCAAGCTGGCAGCCGTCTACTGAGGCATACGAAGGGCTGATCCGTGCCGCACTGCGCCCTGAAAGCGCTGTGCTGGATGTTGGCTGTGGGCGAGGCGGCGTTCTGGAACAGCTAGGGGAGGCGGTCGCTTTTCCCTATGGCGTTGATCCCGATCTGGCATCGCTGCGCGAACACCGCCTGCCAAGCCTGCCGCGTGCCGCTGCTTTGGCAGAGGCGCTGCCGTTTCGCCCTGCCAGCTTTGACTTGATCCTGTGCAGTTGGGTCTTTGAACACCTTGCCACGCCGCAGCGTACCCTTGCCGAATTTGCGCGCACACTGCGCCCTGATGGGCGGATTATCTTCCTGACGCCGAACGCCAACAGCCTTGTGGCGCACCTCAACCGCTGGCTGCGCCCACTGCAACGCTACCTTGTGCCGCGCCTGTATGGGCGTGCCGAGGCGGATACCTTCCCCGTCTACTACCGTGCCAACACACCCAAACGGCTGCTAGGTTTGGCGGAACAGGTGGGCATTCGGCTGGAACAGTTACAGCGCATCCCCGATCCAAGCTACCTTGCCTTCACACCGCTGCTCTTTCGGCTAAGCTGCGCCCTCGCCGAGATCACGCCGCCGGTGCATCTGCTTGGCGTGCTGCATAAAGCGCCCTGAGGCACACAGGAAGGGAAGTGGCGCCAATAGGCACACTACAGGCAAGAAAAACTGTTCAGCGCGTCACGCGAAACCCGAACAGCGCCCAGTAAATAACGTATAAATAGATCACCCTACCGATTTAGGCAGTTTTAGCCTAACTTGCCCTAGCAAAGCCCTAGAAAGCGTGTATAATTCGCGGCAGTCTGTCCTGACTGAAGGAGATTTCGATGCAAAAAACGGAT
The DNA here is from genome assembly GCA_034432555.1 of Anaerolineae bacterium. Classification (GTDB taxonomy): domain Bacteria; phylum Chloroflexota; class Anaerolineae; order Aggregatilineales; family UBA2796; genus CP2-2F. Next base: position 44,005 of record DAOUBW010000027.1, read on the forward strand.
TTAATCAAGCGGGTCGCTGAATCTGCGGGTCTGACGCAAGCGGATGCTGCCAAGGCAGTAAACGCCCTGATTGATATTGTGACCGAGACGCTCAAGAGCGGGGAGAAAGTCACGATCACAGGCTTCGGTACATTTGAAGTGCGTGAGTCGGCTGCGCGCACCGGCACCAATCCGCGCACGAAGGAAAAGATCACCATTGCGGCGCGTAAGCGTCCAACCTTCAGCCCCGGCTCGCAACTGCGCGAGGCTGTTAGCGGCAAGAAGGCGTGATCGGCTAATCTCCGCGTAGTGCAGCACGAGGGCGGATCGGGTGATCCGCCCTTCTTTATGCCTAGTCAAAACACTTTTGTAAAGAGGATTATATATAATGGCGATCCAACTGATTGTGCATGGTGGAGCTGGGCTGGTGGCGGGTGAACATCACGCAGCGGTGCTGGCAACCTGCCGTGCTGCCGTTGCCAGCGGCTTGGCACATCTGCGTGAGGGCGGCACTGCCCTGAATGCGGTGGAGATGGCGACCCGCGTTTTAGAAGATGATCCCTTGTTCAATGCCGGCTACGGCTCGGTGCTGAACCGCGATGGCAAAGTGGAGATGGACGCGCTGATTATGGATGGGCGCACCTTTCAGATCGGGGCGGTGGCGGCTGTTTCGCGCCTGAAAAATCCGATCAGCCTTGCACGCCGTGTGATGGAAGCAACGCCACACCATTTATTGGCAGCCCGCGGCGCAGAGCAGTTCGCCGCCGAGCAGGGCTTTGCGCTTGTGCCGCCAGAGCAGATGATCGCGCCGCACCACCTCGCTACTAAATCGGATGGGGATACGGTGGGCGCGGTAGCGCTGGACTCGGCAGGCAATGTGGCAGTTGCCGTCTCGACGGGCGGCGTGCGCGGTAAGTTGGCAGGGCGCGTAGGCGATTCGCCGATTCCGGGCGCGGGTGGCTGGGCAGATAACGCGCTGGGCGCCGCCTGTGCCACTGGTCTTGGCGAGGGCATTATACGTGCGCTGCTCACCTTCCGCGCTGTGAGCCTGCTGGAAACCCACGGCGCACAAGCCGCCGCTGAGTCAGCCGTTATGCTCTTTGGGCAGAAATTCGGCGGTGATGGCGGCTTGATCGTGGTTGACCGTGAAGGCAAGGTCGGCATCGCCCATAATTCGCCGTTTATGCCTGTGGCATGGCTGGCAGGCGATGAGATCGCTGCGCAAGTTAAGCAAGCATGAGCCTAGCGCGCTGATTTGTGTTAGCATAAGGTGCGGCAAGACCTTTCAAAAAGTGAAAAGACAACAGCATGGCTTTCTTCTTACGGATGTTAGCGGGCAGCCGCATCGCTGATCCAACCCTAGACGCCACCACAAGACGCAATATTCACTATCTCTACCTAGAGATTGCCTTTGCGGGCGTGCTGGGCGCTATTGTAACTTTCCACGCCGCGTTCATTGTGCGCTTGGGTGGCACCAAGGAACTGGTGGCGCTGCTCAGCGCGATTCCGGCGTTGGTCTCGGCAGTCTTTAGCATTCCCTCAGCGCGCTTGTTGGCGCGGCTGCAAAACCGTAAACGCTGGATATTTGGCAGCCTGCTTTTTATTCGGATGGGTACGGGCTTCATCGCACTTTTGCCGCTGATCTTCCCGAATGATGCGGCAGCGTGGCTGGTGGCAATTGTGATCTTCCTAAGCCTGCCTAGCATCTTTTTCACTAACGGCTTTCAGGCGCTGCTGGCTGATGTGATTCCCGAACGGCAGCGTGCCGTTGTCTTTTCCACACGCCAGATCATTTGGGCAATGGGCATTGTGATCACCTCTGCCTTGGCGGGCATCTGGCTGGATAACGCGCCGTTTCCGATCAACTATCAGTTGATGTATGCCTTCGGCTTCATCGTCTCGCTAGGCAGCCAGCACTACCTGAACCGCATCATCGTCCCTGAATCGCACGCGCTGCCAACTACCGTTCACAAAACGGTGAAGGCGGCGGATATTCCAAAGGCGCAGTTGAATGCCGATATTGGGCGAATGCTCTTTAACATGCTGATCTATCAGGCAGGCTTGACGCTGCCCAGCGCGCTGTTCACCGTCTATTACATTGAAGAACTGGGCGCGCTCGATTCGTGGCTTGGCTTCAATTCGGCAATCGGCTTTGCGGGCATGGTGGTTGGCAATCTGATTTGGGTGCGGCTGCTGCGGCGGCGCACTTACTCTTGGGCAATGCGGACGGCGAGCCTGTTCACGTGGTTGTTCCCGGTCGGGATCGCGCTCTTTCCCGATCTCACGGCGATCTTGCTGATCAACCTGCTCGTGAACATGATCCATCCGGGCATGGAGCTAGGCAGCCTGAATGTGATGTTCAAGCTAGGGGCTGGCGAACACCGCGCCATCTATATGAGTTGGTATAACACCGTCTTGAACATCAGCTTTTTTGCTGCGCCATTGGCGGGCGTGTGGTTGGCGTCGCAGTTCAGCATCCCAGTGGCAATGCTGATTGCGGGTGCCTTGCGCTTCGTCGGCGGCGTGCTTTTTAACGTGAACCGCGTCCGTGAGCCTAGCCGAGAGGCAGGCGCAGTGGTGCGCGGCGAAAGTGCCTAAGGCGGGGCGGCTCTGACCATGCACCTTAGCGGTGGCGCTTGAGGGCGCGCTCATAGATGCGCACGTATTCGGCGGCGCTCTTCTCCCAGCTGAAATCGGTTTGCATGGCGCGCTGTTGCATTCGGCTGAATGCCTTAGGCTGGCTGCGGTAGGTTTCAAGCGCCCAGCGCAGCGTGCCAAGCACGGCGTCGGCTGTCTCCCACAGAAAGACGAAGCCCGTGCCAACGTTCGCAGCGGCGCCGTCATAGTTCTGGACGGTATCAGCCAGCCCGCCTGTCTCGCGCACCACAGGCAGCGATCCGTAGCGCATGGCGAGCATTTGGCTGGTACCGCATGGCTCATAGCGGCTTGGCATCAGGAATAGATCGCTGGCGCCATAAATGCGCTGCGCCAAGATTGCATCATAGCCAATGACGGCACGCGCACGGCTGCCAAAGGTATACTCCAACACGCGCAGTGCGTCTTCAAGGGCGCCTTCGCCGCTGCCCAACACCACCAGTTGCACGTCTTCATCTGCCAGCAAGCGGTAGAGCGCCGGCAGCGCCAGATCAAAGCCCTTTTGGGCAGTTAGGCGCGTCACAGCACCGATCAGTGGCACCTCGGCACGCTGCGGCAAGCCAAGCTGTGCTTGCAGGGCAGTTTTGTTCAGGGTGCGCGGCGCAAGGTTGCTCAGGCTGAAGTGATGCAGCAGGGCAGGATCGGTGGCAGGATCGTTGCGCTCCATATCCAAGCCGTTCAGGATGCCCATCACGTCGCCGCCGTGAGCGCGCCAGCGCACCAGATTTTCCAGCCCCTCACCGAAGCGCGGATATTGGATTTCTTCGGCGTAGCGCGGGCTGACAGCAGTAATCATATCGCTATAGGCAACCCCGATTGCCATTAGGTTATCGCCCTTGCCCTGAAAGAGCAGGTCGGGTTGTGTGCGGGCAGGAATGCCCGCATCAAAGAGTGCGCCCCCCGCCCAATCGCCCTGATAGCCCATATTGTGAACGGTGAGGATGGTGCCAACGGGCTGCCAGAATGGATCAGAGCGGCTGTGCGCGACGAGAAAAGCGCCGAGCGCCGTGTGCCAATCGTGAACGTGCAGCGCGTCCAACTTCCAGCCCTCACGCTGCGCCAACTGCCACGCCAGCGCTAGGGTGAACTCGCTAAAGGCGATAAAGCGCTGCCGATCCCATTCGTTATCGGTATAGAGCTGCCAGCCCTGCCCAAAGAATGGGTAGCTTTCGATGAAGTAGATCGGCACACCGTCATATTCGGTATGGTGGATGTAGACATCCGCCGTGCCGCGCCGCCTGCCGAACTGAAAGTGGAAGGCGTAGGCGATGTTGTAGCGCCCACGCTCAATGAAGCCGTGCAGGGGCATCACAACACGGGCATCCACGCCCAGCCGCCGCAGTGCTTTGGGCAAACTGCCAACCACGTCAGCCAGCCCGCCAGCTTTGGCAAACGGCGCAACCTCTGCCGCTGCAAATAAGACGTTCATTCGCGTAAGCCGTTAGGCAGCACGCCGCCACGGCGCGCCGCTGCCTAGCCGATCTTCAAAATCGTCGTCGTCGTCCAAGTCTTCTTCCTCGAAATCGAGATCATCATCCTCGAAATCGTCATCGTCAAAATCATCATCTTCATCGTCGAAATCGAGATCGTCGTCGTCGTCGAAATCGAGATCGTCGTCGTCATCGCCCAGATCATCGTCATCTTCCTCGTAGCGGCGTTTTACCGCTTTGGGCAGTAGATGGATGAGCGATTGAAGGGATGGGCGTGCGGGTACCGCCGTTAGGCAACTTGGCTGCACAGCCACAACGCCTGATAAGGCATCCGCTATGGGTTGCCGCAGCGAGTAAGCATCGGGCGCTGCTGCGTGGGTTAGTGCTGATAGAGGGGAGAGTGCCGTTGCGCTCACAGATGACTCCTTAGCATGGTAGAGCAAGATCGCGGGCATTGTAACGCTACTTTTCGCGGCAAGTCAACAAGGAATCGCCCAAAAAGTCATTCGGATTTTTGACTGGACTCGGTTGCTTTGGTTTTATCATAAATTTCGCGCCCGGCGCGTTGGGCAGCTTTTCGCACATCAGGATCGGGATCGTTGCGAAAAACCTGCTCAAGGGCGCTTAGCGCGGTGGGATCACCAAGCAGGCGCAGTTCATTGATCGCCTTCATGCGGACGGATGGGTCTTTATCGCTTAAACGCTGGATGTGATATTCTACAAGTCGGCTTACCATGAACTCTGCTGTCGGTCCCTTTCCTTCACGGTGCGAAATAAAACACGCTCAGCGCCCTTGCCGTTTCGCTTGGGCGCGCTGCAAAATTTCGGCGGCAGCGCGGCGGTCAGCCTCAGTGCTGGTTACCGACTCAGTGGCGATGCGCCGTTGGGCAGCTTGATAGATGGCTTTGCCGGCAGCCTGTGCCAGTTTGCGCGTCTCCAGATCAGGGTCAAGCGCAAACAGGGCTGCCAGCGCGCCAAGCGCACGCGGATCGCCGAGCAGCTCAAGCTGGCGGATTGCCTCACGGCGCACCGCAATATCCGAATCGCGCAAGCGCTGCGTCCACAAGTCAAGCAGATCGGGCATTGCCACCTCTTTCAGCTAGCAGATCAGCTAAAAAACTCATCCGAAAGTCCTTCGTCCAACAGACGCATCAGGTCAAGTGCCGCGTTAGTGGGCTGTGGTGGTGGTGTAGGCAGCGGTGCGCTGCGGTTTTGCTCACGTAGGCGGTGCTGCTGCAAGTTAAACTGCATCTCGTCATAGGTGCGGTGATCTTTCTCGATCAGGCTGGCGATAAGCGCCTCTTGGCTGGGCGTCAGCGGTTCTTCTGGGGCGGAAGGCTGGGCGGTCTGGCTGCGCTGCGCGGCATGGATCAACTGCCCCGCCCACTGCGCCACTTGGCGCACGCCCGCCTCAGGGTCGTTTTTATAAACGTGAGCAATGGCAGGCAGCGCTTGGGCTTCCTCCACCATCGCCAGAATCCGCAAGGTCTCCACCCGCACCCATTGATCAGGATGTTTGAGCCGTTCCAGTAAATCCGCTAACAGCATAAGCACACCTTTCCCTTAGTGTATGCTGAATCTATAACCTGATGCAAGCCTTTTTGGTTGGAACTGACGCCTAGCCAACGCTTTCTCTACGTTTTGGAGTCTGACTCGACAGACGCCTTTTTTGCAGGTATGCTATAGCGTTGCTGCGAGACGTAATTCTAGCGCAACCCTAATAACGATTCCATGTGGAGTATAACGAGGATGGCTTTGAGAGTGAACAAGTTCTTAGTGGTGCTGGCAGCCTTTGGTTTTGCACTGCTAATGTTTGGTATCCCCTCAGTTGGTATCACCAACGCACAAAATGCAACCCCCACCCCTGCCATAATTATTATAACGGCAACCCCGGTTGGCGGCGCGCCACCCGTCGTTGCGGCAACGCCTGATATTGCTGCCCCGCCAGCGGCAGATGCTACCGTTGCCCCGCGTGAGTGGCAGGCGTTCAACGCCGCCCGTGCCTATCTTTCCCGTAAGATTAACACGAATCTGCGCTATGTGAACAGTTGGTCTTGGGAATTGGCGCTGTTCCCCGATAGCGCATTGGGCTGCCCTCCCCCTAGTGGCGAGACCGTCATCAAGGGTGATACGGCGGGCTATCAATTCATCATTCAGCCGCTTGGCAACCAAAACCGCTATGATATCCGAGTGACCTATGACCTTCAGAAGGTCTACGACTGCGGCATCGCCGGCACGGCGCCAGGTGGCAGCAACTTGCCCGCACCAGCAGCCGGTTCGGCAGTGGGCGGCGGCTTTGAGTTGGGCGGACATGTGTTAGAGCTGGGCGCCGGCACCGTGAACGCCATGAAGCAGGCAAAGATGAAGTGGGTCAAGCACCAAGTGCGCCCTGGTGACGGCGGTGCCTTCGGCTTGATCGCCAACGCGAAGGCGAACGGCTTCAAGGTGTTGCTCTCTGTTGTGGGCAGCCCACAGAACATCCTAGAGCCAGGCTTCTTTGACCAATACGCGGGCTATGTGGGGCAGTTGGCTGCCGCCGGCGCCGATGGCATTGAAATCTGGAACGAGATGAACCTCGACCGTGAGTGGCCTAACGGTCAGATTAACCCTGCCAAATACGTTGAGATGCTGGCAAAGGCATATAATGCCATTAAGTCAAAAAATGGCAGCACATTGGTCATCAGCGGCGCACCCGCACCGACGGGCGCTGCCGGTCCCGGTGGCAAGACAGCTGCCTACTGGAACGACGATGTATACATGCTTGAAATGGCACAGGCAGGCGCAGCACAATACCTTGACTGCGTCGGCGTCCACTACAACGAAGGCATCGTCAGCCCGAACCAGGCAAGCGGCGACCCACGTGATAACTACCCAACGCGCTACTTCTCCACCATGCTGGATCGTGCGCTGGCTGGTTTCGGCGGCAAGCAAGCCTGCTTCACGGAGCTAGGCTACCTCTCGCCTGAGGGCTACGGTCCGCTGCCCGGCGGTTTTGCTTGGGCGCAAAACGTGACTGTGGCGCAGCAAGCACAGTGGCTGGCAGAAGCGGCTGTCCGTTCGGCACAGAGCGGACGCGTGCGCCTGATGATCGTCTGGAATGTGGACTTCCCGTTCTATGGCGGCTCTGACCCAGTGGCGGGCTATGCCATCATCCGTCCCGGCGGCGGCTGCCCTGCCTGCGCCACGCTCGGCTCGGTCATCCGGTAAGGGCGGCATCCTTCGCTAATCAAACACACGGGCGGATCGCATTGATCCGCCCGTTTTGCTTTAGGATGAAGTCGGTGTGCTGAGTGCTATGTTTGCTTGGCAGAGTGGGCAGGTTTCTGGCAGCCACAGATTGCGTGTCAGGCGCACCATGCTGATCAACGGCACGCCGTGCGCTTGAGCGATTTCCTCAGCCGCCTCACCCATCACAAACAAGCTGGCAATGCCCACCACCTGCACAGCATACTGCTCGAGATCGGTTAGTGTGCCGCGTAGGGCAGAGCCAGCGTTAATGGCATCATCCACCACCAACACGCGCTTGCCCTGCACCACTGCGGCAAGCCCTTTGGGAAGGGCATACTGCACTGCGCCAGTTGGCAAACCAAGGCGCTCGGTAAAGGCAAACTGCACACCAAGCTGAATCGCCATGAGCTGCGCCACGAATGCGCCGCCACTCAGCGCGCCACAAACCACTTGCGGCGCAAGCGCAGCGCTGTGTGCGGCAAGGGCGCTTACCCATGCCTGCATCGAGCGCGCTTCCACAAACAACCTATCCAGATCGAGCCATAAATCACCGTGATGCCCTGACTCATAGCGAAAATGACCGCGTGCGGCTGAGACTGCCGCCAATAATGCCTGCTCAACCATCGCAGCCATCATTGAGCAAGCTGAGCGTGCAGCGCCTCTGCCGTGTTCACCGGCAGTTGGCAGGCAAAGTGACGGCAGACGTAGGCAGTTGGCAAGCCATTGAGCAGCGAACGCCCTGCCAGCAGCGGCGGAAAGTCCGCCGAGTCTGCCGCGCCATGCGCGATCACCGCGTTGGGATAGTAGCCCGTGTGCAGCACCTGCAAGAGCGCCCTCGTCTCAGGTGAATCAGGCGTGCCAAGCACTGCCACCTCTTGCACGCCATGCACAAAGAGCCGCACCGCATTAAGCGCCTCGCCAAAGGCAAGCGGATATTCGCGCAGGGCGCCCGCCAACGGCACAAGGATTGACTCGGCGGCGGCACTGTAGCGCGCCTCGCCCGTGTAGGCGGCAAGTTGCAGCAGCACCTTTGCCAGCGTGCTGTTGCCGCTTGGCACGGCGTTATCTTGCAGGGTGCGCGGGCGCGTGATGAGCCGCTCGTGATCGTCGCTGGTATCGTAGAAGCCGCCATCGGCAGCGCGGAAGTGCGTTAGCACCGTCTCGGTCAGGCTAAGCGCATCCTGAAGCCAGCGCGCCTCAAAGGTCGTTTGATAGAGTTGGATTAGCCCGTCAATCAGGCAAGCGTAGTCCTCAAGGTAGCCGTTGAGCTGAGCGCGCCCATCCTTATAGCTGCGTAGCAGGCGCCCATCGCGGCGCAGCGCGCTCAGGACGAATTCGGCGGCGCGGACGGCAGCCGCACAGTAATCGGCGCGCCCTAGCACACGGGCTGCCTCTGCTAGGCTGGCGATGGTCATGCCGTTCCACGCCGTCAGAATCTTGTCGTCTAGGCTTGGCGGCACGCGCTCTAGGCGTTTGGCGTAGAGCGTCTGGCGCGCCTGCTCGATGTGACGTTCTAACATTTCTTGTGAAATGCCTAGCCCAAGCGCCACTTGGCTTGGCTCAGCAGGCACATGCAGAATGGTATGCCCTTCAAAGTTGCCACGCGCCGTCACGTCCCAATAGGCAATGGCAGTTTGGGCAACCTCAGGCGGCAAGGCGGCGCGCAGTTCCTCTATGCTCCATACAAAGAACTTGCCTTCTTCGCCTTCGCTATCGGCATCGGTGGTGCTGTAGAAGCCACCTTCAGCGGATTGCATCTCGCGCAGCAGGTAATCGTAGATTTCTTCGGCGATGCGCTTGAAGAATGGATCGCCCGTCGCCTGCCATGTGTGCAGGTAAAGACGGCTCAGCTGCGCGTTATCGTAGAGCATTTTCTCAAAGTGCGGCACCAGCCACACGCGATCCACGCTGTAGCGGTGAAAGCCGCCGCCCAGCTGATCATACATGCCGCCGCGCGCCATTTTCTTCAGCGTGAAGCCGACCACTTCTAGGGCGCGTTGGCGCGCTGATTCTTCGCGCAGATAGCGCGCCATGCTCAGCAGAAAGGCGTAGTTCATCGGCATTGGGAATTTAGGCTGCCCACGTGATAAGCCGCCATGCACGGGATCAAAGTCGCGGATGGCAGTCTGGAAGGCGTGTTCAAGCAGGTCAGCATCCAAAGGGCTGCCCGACTCGCCAATGCCGAGCAAGTCGCGCTGTAAGCCTTCAGTGATCTGTTCGGCAACGTGGTTCACCTGATCGCGGCGCGTCTGCCAAGCGTCCATGACTGCCGCCATGATCTGCTTGAAGGTTGGCATTCCGCGCCCTGCCTCTTTGGGATAGTAGGTGCCGGCGTGAAAGGGCTTGCCTTCGGGCGTCAGGAAGACGGTCATGGGCCAGCCGCCCTGCCCACGATTGAAAATTTGGGTTGCCTGCATATAGATGTCGTCTACATCTGGGCGTTCTTCGCGGTCTACCTTGATGTTCACAAAGTCGCGGTTCATAATGGCGGCAGTTTCGGCATCCTCAAAGGATTCATGCGCCATGACATGGCACCAATGGCAGGCACTGTAGCCAACGCTCAGCAAGATCGGCTTATCCTGCTGACGGGCAAGTGCGAAGGCTTCCTCACCCCATTCGTACCAATCCACCGGATTTTCGGCGTGCTGGCGCAAATAGGGCGAGGTGGCGTGTTGCAAACGGTTCATCGTTAACCGTCCTTTCTTTGGCAAAGTGAATACACAGTGATTTTCGGCACACTAGGGCGCACACTGCAAACATCCGCCCTTTGGCTGATTTTTTCTGTTAATTGCTTGTGCCGTAGATGTAATACGGCTATGCTTTAAGCATACCCATGGGCAGGTAAACCACAAGAACTGAGGATTTTATGAGCCAAACAACTGGTGCCGAAAATGTAATCTGGGATTTGAGCATCTTTTACAGTAGCCCTGATGATCCTGCCATTCAGCGCGATCTGGTGGATGTGCAGGCGCAAGCGACGCGCTTTGCCGAAACTTATCGTGGGCGCGTAACCAGCCTCAGCGCTGCTGAACTGGCTGCCGCCCTTGCTGAACTGGAAACCATTCATGAGAAGATGGGCAAAATTAGCTCGTATGCGGGCTTGCAGTGGAACACGGACACCGCCAACCCAGCCTTAGGCGCGCTCTTGCAGCGCGTGCGCGAGGCAGACTCGCAGCTTGACCAAACCCTGCTCTTTTTCACGCTGGAATGGACGCAGATCAGCGATGAAGGCGCCAAAGTTGCCGATGATCCAACGCTGGGGCGCTACCGCCACTTCCTGATCAGCCAACTGCGCTACCGTCCCCATCTCCGCAGCGAAGCGGAAGAAAAGGTGATCGCGGAGAAAGCTGTTACAGGGCGGGATGCCTGGGTGCGCTTCTTCATGGAGACTTCCAACGCCATTTTGTTTGATTGGGAAGGCGAAAAAGTGCCGCAGTCCATCGTGATGCGCCAGCTTTACGCCACCGACCGCGCGGTGCGCAAGCGCGCCGCCGATTCGATCACCGCAGGCTTGCGCCCAAACCTACGCCCGCTGACTTATGTCTTCAACACGCTCTTGGCGGATAAGGCGAGCGATGATCGCCTGCGGAACTACCCGACTTGGATCACTTCGCGCAACCTCGCCAACGAGACGAACGATGAGGCAGTGCAGGCGTTGGTAGATGCCGTCACCAGCCGCTACGACATCGTCTCGCGCTACTACACCATCAAGCGGCGCTTGCTGGGCGTGGAAGAACTCTTTGACTACGACCGCTACGCAGCGCTGCCCGGCGCCGATAAGCAGCACACTTGGGAATCGGCGCGCAGCATCGTGCTGAATGCTTTCGGCGCTTTCTCACCGCACATGGCAGATGTTGCCCGCGAATTTTTCGACAAGAACTGGATTCACGCGCCCGTCAGCGCCAATAAGCGCGGCGGCGCCTTTGCCAGCCCAACCGTGCCAAGCGCGCATCCCTTTGTGTTCGTCAACTATACCGGCGCCGTGCGCGACGTGATGACCTTAGCGCACGAACTCGGTCACGGCATTCACATGTACCTTTCGCGCCCACACGGCGTCTTTGGCGCGTATACGCCGCTGACCACGGCTGAAATGGCGTCCGTCTTTGGCGAGATGTTGGTCTTTAACGATCTGATGTCGCGTGAGTCCGATCCTGCCGTGCGCCTTTCGATGTTGGCGGGCAAGCTGGAAGATACCTTCGCCACCGTTTTCCGCCAGATCAGCATGAACCGCTTTGAACACGCCATGCACACCGCACGCCGCCAAGAAGGCGAACTCTCCACAGATCGGTTTATCGAACTGTGGCTAGAATCGCAGCGCGCCATGTTCGGTGAGAGCGTCACCTTGCGCGATGACTATGGCATTTGGTGGAGCTACGTGCCGCACTTCATCAGCACACCGGGTTATGTGTATGCCTACGCCTTCGGTGAGCTGTTGGTGTTGGCGCTCTTTAGCAAATATAAGCAGGAAGGTGAGTCATTCGTGCCGCGCTACCTAGATGTGCTGGCAGCCGGCGGCTCAGATAAGCCTGAGAAAATCCTTGCTAAGGCAGGCGTAGACCTGACTGATCCGACCTTCTGGCAGCAAGGCTTGCAGATCATTGACGACATGGTGAACGACCTTGAAGCACTGACCGTGCAAGTGCCTTAACCCGCACACGGGCGCGGATCAGCATCTCTTGCCGATCCGCAGCCTTCCATCACACAACGGAGAGTCTCTATGCAGCTTTTCATTGAAGGCGCACCGCGCACCCTCGTTCCTATTCAGGTTTTCCGCACAGAGCAAAAGCTGCCCAATGCCTTTGGCGTCCCTTTTTTCGAGCCAAAAGATTTTAGTGGGCTGGGGCGCCTCGACGACTCGACAGATGCCTTGCATACGCTGCGTGAGCGCGTGTTGGCGGAAGTTATGCCGAATTTGCCGCCGCTTCAGTGGTTAGCGCTGTTCGAGCGCCTCGCCTGGTGCTTTGAGTCCGAGCTGCGCGCTGCCAACGCCGTGATTGGCTTGCGTGAATCCGAGATCGGCTTTGCCGTCAGCGGCTTTAGCGATGTGCTGAATACTTACGCTTATGCAGCGATGCGCGCTGCAGTGGAAAAGACGCCGCCGCCTGATTTTCAGGTGATCTACACGCAGTGGTACACTGATTCAGTGCGTGTCTCCAGCCAGCAGCATACCTATGTGCATGGTGCGGCGCTTTGGCAGGTGCAGATCATCAACGCTGCCTATGGGCGCATTGGGTTGGTCGTGCAGACTGATCAGGCGCGCCACTACGTGCAAGATGCCAGCTATGCTTGCCCCGCGGAAGGCTTCATCAGCCGTTTGCTCAGCGCGATTGTGGTAAAATTGCAAGCAGTCGAAATGTGAGGCAAACAATGGCAAGTTACGTTTTAGATTCTTCTATGATTACTGAATACTTGATTGGAACAGCTTTTGTGACTTGCCTAAGTGAGGACTGCCACCATGACCAATGCCCTTGATTTACCTGCACTCGGACGCGCTGCGCGTGCCGCTGCCCGCGGACTTGCCCGCCTCAGCACCGATCAGAAGAATGCTGCCCTACATGCCATCGCCGACGCCCTCACCGCCCATCAAGCCGCAATCATGGCGGCAAACGCCACCGATCTTGCCGCTGCCCACGAAAGTGGCATGAACGCCGCCTTGCTGGATCGCCTCTCGTTGGAAGGACGCTTAAGCGGCATCGCTGCTGATGTGCGGAGCGTTGCCGCACTGCCTGATCCCATTGGCGAGGTGCTTGACTCGACCGTGCTGCCCAACGGAATGCAGCTTGAGAAGCGCCGTACACCGCTGGGCGTGATCGGCGTCATTTATGAGGCGCGCCCAAACGTAACGGTCGATGTTGCCTCGCTTGCCCTTAAGACTGGCAACGCTGTGATCTTGCGCGGCGGCAAAGAGACCATCCACAGCAACCGCGCTTTGGTAGGCGTTCTTCAGGGCGCCTTGGCTGCCTGCGGCGTGCCTGCGGAGGCAGTCCAGTTCATTGACAGCCCAGATCGGCAGTATGTGGCGGAACTGCTGCGCCTTGATCGCTATGTGGATATGATCATTCCACGCGGCGGCGCAGGCTTGCACGCGTTCTGCCGCCAGAACAGCACCATTCCTGTGATTACGGGCGGCATTGGCATCTGCCATCTGTATGTAGATGCCAGCGCCGATCAAGCTGCCAGCCTAGAGGTCATCTACAATGCCAAAACGCAGCGCCCAAGCGTCTGCAACGCGCTGGATACGCTCTTGGTGAACAGCCAGATCGCGGCGGACTTTTTGCCGCGTATGGCGGCGCGCTTGCGGCAAGGCGGCGTCAGTTTCCGCGCCGATCCGCGTGCCTTGAGCATCCTCAATCCGCAGGGCGATGCACCCGATGTGCAGGCAGCCGTTGAGAGCGACTGGGACACCGAGTGGCTGAGCCTTACCTTGGGCGTGCGTGTGGTGGATACTTTAGATGAGGCACTTGATCACATCGCGGCGCACAGCACAGCCCACAGCGATGGCATTCTGACGGCGAATGCCGCGCACGCCGAGCGTTTTGTGCAAGAGGTAGACTCGGCAGCCGTCTATGTGAATGCTTCTACGCGCTTCACCGATGGCGGGCAGTTCGGCTTAGGCGCAGAGGTGGCGGTCAGCACACAAAAGCTACATGGGCGCGGTCCGATGGGTTTGCGCGAACTGACCACCTATAAATGGATCGGGCGCGGCAACTATCACGTCCGCGCCTAGCGGCTAATCAGAGGCGAGCGCGGCTGCCTGCTCAGGGTGTTCCGCGCTTGCCGTCCCTTCGTGAATCTTTGGCGGCGGCTTCCGAAAGACAATAGCGATGCTGATGGCAGTCAGGATCAGCAAGACCGCCACAAGGCTGAAGATCAGATCGAAGCCGAAATCGCGCTGAAGCACGCCACTTAGGCTGCTGGAAGCGAACCAACCCATGCTCCACAGCACCGAGCCAACCGCGCTGCTCAGGTTGTGAATACGCTTTGGCACATACTCCAAGCGCAGTGGCTCGTAAAGCGGCACCAGCAAATTCCGCACAGAGGCGGCGAGCATGAACATCAGCGCGCCCAGAAGAACCACTTGCGAGAAGCCGAGTGCCACATACGCCACCGCAGCTAAACTCATCGAGACGAGCAGCGCACGAACGCGCCCAAAGCGCCGCTCCCACCAAGGTGTTGTCGCACCGACGACGCCCATCATCAGCCAGCCGATGCTCAAAATCGCACCGACTTGCTCATCAGGCAGCGTGAAGCGCGTGCGGAAGAACAGGTTGTAAAACGGGAAGGTTAAGCCTGCCGTCAGCCCAAACAGCATTGAGGGGATCGAGAGCAGAATGATCGCCCGCCACGGCACGAAGGTCGGCGGCGCGTTCACCTCGCTGATGACGGTTGGCGCGGCGTGCGTTGGCGCACGGTCGGGCAGGCGCAACACAGGCAGTACGCTGGCAAGGCTGATCAGGGCGCTGATGAACAACGCCGCGCCGTAAGCAAACGGCGTTTGGGCATCTGCCACGCCTTCAAGGGCAGCGCCTTGCGGCATCCCGACAGTCTCGATGATCAGGCGCGGCAAAAAGCCGCCAAGGAAGCTGCCGAAAGCGGTGGCGGTCAGCGTGGTGATCTGGTAGTAGCCGAAGGCGTGCGATTGATGCTCACGCGAGACGAGCGCGATCATCAGCGGACCCGCCGCGATGAAGGCAGCGCCAAACGAAATGCCAAACAGCACACGGCTGAAAATCAGGATCGGCAAGCTAGGCATCACCAACATTGGCAAATAGCTGAGGGCAGAGCCGACCATGGAATAGATGATCACGCGCCGCGCACCGATGCGATCCGCCAAAATGCCGATGGGAATGCCGGTAAAAATGCCGCCTACCCGTGAAATGCCCTGCAAAAAGCCGATCACCTCTGAGTCATAGCCCAAACTGACGAAGTAGAAATTCAGCACCACGTCAGTGATGCCGAACAAACCTATGTGAAAAATAGCGCTGTGCAGCAGAAACAGCACCAATGGGCGACTCAGCCCTTGCAGCTTGAACATCAGGACTCCATGCTTAAAATGTTTAATCGGCTAACGGTTGTGATTGGCGGGTTGGGCAGCGTAGTAACTCTGCACCTGACTCCACAAAATGGCAACTGCCTGCTGCACTTGCGGATGGGCAGGGTCAACGGCACGGGCGCGGTCTACATAGCTCCACGCCTCTAAGGGTGTGGTGGCAAGGTAGGCAAGGTTCAGCCAGGCGCCAATGTGAGCAGGGTTAGCGGTTGCCACCTTCATAAAGTACCAGCGCGCTTCCTCGTACCTGCCGCCGACCACCGCGCCCACGCCCAAGTTATAGGCGGTCAGTTGCTCGCGCAGCGTATCAGGCGGGCGGCGGCGCAGCAACACCCACAGCGGCAACAGCAGGATCAGGTTGCCCAACGCGCCGACCAACACACCGACGAAAAATCCGCTGGCAGGTTTGCGCCCCTTTGCCCAATAGACAAGCGGCGTAATCAGCGCACCGATCAGCGCGCCACTCCCCGAAAACAGCCCTAAAATTGTTGGCGTATCCAAGCTGAAAACCCTTTCAATGGCAATTATAGCGTGCTATGTGCCAAAAGCGCAGTGGAAGACGAAAACGCGGTATGCCAAACCGCGCTCATAGTTTTCCCGCGAAAGGTGGGCGCGCTTGACTTCTCCCTTAAAACGTGCGACACGCACCGAACACTTGTCTTATCCCAAAATTGGCGAGGTGGTGTGAGCGAACCCTTTCAAAACAGGCTGTTTTGCGGTGATAACTTAGACATTTTGCGTGAGTACCTTCCGAATGCCAGTGTGGACTTGATCTACCTTGATCCACCCTTCAACAGCAACCGCAATTACAACGTGCTGTTCCGCGATGAAAGCGGTATCGAGGCAGACGCGCAGATCACCGCCTTTGAGGACACTTGGCACTGGGATCGGAATGCGCGCAACACCTACGAAAGCCTGCTGACCGAGACACCCGACCGCATTTCGCGCATGATTGAAGCACTGCGGACTATCATCGGCGCCAACCAGATGATGGCATACCTTGTGATGATGACGGCACGTCTGCTGGAACTGCACCGCGTGCTAAAGCCGACGGGCAGTTTATATCTGCACTGCGATAACGAGATTGTGTGGAAACGACGCACAGGAAGCAGCAGTGCAGTACATGCATCCAAAAATTTGGTGTATGTACCGATACAATACTCTTTTATGCGCGAAGCGATCTGACAAAGATCAATGCACAGTATGAATTATCGAGTGCCAGCTACGAGGCATACATAGAGAAATTCTTTAAATATGTTGACGAAAACGGCAGGCGATATCGTTTAGCTGATTTATCAAATCCAGCACCACGCCCAAACCTGAGGTATGACTATAAAGGTTATAAGCCACCCAAAAATGGCTGGGCAATTAGCCGCACGAAGCTGGAACAGTGGGACGTAGAGGGACGATTGCATTTTCCCGCATCAAAGATGGACGAATTCAACGCAAGCGTTTTCTTGACGAACTCAAAGGCAAACCTGTTCAGCGTCTGTGGGATGACATTCCACCTGTCAGCGCGCACGCCGCAGAACGCACAGGTTATCCGACCCAAAAACCGATGGCACTCATCAATGGTGACCAACAGCCGTTGATCTAAGTTTCTGCCCGTTTCGCGCTATAATCGGCGCATTGTCTAAAATTTTCCTCAATGGAGCTTTGACCAATGCGTGATGCAACCATTCAGCACGAAAAACTCGCTCAGGCTGTCGAGATTTTGCGCGAACAAAACGTAGATTGCTGGCTGACCTTTGTCCGTGAGACCGAACACAACGCCGATCCTGCCCTGCGCCTAATCTCGGATAGCAACGTGACGTGGCACACGGCGCTGATCGTGACCCAAAAAGGTGAGCGCATTGTGATCGTCGGGCGCTATGAGGTGGAAAACTTTAAGCGTATGGGCTGTTGGGATGAGGTGATCAGCTATGATCAGAGCATTCAGCCCGCCCTTGTCAGCGTGATGGATCGCCTTGCGCCGCGCCAGATTGCCCTAAATTATTCCGAGAGCGATACGGCGGCGGATGGACTTTCGCACGGCATGTACCTCGCGCTGCAACGCTATTTGCAGGGCAAGCCCTACGAACTGATCTCGGCAGAGCGCGTGTTGAATGCGCTGCGCGGACGCAAGACGCCTACCGAAGTAGCGCGCATTCGCGCCGCCGTGCGCCTGACTGAGCAGATCATTGATACCATCACTGCCACGCTCAAAGTCGGCATGACCGAGCGCCAAATCGCGGATTTCATCCACGCTGAGATGCGGCGGCACGGTGTTGTGCCGTCTTGGGATGACGGACACTGCCCAACGGTCACCTGCGGCGCGGAATCGCCCGTCGGTCACGTCTCGCCCTCTGATCAATACGCGGTGAAGGCGGGCGAATTGGTGCGGATTGATATGGGCGTCATCTTGGATGAGTACATCTCGGATATGCAGCGCGTGTGGTACATCCAGCCGCAAGGTGAGACGGAAATTCCCGCGCCTGTGCGCCACGCCTTCGATGCGGTGCGCGCCGCCATCGAGGCAGCCGCTGCCGCGCTCAAGCCGGGCGTGGAAGGCTGGACGGTGGATGAGGCAGCCCGTCAGACCATTATTGGGCGCGGCTACCCTGAATATCAGCACGCGGTTGGGCATGGCATCGGGCGCACCGTGCATGACGGCGCGACGCTGCTCGGTCCGCGTTGGGAGCGCTACGGCAACACGCCCTATGGCATTGTGGAGGTGGGTAACTGCTTCACGCTGGAACTGGGCGTGCAAGTGCCGAACTACGGCTTGGTCAGCCTTGAGGAAGATGTGCTGGTCACGGCGGACGGCTTAGAATGGCTGGGCGCGCCACAGACCGACCTGATCGTCGTGAAGGCATAGCCCAGCTAGGGCGCGGCGGCGGTTGGTTGAGGATAGACCTGCTCAACAATCTGCCCGCGTGCGCCCAAAATGCCCAAATCCACGCCGTTGATGACCACGCGCACGCCGGCGGCATTGCCAGCGCGTAACCGAACTTGCGCGCCGCGATACTGTAGCACAGTCTGCGGTGCGGGCATCCCTTCAAAAACGACGGCATTATCCACCGTCACGCGCAGCCAAGTGCGCGCCGTAATGGTGATTTGAATGGCAATTTCGCCGCCAGCGGCAGCTTCAGCAGCGGCAAGGTTTGGGTTGGGCAGTGGCGTTGGGCTGGGCGAGAGGGTCGGGGTGGTGGTTTCGTCTGGTTGGATGGGCAGCTCTGTAGGCACAGGGCTTAAAATGGCGCTGAGGGTGCTGCCGTTTTGCTCAGCCGAACTTGCCAAGCCCGCGCCTATGATGATTGCCGAACTGATGCCGCCTAACGCCAGCAGAAAGAGCAGCACGCCGATGAATGAACGGCGTTTGGGGACTGCCTCGACGGTTGGGCTGTAGACGGGCATATTCTGCGAGGTGCGGCGTGGGTCGCTTGGCGTGCTTTGCGGCGCACGGCGCACCCGTCGGCGGTGCCCGCCGCTGAGGGCGTCTTCCCAACGGGCAACCCATTCGTCAGCGTCCAGGCGCAGGTGGCGAGCATAGCTACGCAAAAAGCCACGTGCCTGCACAGGCGAAGGCAAAGCAGCCGCGTTGCCTTGCTCTATCGCCTCAATAAACTTGGCACGGACTTTGATCGCGTGTTCAATTTCGGGCAGGCTTAGGTCGCGCCCTTCACGGATGGCGCGTAGCTCACTGCCCAATGCTTGCAGCTCGGCAGTGTTCACCGCAGTGGCTTACTGCTCAACTTCTTCGATGGCGGCGAGTTCGGCAGCTTGGTCGGCGGCGGCGCGCTCTGCTTCGCGGGCAGCAAGGAACGCCTGCACTTCCTCTTCACGCACGACGATGACCTGCACCACAGGGGAAATTTCACCCATGCGAATCGGCACTTCATAGCGCCCTAGCTCACGGATAGGACGTTCACTGATGCGGCGGCGGTTAATATCTACGCCGGTCTGCTTCAGGATCGCATCTTTGATCATCTGGCTGGTGATCGAGCCGTAGAGCTTGTTGTTGCTGCCCGCCTTCATGCCAAAGACGATCTCGGTGCCGCTAATCTTGGCAGAAGCCTCGCGGATACGTTCATTGATCTCGCTGCGGTTTGCTGCCGCCTGGGTGCGAAGCGATTCCATCTTGGCGAGGTTTGCCTTGGTGGCAGGGATCGCCATTTTACGTGGGATCAGCCAATTGCGAGCGAAGCCATCGGCAACGTCCACCACGTCACCCGCCACGCCGTGCTTATAGATATACTCGGTGAGAATAACTTTCATGGGTAGCCTTCCAAACGCGGGCGCGCTGTCCTGATGACGTGCGAACGCGCTGCATTGACAAACAAGATTAGCTTTCTACAATAATACAGAAGGTTGGACAAGTCTTCAAGAGTGAACTACCTTGTCGAATCGCACACGCGCACGTTTTTTAAGGCACGGCGTGAGGCTTTGCCGCTTATCAGCCTGAACCAAACAGCCTCCGAGAAAAAGTATGCCCACACCCACTAACCTACTGTGGCGCGCCCTAAAGCGCCTACCTGTAGCCATTCTTGGCATTTTGTTCGCCTGCCTTGTGCTGGAGATCGCCATCCGCCTGCTGTATGGCGCGCTGCCAAACGGGTTGCAAATCGCGCTGCGCTTTGTGCATCTGACGCCCTTCACAGAGGCGCGCTTTGCGCCGCTGCCGCTCTGGCAAGAGGACGCCACCTACCAAATGATCGTGGCGCCCGACGTGCGGAATGTGGAACAGGTAGGCAGCCTGAGCGTGCGCTTTCGGGTAGATAGCTATGCTTGGTGGGGCGGTCGGGTTGGCTTTCGCACGCCGCCGCCTGACAACGGCGTGGTGGAGGCTGCCGCGTTGGGCGATTCGCACACCTTCTGCTTCACCGATGCCGATCAATGCTGGGTAAGGCTGCTCTCGGAACAACTGGGCATGACCATCGCCAACCTAGGGCAGCCTGTCACCGGCTCCGAGAGCCATGCGCGCCGCTATTTTGACTTTGTGGCAAAGCCGGAACTTGGGCTAACGCAGCCCAAGCTGGTTTTGTGGCAGTTTTTCGGTAACGATTACAACGATGACTACGGCTTGGCGCTGCTAAACGGCACGGCACAGACTCCGCCGAGCGCCGCTGCTGCCACAGCCAGCGGCTCGCCAGTGGCGGCATGGCTGCGCCAATATTCGGCAACCTTCGCCCTGCTGGAAGCGCTGGGGCGCGCCAACGATCCGCAGAACACGCTCTTTGTCGATCCCTACCGCGTTATCGCTGGGCAGATTGATATTGCGTTTGGGCGTCCCTACCTGCGCGAGGCATTCAATATGGCGGAGGCGCGCAACCTTGAAGGCGAGGCGCTCTCGCAGGCTGCCATCAGGCGGACGCGGCAGGTGGTGGAGGCAAACGGCGGGCGCTTTGTGGTGATCCTCGTGCCGACCAAAGAAGAAGTCTACCGCCACCTGAGCGCGCCGTATTTGGGTGATGAATACCTTGAGCAGTTGGCAGCGCCGCGCCTGCGCTTGTTGGCATTCTGCGCGGCGGAAAACATAACCTGCCTCGACCTCACGGCAGACTTTACGGCGCGTGCGCTGCAAGGGCAGCAGCTTTTCTTCCGCGATGATATTCACCTGAATGTGGAAGGCAACCGCGCCCTCGCCGAGCTTGTGGGCGACTTTTTGGCGCGCAATCCATAGATCGCCTCACCGCGCCTAAGCATCGGCAGCCGTCGGCAGATAGATGGTGAAAGTAGTTTGGTTGGGCGCGCTCTCCACATGAATTTGACCGCCGTGCGCCTCGATAATGCTGTGGCTGATCGCCAGCCCTAGTCCCGTGCCGCTTAGCTTGGTGGTAAAAAATGGATCGAAGATTTGGGCGATCAGATCGGGCGGAATACCAACGCCGCTATCGCGCACCAAAAGTTCAAGGCAAGGCGAGCCTTCACACTGGCGGTCGGCAGTGGCGATCAGCAGCGTGCCGCCATTCGGCATAGCGTCCATCGCGTTCACCACAAGGTTTAACAGCACTTGCCTGATCTGATCAGCGTTACCATGCACCTTCTGCTGCGCTTCAAGGCGCAGCATGACGCGCACACGGGCATGTTCAAGCTGCTTGGCTGCCAGCACCATTACCTCATGAATCAGATCGTTCAGGGGCAGCAGTGTGAAGGCAGTTTGGGCAGGGCGTGCAAAGTCGAGCAGGCGGCTGACAATGCGCTTGATGCGCTGCACATCATGGGTGGCAAGCTCGATCAGCTCACGGTCAATCGGGCGTGTTTGATCAATATCCTCAAGGGCTAGCTCCAGGTTGGTGAGCAACGGTTGCAGCGGATTGTTGATCTCGTGGGCGATGCCGGCTGCCAGCGTGCCAAGCGCGGCAAGTTTATCGGCGCGTAGAAGCTGCTGCTGCGCCTTTTGGAGCGCCTCTGTGCGCGCCTGCACCATTGCCTCTAGGTTGTGGGCATAGGCTTGCAAGTCGCTGTAGAGCTGTGCGTTGCGGATGGCAAGTGAGGCTTGCGCGGCAACTGCCTCCAGCAAGCGCAGATCGTAATTGGAGAACTGGTTTGTCTGCTGGCTGGCAACCGCTAAGGCGCCAAAGACGCGCCCTTGATAGGCAAGCGGCACCGCCATGCTTGCCCGAATCTGATCAGCGGCGAAGGCAGCGCTTAGTTCGGGTGGAAGCGTTTGAGCCTCTTCCACCAAGATGGGCTGACCATGTTCCACAATATAACGCGGCAGCCACACCACCAAAAGCGGCAACACATGCTCGATCCCATTGCCGCGCACCAGCCAAAAATTGGGCGTGTTGGCGTCATCCATCAGCAAGAGGATGGCGGACGAGCCTTTGAGGTGATCGAGCAGGGCATCCAGCAGATATTCCGCCAGCTCGGGCAGCGCCAAAGCACGCACCAACTGCGCGCCAATGCGGGAGAGAATGGCGAGCTGTGCATTGCGGCGCTGCAAAGTGTCCTCTAGGCGGCGCGCCCTGATCTTGCTGCGGGCGCGGGCGATCAGCTCGCTGGAATTAAAGGGCTTCAGGATGTAATCATCGGCGCCCAAGCCAAAGCCGTGCGCCACATCTATCGAATCGCGGGCGGCTGCCGTCACCACGATGATCGGAATGCGCTCGGTCAGGGAATCTTCGCGCAGCAGGCGTACTGCCTCAAAGCCATCCATGACGGGCATCTGAATATCCATCAACACAAGGTCGGGCAGCAAATCGCGGGCTTTTTGGACGGCGCTCTTGCCATTTTCTGCTTCTTCCACACGAAACGCCTCGCGCTCTAAAATGCGGCGCAAGAGCATACGGGCTTGTGGGTTGTCATCTGTGATCAGGACGAGCGGCGGCAGTTTGCCATCTGATGAGTCCGAATTGATCATGGGCTGCTTTCCTATGTCTGGCTAGACGGATAGGGCAGGCTAAATTGTAGCGCGCTTTGCTGCTTTTGTGTGTTTGGCGCGTGCTGTGGTAGAATCGCGCTAGTGAGGAAATGTGGAGTAAGGGCTGGAGGCAAAGGTGGCTATAACCCAAGATGCCAACAGAGTGGAAGATGATTCCGAGGGCGATCTGACGCTTGATTCGGTGCATGGGCATCAGGTCACACAGCATTGGATCATCATGCGGCAGTCCAATGTCTGGCGTCCGCCGACCGATGTTTTCGAATTGGCGGATCGTTTGGTGGTGATGGTGGAAATTAGCGGAATGCGCGACGGTGAGTTTAACGTTTCGCTGCAAGAGCGCCGCCTTGTCATCAGCGGCATTCGGCGGCGTGCCGTGCGCGACCGTATGGCGTTCCACCAAATGGAAGTGCGCTATGGCGAGTTTCGCACCGCTGTGAGCCTCCCTTGGCATGTAGACCGTAACCGCGTCACCGCAACCTATAAAGATGGCTTCTTGCGCGTTGAACTGCCACGCGCTGCCAGCCAGCAAGTGCATATTGTCAATGTAGATGTAGATGGTGCACAAGGATCGGACGAGTAGCCCAACATGCCTCCCAGTAAACGGCTCAAGCGCCCTGCTCAAAGTGCAGCGCAGCCGATCACCGTTGAGAACGAAGAACAAGACGTTACGCTTAGCTCCGAAGGCGGACAGCAATCCACCGAGAACACTGTGCAAGTGCCGCCTGAGCTGCCTATTCTGCCCCTGCGCGGGCTGATCGTTTATCCACAAACGGCGATGCCGCTCAACATTGGGCAGAAACGCTCAGTGCGGCTTGTGGATGATGTGGTCAGTGGTGACCGCCTGATTGGGCTGGTCGCCTCGCGCAACCCTGAGTTGGAAACACCCGAACCCGGCGATATTTACAGCGTAGGGACGATGGCGGCTGTGCTGCGGCTGTTCCGTGCGCCTGACGGCACTATCCGCCTGCTGGTGCAGGGCTTGGCACGCATCCGTGTGGATGAATACACGCAAAACGAGCCGTTCTTGCGGGCGCGTGTTACGCACATCCCAGAAGTGGTGGAGACGACCAGCGAAGTTGAGGCGCTCAAGCGGACTGTGATTGACCAGTTCAGCAAGCTGGCAGAACTGGTGCCAAGCATCCCTGGCGATCTGATCAACTCGGCGCTCAACACCAACGATCCGCTTCAATTGGTGTATGCCATTGCCACCTATATCCGCCTCAGCCTCGATAACTATCAGCGCATCCTAGAGCTAGATAGCGTGCTGGAGAAGCTGCATTTGCTCATGCAAATCCTCAGCAAAGAGATTGAGGTGCTGGAGATCAGCCGCAAGATTCAGAGTCAGGCGCAGTCCGAGATTGAGCGGATGCAGCGCGACTACTATCTGCGTGAACAGTTGAAGGCGATTCGGCGCGAACTGGGCGAAGATGACGAACAGCTCGCCGAGGTGGAGCAGTTCCGCGAGCGCATTGAGGCTGCCAAGCTGCCTGAAGAGGCACTCCACGAGGCGCAGCGCGAGCTAGAGCGCATGTCACGCCTACCGGCTGCCTCTGCTGAATATGGCGTGATCCGCACTTACCTTGACTGGATGACCAGCCTGCCTTGGGCAAAACGCACTGAGGATAACCTGAACATCCGCCATGCGCGCCAAGTGCTAGAAGCTGATCACTACGGCTTGAAAGACATCAAAGAGCGCATCTTAGAGTTTTTAGCGGTGCGCCGTCTGCGCGCTGAACGCTATGGGAATGCCAACCCAACCAGCGCCGATACAACCCGTCGTGATCGGCAGGGCGCTATCCTGTGCTTTGTCGGACCGCCCGGCGTCGGTAAAACGTCACTAGGTGCTTCCATTGCGCGGGCGATGGAGCGCAAATTCACGCGCATGAGTTTGGGCGGTGTGCGCGATGAGGCAGAAATACGCGGCTTCCGCCGCACCTATATCGGTGCCATGCCCGGACGCATGGTTCAGACGCTGCGCCGCGTCGAGACGCGCAACCCAGTCATCATGCTCGATGAGATTGATAAACTAGGGCGCGATTTTCGCGGCGATCCATCGGCAGCGCTCTTGGAAGTGCTTGACCCAGAACAAAATCACGAATTTCGGGATCACTACCTAGACGTGCCGTTTGATCTCTCGGAAGTGTTGTTTATCACGACCGCCAACGAGCTAGAGCCGATTCCCGGCCCGCTGCGCGACCGTATGGAGATCATCACGCTCTCAGGCTACACAGAGCAGGAAAAGATACAGATCGCCTCGCGCTACCTTGTGCCGCGCCAAATCCGTGAGAATGGCTTACGTCCGAACGAGGTGCAGTTCACCACAGAGGCGCTCCAAACTCTAGTGCGCGACTACACCCGCGAGGCAGGCGTCCGCAGTTTAGAGCGCGCTATCGGCGGTGTGACGCGCAAAGTGGTGACGCGCATCGCAGAAGGTGACGTGAAGCGTGTCCGCGTGACGCCTGCCGCTGTGCGTAAGGCGTTGGGCAGACCGCGCTTTGGCTATGGCGAAGAACTGACCACACGCACCGAATTGCCCGGCGTTGCGACCGGACTCTCGGTGACTGCCTTTGGCGGTGATGTACTCTTTGTGGAAGCCACCCACATGCCGGGCAGCAAAGGCTTTCAATACACCGGTCAGCTTGGCGAGGTGATGCAAGAGAGCGCTCGCGCAGCGTTCAGTTATCTACGGGCACATGTGACCGATTTAGGCGTGCCTGCTGATTACTTTGAAAAGCACGATATTCATCTGCATGTGCCGGCGGGCGCGGTGCCGAAAGACGGACCTTCCGCCGGCGTCACGATGGTGACGGCGCTTGCCTCACTGATGACGGGGCGCACGGTGAAGCACAACGTCGCCATGACGGGTGAGATCACGCTGCGCGGCAAGGTGCTGCCGGTCGGTGGTGTGAAAGATAAGGTGTTGGCGGCGCACCGCTTCGGTGTGGATACTATCATTTTGCCAAAGCGCAACGAACCCGACCTTGACGATCTGCCAGACGATGTGCGCGCTGCGCTCACCTTTGTGCTGGTAGACGATGTGAACGAAGTGCTGCACACAGCACTCTCATCCAAACGCGAATAAGCTACGGCGCGCCTAGCTGGGTAGAGCGCGCCACTGAGCAGAAGTGTAGCAAAACTTTAAAGGATAGTTGCCGTGCCAAAAGTCATGATTGTTGATGATGATCGGACGACAGTAATGCTTTTACAAACGCTGCTTGACCTTGATGGCTTTCAGGTCGTCTTGGTGGCGCGTGGCAGCGAAGCGTTGGAGATTGCACGCAGAGAAGCGCCTGACGTTTTTCTGATTGATTATCACCTGTCTGGCAACATGCACGGCACGGCTGTGATCGAGCAGTTGCGTGCCGACTCTGCATTCCAGCAGACGCCCATCATCATGACTTCGGGCATGAACGTTGAGGAGGCAGCCTTGCGCGCAGGTGCCAACCTATTTCTGATCAAACCCTTCGATCCCGCCGAACTGCCAAGCCTATTGAATCAGTTGCTTAGCTCGGTTTGATCGGAGTTTTCACCATGTGAACACCCTCATACCGTATTTTGGGAATGTTTAGCGTATGACCAACAAATCAATCAAGCGTAACGGCAAAATGCAGTGGTACCGCGTTGACCTGCATATTCACACGCCTGCCTCTGCCGATTACCAAGAGCCGAACGCGACTTACCTCGATATTTTGCGCCGTGCCGAAATGCGCGGCTTGGATATTATTGCGTTCACCGATCACAACACGGTTGCCGGCTACGACGCCATGTATGAGGAGATCAAAACGCTGGAACTGCTGGCACAGCGCGAGCGCGCCACGCCCGAAGAACGCCGCCGCCTTGCCGAATACCGCCGTCTGCTGGATAAAATTCTGGTGCTGCCCGGCTTTGAGTTCACCGCCACCTTTGGCTTTCACATTCTAGGGCTGTTTTCGCCCACTTTGCGCGTCCGCCAAATTGAGCATATTTTGCTCAGCCTGCATGTGCCTGCTCAATCGCTGGATGATGGCTTGACGAACGTTGGCGCTTCCTCAGATGTGCTGACTGCCTACCGCATGATCAACGAGGCAGGCGGCATTGCCATCGCCGCGCACGCTAATTCGACGCACGGCGTTGCCATGCGCGGCTTTGATTTCGGCGGGCAGACGCGCATCGCCTACACGCAAGACCCTTACCTCCACTGCCTTGAAGTAACCGATCTTGATCGGCGCGGACGCGGCACGACCGCCCGCTTTTTCGATGGCACCAAGCCCGAATATCCGCGCCGTATGCGCTGCATTCAAGGCTCGGACGCCCACCGCATCACCAAAGACCCCCGCAACGAGAAAAATCTGGGGATTGGTGACCGCATCACCGAAGTGCTGCTCTCCGAACGCTCGTTCGAGGCGCTGCGCGAGATGTTCACCAGCAATGACTTTGCCCGTTCGCGTCCCTATTTCGGCGGGCAAGAGGTCTACGACTATGTGCAGATGGCACGTGAAGCAGGTCCAAGCATTGTGCAGTCCTTCCACGAGAGCATGGCGCGGCAGGGCGGTAAGCTCTACGCCGTGATCGCGGATGTGTGCGCCTTTGCCAACACCAACGGCGGCACAGTCTACATCGGCGTCTCGGCGGATATGACCACGATTCCTGTGGGCGTCAGCAACATTGGCGAGAGCATCGAGTCGCTGCGGACAGAGATTGCACGCAGCATTAATCCGCCGATTGAGGTGGAGATTGACGCGCAGGAGACTTCCGGCAAGTCGGTTATTCGCATTCAGGTGCCACGCGGCAACGATTCGCCCTACGCCATCGATGACAACAAAATCTATGTGCGCGACGAGGCAGAGACGAGCCTTGCCGTCCGTGATGAAATTGTGCGCTTGGTGCTGAAGAAGACGCAGCGCACTGCACCAGCGGCTGAAACGCCTAAAAAGACGACCGCCACGCTGCGTCCGATCACCGTGCTGCCTGCTGTCGAGAGCCTGACTGTGCCGCTGGTGAAAGCCGATCCGAGCGCCGAAGGCATGCCGAGCAGTGCCGTCGTGTTGAGCGAGCCAGCCGCCGAGCCTGCCAAGCGCGCACGGCGCAGCCGCACACCCTTGAAACCGCCGACTGGCACGCCTACCCGCGATGACTCCGCGTTGGCGAGTGCGCCGCGCACCGGTGTGGAGATCATCGGCACCGAGACGCGCAAAGGTGAGCAGTACCACATCATGCGCGATCTGCGGAACGGCAGCATCGTGAAGAACGTCACGCGCACCTCAGCGCGCCGCCTGTGGCACTACGCCATCATGCAGCACGAGACCAATCCGGTTGATCTGAATTTGGTGCAGTGGGTGGGCAACGTTGGCTTGTGGAAGCGCTACAAGCGCGGCGGCGTTATTCGCTACGATTTGGTGCTGACCGAAGGTGGGCATACGCGCACTTTCTACGGCGTCACTGAAGATGGGATGCAAGGGGCATGGGCGCAGTTCGTCAGCGATGAAGAACCGACCATCATCGAGGACGCCAACGACGATTAGCCGCAAGTGACAAGTGCTGCGCCCTCAGTGTGTATATGCTGAGGGTGCGGTTTTTAGGGTGCAAAGCGCTTGAAAGCTGCATCAAATTCGGGGCGCAGCTCAACGCCGACCTGCTCAAATAGATCGAGCAGCGCTGCAAAGCAACCCTCACCGCCCAAAAAATCCCAAAACTGCTCGGCGACAAAGAGTTCGTGCGTCAAGTCCATCATGCCGCGTGCTGTCCAGCGTTCATAGGGCTGCGGCGCATACGGATTGTAGGGAATGGCAATCGCTGTGGTCAGCGCGATGTGGGGCTGGTGTGCGAAAAGCAAAGCTGCCCACTCTAACAGCATCCTCTTGAATTTCTTGAAATCACCCTGATTAGGCTTGGCTGTCTTAAGGTCAAATAGATAATGCTGCCCGTTGTCCTGTTCAAGGTAAAGGTCTACACGGGTTGCTTTCATCGTGGTCACTTTACCAGTGGCAGCAACCTGCCG
>DAOUBW010000028.1:0-27533 GCA_034432555.1 Anaerolineae bacterium
CATACAGCTAATGTCTCGGCATCGGCGGCAGTCGGGCGCCGCAAGGCGAATACGCTGACCCATAAAGAGTGGTGGAAACATAGACGGACTCTTTTGGTGTGCCTGTGTGCAACACTGCAATCCTACCACACTTTTTTGACGCCACACCGCCTTGCGTGCTAAGCTACACAGTATGGCAGATCAAACCGCAGGCAAACCCATACAGAGGCGACCAGACGACACATGGCGCAAGTGGCTAACACCGGGCATCGGCATCAAGCGCTGGCTCATCCTATTGGTGTTCGGCTTTCTGGCAACCAGCCTTTCGTTTGCCCTGCTGATTGTGTTATTCTTCCCTGCCCTTGCCGAGCTGTTCACGCTACGCCGCGCTGCGCTGCTTGCCCTGAGTGCTGCGCTCGGCGTATTGGGCAGTGCGACACTCTATATCGGCTTTGTGCGCCTCAATCGCTCGATCCTTGCGCCCTTCGCACGCGGACGCCGCCAACGCTTCATTGATCTGATGGTAGACCATGCGCGGCAGGCGAACGGCTTACGCCTTGTAGCGCTTGGCGGCGGCTCAGGGCTGCCTTCAGTGCTGCGCGGCTTCAAAGGGCAAACGGGGAATATCACCGCCATTGTGACTGTTGCCGACGACGGCGGCAGCACGGGCAAACTGCGTGAGGAATACGGCGTGTTGGCGCCGGGCGACCTGCGACAGAACATTGCGGCGTTGGCAGATGATGAGTCGCTCATCACACAGCTGTTTCAGTACCGTTTCAATAGCGGCGGCTTGCAAGGACACAGCTTCGGCAACCTGTTTCTGACCGCCCTTGCCGATATTACCGGCAGCATGGATCAGGCAGTCATTGAGGCGAGCCGCGTTTTGGTCATCCGTGGGCGTGTGCTGCCTTCTACCTTACAAGATGTGCAGCTTGGCGCAGAGATTCGCACCGCAGAGCGCGGCTTGCGGCGCGTGATCGGCGAGTCGCAGATTCCGAATGCAGGCGGCAGCATCGAGCGTGTGTTTCTCATCCCAGAGAATGCCCGTGCTTACCCTGAGTCCATCCGCGCCATCCTGAACGCTGAGCTGATTGTGATCGGACCCGGCAGTTTGTTCACCAGCATCCTGCCCACACTCTTGGTGGATGGCATTGTGCAGGCAGTGCGCGCCAGCAGCGCCTTGGTAATCTATGTCTGCAACATTGCTACACAACGCGGCGAGACGGACGGCTTTAACGTTGCCGACCATGTGCTGGCAATTGAACGGCATATTGGGCAAAGCGTGATTGATGTAGTGTTAGCGAACAGTGCCTATCCGCAGCATAACGCTGGCGAAAACACGCACTATGTGGCACCCGCACCAGCGGATCACGCCGTGCGCTACCGCTACGACCTGATCGAGACCGATCTCACCGATCCGCAACGCCCTTGGCGGCACAGCGCCGAGAAGTTACAGCACGCCATGCGCGACCTGCTGGCGGCGCGTGCGCTCTACACCGAAACTGCCACCAAAGCCTGAATCGGCGCGCCTTTGTCGGGCGCGCCGATCGTTGTGCTACTGGGCTGCCTTGAGGTTCGTTTGTAAGTCCTCAGCGATGACCTCTGGGGCAGTACCATAGGTATAAATGCGCCAAATTTGCCCCTGCGGATTGACCAGAAACCATGAGGCGGTGTGGTCAACAAGGTAGTCTGCTTGTGTGCCTTCAGGGCGCACAATTTCATAGCGCACGCCAAACGCCTGCGTCAACGGACGAACAGCGTTATCGCTGCCTGTTAGCCCGATAAAACTCGTATCGAATAGCGCGATGTGTTTGCTAAGCACTTCAGGTGTATCGCGTTCACCATCCACGCTCACAAACATGAATCGTACCGCCTCTGCCTGATCGCCAAGCGCACGTTTGGTCAACGTGAAGTTGGCAAGGTTAATCGGGCAGACATCAGGGCAATGTGTGAAGCCGAAAGTAACAACCGTCCAGCTGCCCAAAAACTCGGTGCGTGTGAAAGCGTTGCCCACTTGATCGAGCAGCGTAAATTCTGGCACCGCAATGGGCGGATTGACTGGACGTACACCCTCAGGCAGGGCTGTCGGTGTTGGTGCATCAGCCGATGCACAGGCGCCTAAGACGAACATCAGCCCCGTTAGAATGAGTTGTATAGTTCTCATGATTTAGGTAAGCCAGAGCGTGCAAGCGGGTAAACCCGCCTGCACGCGCAATGCTTAACGTGCCTTACGGCATCCGAACAGGTACATCAAAGGTGAGCGTCTTGCCCGATTTGAAGGTTAGTGTGAGCGTGATGCTCTCACCCGCCACCAATTCGCGCTTCAGCTGCATCAGCATGATGTGCAGACCGCCCGGCTTCAACTCTGTAATGCTGCCCAACGGCAAGCTGATGCCTTCTGCCAGCGGCTTCATTTGTGCGACATCGTTCTCAACAACCGTCTCATGCAGTTCGACCAAGTCGGCAACGTCTGTCTCTGCCTTGATCAGCACGTCAGCCTCGCTGCCCTTGTTCTCAATCTGCATGTAGGCAGCGCTGACGCCAAAGCCACCTTGCCCAGAGTGTCCCATGCCGTGTCCGCTATGGCTGCCTGCCATACTAGTCGGACGCGCAAAAGCACCTGTAATGACAATATCGCCTACGCTTGCCTCACCTTTTGCCATGCTTTTCATGCCCATGCCCATACCAAGCGCGGCGTTATCGTTGAGCAGCACCACCTCAAAGGTGTTATCCGCCAACGCGCCGACCGCCGCCGCCGTGTAGTAGCCGTTATCATGCTCATCGAAGGTCAGTTTGATCGGCTCAGCCGTCACCGAGTCTTCGATCTTGCCACCAGCAGGCACAATCACAACTTCAAAAGCTGTGCCTTCCAACGCCAGATAGTCTGTGACGCCCTTGAAGGCAAGGTTCTCAATAGCTTTTTTGCCGTTCACGAAAACATCCACTGCTGGCGCGGTTGGCGAAAGGTGTGCAACGCGCAGGTGCGCGCCGCCTTCATGAGCAGCTGTGCTTGCCAACGGCAGCATGGCAACGGCAAAGGCGATGAGCGCTAACACGCCTAGAATATGCTTACGCATTGTGTTTATCCTCTCAGGTTCGTTCAAAAGTTACGTTTAGCTTGGCGCACAAGGTGCTGCCTGTGCGCGTGCGGAATCCGTTAGGGTAGGCTAAATCAGGCGGCTGAGAGGCGCGGCGGCGGCACAAGCGGCGGGATGCTGCGCTGCACTGCCTTTTCCGAGACAGGGCGCACAGAACGCACAACGGCGTTCGCCTTCTGTAAATCAGGCGTGTGCGGCATCAGAAAAGCAAGAGCGCTGGCAGTTTGCGCGGCATTTTCGGTGTGGTGATGTGCCTGTGTGGGTGCGGCTTGCTGTGCATAAGGGTTCGGATCGCCACACATTGGCTCATCGAATGCCCAGTCGGGCAATCCATCATCGGAAGGCGCATAGAAGTACAGCAAGCCGTGCCGTTGGCACATGGCGGGCGCGCAGAGTGCCAGCCAAACTGCCAGCCAGCCATAGAGCATCGCCCATGCCGCACGCTTGCTAACCATTGCTTTATTTGAGAATCCTGTTGGCTTGAGACATCGCTATTATAGCCTGACTCTGTGCGAAATGCCAAATGACCAAATCTTTTTGCGGCAAATGGTGTTACCTCTTTCGCAAGGCGTGTGTGCGGGATATAATCGCCTCCGCACTTTCTATTGCAGAAATTTTGACCCAACACCCTTTGGAGGATTGCCAGATGGCTACGACAGAAGAGCGCGTGCGCGAGATCATTGTGGAACTGCTCGACGTGGATGCGGAAAAAGTGACGCTCGATGCGCGCTTCCGTGAAGACCTTGAAGCTGACTCGCTTGATTTGGTTGAACTGATCATGAAGATTGAGGAAGAATTCGGCGGCGACATTTCCGACGAGGAAGCCCAAAAGATTCTGACGGTTGGCGAAGCCGTTAACTACATTGACACCCGCATGACCAAGGGCGCCTAAAGCGCTCGCTGCCGCACGGGTGAGTGCTGTTCCTCGCCCGTGCCAATCATGGTAGGTATTTGTGTTGCCACAGCCAACGCCCAACCTTGCCGTTGTGATCGTCAACTACAAGACGTGCGATCTGCTGGCAGCCCTTCTAGAGTCACTCTACGCCAACGCTACCAACCTGCACCTTGAATGTATCGTGCTGGATAACGCCTCTTACGATGGCAGCGCGCAAGTTGTTGCAGCGCGCTTTCCACAAGTCCGCTTTGTTCAAAACACCGTAAACCGCTACTTTTCGGCAGCCTATTCGCAGGGCATTCAGCTTACCCAGAGCGATTATGTGCTGGTGCTGAACCCAGATATGCGGGTGCGCGGTGGCACATTGCGCCAACTGCTGAGCGTGCTGCAAGGCGATCCGAGTATTGGCGCTGCCACCACAACGATGTATTCCCTTGATGGCAGCCTTCAGCGCAACGGATCGCGCTTCACCACTTTTGGCTACCTTGTTCTGAATTACACCTTCGTTGGCAAGCTCTACCGCTTCTTGCTGCCGCGTGCGTGGCAAATACACCAAGATTGGCTGTGGTATGCAGACTGGGATCGGCGCACAGCATGTGACATTGACGTGCTGCCCGGCAGCGCGATCATCGCGCACCGCCAAACGTGGCACGCCGCAGGCTATTTCGACTCGCGCCTGAAGATGTATTTCAGCGATGACTATTTCTCGCGCCGTGTGCAGATGCTTGGCTTGCGAACGTGCTATGTGCCAAGCGATGGCATTTTGCACTACGAAGGCGCCAGCGCCAAGCAAGCCAGCGCGTGGTCGCTTCGTACCTACCTGCGCGATCTGGTGATCTATACACGCCTAGTACATGGCTGGTTTGCCGCGCTGCTGCTTGCCGCCCTGCTTATCCCAACGTGGCTTGTGCAGCGCCTTAAGGCACGCTGATCGGCTGCCACAACCGCGCTAGGTATTTGCCCAAAAATGGCAGCGCACCCAAGATTTGCCGAATGAGCGCCCAATGTGCCGCATCTAAGGCGCGCAGCGTGATTAACGCCGCACCGTAGGCAATCAGGCTGAGCGCGCCAGCAAGGATCGGCTGAGTGCCACGCACCCCAAAGGCGATCAGGCACATCAGCGCGCCCGCCAACAGCACCCGCACAGCGCGCCCCAGCAGTGCTTGCCATTCGGAACGCCTCATGCCGCGTGCGCCCATAAAGACCGCTAACATAGCGCCGTGCGCCATAAAGATCGCCACGCCAACGCCGATCACATTCAGCAGTGGCAGCAAGATCAGGTTTGTCACAAGGTTGATGGCGAGTCCGAGTGCGCGCACACCCAGCAGCAAGCGCTGCCTGCCTTCCACCAAGAGCATTTGCGCGTAGGCGTTGCTAACCATTGCCAAAGCGGTGTGCCAAATTAGCACTTCGAGCACGCCTGCTGTGCCACCAAAACTCGGAAAGAAAATCGCGGCAAGGCTGCCTGCCAACGCCGCGATGCCGATCACAATCGGCAGGCTGATCACCAACGTCAAAAAGGCGAACTGATCCACCGCACGCCGTAGCGCCATCGGCGATTCCTTCGCCATGCGCGACATCAGCGGAAACAACGCAGTGAAGATCGTTACGCTGAACAACTCAATCACGCCGCTGACGATCACAAAAGCTGCCGTTAGATAGCCGGCGGCACGCTCACCCAGAAAGGTGAACACCAACACCTTGTCCACATGCTGATAGGCATAGGCGAGGAACGAACTCAGCGCGATTGACCAGCCCTCACCAAACAGACGGCGCACCACCTGCCCATCAATGGGCAAGCGCGCCCTAACGCCGATCCGCCGCAGCGCTACCATATGCAGCGCTGCCCGAAAAACGCCCGCGCAAATGGTAGCGAGGTAAACGCCCACCAAGCCGCCGCCGCTGCTCAGCGCGGCAAAGGCAAAGGTAATTTGCAGGCTGATATGAATGATCAAAGCGAGGCTGGTCGTCACCATTTGCTCAGCCGCCAAAAGCTGGTTGTAGCCGATGTTGCCGAATACGTCCACCGTCAGGCTGAAGGCTGCCAATGCTAAGAGCAACCGAAAGGACGTATCATAGGGCAACAGCAGGCTAAGCAAGATCAGCGCAGCGTGTGTGCCAATGGCAAGCAGCGGCTGCACGGCAAGCGTTGCCGTCAGGTAGCGCGGCGCATCGCTAGGCTGGCGCGCCACATCGCGCAGCACGACCAGCCCCATGCCAAATTCGGGCAGGGCGGCAGCCGTTGCCAAGAGTGCGCCGATAGTTCCCCATGTGCCGTACTGCTCTGCGCCGATGAGCGCTGCTAGCAGCACCGCCCAACCAAATTGAAAGCCACGTGCCAGCAGTGTTGCGATGGCAATGGCTGCTGCGTTGCGCGCTACCCGTGCTGTGGGATCAGATGTTGAAGATTGGTGTGTCACAGCGCAGAGTGTACCACGCGCTGCACGCGATTGGTAAAGCCTAGCTACCATCGCCATACGATACTTGCTACAATACGGGCATTCCCAACCTTTGGAGGTCATTTGCATGAGTGCAGAAATCCGCGATGCTTTGCGCGCTTTCATCTTGAACAACATTATTCGCCGTCCCAGCTATAAACTGGGCGATGATGACTCGCTGATCAAGGGTGGCTTAATGGATTCTTTCTCGTTGGTGGAAGTGCAGCTTTTTATCGAAGAAACCTACGGTTTTCGCCCTGATGATGTGGACATGACCGTTGAAAATATGGATACAGTGCGGATGATTGCCGATTATGTCCAAGCAAACCGCTAGATTGCTGCTGCCACAGACTCGTGCTGCCTATGGCACACTCCTAGAACGCACTGCACAGCACTACCATGAGCGCCCTGAGGCAACCGCCGTCGTCTTTGTGCCGCCCGGCAGCGCACCACATATCACAATCACCTATCGCCAGTTTTTTGAGGGTGCGGCGCGCTATGCCGAAACACTGCGCGGCATTGGCGTGCAGCCGCGAGACTTGGCGATTCTGGTCGTGGATCATTCAGAGGCGCTGCTCTATGCTTTTTGGGGCGCGTTGATGATCGGTGCTATTCCTTCCATCTTTCCGTTCCTCTCCGATAAGCTCGATCCAACGCTCTATTTTGAGCGGGTACGGCTGTTGATCAGCCACTCTGGCGCAAAAGTTGTGATTGCCTCTGCCCAATACGTGGAGTCGTTGGCGGCGCTGAACAGCGGCGTGCCAATCGTGAATGAGGCAGCGCTCAGCCCAAGCGAAGGTGCGCCACACTTTGCCGCCGCGATCAGCGCCAACGACATTGCCTTCTTGCAGCACAGCAGCGGCACGACAGGCTTACAAAAAGGCGTGGCGCTCTCGCACGGCGCGGTGCTGAATCAGGTTGCCAGCTATAGTGCCGCCATTCGCCTAACGGCGGAAGATTGCATCATCTCGTGGCTACCACTCTACCACGATATGGGCTTGATCGCCGGCTTTGTGCTGCCCATTGTGCAGGGTGTGCCGCTGGTGCTGATGTCGCCGCATTATTGGGTGCGCGATCCGAAAGTGATGCTGCACGCCATCAGCCAATATCGCGGCACGCTGTGCTGGCTGCCCAACTTTGCCTATAACTTCTTAGCGCAGCGCGTGCGTGATAACGCTCTGGAAGGCGTCAGTTTGGCAAGTATGCGCGCCTTCATCAACTGCTCTGAGCCAATGCGCGCCGAAAGTCACCGCCAATTTGCGGCACGCTACGCGCCTTATGGCGTGAAGCCCGAAATGCTGGCAACCTGCTACGCGATGGCAGAAAACACCTTTGCCGTCACGCAAGGCGGCATTGATTCGCTGCCAACGGTAGACCTGATCAGCCGTGAATCGCTCAGCAGGCAGCACATTGCACGCCCTGCGGCAGAGGGCGAACTGACCGCCGAGATGCTCTCGTGCGGTGCGCCCATTCCCAACTGCGAAGTGCAGATTGTGGATGAGGCGCGCCAACCACTGCCCGAACGCCACATCGGCGAGGTGGCAGTTCGCAGTGATAGCATGTTGAGTGGGTACTACCGCCGCTCTGACCTGACCGAACAAGCGATGTTCAACGGTTGGTATCTGACGGGTGATTATGGTTACATGGCGAACGGCGAACTCTACATCACCGGGCGCAAGAAAGATTTGATCATCGTAGGCGGCAAAAACGTTTATCCGCAAGACCTTGAGGCAATCGCCAGCGAAGTAGCGGGCGTGAAAGCAGGGCGCACCGTCGCCTTCGGGGTGGAAGATGATCGGCTCGGCACAGAGTCAATCGTCATGGTCTGTGAGGCGGAAACAGAGGACGACGATGCACGCTTTGAGATTGCGCGCCAAGTGCGGATGCGCGTGGCGCAGCAGACCGAAGTCTCGCTGAGCGATGTTTACATAGTGGATGCCAAGTGGCTGCACAAGACCAGCAGCGGTAAGATCGCACGCGGCGCCAATCGTGAGAAATATTTGCGCGAACGTGCCGCTGAGCAGGGCTAGGGAGTGCGCCAAGTCCGTATGGCTTGTCGGTGCGGCGAACAGGCGGACACACCCTAGAGAATTTAGCGTAAAAAGTTGTTAGGGTTGGCAGTGTTGTGTCAATTTTATGCTATAGTTGGTGCAAAACACCACCTACCACAAGGAGACGATTATGCGTCGAACAGCCTTCGCGCTCTTGACCATTGCCCTGCTATTCGGGCTGCTCGGCTTTGCCACACCGCTGCTTGAGGTGCGCGCACAAGGCGGCACAACTTATGTGGTGAAGCCGGGTGATACCTTGTTCCGCATCGCGCTGCAACACGGCGTCAGTGTGGATGCTATCGTCGCGGCGAACAATCTGCCTAACCGTTCAGTGGTCTATGTTGGGCAAGTGCTGACCATCCCCGGTATGACAGTTGCCGCCCAGCCGGCTGAGCCTGCCGCTGCGGTTAGTGGTGTGCATATTGTGGCACGCGGCGAGTCGCTGAGCGCGATTGCACGGCGCTATGGCGTTAAGCTGAGCGCGCTGCTGGCTGCCAACAGCATCCCTGATCCAAATCGGTTGGTGGTGGGGCAGCAAATCGTTATCCCTGCTGGTGGGTCAGCCCCGCCGCCCGCCGCTGTAGATAATCCGCCAGCGGCTGCACCAACCGCTGCATCGGCTGCGCCTGCCGCTGGAGTTCGCACGCACATTGTCAAACGTGGTGAAGGCTTGGCGCGCATTGCCTCGCAGTATGGTGTTTCTTGGCAAGCGCTCGCCAACTTCAACAACATCAGCAATCCAAACCTTATCTACGTCGGCATGGTATTGCGTATTCCCGCGCCCGGCAGCCCTGAGGCAGCTGCGCCTGGCGGCTTGGCAGAATCACGCCCGGCGGCGCCCGTCACCACAGGCAAGCTGATCTTGGTCGTGCTGCGCGAACAGCGCGTCTATGCCTATCAGAACGGGCAGTTATTGCAGAGCTATCTCGTCTCCACAGGCTTGCCGCGCACGCCAACCGTGCAAGGGCAGTATAAAATCTATTTGAAATATCGCGCGCAGACGATGTACGGACCCGGCTACTACCTGCCCAACGTCCCTTATGTGATGTACTTCTATCAGGGCTACGGCTTGCACGGCACCTATTGGCATAGCAACTTTGGCAGACCGATGAGCCATGGCTGTGTGAACCTTCGCACGCCCGACGCGGAGTGGCTCTTTAACTGGGCGGAAGTGGGGACGCCCGTCCATGTCCGCTATTAATCCGCTCGATCACGTGGCGGCGCGCATTGTGGAGCGCTATAGCAATCCATCGCGCAAGGCATATCTGTATCTGTTCCGCCTAAACGCGGATGTGCCGCCAATAGCAGCTATGCCTGAGGCGGCATCCCTCATGGCGGCATGGGTGGATGAAGGGCGCGGTTTGTTGGCAAGCGATCCCCTTGAGGCACTGCGCCTGTGTGCGCTTGCCCATCAGATCAAGCCGCACACTGATTTGCCACAGGCGCTGACACCGCACCAGCGCAAACAGATGATGGCACGCCTCATTCAGTTCAGCGTGCGCCGTGTGGCAGAGGATGAGATCGCCGTGCATCTTTTTAGCTGCGCGCTTGGCTTCACGCCCAAAGGAGATCGGGAAGTGGTAGAGGACTGGCGGCAAACGGCAGACGGGGTGTGGTATTCCGCCTACCGTGAGCGCGAACGCGCCGAATAAGGACGGGTAAAATCATAGCGCGCCGACCAAACCGCGTAAAAGCAGCGTGGCAGCCGTTGGCGCGTAAAGCCAGAATGTCACGCCAATCAGGATATGCGGCGCGTAGGGAATGGCAAGGCTGCCACGTCGCTTAGAGCGCTTGCCAAGCGGCAGCAGGCGAGCGATGAGCGTGATGAAGGCTGCCACACCACCGCTCAGCATCATCAGCAGCAAGGCAAACATGATGTATTCGCCGCCGATCAGCACGCCGCACGCACCTAACAGCCATACATCACCCAAGCCGAAGATGGTGCGCCCAACAGCCCTGCCGCGCACCGCTTTTTTCAGCCGTCCATAGACCACGCCGAGCAGCCATAAACATAGCCCAAGCCCAAAGCCGTTTACCGCACCGCGCAGCATTTCCGCAGGCGCGATGCGCCAGCCAACCAACAGCCACTCCAACACGCCGCAACCAACTAAGGCAATCACGGTGCTGGGCAACACCCAGCGATGTTCAATATCAATGACGGCGATCAGCACAAACAGCGCGGCGTAAACGTAATAGAACACCACAGCGCCGCTTAGCCCGTAGGTGTGCGCCAGCAGCCCAAAAGCAAGGCTCAGCCCTAACTCCACCGTAATACGGCGTGCAGTCCGTGTTGTGGATTTGCCCAAAAGCAGCGCCGTGATGCCAAACCACAGAAACAGCGGCGCACGGGGAATCAGGGGCGGCACGGGTGGCAAACTGTGTGGGGAGGTAAACGGGTTGCGCCGTGCAAGCTGATCATAACGGCGGGCGGGCAAATAGTCTGCCAGCAGGTTGATGGGCAAAGCGGCAAAGAAGCCCAGCAGGGCTATGAGCAAAGTTAGCATGAGTGCGCCTGCGTTTCTCTGGCTGAAAGCGGATTAGAAAAAGTGTAGCACCAGAGATTATAAGAGACAAACAACAAGCCCTTGCGTTATACTTAGTTTGCTCAGTTATGCAAGATGTAGATGCTAAGTAGGAGACAAGCGTATGACAGTCCAGACAATGCAGGACGGTTATCGCAGTCCGCTGTTTATTGACGCAATCCGCACCATTCATCGGAAAGGTATGTTAAATTTTTTCTATGATATTTGGCGCAAGCATGGTGATTTGACACGCATTCAAATTGGCAACATCGTCTCCTACCTTGCCGTCCATCCGGACTATGTTCACCATATTTCAGTGTCAGCCGAACACCGTTCCAACTACGATAAAGTTGCCAGCTACGACGTCGTGCGCCACTTGATGCTCGGCGACGGACTGGTGACCAGTGTCGGCGATGTATGGAAACGCCAGCGCCGCTTGCTCTCACCCTTTTTCACGCCGCGTGGCATTGAGCAGTACATCCCAATCTTTATCAATGAAGCGGAAAAACTGCGCGCCCGTTGGGAGAAATTTGCCGCGCAAGGCGAACCAATTGAGATGATTGAAGAAATGATGCGCCTGACAGCTCTCATCATCTTGCGGACGCTCTTCAGCACTGTTGACGATGAAGAGATGCACAGCACCGCCCACGATGTGGACTTTCTGATCGCCTTTACCTCAAATTTTCTGTTGAAGCCGCTGAGGGCGCCGCTGTGGGTACCAACTAAGCAAAACACTGAATATCACCAAGTGCGGGCGCGCATCAACGCTTATATTAATAGCTTGATCGCCAAGCGGCGTGCCATGCCCGTTGATGAGTATCCCAATGATATGCTCAGCAGACTGATGTTGGCGCGTGATGAGGAAACGGGCGAGAGCATGTCTGATGAGCTGATCCGCGATGAGGCAATCACGATGTTCTTTGCAGGGCATGAAACAACTGCACGTGCGCTTGCCTTTGCGTGGTATGCCTTAGCCGGTGAGCCAGAGGTTTCCGCCAAACTCCACGCCGAAATTGACAATACGATCGGGACTGCCACACCAACCCTAGAAACACTTAAGCGGATGCCCTACACCTTACAAACTGTCAAAGAAACGCTGCGCCTCTACCCGCCTGCACCGATGTACGTGCGCGATGTGGTGACGGATGACGTGCTGGCTGGCGTCACGATCAAGCGCGGCACACGGGTGATGCTGATGCCCTACTGCACACACCGTCACCCTGAATTTTGGCACGAACCAGATCGCTACGATCCCGACCGCTTCGTCCCTGAACGGGAAGCTGCACAGCACCCCTATGCCTTTCATCCCTTCGCGGCAGGGCAGCGCATTTGTGCGGGCAACAATTTTGCCCTGCTAGAGATGCACATCCTGCTTGGCATGTTAGGCGCCCAGTTCGCACCGCGCCGTAAGGCAGGGCATGAAATTCAATTGGAAATGGCTGGCACGCTCGGTTCGCGCAGCGGCATTTGGATGCACATCGAACAGCGCTGAGGCTTTTTGGAAGCGGACGTAGACCACCTTTCAAAAATCGGATGAAGGGTTAGTTTGAGAAGCAAGCCCTTTCAAAACCACTGTCTGTGGGGCGCGTAGTACGCGCTCCACTTCATGGCTTTCCTCCCAAAAGCAACGCGCAACTTATCGTTCGCCCAAACGTACAAAGCTAAGCACGCGAGAGTGGGCATTTGCTCAAAAGGTCTCCTCGTCATTGTGAATTTTAGCGCTATACTGTACGGTTATTCACATCGGGAACTTGGAGACTTGCCGTAACCCGATGCCTTGCCTATGTGTTACATCAGGCAAGAGACCTTCGCTTGAAGTCGTTAGGTAGGAGTCAATTGCGCTATGGGTGTTACTTCCATTAATCAGTCCTTTGCACACTCGGAAGTCATCAAGCCGGAAGGCTTGTGGCTACGTAACCGTAACTGGGATACGCTCTTCATGACGATGAGCGTGTTTCTTGTGCCAATGCCCTACATTTTATACTTACTCGGCACACAAGCGGGCTTGGAGTCGGATATTTCGCGGAATGCAGTGAACCTGCTGGTAGCTGTGCTAGTCGGCGGTCCACATATGTATGCAACCTTCATGCGGACGGCGCTTGATAAGCAGTTTACCAAGCGTTATCCAATGCTGATCCGTTCTTCGATCATCATCCCGATTGTGGTTGTTTCGCTGGCATTTCTGAACCTAACCCTGCTGCTGACCGTCTTTTTCTTCTGGGCATCCATCCATGTGCTGCACCAAGTTACCTACATTGTGGAACTCTACAATAAGCGTGGGCATCGCGTTACGCAAGGGAAAACTTCGCTTCAGTGGTGGTCGCGCCTGATTGATTATGCCTTAGTGCTAACCTGCCTGTTTCCCATTGCCGCGCTCAAGATCAGCCAGGGCAATTTTGCGATTGGCACCAACGATCTGACGCGTGCCATTCCCGACTTTTTCCAGCAGACGTGGTTCTTCGTGGCAGCGTCTGGTGTGTTCGGTGTAGCACTCATCGCCTACCTTGCCAAAAGCTATGCCGAGTGGCGGAACGGCACGCTGCACCTACCCAAGTTCGTCTTCATCATGATCACGGTGCCGGTTGCCTGCACAATGCCCGCCTTAGAAAACCTTGACACCGCCTTTCAGGGCTTGAACACTTGGCATTCCTTCCAATACCTTGCCCTGACTTTCTACATTATTCAGTTGCGCCACCAAAGCGGCGATCTAGCTGCTTCCAACAAGCAAATTGATAATTTGGCAAGCGGGCGCACACCTTGGCGGCTGTATGCGTTTAGTGCCATGATGCTTGGCGGCTCCATCCTGCTGGGCGTGGTAGTTTATATCACAGTCGGTATCGTTGATCCGCTACGCAGCCTGAACGCACGCTTCGACACAGCCTACTACACAGCAATCTTATGCTTCCTGTGGATTCACTACTATCACGATCACTTCTTATTCACAGACTTTGAAGCAATTGAGCGCGAGGCAATTGCCTAGCCTCTGCACGCGCTAAATTAGGAAGGGCGTCCGTGGACGCCCTTCTTTTTTGGCATCACAACTTTCTCAAAAATTCCCCAATTTTCCGCCGAGGCTGTGCGTTCACCCGTATAATGCAAGTATCCCGCCTGTTTTTATCCGACGGACGATAACTTTATGCACCCTGCTGAAACACTCAACCGCCCTGAAGATGCCCGCGCTGCAACCAATGGCTGGCAACTGCGCCTTTCTGAACGCCGTCTGCTGCTGCTATTCGGCGATGCGCTTGCTTGCCTACTGGCAACTTTGGTTGCGATGGGTGCGTGGTCACTAACTGCGCCCGAACCGTTCGATCTCACCTTTATTAGCGAGCGCGCTCACTGGTTTATCATCATGCCTGCTTTATGGCTGGCAATCGCACGCTTGAACGATTTTAACAACCTGCGCCTTGCCACACGGCGAGCTGCGATGTTTGCACGGCTGATGTTCATCAGTGTGCAGGTCGTGATCGTCTATGTCTTTCTGTTCTTCCTGATCGTGCCGAGTGGCTTTGATCTGCCGCGTTTGTTCACACTCTACTACGCAGCGGCGGCTTTTTCACTGGTTGGCATGTGGCGTGTTAGCCGCACCTTTCTAATCGGCTGGACGCAGCAGCCGCGCCGCGCTGTGATCATTGGCGGCGGCAGTGCTGCTATCCTGTTGGAACGTGCCATTGCCGAAGAAGCCGCCAAGGAATATGAGATTCTTGGCTACGTGCAGAGTGCCGAAGAAGCCGATCAGAGGACTGAAGGCTTCCGCTTGCTTGGCACAGGCAGCGCCTTGCCGCAGCTCATCAAGCAGCACGGCATTTCTGAGCTAATTCTTGCCTATAGCGGCGCGCTGCCCGCGGATGTTTTTCAGGGTGTGATGGCGTGCTATGAGACGGGCGTTGCCATTACGCCGATGCCGCTGCTCTATGAGCAGATCACCGGGCGCGTGCCGATTGAGCATGTTGGGCAGATAGATTGGCAGGTGGTGCTGCCATTGGAAGGCGATACGCTCACCTTTAGGCTGTATCTGTTCTTCAAGCGGGTGATGGATATTAGCCTAGCGCTGTTTGGGCTGGCATGTTTCGCTTTGATTCTGCCGCCGTTAGCGCTCATTATGCGCCTTGACTCAAAGGGCGCGATTTTCTACCGTCAGGAACGGCTAGGGCGCGGCGGCAAGCCCTTCAAAATCATCAAACTGCGCTCTATGGTTCAGGACGCCGAGAAATTAACTGGTCCGAAGTGGGCAAGCCAAAACGATCCGCGCATCACCCGCGTTGGGCGCATTCTGCGTAAGACTCGCCTGGACGAAGTGCCGCAGCTTTGGAATGTGCTGCGCGGCGAGATGAGCATCGTCGGTCCGCGCCCTGAACGCGGCGTGTTTGTGGATCAACTCACACAGCGCATCCCATTTTACCGCACGCGCCTGCTGGTGGCGCCGGGCTTAACGGGTTGGGCGCAGATTTGCTACAAATATGGCAATACCGAAGAGGACGCGCTGATCAAGCTGCAATACGACCTCTACTACATTCGCCACCAAAGCATCGCCCTGGATGTGCTGATCATGATCCGCACGCTTGGTAAGATGATAACCTTCAGCGGCACGTAACACGCTTCAAAAACAGCGGTGATACACAAAAAAGCAGCGCGGGAATAATCCTGCGCTGCTTTTCATTAGGTGGGTAGCCTACCCAGTGTGGTTTAGATTACTGTGCGGGCTGTTGCAGCTCTACGAAGGGCAAGTTGTTGCCGTTGATGTATTTCACCTTGACGTAGAGCGCGCTCGTCCATGCAGTGCCTTCTGCCGTGCGGAACAGATACCAGCGCCGATCACGGCTGATGCCGAGTAGGATGATCTCTGAGCCTTCACGCAGCAAGCCGATTTGTTGGTATTGTGTGCCAGGTCCGACGCGCACACGCAGCAAGTAGGTGTTCACAGTGCCAACACCTTCGCCAAACTGCGGGATGACGCCTTCAGGCAGCGGGATGATTGGCGCTGTGCCGGGTGCAGCCGCAACAACAGGCAGGCGTCCGCGCACAGTACGGCTGACGCGCACCCAACGGGCGCTGATCCATGCAGTGCCAGTCTCCAGTTGAATTTGGTACCAGGCACCGCGTGCATCACGCGCGATGATGCTCACCTTGGTGCCGTATGCCAGCAAGCCCAAGATCGGGAAATCCAAGCCGGGACCTTGCCGCACGCGCAAGCGCCACGCCACAACTGTGCCTTCCAGCGGACCAGTTGGGACATTGATCGTGCCTGCCACAGCCGTGCCTGTGCCAG
Organism: Anaerolineae bacterium; assembly: GCA_034432555.1. Taxonomy (GTDB): domain Bacteria; phylum Chloroflexota; class Anaerolineae; order Aggregatilineales; family UBA2796; genus CP2-2F. The sequence continues at coordinate 16,253 of DAOUBW010000028.1, forward strand.
CCGCTGCAACCTGGGTGGATTGTGGATTGACGACAGGCTGGGTGCCGGGTGCGGTGAACTGAATAGTTGCCGTCTGCGTGATGAAGAACACGCGCCCATCAACCGCTTCGGCGGAGAAGGTTGCCTGCCCTTGTGCAGAGGCGCGCACGCTAAAGTTGACCACGCCATCCGCGCCGCTGGTGCCGCTAGTCGGTTGGATCAACACCGATGCAAGGGCTGGGTTCGCTTTGAGCGTTACCTGCTTGCCTGCCACGGGCTGATTGCTGCCATCACGCAGGGTGACGGTGACGGTTGCCGTTGTTTGGTTATCCGCCGGGATAGAGACGAAATTAGAGACAACCGTCGAGTTAGCCTCGCTGATGGTGCCACTGCCCGAAGCTGTGAAGGTGATCACAGGGCGCGTAGCAAGGATCACATTGTTGGCGGCACTGACTGCCACGTTCAGCGTGACCGTCTGTGCCACAGAGGAACGCACTGCAAAGGCAACCTGTCCGTTCGAGTCGCTGATGAGCGTCGCCGCGGAAAGGATCGTCAAGCCGGTGTTGGGTGATGGCTGCAAAGTCACTTGCGCGCCAACCACTGGCTGATTAGCACTATTACGGACGGTCACCGTGACGTTCACGTTAGTGGTGTTGTCAGCCGGTGCAGTGGTTGGGTTAGCGGTCACCGTCGAGAGCGTTTCGCTGACGGTTTGCGCACTGCCCGCCTCGATCACAACGGCATCCGAACTGCTGTTGTTGGTCGGATTCACATCGGTTGCACCAGTGAGCGTTACCGTTGCTGTGTTCAACGCCACACCGGCTGCGGTCGGCGTCACCACGAGGTTGATCACGCTCACTTCACCAAATGCCATGCCGCTGGTGCGGAAGCAAGTGACGGTTGGCGCTGAATAGCCACAGGTGAAGCCGGGGCCGGCTGCCGAGACGAACGTCAAGCCAGCAGGCAGCGTATCCGTCATGGTGATGATCGCGCCGCCTGGCACAGCACTGCCGATGTTAAAGACAGCGATGTTGAAGGTGCCATTGGTGCCAACGTTGAAGTTGCCGTTATGCGCTTTAGAGACTGCAATATCAGCGCCTGAGCCGCCAGTTACGGTCAGGGTTGCCGTATTGGTGATCGTCACGCTGTTGGCAACTGCGGTCAGCACGGAGGTGCCGGCTGCGTTGCTGGTCACGGTGAAGGTGGCGATACCACTGACATTCGTCACAGCACTGGCAGGCAGGATAGTGTCATTGCCGGAACGGTTGCTAGACAGCACCACCGTTGCGCCTGAAACAGGGTTATTGCCGGTATCGCGCACGGTGACTGTTACGGTGCTTGGCGAGCCGACCGTCACGGTGGCAGGCGCAGCAACCACCGTCGAGAGTGTTGGGCTGATCGGCGCACCTGTGACGGTGATCACGGCCGTATCGGTGATGGCGACGCCTGCCGCCGTTGCCGAGATGGTGAACGTGCCAACTGCCGCACTGTTAAAGGTAAAGGTTGCGATACCACTGGCGTTCGTTAGGACGCTGGCGGGCGTCAAGCCGGGTCCAACAGGGCTGCTTGCTACTGTCACCAGTTGGTTTTGCAGCGGATTATTGCTGGCATCGCGCACGGTAACTGTTATGGTGCTTGGCGAGCCGACTGTCACGCTGCTTGGTGCTGCATCAACGGTCGAGTTGGCTGCGCTAACCACCGTGTTCACGGTTAAAGTAGTGTTGCCATTGACCGTACCATCGGTTGCTGTCAGTGTGGAACTGCCGCCTTGCTGCGAAACAACGGTGAAGAATGCCTCACCATTGACGTCAGTTGTGCCGTTGACGGTGGTCACCGTATCCACGCCGAGACGGCTGCTGGTCAGGGTGATGACCGCACCGCTCACAGGGACGCTGCCAGCATCTAAGGCGGTGACGGTTACGTTGCTGGTTGCGCCGGTATCCACAGGATTTGGCGCAGCAACCACCGTCAGGGTGGCAACGCTTGGCGGACTAAAGGTCAGTGTGAAGGATGGCAGCGTTGCACCGCCAGCGATCACAGTAAAGGTGGAGGTACCTGCCGCATTGGTCGTGATCTGGAACGATGCCTGACCACTGGCATTGGTCGTGCCGCTGGCAGGTGGCGGTGGCACACCTTGCAAGCCTTGATCGGGCGGCACGAAAGTGATCGTGTCGTTGGCGGGGCGGTCGCTGGTGACTGTCACTGTCTCGCCATTGAGTGGATCGCCATTGAAATCGCGGGCGATGACTGTGACCGTGATTGGGCTGCCCACGCTGCCTGAGCCATTGCCTGGGCTGGTGGATTGCGTCGGATCAACATTAGTGAAGATGAGCGTGACGGTCTGGGCGATCACGTTGGCATTAGCGGTAGCGCGCAAGGTAGTGGTGCCTGCCTGAATAGGGGTCACCTCGAACTGCACCTGACCGCTGGCATTCGTCAGTGTGTCGCCAATCGGCACAAGATCCGCGATTGGGTTAGTGTCGTCCACTTCATTCAGGAACACATTCACGTTTTGAAGTGGCAGTCCATCTGAACCGTTGACGGTGACCGTCGCCAGAGAGGTGCTGCCGCTGCCGATCACGATGGTAATTGGCGTCGCCGTGACAGTGGATAAGCCACCGTTGACGCTGACATATGTCACAGTGACGGTTTGCAACAAGTCCACACTGTCAGCCGTTGCCGTGTAGGTTGCGGTCTGTGGTGTGCTGACGGATGAGGTGAAGAAGGTGGCAATACCGCTGGCATTGGTCGTAGCACTGCTGGGACTGATCGTATCACCGCTGCCGCTGCTGCCTAGTGAAACACTGACGCCGCTGAGGGCATTGCCGCTACCATCGCGCACCGTCACTGTGACTGTGGCACGGCTGGCGCCGCCACCGACCGCCACACGGGTCGTGTTGGTGGTCACAGTGGACTGGCTGGCGCTGACGGGACCAGCGGTGAAGGTCACGCTGGCGGTGTTATTGACATCTACACCGTCAATGGTAGCGCTCAGGGTATAGTTGCCGGGCGTGTCGCTGCTCACCAAGAAGGTGGTAATACCATTTATGTCGCTTGTCTCGGTGTTATCAGGGATGATCAAGCCCGCAGGGTTGCCGCTCAAGACCACTTCCACACCCTGCACAGGATCATTGCTGGCATCGCGCACAGTGACGGTTACGGTGACGTTTTCCGTGTTCACGGCTGCCGTGCCGGGGACTGCCACAATGGTTGTATTGTCAGGATCGCTGGGTGGCGGCGGGCTAAAGGTGAAGACGGGTGATGCTAACGGCACGCCGCCAGCCGTAATGCTCAGGGTGAGTGTGCCAGGCGCCGCACTTTGCAGCACAAAGCGTGCTGCGCCGCTGCCATCGCTAACAGTGTTCAAGGCAGTGATCGTATCCAGCGCACCGCGTGAGCTGCTGACGACCACCTCTTGCCCGGAGAGCGCGTTCCCGCTTGAGTCGCGGACGTTCACCACGAAGGTGATCTGCGTGTTAATGCGCGCCCGATCCGGCACGGCAAAGGTCACGCTTGATTGTGCGGCGTCCACTGTTGAGATGAAGGTGAGGACGCTTGCCGCCGCAAAGGACTGCCCATCAATTTCCGCCACAACGCCGAATGTACTCGGATTGGTGGCGGAAACGAGCCAAGAGGTCATGCCGTTGGCATCGCTTGGCGCAGGGCTGCTCACGGTAATACCGCTAATATCTTCAGGCAGGAATTTCAAGGTCGGCACTTTGCCTTGCACAGGCGTGCCGCTTGCGTCGCGCAGCACAGCCGTCACGGTGAAGAATTCTGTGCCGTTTGCTTTCAGCGCTGGCGCGGGGCTGCTCACAATCAAGGTGGAGCGTGTGCCATCCACAGCGGCACTGGAGGCAGTGAAGTTCACGGTGACCACGCCCACGATTGCGTTAAATTGCAGATCGCGCACGTTAAACTGCACTGTTTGCACCACATTGGCGCTAACGCGGAAGGTGGCAATGCCGTTCTCATCGCTGATCGCCTGCTGTGCATCTTGCTTCACCGCATCAGCGTTGGCAGCGACGGCACGCTCTAGGGCAACGCTGCGCCCAATGAGTAGCGTGTTGGCAGCATCGCGCAAGGTCAGGCTGATGACTGCCTGATCCGTGCCGTTTGCCACCACGTTTTCAGGGACTGCCACAAACTTTGAGAGCAGCGGATCAATGGGCAGATCAACCTGCAAGACAGGCGTCTCAGCCGGCACTTGGGTGGGTGGAATACGTGGGTTGCCTTCATTCGGCGGCTCGGTGGGTGTGGCGGTTGGGTCATCCTGCGCGAAGGCAGTGCCGCCACCAGCACTCATGAGCGCCAAACTCAGCGCAAGGGTGAGCGTCAGGCTCACCAACAATAAAAAGATGGGCGATTTTCGGCTCATGCAAAATGGCTCCTTCTGCGTAGCAGTTAGCAGCTATGCCGATACAATAGCTTCAAAGGCAAATTGTATAACATTTTGGTCGGTCACTACAGGTTTTACCGCAAATGCCTTATGGAAGTGACGCATAGGCGCTAAACAGAAGCGGTAACTTGTGTGGTTATAAGAAGTGCAACCAGTGGGCGGAGTGCGTTTAACCGTCCACTGGGGACAAGCGGCGCTTTGTGTAGAGATTGATCGAATTTTGCGACAATCTCTAGACAAGGAAAGGGATCAGCACACGGTAGAGCGCATAGACTGCAAAAGCTGCCATGCCAACGCCGAATAAGACGGAGATGGCTGTCAAGTTGACCCAAGGCGTTCTTTGCGGCGGCAGCAGTGCGCGGATAACGCGCCCAATGCCCACGATGCCAACCGTATAACACAAGGCTATCGGCAGCAGGGCGGGATATAAATAGCGCCCCTGAAACTGTACGAACTTCAAGTTGTAGTAGAAGAAAGTCCCTACCACAGCCACCAGTGCCACGCCCAGCACCCAAAGCACATCGCGCTGTGCGCTGCTTAGAGCCTTTCGCCGTGTAACGCTAGTAAACACCGCGCCCAAGACAGTGGCGAAGGTGAGGAAGTGTAGTATTTGATAGGTGCTGGATTGCATTGGCACTGCCATCTCGCCGAACTGTCCCCAGAAGCTCTGGAAGGTTGTGCCGATCATATCTTCCAACCAGCCATTCACGCCCAAGCGTTCGATCCACTGCTCGGTAGTGGGCTGTCTAGAGACATTTACCGCCAACAGATCGTGCCGCTGCTGCGCCAAAAAGTCTGGAAAGTCATAGACGCTGATGTTCCGCAGCCAAAACATGCCGCCAATGAGTGCGGCAGGCAGCGCAACCGCCAAACCACTGCTGATCAGTTCCTTGATCGGCTGTGTAGAGCGGCGCGCCTTCAAGAGCAGCGCCACACCAACCGCCGCTGCCAATGGGTAGAGCGTTAGTTTGGTGACGAAACACACGCCCAACAGCACCCCAATCCAAATTGGATGGAGTCGCCCATTCGGGCGCAGCCAATAGATGCACAGTGCCAAAAGCGCCGCAGCCAGCGTTTCAGCCAGCGCGTCATTATTTACGCCGACCACCATACCAAGCCGCTGTGGCAGAAAGGCAATGAAGGCGGTCACACCGATTGCCGCCCAAAGCTGCGCTGGAAAGGCGGCACGCATGGCGAACCATGCTGCAATCAGCGCACCGCTGCCGATCAGCATTGAGACACAACGCAGCGCAAAGAGATCGCCGTTGCTGGCGAGGTAAACAGGTGTTAGCAGCACATAGTAAAGCGGCGGCTGATGATCCTCATAATCATCCCATGTATCGCTGATCTCAAGGCTTGGGCAGCAGCCTTCCGCAGCAATTTGTGCGATGACGCGGACATGCGCGAACTCATCAGGCGTGCGCCAAGCAGGCGTGGCGTGAAGATAGAGGCTGCCTAACACAAGGTAGGCAGCCAGAATAATCCAAAGGGATAAATTAGCACGGCGGAGCATTATTCAGTCATCTTCTCGCGCTCACCCGCTAAGGGCATGGTGAAGTGGAAGGTTGTGCCAACACCGCTCTCGCTCTCAACCCAGATTCTGCCGCCGTGTGCCTCAATCAAGGCACGGGTGAGCGACATACCCAAGCCCGTGCCGGGCTGTTCGCGGGCATCAGGATTTTCACTACGCCAGTAGGGCTTAAAGAGGTTTTGCAGGTCTTCTTGGCTCATACCGATACCAGTATCGGTCACCGCGCAGTGAATAACTTCGGTGGCACCGCCCTCATCCCAGACGTTCCGTGTGTGTTCGGCGAAGATGGTGACCTTACCGCCCGGTTTGGTGTACTTGTTGGCGTTGCTTACAAAGTTGGTCATCACTTGGATCAGGCGGCGCTCATCACCCCACACATAGGGCAAATCATCGGGGACGTTCAGCACAACCTGCTGCTCCTTTTCGTCAAAGGCGCGTTGCATTGGGCGGACTGTATCCAAAACAACGTTCGAGAAATTGACCGCCGCCATGTTCAGCTTCAGGTTGCCTGTCTCTTGCGCGGTTACGTCGGTAAAGTCCTCCACCAACTGCTGAAGGCGCAGCGCATTGCGCTGAATGATGTTGATGAAGTTTTGCTGCTGTTCATTCAGCGCACCTAGCGCCCGCGTGTTCAGAATATCTGCATAGCCCTTGATGGAGGATAGCGGCGTTTTGAATTCGTGCGCCACCTTGCTAATGAACTCGATACGCTGCTTATTGGCGCGCCCAAGCTGCGCGAACAACTGCGCGTTCGAGATAGCAGTGTTAGCATGTTCGGCAATACCTTCGATGTGTTCTGCGGTCAGCTGCGAGAAAATGCCCTCTACTGTTGTTTCCAGCAGCAAGATGCCCGTCACTTTTTCACCCGTGATCATCGGCACGGCAATCTGGCTGACGGTGCCGGGCAAAATTTCCAACCCTTGCACAGGTAATGAACTGGTCGGCGTGAGCAGTGGACGATTGCGGCGGTAAGCGTGACCGAGAATACCATGATCAATGCTGAAGGTGTCGCCAATGCGCACGACGCGCTCAGGGTAGCCCGCGCAGCCAACCACTTCAAAGCGTAGCCGATCCGAACTGACCAACGCCAAAAGCGCCGCATCTGCTTCACTTTCGCGGATGGCATTATCTACGGTCAGATCAACCACGCGCTGGAAGTCGAGCGTGCGGTTTAGCTCTTGGTCAATGCGCTGCATGTTAAAGAGCTGGCGCACGCGCTCGGCAAGCGCCTCATCGGTGCGGCGGAACAGATTAGCGTTCTCGATGGCAACCGCAGCCTGACCGGCAAAGGTCATCAGCAGGTTGGCACTGTTATCATCAAAGCCTGAGCCATCGCGCTTGTTCATCACCTCTAGCACACCTATCACACGGTTGCGCGAGGAGAGCGGCACCGCCAAGATACTGGTTGTGCTAAAGGTGCTTTCGCCGCTGTGTGTTGCGGCGAGTTCGCCGTACCAACGGTTGTCACGCTGGGTATCGTTGACAATCATATACTGTCCGGTGGCAGCCACAATGCCCGCGATGCCGCTGCCAATCGGAACGGTGGTGCCAATCAGCTCATCACCACCGCCACCGATTGCCAAACGGAAGACCAAATTACGTTGGTTTTCATCGGCAAGCAGCAGGCTGCCCGCTTCGCAGTCGAGGATAGCCACTGCTGACTGGGTGATGTTTTCCAGCAGTGCGTCAATATCCTCAAAGAAGGTAGCCAATTGTGAACTCGTCGCATTCAGCACCTGCATTTGGCGGGCAAGCTGCTTACTTTCCTCCAGTAAGCGCAGTTTATAAAGCGCTGTTGCGGCAAGGTCGGCAATATTCCAGAAGAGTTTGGTCTGCTCATCTGTGTAGGCAACACCGGCTTCGGTCGTGCCAAGTGCCAGTGCGCCAATGCAGCGCCCTTCACCTGCATTGAGCGGCACACCAAGCCAGGCACGCAGTTGCGGATTTTCAGGTGTTGCGCCGCGCCGCTGCATATCACGGGCGTAGTTATCGGTGCGGTAGGGCTGCGCGCTACGGACGATTTCGCTAAAAATGTCGCGGTCCGCCTGCCAGCGGTAGCCTTCTCGCTCTGGCACGCGCTCGTCGTCATCTTGATAAAACGCATAGGTGAGTTCACCTGTGCGGTCATCATATAGCACGATGTAGAAGTTCGGCGCATCAATAACCTTGCTTGCCTGCGCGTAGATAAACTCTAGCAGTGTGTCATAATCCATAGCGATGTTCAGGCTAGCGCTGACCTGCACCAAGACCTTGAGTTCGCGTTCGTTCTGCTGTGATTCAAGGACGACCTGAGCGCGCTCCAACGCGGCAGCAGCCTGTGTCGCAATGCCTTCCAAAAAGCGCAGGTCTTCATGGCTGTAGGGCGTGTTATCGCGGTAAGGACCGAGTGCGATGAAGCCGTTCAGCCGCCTTAAGCTCTGCATTCGTGCGATGATGGGCGTGTTCAGCACTGCCAAGCGCGGGCGGTCTGATTGCAGATCGGCGGAGGGGAAGTTTTCACGGGTCAGGTTGAGGATTGCATCGCTTTGGGTAAGCACACGGATCAAGCCGCCATCTGCCTTGAAGCGAATATCGGTCTGTGGGCGGCGCGCTGCCCGATCTGTGATCGGCTCATAGTCACCCGTGATGATGTTTTGCACAAAGATGAAGCTATACTGCGGCGAGAGGGCATCTTTCAGTTCTTTGTCAAGTTTTTCTACGATTTCGCGGGTTTCGATGGCAGTCGCTAAATCGCGGGTGAACTGTTCTAAGCGCTGCCCATAGTAGCGCCGCTGGCGGAAGAATGCCGTCTCGACAAGGCGCTCCATCCGCACGCGCAACGGCGAGAATACAAGCGCAATTACAAAGAGCGTGCCGGCAATCAGGAATGGGCTATCAGGGCGGATGAAACCAGCAGTCAGCAGATAGGCGGCACCGGTCAGCGCCAAATAACCGACCGTGAGCAACAAGCCTAATGCGCCAAGCACAAGGGTGTCGTTCACAAGGCGATCATTTTTGGCAGCACTGCTGCCGCTGCGTAGCAGCACAGCATAGCTCATGCCCAACGGGAAGAAAATCATGGGCAGTTGCAGGTAAATGGTAGAAAAGCTGATGCCGCGAATGTCTTGTGTGCGTTCGACAAAGTTGGTGACCCACCAAAGCGCCGTCGGCAGCAGCGGCACAATCATGCTAACCAACGCAACAGAGGCTTGCTCACGGGCAATGGAGGAAGCCGCCTGCTGCCGCCGAATGATCATGCTGATGATGAAAAAGATGCCGGCGAAAACGCCAAAGAGCAGCGGGACAAGCAGCGAAAGGTCGTAAGTTTCAGGGCTGCCCTGTGCCGAGAGCAGCAGAGAGAAAATCAACACAGCGCCCGCCAACCCTGCCCCACTAGGCATCAGCCAGCGGCGGCGGCGTGCCGCCATCAGTGGATAGGGAAAGACCATACCAAACTGAAACAAGAGGAAGCCAAGCGCTACAATGCTGCCTTTCATCAGCACATCGAGCTGATAAGTGCTGTTGATCTCAAAGCGGCAGACGAAGATGATGGCGCCCGCCGCGATGATGAGAATCAGGGCGCGCACGCTGGCAATTTGCCGATATTGCAGCCATAACCAAGCCCCAAGCGCCAAAGCGCTGGCAGCAACCACAAAACCAATACCCCAGTAACCCACCCAATCTACAAAGGGCAGTTGTTCTAGGCGCACCTCAAAGGTACATTCAGCAATGCCACTCGTGAACTCAAGGCATTCGGCAGGCAGCGGTGACTCAGAATTAAGGAAACGCAGCACTTGCACACGCGCCACATGACCAATGGGCAGCTCGGACAACACCTCATTAAGCGCTGCCCCAACGTTGGCGCTTGGCACAAGAACGCGGTCATCAATTTTTTGCAGCCTATCGCCAGGGCGCAAGCCCGCCGCCAAGCCTGTCCACTCGCCGCCTGCCAAGGGGCGGGCGCCAATTAGGTTACCCGTTTGGTAGAGGAACGCCCCTAAGAAGGGCTGGTTATACCATCGGACGGAGAGCAATAGCCCCAACACGGTTATGCCAATTGCCAAAACTAGCGCAGCACTTGCCAGTGCCGTATCGGCAAACAGGAACAAGTTTGAGCGTGCAGCGTTAGGAATACGATTTGCCCCATCGGAATCGCCAAAGGCAGGCACACCAACACTCATGCTTTTCTGCTCCACCTGAACAACTTGCCTGTCATTTCGCACGCAATTGTAGCATATTTGGGCGTGCTGCACCTTAGCATACACGCTTTGGGCAGCCTATGCCACAAATTGCCCTTTTTCGCTGTGCGCGCATTGAAACATTTGGTCAGGGCAGCAAATGGACTTCCACAAAAGTAACCTGCCCTGCCCAAACATAGATCATCTGCCGATGCGCCAATGCGCCGTCAGCGCCCTTGACGGTCAGATAGTAGTACCCTGCGTTCACATCGGCAAAAGCGAAATTTTCACCCAAAACGTTATCGCCGTTTACCCGTGTGCCACTGTAGCTAAAAGTCAGATGATTATTGCCGGGCGCTTGCAGTTCAAGCTGCACACCTTCCAGCTTGTTGCCGTAAATATCCCGCACAATGCCCGCCACCACACCAGCACCTTCATAAGGCGTCAGCCACAGTTCAGGATTGCGCGTTGCATCGTAGCTTTCAGGGTCACCGATGCGAACCTCCAAGTGAAGATGTGCGCCCAGCGCAACGCCGGTTGCGCCAACATAGCCAATCACCTCACCCGCTTTCACCTGCTGCCCGTTATAAGCTACTGTTTCGCGCATATGTCCGTAGAGTGTGTAAATTTTCTCGCCCGTGCTGTACATGAACGGATGCTCAATCACAACCAGGATGCCGTAAAAATCAGGGCGCGGACCGAATAGACGCTCTACATCTGCACCAGCATAGTAAACAACACCATCACCAATCGCTTGAATGGCTGTACCTTGCGGATTAGCAAAATCCAGCCCATGGTGGATTTGCAACTGCCCACGCTTGGTCGATCCGTAGCTGTACTCGCGTGACCAATAGGTGTTGTGGCGAAAGCTGAAGGGGCGCCCAAACAAAAAGTTGCCGCCCACGCGATTCGTGGGTGCGGGCGGCGTCCACAGGGCGGAATCACCGCTGAGCAAGCCGCGGACAGCCGTGCTAATTTGGGTAGGGGCAATGCTTGGCGTTGGCGTGATGCTCGGCGTTAGGGTAATGGTCGGTGTGAGCGTAAGCGTTGGTGTGGGTGTGTAGGTGGGTGTATCCGTTGGTGGCGGCGTGAAAAACGGCAGCGGCGTCGCGGTGATTTGGGCGATGCGGATGGGTGTAGGCGCGCTGTGGGCAGCTTCAGGTATGGCGTTCGGCAGCAAGGCAAGCGCTAGGCACGCCAAGAACAAGGCAACGA
>DAOUBW010000029.1:0-45426 GCA_034432555.1 Anaerolineae bacterium
GTAGCCACTCGCTATGACAAACGCACTTCAAGCTACCTGGCAACTGTCATGCTCGCCGCTATTTCTCTCGTGCTATGCTTTGCAGACACACTCTAAAATGGCTGCGAACAATTTTTTGTTCATGATGAAATTCCTCCCAGAAACCCTAAGCCAACTTTAAGCATTTCAGATTGGGTCAAGCATTTTTACAAAAAATTCACAGGTTGACTGAGCAATTTTTCACACAGCAAAAAAATGTTATGTACAAGCATATTTAATGAAACTAAGTCTCAAAAAGGTTGTGGTGAGAAAAAGACTGGGTGTTATGAACGTTATGGAGCGCATCTGCGCGCTCCATAGGCGATACATCCAAGGGTGTGCCTCCTCTGCTGTTGGCTTGGCTGAGGTACGCCTCTGCCTCAATCTCGACTAGATATTCATCCCCGATCAGGGCAGCCACCACCAAGGTATTGGTCGAGCGAATTTCGCCGAAAAATTCGGCGTGGGAGCGTGCCACCGCCTGCCAATCCGCCTGATTGGTGAGGTAAATGCGCGTGCGGACGACATCCCGACTCCACTTGTAGTAGGTAGACCGCACGATAGCTGAATTCCTTTTTTCTTTTTCGGCTGGTACGGGTTGTTGTCGATGGGCAAACGCTTCTACTTCGACCCGTAGCAGGTGCTGAAACCTACTCAATAATCAGCACTTCCACCGTCTCGGAACGGCGCGTATTGCCCGCCACATCGTGCACCACCGCATGGAATAACTGCGCGCCCAGCTTGGTGATCCGCCATTGTGTGACGTAAGGTGCGCGCTCAACACGGGCAATCGGCGTGCCGTTCCAGAAGAACTCTACATAGCCCACCTCGACGTTATCCGTCGCGCTGAGCGCCAACTGCACCACACCTGCACTGGCACTGATGGCATCATTCGGCACCGGCGAAAGCCACTGTACGCTTGGCGGCTGGTTATCAATTGCCACCTGCACCGTATGCACCTGAAAGCGCTGATCATCCAGCACCATGCCCAAGCGCAGCGTGTAAAGCCCATCCAGCGCGCCCGTATCCCAACGGGCAAGGCGCACGTCCTCACCACGCAGCGCCATATCCTCTACGGGAATGGCAAACCAGCGCTCCGGACTGATACCTTCACCATACTCCAACTGATAGCCGATGATTTTGCCCTGTGGCAAGCGTGCGCGCACCTCAACTACGCCGCGCAACCGCGCCAAACTCTGCGGTGCAGTCAGGTTACCATCCAATGTACTTAGGCGTGCAGTGCGCGCCGAGTCGTATTCCGTCGGCGGCAATGGTTGCCCTGTTTGGCGCGCCCAAAGCTGCGCCTCAGGCGGATATTCAAAGTAGACGCGCTCAGCGATCAATTCAGGCGGCGTCTCGGCGGTGGCGCGCAGACCGTTACGTGCGTTAATGCGGTAGCGCCGCCAATAGGTATCTATCTGTGTTGGCACAGTGCTAAAGGCGCCTTCCGCATAGAAAATTTCTTTCATTTTGGGACAATCGGGAGTCGGCAGCAAGCCGCTGCGCTGGCAAACGGTCGCCTCCACAATGCCGTTCGGTGCTTCCCAGCGGCGCGGCGGCAGCCCATCACGGCGGTGCGCGTATTCCATCATGGCGTGCCAGATCGGTGCAGCCGCCGTGGCACCGCCCAGATCATCGCCCAGCGGCGTGTTGTTGTTGTTACCAACCCACACGCCCGTTACCAAATCAGGCGTGTAGCCGATTGTCCATGCGTCACGTACATCGTTTGTGGTGCCAGTTTTCACGGCAGCAGGGCGCGAAAGCTGTAAAGCGTTGCCCACACCAAAAGCGGGCAAGCGTGCCTCGTTATCCGCCAAAATATCGGTGATAAGATAGGCGAGCGAGTCTTGCAGCACACTTTGTCTGCCAAAGGCACTGCCGCGCTCATCAAACTGCCACAGCACACGCCCGCTGCGATCCTCGATCCGTAAGATGGCAACAGGATCAAGGGCGCGGAAGCCCATACGCGGATTGGCGATAGGCGTACCTGCCATCGTGCCGAGTGTGGCAAAAGGCGTGTAGGCGTAGGTGAGATCAAGCAGGGTAACCTCACCACTGCCCAGCGCCAGCGCCAAGCCGTATTCGTCCAGCGGGCGGGTGAGGGTGTTCAGTCCAAGCTGGCGCGCCGTGCGGATGACCTGACCAATGGTCGTCTCGCTCAGGGCGCGTACGGTTGGCACGTTGTAGGAATTAGCGAGCGCCTCACGGACTGTCACTACGCCGCGAAACTGCCCATCTTCGTTGCGCGGTGTGTATGAAACACCATCTTGGTTGAAGGTAGTTGGCACGTCCAGTAGCATTGTGGCGGGCGTATAGCGCGTTTCGGGCGAGGCAAAGGCAGCCATATACACAAAAGGCTTGAAGGCAGAGCCGGGCTGTCGTAAGCCTTGCGCCGCCACGTTAAAACTGCCCTGAATACCGCCGTTGTAATAATCGAGGCTGCCGATCATCGCCAGAATTTCGCCTGTCTGTGGGCGGATGATCACGCTCGCCGCATTGGTGACGTTGCGCGGCGTGTTTAGGCGCAGGTTCGGTGGCGTGGGCAGATACTGTGCGGCAAGGCACGTTTTGCCTTCGCCCGTATTCGGCACAAGCGAAGGATCACCACCGCTAATGCGCCCAATATGAGTGCGCATGACACACTCTGCCTGAAAATGCAGGTCGAGATCGAGCGTGGTGTAGATTCGCAAGCCGCCGCCAAGCACCAGGCGTGCGCCATCTAGCCCTTGTGCGTTGAGCAGCGTCTCGGCTTGCGAGCGCGCAAAGATCGAAAAATGCGGCGCAACAATGCCGAAGCGCTCTGCCAGTGGTTGGGTGATGATCGGCTGTGCGGCAGCTTGTTCTGCCTGTTCGGCTGTGATGAAGCCACCGATCACCATGCTTTCCAGCACCACGATTTGGCGTTGGCGCGCTGCGGTTGGCGCATCTAGAGGGTTAAGCTGTGGATTTTGTGGAATGGCAGCCAACATTGCCGCCTCGCCGAGTGTTAGCTCTCGCGCCGATTTGCCGAAGTAAACACGCGCCGCGGTGCCAACGCCATAGGCAAGGTTGCCGTAAAAATTAGTATTCAGATACCACTCTAGAATCTGATCTTTGCTGTAGAGGCGCGAAATCTCGGCGGCAAGGATGATTTCTTTGATCTTGCGCGCCTGCGTGATTTGGGCGCGTTCCTCAGGCGGGATCAGTGTGTTTTTGACCAACTGCTGGGTGATGGTGCTGCCGCCTTGCACGGCGTCCTCTTGGAGCGCCAGCCACACAGCGCGCAGAATGCCGCGCACATCGAAGCCGGGATTTTCGTAAAAACTACGGTCTTCAATGGCGATGGTCGCCTTGATGAGATCAGGCGAGATGTCCTTGAAGGCAAGGTACTGCCGATCACCGCTCGGATCAAGGACTTGGTAGAGTACGGTTTGTCCGCTGCGGTCGTAAATCAGAGTCGTCTCGAACTGGTCGCGCACCTTGACGATCTCGGAAGGTGGCGGCAAATCGCGGGCATAGAAAGTGTAGACGCCCACAAAGGCGACCACACCGATAATCGCCACCAGTGCGGCTGTCACGATCAGGCTGCCGATCAGAATCGCCGCCACACCGAAAATGCCGTGTGTTTGCGCCTGCCGCTGCTGTTGCCGCCGCTGTTTACGCTTACGGACGGTGTGCGATGTGCCGAATGTGCCTGACTTCATGCCTGCTGCCTCTGCCTACCTTATGCCACTACGCGCAACGCTGCCAACACTTCGCGCATAGCTTGGAGCGTGTACAGCACGCGCTCAGGCGTGATGTAGTAATGGGTGACCAACCGAAAGGGCGATTTGCCCCGTAAGATCACATTGCGCGCCTTTAGCTCTGCCACAAATGCCGCCGAATCAACATCAGCGGGCAGGTGGAAAAAGACCATGTTCGTGCGGATGTGTACTGGCTCAACCTGCACGCCTTCAATCTCTGCCAAGCCTTCGGCAAGCATTTGTGCAGTGTGATGATCGTCTACCAAGCGTGCGCGCATGTCCTGAAGGGCGACCAAGCCTGCTGCCGCAACGACGCCTGCCTGTCGCATTCCGCCACCTAGCACTTTTCGCACACGCAGTGCCTGTGCGATAAACTCTCTGCTGCCAACCAATAAAGCACCCAATGGCGCACACAAGCCTTTGCTAAGGCACAACTGCACTGAATCGGCAGCGGCAACTAACTGGCGGGCTTCGACCTTGAGTGCCGCCGCTGCGTTGAACAGCCGTGCGCCGTCTATGTGGAGTTTTAGCCCATGTTGGCGTGCCAACGTGCCAACAGCGTCTGTGTATTCAGGGGTGATAGGGGTGCCGCCGCAGCCATGCACAGTGTTCTCAAGGCAGATCAGGCGGGTGCGCGTGAAGTGTGGATCATCAGGGCGAATGGCTGCACGGATAGCCTCTAGGCTAAGTTTGCCATCGAAGTTGATGGGTAGTGGATGGTAACTGATGCCGCCAAGCGCTGAAGCACCACCTTGTTCATATTGATAAATGTGAGATTTTTGAGAGAGGATAACTTCCTCACCACGCGCACAATGGGTTAAGAGTGCGGTGAGGTTGCTCATGGTGGCGGTTGGCAGGTAGAGTGCGGCTTCTTTGCCAAGTAGATCAGCCGCATAGTCTTGGATAGTGTGCAGGGTTGGGTCTTCATCATAAACATCGTCCCCAACCAGTGCATTCGCCATCGCAGCGCGCATTGCAGGCGTCGGGTGAGTCACCGTATCGGAGCGCAGATCAATCGTATCCATGCCGAAAATCGCCTCTCTATCTGTGATGGTGGGCTATTATAACACTAGAACGCTGCCTTGCCCTTGACAGCTTGGCAATTCGTGGTCATCCTTTTAGCAGGCATTTGTCATGATCTGTCAATGGATTTTTAACAAAATCAGATGTGCAGTGCATGTGCCAGAACAGCGGAGAACACAGAAGCTATGCCATTTGTGACGGAACTCACCATCCCTTTTCAGCCCGCCACTAATCCTGCTGAGCTGGAGGTGCGCCGCGAAACACGCCAAGCCGAGCAAGCAGCAGCACTGAACGGCGCGGCTGCCCTAGACCTGCACTGTGAGCTATCCGGATTGCATTGGGCGTTGGGCGAAGGCGCGCTTGCCCTTGAGACGTTGCAGCGTGCGCTCAAGCTGGCAAGCGAGAGCAACGCCCTTGATCGGATTGGCTATCTGATGAGCCTGCAAGGCGCTGCACTGTGCTATGTTGGGCAGTATCAAGCGGCTTACGAGATATTCACCCAGGCTGAACTGATCTTTAAGCGCAGCAGCGATGGGCTTGGCGTGGCATGGCAGCAGCACCTTATGGCGCGTGAATATCACCTTGATCAGGGCAATTACAGCCTCGCACAGCGCTATCTTGCGACTGCCATGCCTGTTTTCCGCAGCAGCGGCATTTGGCACGCTTACGCCGAGAATTTGCTGACGCAGGCACACGCGGCGCTTGGTTTGGGTGAACTGCGCCGCGCTGCTGATCTAATGAAGCAGGCGGATGGGCTAATCACAGAGCGCGAGTTGGTCTGGTACGCCTCTGAATATTACTGGTTGCGGGCGCGTGTGGCGCTTGCCGAAGGCACGCCCAAAGCTGCGACGAAGCACTGCTACAATGGCTTGAATGCCATCAGCAATGGCGGTGATCTGCGGGTGCTATCGCCGCTTTACTTTACGCTCGGCGTTGCCCTTGAAACAGATCGCTCGCAGCAAGCTGCCGCGCAAGATGCCTTTGACCGCGCCCTGCAAACAGCGCGTATCCGTGCGCGCCGCCTGCATGTGGCACAGGCTTTCCATGCCGCCGGCTCGCACCTGAAACGCTATTCGCAGCGCATGACGGTGCGTGCGCGTGGTTCGGGCTATCTGTTCGAGGCAGATCGCCTTTACAAAGCGCTTGGCTTGCCCATGCCTGAAGTCTAAACGCCGCTTGCCACTAAGCCAAAGTCGTGCTACTATGCCATATATCGCATAGATAAGTACAACAGGTGTATGCAAAAACAAGAAGAGCCAGGACTTGTCGTAAAGACACAAAGCGGATTCTATTGGGTACAAACCACTTCTGATCTGATTACCTGCCAACTACGCGGCACACTGAAGCAGGCGAGCAAAAGAACCGAACTATGCGTGATCGGCGATAAAGTCATCATCGAACGCCTGCCCGATGGCAGCGGTACCATCAAGCAGATTCTGCCGCGCCAACGTTCCCTTTCGCGCATTGAGCCGAGCGAGTACGCCGGCACCGCCACTGAGCGCGAACAAGTGCTGATCGCCAACTGCGATCAGGCTGTTTTTGTGAGTGCGGCTGCCAAGCCTGCTCCGAATACACGCTTCTTAGACCGCTGTCTGATCGCAGCCGAAAAAGCAGCTATTCCCGCCGTCGTCGTGCTCAACAAGATTGATTTGGAAGGTGCTGAGGTGGCAAAGGCGCTCTTTGCCACCTATGCGCGCATCGGCTATCCCGTCCTCTACGTCAGTGCGGCGGCAAACATTGGTATTGAGGTGCTGCATCAAACGCTCATCGGCAAAATCTCTATTTTCACAGGGCGCTCAGGCGTGGGCAAAAGCAGCCTGCTGAACGCCATTCAGCCGAACTTAGGGCGTGCGGTTGGTGAGGTAAGCGCCAAGCTGACCAAAGGCAAGCACACCACCAACTACGCTGAGATGATTCCCTTAGCTGATGGCGGCTATGTGGCGGATACGCCTGGCATTCGCGGCTTGGGCTTGTGGGACATTGAGCCGAACGAACTAGACGCCTACTTCCCTGAATTTGTGCCGCTTATTCCCGCCTGCCAATTTAGCGATTGCACACACCTCAACGAGGCAGCGTGCGCCATACGCACCGCCGTAGCGCGTGGCGAGATCGCTGCCCACCGCTATGAGAGCTACCTGCGCTTGCGCGAAGAACTTGAAGACCAATATGTCTACTAGGGATGAAAAAAGGGCGGTTCATGAACCGCCCTTGTGCTAGGCTTTCAGCTTGAACACCACGATTGCCAGCGGCGGCACTGTAATCGAAAGGCTGTGCGGAAAGTCGTTCATGGGCAGCGAGTCGCTTTGCACAGCGCCCAAATTGCCAAGATTGCTGCCGCCGTAGTAGAGGCTATCACTGTTCAGCACTTCGGTATAGGTGCCTGCCTTCGGCACGCCAATTCGATAGTTGTGGCGCGGCACTGGCGTGAAGTTCAACACGCAAACGGTGAAGTCTTCGGGATCAGTCGCAAAACGGATATAGCTAAAGACCGACTGATCGGCATCGTTCGGATTGATCCACTTAAAGCCGTTCCAATCCGTATCCTGCTCATAGAGCGACGGCTGCGCCTGATAGAAGCGGTTCAGATCGCGCATCCATGCCTGCATTTTGGCGTGCATCTCCCAATCGCTCACCAAGTGCCAGTCTAGCGCACGCGCTTCACTCCACTCGCGCCACTGCCCAAATTCCTGCCCCATAAAGTTTAGCTTTTTGCCGGGATGTGTGTATTGGTAGCCAAACAGCAGCCGCAGGGAGGCGAATTTCTGCCACCAGTCACCGGACATCTTATTGATGAGCGACCCTTTGCCGTGAACGACCTCATCATGCGAGAGCGATAGCACGAAGTTCTCGCTGAAAGCGTAGAGCATGGAGAAGGTGATCATGTTGTGGTGATAGCGGCGGTAGATGGCATCCTTCTGCATGTAGGCGAGTGTGTCGTGCATCCAGCCCATATCCCATTTGAAGGTAAATCCTAAGCCGCCGATGTAGGCAGGGCGCGAAACCATCGCCCACGCGGTGGATTCTTCGGCAATCATCAGGCTGCCGGGCGCTTCACGGTGCGTTACCTCGTTCACATAGCGCATGAAGCTGATCGCCTCCAGGTTTTCGTTGCTGCCATATTGATTGGGCACCCACTCGCCCGCCTTGCGCGAAAAGTCGAGGTAGAGCATTGAAGAGACTGCATCCACACGCAGCCCGTCAATGTGATATTCCTTCAGCCAAAAGAGCGCGCTGGAGAGCAGGAAACTTCGCACTTCGTTGCGCCCATAGTTGAAGATGTACGTTCCCCAGTCAGGATGTTCGCCCTTGCGCGAGTCGGCATGTTCGTAAAGGTGTGTGCCGTCAAAATAGCTCAGCGCATAGCCATCTTTGGGAAAGTGCGCCGGCACCCAGTCCAAGATCACGCCGATGTTGTGTTGATGGCAGCGATCCACAAAATACTTGAAGTCGTCCGGCGTGCCAAAACGGCTGGTCGGCGCAAAATAGCCCGTTGTTTGGTAGCCCCAAGAGCCATCAAAAGGATGCTCGGTAATGGGCAGCAGCTCGATGTGCGTGTAGCCCATCGCCACACAGTAATCAACCAGCTCGTGTGCCAGTTCGCGGTAGCTAAGCCACGTGCCATCTGGTTTGTGCCGCCACGAACCGAGATGCACTTCGTAGGTTGCCATGGGCTTGGCAAGTGGCGAGCCTTCGGCGCGTTTTTCCAGCCATGCAGCGTCGTTCCAGGTGTAGCGTGTGATGTTTGCCACAACGCTGGCAGTGTTTGGGCGCAGTTCGTACTGGAAGCTGTAGGGATCGCTCTTTTGTGCCTGATAGCCGTTGAAGTTGGAGCGAATGTCGTATTTATAAATCTCACCTTCGCCTAGCTCCGGGATGAACAGTTCCCAAACGCCGCTGGTGCGATGGCGCATGGCATGGCGGCGTGCATCCCAATGGTTAAAGTTGCCTACGACGCTCACACGGCGCGCATTGGGCGCCCAAACAGCAAAGCGCGTGCCGCGCACGCCGCCCACTTCGGTCAGGTGCGCGCCAAGCATCTGATAGGCGTACAGGAGGTTACCCTCAGCGAATAAGTGCAGATCAAAATCGGTCAGCAGTGGTGGAAAGGCATACGGATCGTAATAAGTATCAACCGCGCCATCGGCAAAGGTTGCCTCAAGGCGGTAGCGAAAGCCTTCAGGCGCGCTCAGCGTCACTTCAAAGAAGCCCTCATTGCGCAGCTTGGTCATTGGGTGGCGTTTGCCGTCCGCCGTGATAAGCGTCAGACTTTCGGCATAGGGGCGAATAGCGCGCACCGAAAATTGACCGTCGTCGGCAGGATGCACGCCGAGTATCTCGAACGGCGCGCCATGATCAGCGTATAACAAAGCATTTAGGGCGTCGGGATGAATTTCTAAAGGCATTGTAAAACCTATTCAAGTAGGGTTAAAACTTAGGGCTATTCTAACCACAAACCGATAGATTCAACAAACGTAGGGCGCGCAGGGCGGATCAGACCAGAGCGAGCATCGGCAACACATCCAACGCCAGCGAGTCGCGCTGCCCTGCTGCGTAGCGGAAGCAGCCCGCCGCAGCGATCATGGCGGCGTTATCGGTGCAGAGTGCCAGTGGTGGCGCGTAAACGGGCAGATCGGTGCGCGCTGCAAGCTGCTGGCGCAGATACGCATTCGCGCTGACGCCGCCTGCTAACCAAATGGCGGCTACGCCGTGATCGCTTGCGGCGCGCAGAGTCGGCGTGATCAACATCTCAGCTGCCGCCGCCTGAAAGCTGGCAGCCGCATCAGCGATGTTCACACCTTCGCGCAGATTGCCCGCCCGCAGTGATTCCTCACCGCGCACGCGCTTGCCATAAGCGGGCTGCGGCTGCACAGCGCGCATCACCGCTGTTTTAATGCCACTAAAGCTGAAGGCATACGGACGTTCTGCGCCCAGATCAGAGAGTGTGAAGGGATAGGCGTTTGGATCGCCGTCGCGTGCGGCGCGTTCAATGGCAGGTCCGCCGGGATAGCCTAACCCAAGCAAGCGCGCCACTTTGTCGAACGCCTCACCGGCGGCATCATCTAGGGTGCTGCCCAGCAGGCTGTAGTCGCCGTGTCCGCGCACGAGGATCAACTCGGTGTGCCCGCCGCTGACCAACAAACACACCGACGGAAAGCGCAGCAAATCGGCATATTCGCTCAGCCACAAGCTGTACAGATGCCCCTCTAAATGGTTGATGCCGATCAGTGGTTTATCCCAAGTCAGCGCTAAACCTTTGGCAAAGTTCACACCAACTAGCAGTGAGCCTGCTAAGCCAGGACCGTGTGTGACAGCAATTGCACTCAAATCGGCAGGCTGCACGGCGGCAGTTGCCAGTGCCTCACGCGCTACGGCGTGGATGGTCTCGATGTGCATTCGGGCTGCCACCTCAGGGAAAACGCCGCCGTACTTGCGGTGCATCTCCACCTGAGAGGCAACCACATTAGCGCGCAGGTGCAGCTTGCCGTCAGCGGCAGCCTCTACGACTGCCGCCGCCGTCTCATCGCAGGATGTTTCGATGCCAAAGATGAGCGTCATACGCTGCGCGCCTTTCCCGAATCTTTAGCGCTCTACAATCCGAACCGAGATCAAGCGGTCGCCAGCGGGCGCGTTGGGGCTTGGTTCGCGTGGTGTAATGCGCTCTGCCACGTCCATGCCTTCCACCACTTGCCCGAAAATGGTGTAGCCGGCGCTCTGGGCGCTTGGGTTCAAGTTGGGCTGGGGTGCGTAGGTGATGAAGAACTGGCTGCCTGCCGAATTCGGATCGTTGGTGCGTGCCATGCCCAGCACGCCAACGCGATCATAGCTGACCAATGGGCTGACTTCAAGCGGCAGACGGTAGTCAGGTCCGCCATCGCCACGCCCTGTCGGATCGCCACCTTGTGCCACAAAGCCCGGGATCACGCGGTGGAAGGTGGTGTTATCGTAGTAGCCAATGCGCGCTAGGTAGATAAACGAATTAACGTGCTGCGGCGCAACCTGTGGATAGAGCTGAATGACAATGCGCCCTTTCTCTGTGGTCAGGATAGCGCAGTAGGTCTTGCTGGTATCAATCTTCTGATCTTCAGGTGCCGTCAACGTAGCTGGACGGTTGGCGGGCGGCGTAAAGTCAGGGTCTGCCACGCCAAGGCACGCTCCCTGCCCAACAGCCACGGGACGAAAATCTGCGCTGGAGGGTGCCGTTGGGACGATGGGTGTGTTGGTTGGCACGGTTTGAACGTTGCTGCACGCACCAATGAGCAGGGCAAGTGCAGCCAAGAACGTTAGTTGCTTCATGAACTGTGTGATCTCCTAAAAGTGA
This sequence comes from Anaerolineae bacterium, assembly GCA_034432555.1. Lineage (GTDB taxonomy): Bacteria > Chloroflexota > Anaerolineae > Aggregatilineales > UBA2796 > CP2-2F. The sequence continues at coordinate 11,083 of DAOUBW010000029.1, forward strand.
ATCTGGGTATGCTAAGCAGCACAGCGCTAGGCGAATAAAGTTTCCCACTCGCTCATGTGCGCTTCAAGGGCAATCTGGGTGGCGGCGTATGCCTCGCCGAGCGCACGCACACGGTCAACCTCACCGTTGGCGCTGGCAGTTGCCAAATCTGCTTCAATCTGGGCAAGGTCTGCCTCCAACTGATGGATGCTCGCCTCAACTTGTGCGACGCGCCGTTCGCGCTCACGCGGCGAGAGTCCGCCGCTTTTGCTGCCACTGGTCTTGCCGTTGCTCGGCTGCTGCGCCTTGCGCTCTTGGCGTGCTGCGGCGCTTGCGGCAGCCAGTGCCAGCTTGGCTGCCTCGCGCTCGGCAAGGTAGGCGCTGTAATCGCCCTCGAAAACATCCAGCTTGCCCGTGCTTGCCGCCCAAATTTGTGTGGCAAGCGCGTTGATTAGGTAACGATCATGGCTGACCAGCAGAATCGTCCCTTCAAACTGCGCCAGCATATCTTGCAGCACTTCTTGGGCAGGAATATCCAAATGATTAGTCGGCTCATCCAACAGCAGCAAGTTTGCGCCGCCAAGCGCCAATTTTGCCAACGCCACGCGCCCGCGCTCACCGCCGCTGAGCGTGCCAACGGTACGGAAGACATCATCGCCCGTGAATAGGAAATTTGCCAGATAGTCTCGCGCTTGGCTGATCGGCATATCGCGCACGCTGAAAATCTCATCCATCACAGTGCGCTCATCGTGCAGCGACTCGTGCGCCTGTGCAAAGTAGCCGATCTTGACCTGCGCGCCGAGTTTGCTCTCGCCTGCCAGTGGATTGAGCGTGCCGAGCAGCGTTTTGAGGAAGGTAGATTTACCGACGCCGTTCGGTCCGATGATGGCTGCCACCTCACCACGAAAGAGCGTCAGATCAGGCACGCGCAGCAATGGCTCATCCGCCTCATAGCCAACCACCAAATCATGCGTCATCAGCACCTTATCGCCGCTGCGTCCTCCGCTTTTCAAGTTCAGGCGCATTCGCACCTCACGCGGGCGCACACTGGATGGCTTGAGCGCTTTGATGGATGCTTCCGCCTCTGCGACGGTATACAGGCGCACGCCGCCGACGCCCGTTGCTGACCAACTCTTGGCGTTTTTGTAAGCAACCAAGCCAAGCTGCTCGATGGCAGCCAATTCGCGGCTCAAAATCCGCAGCTTGCCGACGGCGCGTGCGTTGGTGCTGTCGCGGATGATGTTGCGCTTGATAAAATCCAACTCGCTGAGCAGGCGCTCTTTTTCAGCCTCAAAGAGCTTTCGGTGATATTCCCAGCGCGCTTGGCGCTGCTGCAAATAGGCGCTGTAGTTACCGCTGTAGGTCTCTAGTCGCCCCCAGTTCATTTCCCAAATGGTATTGACAACGCGATCCATGAAGTAGCGATCATGGCTGACCACCAAGAGCGCACCCTGCCAGGCGCTCAGGTAGGTTTCCAGCCATTCCACCGCTTGAATATCCAAGTGATTGGTCGGCTCGTCTAGCACCAGCAAATCGGGCGATTGCAACAGTAACTTGGCAAGAAGAGCGCGTGTTTTCTGCCCACCGCTCAAAATGGTGAGCGATTTTTGGTAATCGTCGGCATCAAAGCCCAAACCCTGCAAGACTTGCTTAATGCGCGTCTCATATTCGTAGCCGCCACTGGACTCAAAGGCGTGTTGCGCCGCGCCGTAGCGCTCTAGCAGGTCGGCGTCGTTCGGCGTCTCGCTGATTTGGTGCGCCATTTCGAGCAAGTTTGCCTCAAGGCGGCGCAGATCGTCAAAGGCGGTCAGCATTTCATCCCACAAGGGACGGTCGCTGACCAATTCAGGGCGTTGTGGCAGAAAGCCGATCCGCAAGCCACGCATGTGGCTAAGCGTGCCACTGCTTGCCTCTTCCATGCCGATCAAAATGCGGATGAGCGTTGTTTTGCCTGCGCCGTTGTGTCCCACCAAGGCGATCTTGGCGCCGTGTGGAATCTCCACACTGACGCCACCGAAAATATCTTCTGCGCCAAATGCTTTGCCTAGCCCTGTGGTGGTTAGAATGGACATGATGCCTATCTTAAAGGACGCGCCATGTGCGTGATCAGCCCTGCATCCCGCCGCGCAAGAGTTGGTTCACGATGCGCGTCAGATGGTTGAGCGTATCGGCACGGCGCTGAAGCACGATCACACGCTCTGGCAGTTCTTCATGCTTAAGCATATCCACACGCACGGCATCTGCTAAGATGATCAAGGGTGTGGTTGCCATCCAGCTAAAGCGATCTGTATGCTGTAAGCGCAGCCACTCTAAGGCATCAATGCCGCTGTCTGTCTCATCATAAACGATGATGAGCGCGGGCTGGCGTTCATGGGCATAGTCGAGTGCTTCGGCATAGGTAGAAGTGTTTGCCACTTCATAGCCCTGCGAGATCAAGCGGTCATGATAAGGGTCAAGCGTAAACGGCACATTGAACAACTTCAAAATGCGCGTGCGGTTTGGATCGGGTTTTTCTTGCCTGAATGGTAGCGCGCTCATGGGTCAGGGTAGCCCTCTTAAAAACTTTCTGGCAGTTTATGGGTGGCGCAAGTGCATCATTCAGCAAGGTCAGCCAATGCTTCTGCTAAGGATGCGTACACTACTGCACCTACCTGATATAACACCAATCGCTCGGAAAAGCGTCTCACAAAAGTGGGCGCTTCTTGGGCATCGAAAACTCTTGCTACAATTATATCACTTTTCAGGTACGGATCAGTGGCGGCAAGGGTTGCGCCATAGTTACGCCAATTATCGCTGGCATCCTCACCTTTCAGCACAATGATCAACACAGGGTGGTCAGGTGCGCCGCGCTGAGCGCGTAATTCATCTATGGCAGCCAGTTGGGCGCGGCTGATGTTGTTGAAGCCGTACAAGCCGTTTTCCCAGTTGGGCGGCAGTGGCTCGCGCAGGCGCGCAGGCGTGTAGCCGATCAGGCTGGCGGCACAGGCAACGATCAGCACCAGATAGCCGACCCAGCGCTCAGGCAGAGTCCGCAGCCATGCCACCACACCATAGGCAGCCACAAGGCACGCGCCGAAAATGCCTTCATAATAGTAACGTACGCTGTAGACCGCGCCACCATGCACCGACGAACCGATCCAATAGAATAAACCGCTCACCACCAACGCCACGAAGAAACCGAAGGTGAGCCATACCCATAAACGCTTGCGCCCTGCTGCCAAGCCGAAGGCTATCGGTAACCAGCTTAAGCCAACGCCGATGCCATAGCCCAAGTTCTGCCGCAGATACTGCTCAACGTCGGCGTGCAGCGTGATGCCAAAGGTATCCCGAAACCAGAAGGCAAGATCGGCGCGCATGTTGCGCCAGCCCCATGTGAGCGTATGCCCGCCCCGATTCAACCCATAGCCCTCACCAAAGCCAACCTTGTCATACGCCCAATACATGGTGTAGGTGTTGGCAAACGGATCGCCCGTCCATTGGTAGTTGAAAAACAACCACAGGCTTGCCACTGGTAGCGCGCAAGCTGCCATCAGCGCCCAGGCTGAGAGGTTGCAGCGAAAGTGCCGGCGTTCGCTGAACAGGCGCCACAGCACATGTAGCGCCACGGGCGAGGCTATGGCTAAGGCAGTGAGTGGTCGTGTGCAAATTAGCGCGCCAATTAGCACACCACCGCAAGCTGCCCATGCATACAGACCGCGCCCATGTCGTGTGGTGCGCCAATAGGCGTAGGCGAAACCTAGCGCGGCAAAAAGCGCCCAAGTGTGGCTCATCAGCGTGGCGTTTAAGATGAGTGCTGTCGGGCTGATTGCCAAGAGCAGCGCCGCCACTACACCGACCGTCTCATCGAAAATTTCACGTCCCAAGCGGTAAATTAGCCCGACGTTCAGCATGGCAAGACAGGCATTGATCAGCCATTCTTGCCTAAGCCACACACCAAGCATCAGAACGAGCGACCAGCCCGGCGTATATTTGCCAAAGCGGCGATAAACACCATCGGGCGTTTCTTCCGGCTGCAAAAGGAATGGCTGCCAAAAGACCTTGACAGGCTCTTGCCGCTCAACCCACGCCTGCCCACCCGCAAAAATGCGCGCCTGATACAGGTAGGCAAACTCATCTTCAAGGTGTGGCAGGCGCTCCAGCACGGCACGGCTAATGTGCGCTGCCGCTAAGAAGGCAAATACCATCAGAGCGAGGACGATCAGGCGTGTAGGCGGCAGTGTACGGCGCATCGTTTGGGCGTTATGACCAGTCGGTTTGTTCAAAAATAACCTTAGCGCGTTCCAATAAATGCTCGGTGCGTTCGCGGCTGGTGCCACGCGCTGCAAAATAGCGCTCTACCAACTGAAGCGGCGTTAGGCTCTCGGGCAGATCGCCTAAGCGCGCTCGATCTTCGCGTGCGATCTCTTTCTTAACGGTGGCGACCATATTCGCGCCACGCTCGTACAAAGCAGCGTAGAGGCGGCGGCTTTCCACACGCCCTTCATCTTTGGCATCCAGTTGAAGGTACATCCGTACAATAGCGCCCTCGACATCGGCACGGTAGATAACGCTGAGCGCGTCACCCATCGGATCAGCGCTTTCACGCAAATCGGCGCGCAAGGTTAGAAAGGGACGGCTGCCCACTGGTTGAAATTGCCAGCGCGTCTGCCCACGTTCCAGCTCCACCCAGCAAAAGCCTTTTGGCTCGCCTTCCTCACCAAAGTCTATGCGCTCTAGGCTGCCGCTGTAGACGATAGGCGTGCGCTTGCCGCTGGTCAGACACTGATGCTTGTGAATATGACCAAGCGCCACGTAGTCCCACGCTGAATCGTCCAGATCACCAAGCGAGACCATCACATCGTTGCCGAGCATCACCTCGCGCTCACTGCCAAAGCGTGCGCCGCCAACCGTGAAATGCCCAACCAACACCCGCGGCGCACCGTCAGGTGCTTGGCGCGCTTGGTCAGCCAGCTCCATCAGCATCTGGCTGATGGTGAGTTTGAAATAATCATCCGCCTCTTGCGCAGTGCGCGTGTGTGCTTCTTTATCATCAAGGATGCGCGCTTTGACAGGATAAGGCGCAGTGCCGATATAAGCGGTGCCGCTTTTGGTCAAGATGGTGTGCAATGTGTAGTTATCGCCTAGCACAACGCCCGGCACTGCCAGTGTATCGTAAATCTCTAGGCTAGAAGCACGGGCAACCGTTGCTGCCAAATCGTGGTTGCCAACCAGCAGCACTACCGGGCAGTAATCGCTCATTTGGCGGATGCGCCGCGCAAATTCACGCTGCAAGGTTGGGTTAGGCGTGCGGTTCTTGAAGGCATCGCCCGCAAAGACGACCAGATCAACCTCATTGTGCCGCGCGTAGTGAAAAACCTCATCAAGGCGTTTCAGAAAATCGTGTATACGGCTGTTCAAGCCGCTTTCAGCGTTCACACGCCCATAGTTTTCCATGCCCAAGTGAAAATCGGCAAAGTGCAGCATTCTAATCATGGTTTACGCCTCATCACGCGCTTGCAGCACGTTTTCTTCCAAATTGCGCTAAAGTCTACCACATATTCAGGGATGAAGGGTGTGTTGTTCAGTTCCGCGCTTTGGGATAAACTTGACAGAAGTGAAAATGCGGTTTGCTTTTTTGTTCATGCATGTTATGCTTATTATAGAGATTGTTCTATTTTTCTCAAATGCGCTTGGTTAGCCAACTTGTGAGGTGAAGACGCTGTGTTAGATCAATACGCGCCTGTCTCTATACTCCTGCTTATCACGACTGTCGTCGGCATCATTGTGGTGTTCATTTCGCGTATTCTGGGACCGTTCCGCCCAACGGCGCGCAAACTAGAGCCATACGAAAGCGGCATGGTGGCGATTGGTCCCGCGATGCGGCGTTTGCCGATCAAATTTTATTTGGTGGCGGTGTTGTTTATCCTCTTTGATATTGAGGTGATGTTCTTCCTGCCTTTCGCCGTTGTGGTGCGCGAGGTTGGTTTTGCAGCCTTCTTGGCAATGTTGGTGTTCATTATCGTGCTGGAAATTGGACATTATTACGCTTGGCGTAAGGGAGCCTTGGAATGGGAGTAGCGGGCAAACTGGGTAATCTGGGTGTGGTGACCACCACACTAGAGGCAGCCATCAACTGGGGACGCACCAAGAGCATGTGGCCCCTGCTCTTTGGTTTAGCGTGCTGTGCGATTGAAATGATGAGTACGCAAGCCTCTGTGTACGACCTTTCGCGCTTTGGCATGGAGCTGATGCGCCCATCGCCACGCCAAAGCGACTTGATGATTGTGGCAGGGCGCGTCACGCGGAAAATGGCGCCGGTGCTGCGCCAACTCTATGACCAAATGCCCGATCCCAAGTATGTGATCTCGATGGGTGACTGCGCTTCATGCGGCGGCATTTTTAACAACTATGCCATTGTGCAAGGCGTGGATGAGATCGTGCCGGTAGATGTCTATGTGGCAGGCTGCCCACCACGCCCTGAGCAACTCATCCACGGCATTATGACGCTGCACGAGAAAGTAAAGACGCAGCGCATTGCCGATTGGGCATAGCCTGTTTCTCTGGGCGGTGCAAGCCGCCCATTCTTTATTCATAAGGCAAGGTGAACATGCAACAACCACTTGATCCTGTTGATTTGGCAAAGCTGACCCTAAAAAACGCTGTGCTTGATGTGGTGGAATTTCGCGGCGAGACGACCATTATCGTAGACCCACAGCGCATTGTGGAAGTCTGCCAGTTCTTCCGCGACACGGAAGGGCTTGAATATATTTTCCTCTCGGATATCACGGCGGTGGATTACTTCCCGAAAGAGCCGCGCTTTGCGCTGTGCTACCACCTGTATTCGATGCTCTACACGCGCCGCCTGCGCCTGAAGGCATACGTTTCGGGCGATGATCCGCGCCTGCCAAGCGTCACCGCTGTGTGGGCATCTGCCGACTGGGAAGAGCGCGAGGCATACGACATGATGGGCATCGTTTTTGAAGGGCATCCGAGCCTGCGCCGCGTCTTAATGCCCGAAGAGTGGGACGGTCATCCACAGCGCAAGGATTATCCACTTGGCTATGAACAAGTGCAGTTCAGCTTCAACTACGATGATATTGAACGTCTGAAGCCACGTGCCACCGAATAACGCCCAGACCTAGCCCCGATGAGGAAAAGATTGCCATGAGTGAGCGTCCTTTATTAAACAGCACCGGGCATAGCGCCGGCGTCACCGAGTGGGAAGGCACTGTCCAAGAGCTGCAAGGGCTGGTTTCGCCGCGCGCGCTGACGGGCGAGACAATGCTCTTGAACATGGGTCCGCAGCACCCTAGCACGCATGGCGTGTTGCGTTTGCTGCTGGAACTGGACGGCGAGACGGTTGTAAGCTGCATTCCCGATGTGGGCTACCTGCACACCGGCATTGAAAAGAGCATGGAGTCCAAAACTTACGAGCAGGCAATTACCATGACTGATCGGATGGACTACCTAAATCCGATGGGCAATAACTTGGTGTACTGCCTTGCTATCGAGAAGATCGCCGAGCTAGACGTGCCAGAGCGCGCTCAGATTGTGCGTGTGCTGCTGGCGGAACTAACGCGCATCAACAGCCATTTGGTGTGGCTTGGCACACACTGCCTAGACATGGGCGCGATGAGCGTTTTTCTCTACGCCATGCGCGAACGCGAGATGATCCTCGATATTTTCGAGATGGTCAGTGGACAGCGTATGATGAGTACTTATTTCCGTCCGGGTGGCTTGTGGCGCGACGTGCCAGCCGAATTTATCCCGGCGGTGAAGGCGTTCATCGATTACTTCCCTGCCAAAATCGAAGAATACGAAACGCTCTTGGTCAATAATCCGCTGTGGATTGACCGCACACAAGGCATTGGCGTCATCACACCTGAGGATGCACTCGCCTATGGCTGCACCGGACCTACCTTGCGCGGCAGCGGCGTGAATTGGGATATTCGCAAGGCGATGCCCTACATGGGCTATGAAACTTACCAGTTTGACGTACCGCTGGGCGAACATGGTGATGTTTATGATCGCTTCTACATCCGCATGAAGGAACTCCACCAATCAGTGCGGATTATTCGTCAGGCTGTGGAGCGTTTGGAAAAAGCGCCCCCTGCCTTCCGCAGCAACAACCGTAAATATGTGCCGCCGCCGCGTTCGGAGCTGGGGCGCAGCATGGAGGCGGTCATCCACCACTTCAAACTGTGGACGGAAGGCTTCAGCCTGCCCGAAGGTGAGGTGTACGTCTCGGTGGAAAGCCCACGTGGTGAGCTAAGCTGCTTCTTGAGCAGTGATGGCAGCAACCGTCCGCACCGTGTGCATTTCCGCACACCTTCTTATGTGCACACCATGGGGGCTATCCCAAAGATGGCGAAAGATGGGATGCTGGCTGATTTGGTTGGTATCATTGGCAGTGTGGATATTGTGCTAGGCGACTGTGATCGGTAGCATCAGCCTCACCCCGCCCTATTAGCGGCGGGGCGACGCTCAAACACAGCAGCGATGCAGGGTAATTTGAAAAGGCGTTGAGCCGCACACCAACAATCAGGATGAACAAACCGTGCTAAAAGAGAAATACGCAGAGCAAATCGCTAAAATTTTCGCCAAATATCCCGATAAGCGTTCGGCAATTATGCCGCTGCTCTACCTTGCCCAAGAGCATTACGGCTACGTTTCGCCCGAAGGCATTAACGAAGTGGCAGATTTGTGCGAAATTGACCCAACGCAGGTCAAGTCCATCGCTGGTTTCTATACCATGTACCGCGAGACGCCGAAGGGTAAATATTGGCTGCAAGTCTGTACTGACCTGCCCTGTGCCTTGGTTGGTGCCGATAAGTTCCACCACGATTTGCTCGAACATCTCGGCATTGAAGAAGGTGGCACCACACCCGATGGACTGTTCACCGTTGAGCATGTGATGTGCCTTGCCGCCTGCGACCGTGCGCCAATGCTTCAATGCAATTTCCGCTTTGTGGAACATCTGGACATGGAGAAGATGAAGGCGCTGCTTGAGCAATGGCGCGCTGAAGCAGCCGCCGAAGCGCAGCTAAGCGGCGATTAGTGCAGCCGACTATGCTTGCCGTGCGTCTACTCAGCGCTGCCGATTACGATGCCATTATCGGCGTGTGGCAAGCTGCCGCGCTCACGGTGCGCCACACAGGGCGCGATAGCCGCGAACGCTTCGCCCAGCAGCAGGCAAACGGGCAGGTTACACTTGGCGCATACGCGGACGATCAACTGGTCGGTGTGGCGCTGGTTACACAGGATGGGCGCAAGGGCTGGATCAACCGTTTGGCGGTGCTGCCAACCTTTCAGCGGCGTGGCGTGGGCATGGCGCTTATTCAGGCAGCAGAGGCACATTTGCGCGGGCTTGGCTTGGAAATTCACGCCGCCTTGATCGAACATCACAATACGGCAAGCCTAGCGCTCTTTCAGAAGGCAGGTTATCGCGTGGAGCCAATTTACTATGTCACAAAACGCGATCATCCCGATGCCTGAAGCACCCCAGCGCGAGCCAGCCCTTGAGTCGTTGCGCGGCTTGCTGTTGTTGGCGTTTATGGGTGCGGCGTTGGCGCTGCTCGCCCTCACGCTGATGCAGTGGCGTTCGCCACGGGGCGAGGATGCCGCATGGGTCACCATGACGCATCCACAGCGTTTAGTGGTGCGCCTAGAGCAGAGCGACACGAGCGGCTTGGTGAGTGATGCTTTGATCTATCCCGTCCTGCTGATTGGCGTGGCAAGCGCAGCGGTTGCGTGGCGGCATGGCAGGCGCGGTGCGCTGGTCGGTGTGATGCTGATGGCGCTGCTTGGGATGGGCTATGCGGGCAGCATGGCGCTTTATAACGGCGCGATGGTGGCAGTCTGCGGCTTCAGCCTGATGTTGTTCAGTGGGCTGGTGGCGTTCAGCTTGGCGCTTGCCGCCAATCCACCGCCTCTAGAGGCAGCCACACTGGATGACGCGCCGCAAGCAAGCCCGCCAAGCCTGCTTGAAGAACACGCTGAGTTAGCCGAAACAGACACAGACAATACAGACAATGCTGAGTTGGGTTGAGAGGGATTATAAGAACTATGGCGAACATTTTGCTGCGTGACCAAGAGATCGCCGATATTGGCACGTATGATGTTTACGTGCAGCACGGCGGCTATGAAGGGCTGAAGAAGGCGCTGAGCATGTCACCCAAAGAGGTGATCGCCCTTGTGAAAGAGTCCAACCTGCGCGGGCGTGGCGGTGCAGGCTTCTCGGCGGGCATGAAGTGGTCATTCGTGCCGGAGGTGGAGGGTCCGAAATATGTGGTCGTCAACGCGGATGAGTCTGAGCCGGGCACCTTCAAAGATCGCCAAATCCTAGAGAAGAACACACAACAACTGATCGAGGGTGCGCTGATCTGCGCCTATGCCATTCAGGCAAGCGCGATCTATATCTATGTGCGCGGCGAGTTCTGGGAGATTGGCTTCAACATCGAGCGCGAGATCGAAAAGGCGCGGGCAGGTGGCTGGGTCGGCGAAAAAATTGGCGGCACGGACTGGGGCTGTGAAATCTATGTACACTGGGGCGCCGGCGCCTACATCTGCGGCGAAGAAAGTGCGATGCTCAACAGCATCGAGGGCAAACTTGGTCAGCCGCGTGTGCGTCCGCCGTTCCCGGCTGTGGCGGGCTTGTACGCACGCCCAACGGTCATCAACAATGTGGAGACGCTCGCCAATGTGCCGCCGATCATCGTGAACGGCGCAGCGTGGTATAAGAGCATCGGCACGGAAAAATCGCCGGGACCGAAAATCTTCTGCATGAGTGGGCATATTGCCAAGCCAGGCAACTATGAACTGCCGCTTGGCAGCACTTTCCGCCAACTGATTGAACTGGCGGGCGGCGTGCGTAATGGCAAAAAGCTGAAGGCGATTCTGCCCAGCGGCGCCTCCGGTCCGCTGCTGCCTGCCACAGATAAGGTGCTAGATACGCCGCTGACCTATGAGGATGTTGCTGCGCTTGGTTCAACGCTCGGCTCGGCGTCGGTCATCATCTTGGATGAAGATACCGATATGGTCTGGGCAGCCTTGAAGATGATCAAGTTCTTCCGCCATGAAAGCTGCGGCAAATGCACACCCTGCCGCGAAGGCACTTACTGGCTGGAACAGCGCCTTTCAGCTATCTATCACAAGACGGCAACCAAGGCAGATGTTGCGCTGATTGAGTCGGTAGCTGTGCAAATGCAGGGGAAAAGCTTGTGCGCGCTAGGCGATTTTGCCACCAGCCCGGTGCTGAGCGCCCTAAAGTATTGGCGTGATGAGTTCTACGCCTATGTGGAGCCAGCCAAGCCCGTGCCAGCCGCCAAGTCGCCTGCCCGCAAACCAGCGGCTGAAGCCGCCGCCGTCGCGGGTGACTAGGTAATTCGTTATGCAGCACAGCAGGGCGTGTTAAGGCGCGCCCTGCTCTAAGGATGAGCGCATGTCTGAAGCCGAACGCGATCTGCCAACCTCAACTGACTCCAACGCAAATGCCGATTCGCCGCTGATGGAAACGGGCAGCGAAAGCAGTGCGGCTCAGGTAGACTTAGCGGAAAATCTGTCCAAGTCTATGCTTGCGCCTGAAGTGCCAGCCGAAGTCTCAGAGGCACTGCTAGAGCCTGACATATTCGCCATCCCAACAGACGTGGATACCGACGGCGAAGCACAGAAGCCTAAAAAGCGTAGTTGGTGGCAAGCGGCGCGGGTGAATAACTTGACAGAACGCATCCTCGCGTTAGAGACTGCGATTTCCGCCGCGCCTGATAATCCGATAAACTATGTGCTGCGCGGTGAGGCACTGCTGGACTATGGCGATCAGGCAGCGGCAGCCGAAGATTTTCAGAGAGGCTTACACCTAATTTCGGCGGCGGGTGAGACGGACTGGGGCTACATTCACAGCATTCTGGCAGAACGCGCCCTAGAAGGGCTGCGGCGCTGCACACAGAGTTAGTACAACGGCACATGTCGGAGGCATTTTTCATGGTTGACACTGTTCGCCTGTTTATTGATGACGTTGAATACCGCGTCCCAAAGGGCATGAACCTTGTGGATGCGGCAAAGTTGCACGGGAATGATGTTCCCGTCTTTTGCTATCATCCCAAATTAGCACCTGTCGGCATGTGTCGCATGTGCCTTGTTGAACTGGGTCAGGTTGAGATAGATCGCGCCAGTGGCGAATTTCTGACCGATGAAAACGGCAAACTCAAGGTGCGTTGGCAGCCTAAACTTGCCACTGCCTGCACGCAGACCGTCACCGACGGCATGACCATGCGGACGACCACGGAGGCAGTCAAGGTTGCCCGTGATGACATTATCGAGTTCATCCTGACCAGCCATCCGCTGGATTGCCCTGTCTGTGATAAGGGCGGTGAGTGTCCGCTGCAAAATCTGACCATGCAACACGGCGCAGGCGAAAGCCGTTTCGTCTTTGATGAGAAGATGCACCTTGCCAAACACTATCCACTGGGTGACCTGATCTTCCTCGACCGTGAGCGCTGCATTCAGTGTGCGCGCTGCACGCGCTTCCAAGAAGAATATGTGGGCGATGCGGTGCTTGCCTTCCACGAGCGCGGACGCCGCCTCCAGATCGTGACGACCAGCAATCCGCCTTTCGATACCTATTTCAGCGGCAACACCACCGATATTTGCCCAGTGGGTGCGCTCACCACTGCCGATTTCCGCTTTGGCGCACGCCCGTGGGAACTCACCGAAGTGCCAAGCATTTGCCCGCACTGCCCGGTTGGCTGCAACACTAGCGCCAGCACCCGCCTAGACCGTGAAGCAGGCGGCAAGATTGTTGTGAAGCGCATCATGCCGCGCCAGCATGAAGGCGTCAACGAGACGTGGATTTGCGATAAAGGGCGCTTTGGGCATCACCACTCACGCCATGCCGAACGCCTGAGCCGCCCATTGGTGCGCCACAACGGAAAACTGGTGCCTGCCACATGGGAAAAAGCGCTCAGCGTCATTGCGGAGCACATGCAGGCAGCCGGTAACAGCGTCGGCGCGATTGCTGGCGGAATGCTCTCCAACGAGGATTTGTGGGAACTGCGCCAATTGGTGCAGCACGTCGGCGGCACACAGCTAGGCGTCTATCCCTACCGCTTGACGGGCGCGGCGCAGGTGGCAGCCGTTGGGGTGGGTGTTGGCACAAACTTCAAGGATTTGGGCAAGGGTGACGCGATTGTTGTGGTTGCCACCGACCTTGAAGAAGAAGCGCCCATCTGGTATCTGCGCGCCAAAGTTGCCGCAGATCGCGGTGCGCGCCTGATCACGATCAATGCGCGCTACACCGAACTGGATCGCTTTGTGAAGGGCAAGGCAGACATCATCCGCCCGACTTATGGCGGCGAAGTGGATGCTTTGAATGCCCTGAACCTTGATGGGCTGAACAATGTCATCCTCTTAGCGGGCGGCGAAGGCATGGATCGCGCCGCGCACGCTGCCCTCATGCAAGCGGCTGCCAACAAGCTGATCGAGACAGGGCATTATGGCAAGCCTAACAATGGCTTGATCGGTGTTTGGGCAGGTGCCAATACACAGGGCGCTTTCGATCTAGGCTATTCGGCAGAGGCGACCGAGTCCTTGCTGGAGAAACTGCCCAAGGTGCTGTTGCTTGCCGATGCAGACTTGATCGGCGGGGATGCCTTAAGCGCAGCCGCACTGCAAGCGCGTCAGGAGACCTTCCTCGTCGTCTCGGAGCTATTCCTGACGGCAACTGCACAGCAGGCAGATGTTGTGCTGCCGCGCCAAAGTTTCGCTGAACGTGACGGCACCTTCACCAACGCTGAGCGCCGTGTGCAGCGTTTCTATACCGCGCAGACTCCGCTTGAGCATACACGCCCTGACTGGCGCGCCTTTGCCGAACTGGGTAAGCTGCTCGGCGGCGCAAAGCCTAAACTCTCGGCGGCGGCAGTCATGCAGAGCATCACACAAAGCCTGCCAACCTACGCCCAAATGAGCTACCCGAATTTGGCGAAGGTTGAAAAGCAGTTCCCAGATGTGGGCGGCGCTGACCTCTACTATGGCGGCACAGCCTACGATAATAAGGGTGGGCTAGGCGTGCAGTGGGCAACTGCCGCTGAGCGCGGCGAAACGGTGAAAACGGAAAAGGTGAAGGCTGCCAAGCTGCCTAAAGTGGGCAAGGGCGAGCTGCTGATCGTGCCAATCACGGAACTCTATGACCGCAAACCGACCTTTGCCGCTAGTGCCGCGTTGGTGCATTCACACATTCCCGCGCCCTACGCACTGCTAAACTGGGAAGATGCTAAAGCGCTCGGCATCAGTGAAGGTGAGATTGTGGAAGTGCGCCTATCTGGCGGCGCTGTTGCCTTGAAGGCGCGTGTAGCCGTCAGTGTGCCGAAAGGGGCTGTGTTGGTGGCGCGCAATTTAGGCGCCCTCCTGCCTGATGTGCCAGTCAGCGCCACTGTAGAGAAAGTGCAGGTCGCAGAGCATGTTTAACATCGATCCAAACCTGATCATAGACTGCGCCGCTTCGGGCGGCTGCGGCGTGATCCGTGCCGTGGTCATCAGCTTGTTGATCTTCATCACGCTGCTGACGGGCTTTGCCTATACCACCCTGCTGGAGCGCCGTTTTATCGCTTTCATTCAAAATCGGCTCGGTCCGAATCGCGCAGGTCCGTTGGGCTTGCTGTTTCCGATTGCTGATGCCATCAAGCTATTCTTCAAAGAGGACGTGACGCCCAGCAGCGCGGATCGCGTTGTCTTTTGGATTGCGCCCGTTTTGAAGGTGATCCCAGCCATTATGGTGGTGGCAGTGGTGCCGCTCGGTCCGCCGCTCCTCATCCCGTGGTTTGATGGCTTGTGGTACCGCGTACCGCTAGGCTTAACCGATGTAAACGTGGGCGTTCTGTTCATGCTGGCGTGGTTCAGCTTGGGCAGCTATGGCATTGTGCTGGCGGGCTGGGCAAGCAATAACAAGTACTCAATGTTGGGCGGCTTGCGCGCTTCGGCACAGATGGTCAGCTATGAGCTGAGCCTCGGCGTCAGCATGTCCATCCCGATTATTGTGACTGGCTCGATGAGCCTGCAAACAATTGTGGACTCGCAAGCGACGCCTTCCATCTTGGGCTGGTATGTCTTCCAGAATCCTGTCGCAGCCATCATTTTGCTTGTGGCGCTGCTGGCAGAGGTGAACCGTGCGCCGTTTGACCTGCCCGAAGCAGAACAAGAGCTGACTGCCGGCTATCACACTGAGTATAGCGGTATGAAGTTCGCCTTGTTCTTCATGGCGGAATACATCAGCATGATCTCGGTCAGCGTGGTGGCTGTGGCACTCTTTTTTGGCGGCTATCACTTCATCTTGGTTGACCAAATCCCGATCTTGGGTCCGGTTGTCTTCGGTGTGAAGGTCATCCTTTTCCTAATGGGCATGATTTGGCTGCGCGCAACGCTGCCGCGCATCCGCTACGACCGCTTGATGGCGCTCGGTTGGAAGGTGCTGTTTCCGTTGGCGCTGGTGGCTGCTGGCTGGACGGCAATTGCAGTCTTGGCAGGCGATGCCTTTGGGCAAGCGGCTGGCACCTTCGCTTGGATCAGCGGCGCCATTGCGACGGTTATCATTGGTGCGGTGATGATGCAAGGGCGCGCCGGTGATGATGAAGCACCTTCGCGTGTGGAAGAAGTGGCGCTTGAACGGCGCGGGATCGGCTTCCAAATTGTGAGCGCGGTCGGCATTCTGCTGATGATCCCGGTCTGGCTGTTCAACGGCAGCCTGCGCCAACTGCGGAATGTGCAGCGCGCTGTGCGCTTTGACGACACCAAGTCAGGCGGCAGCTAGACGATAACCCTGAGTGAATGCCTCATAGCTACCTAACTGTGAGGCTTCCTGAATTTAGACGAGTCGGTTTGGGTTGAGGAGAGATGTAAATGAACATTATCAAGGGCTTGCTAACGACCATTAAGCACGTTGGCGCAGAACCTGTGACGGTGAGCTACCCTGAGACAGAGCGCCCTGTGCGTGAGCGCTTTAAGGGACGCCACCACCTGAAACGCTATGAGAACGGCTTGGAGAAGTGCATTGGTTGTTCGCTGTGCGCGGCTGCCTGCCCTGCTGATGCAATCTGGGTAGAGGCTGCCGAAAACACCGACGAGGAACGTTATTCGCCCGGTGAGCGCTACGCCAAGACCTATGAGATCAACATGCTGCGCTGCATTTTCTGCGGCTATTGCGAAGATGCCTGCCCAACACAAGCAATCGTGCTGGAGCATGATCATCAGCTTAGCTTTACCAACCGCCGCGATGCGATCTATACCAAAGATATGCTGATTGACGCGCCAGCGGAAGGTGTGCAAGGCACACCACAGACGGTTGAGCCGGGCGTCTACACGCGCTCTATTCCCGATATGGAAGACCCAAAATAACTACACGCACAGAGGTGGTCAACATGACTGCCTCTGTAGTTAGCCTGCCATGTAAGCTGTGCGCCTTAACGTACACAGCTTGCCAATGCCACGGTTGCCTCTTGCAAAGCCCTTTGCCCTGCTTTATAATAATTACACTGAACGGGTCGTTAGCTCAGTTGGTTAGAGCGCGTCGTTGACATCGACGAGGTCAGAAGTTCGAGTCTTCTACGACCCACACCCTGAAAATATACACACACTACGGGCGCAACAAAGCGCCTCTTTTTGTTTTGCCTGCTGGCCGGCAGCCGTCAACCCCCACTTTTTGAGAGGATCGGCTGCGCCTGTTTCGTGGTATGATGAGGCTGGCACTCGTCTATAAGGGAGGGTTGCGGCATGGGATTTCTCTTTATAGTGCTGCTGATTATTGTGGGCAGCGTGCTGGTGTTCCTGATTTCAGGGATTCGCTACGTGCCAAATAACCGTGTTGGCATTGTGGAGAAACGCTTTGCCACTAAAGGCTCTGTGAAAGCGGATACCTTCATTGCGCTGAACAAAGAGGCGGGCTACCAGCCCAATGTGCTGCGTGGTGGGCTATCTTGGTTAATGCCCATTCAATATAAGGTGCATCTTGTGCCACTCGTCACCATTCCACAAGGGCAGATTGGCTACGTCTTTGCACGTGATGGCATTCCATTATCACCAACACAGGCGCTTGCCAATGTCGTGCCAGAAAGCAAGACTTTTCAAGATGTGGAAGGCTTCCTCAAGAATGGCGGTCAGCGTGGACCGCAGCGCGAAATTTTGCGCGAAGGCACTTATGCGCTGAATTTGGTGCTGTTCGTCGTCTTTGCGGAAGACGGCTTGTACTATCTGCCTATCAGCCGCGAGGAAGAGGCGATCTTCAAGCGTATGGCGGGCTTGCTACGTGAACGCGAGGCATTCCGTCCGGTCGTCATCAAAGGTACAGATGACAAAGTTGGCATTGTGACCGTCCACGACGGACCCGCCCTTGAGCAGGATGCTATCATCGCGCCAACCGTTGGCACAGACCCTGAAGATCAGGAGACGTATCATAACAACTTCCAAGACCCAGAAAAGTTCTTGCGGGCAGGCGGCAGGCGCGGACGCCAGCTTCAGGTCATTGTGGAAGGCACCTACTACATCAACCGCTTGTTTGCCACGGTGGAAGTCATTAACAAGACTGTGGTTGAGGTCGGTTATGTTGGTGTGGTCGTTTCTTATGCCGGCTCACGCGGCGACGATCTCTCCGGCGGTGAGTACAAGCACGGTGAACTCGTCCAGCGTGGCGAAAAAGGCGTGTGGAGTGAGCCGCTGATGCCCGGTAAATACGCCTTCAACACCTATGCCGGACAAGTGATCATGGTGCCGACCACCAACATCATCTTAAAGTGGAATAAGGATGAGGTTGGCACACACCGCTTTGACGAAAACCTCTCGGCGATTGAACTGATTACCAAAGATGCTTTTGAGCCTGTGCTGCCGCTCTCTGTGGTGATGCACATTGACTACCGCAAAGCGCCGCTGGTCATCCAGCGCTTTGGCGACATTAAGAAACTGGTTGATCAGACCCTTGACCCAATGGTTGCCGCTTACTTCAAAAACATCGGGCAGACGCGCACCCTGATTCAGCTCATCCAGGAGCGCAGCCAAATCCAGCAGCAATCCTCCCAAGAGATGCAGGATCGTTTCGCGCACTATAACCTAGAATTGGAAGAAGTGCTGATCGGCACGCCAGCTTCTTCTGCCAACGACCGCAAAATCGAAGAAATCCTTGCCCAACTGCGTGATCGCCAGATCGCCATTGAGCAGATCGAAACCTACAACCGCAAGCAGCAGGCCGCCGCCAAAGAGCGCGAACTGCGCCAAGCGGAAGCAATCGCCAAGCAGCAGACTGCCCTCACCGAATCTGAGATCAGCATCACCATTCAGAGCAACGAAGGCAAGGCATCTTATCAGCGCTCGCTGCAAGAGGCGGCGAAGATCAAGGCAATCTCAGAGGCAGAGGCAGAGCGCGATGCACGCATTGGTATTGCCCGCGCCATCGCGGTTGAGGAACAGGTGCGCGCCTACGGCGGACCGCAGTTCCAAGTGCTGCAACAGGCATTGGAGCGCTTTAGCCAAGCCATTGAAAATAGCGGCATTGAGGTGGTGCCGCGCATGGTCGTGACGACTGGTGGCGGGGAAAATGGCGGCGGCTCGTACAGCGCCTTTGAAGGGCTGATGATGCTCTTGCTCTCGGAAAAACTCGGGGTGCAGGTTGGGGAAGGCATTACGGCAAATGGCGCCGCCTCAGACGAGATTCGCCGCCTGCGCGATAGTATTTTGAGTGGTTTAAGCCAGTCCACGCCCAGTGGGCATAACGGCGAACATACCGCTGAAGCGAACTAGAACCGCATTATCTGTAGGGGCGGGATTCATTCTGCCCATCCGTAATGGTCATCGCCCTGTTTTTCACCACGCCATCCAAGGGCGTGGTGAATTGTGTGGGGATAGTACAACCCCTGTCCCTTTCCCCCAAGCAGGGAAAAGAGCGTGGGAAGCACTGGGGCGTGCGGGGCGGGCTTGAGCGTAGGGTAAATTCTCAGCTTATTATGGGTGATTTGCACACTTTTGGCAGCTCCACCCTTGATCTTCGCCACGCCGTCCAAAAGGACGGTTGTGCGCTGCCCTGCTCAATGTTAAAATCCATCGCATTGTGAAAGCACCCACACTTATGCTGACTGTTCGCTAGTCTCAACGCATAAGGTAGACCACCGTACCCATAGCAATACAGGGAGAGTATAGCGTGAAACCTGATTCGGCAGCTTCCGATCAGCGCCGCACCGTCGTGATTGGTGTGGCAGGTGGCAGCGGTTCGGGCAAGACCACCGTTGCTCAGCGCATTTTAGCAGCGATTGGCGAGCAGAACATCGCCTGCCTGCCGCACGATGCCTATTACCGCGATTTCGATGCAATCCCACGCATCGGCGGCGAGATCGTCAACTTCGATCACCCGGATGCGCTTGAAACAAGCCTGCTGGTGCAGCACATTGTGCAGCTTCAGCAGGGCATTCCCGTTCAAAGCCCTGTCTACGACTTCAGCACGCACAGCCGCAGCGCACAGACCCGCACAGTCTATCCTGCGCCGATTGTGCTGGTCGAAGGCATTTTGATCTTTGCAGATGCTGCTTTGCGCGATCAGTTCGATGTGCGTATTTTTGTGGACGCCGATGCTGATATACGCTTTATTCGCCGCCTAGAGCGCGACGTGAACGAGCGCGGACGCACAGTTGAGTCAGTCATCCATCAGTACCTTGAATCCGTGCGCCCGATGCACCTCGATTTTGTAGAGCCGAGCAAACGCTACGCCGATATGATCGTGCCAGAAGGCGGCTATAACGACGTGGCAATTCATCTGCTCACTGACCACATCAAGCGCCTCGTCGAATCTGCCCGCGCTCAATCGGCAAATGCTTAGCGCAAGGCGTTTTTAGGCAGGCTGCTTCTCGGCGATCAGCCGTTCACTGAGCGCCCAAAGCGCCTCGCCTGCTTGTTGGTCGTAGGATGCGCGGCTGCTTGTGACTGCCCGCCGTTTAGTGAAATATTTGCCCGTGATGCCTTCCACTTCAGGTGAGGATGCCAGATAAACGGCTGTATCCGCGCCTTGCTCTGGCGTCAGACCGAAATGCTGCAACACGCCGAATATCTGCGTTATCAAACCACCGTTGTTGCGCCCAAAGCCTGTGCGCACAAAGCCGGGATGCATGGCGTTGGCTGTCACGCTCGTCCCTTGCAGGCGGCGTGCCAGTGCATAGGTGAAGGCGACATTCGCCAGCTTGGTTTCGCCATAAACGCGGAAGCCGTTGTAGCGTTTCGGATCGTGCGGATCGATCAGGTTGAGTTTGGCAAACATATGGGCGCCGGATGAGACGTTGATGATGCGCGCAGGTGCGCTTGCCTTCAAGAGATCAAGCAGCAGCACCGTCAGGTAGAAATAGCTCAGATGATTGAGGGCAAAGCTCATCTCGTAGCCGTCGGCGCTGTTTTGGCGCGCAGCATAATAAGCGCCGGCGTTGTTCAGCAGCACATTGAGGCGCGGGTAAGCTGCCCGCACCTGATCAGCAAGGCGGCGCACCTCTGCCAACGACGATAAATCCGCTGTGCGTGCCTCAACTGCCTGATTGCCCGTGCTGCGCTGAATCTCTGCAACAGTTTCGGCGCACTTTTGTGGGTTGCGCCCAACAATCAGGACGTGCGCGCCTTGTTTGGCAAGTGCGCCCGCCGCAGCCTTGCCAATGCCATTGGTTGCACCAGTAATTAGAACGGTTTTGCCCGCCATTGTGACGTGCGTGGTCATGTTGTCTCTTCTCCCTGAAGCGCTGCTTTGGGAAGATTATCAGCGGATGATCTATTGACTGCCCACAAGAAAATTATTGGAACGTCATTCCCACTCGATGGTGGCGGGTGGCTTGGTCGTGATGTCGTAGACCACCCGATTCACGCCCTGCACCTCGTTCACAATTCGCTCACTGATGCACGCCAAGACATCATAGGGCAAAGGCGCCCAACGCGCCGTCATAAAATCATCGGTGCGGACGGCGCGCACAGCGATTGTCTCTTGGTAGGTGCGCCCGTCGCCCATCACGCCCACACTGCGGATGGGCAGCAGCACCGCGAATGCCTGTGACGTCTCGCCGCGCAGCAGGTCAGCGCGCCCTAACTCATCGGTCACGATGGCATCGGCGGCACGCAAGCGCGCCACGCGTTCAAAGGTAACCTCACCCAAGCAGCGCACTGCCAAGCCCGGACCGGGAAACGGCTGCCGCCAGACTAAGGCATCGGGCAAGCCCAGCGCCGTACCAATCCGCCGCACCTCATCTTTGAATAGGTAGCGCAACGGCTCGACCAGCGCAAAGGCGAGATCGGAGGGCAGACCGCCCACATTGTGGTGCTTCTTAATGCTGCGCGCTGCTGAACCTGCGCTGCCGCCCGATTCGATCACATCAGGGTAGATGGTGCCTTGCGCCAAAAACTTCACCCTGCCGAGTTGGCGCGCTTCTGCCTCAAAGGCGCGGATGAACTTCTCGCCGATAATGACGCGTTTTTGTTCAGGGTCGGTGACGCCTGCCAACGCCTCGAAGAATGTTTCGGTCGCGTTGGCTGCCACAAGCTGCATTCCCATGTGTGCCTGAAAGGTCTGCACCACTTGTTCAGGTTCGCCCTGCCGCAACAAGCCTGTATTGATGAAGATGCACGTTAGCTGGTCGCCCACCGCCTGATGCAGCAGTGCCGCCGCCACCGCCGAATCCACACCGCCGCTTAAGCCCAAGATCACGCGCTCTGTGCCTATCTGAGCGCGCAAGGCAGTCACGCTTTCCTCAATGATGGCAGCAGGCGTCCAATTGGGCGTGCAGCCGCAAATGTGAATGGCAAAGTTCTGCAGAATAGCTGCGCCGTGCGGCGTGTGCGTCACTTCGGGATGAAACTGAACGGCGTAGCGCTTTGCCGTCGGATCGCCCATTGCGGCATACGGCGCATTGGACGTGCTGCCAAAGGCTTGCCAACCTTTGGGCAGTGCCTCAATCCGATCAGCGTGGCTCATCCAGACCTCAAGGCGTTCGGGCAGATCGCGAAACAGATCGCACGGCACAATCTGCACCTGTGCCGCGCCATATTCGCGCTGCTGTGCGCTGCCAACGCTGCCGCCCAGATTGTGCGCCAAAAGCTGCATCCCATAGCAGATGCCGAGTATCGGCTGCTCATTCCGCAGCAAATAGGCAGGCAGCGTTGGCGCGCCTTCCTCATAAACGCTGTATGGGCTGCCGCTAAGGATGATGCCACGCGGCGCGCTGGCAAAAACTTGTGATTCGGGTGCGTCGGGCGCGAAAATCTCACTATAGATGCCTTGTTCGCGCAGCCGCCGTGCAATCAACTGTGTGTACTGCGAGCCGTAGTCGAGAATGGCGATGCCGCCACTATGAAATGCGCCTGTATTACTCATTGGCAAAGGTGATCTGTCCGTTCTCCATGCTGGTGATGACGGCGAGCGATTCAATCCGCACGCCGAACGGCTCTAACACTTGCCGCCCTAGCTCAAAGGTCTTTTCGACCACACACGCTACACCCACTACCGTACAGCGTGCGCTGCGGACGATGCGAATCAAACCCTTGAGCGTGCGCCCTGAAGCGAGAAAGTCATCAATGATCAGCACGCGCTCACCGGCGGGCAGAAATTCGGCGGAAACCAACAGGTTGACTTCCATGCCTTTGGTATGCGATGGCGCCGTCTCAAGGTAGACCGGTCCGTACATAGTGATCGGCTTGACCTTACGTGCATAGACGACTGGCACACCTAAGGCGTAGGCAGCCGCGAAAGCAGGCGCAATGCCACTTACTTCTGCGGTGAGAATGCGCGTCACGTTTTCAGCGCGGAAGCGGCGTGCGATTTCTTCGCCGCAGCGCATAATCAAAGCGGCATCGATTTGATGATTGAGCAGGCTGTCAATTTTGAGGATTCCATCACCGAGATTTTGCCCTTCGGTGCGGATACGTTCTTGCAGTTCTCTCATGCTGAGCTTTCCCCGAGTTATGTTGCAGGCACTTGGCAAGTTGTGCTGTGCCTGCCTATTTTAACGCAGGTTTAGGATCAGCGCAGACGCTGCATCAGCTTTTTGTAAGGAT
Organism: Anaerolineae bacterium; assembly: GCA_034432555.1. Lineage (GTDB taxonomy): Bacteria > Chloroflexota > Anaerolineae > Aggregatilineales > UBA2796 > CP2-2F. The sequence goes on from DAOUBW010000029.1 coordinate 34,087, forward strand.
CGCTGCCTGCCTTGATCGTCACTTCGCGGGCGCGTCCGTCCTCTTTAGGCGCACCCAGAATACCGAGTTCACCCATCAAATCCATCAGTTTTGCCGCACGCGGATAGTCAATTGCCAAGCCGCGCAGCAAGATTGAAGTGCTTGCCTCGCCACGCCGCACCACCAGATCAATTGCCTCTTCAAGCAGCGGATCGGTTTTGCCAAGCGCCTCACGCCGTGAAACACCGCGATCCCATGGCGCGTACTCGTCCGAATCGGTTGGCGCAAGCCCTTGTTCAGCCGCCCACTTCCGCCAATAGTCCATCACTGCCTCAATCTCATCGTCGCTCACAAAGCAGCCCTGCACACGGCGCGGAATGGCGGCATCCGGCGCAACGTAGAGCATATCGCCGCGTCCCATCAGCGTTTCCGCGCCAACGCTATCCAGCACCACCCGCGAATCAATACCAGAGGTCACCGCGAACGAGATACGCGCTGGGAAGTTCGCCTTGATCAAGCCCGTGATAATATCTGTGCTTGGGCGCTGTGTGGCAATCACCAAATGGATGCCGACGGCGCGTGCCATCTGTGCCAAGCGCGTGATGGTGCGTTCCACTTCCTCAGGGCGGCTCAACATCAGGTCACCAATTTCATCGGCGATGATGACAATATAGGGCAGATGATCAGCGGCGCGGTGTTCGCCCAGTGAGCGGTTATAGACTTCAATATTGCGGGCAGCCGCTGCTTCCAACAACTTATAGCGGCGATCCATTTCGCGGGTTGCCCAGCGCAGCACACCCACAATGCGCTCAATCTCCGTCTCGACGGGACCAAGCAGGTGTGGCAAACCATTAAAGCGCGATAGCTCTACCATTTTCGGATCAAGCAGGATGAGTTTGAGGCGGTTTGGCAAGTTGTTCATCACCAAAGCTGTGATCATCGCCGTAATACAGACCGATTTTCCTGATCCCGTTGTGCCAGCGATCAGCAAGTGCGGCATCAGGGCAAGATCAACGACCACCGATTCACCTGCCACATCCCTGCCCAGCGGCACAGCTAGCGGCACTTCGCGCACGCCGTTCGGCGCGTCAGGCTCAGCGCGGCGGAAGACCTTCACAAATGCCTCGCTCTCCATCACAGGGCGCAGCGCCACAACGCTTGGTTTGCGGTTTGGCACCTCAATGCCCATGTAGGAAAAGCCCGGCACATAGGGCTGAATACGCAGCCGTTTAGCAGCCAATGCCAGCGCCAAATCGCGCTCTAGGGCGGCGATCTTGTTAACGCGCACACGCTGCGTCACCACCTCACCACCTTCGGTGGTCACTTCGCGGAAGGGCTGCACCGCGTACTGAGTCACCGTCGGTCCGACCTTCACATCCACCACTTCCACGTCAATATCAAACTCAAGCAAGGTGTCTTCGATAATGCGCGCATTGCTGTTGATCTCTTGCTCGGTCGGCTTTTCTAGGTCAGTATCATGCAACAAGGTGAGCGGTGGCAAGTTCGGGCGTGGGTAGTTAGCGCGCAGTTCTTGGAAATCTTCCACCTTGAAGTGACGGCGGCGGCGTTCAGGCGGCACAGCAGGCGCAGGCGTGCTTGGTAGCGGAATGCTTGCCGTCTTGATAGGCGTGATCGGCACGGGCAGCGGTTCTGGCTCATCCGTAGGCGGCAGAGTCTTGGCACCTTCGGCGGCAGTTTGGGCGGGTGGCGCCGATGGCAGTGTTTGCGGCGGTGCAAAAGGCGCACTTCGCGGCAGTGTGCTGGGTGAGGGTGGCGCAGGCGGCGTAAGCGGCGCGGCAGCCACAGTTGCTTGCGCCTGTGTTTGGGTGCGGCGCGCACCGCGCAGAGGCGGTATCACGGGCTGTTCGGGTGCGGGCGGTGCTGGTGCAATCGGTGGTGCGGCAGGTTGTGTGAGGTCAGCGGCAGCCACGGCAGGCGGGGTAAGCTCTGCTGCGGCAGGCTCACGGTAGAAAGTGGCAGGTGGCGCTGGCTCAGCAGCAGGCGCACTGATAGGTGGCGTGCTGGCGCGGCGCAAAAAGCGATTTTGGCGCGGTATGGGCGATGGGCGCGGCGGACGTGGTGCAGCCGCACGGCGTTTCAGCCCTTCGGCGAACTGCTCTAGGTGCTTGCTGAAGGCGATGCCCCACGCCTTCACGTGCTTGCGGCGCACGCCGAAAATCGCGCCGATGGCAAGGCAAATCACGCCGAAGTAAATCAGGACAGCCAAGCCCGACCCGAACAGTTTCGCCATTAGCTCACCAAGCGCCCAGCCCATATGCCCGCCGCCTAGCCCACTGCGCGCTAAGGCACGCGGCTCGGGATCGCCCGCCAAGAGATGTAAGAGCGCTAGGACGGACAGAAAGGCAATTTCGGCAGAGAGCAGGCGGCGCCACGTCAGGTGAATTTTGATGCCGGCACGCGGCAGCACAATCAGCACACCAATGCCGATCAAGCTCATTGAAAAGAGCAAAGCCCCCAGCCGCCCAAATAACTGGCTGATGAAGTCTGCCCATTGATCCGAGAGCGAGAGGATCGCGGCGGTCGGTGTGCTGTTCAGCAAGGTCAGCAGCGAGACCGCACCCAACGAAATCAGAAAGAGTGCGGCAAGGTCATCCACCCAAATTGGGCGCTTCTCATAGGCTTCATAGAGTTCATGCGGATTTTGTAGCGCACGTTGCCAGAGCGGCGGCGGTGCGTTTGCGGGACGTTTGGTGCGTTCAACCACCTTGAGCGGTGCGCCAACCTTCGTGCGGCGTGGGATCAACACGTCGGGCGAGATGATCGGCGCCGCACGCCGTGCGCCCGTCCCACGCGGACGCTTCGCCGTGCCTTTGGGCGGCGGTGGCGGTGGCGCAGGTTTCGGGTCAGCTTTTGGGGTTGCTCGTTTAGCCATCTCAGCACACTCTCTTAGGTAGAACTAGCATACCACGAAGTGTTCTGAGTATACCACAACTAGAACAAATATTCTATTTGCTATCCGTAGCGATCAGGCTTCTGTGCGCGCCCCTTCGCCTTATGAATCCAGCTCCAGTTTGAGTGCGATGCGTCCAACAGCAATTACATCACCGGTGCTAAGCACAACCGGCTCTTCCACCAAGTAGCCATTGAGCAGGGTGCCGTTGCTGCTGCCACGATCTTCAAGCCACCACTGCCCGTCGCGCAGCGTGATAAGCGCATGTTCGCTGCTGGCAAAGCTATCTTCAAGGATCACAGTGTTGGTCGGCGCTCTGCCAAGGCTGGTCAGCGGCAGCAACGGATAGCTTTTGCCGCTTGGCGTGACGCCCTCCTCAACGCCGATCACGATCAAGCGCCCACGTTTGCGCGTGCGTGTATCCACTTCGGCGCTGGCAGTCCGAAAATCGCGCCACAGCATGACCATCACTGCGCCAAAAAAGGTCAGCAACAGCAAGCTGGCAAACATTCGCAACGCGAACAAGATAACATCTTGCGGCATGGCTTACTCGGTCTCAGGTGGCGGTGCAGCCGGCGCCAGCGGTGAGCGTAGTTGGGTATCGTGAACGGAATGCGGCGCGCTCGGCTCGTCTTCCATGTAGACCAACAGCACTTGTGAAAGTCCGATCACATCGCCCGGCTTCAAAATGCACTCGGTGATGCGGTGCGCGTTTACAAAGGTGCCGCCGCGGCTGTTCAAATCATACAGCACATAGCGCCCAAAGCGTAAGCGCAGTTGGGCATGGTGGCGCGAGATATAGGGGCTATCTATAGCGATGTGATTATCTTGCCGCCTACCAATGTTGATAACAGGGCGGCGGAGCGGCAGCGATTGCCCATTGTAGAGCAGTTGTGGGTTGCGAACGTCAATCGGCGGTGGCGTCAGATCGCCCGGCGCAAAAATGTTGGTGGATAAGCCTTCTGCTTCGCTGTGAGAGGCTTCCACTTGCACTGCATAGGGCGCAAGGCTTGGCTCTGGGATCAAATTGACTTGCGGCGTATGCGATAGGCGCAAGGCAGCATGGTTTGCCACATCCACCACGCCCAGCGCCAGCACATTTGGCAGATCAGGGCGTTCGGCAAGCAAGGCGGCACAGTCTTCGGCATTTAAGCGCACAGCAAACTGATCAGGCGCGGTGAGGCTGCCATCCGCGCCGCGGTAGATGTTTTCTTCTAAGGCACGGGCGAGGCGTGCCGCTAACTCATGGGGGTGCAGCCGACTGGCAAACAGGCGCGCAAAACTGCCCTCAATGAGGTAGGCAAGCTGTGCCTCTAGGCGCTCAAAGCGTTGGGATGGTTTCATAGGCAGTCTTTGACCTTATGGGGCGAATTATAAGCCGCCGCTGCGGGCACACAACCTTTTTTCACAAGTTTATCATATCTTACGGTCGGGCTTTGCATTTTAATACACGCTTTGTACGCTGAGTGCGTTCTATGCTAGGCTGATTGGGTTGTTAGGCTTAGACGCTCGCACAGGCGGCAGGCTAGCGCCAGCAGCACACCTGCAAATCCAATAGGCGGCACGCTATAATAGGTGCTATGCACATTGGATTAAACGCACACCTGCTGGCAGGCGCTCAGAACTTCCGACGCGCCGGCATTCATAGCTATATCTACAACCTATTGGCGCACTTGCCGCACGCCGATCCGACGCTGCGCGCCACGATCTTTGTGGGTGAAGGTGAGCCACCATCGACGCCCTACACAGTGCGCCGTGCGCGCTTTCGGACGGGCAGTCCGCTGCGGCGTATCCTATGGGAACAGCTCATGCAGCCCTTCCAAGTGGGCGGACTCGATCTGGTGCATGAACTGGCGTTCGTTGCGCCGCTGATCATGCCGCGCCCCTTTGTGGTGACTGTCTACGATCTGAGCTTCATCCGCTACCCTGAGCGTTTGCCGAAAGCGCGCCGCCTCTATTTGCGCCTGATGACTGCCATAAGCTGCCGCCGTGCGCGCCGTGTCATTGCTATTTCACGTTCTACCGCAGATGATTTGATAAAGTTACTCAATATTCCTGCCGAAAAGATAGCTCTGGCTCTGCCCGGCGTCGAGCCGCATTTTAGGCGGCTGCCAGCAGCAGAGCGCGAGGCATTCCGCGCCAAGAAAGGGCTACCAAATCGCTTCTTGTTCTATCTTGGCACGCTGGAGCCGCGCAAGAACTTGCCTGTGCTGCTACGCGCCTACGCCGCCTTACCAGAATCGGATCGGCGGGCAGTGCATTTGGTGTTAGGCGGCGGTGTCGGCTGGATGGCAGACGATCTGCCGCGCCTGATTGATCAGCTTGGCATCCGCCAAAGCGTGCATCAGGTTGGCTACTTGCCTGACTCTGAGTTGGTCTATTGGTACAATTGTGCCGAGAGCTTGGTTTACCCATCCGTTTTTGAAGGATGGGGCTTGCCAGTCATTGAGGCGATGGCATGTGGCGTGCCGCCGTTGGTTTCGAATGTGTCCTCCCTGCCAGAGGCAGTCGGTGAGGTGGGCGCTTTGCTGCCGCCGCACGACGAATCGGCGTGGACGGCGGCGCTAGGGCGTGCCATTCAAGACTCAGCGTGGCGCGCTGAACAGGGCGAACGCGCCCAAGCACGTGCCAAGCAATTCACTTGGGCGCAGACTGCCCAAGCGACTCTAGAAACTTATCACAAGGCGTTAAATTAGCGTTATGGGCGATAAAAAGCGGGATTGGGCAAAGTGGATGCGGCGGGCGATGCCTGCCCTTGATTTTGGGTTGATTTTTGTGGCGTTTTGGCTGGCATACAGCCTGCGCTATCAATCAGCGTTGGTGAGGAATATCCTGCCTGTTGAGGAAGCTTTTTTCACCTCGTTCGATGTATTCGTTCCCTATGCGCTGGTCTTTGCGTTGTGGGTGGTGCTGACTGCGCCAGTGGCAGGGCTTTACCGTGAACACCGCGGACGTGGTTGGCTGGAAGAAGTCTCGCGCATTGTGAACGGTGTTGCCAGCGCCACTGTAATTGCTATGGCAGTTAGTTTCGTCACGCAGCCGCCGGCCTTCTCGCGCTTACTGCTGATCTTGGCGGCGGTGTTGTGCGTGATGCTTTTGGCGGGCATTCGCCTTGTCTATCGCTATGTGCGAAGCATTCTGCGGCGGCGTGGGATCGGTGTGGCGCGGGTGCTGCTGATTGGCGCGGGCGATGTTGGGCGGGCGGTGCTGAGCGCGATTTTGGCGCGCCCTGATTTAGGTTACGTGCCAATTGGCTATCTGGATGACGATCCAGAGCGCGGATCGGTGGATATGGGGCGCGTGCGCGGCTTGGGCGGTGTAGAAAATTTGCCCGATTTGCTGGCGCAAGGCGCTGCCGACCTTGTGATCGTTGCGCTGCCTTGGAATGCGCGCAAACAGATCATGGAAATTGTGCAGCGCTGCGAAAGCCATGCCGTGCAGACGCGAGTCGTGCCTGATCTATTTCAGTTGAGCATGAGCCAAGTGCGCGTGGAGAATCTTGAAGGCATTCCACTGCTAGGGCTAAAAGCAACCACAGCTATGGATCGCACGCAACATCTGGTTAAGCGCATCATTGACCTTGCCATTGTGCTGCTGAGCGCGCCGTTCGCCCTGCCGCTTGGCTTGCTGATCGCGCTGGCGATCAAGCTCGATTCGCCGGGCAAGGTCTTTTATGCTCACCACCGTGTCGGCAAGAACGGGCGTGAATTTTACATGCTCAAATTCCGTTCGATGATCGAAGGTGCAGATAAAAAGCACCATGAGCTGATCCGACAGACAGGTGCTGATCCGAAGCGCCCTAAATGGGAAAATGATCCGCGCATTACGCGTGTGGGACGCTTTTTGCGGCGCACCAGCCTAGACGAACTGCCTAATCTAATCAATGTACTGCGCGGCGAGATGAGCATCGTCGGACCGCGTCCGCCAACGCCTTCTGAAGTCGAACTCTATGAGGCATGGCAGCGCCAACGCCTGAATACGCAGCCGGGCATCACCGGCTTGTGGCAGGTCAGTGGGCGCAGCAAAGTACCGTTTGAGGAACAATGCCTGCTGGATATCTACTACATTGACAACTGGTCAATTGGGCTGGATTTGCAGATTTTGCTCCGCACCATTCCGAACGTGCTGCTTGGAAACGGCGCTTACTAGCGCATCACGTTTTGCCTAGGGATACATGGCTTGGCATGTTCACTGGCTCGCCACGCAATTACGCCCAGTCGCCTTGAGCAGCACGCATCACCTTACTGCCCATCAAGTCATCCTCACAAAATTCAGCAAGCCCGTAAACTGTTTGATCATTGTGAAAGCATAAGCAGTCCATTAAAACGCAGTCCGTGCTATCGTGATTTTATACTATAATAGCCATTGTAGGCTTCAGGAGATCGCTGCCTAGAGGCAACCAGTTTACGAGGGAATTACAGAAATGACTGCAACCATTCTCGTGCTAGAAGATGATAGACCGCTGATGGAAGGCATTCGGGATATGCTCGAATTGCAGGGCTATCGTATCCTGACTGCTGTCAATGGTGTTGAAGGGCTGCGCGTGATGCAAACCTGCCCCACCCTGCCCGATCTGATTGTCTCGGACATTATGATGCCTGAGATGGACGGCTATCAGTTTCTAGAGGCGGTGCAAAGCAACAGCCAATGGGTAGATATTCCCTTCATCTTCCTGACAGCAAAAGGTGAGAAAGAAGACGTGCGCGAAGGGCGAATGCTTGGCGCGGATGATTATGTGATCAAGCCCTTTGAGGCAGATGATCTGGTTGTGCGGATCGCCTCTAAACTGCGCCGCAGCCGCCAACTGCGCCAATCGCAAGAGACGCGAGTGACCGATATTAAGCGCCGCATCCTCACCATTTTGCACCACGAGTTCCGCACGCCGCTAACCTATGTGGTCGCCTACTCCGATCTGCTCAACCGCGATCTTTCCGAGATGACTTACGATGACATCAAAGAATTTTTGGGCGGCGTGAACAGCGGTGCAGAGCGCTTGCGCCGCCTTGTCGAGAACTTTATTCTACTGGTCGAGTTAGAGACAGGTGAGGCTGCTTCGACGTTTGCATGGCGCAAACGCCCTATCACAGACATTGCAAGCATCCTGACGGGCGCGCAAGAGAATGTGCAGCCTTTTGCAGCAGAGCGCGGTGTTGCACTCACAATTGTGCCGCCAAACAACCTGCCGCCAATCGTGGGCGATGCTGAGTATATCAAGATTGTGCTAACGCGTCTGCTGGATAACGCCATCAAGTTCAGCGACAAACCGAACCCAGCGGTCACGCTCTCTGTCACACTGGGCGAAAAGCACGTCTATTTCCATGTGGCAGATAATGGGCGCGGCATTCCAACTGAAGAACAACCGCACATCTTTGAGGTGTTCTACCAAATAGACCGCCAAAAATTTGAAGATCAGGGCGCGGGCGCGGGCTTGGCAATTGTGCGGCGCATTGTGGATTTGCACGACGGCACTATCGCCGTTCAGAGCGTTCCCGGCAACGGCGCAACGTTCACCGTCGGCATTCCATTGGTAGAGGCATAACTTGACGTTTTTTGCGCGCTGAGACCTGTTGTGTGTTACAATGCGCCTGAATGTAAGTGCAACTCGCCTTTTGCTTAAGAAAGGATGACCGATGGCGCAAGGAATTCTGGAGAAGATTAATATCCTCATCTCCGCCAACCTCCACGCGATGGTAGATCGTGCATTGGAATCAAACTCGGTGAAGGTGATGGATGAATATATCCGCCGTGCTGACCGCGATCTCGATACGCTCGAAACACAGATCGTCACCGTTGGTGGCAGCGTGCGGACGCTCAAACGTAAGTATGAGGAAATGTCTGCGGCTGCCGAAAAGCTGGATCGCAACATTGATACGCTCTTGACGGCTGGTCGAACCGATCAGGCAGCCCGTGTGCAGGCGGAGCTAAACACCAAGCAGCAGCAGGCACAAGAATACTACCAACAGTGGCAGAGCCAAGAGCAAGAATACAAGCGGATGCTGGACGCCAAGCTGAAATTGGAAGCACGCTTGAACACCGTGCGCCAAGAGCGTGAGCATCTGCAAGAGTTGATGAAGCTGGCAGAAGCAAAGCGCGCCACAACGCGCACCATCAAGAGCCTGAACGATATTCAGGGCGTGGGCGATGCCGACATTCGCCGCATTGGCGATATGATCCGTGAGCGCCTCGACCGTGAAGATGCCGAGATGGAAGTTGCCTCCATGCGCCTGCAAGATATGGTCGAAGAGACCGTTGAGCAGAGCCTTGTTGATCAGCAGCTTGAGGAACGGCGGCGGCGTTTGGGCTTGGCAAGCGGCGGCGAGAGCGGCAGTGCTGACACCAGCAGCAGTGCCGGCAGCGTGGGCGGTGCTAACTAGCCGCGCTGTACCAACCTGTATAGAAGGACGGGACGCCTCAGCGCGTCCCGTTTGTATTGTCCTCATCAGGGCAGAGGGTGGGTGACTCTGCGCGATTTTTGGTGCAGTGTGCGCTTAGCAGCAGGCGCGCCGCTGAAGCCTCAAAGCCATGTGCGGATAGTAAGCGGTTCAGAGCTGCCTGATCTTCCAGTGAGACACTGGCAAGCGCCGTGATCGCCTTGCAATCTAGGCAGAAAACATGCGCGCCGCCTTCGTTTGCAGTGTGCAGGGCATATAGGCGATGTTCTTCGCCGGGAAGCTCGTCCAGCAAGCCAACCGAGACGAACTCGGCAAGGTTGCGGTGGACGGTGGCAAGGTGAATATGCCGATCTAGGGCTTGGGCGCGCTCATGCAGCGTCCGCACCGAAAATGGCTCGGTGCTTTCAAGGATCAGGCGCAGCAAGACGGTGCGTGGGCGCGTTAGGCGCAAGCCCGCCGCTGCAATGCGTTTGGCTGCTGCTTCAAAGTTCATCGTCAGGCAGGCGTTACGCGGATGCCACGCGCTAGTTCGTAGCCGATAACCTGCTCTTGTTTGCCAATCCGCAAGCGCAGCGGTCCATTAAAAGGCGCACGGCTGAGCAAGGTGATCGGTTGCTCAGGCACAATCTGGAGCGATGCCAAATACTTCAGCACTTCCGGATCATGGCTGTTCACACGGCTCACAATCAGATCGTCAGGTGCTTGGGCAATCTCTGAAAGCGGTGTATCGTGAATGGTGGGCATTTCGCCATCCGCGGTTGGGATCGGCTCGCCGTGTGGGCAGCGTTTCGGAAAGCCCGCCATGCGCTCCATGCGCGCCGCGACTGACTCGCTAATGACCGCGCCGATGGCATCCGCCTCATCATGCACTTCGTGCCACGCAAAGCCCATCACCTTCACCAAAAACACCTCCGCCAGACGGTGGCGACGGATGTTCATTAGCGCTTCACGCTCGCCTTTCGGCGTCAGGCGCATCCCACGATACGGCTCATGCTCCACAAAGCCCGCACGCTTCAGGCGCTCCACAACGGCTGCCACCGCCGGCGCAGAAACGTTCATACGCTCTGCCAGTGCGGAAGTGGTGATATAGGGATTATCACCCTGATAATGGGCGATACGGTAGGCTTCCGCCAAGTATTCCTGCTGAATAATGCTTGCCCGCACGCTGCCCGCGTTTCCTTTGCTCATCAAGCCATCCACTCACAGTTTAAGCCACATTAAATTCGAGGTTAACGCACAGCGTTGATTCCACAGCGCTGCCGCCTTTATAATGATGGTAGCGTTGCTGCAAATTATTTGCAATAGCGATTAGAGAAATTCACGAGCGCGCTTCGGCTAGGCGCATCGTTTAGCGTGTTTGGAGACCTGAACCCATGCTCAATGCCGATCTGACCCTGATTAGCTTCTTGTTAGCAATGCTGCTTGGTGTGCTGAGCTTGTTTATCATCCGCCGCACTGCGGATGAGTATGAACGTGCCATACTGGGTGAGCCGTTAACACGCCTTGCCATGCCTGCCCTTGGTACCTTAGCTGCGGTTGCAGTTGTGGCATTGCTCATCATTGGCTGATGCGGATTGCCCTTGCTCCAAACGCTTTTCGCGGCAGCCTGACGGCGCTTCAGGCTGTCGAATGCATCGCCACAGGGCTGCGCGCCTCTGCCTTACGCGCTAATCTCGATCTGATTCATATGCCGCTTGCCGATGGCGGCGATAGCACCTTAGATGTGCTGCTGCATGGGCTGGGTGGCACGCGCCACACCCTCACTGTCAGCAATCCACGTGGCGCGCCCATCTCGGCAGAATTTGGCATCCTCTCGGACGGCACCACCGCAATTGTAGAACTGGCACGCGCTTCAGGTGTGGAACTTTTGCCGCGTGCGGAGCGTAATCCACTGCTCACCACAACCTACGGGACAGGCGAACTTATCCGCGAAGCCTATCGGCGCGGCTGCCGCCACTTTTTGATCGGCATTGGCGGCAGCGCCACTAATGATGGCGGCGCAGGCTGCTTGCAAGCGCTCGGTGCGCGCTTTTTGAACGCGGATGGGCGTGAACTGCC
>DAOUBW010000030.1:0-5335 GCA_034432555.1 Anaerolineae bacterium
TTTCCGCGCTTGCCGCTGCCCAAAGATGCCCAAACCTTCCGCCGCTTGGCGGAGATCGGCGGGCAGTTGGTGGCGCTGCACCTGCTGCAACAAGCGCCGTCAACACGCCCGAATTTCCCCATCAGCGGCGATAATCGGGTCGGGCGTAAGCATCCGCGCTATGCCGACGGGCGGGTTTACCTCAACGACACGCAGTACTTTGCGGATGTGGCGGAATCGGTCTGGCGCTTTCAGATCGGCGGCTATCAGGTGGCGGAGAAGTGGCTGAAAGATCGGCGCGAGCGCGTCTTGAGCTATGACGAGATTGAGCATTACCGAACGGTGCTAGGCGTCTTGGCGGAAACCGCCATGCTCATGGGAAAGATAGATGCCGCCGTGTGGTGGTGATCAGGGCGGGACTTTGAAGATCACCTCTGATCCCCTTTCCCTGACTGCGGGGAAAGGGTTAGGGATAGGGGTTCTCCCCTGACTGCGGGGAAAAGGCTAGGGATAGGGACGGGACTATCCTTACACGATTCACCATTCCCCAATACCCAACGGGAAACTTCTCCTCAAATCGGCTAGAATAACCAACATCACACACCCAACCTTTAGGTGTGCGGACGCCTGTTACGAGGGAGAAATGACGAAAACAGCGGAACATCGGCGGCTTGCCCAGCGGCAGGCAGATTGGAAGCACTGGGGACCTTACCTCAGCGAACGGGCATGGGGCACCGTGCGCGAGGACTACAGCGCAGATGGCAACGCATGGCAGTCGTTCCCACATGATCAGGCGCGCAGCCGTGCCTACCGCTGGAATGAAGACGGGCTGGGTGGTCTGTGTAACCGCTTTCAGAACCTGTGCATGGCAGTTGCCCTGTGGAACGGGCAAGATGCCATCCTCAAAGAGCGCCTGTTTGGGCTAAGCGGCAAAGAGGGCAACCACGCTGAGGATGTTAAGGAATACTACTTCTACCTCGATAGCACACCAACGCATTCCTACCTCAAAATGCTCTACAAATATCCGCAGGTTGCCTTTCCCTATCGTGATTTGGTCGAGGAAAATCGGCGGCGCAACAAACAGCAACCAGAGTATGAATTGATTGACGCCTTGCAGCAGACCTTTGAGGCAGGGCGCTACTTTGATGTATTCATTGAATATGCCAAACTGGCTCAAGAGGATATTCTGTGCCGCATTACTGCCGTTAATCGCGGCACACAGGCGGCGCCACTGCACATCCTGCCGCATTTGTGGGCGCGCAACACTTGGTCATGGGGACACAATCCCGAACGTCCCGATTTGCGCGCAGAAGGCAGCCATACGGTGCGCGTGCGCGAACGGCACTTGGGCGAACGCTGGTGGTACGTGCAGGCGGGCGATCTTAAACCGACCCTGCTGTTCACCGAGAACGATACGAACTTTCAGCGCCTGTACGGCGCGCCGAACGAGTCGCCTTATGTGAAAGATGGCATTCATAACGCGGTCATACTAGGTGATTTAGGCTACGTGAACCCTGAGCAGCACGGCACAAAAGTGGCGGCACACTTTCAGGCAGTGGTTGAGGCAGGTGAGTCTTTCACAGTCTGGACGCGCTTCACCAACCAGCCGCAAGATGATCCTTTCGCAAGCTTTGAGTCAACTTTCACGGCGCGCATCCAAGAGGCGGACGAGTTTTACGAGACGATCCACTTGCCGCAGCTCACCGAAGATGAACGGCGCGTGCAGCGGCAGGCATTGGCAGGGTTGTTGTGGTCTAAGCAGTTTTACCACTATGCCATTGATCTGTGGCTGGATGGCGATCCCAAAGGACCCAAGCCACCCGAAATCCGCAAGGTTGGGCGCAACGCGGAGTGGCGACACCTCTATAACCTCGATGTGATTTCCATGCCGGATAAGTGGGAGTATCCTTGGTACGCGGCGTGGGATTTGGCGTTCCACACGCTGCCCATCGCCATGGTTGATCCAGAATGGGCAAAGCGCCAACTGATCTTGCTGCTGCGGGAATGGTATATGCATCCCAATGGGCAAATTCCCGCATATGAGTGGTCGTTTAATGATGTCAATCCGCCTGTTCACGCATGGGCGGTCTGGCGCGTCTACAAAATTGCGCGTAATGTGACGGGACACGCCGATACGGTCTTTTTGGAACGCGCCTTCCACAAGCTGCTGCTTAATTTTACGTGGTGGGTCAACCGCAAAGACCCAAACGGGCGCAACGTATTTCAGGGCGGCTTTCTGGGGCTGGATAACATCGGCGTCTTTGACCGCAGCGCCAAACTGCCCAGTGGTGTGCAGCTTGAACAGGCGGACAGCACGGCGTGGATGGGCATGTATTGCCTGAATATGCTGGCAATTGCCCTTGAACTGGCAAGCACGCAGCCTGCCTATGAAGATGTTGCCACCAAGTTTTTCGAGCATTTCATCTACATTGCGAATGCCATTTACGATATGGGCTTGTGGGATGAGGAAGATGGCTTCTTCTATGACGTGCTGCGCTCGACACGCGGTGTTGCTACACGCCTTAAGACACGCTCGCTGGTCGGCTTGATTCCGCTGTTCGCCGTAGAGACGCTGGAGCCTGACCTGCTGAAAAAACTGCCTAATTTTACCCGCCGCCTTGAATGGTTCATCAAATATCGTCCGTATTTGATCGAGCGGATCGCCTCCCTGACCAAGCCTGGCGAATATCAGCGCCGCCTGCTCTCGCTGGTTAGCGGCGAAAGGTTGGCGCGTGTGCTGCGAACTATGCTGGATGAGGGAGAATTTCTCTCGCCCTATGGCTTGCGCTCGCTCTCCAAGTGGCACGAACGCCAGCCGTATGCCATTACGCTGAATGGCGAAAGCCATCAGGTTGCCTATGAACCTGCTGAATCGCGCAACTATCTGTTTGGTGGCAATTCCAATTGGCGCGGTCCGATCTGGCTGCCAGTGAACTACCTGATGATTGAGTCGCTGCAAAAGTACCATCACTACTATGGCGATGCCTTCCGTGTGCCGCTGCCAAGCCACACCGAAAATCATGCCACATTGGATACAGTGGCGTGGGAGATTTCGCGGCGGCTAGATGCTATTTTCTTGCGTGATGCGAACAGTGGCAGGCGTGCCGTCTTCGGTGGCTGTGAGTTCTTTCAAAACGATCCGCACTGGCGTGATTACATTCCCTTTTACGAGTATTTTCACGGCGATAACGGCGCGGGCTTGGGCGCTAGCCATCAAACCGGCTGGACTGCGCTGATCGCCAAACTTATCAATCAATGTGCTGCACGCGCAGGGCGGCAAACGGGTTAGGGTGCGCTTACGGATGCATGGTTGCCAGCAGGCTTTGCAGCAGTTCCAAAGCCTGCCTGTTCACGCGGTGATGCACCCATACACCATGCGTCTCAGATGTAATCAAGCCCGCCTCGCGCAGCACCTTAAGGTGATGTGAAATAGTCGGCTGCGTCAGGGCGAAATGCCGTTCAATATCGCAACCGCACGTTTCACCTTCACCCTGGCTAATCAGATCGAGCATTTGGAGGCGCACGGGATGGCTGAGCGCCTTGAAGAGATTGGCGAAGGTTTCTGCCGTCTCTGTTGGGATGCGCTGTTGAAGCGTGGGATCACAGCCGCGCCGCGTGGAAAGGCTGCCCGTTTCTACTACGCTTATAGGTTTCATTTTTTGACCTTTCCACTGCTTATTTCTTGCTTAAAACAGTGTAGCATAAAACTCCATATTGACAACAGCATATATAGAGGAGTATATATATAGAAAGTTATCTATGTCACCCGTTAAGCGTAACATTTTGCACTGCTAAGCAGGTGTGATTGGCGCTAGAGTGTAAGCATAGCATTGGCTGTGAGGTGCACTTTGAATGTCGTAGCGCCTTGCAGCATTGAGGAAAGGCTAAACCTGATGGTTACGATCAAAATTCTTGGCTCTGGATGTGCAAACTGCAAGCGTTTAGAGCAAGCTGTGCGGGAAGCGCTCTCCAACAGCGCCCTTGACTATGAAATCGTCAAAGTGACTGACTACGCCGAGATCATGACCTATAACATTTTGAGTACGCCGGGTCTGGTGATGAACGAAACCGTCGTCTCTGCCGGGCGCATTCCCACCCATCAGCAGATCGCTGCATGGGCAGCACAATATCAAACTACTCAGTAGCCAGCACTAACCGCTAAAACAAGCAAGAGGATACCGAACTATGTATTTTCCCCGCTTTGCACGAATCCGAAATGATCGCTCTGCCTTTGCGCTGGTTGCAATCTTGGCAGTGGTCTGGTTTACCCTCTATAGCAACCTACAACCAATCGCGGACTGGGTAACCTATTCACTGCTGGGGCTGAGCCAAGAGAGCCAGATTGGGGAAGCGCTCAACTTTTTCATCTATGATGTGCCAAAGCTCTTGCTGCTGCTTTCTGGCATGATCTTCTTGATCACGCTGCTGCAAACCTTCATCAACACAGAGAAAGTGCGTGCATTGGTCGAAAAACGCGGCGAGGGCGTGGGCAACCTGATGGCGGCGCTCTTTGGTGCGCTTACGCCGTTTTGCTCTTGTTCATCTGTGCCGCTTTTCATCGGTTTTGTGCAGGCGGGCATCCCGTTGGGCATCACCTTTTCATTCCTGATCACCTCACCGATTATGAATGAGGTTGCCTTTGTTATG
Organism: Anaerolineae bacterium; assembly: GCA_034432555.1. Classification (GTDB taxonomy): domain Bacteria; phylum Chloroflexota; class Anaerolineae; order Aggregatilineales; family UBA2796; genus CP2-2F. The sequence goes on from DAOUBW010000030.1 coordinate 4,627, forward strand.
CTGCTAGGGCTGTTTGGGTGGGAAGTGGCGCTGCTCTATCTCATCTCTGGCATCACCATCGGTGTGTTGGCGGGCTTGCTGCTAGGACGGCTAAAGTTGGAGCGCTATGTTGAGCCGTTCGTCTACAACATCAAGCCGCGCAGCGAGCAAAGTGGCGTCCTTGCACAAACACTCAGTTGGCTAGAGCGCTTTCAGCAGGCAGCTGCTGCCACAGGCGAGATTATCGGCAGGGTGTGGCTGTTCGTCATCATTGGTATCGGGATTGGCGCGTTCATTCATGGCTTTGTGCCTGAGGCGGCGCTCACCGATATTATGGGAGCAGGCGCGTGGTGGTCAGTGCCGGCGTCGGTGCTGATAGGCATTCCGCTGTATTCTAATGCGGCGGGCGTTATCCCGATTGTGAGCGCACTGTTGGGTAAGGGTGCGGCACTCGGCACGGTGTTGGCGTTCATGATGTCGGTGGTGGCACTCAGCCTGCCGGAGATGATCATCTTGCGGAAGGTTTTGAAGCCGCGCCTGATCGCCATCTTTGTCATGGTAGTCGCGCTAGGGATTATGTTGACAGGCTATATGTTCAACTGGGTGATGTAAAACAGGCCTTCCTGTCAAGGCTGAGGAGAACTTCAGGCTTGACAGGCGGGCGGGATGTGCTAGAATGCGCGGAGTGTTGAGCGAGACAAACGCAGCGGAAACGAAACACAAAAGCAGG
>DAOUBW010000031.1:0-129347 GCA_034432555.1 Anaerolineae bacterium
GGATCAACTTCAAAATCTGCGGAAATCATTAAAAAACTGCCTCTAAAAACGCTGGTACGCATTCAGAGGCAGTTACTTAAAGCGATCTTACAAGTTAGGCGCGGCGCGCTGCCACAAAGTGATAGACCACACCCATAATCACGCCGAAGATGAGATGCCCGATCAGGCTGCTGATCTGCATCTCGCCGATCACGAAGACCATCTCGTTCATGCCCAGCATGAGTGGCATCAAGATCAGCGCGCCAAGCACCCACCACACAATGCCATACACACCGCCGCCAATGGCACGGATGGGCAAGCCGTTTGGCAAGCGTGAAGCAATCACGCCAAAGGTAGCACCGATGAAAGCGCTGATCGCCATATGCACGACAAAGCCCACCAAAGCATCACTAGCACCGATGAGAGCAGCTACCATCGGCAGCATTCCCTGCGCGCCCATCATGATCCCAAAGACGACACCACCTGCCGCACCGCCGATGACGCCGTTCACCGAGTTGTTCACCAACGAAGGGGTATTTGTCACAGAATGCGTAGCCATAGACTAGTCACCTCCTAAAAGTTACATAAGGTCAGTTAACCTTAGCACAGTGGTGGAGGTCATTCTGTTGGCTAGGCAACACTTGTGAAGTTCGCAAAAAAGAGGCGCGCCATGCACCTAGCGCGCCTTGCTATAGGTGGCTTAGTGCGCGTTATGGGCGCGGGCTAACGCATGGTGCGCTGCCCGAATCCATCACCTCGCCGCGAATGTTGATGAACTCCCAGCTATAGCCGCCGCTGCCCAACACCATCCTGATCACGCCCCATGCCTCATTTTGGCGATATTCGGTGGCAGGGAAGGGCTGTGAGCGCAGCGGTGTAAGGTAGCCGCCGCCGGTGCCAACCACAAACTGGCGGATGCCGTGTTCGCGGTCAATGCGCCCGTTAGCATCCATTGGTGCAAAGCGTTCGTAATGATGCGCATCACCGCTGATGACGACATCTACACCGAACTGTGTCATCATGCGCCAAACAGCATTCATGCGCCGCGCAACGCCATATTGCCCCGAACTATAGACGGGATGATGCCAGATAGCCAACGTACAAGCGGTTGGATTGGCGGCAAGGGTAGCTTTTGCCCACTCGTGTTGTGGCGTGCCGGCATGGGCAGGCAGCACGCTGTTCATCACGATGACCAACCAAGAGCCAGCCCCGTAGCTGTAGTAGCCCAAGCCGCGCGGACCGGCAGCTTCCTCACCAAAGTAGTCAAAGTATGGGTCGGCGTTGGGCGCCCGCTGATACTCATGGTTGCCAAGCGCCGGGCGGGTACGCGCCTTGTGCCTGCCCCACGTTGGGTCGTAACAATCTGCCCAAACGTCCGCAGTGCCATCGCCTTGCACCGTATCACCAGCGGTGAACACAAGCCCCTCGATGTTATCAAGCAGGTTGGCGGTCAGGTCATCACCCTCCGAGCCGCACGACGCAATGTCGCCCGCACCAACCATTACAAAGCCATCTGCATGAGGGTGAAGCTGCGGCGGCAGCGTCATCCCTAAGGCTGCGGCAGCCAAACACCCCACCACAATCAATGCCCGCCAATGCCGTGAAAATGCCATGATTCATCCTTTTAACTATGTGATTTGCCTAAAAAGGCAGGGGCGGGACTGTTATTCGCCCGCCCCTGCACACAAGGCACAATGTTTAACGCATTATGCCCAACGAATCAAGCCGCGTAGGAAAGGCGTTGGCAAATCCTCATGGTTGGGCAGCACGCGCACCGAAAGCCCTTGATTACCTGTGGTATGGTAAGCAAGGCTTGCCTTGAAGGTGTAGGCACCGCCGCCGTGTGCTTCAGCCGGCTGCATGTTCACCGCATTCCCAACAAGGATGTTGCCGTGTGTATCCAGATCGCCATAGTAAACTTGCACGATCACATCTTCGGGCGTGAGGTTACCAAGCTGCACCGTTGCGCTGATCGCTTGCTCACTGCCGACTTTTAGCTCGTCCGCAGAGGTATCTACTTTCAAAATCTGCACATTGTTCCACTCGCTATAGACCTTCTGCTTCCACTGCGAGAGTTTAATACCCTGCGAAAGATCAGGATGTGTCAGCCGCCAGAAGCCTTCCAAGGCGGGCATGTAATAGCGCTCTGTGTATTCAGCAACCATGCGGTGTGTGTTGAAAAAAGGCGCTAATTTGCGGATGCTGTTCTTCATGCGGGCGATCCACTCACGCGGCAAACCGTCGCGGGCGCGTGTGTAGAAGGTCGGGATGATGTCGTTCTCAAGGATGCCGTAGAGCGCTTGCGCCTCCAGATAGTCCTGATGCGCCCATTGTTCGGGCGGATATTCCTCGCCGCGCCCAATCTCCCAGCCCACATGCGGATCATATGCCTCGTCCCACCAGCCATCCAGCGTGCTGAAGTTCAAGCCACCGTTGTAGACCGCCTTCATGCCGCTGGTGCCGCTTGCCTCTTCAGGGCGGCGCGGGTTGTTCAGCCAGACATCGCAGCCTTGCAGCATCATGCGCGTGACTGCCATATCATAGTTCTCGATAAAGACGATGCTATGCCGAAATTCGGACATCCGTGAGGTATGGACAATTTCGCGGATAAGTTCTTTGCCTGGCGTATCATGCGGATGTGCCTTGCCGGCAAAGATGAGCTGCACGGGACGATCCGCGTTGTTCAGCAGGCGCAGCAGGCGCTCTTTGTCGCGCATGATGAGGGTAGCGCGTTTATAGGTGGCAAAACGGCGCGCAAAGCCGATGGTCAGTGCATCTGGGCTAAGCGCTTCTTCCGCCGCCTGAATTTCGGCAGCAGGCAGCCCAAGTGCGGTGTATTGCTGGCGCAGGCGTTCGCGGCAGAAGGCAACCAACTGCTCGCGGCGGCGTTCGTGGGTGCGCCACAGCTCCGCATCAGGAATCTTATCCACATCCCACCAAATGTTGGGATCGGTTGGGTCTTCGCGCCAGGCTGGATCAAGGTAGCGGTCGTAGAGCGCCGCCATTTCGTGGCTAACCCATGTCTCCACATGAATGCCGTTGGTAACATGCCCAACTGGCACGTCATCTTGCGGCACGTTCGGATACATCCAGCTAAAGAGTTTGCGGCTGACCACACCATGCAGCTTTGCCACACCGTTCACATAGTTAGAGAGTTTGACGGCAAGCACAGGCATACTGAACAGATCGTAGCTGCCCATGTTTTCGCGCCCTAGCTCGTGAAACTGCTCGCGGTTTAGCTTAAGCTGAGTCCACAAGTAATCGAAATGCTCATCAACCAGATCGAAGCCGAAGCGCTCCAAGCCGGCAGGCACCGGCGTGTGCGTGGTAAAGATCGTGCCAGCCGCACAGATTTCACGCGCTTGCTCAAAGGTCAGGTTCGGATTCGCCTCCATCAACAGGCGGATGCGCTCCAAGCCCATGAAGGCGCTGTGACCTTCATTCATGTGATAGACAGTTGGCTCAATGCCAAGCAAGCACAGCAACTGAATGCCACCGATGCCCATCAAAATTTCTTGGCGGATGCGCTGCCGCCGATCCCCACCATACAGCCGATCCGTCAGATCGCGGTCTTCGGGCAGTGCATTTTCGGGAATGTTCGTGTCCAGCAGGTAGAGCGGCACGCGCCCAACCTGCACCACCCACGCCTGTGCATAGAGCAGGCGTCCCGGCAGCGGCACTTTCACCAACACGGGACGGTTGTTGGCATCCAACACGCGGCGCACCGGCTGATTGGCATAGTCGTTGATGGGATATGCCTCTTGCTGCACGCCATCATTATTGAGGTATTGGGAGAAGTAGCCTTCCTGATAGAGCAGCCCAACACCCACCATCGGTAAGCCCAAATCTGAGGCGCTTTTGAGATGATCGCCGGAGAGGACGCCCAAGCCGCCGCTGTAATTCCGCAAACACTCGGTTAGCCCGAACTCCATTGAAAAATAAGCGATGCTCGCCTGGTGTGGTGCTTCAGGATAGCGTTTGCTATACCATGTCGAGGTGCTGTGGCTCATGTAGCGGTCAAACGCCTGACAGACGCGATCATAGTGCGCTATGAACGCCTCATCGTTGGCTGCCGCGTTCAACTGCCGCTGATCGATCTGCCCAAGCATCAGGACGGGATTATGCCCGCATTTTTCCCACAAATCGCGGTCTAAGCGCCGAAAGAGCGCCAAAGTTTCTAGATTCCATGACCAACGCAGGTTATAGGCAAGCTCGAGCAAGCGCTCTAAACTGCTTGGCAAGTTTGGCACCACTGAAACGGTGACAATTGGCTTGATCATGCCTGTGATCTCCTACTCGTAGATAGCTTTTACGGTGGCTTGGATGCTTTTTGCGTCTATGCGCGCCTCGCGCATATAATCGCCACGGATGACGTTCAGCAGCGAACGCAAATCTGCAATGGGGACGTTCGGCTGCCGTGCGGTGATGTTAGCGCTAGGGTGCGTAAAGACCACAATCGCATAGACCGGCACGTGCGCCAAGTTGCGCGCTGCAAGGTATTTGCGGAGCGCGATCACATCTGCCACACATTCACGGGTCAAGTTCAGCCGTGAAAGCACAAAAACGCCGCTTTTGCGTTCTAGCCAGTCGGCACCCTCATTCATAAAGACGCCCGGCTGATCATAGATGCGAAAGACCAACACACCCGGCGGACCGACCAAGACGCCATCAATGTAGCCCAAGCCACGTCGACTCAGATTGCGGATGAAGGTATAGTCTGCCCCTAGCCCACTGCTCAAAGCCTGCGCTACAATTTTCGCTGGCTCGTTTTCGGTGCGGAGCGAAAGCCCACGCGCCATCAGCGCTAAGCCCGTCAGCACCACAAGCACGCCAATGCCCATAGCGCCCAAGCCAAACACAGGGCTGGAAAACAGCAAAACGGTGAGCAGCCCAATGCTGCCGATCACTAAGCCTGCTAACAGCACAAGCGCGCCGATGATCATCAGATCGCGCCCGCGCCGCACAATAATGCGCGCTGGATTTAGATTTTGCATAGGTTCTTAGCTTCTCGCACGACGCGCCGTGCCATAGTGTGCCAACCAAGCGCCTATTGTATCTGCCTTTCCCGAATGCGCCAAAAGGGGGACGCGATTCGGCAGAGCATGGCGCGTGCCGAATTTTGCGATCATGCTTCACCACACCCTAGCAGTATTATATAAGGGTAAAAAGGACGGGTTACCATGCCAACACTTTTCCAAAACGGCACGCTCATCACCTCCGAAGGCGCCTACCGCGCCGACCTGCTGATCGCAGACGGGCAAATTGCCCAGATTGCACCGCACATCGCACCCACACAAGGCACTGATCTAGTAGACTGCACAGACCGTTGGTTGCTGCCCGGCGGTGTAGATGTCCACACGCATTTTGACCTGCCGGTGAGCGGCACCCACGCCAGCGATGATTTCTTCACAGGCGGGCGTGCCGCTGCATTTGGCGGCACCACGACACATATTGATTTTGCCATTCAGGGCAAAGGCGAATCACTGCGGGCAGCCTACGACGCTTGGCGTGCAAAGGCGGAGGGGCGCGCCGTCATTGATTATGGACTCCATATGACCATCACCGACCTGAACGATGCGGTGGCTGCCGAGATACCGCACATGCGCGCACTGGGCATCACTAGCCTGAAACTGCTCATGGCATATAAAGGCAGCGTCATGGTGGACGATGCCACGCTGTTCCGTGTGATGCAGCTTGCCGCCGCCCATGACCTGCTGGTGATGACGCACTGCGAAAACGGCGATGCGATTGCCCAGTTGCAGGCAGATTTCATCGCACAGGGCAAAGTTGCGCCGCACTACCACGCCCTCAGCCGTCCTGCTGCTCTGGAGGCAGAGGCGACCACACGCGCCCTTGCACTGGCAGAGGTGGCGGGTTGCAGGCTCTATGTGGTGCATATGACCTGTATCGGCGCGTTGGAGGCACTTCGCACAGCGCGGGCGCGTGGTGTGCGTGCCATGGGCGAGACGTGCCTTCAATACCTGTACCTCACGGCAGATGTGCTTGATCAGCCTGATTTTGAAGGCGCTAAATACGTATGTTCGCCGCCGTTACGAACGGCACAGGATCGGGCAGCTTTGCGTGCCGCGCTGCGCGATGGTTCGTTGCAAGCGCTCAGCACTGATCACTGCCCGTTTTGGTTTGCAGGGGGCAGGGATGGGCGCAGTGCGGGCAAAGAATTAGGGCGCGCCGCCTTCACCAAAATTCCGAACGGCGTGCCAGCCGTTGAAGAGCGCCTAAAGCTCAGCGCAGCCCTCTTAGAGGCAGCCCGTTGGGTGGCGGTCAACTGCACGCAGCCTGCACGCATTTTCGGCTTGTATCCGCGCAAAGGCGCGCTGATAGTCGGCGCGGATGCCGATCTCGTAGTCTGGAATCCGCAGCAGGCAGGCATCGTCAGCGCACAAACGCACCATATGCAGGTGGATTATAGCATTTTTGAGGGCGTGCCGTATCGTGGGTTGCCAGAGCGCGTCTATCTGCGCGGCAGCCTAATTGTCGAGGGCGATCAGTGGCGCGGCAGGGCAGGTCAAGGCGTCTACTTGGAACGTGAGACGGGTGCGCTGCTCTAGTTCGGGGATGGGGCGAATTTTGTGGTGGTAGTCTAGCCCACCCCTATCCCTAACCCTTTCCCCGCCAGCAGGGAAAGGGAATCGGATCGTGTGTCAAGTCCAATTCTAGGTGTGGGGCGGGATTTAGGGCAGGGTAAATTCTTGGGCTTATTACGAGCGATTCGTACAGTTTTGGTAGCCCATAGCCGCGCTTTTCACCACACCCTAATTCGGCAGAAGCGCTCATTTTTGCGATGATATAGCCATATTTCACCGATTCTAAGGGGAAAACTTTCTGTGAGTGCATCTTCTAAAGCAAACCAAACGCCAAAAGGCAGCGAACCAAGCGCCCGAAAGCGGCTGCTCTATTTTGCGGCATTCGGCGGCGTGGTGATCGCCATTGTGGTTGGCGCGGCGGCGCTTATGTTGGGCGATCTGTTTGGGCGTTGGAACAGCGGCACACTACGCGAGCCTAAGGGCTTGGCACAAGGCGTTCAGGTCGCGCCGTTCCTCAGCCTGAACGATACGCGCCTTTTTCCGTATGGCATTGCGCCTTCGGGCGAGGCGGGCGCATTCTACCTGAGTCTGTTCGGCGGCAGCGCCGTGCGGCAAGTGAGTGCCGACGGCACCATGCGCTTTTTTGCCCAACTGCAAGCACCGGGTGCGCTTGCCTTCAGCGGCAGTGCGCTCTATGTGATTGACTATAACGAAGTGGGCGCGCTGACCTCAGGTTCGCTCAAGCGCATCGCGGCGGATGGTACGCTTAGCAACGTTAGCGAGTCGCCAGCGGCGCGTGGCTTACCGCTTTTTGCCGGCTTGGTAGCGGATCGTTCAGGGCATCTCTACTTAACACATCCTGAAAACGGCTCGGTGTGGCGGATCACAGAGGATGGCACTGCCACGCTTTTCTGGGGCGCACCGCAAGTTGCCAACACGCGCCCTAGCACAACGGCACTGGCATATGACCGTCTGAGCAATGCGCTGATCGTTGCCGACTCAGCCAACGGCACGCTCTACCGCCTGACCATTGGTGAGACTGCCGAGAGCGAGATGATCTACCGTCAGCAGGGCTTTGATCCGCGGGCGCTTGCCGTAGATGCCTCTGGGCGCGTGTTGGTGGCAGCCTGGCAAGGCGATAACGGCTTCCTCTACCGCTTGGAGGCTGACGGTAAGCTGGTCGCTTTGGCGGACGGCTTCCGCCAGCCGACGAGCATCCTTTACCGTGAAGGCACTGCCTATGTGGTTAGCTCTGGCACCTTTGGGTTGATCGGTGGCGTGGAAGTTGCGCCACCTTTCCGCGTGGACGCGGTGACGCTGCCCGAATAATGCTTATTTCAAGGGACGCCCTAAATTGGCGTCCCTCGTATGGTTACTGCTTAGCGAATTGCCTGTAGGCTTGTCTCGACTTTGCCGTTGGCATCAACGTATTGATCGACGACCCAACCACTGAAGCCATCGCTTTCGCGCTGCACTTGCCACCACCGCAGATTATCGGCAAAGACAGGTCCTGAAAGGATGCGGACAGTATCGTTCGGGCGCAACACGCCGCGTGCGTTGCTGCGGTCACGCAGATATTGCGGTGAGGTGCGTACCACCACCGTATCGCCCGGCGGCACAATAGCGCGCCCGCTCACCACCAAACCAAGCGGATTCTCACCAGCGGTGGCGCTGAGGGCTGATACCGCTGTTGGCGCCGCAGGTGGCGCAGGCGGCAAAACAGGCGCTTGTGGCTGCACGGTGAGCAAGTTGGCGGGCATTGCCGTAAAGCTGAGTGCCGCGCTGAAGACAGGCGTGCCGCCATCGGCTGCCAACACATATGGATAGCCGGGCGTGCCAATCGGCAGCGCGGCAATGCCCAGCTTGACGCGTGGCGCAGCGCTCAGGATATTCTGGATGCTGTCGTTGGCGTTCACGCGCACGTTCATCATCACCTCGGACTCGGCGATGGTGAAGGCGATCAGGGCGGCGTTGGGCGAAGGTGTGATCGCGCCGATGCTGTAGCCCTCGCTGCTGTAAATCTGTTGAAGCGTGCCACCTGTAACAGGCACCGCATACAGCCCCAGTGTATAGCTCTGACCATTGGCAAGCCCAAACTGCTGCCCCAGTTGGGCGCCTGGATTCACGCTCACCTGCTGCGTAAGCTGGCGTGTGGCAAGCAATAGCGTGCTGCTATCGCTGCTCCAACCAACCTGATCCACGCCAATCGGGCTGGCGATGGGAGTCACAGCGCCGTTGCTCAGGTCAACAATCACCACGCTGCCCAACTGTCCCGCGTTGTTATACTGCACGGCGGCAGCACGGGTGAGATTTGGCGCAATCTGCACACGCGAGATGTTATCTGCCAACCACAGACGTTGCCCACCAAAGGCAGTCAGTGCCAAGCCAACGCTATCGCAGCGGGCAGTGTGCAAAAAGCCGTTGGGCAGCCACTTGAAGATGATATTACCGCCGTTGTAACCCGCCTCGCGGTAGTAGTTCACAAGCGAAGGGCTGAAGCCACCCCCACCACAGCCAACGCCGAACGCGATCTGTCCAATGGTGGTCAGCGGACCACCCGTAGCAGGCACTGCCTGAATAGGATAGACAAAATTGGGCGAATCACCAACCGGCACGCCGCGTGCGGCAAAGGCAATCTGCGCGCCATCCGGCGACCATGACAGCGGAAGCTCGACTGCCAAGCCGCTTGCCACTGGGATGGGTTGCCCACCGCTGCTTACTACGTAGAGCGTCTGCGTGGTGTATTCGACAAAAGCGAGGCGGCTGCCATCCGGCGACCATCTTAAATTGCCATAATACTTGCTGTAGTTTGTGTAGCCGCCATCTTCTACAACACCGAGCGCATCGCCCGTTAGCGGCACATAGCCCAAATTGCCGTTGAGGCTGGTCACATAGACATTGCCATCCCGCCCAATGAACGCCATGATCGGCGCTTGGAAGGTGACCACTTGGTTAGTGACGCCGGGCGGCGGCGGCACAGGCAATCTTACGCCGCCCGCAGCCGGCGGCAACGGTGGTGGGGCGACAGGCGTCGTTAGAACCACCTCTGCACCAACGCCGACCCCTGAACAGTAAAAGACGATGCTGCTATCGTTCGAGACGCGGTACTCGTAGCTGCCTAAGCCCGTCACCGAAACGCGGACGACCCATGCCCGCGTTTGACCGGGCGCGTTTTGCTGCCCGTTTTGGCAACCCAAATTGTTATCATTGACCACTACGCCTTCATATGACCAAGTGCCATCGAAGCGCGTGCGTGAGATGACGCGCCCAACGCGAGTACTAACGTCGCTAAAAATGCGATCAAGAGCGGCTTCCGTTGGCGCGCCTTGCGCAGAAACAGCAGGCGCGGCAGCAAAACTGGCTGCCACGAGTGCGATCAACACTACCCAATAGGCTAATTTTTTCATCACAACTCCGTTTGTGCAGGCAAAGGTTTACTAACCTACATCATACCGTCTATAGGCAGTTGAACACAATCCCTAGCGCGTAAAAAATCGTTGCAAGGCGGTAAAAATGGATAGGCGCACTCCGCATTGACTCCCGCTGGAAATTCGCTACACTTTTCCCACAAACTACCTTTTCCTGAAGTTTTAACAGAGGCTTTACAAACAATGACTACTAGTATCACTTATGATGCGAAGCCATGGCTGAAGCGCTATGATGTAGGCGTGCCGCACAGCCTTCAGCCCTATCCCAAGCACCCGATCTATCAGTTCCTTGTGGATGCCGCCGCTGAACTGCCCAACAATCCCGCTATTGTGACCTCTGCCCATTTGCCAGTGGCAGGACGCAAAAAGGCAGTGCTGAACTACCGTGAGCTGAACGAGCAGGTGGATGCCCTTGCCGCTGCCCTTGTGGATATGGGCTTGAACAAGGGGGATCGGGTTGGGCTGGTGCTGCCCAACTGCGCTCAATTCGTGATCAGTTTCTTTGGCATTTTGAAGGCGGGCGGCGTGGTCGTCGCTGTCAACCCGACCTATCCGGCGGCGCGCATGGCAGAACAGCTTAAGGATAGTGGCGCGACGACTGTCATCACGCTCAGCCTGTTCTATAACACGGTCAAGCAAATTCAGCACGAAACTGACGTAAAAAACGTGATTGTGACCAATATCAAGGAATATCTGCCACCGCTGGCTGCCTTCCTGTTCACAGTGGCAAAAGAGAAAAAGGGCGGGCATCGCATTGAAAAACATGCCGTAGACTATGCCCTGCCTGACCTGCTGGCAAAATACAAGGGCAAGAAGCCAAACGTAGACGTGCGCGCCGATGATCCCGCCATCTTCCAATATACCGGCGGCACGACCGGTGTGCCGAAGGGCGCCATCGCCACGCATCAGGCGCTGGTCTGCAACACGCTGCAAGGGCGCGCCTTCTTGGGCAAGGTAGAGGCAGGCAAAGAGGTGTTCATGGCAGCTATTCCGCTGTTCCACGTCTTTGGCATGATCTCGGTGATGTGCTTTGCCGTTTCGCTGGGTGGCAGCATGTTGATGGTCGCCAATCCGCGCGAAATTAAAGAGGTATTGGAGGTTATTCACACCTATCAGCCGACGATTTTCATGGGTGTGCCAGCCATGTATAACGCCATCAATAACAATGCGGATGTGGCAGCAGGCAAATACAACCTGCGCTCGATCCGTGCCTGCATCAGTGGCTCGGCACCGCTGCCGCCCGCCACTAAACGCCGCTTTGAAGAACTGACCGGCGGCAAGCTGGCGGAAGGCTATGGCATGAGCGAAACGGCTGTTGCCGTCTGTGTGAATCCGCTGCATGGTGAGAATAAGACCGGCAGCATCGGCATTCCGCTGCCCGACGTAGAGATGAAGATCATCAGCCTTGAGGACGGCTTAACCGAGATGCCCATCGGCAGAGAGGGTGAATTGGTGGTTTGGTCGCCAACGCTCATGATTGGCTATCACAACATGCCCGCCGAGACTGAAAACGTGCTGCGCCTGATGCCTGATGGGCGCAAGTGGCTGTTCACGGGTGATATTGCCTATATGGACGAGGAGGGCTACTTCTTCATCGTAGACCGCAAGAAGGATATGGCGCTCATTGGCGGCTTCAACGTCTACCCGAATAATGTCGAGAAGGCGTTGGCAGAGCATCACGCCGTCCAAGAGGTTGGTGTAGCTGCCATTCCACACCCGGAAAAAGAAGGGCAAGAGGCACTCAAGGCATGGGTGGTGCTGAAGCCTAATCACAAGGTGACCGAGAAAGAGCTGATTGATTTCGCCGCGCAGAAACTGGCGCGCTACGAAGTGCCAACGCGCATTGAATTCATAGATGAACTGCCCAAAACTTCCGTGTTGAAGATTCTGCGGCGCGAATTGGTTGCCCGCGAGCTTGCCAACCGCCAAGCGGCGCACTAAAAGTGATTTCAAGCCTTATCTAGGGCAAACTTCTTTTGCCTGTGGAGCGCGTAATGCGCTCCACAGGCAGTCGCAACACCTACCCCTTTTCCATTCCGCACACCTGCAACTGTTCGCGCAGCCGTGTTTTCACCACGCCTTGAAGCGTGGCACGCATTCGGCAGCTATTACTTACTTAAAACATAACTTGTGATTTTGATATATAATATCAGTTCTAAATTTTATTTTACTGATCACAGTCTTTTAACGCCCTGTTCAACCATGCTTAAGAAGGTCTGCCTAATCTCCTAGTTGGTGTTAGCGCTTCTGTGCGCTGCTGCCGCAAAGTTTTTCCCCTGCCATTGGAGGCTTTTATATGCGTTCGTTTGGTCAAAAGGTGTCCCGTGCGATGTCGCTGTTAGGCGTCGCTATTCTGATTGCTGCGCTGGTGAGCGCGGCACTGCCTATGCAGCGTGCTTTCGCTGCCGATGCGCTGCCCGTCTTGATTCTTCCCGTGGATAAAGCGCAGTTCCTGCCCGGCGCACGCTTCGATTTCCGCGTGGAAGTTCACGCTGAAGCACTGCCCGAAAATTTCAAAGTGACCGTCAACGGCGAAGACCCTAGCACCCTTTTCAACGCACAGCCCACCACCGAGCAGTGGAAGTTTGGGCGTAACGAAACACCCTCCACCTCCCTCATTTGGCGTGGGCTGAGCGCACCGCAGCCCGGCGAATACACGGTTGAGGTCACGGCAGGTGCCACCGTCAAGCGCGTGACGTGGACAGTGCGCCAGCCACTGCCCGGCAACGCCAAGAACGTGATCCTGTTCATTGGCGACGGCTTGAGTGTAGGCGCTGTCACGGCGGCACGTGCGCTGTCACGCGGTGTGCGCGAAGGCTTGCCGAACGATAAATTCGTCTTTGAGAACTTTGAGGCACTAGGCTTGGTCAGCACCTCCAGCATTGACTCGATCATGGCAGACAGTGCCAACACCGCCAGCTCGCTCAACACCGGTCACATCGGCAGTGTGAACGCGACAGGCACTTACAGCGACACCTCGCCCGATACGCTCGACGATCCCCGTGTCGAAACCTTTGCCCAGATGATCAAGCGCACACGCGGCATGGCAGTCGGTTCGGTAACCACTGCGGACATCTCGGATGCGACGCCCGCTGCTGTGTGGGCGCATGGGCGTAACCGCTCCGATCTGAACCGCAACACCTACCTCACCCAGATTATAGATGAGAACATGGGCATTGATGTGCTGTTCGGTGGTGGCGCACGCCGCTTTATCCCGAAGGCAACCGAAGGCTCCCGCCGTGGCGATGAGCGCGACGTATTCGCTGAATACGAAACAGTCGGCTACGCTGTGGTGACCACCCGCACCGAGATGAACGCCGCCTTGGCAAACAACCCACAGAAAATACTCGGCATTTTCCACCCCTCTGATCTGAATGTGTGGCTTGACCGCAACGTTTTCACCGATAACCTCGGTCAGTTCACCGATCAGCCCGGCTTGGTGGATATGACGGTCGCCGCCCTCGAAATCCTCAAGCAAAATCCGAACGGCTTTTACTTGCAAGTGGAAGCTGCCAGCGTAGACAAGCAAATGCATCCCTTTGATGTTGAGCGCGCCCTTGCCGACCTAATCGAGTTGGAGCGTTCCGTCGCTACCACTATTGACTGGCTACGCGAAAATGGCAAGCTGGATGAGACACTGATCCTTGTGACGGCTGACCATGCGCACGGCTTTGATGTCTACGGCACGGTGGATACTGCCAAGTTTGACGCCGGCACAACCGATCTGGAACGCCGTGAGGCAATCCGCGTTTACAACGCAGCACTCTACCCAACCTATGAAGACAAAGACGGTGACTTCTTCCCCGATGACTGGGCGCCCTCGATTGTCTTTGCGTGGGGCGTGAACAACTTCCCTGATCACAGTGAAGATTTCCGCGTTAGCCGCACGCCACGCGTGCCAGCCCGCTGCCAAAACGTGGGTGAAGGCGCGGCTGCAAAGGTCATTTGCTCCAACAATCCCGATGATGATCCGAACGGCATCGTGATGAACGGCAATCTCAGCCCATCCTCCGGCAGCGGTGTTCACACCTTGCAAGATGTGCCAGTCTATGGGACAGGTCCCGGCGCAGAGCGTTTGCCCGTCAGTGATCACCAACGCGAAATCTTCTTTGTGATGGCAGGTGCCATCGGTCTCGACCCGACTGCGCCTGATGGCAAGGTGGTGGCTGCCACTGTTGCGCCTGAACAGCAGGTCAGCGTTGCCGGCTTCAGCCTGCCCGCCGAACTCTCTGGTGTGTTCTTCTTAGTGGTTGGCTTGGCGCTTGGCTTTGCCGTCTCGCGCCGTAAAGTGGCTGCCTAAGCGTTATCGCACTTGTCAAACTTGGGATCGGATGCCTGTCCGATCCCATTTTTAGGAACTATCTCATGCAACATTTGCAACATTTGCTTCGCAGCGTTTGCCTCACCGCCTTGCTCATTGTCGTGAGCGCCTGTAACACTGAGCGCAGTGCGCGCATCACGCCCTTGCCCACCCTGCTGCCCAACATCACCCGCACGCCAACCTTAACGCCACCTCCGCTTAGCACGCTTGCTGCCGCCACACTTGCCGCCCAAATGCTGACTCTTGCCGCCACTGCTACGCCTTTAGATAACCAACTGCCCTTTGGCAGCGCCCGTGCTATGGCGTTAGCAACTGATACCGCGCTCAAGCCAACGCCGCGCAGCCCTATCGCCTTTGAGCAATTCCCGGCGACGATCAAATTTGATGAGTTCTACAGCGGGTACAGCATTCGGCAAGGCTTGCTGCTCTCCGATAAACTGGTCTCGCTGGATGGCGAACGCGTCATTATTGAAGGCTATATGGCGCCGCCGCTTAAGCCCGAACTCGACTATTTCGTGCTGACGCGCATCCAACTCAGTTTCTGCCCATTTTGCAGCACCGCCGCTGATTGGCCCGACGATATTGCACTGGTCTACATGCCCGACGATGCGCCCGTCCAAGCCACTGATAGACCAATCCGCTTGTATGGCACGCTCGAAGTTGGCATGAATATGGATGCCGAGACAGGCATGTTCAGCCTTGTACGCATTTACGCTGAACGCATGGAGATCATCAATTGAGTGATAGCTCTTGCCTGCGCCTGAGCAGCCTGATCCACACCTACATCGCCAACGGACTTGTACCGCGCACCGTGCTAGACATTCCGATGTGGCAAGTTGCCTATGGCGAACAAATTTTGCTGCGCGGCATCAGCGGCAGCGGCAAAACAACACTGCTAAATTTGCTAAGCGGCTTGCTAACGCCGACACAAGGCAGCGTCGAAGTGGCAGGGCAAGTCCTTGGCAAACTGCCCGAAGCCGCCCGTGATCGCTTCCGCGCACAGCATGTTGGCTATGTGTTCCAAACGCATAACCTGCTGCCCTTCAGCGCCCTCGAAAATGTGGCGATGCCGCTTGCCTTTCTAGGCGTGCCGCCGCGCCACTATCGTCCGCGTGCCGCCGAAAGTTTGGCACAAGTCGGTTTGGCGGAATGGCAGCACCATAAGCCGCACCAGCTTAGTGCCGGGCAGCGGTTGCGCGTGGCTATTGCCCGCGCCCTGATCGCCAAGCCCGCCCTACTGCTTGCCGATGAGCCAACCGCCGCCCTTGACCCTGAGACAGGCGCACAAGTTATGGACTTAATTCAGCGTATTTGCCGCGCCCAAAATGCGACCCTAATCGTTGCCAGCCACGATCCCACGCTTGGCGAACGCTTTGCACAAGTGGCAGAACTACGCGACGGCACGTTACAGATGGCATTTGCCGAAAGGTCAGGCATCTGATGAACACTTTTCGCTACGCGCTGCGTGTGGCAGCCAACAATGTGCGCGCACGGACTGCCCAAAGCGCGCTGACTGCCTTGATCGTCGGCTTGGCGGTTGCCCTCAGCGTCGCCATTGTGGTGCTTGCCGATGCTGCTCAGCGTGGCATTGTCCGTGCTGCCGATGCCTTCGGCGTCTTGGTGATCGGACCCAAAGGCAGCGCACAGCAGTTAGTCTTGAACACCATCCTCTTGCAAGACTCACCCGTTGGCTTGTTAGACAGCGCCGTTTATGACGATTTATTGGTGCGCCAGCCCAACCTCCGCATCGCACCGATTGCGATGGGCGATAACCTCAACGGCTACCCGATCATTGGCACTAACCATACCTTTTTCGAGCTTCGCCGTAGCCTCAACGAGCCGCCTGCCTTTCAAACCATCCAAGGGCGGCTCTTTGAAGCAAACTTTGAGGCGGTGCTTGGTGCAGAGGCTGCTCAGGCGCTTGGCTTGCAAATCGGCGATCAGTTCCTGACTTCACATGGCATCAGTGGCGGCTTGGCAAGTGATGTTCATGAAAATCATCCATACACTGTGGTGGGCATCCTAGGGCGCGCTAATGCACCGCATGATCGCGGTGTGTTCGTCACACTGGAGAGCGTGTGGGAAGCGCACGAGCTAGGCGTTCAGAGTGCCTTTGTGGCACGCCCACGCGCCGACAACCAAACGGCGGTGCGCGGCAGGCTGACGGCGGCGTTAGTGCTGCCCTTTGGCATCGCGCTCAATGATGTCTACCGCATCGCGCAGCAGATCAACGCTTCGCCAGAGGCACAGGCTGCCTTTCCCGGCGCGCAGTTGGGTGCGCTGTTTAGCCAGCTTAATCAGGGGCAGACAATTTTGAATGTGGTGGCAGGCTTGGCGCTGCTCATGGCAAGCCTGACCATCCTGCTTTCGCTGTACAGCACGACTTTGGCGCGCCAACAGGCAATCGCCATCATGCGGAGTTTGGGTGCGCGGCGGGCAACTGTCTTTACAATCACCCTGCTAGAGGCATTCTGGCTGACGGCGCTTGGTGTGCTAATCGGCTTTGCGCTTGGGCATGGTGTTGCCGCTGCGGCGAGTGCTGCGCTCACCGCACAAAGCGCCATCCCGCTAGAGACGCGCATTGTGTGGGCGCAGGAACTGCCATTGCTGATCGTCCCACTCTTATTAGGCATTGCAGCAGGCATTTTGCCCTCAGTGCTTGCCTACCGCCTGCATGTGGTGGAGAAACTCTACAACGCATGAGACGCATCGCACTGCTGTGCCTTTTGGTGCTGGCAAGCTGTGCCGCGCCTGCACTGCTACCAACAGCGCATCCCGATGATCTTGCACCTGAGTTCAGCCTCACCACGCTGAACGGCACACCGCTGCACCTTA
This sequence comes from Anaerolineae bacterium, assembly GCA_034432555.1. GTDB lineage: Bacteria > Chloroflexota > Anaerolineae > Aggregatilineales > UBA2796 > CP2-2F. The sequence goes on from DAOUBW010000031.1 coordinate 17,109, forward strand.
CCGCCTTGCGCGGCAAGGTCGTGATCCTGAACTTTTGGGCAACTTGGTGCGAACCTTGCCGCCAAGAAATGCCACTGTTAGAGGATTTTGCGCGCAAATATGCCGATCAGGTTGTGGTGATCGGCATGAATGTGCGCGAATCAGAGTCTGCTGTGCGCGCTTTTATAGAAGCGCTTGGTATTACCTTTCCAATTGTGAGTGCCGCTGAGCCTACACTGCACGACTATCAGGTGATCAGCCTGCCGCTGACGTTTGTGATTGCACCGAACGGCGCACTTGTTGACCGCCTCTATGGGCTGTTAAGCACCGAACACTTGCTTAGGCACCTCCAAGCTATCTCCTAATACCCTTTCGCCCAACCATTCACGAAACTCACCTGCCGCAAGTGCAGCAAGGTAGCGCTCATGCACCTAAATGCCCAATATGTAAAATATGCTTTACATAAAGTATACTTTATAGTACTCTATGTAAAGATAGATTGACCTAAGGTAAAACAAAGCAGACACAATATACGGAGAAGTGTATGTCCTTTCAGGAAAAGCGTGCCATCGTCTCACTGATCAGCACAATCTTGATCATCGTGCTGTATTGCGCCTATATGGTTGAAAGGTTTCCGTTGGGTGATCCATATTCAGCAGAGGTGTTCCGCTTTTGGGGCGCTTTCTTCCTGATTTTGATCCCTGTCGCAATCGTCGCAAAAGTTCTCATCCACATCCTGTTCAGCATCCTGAACACCCTTGCAACGCGGGAAGACGAACCTTCCGTCACCGATGAACGCGACAGGCTTATCGAATTGCGCGCCTCAACACTTGCGCTCTACATCTTCAGCTTAGGCTTCTTTTTGGCGATGATCGCGCTGGCAACAGGGCTGCCGCCTTCTACGATGTTCGTGACGCTGATCTGTTCGGGTGTGGCAGCGGAGATAATCTCGGATTTTTCACAGTTCTCCATGTATCGGAGAGGTTTTTAGCATGAACAAGCCTCTCATTCGCAACAACATTCGGAAGCTGCGTTTCGAGCACGATGAGATGACTCAGCAAGCATTGGCGGACAAAGTCGGCGTGACGCGGCAAACAATCGTGGCGATAGAAAACGCCAAATACTTCCCATCGCTGGAACTAGCGTTTCGCATCGCCCGCGTTTTCAACCTGCCGCTGGAATCAGTCTTCACCTTTGAGGACGACTCGCAACCTACAGATAAGCAGTGACACACGCCCCTGAACGTTTGATGATCAGTCAATTTGGAGGAAACCATGAAAGCAGTTGTCTACACCCAGTATGGTTCGCCGGATGTGCTTCACCTTAAAGACGTTGCACGCCCTACGCCTAAGGATAAGGAAATCCTCGTAAAAGTTCATGCAGTCTCAATCAACTACGGCGATCTTATCGCACGCAATTTCAGGAATGTCTCGCCGCGCAAATTCAACATGCCGTCCATTTTTTGGCTGCCAGCACGCATGGAGTTTGGCTTTCGCAAGCCTAAGCGTCACATCTTAGGTTCAGAGTTTGCCGGTGAGGTTGAAGCAATTGGCAAGGCTGTAACGCGCTTCAAAGTCGGTGAGCAGGTCTTTGGCTATCTTGGGGCGGTTATGGGTGCCAACGCTGAGTATCTGTGCATCGCTGAAACGGGCTTGGTGACGCACAAGCCCGCCAACCTGAGCTATGAAGAAGCGGCAGCCATTCCCTACGGCGCGCTGACGGCGCTCACACTGTTGCGGAAGGTGAACATTCAGCGCGGGCAAACGGTGCTGATCAACGGCGCTTCTGGCAGCATCGGTGCCGCCGCCGTGTAGCTTGCCAAGCACTTTGGCGCAGAGGTGACCGGCGTTTGCAGCACGCCGCGCCTAGCCTTTGTGAAGGCGCTCGGTGCAGATCATGTGATTGATTACACGCGGGAAGACTTCACCAAAGGCAGCCAAACCTACGATTTGATCTTTGATGTGCTGGGTAAGGGATCATTTTCACGCGCTCGGCATGTGCTGAAGAAAAACGGGCGTTATCTGTTCGCCAGTTTCCGCCTGAAACATCTGATGCGGATGCTGTGGACTTCACGGTTTGGCAGCAAGAAGGTTATCTGTGCCTTGTCCACGGAAAAGCTAACCGATCTAGAGATCGTCCGTGCGCTGGCAGAGGCAGGCGAACTACGCACCGTGATTGACAAATGCTATCCACTGGAGCAGACGGCTGAGGCACACCGCTACGTTGAAAGCGGAAGCAAACGCGGGAAAGTGGTCATTACCCTGGCGCACAACGGCGCCTACTAACGTGCAGCACACAGGGCAGACTCGGCGCGTGCCAAGGCTGCCCTGTGAACGGCACACCTCACCCTTGCGCGCAGCGCGCCAAAGGCGGATAATCAACGCAACTTTGGCAACGCCCAATAAACCCTGCGGAACAAAACACTTATGCGGCTCTCCAGCCTGTTAGATGCCTTGCCCGACCTGCTACACCGTCCCGACCAAGACGTTGAGATCAGCGCGCCGATCAGTGAAGATTCGCGCACTGTGCAGAGCGGCGGGCTTTTTGTGGCGCGGCGCGGCTTAAATGCCGATTCACACGATCTGATCGCTGAGGCAGTTGCCAATGGCGCGCTTGCCGTCGTCGGTGAGCGCCCGCCTGACCAGGTGGTGTGCAGCGTCCCTTATGCCCAAGTGCCGAACGCGCAGCAGGCACTTGGCTACCTTGCCGCCGCCTACTATGGTTTTCCCGCCCAACAGCTCACCGTGATCGGCGTGACTGGCACTGATGGCAAAACCACCACCACCAGCCTGATTTACAGCATTCTGAGGGCAGCCGCTGTGCGCGTCGGCGTGATCAGCACGGTGAGCGCTGTGATCGGTGATGAGGAAATGCCGACCGGCTTGCACGTCACCACACCGACGGCGCCGGAAGTGCAGCTGTACCTACGCCGCATGGTCGAGGCAGGCTTGACGCACTGTGTAATCGAGACGACCAGCCATGGCTTGGCACAAGGGCGCGTGAACGGCGTTGATTATGATGTGGCTGTGCTGACGAACATCACCCATGAACACCTTGATTTTCACGGCAGCTTTGAGAACTACCGCGCCGCCAAGGGCTTGTTGTTCAGCCGCCTTGCTGAGTCCTATTTGAAGGAAGGCGTGCCGAAATGCGCCGTCATCAACCTTGATGATCCAAACGCTGCCTACTTTATGCAGATTAGCGAAAGTGTGCGGCAGATCACCTACAGCACCAACGGCTATGGACAGGTGAATTTGCTGAGCTGGCATCCCGCGCCAGATGGCGTACACGCGGCACTGCTAGACAGCGCGGAAGGCATCAGCATCGCCTTCAAAACGCCCTTGATCGGGCTGTATAACCTGCAAAACATCCTTGCGGCGGCAGCGGCAGCCTTAGCTTTGGACATCGCGCCAGAGGCGATCAAGCGCGGGATCGAGCAACTGCCGCCTATTGCAGGGCGCATGGAACGCATAGACGAAGGGCAAAACTTCACTGCCATTGTGGATTTTGCCCACACGCCCAACGCGCTGGAAAAAGCGCTGCAAGCAGCACGCACCCTGACCGACGGACGCATTATCGCCGTGTTTGGCAGTGCCGGTCTGCGCGATGTGGAAAAACGCCGCCTGATGGCAGAAGTTGGCGCACAGCTTGCTGATATATGCGTGCTGACCGCTGAAGACCCACGCACAGAATCCCTGGATGCCATTTTGCAGATGATGGCAGAGGGCGCCCTGCGCGGCGGCGCTGTGGAAGGCGAGACTTTTTTTCGCGTGCCAGATCGGGGTGCCGCGCTTGCCTTTGCCTGCCAATTGGCGCAGCAGGGCGATGTGGTGATCGCTTGCGGCAAAGGGCATGAACAAAGCATGTGCTTTGGCACGGTTGAATACGATTGGGATGACCGTGAGGCGTTACGCGCAGCCCTGCACGGCACACCGCTGAAAACGCTGCCCACAGCCAACGCCTAAAGGCGCAACTTGGCTAGGCGCTATGCGTAATAATGAGAGGCGCATCAAAATCTATAAAAGGCGTTCAAAAAGCATGGTAGACCAAGTAAAACCAAAACGCGGCAGACCTGAAGAATACGACGATCAGGACATTGTTGATCTAGATGCACTCATGCGCGACTATGCGGCGGATGAGCGCCCGCGCCGTGCCACGCGCCTTGATGATGAGGATGCCTACGCGGACGATGTGCCCAAGCGCAAGAACGACTCGGCATGGCGCCCTGCTGGCGGGATAGATCGAGAGACGGCAAAGCGCTTGAAGGAGCAACTAGAGGAATTTCTACGCACGCCCTATGAAGAAACCTATACCGCCGAATACACCGACTCTAGCGGTGGCGAGCGTTTATGGGCAGCCTTAGCACACCTTTCGCTGCTGATCAGCGTTCCGATAGGTGCTGCCAGCGGCGGTACGCTTACGCCGCTGTTGGCACTTGTACCACTGCTGATCTATTTCTTCAATCGGCAGCGTTCACGCTTTGTGGCAAAGCACGCCATACACTCTCTGATAGCGCTTCTGGCTTCCACCTTAGGCTGGATTGCCCTGCTGATTGGTAGTGGCGTTTTGGGTGTGGTGCTAACGATTGTGCTGGCGCTCACCATCATCGGCGTGATTGCCATTCCGTTTATTTGGCTTGGCTTGGCGCTGTTTTGGCTCGCCTCCTTCGCCATTCCGATAGGCGCATTCTCCTTCAGCCTTGTTGGTGCGGTGCAGGCACTGCGCGGCAGGACGTTCCGCTATCCTTATGTGGGCAAGTGGGTGCGCTAGGGTGGCTACGTGCGGCGTGTCTCCCACTTCGTCTCCGATTCACCTGCCTGCAAATTAACCCAACGGGCAAGGGTGAACAAAAAGTCTGAGAGGCGGTTGAGGTAGATTGTGTCCTGTGGATTGATCGGCTCTTGCTCGGCAAGGGCGACGCACAAACGCTCGGCACGGCGGCAGACGGTGCGTGCAACATGCAGCGTTGCAGCAGCTTGTGTGCCGCCCGGCAGAATGAAGGCGCGCATTGGCGTGAGTTCGGCGGTCATGCTGTCAATATCGCTTTCAAGGGCGCTGATCGGCGCAGCGTCCATCCGCACTAGCCATGAGGGATTCGCATCCATAGGCGTAGCAAGGTCTGCGCCCAGCACAAACAACTCATTCTGAATACGTTCTAGCCATGTTTCAGCACGCGGCGGCACGCCAAGCGCACGCACCAAGCCAAGCATACTGTTCAGTTCGTCCACTGTGCCGTAGCACTCGACGCGCAGATGGCTTTTCCGCACCCTGCCGCCTGCAAAAAGGCTTGTCTCACCACCATCACCTGTTTTCGTGTAAATCTTCATGCCAAAATCCCTTCATGTGCTTGTGCTATGCCAATTGTGACGCACAGGCGGCTAATCGGCAAAGGCACCTGTGCTACTTTTGGGCTGCTACCTCTCGCCAAGTGGTGCGTTGAATGGGTAAAGTTTACGGCTGTCGTGCCAATAGTTTTAGCAGAATACTTCGGAGAAACAACCGATGGGCAACCTACTTTTGAACTACATCAATGGCAGTTGGCAGCGCGCCGAGGCGCAGCACCAAGCGGTGCGGAATCCAGCCTCGGCTGTCGTCCTTGCCGAAGTGCCACTCACGCCTGCCGCAGAGGCAGCCCGCGCCGTTGAATTCGCGCAGGCAGCCTACCTAGAATGGCGGCAAGTGCCTGCCACAGAGCGCGTACAATACCTGTTTCGCTTCAAGTTTTTGTTGGAAGAAGTGCTGGACGATCTGGCGCGCACCATCACCAATGAGTGTGGTAAGACCTACGCCGAGAGCGTGGGCGAACTGCGGCGCGGCATCGAAAATGTGGAGACCGCTTGCGGCATTCCGCTGCTGATGCAAGGCTACAACAATGAGGATATCGCTCGCGGCATTGATGAACACATGATCCGCCAGCCGCTTGGCGTGGTGGCAGCCATCACACCTTTCAACTTTCCTGCCATGATTCCGCTGTGGTTTTTGCCGTATGCCATTGCCACCGGCAACACCTTCATCTTGAAGCCGAGTGAGCGCGTGCCAATGACCAGCGCCAAGCTGTTCGCCCTGATTGACCGCCTTGATCTGCCCAAAGGCGTTCTGCAACTGCTGAACGGCGGCAAAGAGACGGTTGATGCCTTGCTTGATCATCCCGATGTGCGTGCCGTGAGTTTCGTCGGCTCTACGCCTGTGGCAAAGTATATCTACAGCCGTGCGGCAGCCAATGGTAAGCGCGCACAGTGCCAAGGCGGCGCGAAAAATCCTGTCGTCATCATGCCCGATGCCGATATGGAGATGACCACACGCATTGTCGCTGACTCTGCTTTTGGCTGCGCTGGGCAGCGCTGTTTGGCAAGTTCGGTGGCGATCACGGTGGGCGAGGCGCGCAATGTTTTCACCGAACACATTGCGGATGCGGCGCTGAACCGTGTGGTGGGCTATGGCTTGGATGACGGCGTGCAGATGGGACCGGTCATCTCGGCAGAGAGCAAAACGCGCATTGAGTCGCTCATCGCCCAGAGTGAGGCAGAAGGCGCTCAGGCGCTTGTGGATGGGCGCGGTAAGTCCGTGCGCGGCTACGAGGACGGCTATTGGGTCTATCCAACTTTGCTGGATGGCGTGCCGCCTGACGGCAAGATTGCCCGCACCGAGATTTTCGGTCCTGTGCTAAGCCTGATGCACGCCCGCGACATTGACGAGGCGATCCACTTGGTGAATGCGCGCAGCTATGGCAACATGGCGTGCATTTTCACAGGCAGCGGTGCGGCGGCACGCCAATTTCGCGCACAGGCGCACGCTGGTAATATCGGGATCAATGTGGGTGTTGCCGCGCCAATGGCGTTCTATCCGTTCAGTGGTTGGGGCGAGAGCTTCTTTGGCGATCTGCATGGTCAGGGCAAACACGGTGTCGAGTTCTACACGCAGACAAAGGTCGTGGTTGAGCGCTGGTATAGCAACTGGTCGCGGCAGTTCTAGGTGCGTTCACGGGTTGGGCTTGTCCGACCCGTGAGTCCTATTTGTCCGTAAATTAAATAGTGAAGTGTGTGGTTGAGTGCGGACGAAGTCCCGCCGCCTGCTCTACGCCTGCTTGACAGGCTTTGCTGCGCCGCGCTAGGCTTAGGGCATGGCAAGGAACGGCATAGATGGCGTGGGTGTGTGGCGCGAGGGGCTGCTCTACCTGACGAACACGCTCAGCGGGGTAGGCGCTGTGTACCAGACAGCGTTCTACGGGCTGCCAAGTGATGTGGCGGTGGTCGGGGTGTGGCGCGTGTCGGTGGGCTGTGCGGTGGCGCAGTGTCCGTGGGGCGGCAGCTACTTGGCGAGTACAAACGAATGCCAATACACCTTCAACGCCCAGTAGTTTGTTGACTAGATCCGTTGTAGACCCTTACGATAAATTTATGTATTCTGTCTTATCACCATCTGAGTAACTCATAGAAATTATCTATGGGCGCGTTACTACGCCCTAACGCACGGGTTCTTCCTCACCCGTGCCGCGCATAAGGGCGTGTGGGCGCGCTCCGCGTCACGGGATGGGTGCAGTTCATCACAGGTGCGGGAAACGAATGAGTCGTAGGCATTTGGGAGTCCTACGACGAGGCGGAAGTGGCTGCTCTTGGCGAACTTAGACTGACGAAGATGCTTATATAATGCAACTGCGTTAGCGAGGGCGGTATGTGATGGAAGCAATGCCTGTGCGCGGTTAGGTTGCCCGCTACATAGCCGTAGCCATTCCATGACACCGCCAAATTGCGCGCTGCATCTGCTGATCGGTAAGGCGCATTTCAAAAAGCCCTCAAAAGAAGAGTTTGTATATGCTACAGATTGTAGCGTGTGGCAGCGTGCAGAGCAACCTGTTCTGGGTTGCTCTGCGTGAACTGAGCGCTAATCGGCGCTGGGTTCGGGTGCCGCCTGTGGTGCGACCTGATCTTCTTCCTCAAGCACTTCCCAGCCTGTGATCATCGGTTTCAGGTGCGTCAGGGGCGTGCGCCCTGTGGTCAGCACGATATAGAGGTGAGTGACGAAGAAGCTGATCAGCAGGAAGGCGCCCAAGACATGCACAAACGCAATCGGGCTGATCGGAACGCTCAGCGTGTTGGAGAACATATACAACAAGCCCGTTGTTGCCATAATTGGGAAGATCAGCAGCTTGAAGCCTAGATAAACCAACTTTTGCAATGGATTCAGCTTGGCATAGCGCGTGCGGCGGACAGGATGTGGCTCATGCTTGAAAATGCCGATAGTGTAGTAGCGGATGACCGCACCCAGTTTCTGAGTGGTTGGCACATACTGTTTCCACTGCCCGGTGGCAAAGTGCCAGAAGATCGTGAAGGCAACCAAAATCAGCAGTAAAATTGCCGCTGTATTGTGAATGCTAACCGCATTACCAAAGCCAACCAATCGGTATGAGCCATGAATCTCAAAGCCCGTCAGTGCTAGTGTGATGATCAGCGCCGCTTGCGACCAATGCCAGAAACGCTCAAAAATCGGGTAGATGAAGGTGCCTTTAGGTGTCATTTTGAAAATCCTCTTGTGCCATCACGATTTCTTATCATTCTTACGCAGTAGCAAGCGTGTTGCGCCATGTCCGAGGATGCTCAGCAGCACTGCGCCAACGAGCAACGTACCGAAGGTATTCAACCCTTCATGTTGCAGGCGTCCGGGCATGTAAAAATCAGTCAGGGCAGCCAGCCGACCGTTTGTGCTGTGGCAAGCCTCACACGCTAAAGCCTTGTCCTTGGGCGCCACCATGTGCGTTTGGGGCCAGTACATGAGGCTCTCGACGAACGCGACCTCACCACTGAAGGGCTGATTGACGCTCGCCATACCTGTGCTGGCAGATGCGATCCAGTCATAGCTGCGCCAATAGGCTTCTTTGTCATCCGGCGAGTTTGGGAACAGGTTCGGGATGATCAGCAGATTGGTGTTTGGATCGTAGGGTTGGCGTGCGCGGAAGGCCTTAACAGGCCAAATGCGCGCCTTATCGTCATCAGCACTCCCTTTCAGGGCATTAATGACCACGCCATCGGTTGGATCGATCTGCCGACCGATGACCATGTAATCAATTTCGCCGTTGAACCAGACATATTCCGGCACGACGTCACGCTTCCAAACGAATTCGCCCTTTTGTGTATCGTAAATGTCGTAGCCTTCCTCATTCTTGATCTTGAAGGGCGCACCTTCAGCGTTCAGCTTGCCCGCCTCAGACCAATCCCACCACATTTTGGTCGGCTGATCACCGCGTGCCAAAGCGGGAATATGGCACGTTTCACAAGCAACACGCGCCACATGCTCATTCAGCTTGGCATCAGTGCTGTGGGGTGTCACGCCATGGCAGGACTCACATGAGGCGCGGCTGCGATCATCCTTGCCGGGAATATCGATACCGTGCGTATCTTTCGCCTGCATCACGTAGCGCCCGCCGGCAATCTTGTGATCAACCGCGTTATGGCAGGTGGCGCAGGTGAAGTTCAAGCCATCGGCTGCCATGTGAACATCAAGCTCTCGGCTGGGAGTAATCAAGCTAGTATCCAGATCGCCATGCTTGACTGCATCGCCGCCGCCGCCGCTAAAATGGCAAGCACCACAAGTGGCACGGCTTGTCTTGCCAACGTTCTGTGCCACAAAGGCAAGGTCGGGCGGATTCCACATTTTACCGCTGCCAACAGGGAATTCGCGTGCCTCATAAACGGGGTGACCAGCGCCCGCCGGGAACTTTTTATATGTGCCAGTTGTATCATGGCACACCAGGCAATCCACGTTTGTTTCTTTGGTGAAATCGAAAGTTTTATCCTTATAGCCATAGCCAATGTGGCAACTGGTGCAGCGTGGTTCGTTGCTGGCAAGTGCGATGCAGAAATTGTTAACTACATTGTTCTTGCCTAACAGTTGGTCATTGACCTTCTGTTCCCATGTCCAGTGCGTGGTTTGCATAATGTGCTGCGCTGCCTGGGTGTGGCACGTTAGGCAGGCAGCCGTTACTTCAGGTCCGGTGGCAAAGGGGCTTTTCAAAATCTCAAACTTGCTATGGTCGGCAGTGCTGCTTTGCGCCACACCTTGCGCAGGCAGCGCCAATGGCGCCGCAGCTGAGGTAGGCGATACGCTCACTAGCCCAATGCCCAGCAGCAAGCTGCCCATGCCGATCAAGACGGCAGCAAACATTTTTCGGTTTCGCATAGATATCCCTCATTTAGCTTAGAAACTCTGCAATGATCTTTTTGCGATCTTGTTTCACCTTCGATTCTGCGCGAAACGGTCTATCCTGGTTAGTGATACTTGTCACACACAGTCATTTGATTTCCTTATTTCCACAGACCAGCATTTGTTATCTTGAAGCCTAGTGAAGATCAACGGGGCGCACTGCCAGCGCCTAAGCGCCGCGGCTTGCCGCTCCGCTTGTGTGGTCTACGAGAGCGTGCTGAGGGCGCGTTGCTGCTGAGTCCATGTTAGCGGCTGTTTCGCAAGGCTAGGCGATCATGCCGCATTGGGCTTTTGCCGCTGGGCAAAAGCAGCCGTTAGAACACTCAAAATTTAGGGCTTCACGCCATAGCCTGTTCGCCCGTGCATTTTGGATACACCGAGTGCATTTGGGGAGTTACTGCACATGCTTCCAAACAGACCTAAAGACAACCACAAGCCTGTTCGCAATGTGCGCGCCTATATGCACGCCGGCAGACGCTTGCGGCGTGCATGGCTTGGCGTTGCGTTGCCCGTCACTGTCATTTGTTTGTTATTTGCTATTTTGCTTTTTAATAGTGCGCCGCTCATTAGTGTCATTAGCCTAAGCGTGCCACTCCTGCTCATCTTTGCGCTTGGTGTGGATTGGCTGAGCGACTATGTAAATGGCACGATTTATCATTCACGCTTAGAGCGCAGCCGTGATGCCAAAGCACAGCGCAAAGTGCGCCACAGTGCCAAAAGGCGCGGCAAAACAGAAGGGCAAATTTGGGCGCGCCTGCAAGCAGGCAAGGCACGCATTGGCGATGATGGCGAGATCCTCTTTGCAGAGGAAGCGCCCAAGCAAAACCGCAGACGCCCACCCGAGTGATTTAGCCCGTCACGATGGCTAACCACTCTGCACAAGGGTAGACGGCGCATTTTTGCTCGGCTGTGCGGAGTGGTGAATTTTTGCAACGACGGCGCCTGCCTCCCGATCGCCTTATGCAGGGGCAGGATATATCCCGCCCGCCGCCTAGAACTTTTGAGAACGCCATTGAACAGGTGAGGATAGCTAGTAGATTGGCTGTGTATGGTCAATCTCTCGCGCCCACGCATTAATGCCGCCCACCAGATTCACCAAGTTGGTGAAGCCCAGTTCTTGCAGCATCAAGATCGCGTCGCGGCTGCGAATGCCCGTCTTGCACTGCACCACCACTTCCACATCACGCGGAATTTCGGCGGCACGCGCCACCACCTGCCCTTTGGGAATACGCAGCGAGCCTTCAATGGCGCTGATCTCCCATTCGTGCGGTTCGCGCACGTCCACAATCACCACGTTGGCGCCAGCCTCTAGGCGTGCTTTCAGGTCATGCACGTTGATGCCACGCACGTTGTGTTGGGCGTTTTTCTCTTTATACTCGCTGCGGTCGTGGGCAGGCACACCGCAAAATGCTTCATAGTCAATCAGCTCGGTGATGGTGGGATGCTCACTGCAAACAGGGCAGTTCGGGTTCTTCCGCAGGCGGATCGTGTCAAAGGTCATGTTCAGCGCGTCGTAGAGCATCATGCGCCCGATCATGGGCTGCCCAATGCCCAAGATCAACTTGATCGCTTCGGTTGCTTGCAACGTGCCAATGGTGCCGGGCAGAATGCCGAGGACGCCGCCTTCGGCGCAGCTTGGCACCAAGCCGGGTGGCGGCGGCTCTGGAAACAAGCAGCGGTAGCACGGACCTTCCTTGGCGTAAAAGACGCTAAGTTGCCCTTCAAAGCGGAAGATGCTGCCATAGACGTTCGGCTTGCCCAAGATCACGCAGGCATCGTTGACCAAGTAGCGCGTTGGGAAGTTATCCGTACCGTCAATGATCACATCGTAGTTGCGGAGGATTTCTAGGGCGTTCTCGCTGGTCAGCGGTGTGTTGTGCTTTTCAATCACAATGTAGGGATTGATGTCTGCGAGTTTAGCTGCGGCGCTTTCCAACTTCGGCTTGCCCACATCGCTGCCAAAGTGGATAACTTGGCGCTGTAGGTTCGTCTCGTCTACCACATCGTAATCCACCAAGCCCAAGCGCCCAATGCCAGCAGCGGTCAGGTAGAGCGCCAAAGGGCTGCCCAAGCCGCCCGTGCCGATCAGCAGCACGCTTGCTTGCTTCAGTCTGCGCTGCCCCTGAATGCCGACTTCGGGCATGATCAGATGGCGGCTGTAACGGCGCACCTCGTCATGGGAGAGTTCGACGGTATCAGGCGCGATCAACGTCAGGGCGCTGCCGCCCGCAATGCTTGGGATGATCCGCAAGCTGTCAGTCGCCTCGACCGGTGTATCGAGCCCATCGCGGTAGCGAATATCTTCTTCCCCAATGAAGATATTCACAAAATTACGCAGCGACTCGCCATTGTAAAGGTGCTGGCGCAGATCAGGGTGCTGTTCAAGCAAATCTGCCAGCACCGCGCCGACTGTCTCACCGCTGACGCTGATCTCAGCGTTGCCGCCTGTGTAGGCACGCAGCGGTGTTGGAATTTTGATGGTTGGCATAGCGTCTCCTTATACGTTTTACTCTGCGCCTTTGACGATGGGCGCGCCGATCAAATTACCCCACTCCGTCCACGAACCATCATAGTTGCGGACGTTCGGGAAGCCAAGCAGATATTTCAGGGCAAACCAGGTGTGGGATGAGCGCTCACCAATGCGGCAGTAGGTCACCACATCCTTATCCTCAGTCACGCCCAGCTCGCCATAGATGCGGCGAATATCCTCAACGGGCTTGAAGGTGCCATCCTCCGCCACAATGGTTGACCACGGCACATTCTTGGCGCCGGGAATGTGTCCGGCGCGCTGGGCAGTTTCGGTCATGCCGGGCGGCGCGATGATGTCGCCCACAAATTCGGCAGGCGAACGCACATCCACAAGGGCGAAGCCATCCTGACGCAAGCGCGCACGCACGTAATCACGGTCAGCACGGAAGGACTCGTTCACGGCACTCACTTGATAGTTGGTATGCTCATAGGTCGGCACAACCACGGTCAGCGGATGCCCTTCTGCCAGCAGCTTTTTGCGCCCGCCGTTAATCAGGCGCACATCGGCATGACCGTAATATTTGAACAGCCAGAAGGCATAGGCGGCGAACCAATTGTTGTTATCACCATAGAGGATGAGGGTCATCTCAGGCGTGATGCCTGCCGCGCTAAAGAGCGCCTCAAGCTGTTCCTTGCTGATGATGTCCCGTGCGATAGGGTCTTGAAGCTGAGATTGCCAATTGAAGGCAACAGCGCCTTGCAAATGCCCTGTCTCGTACTGGGTGGTGTCCACATCCACCTCAATAAAGCGCTTGTCAGCGTCGTGCAGGTGTTCGATTGCCCACTGAGTGGTAACGAGAATGTCTGTCATGTCGGTTTTCCCTCAAAAAGTTAGGATTCCTCAAGAATAGTGAGCGAAAGCTCGGTGAAGGCGGCACGGTCTTCTGCCAACTGCCAGCCACGCAATTCTACCGCTTTTGCGCCCTGCACAGAGGTGATCAGATAGCGAAAGTTGGGCAGGGCATGAACGCGATCATACTCGGACGGGATGGCAGGTGAATCAGGGTGCGAATGGTAGTAGCCAACTAACGTCAAGCCGAGCGCATCTGCCTCATCTTCAAGGCGCATCCAGTCAGTGGGCGTCATGGCATAGCGATGATACTGTTCCTCTTGCGCGGCAACGTTTTCAATCGGGCGAATGCGTGTGATGCTTACGCCGCCTTCTGGCAGGAAGCTGCCGAGCAAGAAGCCGCCGCCCTCGTTGGGATAGGCGCGTTCAAGGTCTTCAAAAATTTGGGCAACCAGCCCTTGGCTAAGTCTGACCGTATGTGTGATCGCCATGGATAGTGTGCGTTTTCTCCCTCTGCTGAATGCTGCTGATAACAAAAAAGCCGACCTGTTTCGGTCGGCTGTGAGCATCTTGACAGGCGTATGTGAACGCCTACACTCCCGCGCTTCCCGAAACAGGGCAACTCATAACGCACATACACACCATCAGACACAGATGGGCATATTGGGCGCGTGTTGGTTGTTCGGCACGGCTTGCTAAAGTAGGCATATGCATAGTGTAGCGCTTCAAGGCGCGTTTGGCAAGCGCAGGTTTTGCCCTGTTTCGCACCATGCTCACACCTGTGGTAAACTAAGCCCATACACATGGCACGGCGCACACAGCCAACGGAGCGCTTATGACGACTCTCTACGTTTATATTGCAGGTCCGGAAGGTTCGGGCAAAACAACCTTTCTGCACTCACTCGGCACTCCCGAAAGCCTGATCATTGATCGGGACAACGGCATCGAATACCGCCAATTTGTGGTGGATGATACCCTTGATCTGCAAGTGCTAACCTCAATCGAAGCCTCCCGTTTCGACCGTCTGCTAGAGATTGCACAGCGCGATATTCTGGGTTATCTCATCATTGTAGACAGTGCCGATCAGGAATCGTGGAGCATGGCGCGTGTGATGTTGGCACATTCACGTGGCTATGCGCTTGTGCCAACCCTGATCGTTGCCAATAAGCAAGATTTGCTGGGCGCGGCAACGCCTGAACAGGTCGGTGCGTGGATCGGCATGGAATCAATGGTGTATGTGACGGGCTGCCAAGCCACCAAGCCAAGCAGCGTGCGTGCCGCCTTTTTACAACTGCTGTTCTCCGTGCGCCATGAGATTGAGCGCCTCGACAGCCTAATCGCTGAAATTGAGCGCACCTTCGGCACTGACGATGCAGACGCCTAATCGGTTGGTGTTCGGTAAAAGGGCGCATCCTGTGCTTTCCCGATCTATTGCGGAGACAACTATGAGCCGCTTTCGTCTGCTGTTACTGCTGCTGCTATTCGCTGCTGTCAGTGCCTGTGGCGCGCCACCGGAGCCCACCGCCACACCGACCGCCACACTGACCCACACGCCCACGCCCACACCGCTACCGACCCATACGCCCACGCCGGCACCGCTGCCTACGGCTGTGCCAGAGGCAACCGAACGCGCCACCGTGCGCTTCTTCCACGCCGCGCCCGACCTTGCGCCGCTGGATGTATATCTTGAAGGCTCTGCCGCTGCGCTGCGCCTGCCCTACGGCGATTTTTCGCTGCCGCTGCCGCTCAACGAAGGTGAGTATGTGCTGCGCGTCGTGCCGGCTCGCGCTGACGTGAATCAGGCGGATGTTTTGCTGCGCGAGACGATCCGTGTGCGCGCTAACGAGACGATCCTCTATGTGCTGCGCCCTGAAGGCGGAACGCTGCGCGCCCTGCGCTACCCGCAAGATTTGCGCGCAACTGCGCTTGGCGAAGGGCGCGTGGCTGCCGTTAACGCGCTGATTGAGGCTGTAGCGCTCAGCGTTTTCCTCGATGCAGACATTCCGATTGGTGCGGCGCAAAGCGGCGGACAAAGCACCGCTGCCCGTGAGGTGATCGCCCGCCGCTACACTGCTCGCTTCCTGCGCGATACCCAGCAGTTGCTTGCCGCACCACTCACGCTCACCTCCCGCGATTCGGTCATGCTGATCATTTACGGCACCCTCAGCGCGCCGCGCCTTGCCATACTGACCTTGCCAACGCCCCGTGAGGGCAAACTGCGTGTTGTAAATGCTGAGCCGAGCCTGCCAAAGGCTGATCTCTATCTTGATGAGCGCCTTGTGGCGGAAGGTGTTCCTTTTGGCGTTGCGCTAGAGGCACTGACGCTACCTGCACGCGCCTATCGCATTCGTGTGCTGGCACACGCCGACCCTGCCGATGCACAACCGCTCTTTGAAGGCAACATCACCTTGTCGGGCGATCAGCAGGGGCTGCTGGTTATCTACAGCACGCCGTTAGCCTCAAACAATCGGCAAATCCGCGCTGAAGTTTTCTCTGAAAACCTTGCGCTGCCACAAGTCGGGCGCGCCTCACTGAGCGTTTTGAACCTTGCCCGTCAAGAAACGGCTATCCAGGCGCTGAACCCAACCACACCGCTCAGCGCACCGATTCCCTACGCTGCCCTGAGCGCACCGATCAGCCTAAACGCAGGGCAGCATAACCTTGCCTTCAACACCACTGAGGCAGAAGGCGCACGCACCGTTGAAACAGCCACCCTCACCTTGCAAGAAGGCTGGAGCTATCTCTACATTGTGTTGAGCAGCCTGAACACGCCGCCGCTGGTCATCGGCACGGACGTTCGTTCGCTTTTTGCTGCCTTACCAACGCCTACCCTCGGCAGCCCGCTGAATGTACGCCTGATCAATGCCGCCGCCGCGCCGATCAATATAGATTTGATCATCGGTGATGTGACGCTTTTTAGGGACGTGGTATACCAAAGCAGCACGGCTGCCTTAGCTATTGATAGCACTATACGCCCGATCCGTTTGCAGCGCAGCGGTACTGATCAGGTGTTGGTGGAGCAGACCTTACAATTCGCGCCGAACGGCAACCTTGTCATTGTCTTTTTGGGCAGTGAAGGCAACTGGCAGCTTTTGCAATCCCTAGAGCGCACACGCCCAACCGCCAGCAATGCCGTGCTGCGCGTCATCCATGCCGCACCCGAGACTGAACCGATCTCGGTTGAGTCGCCGCTCAGCGCGCCCGCCGGCGCACTTTTTGGAGATCGCCCGACGCCAACGCCACGTGCCGCGCAGTACTTTGCGCGTTTGGAGTACGGCAGCATCTCCAGCATTGTGACGCTGCGCGCCAACACTTACACCTTTACGGCACGTAGCGCCACCGATGGCACGCCCTTGGCGGAGCTGACAGAGGCGGAGATTGTGGTCGGAACGCGCTACGATCTGCTTTTGATCAGCGGCACGTCTGGCAATCCGCGTGACGTGCGCTTGGTGCTGCTCAAGGCGGAGTGAGAAAGCGTTCGGGACGGTGATTATGCCGTCCCACACTGCGTTTAGCCAAGCGTTACTTCGGTGCGCACGACGCCTGCCCGATCTTGGCGCGCCACCAGCCCTAGCGTGCCGCCCTTCGGCGCATGGATCACCCATTCCGCTTTTAGGCGGTCGGGCGTGCCGGCAAAGCGCCAAACTGCCCATGGTGTGGCGGACGTGCCAGCATAAGCGCGCCCTTCCAACTGACCGAAGTCGTGGCGCTCTTTGCCGCTAATTAGGGTAGCACCTTCGGGCAAAGTCACTTCACAGATCACGCCGCGTGTCACTTTGCGTTCCAACGCCTTTTTGGAGACGTAAGTAGGCAGCCAGCCCGTGTTCTGCACCACCAAACGCACAAGGTAATGCTGATCACCCAATGGCGTAACCTGTGTGCTGTGCAGCTCTAAGCGCGGCGAGATCAGCGCGTGCCAGGTCAGCCACTCGGCAAAGGGTGCGATTTCGCGCTCAAGGTATTGCGGTGGCGGATTGCGCCAGGCATACTGCATGTTCCAGCCGCCTAACTCGACCTTGCCAAGCTGCGGATGCTCAACGGTGTACCAATCAATGTAGCCTTTGCCGTCCAGCTTTTCATCGCTCCACTTAAGCATGGTGAGGGCATCGTCTAGCGGATGTTCGCGGTACCAATCAATGAACTTGTATTCGGTGATGCCTGCCTGCCGCTGCGGACTCCAAATCTCCACAGTCCAAGCATACAAGCCGAGATGATCGTATGCCCAGTCGTCAAAGGTGCCGGTGATGACTTCTTTGGGGTGATACTTGAAGTCGTGGAAGTTGGAAATGGCGGGATAGCCAGTGAGGGCGGTGCCTTTTTTGCCGATGTGTTCAAATGTCCAAACGTCTTCGGGCGGTAGGGTATCATCAGCTGCCACACCAGACGGGCGCAGCAGAACGCCGCTCCAAGTGTGGAAGGCAATCGCACCGGTGATGTTTGGGTGCGCCACGATGAAGGCAACGGCAGCGCGCACTTCTGGCTCACTGGTTGGATACTCACCTGCGCCCACCTGTTCGCCTTCTTGCCGCCAATGGGCGGGATAGTTGCGGTTGAGGTCGAGTCCTTCCTTGTGCCGCATAGCGGTGAGCGTCACGCCGTCGTAGTTTTTGAGCAAGCCTTCAGGTAGGATGCGATAGTACGTGCCGCCGATCTCGGTTGGGTCGCGGCGGATCATCAGGCGCGGCTCAGTGGGATGTGCTTTCCACTGCCCGTTCGGGTCAGGAATCCGCATTTGGAGCATTCGCCCGTCGCCATCAATATCCTGTTCGGTCAAGCCTTCCAAGCCTTCCTCATCATAAGGATAAGGGCGCGTGCTAGAGCGAATGATCTTAGGCTGATCGGCAAGGGCAAGCTCTGCGCCATCTGGGTTCAGGCGCGGGCAAATGTAGAAGGTGCGCGTATCAAGGGCGCGGGTGATGTCTGCATCGGAGCCATAGGCGCTGGTCAGTTTATGGATGAGATACAAGCAGGCGGAAGAAGGCGAAACTTCGCTGGCGTGAATATTGCCATCTACCCACAGCGCGGGCTTATCTTCGGCTGCACCAGTGGCAGCGTTGGTGAGGGTTGCCAGCCAAATCTCACGCCCCTCGTAACTTTTACCAAGGCTCTGCACTTGCACCAACTGAGGGAATTCCACAGCATAGGCGTGCAGCAGGCGTGTGAGGTCATCATAGCGATAGTAGCGATCAAAAGCAATCTCTGGCATGTCTCTTATAGCTTTCTGGGTAAGCTGCTGAAGTAGCGTAAGTATAGCCAGTCGGCAAAAACTGCGCGATAGGTGCGGCTTTGCGTACAATTAAAGAACTTTAGGCAACAGGAGGTGACATGGCGTTTGAAGCGATCCTGATTGTGGTGGCAGCACTGTTATTGCTGAGCATTTTTGCCAGCAAGGCAGCCGGCTGGTTAGGCGTGCCATCTCTGCTGCTCTTTCTGTTGGTGGGCATGTTGGCAGGCAGTGAAGGCATTGGTGGTATCGCCTTTGACGATACGGCGCTGGCGCAGGCAATTGGCGTTGTGGCGCTCTCACTGATCTTGTTTGCTGGCGGCTTGGATACGGATTGGAACGTCGTCAAGCCAACGCTGCGGAGCGGTTTATCGCTGGCAACGCTTGGTGTGGGCATCACGGCTGTGCTAATGGGCTTATTTGCCCATGCCTTTTTGAATTTCGGCTTGCTAGAGGGCTTGTTGCTCGGCGCGATCCTTTCCTCAACCGACGCGGCGGCGGTCTTTGCCGTGCTGCGCGGGCGCGGGGTGCATCTACGCGGCAGGCTAGAGCCACTGCTGGAACTGGAAGCAGGCAGCAACGATCCGATGGCAGTTTTCCTCACCATCGCCTTTACCAGCCTAGTTGGGCAGCCTGATCAGCCTATTACGATGCTTGTTGTTTTCTTCGCCCAACAAATGGTGATCGGTGTGCTAGGTGGCGTGCTGATCGGACAGCTTGGCTTGTGGCTGCTCAACCGTCTGCGCCTTGAATATGATGGCTTGTATCCCGTCCTGACTTTAGCGATGGCAATGCTTGCCTACGGTGCAATTGCTATTTTGGGTGGCAGCGGCTTCTTAGCGGTTTACATTGCGGGCTTGTTGCTCGGCAACCGCGATTTTATCCACAAGAAAAGCCTGACGCGCTTTCACGACGGCTTGGCATGGCTGATGCAGATCACCATGTTCCTTTCGCTCGGCTTATTGGTCTTTCCTTCACGGCTGCTGCCGATGATCGGTATGGGGCTGATTGTGGCGTTGTTCCTGATGCTGGTTGCGCGTCCATTCAGTGCGTTGGTGTCGCTCTTGTTCTCGCGCTTCACGCTGCGCGAACGGCTGATGATCGGTTGGGTTGGGTTGCGCGGTGCTGCACCGATCATTTTGGCGACCTTTCCGCTGCTGGCAGGGCTGCCCAAAGCCGATACGCTCTTTAACCTCGTCTTCTTCGCGGTGTTGGCATCGGTGCTGCTGCAAGGACCGACGATTATCCCGATTGCGCGCTGGCTGGGTGTGGAAGCACCACAGCCGCGCCGCAGCCCATCGCCCGAAATTCCGCTGAAAGATGCAACAGTCGAGATTGTGCTGCCGCCCGATTCCGCCGCCAATGGTCGCCAATTGCTGGATGTGGGCTTGCCGCCGGGCGTTTTGGTGGTGCTGATTGCCCGCGATGGGCAAACCTTTGTGCCAAGTGGCAGCACTACGCTTGCTGCACGCGATAAGCTGCTGCTGATCAGCGATCCGAAAGACCGCCCGATGTTGGCGCAAGCCTGTGCTATGCTCTCGCTGCCGAGTGAGGATTCCGATCACGAGCCATATCGGGCATATAATGAAAAGGGTGAGGCACTGACTGAGGAGTTCAGAGCATGATCAGCACACCCGAAGGGCTGCGTTGGCTGAGTGGCTACCGTGATCGCGGCGAGGGGTTAACGCCGCGCACGCAAATGGCGCGTTACAGCCTGCGCGATCTGGCAAACCGCAACCTGCTGCCCATTAGCGAGGTCAATCGGCTGTTGGTGAAAGCAGATTTGCAGGATTTTGGCTGGCGCATGTATTGGGGTGATGAAGACGCCACGCCCGACGAACTGCTGCCAACCATGATTGACAGTGCCGAAGGGTACGCGGTTTTTATGCATGGCTGGACGGGCAGCCACGCCATTTGGGAAGATATGCCCTGCGCGCTCATCAACCAGAATCGGCGTTTGGTCAGCCTGGCCGTGGATGTGAACGGCTTTGGCAGCACACCCTTTGCCGACCGCACACCGGAATACGAAGAATGCAGCCCACTTGCCGTGATGCGTGTGGTGGAAGGTTGGTTAAGTTTGCTCAATGTGCGGCGCGCTGTCGGCGATCCGCGTTTGAAGGCAGTCCACCTGATTGGGCATTCCATGAGCGGCGCGGCACTCTTTTTCGCCGATGATTCCAAGTGGCGCTTAGGCGAGCTGACGCGCACTGCTCTAGCGCCTGCTCTGCTGCTGCGCGATGATCTTGGGCGTGCCTTTTATACGGCGCTTGGTTTAGGCATCGGGCTGGTAGGGCGCATTGGCGCCTTAGAACCAATTGAGCGCCTCGTTTCGCCGCGTGTGCTGGAGACGCTGACTGAGGGCGCCAGCCCTGCCGTGCGCGCTGAGCATGATCGCATCTACCGCAGTACCTTGCGGAGTGTGACAGCGCGCACCTTCGCGGCGATGGGCACCCTCCGCGATTTGCCTATGCCGCGCCGCTGGGACTTGGTGGAAGTCTTTCTTGGTCACCGCGATCCGTTGGTCAGCCTTGTGCCAATGCTCGAATTGCTCTACGAGTTGCAGTTCAACAGCGATCAGGTGCGCGTCATGCTCGGCACACACTATTTATTTTCAGTGGGTGAACCTTGGGCGCGTGTGCATCGGCAAAATCGGCAAATCGTGCTGGAAGAGATGCTGCAATTGCACAACCGCGCCATTCAGCGGCAGCGCAGCGGCTAAAGACGCGCATTCAAAGCGCACTTTCAGCACGTTTTGCGCTTTCTCGGTAAGATAGGTGAGCATGACATTCGCCGTCACGCATACGGAGCGCGCTTATGCCTACCGATCCAAGCCAACCGATAGCTGATCACGCCCGCAGTACGCTGCGCCTGCTGCCCGCCGATTTACGTGCGGCACGCGCCCTGCTTGACGCCCTCACCAACGCTGCCTACTTCACGGACTTTGAGCGCGACAGTTTGCTGAACGCCTTGCAAAGCGCTCAGTCAGCCTATACCAACGGCGAGTTTGATGATGCCGAAGATGCCTTTGCCGTCCTTGACGCTTTTTTGCTCAAACGTGAGCCGCTGCTTGCCGCCGAACTTGCCGAAGCACGCACCGCCGATGAGCGCTTGCTAACTGACTTGCGGCTGTGGCTGCTTGAGGAACTTAACACGCTCAGCGCAAACCTTGCCGCTTTGCAAAAGGCGCTCATTGAGCAGGCAGAGCGCCACATAAGTGCCTTAATGCCCGGCTATATCCACCACACGCCTATGGCAATTCTCTCGTGCAGCCATTGGCTGCTCAGCTTCTTCTGGATGCTGGCACGCGATCAGGATCGGCTTGCCTCAACCATCGCCCATACTGCCATCATGCCGCTGGGCAGCGATACGCTGGCAGGCACGCGCCTTACCTTTGATCGACGTGCGCTTGCCGCTGACCTCGACTTGGGCGAACCTTCACCCAACAGCCTAGATGCCGTGACCGATACAGATTTCGCCGCCGAATTTCTATTTGCCGCGGCGCTGATCGGTGCGCATTTAAGCCGCCTTGCCGACGATCTACATCTGTATACCGCTCTTGGCTTTTTCAGCACCGATGATAGCTTTGCGCCGCGAATGCGGGCGTTCCGTCTGCACGCAGAGTTATTCGCCGCGCTTGGCACGTTGGGCAGCGTGGAGCGCAGCGCGCTCAGCCACATGCTGATCACGGCTGCTGATACGCTCCGAGCCTTGATCAGCAGCGCGCAAGAGGCAGTTGAACTGCTGACGGTGGATGTTGACCCGATGCTGGATGCCCTCGATGATCGCTTGTTTTTGCCCGATCTGACTGCCTACCTAATTGAACGCGGCACGGCGCCCAGTGAGGCACATCAGATCGTGGCGCGCTTGGTCGTTAGCGCAGCGCGCACCAACAAGAGCATTGTCGAGCTTTCCCTAGAGGCATTCCAAGCTGAATCAAGTGCCTTTGCTGAAGATGTCTTCACCCTGTTTGAGCCAACGCACGCCGCCGCGCAGCGCACAAACAGCGGCGGGACAGCGCCATCTGCCATTCGGGCGCAAATTCAGCAGGCGATGGCATGGTTGGTTGGCGCGGGCTTAGCGTAAGGCTTGGCACAGGCTTTGGGCAATCCGCCAAAGAGCAGTGCTTTGGCTAGTGAAGTGCCGCCGAACGTGGTAGGATCAGTGGCGATCCACGGGCTACTATGCAGGCTTGGGAACCCATGACCACACCTGAGAAGACATCTGCCAGCGAACTAAATGCCGCCCTAAGCGCTGATATTCGCTTATTAGGCGGCTTGCTTGGCGAAATTATCCGTGAGCAGCACGGCGAAGAAGCGCTTGCCCTCGTGGAACGCATTCGCGCCGAAAGCCGTGCGCGCCGTGCTACGCCCCAAAATCCGCAGCACACCGATGCGCTCCAAACCACCATCAATGCGCTGGATCTGCCTGCCAAGCAAGTGCTGATCAAGGCATTCAGCAACTACTTTCAGCTCATCAACATCGCGGAAGATCAGCAGCGGCTGCGCGTGCTGCGCCAGCGCGAACGTGACGATCAGGTTGAGGAGTCCATCGAGGCTGCCGTGCGCGATCTGCGTGCAGCAAACGTCAGCACTGCCCAAGTGCGCGCTTTGTTGGCACAGATTGGCATTCGGTTGGTGCTGACGGCGCACCCTTCTGAGGCGAAGCGCAAAGAGGTGCTGATCAAGCAGCGGCATATTGCCCAGTGGCTGGCGCAGCACGACCGTGCCTCGCTGCTGCCGCGTGAGCGCCGCGCTGTGTTGGCTGCGGTTGCCGAAGAAATTGAAGAACTCTGGCAAACGCGCCCAACACGCGCCGCACGCGCCACTGTTGCCGATGAGGTGGATTTTGGCGTCTATTTTCTCACTTCCAGCCTTGCCGATTTGCTGCCACAAGTCTACGCCGAACTGCAAGACTCGCTACGGATGCACTACCCAGAAGAAAACTGGGACGAGCTGCCGCCTTTATTGCGCTATGCCTCTTGGATTGGCGGTGACCGCGACGGCAACCCAAACGTTACGGCGGATGTCACCTTAGAGACGCTTGCCACCATGCGCGCCGCTGCCCGCGATCTGTATCTGCGCGAAGTGGACTTTCTGCGCGAACACCTAACGCAATCCACCGCACTGGTTAGCGTTTCCGATGCGCTGCGCGCCGCGCTGCCGAATGCCGATGCACACCCGAAATATCCCGGCGAGCTTTATCGTCAATACCTCGATATTATCCATGCGCGCCTCAGTGCCGATTACTACGCCACTACCGCCGATCTGCTCAGCGATCTGCGCTTGATCGAAAAGAGCCTGCGCGAAAATCGCGGTGTGCATGTGGCAAATGGCGCGGTGCGCCACCTGATTCAGAAAGTGCGTCTGTTCGGGCTGCACCTTGCGCCTTTAGATGTGCGTGAAGACGCCCGCCGCTTCAGCACAGCGCTTGGTGAGTTGTTCCGCACTTATGGCATCTGTGCTGATTACGAGGCAGCCTCCGAGGCAGACCGTCAGGCGTTGCTGACCGAAGAAATCGCCAATCTGCGCCCGCTTTTCCCTAACGAACCGCGCTTCTCAACCGTCACTGAGCAGGTGATCGCCACATGGCGCATGATCGCAAAGGCACATCGGCGCTATGGCAAAGAGAGCATAGATACTGTCATTGCCAGCATGACTCAGCACGCCAGCGATGTGCTAGGAATGCTGCTCTTTGCCAGTGAGGTAGGTGTGCAAAACAGCCTAGACCTTGTGCCGCTTTTCGAGACGGTGGACGATCTGAAGGCTGCGCCGCGCATTATGGCGGAACTTTTCCAGAACGCCGCCTATAAGAAGCACCTTGCCGCACGCGGAATGCGCCAGCAGATTATGCTTGGCTATTCGGATAGCAATAAAGATGGCGGCTACCTTGCTTCTAACTGGAGCCTCTACACCGCCCAAGAGCGCTTGGCGGCAGTCTGCGCTGAACACGGCGTGCAGTTGGAGCTTTTCCATGGGCGCGGTGGCAGTATTGGGCGCGGCGGCGGACCGACCAACAGCGCCATCCTTTCCGCGCCGCCGGGATCGCTGCATGGGCGCATCAAAATCACCGAGCAGGGCGAGGTGATCGCCTACCGCTACAGCAACCCTGCCATTGCGCGGCGGCATTTGCACCAAGTGCTGAACGCCGTCCTGATCGCGTTCATCGCGCCGCGCCGTCCGCCGCCGCGTGAGGCATGGCGCGCTGCGATGGAGACTCTCGCGGCGGAGGGCGAGAAGGCATACCGCGCCTTGGTCTACGAGACGCACGGCTTCCTAGATTACTGGCAACAGGCAACACCCATTGACGAATTGGCAACCTTGCCGATCAGCTCACGCCCTGCCAAGCGGCGCGGCGGCGGCTTTGAGGGCTTGCGTGCTATCCCATGGGTCTTTTCGTGGATGCAGTGCCGCGCCATCATTCCAAGTTGGTACGGCGTGGGCTACGCGCTGGAAGTGTTTGCCGAGCAGGGCGACGAGTCCCTACTGCGCGAGATGTACGACGGCTGGCGCTTCTTCCGTGCGCTGATCGCCAATGTGCAGCTTGACCTTGCTAAGGCAGATATGGGCATTGCGGCGCTCTATGCCGATTTGGTGGAAGATGCCACTTTACGGCAGAGCGTCTTCAGCCGCATTCAAGAAGAACATGCCCGCGCTTGCCGTTTGATCTGCCGCATCACCGATCAGCCCGAACTCTTGGCAAATTCGCCCGTGTTGCAACGCTCGATCGCGCGCCGCAATCCCTACGTTGATCCGCTTAATTTTATTCAAGTGGCGCTGCTGCGCGAACTGCGCCGCTTGCCTGCCGATGATCCGCAGCGCGGCGCGCTTTTGGAGGCTGTGTTGGCAACCATCAACGGCATTGCTGCGGGCATGAAAACAACGGGCTGATGAAACCAATGCGAAAATGGCTAGAAGAACTGCCGACGGCTGCCCTGATGCTGATCTTGGCATATATGAGCCTTGAAGGGGCGGCATGGCGCGGCGTGATGAGCATGACAATCGCACCGCGCAGCTTGTGGCTGGTGGTGATTGCTGTTGGTGTTTGGCAGCTTTGGCGTGCCGCGCAAGGCAAGGCGTGGGAGCGCACCGCCTTAGACTCGGTAATGCCGCTGTGGTTGGGCGCGCTGCTGGTTGCCACGCTTGGCAACCTTGAACAGCTTGCGCGGAGTGGATATGGCTTGTGGTTTGCCGCACTGTATGCCGCTTTGTGGTATACCCTGCATAACATTGTAAGCTACGGCACAGGGCGACTACGGGCTGCTGATGCGCTCTTGGTGAGCGCCATTCCGCCTTTGATCACGGCGTTGCGCCAGGTTGGGCAGGTGGATCGGATTGCTGGCAGCCTCGAAAATCCGAACATCCTCTCTGCCTTTCTGGTCTTGGTGCTGCCGCTAGCAGTGGCGCGTTTTCTGGCGCCGCCGCCGCGCTTGGCAAGCGGCATTGGGCGCATCGCGTTCGGCGGCTATGTGTTGGCATTGGGCGCTGCCGTCTATTTCACGGGCAGCCGCGGCGCGTGGCTGGGCATGTTGGCGGCAGCAAGTGTTGGCGTATGGATTGCTTACGGTCAGCGGATTCGGGCGGTGTGGGCGGTGGTAGCCTTAGTGCCGCTGTTAGTGGTGACGGGTGCGCTGCTCGTCACAACGCGCACCAACGAACCGCGCCTAGAGATATTCAGTCAGGCAGCTGAGTATTTCAAAGCACAGCCACTGGTCGGCAACGGTTTGTTCACCACCAAATATTATCAGCCGCTGGCGGAGCGTCCGGGCTTTGTGCTGCTGCATATTCACGCGCATAATGCGCTGCTGCACATCGCGGCTGAACTCGGCTTGGTTGGATTGCTGGCGCTGAGCGCTACGACTTTCATCACGGCGCGGGTAGCGCTGATCGGCTGGCGGCAGGCACTTGGCACAGAGAAAATGATCCGTGCCGGCAGCCTTGCGGCACTGGTTGGCTTTGGCGCGCACCATATGGTGGATTTTGCGGTGATCACACCAATTGTCTCGCTGACGCTGATCATGGTGCTGATCGTTGCGCTGCTACCAGAGCAGCCCACGCCGCGTCCAGCGCGCTGGCAGGCTGCCCAAACATGGTTGTTGGCGGCGGCGTGGTTGGTGCTGCTGGTCATCGCGCTGAGCAACCTTGCGGCTGTGTCAGAAGGGCTGCGTTCGGCGGTTAATCGTGGCACGCCCTGATTAGTCTTTGCTGTGCGACAAGAAATATTTCGCTCACAGGCATCTTCTAAATGAGTAGCGTGCTTTGAATGCACACGATTGCTTGTGAAAGGACACCTGATGAGCCAAGCCACACCTTTACCCGCAGAGGCTGCCGAGTTACTGCGCGCCTGGCAGCATGATCCGCAAGTGAACACCTACCTAAATGCCGCCGATTGGAAAAGCGCCTTTGCGACTTATCCCTATTTGCAGGTGGATTCACCGCCGCCCTTTGTGCGCCTGCACAAGCCGCTGCGCGAAGCGACAATCGCCGCCATCACCAGCGCGGGCATTTATGTCGAAGGTGAGCAGGCGCGCTTTGATGCTGCCCACCCGCTGGGCGATACTTCGCTGCGCCTTGTGCCAGCCGAAACGCCTTACGAACGGCTGAGTTTAGCACACGATCACTATGATCATACTGTGCCAAAGCAAGATATGAACACTGTCAATCCCATACGGAATTTGCAGGCATTACAAGCCGAAGGCACGTTGGGCGGCGTCCATCCAACGCTGATCAGCACGCATGGGTATATGCCGCTGTGGGATGAACTCTTTGAGAACCTTGTGCCGCCAGTGCTGGATCATCTGCGCGCCAACAACGTTGATGCTGTGCTGCTGGCGCCGGTCTGCCCGATCTGCCATCAGTCCATCAGCCTGTTGGCACGCGAAATTGAGGGGATTGGCATCCCAACGGTGACGGTGCTAACCCTGCGGGCGAGTGCAAAGCGCATTGCGCTGCCGCGTGCGCTGTTCACGGGTTTCCCACGCGGGCAGACGCTTGGCAAGCCCAATGAGCCAACCCTGCAACGGGAGATTTTGCGACAAGCGCTCACTTTGCTGGAGACAGCCGAAGCGCCTGCTTTCTACGACCGCTACGACGATCAGCTACAGGCGCCGGGCTAGAAAAGGGAACAAAATGGACATGCTAAGGCACGTCCGCTGTGGTTCTTTCAAAGATGATAAATATGTGGACGCGGGGGGATTCGAACCCCCGACCTCTACAGTGCGATTGTAGCGCTCTCCCAGCTGAGCTACGCGCCCCTTCTACCTATATGGTAGCTGATACGCCGTGTATCGTCAAGGTGCAGTTAGTGGGCATAATCCACTAGCGCCACCAAGCTGCTGCTCGCCTGCCCGCCCTTTTGTTTGAAACATTAGCATTCTGGCGTACAATAGGCAGCCAAACACACCGACTCGCGGCATTGAAATGAGGCGTAGTGTAAATGCCACGTCCTGTCACTGGGCGCCGTCCCGATAGCTTATTTGATAATCGCTACCGTTACGATCATATCTATCCACGTGGGCGCAGCGGCGAAACCTTGCGCGCCTACGACACACAAGCCAATGATCGCCCGTGCGTGATCAAGCGCCCTGCCCTGCAAGATGCGCCGCCTATCCGCGCCGGGCAAGAGCTGAGCATCCTCAACGAGAAGCGCGCCTTAGAGCTGCTCAGTGGGCATCCCGTGCTGTGCGAACTGCTGCACAGCGGCACTTTTCGCGTGGGCGGGCAAACGCATCAATACATCGTCATTGAGATGGCGACGGGCGAGACCGTCGAGGCGTTGACACTCGCCCTTGCCGCGCAGGGCGAACGCCTGCCCGACCTTGAAATGCTGATCATCCTTGAAGGCTTGCTTGATCTGTTGCAGGCGGCACACGATAAGCGTATCGTCTATAACGATGTGGATGCCAAGCACCTCTTTTGGGATCGTGAGGCGTATCTGCTCAAGATGATTGATTGGGGCAACGCCGTCTTTCTGGAGTCTGACCACGCACACAGCCACATCACGCGCCACAGCGATATTGCCCAAGTGGGGCAACTTCTTTATTTCCTGCTCAGTGGCGGGCGCCGCCTTGACACGAATCACCCTGAAACAGTCAACGATCTGCCCGAAAGCACGCCCGCACGCCTAAAGGCGATCATCAGCCGTGCTGTGAACACTGATCCCGCAGCGCGTTACGCCGATATTGCCGATTTGCGCCGCGATCTGGCAGAGGTGCGCCGCCCACTCCAAAAACAGCGCGAGGCGCTCATCGAGCGGGTGCGCGCCCGTCTGCCCAGCGTCAGCAGCCAGAGCCAGCTTGAAGAACTGCTAACATGGCTCTCTGAGGCGCGCCGCGCCGACGTTGGCTATCCGCCCGCCCGCGAGCTAGAGGCAGAGATTGAGCGCCGCCTGAGCAAGCTCTCGCTGCAAGCTGACCTAGACGCTGTGCGGATTTACCTTGAAAGCGGCAACCTGACCCGTGCCGCCGATCTGATTGACGATCTGCTGACGCGCAGCAGCGAAGAACTGCACCCAACGCTGCACTTCCTGCAAGATGCCTGCGAACTGCTCGGACGCGCTACGCCACCGCTTCAGCCTGAAGGCTTTTCGCCCGCCCTAGATGCCCTGTTGCGCGATGATCCGCAGGCAGCAGCGCGTGCCTTGCTGATCACGCCCGATCCGCGTGATGATGCTCGTCATGCCCAATTATTGTTAGCAGAGCGGCTCAGCGCACGGCTGCCCTCTGTTGTGCTGCTGCGCCCACACCTTGCCCGCCTTGCCGATTTGCTGGGTAATGCACCAAGCGCCAGCCGCAGCCTAAATGTGCTGCGCCAAATTACAGCCTGCCTTGAAGAAACGCCCGCCGCGGGCTTGCAAAATTTACTGCGCCACTATCAGCGCGCTGCAGATGGCTTAGCCACGCTTGCGGAAGATTTGCGCGGTATGGAGAGCGCCCTAGAAACAGCACGCCGCGCCGCCCACACCGCCGATGCCATCCTTGATCTGCTGGAAGTTGCCGCCCAAAACGCGCTCAGCGACCCTTCCCGTGCGGGCAGTGCGCTATGGCACGCCCACGCTATAGACCCAACCAGCACCGCCTTTGCGCCGCTGAACGATCTGCTAAACGCCTTCCATGCCGACCTTGAAGCCCTGCGCGCCTATGCGCCTGCCACCGACGGCAGCGACATCACCGACTTTTTAGGTCACGCCGCACAGCGCCTTGCTGCCTATGCCGCCGAAGTGACCGACCCACGCTTTCAGGGCATCCTGCGCGACTTGGAAGCGGCGAATGCGGCATGGCTGCGCGTTGCTGATTCGATTGCGTTGGGCGGCAAACGCCCTGCCCTAGAGAATTGCAAGACTGCTGCGGCGGCAGTGCGTTCGCTTAGCCCAAATACTGCCTACTGGTTTGATGAATATGCCCGCCGCATGGAAGACGCACCGCGTGTGGAGTTCCTTAGCCCAAACGCGCCCTTTGGTAAGGCGCTTGCCGAAGGCTGGGAAGGTTGGGATCGCGGACGCACGGCTGAGTCGCTGCATAGTGGCAAGCGCGCCGCGGATTACGCCCTGACCGACGCCGAAAAGCTGGCTGCCCGCCGCCTGATCAGCCTGAGCGAAGCGCTGGACACCTGGCTGGAGCGCGACGGCGCAACCTCCACACCGCAGACGGAAGCTGCACTCCGCCGCGTGAGCGCGCTCTTTCTGCCCGAAGAAGAAGCCGCCCGCCAAACCTTCGCCACACAGATGCCCAACATGCAAATCTACCTAAAGGCGATGGTGAAAGGCGTCGTGGAGCCGCTGCGCGATTCCAGCGCTGCCGCTGTGCGTGTGCTGTTCTTCGACTATGTGCTGCGTGGCATTCTCGCCTTGCAGCGCGAACACTTTGAGGATGCCAACACTTGGAAAGAAGCCGCCGCCAAAGCGCTGCCCAATGCGCGCAACCATCCGGCCTTCCAAACCTTAGAGACTGCCATCACGCGCCGCCAATTGGTGTTGGAAGCTGTGCGCGCCCTGAACGAGATGCATAGTGTTGCCGCCATCGCAGAGACGCGCCAAGCGGTGCGTGCGCCGCTGGCTGCCACACAGTTGGAGAGCGCCGATCAGGCAATTCGCGCCCTAGAGGATGCCTTACGCCGCTGGCACGATGGCGATTTTCGCGCCGCACGCAGCCAGCTTGACTCCGCGCTAGAGCGTGCCGTTGGCGCTGAAATTGCCCTTAGCAAGCCGTTGGATGGCTTCAAGGGCTGGCTGCAAGAATTAGCAGACGCCGCCGAATATCTGGCGCAAGGGCGCCGCCTGATCGAGGAAGAAGCGCTGGCACCCTCTGATGATCCTAAGCCTGAGATCGCTGAAGCACACCAAAAATTCGTAGACATCACACGGCGTGATTTAGGCGAGCCCTACACCGCCCAACTGCGCCAATGGCGCGATACCTACCTTGCCGTGCGCGATCTGTATACCGACCCAAGCCTGAGCAAAGATGAGAAGCTGCGCCTGTTTGAAGGACATTTCGCTTCGCTCTTTATTGATCGGCAGCCTGCTTTGCCTATTCTGCGGCATTGGCGCAACCTTGTGCAGCGAATGCCTGAGCCTGAGCCTGACTTACCACGTTATCAAGCGCGCTTCACCGACTATGAGCCAGCCACTGCGCCTGACCTTGACGCGCTATCGGATGCCGCGCCAATGCCCGCACCGCGCCGCAGCACAGCCACTAGCGCTGCTGTGCCAACCCCTGAGCCGCTCCAGCCAGAGGTGATCAGTGCGCCAGAGGCAGATGTGGCACAGTTAGAGCGCCGC
The DNA here is from genome assembly GCA_034432555.1 of Anaerolineae bacterium. Classification (GTDB taxonomy): domain Bacteria; phylum Chloroflexota; class Anaerolineae; order Aggregatilineales; family UBA2796; genus CP2-2F. The sequence continues at coordinate 48,599 of DAOUBW010000031.1, forward strand.
ACTGAGCGCCGCACACGCCGCGATACCGTTCCGCTGTTAATGATCGGCGCCTTTGGTGTGGTGGCAGTCATCGCTGCCTTGCTGATGCTGTTCGGTGGTGGCGTGGGCAGCGATACACCGCCTACGCCAAGCGCCACACCGGCTGGCTTGGGCGCGCCAATTGGGCAGCCGCCCACTGTTGATCTGCCTAGCGTGGTGCCGCCAACCGTAACGCCGACAGTGCCAACGCTCACGCCCAGCCATACCTTCACGCCTGAGTCTTCTGTGCCGACGCCAACACCGATCCCAACGGGCGAACTGCTCTCGCCGTCAACGCTGGCAGCCGCCCTGACGCCAACCGTGATCCCAACCTTGAGCGCCGGTGCCTCACCCGAACCGACTAACCCGTCTATCGCGCTGCCAACTTTGCCGCCCGATGCCAGCAGCGGCGAGTATGATGTGCTGGCGTCGCTTTTGGCGCTGGATGCCGCCCGCCGCACATGGGACTCTGACTGGTTTTCATATCAAGAAGGCGCTTGGATCATCGGGAATCCGACGCGCACCAGCGGACGGGCGCCACTCGTCCGCCTCGGACCTGAATTGCTGACACCGCTCTTTGGCACAGAGGCTGCGCGCTATCTGCGCCGTATGGAAGTTGAACTAGAGCTGGTCAGCTATGAGCCGCGCCTGCTGCCAACCGGTCAGGTGGTCTTTGGTGCGGGCATGGAATCCTTGCAAGGGCAGCGCGCCGCAGTGGAAGCACGCCTGATCCAAGAGCAGATCGCCAACTTTGGCATCAACCTGAACGGCAACTTCTTGCAAAAGACGCAGTTACCTGTTAACCCGCTCATCGTTAAGGCAGCCATTGCTCGCGGCGCGGATCGGACGCTCTCGCTGTACCTTGATGGGCAGTTGCTAGGGCAATCCAACGCTGCCTACGCGCCGGATGTGCCGATCAGCCTGTATCTCTACACTTCAACGGGCGGCATGATCGTCAAAGTGAATTCGCTGCGCGTTTGGCTGCAAAAGCCCGAATAGCCCAAAGGACTTGACACTGTGGCACTGCTAAACGATCTCTACCAAATTGGCAACACGATAGATACCTTCGCGCCGGGACATTACGCCCGCGTCTATGAAGCGACCGATAAACGGGACGGACGGCAAGTCGCCTTCAAGGTGATGCGCCTTGAGCATGTGGTGAACGACGATGCGCCGCCGCGCATGGAAGCGATGGCGTTCATCAATGAGGCAGACTTGCTGCTACGCATGGCAGTTTCGCCGAATGTGGTGCGCCTCTATGACTGCGGCTACATCTCGGCGCGGGACGAGAATCCACGCGGCGGCGAGATAGAATCCTACGGCTTGAATGTGGAGACCTTCCGACAAGGCGCTTTCCGCTATGCCGGGCGCGGTTGGCGTCCCTACCTTACGCTAGAAAACTTGCCGCGCACCGATAGCTTGCTCTATGTGATGAAGCCCAACGCACCCGGCGCACGCTGGCGTTTGCCCACCGAAGAAGGTATTGATCTTGCCTATCAGTTTGCCGAAGTGTTGGCGCACGCGCACCGCCAAAAGATCATCTATCTTGATCACAAGTTGGAGCATGTCTATTGGGATGGGCGGCACCTGAAGGTGATTGATTGGAACAGTTCACGCTTGATCGAAAATGGCGGGCAAGCCCTTGCCCAACAGATCATCAACGACTTGCATAACCTGTGCGTGGGCATTCTCTATCCGATCTTCACCGGACTTTCGCCACAGAAAGGCACACTGGTGGCACAGCCGGCTGATCAGTCAGGCGTCGAAAGCCGTTATAAAGATGTCAACCAGCTTGATTTTGCCGTTGAACCAACGTTAAGTAAAGGCATTCAAGAGTGGTTGCAGCAGGGCGCACGGCGGCACTACAGCAGCCTTGATCAATTCCGTGCGGCGTTGGGCAAGGCGGCGGCTGCCTTTGGTTGGGAAATCGGCTTTTCCAGCGCGGCACTGCGCGAAGCACGCACCGATGTGCGCGATGGCTTGGCAAAGCTGCGGCAGGGGCAGGAATCGCTGCGCGAAGCACGCGACCTGCTGCGCGACGCCGTGACCATTGAAGATATTGGCGAGGATTTAGAGGCGGAACTGCGGCGCCTGCTGAGCAAGATTAACGAGATGCTCCAGTGCCGTGTTATTCCCTAGCGTAAAGGTGATCGGACTATGCGAAAATTACGCCTGTTGATCGCGGAAGATGACCGCGCTTTAGCAAACATCTTGCGGCTTGTGCTGCAAGAAGAAGGCTTTGAGGTTACCCACTGCCGCGATGGGCGCATCGCCATCCAAACCCTGACCGAAATGCGTGATAAAGGTGTGTTGCCGGATATTATCCTGCTCGACCTGAATATGCCGCATGTCACCGGCTGGGAAGTAGCGGCATGGCTGGATGCTGATCCGCGCTTGGGCGAGATTCCAGTGATCGTTATTTCGGCAACTGAAGCGCACGGCAAGGCGGCAAAGGCACTCCACGTCGATGCCTATTTGGTCAAGCCTTTCACCACCGATGAGATCGTCGGCGTGGTAAGCCTGTTCACGGTGCTGCTCACCCGCCATGATTAGACTCAGTACCCCTCTCACGCGCTTGCCCCTGAGGGGCGACAGTAGGCTTTTCCCCACCCTAAAATCCCGCCCCACAGGCAGAGTGGAACTTTGGAGATCACCTTGGATTTCCTTTCCCCGCACACGGGAAAGGGCTAGAGATAGGGGTAGCCCATCCCCTCTCATGTGCTTACCGAGAGGCATGAGAGTAGACGGGATTCCGATCAGCCCTTCTCAAGCGTATCCAGAAATTCTTCGTTGGTCTCCGTCATACGGATGCGGTTCACGACTGCCTCCGTGGCGCCAATTAAGCCCATGCCTGCACCGTTAGGCGGATCAGCCATCATTTGCCCAACCATACGGCGCATTGTCCAGACCCGTGCCAGCACATCCGGACCGAGCAGCAGTTCCTCGCGGCGTGTGGAGGATTTCTCAATGTCAAAGGCGGGGAAAATGCGGCGCTCTTGCAGGCGGCGGCTGAGCGTTAACTCCATGTTGCCCGTGCCTTTGAATTCCTCGTAAATCACGTCATCCATACGGCTGCCGGTATCCACAAGGCAGGTTGCCACAATGGTTAGCGAGCCGCCTTCTTCGACGTTACGCGCTGCGCCAAAGAAATGCTTAGGCGGGTACAGCGCGGATGGGTCGAGACCGCCAGTCAGCGTGCGCCCAGACGGCGGCACAGTCAGGTTATAGGCACGTGTCAGGCGCGTGATGCTATCCAGCAGAATGACCACATGACGCTTGATCTCGACTAAGCGTTTAGCGCGCTCCAGCGCCATTTCCGCTACGCGGACATGATGCGTCACCGGATCATCAAAGGTAGAGCTGATCACTTCCGCCTCGACTGAGCGATCAATATCCGTCACTTCCTCAGGGCGCTCACCGATCAACACAATCATCAGATGTACATCGGGATAGTTGCGGCTGATGGCATTGGCGATCTCTTTGAGGACGGTCGTCTTCCCTGCTTTGGGTGGCGAGACAATCAAGCCGCGCTGCCCTTTGCCAATCGGCGCGATCAGATTCAGCAGACGGGTGGAGAGAATACGCGGATTGGTTTCAAGGTTGAAGCGTACATTGGGGAAGATCGGCGTCAGGTTCTCGAAAGAGGCGCGCCCGCGTGAAACTTCAGGGTCTAGCCCGTTCACGGCTTCCACCCGCAGCAAGCCGAAATAGCGCTCGGTATCCTTGGGCGGGCGCACTTGCCCAACGACCATATCACCCGTGCGTAAGCCAAAGCGCCGAATTTGCGCCTGACTCACATAAATATCCTCAGGGCCGGGCAAATAATGTTCAGAGCGCAGAAAACCAATACCTTCATCAATAATTTCTAGCACGCCGCCGCGCAGTTCATGCCCTTGCTTCTCTGCTTTATCGCGCAGCAAGCGTAAAATAAGATCGGGTTTTTTTAGGCGGCTGTAGCCTGCGATGTTAGCATCCCGCGCCAACGTGCGGAGCGAGTCCAACGTTTGCTGTTCGAGTTCTGCAATATCCATAAATGTGTGTGTCTCCGGGGCCGTTTGTCGGTTAAACCTTCTGAAGGGGCGCTTTAGAGGGCGCCGTTGGTATTACATCAGCCAATAGAGGTGAGAGATCAGCCGTGCAGCCGTACCATGTTTACCTGTGTGGTTTTGCTAAAGACCGTTTTGGGCAGAATGCTGCGCGGGAATACACTTTCAATAATAGCATAATCTGCAAGGCTGTCAACAGCTAGGCTGCCTTTGGGTGATTATTCTTCACCCGTGATGGCAGTGTGCGGATCAAGGATCAGCGGCGCACCTTCTGCCTGAAAGCGCCCTGACTCGTGCAGATCGCCAAAGGTTGGGTTCAGCAGAAAGGCAGTTTGCCATGCCTGAACAGCGTGCTTGGGAAACTTGGCAATCTTGTTCACGCCGATGAAGGTGTTTGCTTTCACAGCTGCCTGCATGAAGGCAACCGCCTTGGGCAGCGCGCTGAAGACGGGCAAACACACCTGATCGCCTTCCGCCAAGCGCAGGGCGCGCCACTGCTGCGCGGCAGCGGGCATTTCCCACGCAGGGCGGCGTGCAGCCTGCCGCACCAACACAAACAGGAAGTTTCCGCGCACGGCTGCCGCTAACTCGGCTGCGGTTAAGGCTGCCAACGCCTGATTAGGCGTGCCATCGCGTTCGGCGGCGTACTGAATGCGCGCAGCAGTGCTAAGGTGCGTATAATCGCGCTCGCCGCGGCTCAGCACCGCAAAACCATCCAGCAGGCGCTCTGTCAGCACGCGGACAAAACCTGCCTGCTCCAACACCTGCACCATTTCGGCAAGGCGCACCTGCCGCGCCGCCGAAAGTTGCCACGCCTTCAGCCGCTCAGGCTGATCGGGCGCATCGGCTGCCGCGTCCAGCATGATGAGGCGTCCGCCGAGCCGCAAGGCAGGCAACACCGCGCCTAGTACTTCGGCATGGCGGCTGATCTGGTCACCGCGCACCAAGACCGCGTCGAACCGATCCGCCGCATAGCGGAAATCGAGATCAGCCTGCGGATCATGCTGATGGATGGCGAGATCAGCGCGCAAGGCAGCCAAATCTGCCGCCTGATCAGGCGCACCGATATACAGCAGGTGCAGGCTGCCGCCGCTGGGCGGTAAGTGGCGCGCCAATTCGCCAAGCGCAGCGCGCCACAGCGCATCAGGCAGCGTAATCATTAGCGCTCACGCAGCAAATTACGCATTAGCGAAACAAACTCGTCCCATTCCTCTTGGAAGAAATGAACCGTGATGTTGCCCGCACCGAGTTCAAGGTGATATTGAATCTCGCCATCTGGCTCTTGCGAAAGCCACACCGAGTAGTTTTCCGTCTCGGCAATGGTTTCAGTGGGCAGGTCGTCCTCAGGCAGAATGTCTGCCTCACGCGGCTTTTTGTCTTTGTTCATAGGTCAGTCTATTCCGCTTCGGCAGCGTCTGCCAACACTTCTTTACCAAGCTGGCTTGGCACGAGCTTGCCATCTACATTACGAATGACGCCCATCCTCAGCAGGTCGGCAGCGGCAGCAATCGACTCGGCTGCCAGCGGGGCACCTTTTTCGGCTGCTTCTACCACTTGCTGAAGTGCCTGCATTTGGGCATCGGGCATTGCATCAATTTGGTTAATCCGAGCGCGCAGACGGCGCGCTTCACGGTCACGGATACGCGCTTTACGCGCACGGTCGTTGATGGTTGTACGAGGCATCCTTAAATCTTCCTCTCAATCGCTTTGGAATTACTCGATCTGAAATTACAGGGAAAAGCCAAGTGGCTGGCTGAGCGGACGGCTGAACAAACAGGCTTTGCCGCTATCATCCTTGGGGCGCCGCCAGCCGGCTTGCTCAATGGCGACCAGGCGCTCACCACGCGCCAAAATCATATGCCGCACCTGATCAACGCCGAGCGCGGCAGCTAAGGCACGTGCTGCTTGGGCAATCAGCGCCAACGCACCGACTCGCGCATCAAGGTAGGTTATGTTGAACGCTGCCTTCATAGCGCGATAAGGCGCGCCAACCGAGCCGATCAGCACGCCGTCTATCTGCGCGGAGTCGTGCTGAATGCCATGCCAAGACCACAGCATGTTTTGCGCTGCCAGCACTTGTAAGCGTTCATCCGTCAGGCGGCGGCACATCCAGCGCGTTTCAATGCTGCTGCGTTGTGCGTTGGCATAGTGCGGTGAGGCATCCAAAAAGGCGCGCAAAGCGGGCAAGTGGTCGGCGTGCAGCGGCTGAAAGGTGGCGGCATGGGCGGTGCTTGGCTGGGCAGAAGCGCTGTAGCGCCAAAACTGCGCGGCTTGGCGAAACTGAAAGGTTGATGCCATGCGGTGAATGGGTGCGTTGCCGATGTTGGTGCAGAAGCGCACTTCGGCATCCCTTTCGCCCGTGGCGCGGTGCAGCTGTTCCGCAAGCCTCACGCCATAGGCATGAACAGCGCGCCCAATGCCCTGCCCGCGCAGATCAGGCGCAACGCGAATGCCCTCTAGCCACCACTCACCAACGCCCAGCCGCGTCACTTTGGCAGCGCCTGCCAGTCGCTCATCAGGCAGGCAGGCAGCGTAGAACATCCCTTCAGGGTCGGCAAGCCATGCGTCGAACACATCCGGCAGATAGTCGTCACCGTTCCATGTTTGGGCGGCGATTGCCTCTAACGCGGGACGATCCGCCGCCGTGATGCGGCGGAAGGTAAGCTGCTCATGGGTTGATTCGGGCATATTGACCACTGGCTGCACGGTTTGCCTGCCTTGAAAGGTTAACGGCGTCCGCCGCCGTAGCCGCTGCGCCCGCCACGGTCGCCGCCACGATCACCGCCGCCACTGCGCCCACCACGCCCGCCGCGGTCGCCGCCGCGATCACCGCCACCACTTGGACGCCCGCCACGATCACGTTCGCGCGCCTCTTCAAGCGTCCAGCCTTCCAAGACAGCCTGACGACTCAGGCGCACCTTGCCGGTCGGATCAATGGCAGTCACCATCACCATGAGTTCATCACCAATGGCGATCTCGTCTTCAATGTTCTCAATGCGCCGATCGGAAAGCTGGCTAATGTGGACAAGCCCTTCTTTGTTGGGCAGGAATTCCACAAAAGCGCCGTAAGGCTCAATGCGCGTCACCTTGCCGGTGTAGATGCTGCCCGGCACAGCGTCTTCCGTCATGCCTTGCACAATCTCTAGCACCTTATCGGCATTCGCGCCAATTTCGGACGAGATGTAGACTGTGCCGTCTTCCTGAATGTCAATCTTGACGTTGTATTTATCCTGCAAGCCGCGCACATTCTTGCCGCCGGGACCTATCAGTGCGCCGATCTTCTCCACGTCAATCTTGGTGACCAGCATACGCGGCGCGTAGCGGCTAAGCTGCTTGCGTGGCTCACTGATGGCGGCTGCCATCACCTCTAGGATTTTGAGGCGTGCCACACGCGCTTGCTCTAGCGCTTCGCCCATGGTCGCGTCGGAGACGCCCTTGATCTTCAAGTCCATCTGCAAAGCGGTGATGCCTTTGGCAGTCCCAGCGACTTTGAAGTCCATATCGCCGATATGATCTTCCAAGCCCTGAATATCGGTCAGGATTGCGTAGCGAGTGCCATCTGTGATCAAGCCCATGGCAATGCCGCCCACCGGCGCTTTGATCGGCACACCAGCATCCATCAGGGCAAGCGTGCTGGCGCACACAGAAGCCATCGAGGTGCTGCCGTTACTGGAAAGCACTTCGCTGACCACGCGCACTGTGTAGGGGAAAACATCCACATCTGGGATAACGTAGCGTAAGGCTGTTTCTGCCAACGCGCCGTGACCGATCTCTCGGCGCTTTGGTCCGCGCAGCATGGTTGTCTCGCCGCTGGCAAAAGGCGGCATGTTGTAGTGATGCATGTAGCGCTTTTCGTCCTCAGGGTCGAGTCCGTCAAGCTGCTGAACATCGCCGGGCGTGCCGAGCGTTGCCACACTCAGCACCTGAGTCATACCGCGCTGGAAAAGCCCAGAGCCATGCACACGCGGCAGCAGGTTTGTTTCAGCGTGCAGCGGGCGAATTTCGGTTGTCGTGCGCCCATCAGGGCGGATGCCTTCGTCGAGGATGCGGCGGCGCACTTCTTCAGCGACCACATCCTCATAGCTCGCCATGATCGCCTGTGGGCTGTAGGCGGCTGCCTCAGCAGCGGCTTCCAGCGGGGAGCTGTATTCGGCAACCAATTCATCGCGCAGATCGCCGAGTTCGGCTGCCCGCGAGTCGCGGTCGGTATATTGGGCGATGATGTTGGCGATCTGGCTGGCAGCACGGGTGCGGACGCGATCCATCAATTCGGTGTTGGGCTTGGCGGGCGTGTAGTCTGCTTTGGGCTTGCCAAGCTGAGCGCGCATTTCCTCTTGTATGGCGAGGATCGGCTGCATGGCTTGGTGTGCCAGCGAGAGCGCACGTACCATTGTCGCCTCATCCACCTCGTTGGCGCCACACTCCACCATGATGATAGCGTCTTTGGTGCCTGCAACGCGCAGATCAAGATCGCTGTTCACCATCTCAGAGAAAGTCGGATTGACGACTAATTCGCCATCAATCAAGCCAATGCGCACGCCACCCACCGGTCCGTCCCAAGGAATGTTGGAGATCATCAGGGCGGCACTAGCGCCAAGGATGCACAGCATATCGGTGGCGTGTTCTTGGTCGTGGCTCAGCGCTGTGATGATAATCTGAACTTCGTTCCGTAGGTCTTTGGGAAACAAGGGACGCAGTGGACGGTCTGTGACGCGGCTGGTGAGGATGGCTTGCTCAGCAGGGCGACCTTCGCGGCGGAAAAAAGAGCCGGGAATGCGCCCAGCGGCATAGAGGCGCTCTTCGTATTCGACCGTCAGCGGAAAGAAATCAATGCCTTCACGCGCACCTTTGCTCATTGTTGCAGTGGCAAGGATCACCGTTTCGCCAAGCTGTACCGTCACCGCGCCGCCTGCCTGCCTGGCAAACTTGCCGGTCTCGATCACAACTTCTTCCTTGCCGAGCATGGCTGTGAAGCGATGACTCGCTAAGTGTTCGCCGTTGCTCATAAGTGGAAATAACTCCTTGAGGATTCTTTAGTGCATACCAATACAAAAGGACGCATGACGAATGCGCCTTTGTGGAGAGCGGCTGAGATCGCCCTTGCGCGGCGATCTCAGGCGGTTGGATGTGCGTTTAGCGCCGCACGTAATCGCGCAAGCCGAGTCGTTCAATGAGCGCCTTGTAGGCTTCTGGGTCGCGCCGATTGAGATACTTCAAATGGCGCAAGCGCTGCCCGACCAACTTCAACAGCCCACGCCGCGAATGTTCATCGTGTTTGTGCGCTTTCAAATGCTCGGTAAGTTGGCTAATGCGCGTGGTGAGGATCGCAATTTGCACTTCGGGCGATCCCGTGTCTGATTCGTGGCGCGCAAAAGTCTTGAGAAGTTCCGCTTTTTCGTTCTTCGCTAAGCTCATGGCGTTCCCGCCTGCCTTTCTGCCACCAAAGCAAGCCGAACGCATGGCTTGCTGGTCAAAAGGATACATCAACGTGCATTATAGCAGGTCTGGCGGCTGAGGGCAACGGCGGACTAGTGTGCGGTGGTGAAGCTCAAGAGGATGGGTGGCTGCGCCGTTGCACGCTGGACTATCCCCACATCCTTCCCCACGTCCCAAAAATAACGAGGTTGTGTGTGTGGGCAGATAGCGCTATACTCTCGTGCGGCGTCAGCACCTAGCAGAAAAGCACGCGAGCTGCACTTGTGAAGAAGTTTGGCAACTACGAAGCTGTTGAGCGCCTTGGGCGCGGCGGCATGGCAGAAGTTTATAAGGCATATCAGCCCGCCCTTGATCGCTATGTGGCAATCAAGGTGCTGCACTCATTCCTTGCCGATGATCAAGAATTTGCCGAGCGTTTCGGGCGCGAAGCGCGCAATGTGGCACGTCTGCGGCATAACAATATTGTGCAAGTCTATGACTTTGCCGAAGCGCCCGACGAAGACGCGCCCGGCGATAAGCACCATTTCATGGTGATGGAGCTGATTGAAGGACCTACCCTCAAAGATTACATGGTGCGCCCCAACGGCGAATTTCTGCCCATTGATGAGGTCGTCCGTATTATGCGCCAAGCGCTGGAGGCGTTGGTCTACGCCCACGCGCAAGGCATGATTCACCGCGATTTGAAGCCCGCCAACCTGATGATTGATCGCGGCGGGCGCGTTGTCCTCACTGATTTCGGCATCGCCAAGATTCTTTCCGGCAACACCATGACCCTGAGCGGCGGCATGGTTGGCACGCCCGCCTTTATGTCGCCCGAACACGGACTGGGCGAAAACAGTGATGAGCGCTCTGATATTTACTCAATGGGCGTTATCCTTTACCAAATGCTAACGGGCAGGCTGCCCTACGATGGCGATACGCCTGTTGCAATTATCCTCAAGCATGTACGCGATCCGCTGCCGCCGCCGACCTTGTTCAACCCAAGCATTCCGCCCGCCCTAGAACAGATCGTGTTGAAGGCGATGGCGAAAGACCCTGATGAGCGCTATCCAAGTGCTTCTGCTATGCTGGAAGACCTGAACGCCTTCGCTGGTCAACCCTACACGCTGCCCGTCCGTACTGAAGATACACCTCTACGGACGCCCGTCAGCGATACGGTGAAACTCATTAACCAATCCGCGCCCGCACGCCCCAGCCGTTCGTGGCTGGGCATTGGTGCGCTACTGACCGCGGTCTTTTTGATTAGCATTGCCGCCCTCAGTTTTGCCACAGGCGAAATTCCACTCTTAGGCATTGCGCTGCGCCCTAGTGAGACGCCCTCACCGACTGTCACACCGACGCTCACCCTGACGCCGACGCCTAGCCCAACCTTCACCCTGACGGTGACGCCCTCACCGACGCCGACCAACACACCCAGCCCAACCCACACGCTAACACCAACCCAGACGCCCAGCCCAACGGCGACTCAGACTGCCTCGGCAACGCCTACCCATACACCTACCTTCACCTTGACGCCCACCAACACGCCAAGTAGCACTGCCACACCAACCGAGACGCCTTCGGCAACGCCCACCAACACGCCCACACCTACTTATACGCCGACACCAACGCCCACCCTGACGCCTACGCCAACCGAGACACCCTCTCCAACGCCGACCAACACACCGACGCCTACTAACACGCCCACGCCTACGGCAACCCTGACGCCTTCCAATACGCCGACGCCCACACCCAACATCACAGCAACCATTGAAGCGGCGACCGTCGTTGCCGCTAACGCGACGGCGACCGTTGTCCAGCAGACCATTGTCGCCTTCTTCGAGACTCAGCGCGCCCTTGTCTCGCCCACGCCGGACTACACCGCCACGGCGCGCTTGTGCGTCTTGGAATATGAACTGATCGCGCCTGAACCGCCCGATCCCTTGGCGCCCAGAAATCCTATCCGCGCCAACACGCCGCTGGAAACCGACGTGGTGCTGCGGAATACCGGCAATTGCGATTGGCTGCCCGGCACCAGCATTAATTACATCGAGGGTGAGCGCTTTAACTTGCCGCGCCGCATTGAGATGAGCAACACCGCGCCCGTCCGCCCCGGCGAGGAAGCGCGCTTCCCGCTGCGTGGGCGCACACCCGCGCAAGGCGGCGTCCGCATGGGTCAGTGGGAAGTGCGAACCAGCGGCAATGTTCTGATCCAGCCGCGCCTGTCTGTTGCCTTTTTCGTCTTTCAATAAAGAGCTGTTTGCCAAGAGTCACGATGAGCGAGCTACCTAACAACACCCTGCCCGATGATTTCGTGGCTGCCGCGCCTGAAGCACCACCCGAAAGCGCCTTCCAAGCCGCCGAGGCTGCCGCCGATCCCAACCAAGTGGAGAGCGAGCCGATCCGTGCTGAGGCGGCTGCCCTCAACGCCGCCGATGCCAACGCTGATGCAGATTTGGCGCGCCCTGCCCGCCTCTCACAGTTTCGCAGCCGCCGCCGCACGCAGTTCAGCATGGTTGTTCCCGCCCTGCTACTGATCGGCTATGGCGTGCTGCTGCTCAGCGAGACGATCACGCCAGAGGTGCAAGACTATCCGCCGCTGGTGCTGCTTGGCGCAGGCGTTGGCGTGTTGGCGTTGGCGCTTTTGGCGCGTTTTTTCATCAACGGTCGGCGTGAGCGCAGCCTGTTCCTCATCGGCGTGACGCTTGGCGGCGGGCTTGGCTTGGCAGCCCTGACCGCTGAAGGCAGGCTGACCACCACGCAGCTCTGGACGTTCGGTATTATGGTGGTTGGCGCGGCGCTGCTGCTCAGCTACCTATTTGGGCGTGGACGGGATAGCGGCGTGGTGCTGCCTGCCCTTGCGCTGATCGTGGCGGGCTTGGTGGCGATTCCCGTCGCCGAAGGCGCTATCTCGTCGGATGTGTTGATTAGCCTCGTGCGCCTTGCGCCGCTTGCCCTGATTGGTGCGGCACTGCTGTGGCTGCCGCGTGCCTTGCGCGAACGTGATTAGCCCTGCCCTATGCACATCGCCATAGATGCCAGCCGCACCACGACGGCACGGCGCACCGGCACAGAAAATTACGCCCTCCAACTCATCCGCGCCCTGCTAAAGCTGCCCCACAGCACTGATCAGCGTTTCAGCCTCTACTTTCGGGATGCACCGACGCCCGATCTGCTGCCCGCGCTCCCAAACGTCGCCCACTATGTGCTGCCCGCCCGCCGCGCTTGGACGCATACACGCTTTGCGGCGGCACTCGCCCAGCACACGCCCGATGTCGTCTTTGTGCCAGCCCATACGCTGCCCTTTCGCTTGCATAGGCGTGCCGTCGTAACCGTGCATGATCTTGGGTACCGCTTCTTCCCGAAGGCGCACCGCCTGAAAGAGCGCCTTTATCTAGAGCTGACCACACGCTATAGCGCGTGGCGGGCAGATCGCATCCTTGCCGACTCGCACGCCACACGCCGTGATCTGATCGGGCAGTACGGCACCTCAGACGCCAAGATTCGCGTGGTTTATCCCGGCGTGGAAGGTATTGAGCGCGCCACTGCGGAACAGATCGCCGCCGCCCGTGCTGTCTACCGCCTGCCTGAACGCTATTTACTCTTTCTTGGCACGCTTCAGCCGCGCAAGAACCTGACGCGCTTGGTGCAGGCGTTCGCCGCCTACCTAGCGCGCAGCGCCGATCCTGATTTGGCGTTGGTGCTGGCAGGGCAAGTCGGCTGGCTGTTGCAGCCACAGCGCGATCTCTACGCACACTTGCCGCCTGCCTTGCACAGTCGGCTGCACATCACGGGCTATGTGGATGATTCGCACGTTGCGGCACTCTACAGCGGCGCACTTGCCTTTGTCTTTCCGTCGCTCTATGAAGGCTTTGGCTTTCCCGTGCTGGAGGCAATGCGCTGTGGCACGCCTGTCTTGTGCGCGGAAACATCCTCGCTACCCGAACTCGTCGGTGAGGCTGCCCTGCTGGTTGATCCGCACTCAGTCGAGGCAATTAGCGCAGGCATGGCACGCCTTGTCGAGGACGTCACCTTACGCGCCGCTTTGATCGAGCGTGGCGGCGCGCAGGCTGCCCAATTCACGTGGCAGCGCGCCGCTGAACAAACCTTTCAGGCGCTTTATGAGGCAGCCACACAATGACACCAAATCTTCAGCGCATTTTGTGCATCAAAACCTCGGATATTGGCGATCTGATCACGGTAACGCCTGCCCTTACCGCCCTGCGTGAGGCATTTCCCAATGCACGCCTAGATGTGCTAACCAGCGCACATGCCGCGCCAATCCTGGCAGGCACAGGGCTTGCCGATCAGGTCTTGATCTTCCCACTGCGCGCCTACGAACGCGCCGCCGACCTGCTTAAGCCTGCTGCCCTGTGGCAGTTGGCACGCTTTTTGCGCCGCTTGCGCGCCGAGCGCTATCAAGCAGTCCTGCTCTTTCATCAGCTCAGCACGCGCTTCGGCGCCTGGAAGCACGCGGTTGTTGTCCTTAGCACAGGTGCGCCGATCCGCGTTGGTCTGGCAAATGGGCGCGGTTGGTTTTTAACGCAGCGCGTCCACGATCAAGGCTTTGGCGTGCTGCATCAGGCTGCCTATTGGCTGAAGGTAGCGGTCCAGCTTGGCGCGGCGGATACGCCTGAGCGCTTTCCGCTGCGCGTGGGCATTTCTGAGGCGGACGCGGTGTGGGCGGCGCAGCACTTGCCCGAAAGCGGCTATGTAGCAGTTCACAGCGGCAGCGGGGCACTGAACGTGGCACGCCGTTGGTCGGCAGAAGGTTTTGCGGCGGCGGCTGAGCATTTCGCCGCGCAGCATGGCAGTCGCATTGTGCTGATCGGCGGCACGGGCGATGACTCAGCGGCGTTGATTGGGCAGCTCCGCACGCCGCCCATCAACCTTGTCGGCAAGACGACGCTTGGGCAGCTTGCCGCCGTCTTAGCGCGTTGCGCCGTCTTCATCGGCGGCGATAGTGGCGTAATGCACCTTGCGGCAGCCGTGCCGCACCTCGCGCTCTATACGCCGTTCGGCACAACCAACCATTTCGCGTGGCAGGCGTGGCGTCCACATGGTGATGAGGCTGTCATTGCGCGCTCAGGCGTGTTATGTTCGCCATGCGCCTACATCGGACAGAGTGTTGGGCTGCGGCGTGGCTGTGCGGCGCGCACCTGTATGCGTCTGATCACGCCTGAACAGCTTATCAAGGGAGAGAGTCAGACGGCAATCGCGCAGCGGGTGCGCACACCTGCCTTAGAGGTGCTAGGTGTGCCGCTGGATCGGCTGACCTTTGCCGAATTTCTCGATCAGATCGGCGTATGGGTGCGCGAGTCGGGCGCGGCACGTCTGATCTGCACTGCCAACCCAGAATTGGTGATGTTGGCGCAGCGTGATGTGCTGTTTTATACCATTCTGCGGCGCTGTGCGCTGGTCACTGCCGATGGCGTTGGTTTGTTGTGGGCAGCGCGGCATTTGGGCGCGGCGCTGCCAGAGCGCGTGACAGGCTCAGATAGTCTGCCGCTGATCGCAGAGCGCGCCGCACGGGAAGGCTGGCGGTTATTCTTGCTGGGCGCGGCGGAAGGTGTGGCAGCGCGTGCAGCGGCGCGCCTGTGCGAGCGCTTCCCAACCTTACAGATCGTCGGCACGCACGGAGGCGATCCCTCGCCCGCGGCAGAGGATCAAATCGTCGCGTTGGTCAACGCCGCCACTGCCGATATTTTGTTTGTGGCGTATGGCTCGCCTGCTCAGGAAAAGTGGTTGGCGCGCAATCTGCCGCGCCTAAAGGTGCGTGTGGCGCTGGGCGTGGGCGGTGCCTTCGATTTCACGGCGGGCGTGGCGCAGCGTGCGCCGCTGTGGATGCAACGGCTTGGCTTGGAGTGGCTGCACCGCTTGGTCAAGCAGCCGTGGCGCTGGCGGCGCATGGCAAGTCGGCTGCCGCGCTTTGTGTGGGCAGTCCTGCGGCGCGGATCACGCCCGCCGCGTGGCTTTGAAGGGATTGGCGGGCAATATGGCTGAGATGACGGCGCTCTTGGCGTTGGTGGCAGGCTTGGCAGGCTGGCGTGTGGCGGTTGTTGGCGATGTGATCCTTGATGAATATTTGATCGGGAATGCACAGCGGCTCAGCCGTGAAGCGCCGATCCCGGTGCTGGAATTTGAACGGCGCGAGGTGATTCCGGGCGGCGCGGCGAATCCGTCCGCCAACATCGCAGCGGTAGGCAGTTTCGTGCAGCAGGTGGCTGTGGTTGGCGCCGATGAAAACGGCGCAACCTTGCGCGCTTTATTGGCAGAACGCGGCATTCTAACCGATGGGTTGGTGACGGATGCGACGCGCCAAACAACAACCAAAACGCGCATTATGGCACAGATTGGCTTGCGCTTTCCGCAGCAGGTGGCGCGCCTAGATCGCGTGGATCGGTCGCCCATTCGGGCAGAAATTGCCAAGTCGCTGATGGCGCGCCTGCAAACGCCGCAACAGGCTGTGATTTGTTCGGATTATTTGAATGGGCTGCTCACAGCGGAGGTGGTCGCGGGTGTGCGCGCCCTGCCTGCACTGCGCGTGGCAGATGCACAGGGTGAACTTGATAAATACAGCGGCTTTGACGTGGTGAAGTGCAACGCGGACGAGGCGGCGCGTGCTTTAGGGCGCACACTGCACAGCGATGCCGATTTTGCCGATGCTGCGCAGGCGCTTGTTAGGCGGCTTGGGCTGCGGCGCGGCGTCTGCCTGACGCGCGGTGCGGCGGGCATTACAGTGGCGAGTGAGGCAGGCATAACGCATGTGCGGGCGCCGCAGGTGGAAGATGTCTTTGACACGGTGGGTGCGGGCGATACGGTAGTGGCAATTGTGACGTTGGCGCTGCTTGCAGGCGCTGATTTGGCAACGGCTGCCGCGTTGGCAACTTTTGCCGCCGGCATCGTGATTCGGCGGGTGGGCAACTACGCGCCAAGCCGCGCCGAACTCGCCGCGGAGATTGCCGCACACAGCGCGTAAAACAGCTCCCTCAAACGGCTTGACAGCCGCTTAAAGGCGTGATATTATACCGATAGGTTAATTAACCAAATAGTTAAATAAAGGGCTTTCAGCATGACGACAGATACCCTCGACGCAACCTTCGCTGCGCTTGCTGATCCAACGCGCCGTGCCATTCTTGCGCGCTTGGCGCAGGGTGAAGCGACGGTCAAGGAACTGGCACAGCCGTTTTCGATGAGTTTGCCTGCCATCTCCAAACACCTTCGGGTGCTTGAACGGGCAGGGCTGATTAAGCGGGGACACAAAGCACAATGGCGCCCGTGCCAGATTGAGGCTTCTCCGCTTAAGGAAGCCGCGGATTATCTTGGGTTATATCGTCAGTTGTGGGAAGCGCGCTTCGACCGCCTTGAGAGTTATCTAGACACGCTGAACGAGGAGAAGGATACGCCATGACGCAGCTTAATACGCAAGAGAGCGCAGTTGGGCGCACATTTACGGTTGAACGGATTTTCAACGCGCCACGTGAAAAGGTCTTTGCTGCCTTCAGCGCCTGCGAGCATCTTACGCACTGGTGGGGTCCGCACGGCTGGACGCTGGCACACTGTGATATGGATTTTCGCGTGGGTGGATCGTGGCACTATGCTATGCGTGAAACAGCGACGGGCAACGAGTCCTGGGGACTGATGCTGTTTGACGAGATTATCGCGCCAGAATTTATTCACTACCGCGATGTGTTCTCGGACGCCAACCGCACTATCAACACCGATATGCCCGAATCAGTCTCGACCCTGCACTTTTACGCTGAGGGCGACAAAACGCGTGTGGTCAGCCGCACCACATATCCCACCGAGTCAGCGCTGCACCAAGTCCTTGCGATGGGCATGGCGCAAGGCTTCCGCGAAACGTTAGATCGCTTGGAGACCTACCTCTCGGCGTAAAGCAGGACATCATAACCATAACGATAAAACCACCGATGGTCTGCTGCCATTGGTGGTTTCTTTGCTGTGCTGGGGAGGCAGGATTCGAACCTGCGAATCGCGGATTCAAAGTCCGCTGCCTTGCCGCTTGGCCACTCCCCAATACGCCTACGCATCAGAGTCTACCATAGGGCGGCGCGGCTGGCAAGGCTAGACTGTAGCAGGCTTGCGGTGAATTTCGTGGAGATCGCCATAGGCTTGACCACGCACTACGCATCGCCCAAGCGTGGCACAATGCGCGGCGGATTTGCCCACCACTGCTGCAAGGTCGGCACCACAGACTCGATGTCTGTCACCACGCGCAAATAGCCTGTAGCCTCAAGGCGAAGGGCGGCTGGCGCACCGAAGACCTCGGTAAAGGCGCGCCAGCCTTCACCGACGGCAATCAACGGGCGCGGTGGCACTTCCTGCGTTTGCAGCAGACGCCATGCTGCCGCAATTTCGGAAGGCGTGCCGATGCCACCATACAGTGCGATGTGGGCATCGGGCACAGTGATAAGGTAAGTGAGGCGCTCAGCAAGCGTGGTAAACTGAACTGCCTCATGCAAAAACGGCGTCGGTGTTAAGCCGCGTGACGGGGATAAACCAACAGTAACACCGATCGCATGACCACCCGCTTCTGCGGCGCCTCTGATCACGGCGCCCATCAGCCCATCATAGCCACCGCTCATCACAATGTAGCCCTCAGCGGCAAGGGCGGCGCCAAGCTGCTGTGCAGCGGCATATTCAGGGGCATCCATCGGTGTAGCAGCACTGCCAAACACACCAATCATGGTACGATCTGTCATGCAGTTCTCTCCCTCATTATTGCAAAGACAATTATAGCCAAGACTGAGGTATGAGCAGCGCCGAATGTTGCGGCAGTGCGGTTCGTACATTTAGCGGTAAAATGAACGGCAAGCAAGAAGGCATTTAATTGTGTTTGCCGTGCTTGCCGAATTTATCCCACAGATAGGTATTTATCCAATGGACTTAACCGAACTTTCAATGGCTGAGGCTGCGCGTGCCATCGGTGCGCGGGAGATTTCGCCCGTCGCCCTGACAGAGGCGCACCTACAGCGCATTGAGGCACTCAACCCACGCTTGAATGCCTTCATCACGCTTATTGCCGATCAGGCGCTTGAGCGTGCGCACGAATCCGAAAAGGCGCTCCACAATGGCGGCAGGCACAGTCTCCTACACGGCATTCCGATTGCCGTAAAAGATATTTACGAGACGCAGGGCATCCGCACGACGGCAGGCACTAAGTTTTTGGCGCAGAACGTGCCAAAGCGGAATGCCTACCTTGTAGCACTTTTAGAGCAGCTTGGCGCCGTGCTGCTTGGCAAGCTGAATATGCACGAGATTGCGCTGGGCGTGCTGACGGATAATCCACATTACGGCGCCTGCCATAATCCCTATAACCTCGATTATTCGGTAGGCGGCTCCAGCGGTGGCTCAGGGGCGGCGGTGGCGGCGCGGCTGTCTATGGCAGCGCTCGGCAGCGATACACGCGGTTCAGTGCGGATTCCAGCGGCATTGTGCGGCATTGTTGGCTTGAAGCCGACCTACGGCAGGCTGAGTTTGCGTGGCGTGATGCCCTTGAGCTACTCGCTCGATCATGCGGGACCGATGGCGCGCACCGTGGAAGATATTGCTCTGCTGATGGCATGGCTGACAGAGTATGATTCCGCCGATCCTTACGCGGCAGACCTGCCCAACACCGATTATCTAGAGCAGCTTGACCGCGGCGTGGGCGGCTGGTATATCGCCCTTGCAGACGATGAATACTTCAATGATTGTGCGCCGGAAGTGCATGAGGCAGTTCACACCGCGGCGGCAGTGTTTGAGGTGCTGGGCGCGCAAGTCGTACCGTTGAAGGCAGAAGCGCGCCTGAACGTGAAAGAGACAACGCGCCTCAGCCGCATCATCACCGCTAGCGAGGCAGCTATGGTCTACGCTGACCAACTGGCGCGTGAGCCTGAATCGTTTGGCGCAGATGTGCTGGCACGCTTGCGGAATGAAGGCGGCACGCCTGCTGTGGACTATGCCAAAGCACGGCGCGCGCAGGTCTTGGCGCGCTGGCAGATGGGACGCCTGTTTGAGGAATATGACCTGCTGCTAACGCCTTGCACGCCCATGGTTGGCGTGCCGCTTGCCGATGAAAAGGCAAAAGAAATGGCGCGGGCGCGCCTTTCGAGCTTCACTGCCTATTTCAACATGGCGGGTGTGCCTGCCATTTCGCTGCCGTGTGGTTTCAGCGGGCAAGGGTTGCCAATTGGCTTGCAGATTGTGGCGCCGCATGGCGCGGAAGGGCGCTTGCTGCAGGCTGCCTTCGCCTATGAGCAGGCGGCGGCGTGGGCAACGCGGGCGCCTGCCCTTGCGGTTTAAGCGGTGAAGCGCGTGGCGGCGCTACTCTGGCAGCAAGCCGTCCAGCAAGTCCACGCGCATCACACCGTTTTCAACGTCAATGTGGCGGACGACGCTCTCAATGGCGGGAATAAGCACCTCGCCATATGCCGCACCTTGCACAACGTAGACATCATTAGCGCCTGTCTCAATGACGCTCACAACGCGCCCTAACAGCACGCCCTCTGAAGTGACCACATTCAAGCCGATCACCTGAAAGAGGTAGACCTCATCTTCGGCAAGCGGCACGGCATCTTGCAAGGTGACCAGCACATACTGCCCGCGAAACCGATCTGCTTCCTCACGGCTGTGAATGCCTTCAAGGAACAGCAGCCAGTAATTGCCCTTATCGCGCTGAATGCGTGCCACTTTATGGGCGCGTAGCGTCTCAGCCTGATTGGGCGTGTGGGTTAGGTAGACCGTGCCGAGGTATCCCATGCGTTCAGGTGTATTAGTCAGCGCTTGCACGCGCAGCGCACCACGCACGCCGTGTGGACGGGAAACCCGCGCCACAGTCAGGTAGCCGTGCGCGGGCAAAGTAGGCGTTGGGTAGGTTGGTTCAGCAGGCACGGCGCGCTCAGTTAATATCCAGCACGACGCGCTTACCGCTGCGGGCGGCTGCCACGCGCAGCAAAGCGCGGATGGCGTTGGCAACGCGCCCTTCTTTGCCGATCACGCGCCCCATATCGCCGGGTGCGACGCGCAATTCAACGATCACTGCACCGCGCCGAAAGTGTTCGGTCACATTCACCGCGGCGGGATCATCTACCAGCGATTTGGCAACGTACTCAACCAGTTCTTTCATGGCGCAGGTTACTCGGCGCTGTCAAAGATGGCGGGCTTGGCAACGGGCGCGGCGCGGCGCGTCTTGGGATTTGGCTGTGGCAAGGCGGCACGAACAGCTTCTGCTTCTGCGACCAATGCCTCAAGCGATTCGCCCTTGTGCAGGCGTGCCAAACGGTCAAGCGTGCCAAGATTTTTCAGCAGGCGTGCGACTGCCTCGCTGGGCTGTGCGCCAACCTTCAACCAATGCAGGGCGCGCCCTTCATCTAGGGTGACGGTGGCTGGCTCGGTGCGTGGGTTATAAAAACCGATAATCTCAATGTAGCGCCCGTTGCGCGGCGCTTCGCTATCAGCCACTACAATACGGTAGCTGGGCTGCTTCTTCAAGCCGATACGGCGTAGACGAATACGAACCATGTGTGAACGATTGCTCCTCAGAACTTAGACCAAAATGGGCTTAACGGGCAGCCTTACTGCCCTTTCATCAGGCGGTTGATGTCCATCTTGCCGCCCTTGATCATCTTCATCATCTTCTGCATCTCGCGGAATTGGCGCAGCAGGGCGTTTACCTCTTGAATGCCCTCCAACTCGCGTTCGGGATGCTTTTCCGTGTTAATGTAGCCCGCGCCGCGTGCCACGCGCCGCTTGCGGCTGGCGTTCAGCAGTTTCGGATCGCGGCGCTCTTGCGGCGTCATCGAGCGGATGATCGCCTCGATCTTCTTCATGCTCTGGTCAGCTTCCGCCTCGTTAATCTGATCTTTGAGGCGATTCATGCCCGGGATCAGGCTCATCAGTTGGCTAATCGGACCTAAACGCTTCACCTGCTGCATCTGCGCGAGGAAGTCCTCTAGGTTGAATTCGGCGCGCATGAGTTTCTTGCTCAGGCGCTCTGCCTCTTTCTGGTCGAACGTCTCTTGCGCTTTCTCGATCAGCGAGAGCATATCGCCCATGCCCAAGATGCGCTGCGCGACGCGTTCTGGGTAGAACTGATCGAGTGCATCAGGCTTTTCGCCCATGCCCACAAACTTGATCGGCACGCCTGTTACGGCGCGCATGGAGATCGCCGCGCCGCCGCGTGCGTCACCATCCATCTTGGTCAGGATCAAGCCCGTGATGCCGATGCGCCCATGAAAGCCTTCTGCAATTTTGACGGCTTCCTGACCGGTCATGGCGTCTGCCACCAGCAGAATTTCGGCAGGCTTTAGGCGCGCCTTGATCTGCTCTAGCTCACTCATCAGCCGATCATCAATCTGCAAGCGCCCGGCGGTGTCCACAATCACGACGCCTGCGCCTGCTTCTTGCGCCTTCTTAAAGCCGCGTTCGGCAATTTCGGGCGGCGGTGCGCTGGTGCCTTCGTCATAGACTGGCACATCGAGCTGTTTGCCAAGCGTCTTGAGCTGATCGACAGCCGCCGGACGGTAAGTATCGGCTGCGATCAGGTGCGGACGCCGCCCTTCGCGGCGCAGCTTCAGGGCAAGTTTGGCGGCGGTGGTTGTCTTGCCCGACCCCTGCAAGCCCACCAACATGATCACGACAGGCGGCGTGCTGTTTAGGTTCAGCCGCCCTGCCTCACCGAGCGTCTCTTGGAGTTCCTCAAAGACGATCTTGATGACCATCTGACCGGGCTTGAGTGCCTTCAGCACTTCCGCGCCGATGGCGCGCTCACGCACACGCTTGATAAAATCTTTGGCAACCGGCAGCGCTACGTCTGCCTCCAGCAGGGCAAGGCGCACTTCGCGCAGCGCCACGTCCACATCGGCTTCATTGAGAACGCCGCGCCGCCCTAAGCGGTCGAAAATATCTTGCAGTTTGTTGGTTAGGCTTTCAAACACGCGATTTAGACCACCTGCATAAAGGCACGCATTGTTGCCGAATTGTAGTGGATTTGCGGCAGGGCGTCAAGACGTGGTGCGGCGGATAAAAAATGGCAAGGCGGTGGCAGCAACCTAAACAGGCATAAGGGCGTATACTATGGGTAGGTTCACTGGAGTGAGTGCGAAGCATGATTGCACCGCAAACAACCATAAAACACCATCGGACGCTCTCACCTGAGCATGTGCGCCTGCTGCTGGCAATTCCGACTTTGGCAGGCTCGCTCGACCTGACCATGATCACGGCGTTCATCGCCCAAGTGATCTTTGATTTAGGCATCAACACGGGCGCCGGCGCCAACATTTTAGTCGTCTACCTGATCGCTTACACGCTCGGCTTGTTCTTGGCGGGGCGGCTCTCAGATTTCATCGGGCGGCGGGCAGCTTTTGGGCTTGCCATGCTGCTCTACGCAGCGGGATCGGCGCTGATTGTGGCGTCGCCATTATTGGGCGGCTTGGCACTCTCACAGTACACGCTGATCCTGATCGGGCGGGCGATCACGGGTTTGGGTGCAGGCGCGGTGCCAGCCATCGCCATCTCGACCATGTGCGATCTGTTCCCGAATCCGCTGCGCTCAATCGGCATCATCGGCGCGGTGGATGTGATCGGTGTGCTGTTGGGCGGCTTGTATGGCGCGTTGGTAGTGCAGTTCTTACCATGGCGCACGCTGTTTATCTTCAGCCTGATCATCGCGCTAGGCGCGTTGGTGGCAACCTACCGCGCTTTGCCCACAGCCCGTCAGGTGCGGGCGGGCTTTGATTGGTTGGGCGCGCTGGTGCTTTCGGCAGCGCTGATCACCTTTAATCTGGGCATCTCACGGCTGGAGCGCCTGACGAGTGATAGCGCGGCGCTGGTTGAGGTGCTGCAATATATCGGTGCTGCGTGCGTTGCACTGCTGATCTTCGGCGTGGTGGAACATTTTCAACGCCGCTGTGCGCCGCTGCTGGAGATGACGATCTTCCGCAAGGCGGGCGTGCTGCCCAGCCTGCTGATCAGCACTTTGACCAGCTTCTCGCTCTTTTTGATGTTGGTGGGCTTGCCGCTGTTGGCAAATGTGAATGCCTTAGGCGGCTTAGGGCTAGGCGCGCTGCTGCCGCCGCTGCGCGATGAAACGCTGCAAGGGGCGGCGCTGACTGCTGGCGGGCTGCTGCTGCTCTATTCGGGCGCGTTGGCGCTCTTTACGGCGGTTGGCGCACGGGTGCAAGAGCGCATCGGCGCGCGGCGCACGATTTTGCTCGGCTTGGGCGTGGCGCTGATCGGCTTTGTGGGCTTGGGCATCAGCGTGCGCGGCGAGATCAGTGCCTTTGTGGGTATTTTCAGCCTGCTGGGCGGCGCTGGGATCGGCATGGTCTTTTCACCAATCATGGCGATCCCGCTGGCGGCAGCCACTTCACACGGCATGATCGCCTCGTTCCTGCTTGGCGTGCGTATGGCAGCCGGCTCAATCGTGATCGCCTCTGTCACCTTCCTTTCAGAGGCGCGCATCCGCTTTTTGGTGAGCAGCCTTGAAGAAAATCACCTGCCGATTCAACTGCCGCCGGAGATCACCTACAAATCGTTCGTGTTGGCATCACAGCAGATGATCAGTGAGTTAGCGCTGATCGCGGCACTGATCGTGCTGATCGCCGTGCTGCCAACCTTATTCTTAAAGTCTGCCGTGCCTGTGGAGCGTTTATGAACACTTTACCGCGTAAAGCCTTGGGTATTACACTGCTGGCAGCTGTGTGCTTGGCTGCTGTGCCACTGCCCAATGCACGCGCCCAGTCGGGTGCCTTTGATGTGCAGCCGATTGCGGCGCTCTTTCCGCCTGCCGAGTTCTTCGTCGCCATTCGCACTGATCAGGCATTTACCGATCAGTTAAACGCGATCAGCATCGCCGTCTCATCCGAGTTTGCGCCAGAGCGCATCCAACTGGCGCAGTTGGTGGATGTTTTGCTTGGGCAGGGCGTCTACAGCCTGTCGCGCTTAGTGAACGCACGCTTTGCGGCGTTAAGCATCAACGGCGTTGAATATTTGGTAGATGCTGATCAGGCGAACAACATGCAAGCAAATTTGCGTGTGGTGATTGGGCATGGACTTGGCAGGCTTGGCAAGGTGACGCTGCCTTCCTTGCAAGCGCTCATCGGTCTGACGTGCAACGAGGCAGCGTCGCCACAAGTGCGCTGCGCCTTTAATCAGGCGGGCATCTTCAACAGCCTGACCATTGACGAGCGCTATATTGTGCTGCTCAGCCATGCGGATGATCCGTTTCTGCCCAGCGAAAAACTCGGCGAACAGCCCGATTTTTTGGCGGCACTTCAGGCGCTGCCTGAGGGCAACTACGACGGATTCGCCTTCATCAACACGCCACGCTTTACGGGCGGCATCCACTATGAAGGCATCCGCGAGATGTTGGCAGCGGTCGGTTTTCCCACGGATAAACTCACTGCCGCTATGCTTGGGCTAACCCTGAAAGCAGATGGCTTACAGCTTGATCTGGTGCAGCAGCGCTTGGTGCAGCCTGATCCGCGCCGCGCCGCGCTTGACCTCAACTTTGCGCGCTTCATCCCAGAGACGGCTGCTATCTACCTGCAAACGCGCGATTTCAGCCAACTGACGCAGACTGCTGCCGGCTTGCTTGGCTCGCTGAGCGCCACACTGAGCAGCCAAGAGGCTTACGTCAGTTTGCAGCAGCTTTTCCGCAGTTTATTCAGGCTTGATCTTGAAGGCGACCTGCTCAGTTGGGCGCAGATGAGCGACTACGCCATCTTCATTGACGCGCTGAATGTGACGGATAATCCGAGCATTGAGCAGTTGGAGATCGGCTTCATCATCGGCAGCAGCGATGTACCAAAGACAGCGGCAGTGGCGGCAGCCATCGCCAGCGGTCTAGAGCGCCAACTTAGCGGGCAGGGCAATTTCAGCTTCGGCAGCCACACCTTGCCAAACCTAAGCGCGCCTGTTACACGGATCAGCTACACCGATCCGCAGTTTGGCACACTCACCTTCCTGATCGGGAATACTGATCAGTTTGGCTTTTTCGCTACAGAGCGCTCGCTAACGCGCATTTTGGAAGGCAAAACGTTAGATAAACGGCTGGACTTGGCGCGTCTGCAACGCTACTTGCTGCCGCAGCCAAACATCATGCTGCACGCCGATGCTGATAACGCGACGCGCTTCTTGTTTACGGCTGCCGAATCGTTGGCACGCATCAGCCGCGCTCAGTTAAACAGCTTGCCGCCGCCCAACAGCTTGCTAGAAGGGCGCAGCCAACGCTTTGAGCGCGCTGTGATCAGTGTGGATGAGGGTGCGGAAGGTCAGGCACGCTTGCGGCTGTTCCTCTCCATCTTGAATTAGACGCTTAAAGGTGCGGCACAGTATGTTGTGAGATTGGAATGCAGAGCTGCTTGACACACGCACGCGCAAGGTGGACAATGCCAAATATGCGCCGTGCTGTTTGCTGTGCAGGAAAGAGTCCCGTCATGAACCTACACGACACACCCTTTTTAGTGCTAGATACCGAGACAACAGGCTTAGATAAACGCGCCGAAATTTGCCAGATCGCCATTGTGGATCACAGTGGTACGGTGCTGCTGGATCAGCTTGTAAAGCCTGTCTTGCCCATCCCTGCCGATGTGATCGCTATTCATGGCATCACCAACGAGAAAGTGGCGGATCAGCCTGCATGGCGGACGGTGCGTGAGGAAGTCTTGCGCCTGATCAAAGGGCAAACGGTGATTGTCTATAACGCCGAGTTCGACGTGCGAATGCTCATCCAATCCGACCAGATGAGCAAATTGCCGCCTGCACCCTACACACAGCTTGCCGCCTTTCAGTGTGCCATGAAAGCATATGCCAAAGGCGGCAGATGGGTGAAGTTAGAGCGAGCGTGCCTCACGCATGGCATCCCGACTCATGACGCACACAGCGCACTTGGCGATTGCCACATGACGCTGGCGCTGGTGCGTAAGGTGTGGCTGGCGGGTTGAGCGGTCAGCGCTCAGGTGTGCTATACTCACCACAGTTTAGCGAGGTGAGGCATGAGCTACCAAGTTGTTCAAGGTGATTGCGGCGACTATCTGACACAGACCGACGCTGTGTTTGATTTAACATTCCTTGATCCGCCTTTTAATCAGGGCAAAGACTACACACACCATGAAGATGATTTGCCCTCAGATGAATATTGGACATGGATGACAGACATTTGCCAAAAAATCTTTACACGGACGCGAGATGGTGGCGCTTTGTATTTTATGCAGCGGGAAAAAATACCGAGCATACTTTACGCTGCCTGCGCGAGAGTGGCTGGACTCTGCAAAACCTGATCATTTGGAAGAAAAAAACTTCTGCTGTGCCTTCCGCACAGCGCTACGGCAAACACTATCAGATTATCACCTTTGCTACTAAAGGGCAGAAACCGCGCCTTTTCCACCGCCTGCGGATCGATCCGCCACTGCCTGAAAATTATAAACATAAGCGCAAACAAGGCATGTATGTAACTGATGTCTGGGACGATATTCGGGAATTGACCTCTGGCTATTTTGCGGGCGATGAGGCAATTCGCACTGATCAGGGTCAGCGCTTTCACAAACAGCAATCGCCGCTTGAACTCTTGGTGCGTATTATCCTCACCTCTTCACAGTGTGGCGATCTGATCTTTGATCCATTTGCTGGCACTGGCACAACACTTGTGGCTGCGACACAACTTAAGCGGCAAGCAATCGGTGTTGAGATTGATCCTGAGAATGTGGCGTGCATCCGAACACGCTTGGCGACGCTACGCCCTGCTGACTCACTGGATCGTCTCTATGCGAACTACACCTACACAAAAAACCTCGCCGCACTTTGGGGCAAAGCAAGCCAAGCCGAGTCCGATGATTCTGTGGAAATGCCCAGCCATGCACTCGATCTACCACTTTTTCTGCCACTTGGTTCATAGGCGTGCCGCTTTCGCAGGAGAATTAGCAGCGTTTCCCTTCCCACAAGCCATGCTGGTTTGCCAGAACAAAGGTATCTTCCCCGATCTTGTGCTGCGTTTGAACACTGAGCGCACCTT
The DNA here is from genome assembly GCA_034432555.1 of Anaerolineae bacterium. Taxonomy (GTDB): domain Bacteria; phylum Chloroflexota; class Anaerolineae; order Aggregatilineales; family UBA2796; genus CP2-2F. The sequence continues at coordinate 76,091 of DAOUBW010000031.1, forward strand.
AGTTCACTGGTGGCGAACTGATTGAATTGAAAGAAAGCCAATCTTGCAACATTGCCTCATTCAATTCCACCGTTCCAACAGGTGAAAAAGCCATACGCGATCTGCTCGATAGCAACCCAAGCATTAATGGAGCGATGCATAATTTGGGTGAAAGCCCTGAGGATGTGCCGATTCGCCAAGTCTTCTATCTCATCAAAGGTGTTTGCAAAAAATTGACAGCAGGCTAAACGTTGATGCTAAATGGCACTTCGCGCTGATCGTGCGGCGCGGTGCGTTCCTCATAATACAAATCTGCCTGTGCCACGTAATCACCGTTGGGCGTTGGCACGCCGCGCACATGCACGGTGAATTCCATTTGTCGGTGCATCGTCTCGATCACGCTCAGTTCGGCGATGGGCTGCTCCTCAGGCAGGCGCAGCACGCGCAGCTCTAGGCTTGGGCGTTCTTGGAAGGCAGTCACATCCACATTCAGCTTAATGCGCCAGCCATCGGGATACGGCTGAACGTCCAGCCGTTCGATACGCACCTTCTCGCGTGGCTGTGGCGCTTGATCTGGCTCTACAAATTGAATATCCATGCTTTGGTTATCACTCATCAAACAGATAGGTCGGTTCGGCGTAGTAGCGCACGCGCTTTTCTGCCATGCGCTGCTGAATCCAGCGGTGCAGTGCCTCATTTTTTTGGGCGAGCGTCTCGCCGTTTTCGGTGAAGGCGCTCAGCGGATAGTTAAGGCGCATGGCGCGCCCATGAATAATATGGCGGCTGATGCCGGGCGGTAAGTGAACGCCATCCCGTGCGGCAACCATGATCTCGGCAGGGTGATAGCGCGGAAAGACCACAATCGCCACTGCGTCGGGATATAAGCGGCGCGCCATGCTGATTGAGTCAGTATTAATGCGGTTGAGCGTGCCGCGTGCTTTGTAGGTATTCACCATCTCGCGCAGGATCATGGTACGCCCAGACAAGCTATGAACATCCGCGTTCAATGTGTAAGCGCGGTTATCGCTTAGCACGGTGTAGGCAAGCACCTCACGGCGCGCCAGAGCGGCACGGGCGCTCAGCAGGTCGCAGCTTTCGATGTGAAATGCCTCAATCTCGCGCAAATTCCGCAGAAACTCGAACCATGAGATATGGCTGATCACATGATGCCATGTCTCCAATTGTACGGCGTCGCTCTCGTAATTGACAACTTGAACGAGGATATGCGGGTAGCCAAGCGCTTGCGCGGCGTGGTGGCGGTTGGCGCCGTCAAGGATCACGTAACGTTCGGCATCCAACGGCGCCACAACGGGCGGATTTAACCAGATGCCAGCCGCACGAATGCGCTCAATGAGCGGTGTGGAACGCTGCGGATCGTGTTCTTCATGTGGGATGAGGCTGGCAGTTGGGACGATTCGTAAATCGGGAATGATGTCGCGTGGCGTCGGTTCTTCTTGAATGGCGTTACTCATCATTTTTGGCTCTCTTTTGGGGCAAATTCAAATGCAGCAGGCTAATTTTTGCCCTAGTTTAGTCCGAATTAGGGCAAAATGCACGCTCTACAAGAGATTTCGGGCGCGGTGATGTGCGCCTTGCAAACCAGACTATAACCGATTTAGGTCGTAACCACGCGCTTTGTTAAAAGAAATTAAGCGATTTCGGTCTAGCGCGGTGCTAGACTCTCTCTTATAATGTGATTAGAAAGCCCAAATTAGCACGCACTGGCTGACCAGCCAGCGCAAAACGCCGCGTCCCGCCTTCTGGGCAACTTACGCGGGCAGGCGCGGTGTGAGCATCGTGCCTAGCCGTGTAGAACAGGGAGGGGTTTATCTTGCAAGGGCGTGTACTTTTATTAAATGGTAGCACGTGGGAACCACTGGCGGTCATCTCCATTGCACGTGCCATCAATTTGCTGCTCTCCGGCAAAGCAGTTGTCATCGAGGAGACCGGGCGCGTCCTCCGCACGGTGAGTACGTCGTTTGCGGTGCCATCGGTCATCGCGCTACGGCGCTACATCAATGTGCCGCGCCGCAAAGCGCACTGGAGCCGTAAAGGCGTGCTGGTGCGCGATAACTATACCTGCATTTATTGTGGTGTGCGCCCGGGCGATGTGGTGCGTGGCAAGCTGCTCTCCAAGATGGATTTCACCGTGGATCACATCCTGCCACGCTCGCGCAAGGGCAAAGATAACTGGACAAACACGGCGTGCGCTTGCTATAGCTGCAATCACCGCAAAGGTAACCGCCTGCCCGGCGAAGCGGGCATGAAGCTGCGCTGGGAGCCAAAGACACCCAGAACAAGCTACCTTGTGATTGCGGTTGGCAGCGGTCCGGATGCGTGGCGGCACTACATCGAACTGGACGCGGTAAACCATCCGCAAGAGGCAGATGAGTAGCGGGGACTAAGGCGCGGCAGCTTTAGTCCCCGTTTTTTAAGCGGGTATTGCGCTGCATCGCTCAGCCACGCTCTCTAAAAATCTGATGTGCGGGCGGGAGCTTTCTCGCCCTGCACTTCTGATGGTAGCGCTTCTTGGCAGATTCAGGGCTTTCCACAAACCCATCACCAGAAGAATGCTATAATAACTACACCATCCACTTTCTGCTGGGAGAAGCGCCCTAATGCCTTTGATCGTGCATCAGCAAATCCGCCTTGCTCGCCGCTGGCTGGATCAACACTACGCTACGCCCATCACCATTGAGGATTTGAGCAGCAAGGTCGCCCTCTCGCCCTATTACTTGATTCGCACCTTCAAGCACATCTATAAGCAAACGCCCCACCAATACCTGATCGGACGGCGTATTGCGAAGGCAAAAGAGCTTTTGCGGAACTCCGACATCAGCATAACGGAAATCTGCGCGGCAGTTGGCTTTGAAAGTCTGGGATCCTTTAGCACACTCTTTCGCAAAGCAACGGGGCTATCGCCACGCGCTTATCGCGCCAGCAGCCCGCCCGCCTCAAAGCCCGCTTATATCCCGCTTTGCGTCTGTTTAGTGCATGGCATCCAAGATCATCCAGATTTCTGAAAACAGAGCAATTTTCAAGAAGTCTGCGTAGCACAAGCGTGCTATAATCCAGTGCATACTGAAAAAGGAGATGGCTGATGATAAACAGACTTTCGGTCGCAACCATTTGGGTGCTGGATCAGAATGAGGCACTGCGCTTTTACACGGAAAAACTTGGGTTCGTCATCCGTGATGACGTTCTATTTGGCGATTACCGCTGGCTAACCGTCGGCTTGGAAAGCCAGCCCGATGTCGAATTCCAACTGGCAGTGATAAAGGTGAGCGACGGATTTACACAAGAGGAAGTTGAGTTTCTGACACAACTTGTGGCAGCCGGTAAATTGGGCAACGGCGTTTGGAAAACTGACAACTGCCAACATACCTATGAACTGCTCAGCGCGAGAGGCGTCGAATTCATCCAACCGCCCACAGATCGCCCCTATGGGATTATTGAGGCTATTTTCAAGGATAACAGCGGCAACCTCATGGTGCTTTCCCAAGATAAGCCCAATTAGTGCGCTAACCTGTTTTATCAAACACCAACACAGGAGGGAAACGCTGTGAGCGAACCTACCAAGAAAAACACGCGGAAGCTCACCAGTACGGCTGAGGCAGGCTTTACCGCTGAAGAACGCGCCGCCATGAAGGCACGCGCCAAAGAACTGAAGGCGGAAGCGCGTGCAGATAAGGACAAGGCAGCAGGCGAAAACGCTGTGCTGGCGGCAATTGCAGAGATGCCAGAACCTGATCACACAACGGCAAAGCGACTCCATGAGATCATCAAGGCAAACGTGCCTGCCCTTTCGCCGAAAACATGGTATGGGATGCCCGCCTATGCTAGGGATGGCAAGATCATCTGCTTCTTCCAAAGCGCGCACAAGTTCGACGCACGGTACGCGACGTTTGGCTTCAACGACGCAGCGAACCTCGATGAGGGCGATCTGTGGGCAACATCGTTCGCGCTAAAGGCGCTGACCGACGCCGTAGAGGAACAGATCATCGCGCTTGTGAAGAAAGCAGTGCGTGAGGACTGATAGCACGCTGAGTCCCGCATCACGAAGGTGCAGCAAGCGTGTGGGCGGGATAAATCCCGCCCGCACAATTGGCGAAAATGCTATTTCCCCATCGCTGCGCCGCGCACGGACTCTTCCTCGTAGGCGCGCCCGAAGAATTTGCCCAATGTCGTGCCGATGGTGAACTTTTTCATGTAGCCCAAATTTTCTGGCACAAACGCCTTCGGTGTGATGCCCAGCGCTGCTAAGCCGTCCTCTTTGATCACGTTTGGCACCGAGAGCAGATCGAGCAGCGTTGTGGAGACAGGCGGATTAGGCAGCACCACCTGCATGAGCGCCACCGCCGGGCGCAGCAGCGCCACCGGCAGCTTAATCTTGGCACGGCGCGTCTCTAGGGCTGCCAATACGCGATCCACGATCTGCTCATAGGTCAGCACTTCAGGTCCGCCAAGCTCGTATTCCTTACCAATGGTAGAGTCATCATCAAGGCAGCGCACCATTGCCTCAACCACATCACCCACATAAACGGGCTGGAACTGTGCCTTGCCATCGCCCACAATCGGGAAGATGAAAGGCGTCATCTTGATCAGGCGCGCTTGCACGTTAGCAAACTCATCTTGCGGTCCCCAAATCACCGAAGGGCGCACCGCCGACCAGTCCAAGCCGCTTTTGGCAACGTATTCCTGTGCGATGCCCTTGCTGCGCAAAAAGCGCGATTTCACATCAGGGTATGCCCCATTTTGGCACATGTTGATGAAGCGCCGCACACCTGCCTTTTTGGCTTCCTCAACCACGTTGATCGTGCCTTGTGTGTTGAGCAATTCATAGGTGCGCTTGCCCTTCTCAATGGCAATTGCCACGAGGTGAATCACCACATCGACATCTTTCATCCACTCGGTCAGCGTCTCTGGGCGCGTTACATCACCCTTGACGATCTCAATGTGCGGCTCAACATCCGCTAGGCGTTTCATCGCCTTGTCTACGTTGCCCACCATAGCGCGGACAGGTTTCCCCAACTGCACCAGCCGCCGCACAAGGTTATTCCCAACGTAGCCTGATGCACCTGTCACTAGAATCATGCTTCACTGCCTCCAATAGTTGTGAGGATTGTGCCACTCGCAAATCTGCTTACGATTGTAGGCAGAAGGCGTGCATTTGCCCAATTACCAGCCCGCGCCGAACAGCCGCCCGAAAATCTGCGCGCCCTGTGCGGCATCGCTCAGCGCGAACCACACCCAGCCCAGCGCCACATAATGGAAGGTGATCAGGACGCCCACCACATACACAGCGCGCCGCAGCGTTGGCATTTCGCCCAAACGCAGGTAAAAGCCGCGTGTGCGGTCGCTATATTGCTTATGCAGCCACAGCCCAACGCCATGCCAAACTGCCCAGATCACAAAGTTGAGCGCCACGCCATGCCACAAGCCGATCACAAGCATAGTGCCAAGCTGCCCAATCAGCACCGAGAGCCATGTTGGCGGCTTGCGTTTGCGAGTCACCATATAGCGGGAAAGCGGCATGAATACATAAAAGCGCGCCCAATTGCTCAGCGTGATATGCCAGCTTTGCCAAAAGGTGGTCAGGTTGCTTTTGAGGTAGGGCAGGGCGAAGTTTTCGGGCAAGTTCACGCCATATAGCCGCCCAATGCCAATTGCAATATCCGAGTAGCCGCTGAAATCGAAGTAGAGCCGAAAGGCATAGGCATACAGCAGCAGCCACAAACCAAATGTTGTTTCGGCACGCGCCGCCGAGAGCGAATCGAGCGCAAAGAGCGCCAGCGTATCGGCAATCACAAACTTTTTGAAGATACCCGCCGCAATGCGCCCGAAGCCCTCCAGCGCACGCGGCGCGTCAAGGGCAGGCAAGGCACGGTAATCCTTGACGAAGCGCTCTGCCCGATCAATCGGACCAGCAGTGTAGGCGGGAAAAAAGATCAGGTAGGTGAGGTATTCACGCAGCGTGAGCGCGGGCAATTTGCCGCTTTGTCTATCGCGCAGTGTATGGATCAGCCGAAAGGCGACGTATGAAAAGCCCAACCAGCCAACATCAAGCGTGGCGGCAATCGTGATCGGGCGGTCGGCATTGGCGCGCAGCCAGGCTGCCAGCCCTTCTGCCAGCGGCTCGCTTTTCAGCACGGCGAACAGGGCGATCAGCCCTGCCAAAAACACGGGAATGGCTGCTGTGCGCTGCTCAGGCGTTGCAACAAGCGGCTGTGCCGCGATCAATAGCGCGCCAACGCCGAAAAAGGCGATCAGCACATCCAAGATCGGCGGTGTGGGCGAGGCAGCCAAGCGCGGCACACCGCTGAAATTCCCAAGCAGCGCAATCAGTGCCGCCACGCCGAATGTTACACCAAGCGTGATTAGATCATCGCGCTCAAGGCGTTCCGCGTCAGGTGGGCGCGTCAGCCACCAACCGATCAGGGCAAGGATCAGGGTTAGGGTTGGTAGGGCATAGTCCATCGGCGGCAGCGGCAGGGCGGGCTGCAAGCCGTAGATTGCCAATAGGCTGCCGATCAGCAGCGCCCAAGCGCGCCATGTAGCAGGCAGCAGGCGTACCACCAAGGCGCCGACCGCAAAAATCAGGATGTGCGTGAGAGTCACAGCCCTAGAAACCCTGATAAATCCACTGCGGTGCCGAGTCGGCGGTGACGATCACCAGCAGGATCAGCAGCAGACACAGCGCTAACGCCAGCATATTTTCACGGCTGAATAAGCGTCTCAGCATCCTTCAGACCTCCCCAGTAGTGGCGCAACTATACCATTCAGCACAGCATATCAGCAAGGCGCGGCGCAGACTGCTACCTAACTTTTGGAGAGGTGGATTAGAGTTCGGTCAAGCGCCGCTTGTAAGGCATTCGCCTAGACGTTATGATTAGACACAAGCGAGTTGTTGCCCGTATTGTAACGTTGGCTGAGTGGTAGAGAGACTCCGATGCAATTTGCGACCCCTGCGGCGCTGATCCTAGCGCTTACGATCCCGTTCTTCGTCTGGTACGGCTTGCCCCGCTTGCCCTACCGCCGCCGCCGCGATACTGCCAGCTTGCTCCTGCGGCTGCTGATCGTAGCGCTCATCATCCTGAGCCTTGCTGGGCTGCAAACCGTGCAGGCGTCTGACAAGCTGGCAGTCGTCTTCTTGGTGGATGCCTCTGATAGCCTTGACGCTGCCGCCCGCGCTCAGGCAGAGCAGTATATCCGCGAGGCGATGGCACGCATGACGACCGATGATCGCGCCGGTGTGGTCGTCTTTGGCAAGAATGCACTGGTCGAGCGTCCTGTCTCGACGGTGAAAGAGTTCGGCGGCATCACCTCTACGCCCGTGCGCCTTGATACCAACATCGCAGAGGCAATTCGGCTCGGCTTGGCGATGTTCCCTGCTGACGCAGCGCGCCGTCTGGTCGTTCTGAGCGATGGCGTCGAGACGCTGGGCAGCGCGGTTGAGGCAGCGCGCCTTGCCGCCGCCATTGGTGTGCAGATTGACATTGTGCCGTTGCGTCGTTCGCCAAGCCCAGAGGTGCTGATCACCGACTTGCGCTTGCCCACAACTGTGAATCAGGGTGAGGAATTTGATCTGGGCGTCACCATTGAGAGCCAAGTTGCCACGCCTGCCAACATCATTGTGCTTTCGCGTGGCACGGTCATCCGCACGGTGACTGTAGACCTTAAGGTAGGCGTCAATAATTTTGTGCTGCCGCCCTTGCGTGTGCCGCAGCCGGGCTTCACCGATCTGCAAGTGCGCGTTGATCCGCTTAACGCCGAACAAACCGACACCTTCTATCAAAATAATGAGTTGGCGGGCTTTGTGGAAGTGACGGGTCCGCCACGTGTGCTGATCATCGCACAGCGCCCTGAAGAAGCGGCGGCGCTGCTGCCTGCCATGCGCCAAGCTGGCTTGACTGTGGATATTCAAGCGCCCGCCGATCTGCCGATTGGCGTCGCGCCATTGGCTGCCTATAAAGCGGTGGTGTTGGCGAACGTGCCAGCCACAGCCCTGACCGAACAGCGGATGCGCGTTTTGCAGTCCTATGTGCGCGATCTGGGCGGTGGTTTGGTGGTCATCGGCGGACCGGACAGCTACGGTGTAGGCGGCTACTACCAAACGCCGCTGGAAGAAACGCTGCCCGTCGAGATGCAATTGAAAGACCAAATGCGTATTCCGCGCCTGACGATTGTCTATGTGATTGACCGTTCAGGCAGCATGGAAGTTGCCAGCCCAAGTGGTGTGACCAACCTCGAACTGGCAAAAGAAGCGGCGCGGCGCTCGATCAACTTCCTCTTTGAGCGGGATCGAGCGGGCGTGCTGAGCTTTGACAGCAATCCGCAGTGGTTGGTGCCGATTCAATTCGTCTCTAACCGTGCTGCGATGATCCAGCAGATCGGCGCGCTGCGTCCGGGCGGCGGCACCGATATTTACGCGGCTGTCCAAGAACTGCTGCGGACGCTGCCCAGCGATCCGTCTACGCTCAAGCACGTGATCCTGCTCACGGATGGCGGTGCTGATCCAGCCGGCATCATCGAGACGGTGCGGATCATGAATGAGCAGCACGGCATCACGGTCACGTCTATCGGCATCGGGTTGGGCATTCCGCCTTTTATGCCGGAGATTGCGCGTGTTGGCAAAGGCACGTACTACAACCTGATGGATGTGCAGAACATCCCGCAAATCTTTGCGGCAGAAACTGTGCTTGCCACGCGCTCTTACATCATTGAAGAAGCATTCTTCCCTGTGCTGACCGCCAACAGCCCGATCATGCGCGGCATTGATTCCGTGCCGCCGCTGCTTGGCTATGTGGCAACGACTGCCAAACCGACCGCCACCGTGATCCTGACCGCGCCGGTACAGGGCTACGATGATCCGCTGCTGGTCTCTTGGCAATATGGCTTAGGGCGCGTTGTAGCGTGGACATCGGACGCCACCGGGCGTTGGGCTCAAGAATGGACGGCATGGGAAGGCTTTCAGCGCTTCTGGAGTCAGGTGATCCGTTCGACGATCCTCGAAGGGCTGAACAGCACGCTAGAGGCGCGAGTCGAACAGCACAACGGGCGCTCTGTGCTGATTGTGGAGGCGCGTGACGCTCAGGGCGCTTTCCTCAATGGGCTGAATTTGAGCGCCTCAGTGGTTGATCCGAATTTGGGCGGGCAGGGCATTACGCTGCGGCAGGTGGCGCCCGGTCGCTATGAGGCAGAATTTGACGCAAACCGAGAAGGCGCGTATTTTATTCGTGTGGCAGGCGCGCAAGGTTCGGCTGAGTCAGGCTTAGGTGTGGCGCAAACAGCAGGTTGGGTGTTAAGCTATTCACCAGAATACCGCTTGCGCGATACCGACACCGCGCTTTTGGAGACAATCGCAGAGCTGACGGGCGGGCGCAACATCGCCGACTCGACAGAGCGTGCCTTCCGCCGCGATGTGCAGGAGGTGCGCGGCGCAGCATCCCTTGCGCCATGGCTGCTGCTCTTGGCGCTGCTGCTGCTACCCTTTGATATTGCGGTGCGGCGTGTGGTCATCACACCCACCGACCTGCAAAAGCTGCGGGCATGGGCGCAGAAACGCTTTGGTGGACGCATCGGTGATTCGCAAGCGGCGCAGGTGCAGTCGGCACGGATGGCAGCCTTGAAGGGCGCTAAGGTGCGCGCCATGACCAGCAGCGCGCCTGCCATCAGTGGCAGTGAGCCTAGCCTCGCTGCGCCAAGCCTGCCAAGTGAGCCTAGCGCACCGAAGGAATCGCCAAGCGGTGCGCCCAGTGTGCCAAGAGAGGCGTCCAAGCCGCCCGCCCCACCGCCACCGACTGCCCAAAGCGGCGCGTTAGCGGCACGGTTGGCAGAGAAACGCCGCCAACAACGTAAGGATGACGACTAAGGCATGATCACGCTGAAACGTTCGCTGTTCGTAGTTGTTCTGCTGATTGGTTTGGTGGCGTGCCAAAATGGCATCGGACCCGGCGGCACGCCCATCATTGTCTTTCCGACGGCAGGCTCGCCGCCACCAACTTTCCCCGGTGCCGCGACGCTGCCGCCAACCTTCCCAACGGCGAACCCGTTTGCCTCGCCCACGCCCGGCAGCGTGCTAGAGCCGAACTGGAATCCGATCCGCGCCGATTTTGCAGGCGCAGCCTGGCGCACCTTCACTTTCAGAAACTTTCAGGGTGCCAACGTCGGTGTGGTGGTGGTGCGAGTTGATCCGCGCCTCTCTGTGCTGCGCGTGCATCATTTTCCCGGTCAGGTGCGGACGATTCAGCAATGGCAGCAGGCGCTTCCGAATGCGCTTGCCATTGTGAACGCGAACTACTTCGATACCAACAACCGTCCCTTAGGCTTGGTGGTAGCCGATGGCGGCTTCTTCGGTGTGATCAACACCCGTAACGACTCTGGCGTCTTTCAGGTGCAGAACGGCGTGCCGCGTGTGCGCTCACTGTGGCTAGAGCCGTTCCGTCAGGGCGAGCGCTTTGAGCAAGCTGCACAGGCCTTCCCAATGTTGATGTCCTACGGCTATGTTGCGCCGATCAATCCTGATGTGGCGCAGGTGCGGGCAGCGCGCACTGTCTTTGCCCAAGATAAGCAAGGGCGCATCTTGCTCATCGTGACGGTCTATGCAGGCGTCACGCTCGGCGAACTGGCAAATTGGCTGGGCAACAGCGGCTTGAACATTGATTTTGCGCTGAACATGGACGGCGGATCGTCTACCAGCTTATATATTGCGACGGGCGGACCGAATCAGTTCATCCCAAGCCTGAAGGCAGTGCCGGTTGTGTTAGCACTCTATCCGCGCTAGAAAGCAGCCCGATGAGCATTCCTATCGGCATCCTGACGCCTAATGGCTTGCGTGCGGCGGACTACAGCGCGGACTCGCTGGCAGCCGCTGCACCGTTTGAGCCAGAAGGCGTCTATACGGTGACGCGCACTTTCAACCGCGATCATGTCCTGATGCTGGACGAACATCTCGACCGTCTGGAAGAATCGGCGCAGCTGGAAGGCATTCCGCTGCGCTTGGATCGTGTGGCGCTGCGTGCTGCGTTGCGTGCGCTGATTGATCGCGGCGGCTATGCCGAGTCGCGCTTTCGGATCACTGTCCCGCGTAACCAACCCGATCACCTCTATCTGAGCGTTGAGCCATTCACACCCATCCCACCAGAGCTTATTCAACAAGGTGTGCGTGTGGCAACCCTGCCGTTGGCGCGCCACAATCCGGCTGCTAAAACAACGGCGTGGATCACAGCGCGGCAGGCTGCCGCCCTGCCACAAGGCACTTATGAAGGCGTATTGGTCTCACCCGAAGGCTTCTTGCTGGAAGGCACCAGCAGCAACTTCTACGCCGTGCTGGATGGCGTGCTGCGGACAGCTGAGGTGGGCGTGCTGAACGGCATTGCACGGCGGGCGCTCTTGGCGCTGGCGCCGCACTATTTGCCCGTGCGCCTTGAGCCAGTTCACAAAAGTGAGCTATGGGCGGTCGATGAGGCATTCCTGACCAGTGCCTCACGCGGTGTGGTGCCGATCATCATGGTGGATGGGCAGATTATTGCCAACGGCAAGCCCGGCGTACAAACGATGTGGCTGCGCGAGGCATACGAAGAATGGGCGCAAGCGCACCTCATCGCGCTATAAATCGGCTTAAGGATGAAGCGATAGCCACCTGCCATAGAGGCTTGCTGTAGGCATTAGCCTTCTGTGCGCCCCAACCCGCACCATTTCGGCTTAAATTGCCAATGATCTCTCGCCCAACCTAAATTCGATCAAAATTTTTCACACAAAATTTATAGATAATCTGCGTTTAGTCTCTAATACAAACCTAAATCGCGCTATACTAAGCGTAATAGCACGTATGGAAAGCAGACTCACCCATGATTTACCTTCCGAGGACAGACCGTAACGCTGTGCAACTGGCATATGCCAGTGAAGATGGTTTGGTAACGCGCCAACGCATTCATGATCAATATAGCTTTCCGCCCATCAATTTTGTTGAATGGGTGCTGAGCCGCACGGCATGGTACGGGGATGAGCAAGTGTTGGATTTAGGAGCGGGGCAAGGTGCTTATTTTGAGCAGGTGCGGATGCGTATTCCGCATGGTGAGCTGATCGCGGGTGATCTTTCGATGGGTATGGCGCGCAGTGCTGCCGCACACCCTGCCTCAGGCTATGTGTTGAACATGGATGCCGAACGGTTGCCGTTCCCAAAACACACCTTTGATGTGGTGCTGGCAAATCACATGCTGTTCCATGTGCCAAACCTCGACCGCGCCCTGAGTGAGATTCACCGCGTGCTAAAGCCAAGCGGCGTGCTGCTGGCTTCCACCAACAGCCTGATCAACATGCCGGAATTGGAAAACCTCTATAAGCGCGTCTTTGGTTTGTTAGGCGTGCGCGCACGCACCGATACACTGACCGCCGAACCTGAGGCGTCCTTCTATTTGGAAGATGCGCCGCGCCTTGCCGCACGCCATTTCTTTGCTGTGGCGCGCTATGATCTACCCAGCGCATTCATCTTCCCCAGCGCGCAGCCCCTTGTAGATTATGTGAACAGCACCCGCGCTCTGCGCGAGCCAACCCTGCCACACGGCGTGATCTGGGAAGATTTCATTAATGTGCTTGCCGATCAGGTGCGGCGTGCCATCAACCACTATGGCGAAGTAGTCATCACCAAACTCTCAGGCGTCATTGTTGCCAGCGATATGGGCGGCTTCAGCCAAAGCTACGTGCAGTCGCTCATGCGCGCCAAACACTAACTCGCACTTGCCGCGCCGCCTTTGGCGTGCTACGCTCTTTAGCGGTTGGGATGGATTGTTAAAGGGCGGAAGAACCATGAGCGACTCCCCGAACGGCTACGCCAGCCGCGATGAATCAACCCGCAGCACACCATCGGATGTGGAGCGTCTACATCCGACCCTGCAAGCTGTTAATGATAGTATGCTAGAAGGCTTAGGGCAGCTTGCCGATTACTTTGGCTACAACCGTGTGATCGGTAAAATGTATGGCGCGCTGCTGCTTAGCCCACAGCCTATGAGTCTTGATGATCTGGTTGATCACCTGAGTGTTTCTAAGGCAAGCGTCAGCATGAATATGCGGATGCTGGAAAACCTGGGTATTGTGCGCGAAGTGTGGGTGCGCGGTGATCGGCGTAAGTTCTACGAGGCAGAGTCCGACTTCTGGAAGATTCTGACGAATGTCTTGGGCGCACGTGAGCTGCGCGATGTTAATCAGGCTTTGGAAGTGCTTGAAGGCAACATCCAAGAGCTGCGCGAGGCGATTCCCACGATGGATCAAGCTGATCAAGCGCTTGCCAGTTACTACGTTGAGCGTATTGACCAAATGAAAGACTTCTTCCGCTTTGCCAAGCTGATCCTCACTTCCATCCTAGAGCGCAACCGCAACATCAACGTTGGCGATGTAAAACGCATTGATATCGAATAGGATTAATCATGCCTGTCTACACTGGAACCGCTGATCTGCCGACCTTGCGCGGCTTTCAGGTTGGCGCGCTGGATGCAGGGCTTTATGCATCTTTTGGCAAGCCTACACGCCCTGATTTAACGTTAATCGCCAGCCAGACGCCTTGTGCGGCGGCGGCTGTTTTCACGACTAACTTGGTGAAGGCAGCGCCCGTGCTACTTGATCAAGCGCGCCTTGCCGCCAACCCGAGCAGCATCCGCGCCGTGCTGATCAACACTGCCTCTGCCAACGCCTGCACGGGCGAGCGCGGCGCTGCTAATGCCGTGCAATCGGCGGCGTGGGCAGCGGCGGCGCTTGGCTGCTCTGAGGATCAGGTGCTGGTCATGTCCACCGGCGTGATTGGCACACAGCTTCCCATGCCGCGTATGCAGCAAGGCATCGCGCATTTGCTGCCACAGCTGGGCAGCACACCTGACCACTGGCAGGCTGCCGCCCACGCAATCATGACCACCGACACCAAGCCCAAACTTGCCCACAGCACCTACAACGGCGCGGCACTGATCGGCATTGCCAAAGGTGCCGGCATGATCGCGCCAAATATGGCAACCATGCTCAGCGTAATTGCCACGGATGCTCAGATTGCACCGCCGCTGCTGCAAGCCATGCTCAGCCGCGCTGCGGATCAGTCCTTCAATCGCATTGTGGTGGATGGCGATATGAGTACGAACGATACGCTGCTCATCTTGGCAAATGGTGCGAGCGGCGTTCTGATTGACGAAACCAACGCACGGCACTTTGAGACGGTGCTGACCGAACTTTGCACGGTTTTGGCACAGGCAATCGTGCGGGATGGTGAGGGCGTCACCAAATTCATCACACTGCACATTAGCGGTGCGCGCACCACTGCTGAGGCGCGCCAGATCGGGAATGCGATTGCTACATCGCCGTTGGTGAAAACTGCCTTCTATGGCGGCGATCCGAACTGGGGCAGAATCTTGGCTGCGGCGGGGCGCTCAGGCGTCGTCCTTGATCCGACGCGCCTTGCGCTCTGGTACAACGATTTGCAGTTGGTGGCAGATGGCACACCGCTAAATTACGATGAGGCACGCGCCAAACTGCACGCGCAACAAGCAGAGATTACAGTGCGCCTTGACTTAGGCGCGGGCGATGCCGAAGCGGTAATCTGGACGTGCGATCTGAGCCATGACTATGTGAGCATCAATGGGCATTACCGCACCTGAACCAACAATTGCCATTTGCCACTACGCGCCATTGCCGCGAATATCTAACCATCGGCTTTAGGCAAAGTGAGTGTGGCATATGCGAAAATACCTCAACGGGTTGGTGATTGGGCTGCTGGCGGCACTGCTGCTGCCTATGACGGCGGATGCACAGGGAGGATCGGGCGGCATGTTGGCAGTCATCGGGATGGATCGCAATTTGAGCATCTATGATGCGGATGGGAGAAATCCGTTCCCAATTACGACGGATGCCGATGTCCAGCGGCGTATCTATCAGATGCCGACCTGGTCTACCGATGGGCGCCTTGCCTTTTTTGGTGTCAGCCTCGATCAAGCTGATCCCTACTCGCTGCGGATGTTTGTGGTGCAGGCTGTGAAAGCAGGTGCCGCCTACACAACTGCCTACACCTCACAAGAAGAAGTGCTGACCTACGCCTATTGGTCACCAAACGCCTGCCCGTTGGGCAACTGCCGCGATTTGGCGCTGCTCTACACACCTGCCAGCGGCAATTTGCTCGCCGTCAAGCTGATTCGGGATGAGGGCGGCACCTTCAGCGAAATTGAGGTTGAGCGCGGCGCGCCGTTCTATTACAGTTTTGCGCCGGATGGCAAACGGATGCTTTGGCATCGTTTTGGGCTGCGCTTGGAAGTGTACGATGTGGAATCCAACAGCGTTGAAAGCACGCTGATGGATGTGCCGGGCGCCTTTCAAGCGCCTATGTGGTCGCCTGTGGCAGGTGATGAGCGCTTGCTCTTCGCCGTGCGTAACGCGGACAATCCGCAAAATAGCGATCTGGTGATTGCCGATGGCGACTCGCGCCTGACGCTGCTTGCCGATCAGCCGCCGCCGCTCACCTTTGCGTGGAATGCGGATGCCACACAAGTTGCGGTGACTTCCGCCTTTGGCGCACTCAAAGTGTTGGATGCAAGCAATGGCTCGGAGCTTGCCAGCAGCCAGTTTGGGCAGATCGCAGCACACTTTTGGTCACCACAGGGCGATAAGGTTGCCTACCTCAGCCTGCGCCGCCCCAATGTGGTGGGGCAGACCTACCTCAGCAGCAACGGTCACAGCGAAGGTGGCACGTTTCAGCAAACGCAGCCGCAGCCATTAACGTGGTATGTGTTAGATGTAGCAACAGGTGACGAGTTCGCGCTGGACAGCTTCAACCCAACCCGTGAGATGATCTACTTCCTGAACTTTTTTGAGCAGTTTGCCCGCAGCCATACGTTCTGGTCGCCAGACGGGCGCTATCTTGCCTATGCAGCCTTCGATAGCACACGCGATCTGGCTGAAGTGCGCCTTGCCGAAGTGCGTGATGGTGGTGCGGTGCGGAAAGTGGCGGATGGTGTGATCGGCATTTGGAGCTGGCGCTAAGGTGTGCGGCAGACCTATGCGATAGCGCAGGTCTGCCTTACATATACTCCCAAACGCCTTCGCCATTCAAAATGCGCTTGATCTGCTCTGGAAAGCGATCCGGATCAATCGGCTTGCCCAAAAAGCCATCAAAGCCGGCTGCCCGCGCACGGCGTAGTTGTTCCTCGCTGGCATCCGCCGTCACCGCGATGATGAGCGTATTCCGCAAGCGTGGGCTGGCGCGCACCTTCTGCAAAGCCTGATAACCATCTTCATAAGGCAGATGAATATCCATTAAGATTAGGTCTACACGCGGCAGCGTATCCGCAAATTGTGCCACTTGCCAGCCTGACGTTTTCCATTCGCAGCGCTGGATGCCCATATGGGCAAGCAAGCGCGCGATCAGCACAAAGTTACGCATGTTGTCTTCCACCACCAAAACATGCGCCTCAATCGGCTCAATGGGCGTGCGTTTATTTTCTGCCATATGTTTATCTCTCCATCAATGTGGGCGCGGCGTGATTATCCCATAGCTTTATAGTGTACAAGGTGTGGCAATGTTAAATTGTATCAAAGTTGTTCTGAATTTCTAACCGAATGCAGCGTGGCAGGTGATGTGCTGTTCCAATGGGAAAGTGCCCAGTGACGCGGCAAAGCACATCCATATGGCAACAGGACGGGTTTTCACCATACCCTGCCAAGTTCACCATAGCCAAATGCGGCGCAGTGGCGTATACTAGTTGTGTTTGCACGGAGGTGTGCCATGAAGGTTAGACCATCGGTGCGGAAGATGTGCGCCAAATGCCGTTTTGTGCGTCGGCGCGGGTATCTATATGTGATCTGCCCTGTTGATCCAAAGCACAAGCAGCGTCAGGGCTGATCGGCACCACCCTAACAATGTGGATCGACAGAAAACGGGCAGCATTCGCCCGTTTTTTGTCGCTATTCGCTAAGCACTCACCTGCGCGGCATCTTCAGCGGCGGCATCGTCCACATCGGCAAATTGGCGCTGGTGCAATGCCGTATAAACGCCCTGCTGCGCCAAGAGTTCGGCGTGTGTGCCATCCTCCACAATTTGCCCGCCTTTCATCACCAAGATGCGATCCGCCTCACGGACAGTGCTTAGCCGATGTGCGATCACAAGGCTGGTGCGTTCGCGCAGCGTTTGCCGCAAGCCCTGTTGGATGAGCGCTTCCGTCTCGCTATCAATGTTGCTGGTTGCTTCATCCAACACCAGAATGCCCTCAGGGCTGTGCAGCAGAGCGCGTGCCAACGCCAGCAATTGGCGCTGCCCTTGCGAAAGGTTACCGCCACCGGGCAGCAGCACATGATTGTAGCCGCCCGCCAAGCGCTCGATGAAAGGCGCCGCGCAAGCAACTTCAGCGGCGGCGCGCATTTGGGCATCCGTGATATTCGGGTTGAACAAGCGCAGATTATCCGCCACCGTGCCGTTGAAGCAGTACGGACTTTGTGGCACAACGGCAACCATCCGCCGCAAGTCGTTAAAGGCGATTTGGCGAATATCCACGCCATCAATCAAAATGCGCCCTTCGACCACATCGTAGAAACGCGCCAACAAGCCCGCCAACGATGTTTTGCCGGCGCCCGTCGCACCAACGATTGCTACAAACTGCCCGCTTGGGATGTGCAGATCAATGCCGCGCAGCACGGGCGCGTCTGCTTCGTAGTGAAAATGGACGCCCTCAAAGCGCACGTCACCGCGCACGGCTGTGATCGGCGTTGGCTGCTCAGGCTCAGTGAGGGTTGGCTCCACGCGCAGCATCCGCGCAATGCGCTCACCGGCAGCCAGCGCCGTTTGAATCTGGGCAAACTGTTCGGCAAGGTTCAGGATCGGATCAAAGCTGCGCTGCTGGTATTGAATGAAGGCGATCAGTGTGCCAAGCGTTGCCCAGCCCGCCAAAACGCCCGATCCGCCACCATACAGCACCACGCCCAAGCCAATGGCTGTCATCAATTGCAAAATGGAGGCGTAGATTGTGTACTGATCGCGCAGCCGCATGTGCGTATCGCGCCGTGTGCTGTTGAGCGTCTCGAACTCTTGAAAGCTGAGCCGCTGCCTGCCAAACAACTGCACTACCAACATACCGTTGAACTGCTCATTCAAAAAGGCGAGCGTATCAGCGACCAAGCGGTGCAAAAAGCTGGAAGTACGCCGAATTTGGTTGCGAAAGAAAGCAGTTGCCACCGTCATGACAGGCAGCACCGCCAGCGCAATCAGCGCCAACTGCCAGTTGATCACAAACATTGTGATGACAATGCTCACCAACAGCACAAGGCTGCTCACCACCATGATAAAGCTGGTCGAGACCAGTTCAGTGAGCGCTTCCACATCGTTAGAAAGGCGCGCCACAATCTGCCCAACCGGCGTTGTGTTGAAGTAGCGCATATCTTGCCGCAGAATGTGTTCAAACAGGCGTTGGCGCAAGTTCAGCAGCGCCGATTGCCCAACCGTCTGTAACAGGTAGAGGTAGGCAAAGCGCAGCGCAAAGACGAGCAAAATTGAGCTGAAGTAAATCACGCCAAGCGGAATTAAACCGCTCAAATCGCGCTTTGTGATCGGATCGTCCACCGCCAATTGAATCAAGTAAGGCGGCAGCAGTGAAAGACCCGTCACAATCAGTAGCAAGGCGAACACGATGATCAACTGCCGCCAATAGGGACGCAAGAACTGCCCAAGCATCCATAAGAGGTAACGATCAGTGATCTTGACGGTTGCGGCTGCCTCAGCGGGTGCAGCGTTTGGTGGTCGAATCACGGCTGAATGCTCCAACTTAGACGGGCTGGTGATCATAGCGCCAAATGCCGTTCAAGGCGAATCAGGCTATGATCTGCCTACCGATAACGAGATGAGCGTATATCCCTATGGCTGGCACAACTGCCCTGATCTTCGGTACACAGCTTTATGCAGATCATCCCGCCTTGCAGGGCGCGGATCGTGTCTTGATGGTGGAGAGCGAGGCACGGCTGCGCGGCAAAGGCTGGCACGCCCAAAAGCTGATCTTCGTGCTATCTGCCATGCGCCACTATGCCGAACGGCTGCGCGAACGCGGTATGGTCGTGGATTATCAGCATGCGCCAACCTTCGGCGCGGCACTGGCAGCGCACATCGCCGCTTACCACCCTGAGCGCATTCAATGCGTGCCGCCGCATGAATACGCCGCCGATCAGGCGATGCGCCGCCGCGCCGCATCCCTCGCCGCGCAAGGTGTAACCCTCCACTTCCTGAGCGATGATCCCGCCTTCGTATGTTCCCGCGCTGCTTTTGCAACGTGGGCGCACGGCAAAAAGACCCTGATCATGGAGAACTTCTACCGCTGGCAGCGCGTGCGGCTGGGCTACCTGATGGATGGCAAACAGCCGCTTGGCGGACGCTGGAACTTTGATGAGGAAAACCGCCAGAGCGCAGCAACCTTGCCGCCTGCGCCGCCGCTGCCTACCCTGACGCCTGATCCGTTAACGCAAGCTGTCATTGCAGAGGTGCGCCGCGACTTTCCGCACGCCTTCGGTGCACCAGAGCCATTTCGCTATCCCGTTACGCACGCACAGGCACACGCCTGGCTGGACGCCTTCATCGCAGAGCGCCTTGCCAATTTCGGCGCGTGGGAAGACGCCGTGAGCGCTGATGACCCGTTCTTGTTCCACAGCGTGATAGCGCTTCTGCTCAACAGCGGCTTGCTGACGCCGCGCCAAGTTGCCGATGCCGCCGAAGGCGCCTTCCACAACGGCGGCATTCCGCTGCAAAGCGCTGAGGGCTTTATCAGGCAGATCATCGGCTGGCGCGAGTTCATTTACGGCGTCTATTGGCTGAGGATGCCTGCCTATGCGACACAGAATTTCTTCGCCCATCAGCAGCCCTTGCCCGAATTTTTCTGGACGGGCGAAACGCCTATGCGCTGCCTTGCCGAGACAATTCGCACTATTCAGCAGCACGCTTACACACACCATATTCCGCGCTTGATGCTCTTGGTCAATTTCGGCAACCTTGCCGCCCTTGATCCCGCCGCGCTGACCGAGTGGTTCACGTCTGTGTACATTGACGCCTACGACTGGGTGATGCAGCCCAACGTGATTGGCTTCCTCTACGCGGATGGTGGCGGCATGGCAACCAAGCCGTATGTGGCAAGCGCCGCCTACATCAAGAAGATGGCTCGCGGCTACTGCGATCAGTGCCATTATGATCCAAACCAGCGCGTTGGCGAGCGCGCTTGCCCGTTCAATGCACTTTACTGGGATTTTCTGGCGCGCCATGCCGAAAAGCTGGCGAAAAACTCACGAATGGCGCTTATTTTGAAGGGCTTGGCGAAGCGCGATGATCTGCCTGCCATACAAGCGCGTGCTGCGCTGCTACGCAGTGCGTGGTCGGCTCAATCGGCGGCAGAAGTGGGTGAGGATTCCTGAGAGTCGGCGCGTGCGGCGAGGATTTGTGCCAAGCTAATGCCGTGCCGCCGTGCGATCTCGCGGGCATAGCCGCGCCCTTGCGGTGCGCCACGCGCTATCTGGAAGGTGGGCTGTCCGTTGGCGTCAGCATCCAGGCGCACGCCTGCCACAAGGCTGAACAGATCGCTCCCGCCGTCTACCATGCTGTGCATCTCGCTGATCTGGTCTGCCAAATCCATCAGGTGTGTGGCATACACAGCGCGCACGCCAATAGTACGCAAGCCGCACAACACATCTTGGGCAAGGTAGATCGCTTCGCTGGCGACTGTGCTGGAGAGCGATTCGTTCATCAGCACGAGGCTGTGGGCAGTGGCGCGCAGGCAAATATGGCGCAAGCGCGAGGCTTCTTCGGCAAGCCTGCCTTGCTGGTGGGTTTCCAGCGAGGGGAAGTGTGTGAAGATGGCGTCCACAGGGCTAAGCTGCGCGCTGCGAGCAGGGATGGGCAGCCCTGCCTGAAACAGCACATGCGCCAAGCCAACCGCTTGCAGGTAAGTGGTTTTGCCGCCACTGTTTGGACCTGTCAGGATAGCAATTCTGCCGCTTTCGTCGAAATGCGCGTCATTCGCTATCGGCGTTACTTTGGGTTGCCGCAAGATCAGGTGCAGGTTCACCAAACCTTCAATCTGAGTCAGGCGCGCTTCAAGCGGCGCAACCTGCGGCTGAGCAAGCGTCACACCGCGCCCGCGCAGCATCTGCACAAGGCGCAGCGCCGAAAGGTAGAAGGCAAGTTCATGCTCAAGGCTGGCGAGCGGCGCGCTGCTAATTCGCACGTATTTGCCAAGCGAACGTGCCACCGGCTGCACAACGCTGCTGACGATGCGCTCTAAATCTTGAAAGAGCGGCGAAAGCAGGCGGTATTGGCGCTCTTCGGGCAAACTGTGCAGCGGCGCGATGGGCGACTCATCGTTAGCTTCGCTGCGCTGCCCAATCAATTTGTTCAGGAACGAGCGCGGCTCACCGAAAGGCTGCTCGTTAATGCCGAGCAGCACGGCGGAAATCGGCTGGAGCTGTGCATCAAGGTTAACGCCGATGGTCAGGCTTGCCAGCTTTTGCAGCGGGCGTTGCAGGGCGGGCAGTTCGTCGCGCAGGGCAGCGAAATTTGGGTCGTTAATCAGCCGTGCAAGCTGATCGCGTAAGGTGATCAGGGCGGCGGCGCGCAGTGTGGCAGACTGCAAGGCACTGTGCAGGCGCTGGGCGGTGTTAATGAACAAATCCAGCTCGGCAAGGCGGTCGGCTGTCTCCAGCAATGGCGGGCGCTGCCGCTGACCGAGCAAAGCGCGCCCTTGCCGCAGATCGGCAAAGCGCGGCAGCAAGCCTTCAATTGTTCCCGCTAAGGGCGCGTTGCTGAGCAGGTCGCTCAGCACAGCTTGCCGCCAGGCGATCACCTCTGCATCGGTGGTCAGGGCAGTCAGCGTTTGGCGGATGAAGCCAGCATAGCGCGGCTCAGCGGCGAAGGCGCTGATCAGGTCGTCAAGGCGCAGATCACGCGCCCAAGTTGGATCGGTGGTAGGCACGGCACGTTTGCTCGGTGGGTAGAGCAAGCTCAGCGGCGGAAAATCGGGCAGCGCACGGGAATGAGACCTCACGGCGGCGAATCCTCAAACGGTTGGGTGTGTATGGGTTGTTATAACAAAGTCTGCGCGCCTCTGCCATAGGTAGCCGCACCTCAACCGCACACGCCGAAGGTGTGCAAGCGCGAACACAGGCTGCTATAATAGCTCATGCTTCAAAGTCTGCCCGCCTATGCAACAGAGCTAAAACGAGGAGTCATGAGAGCGCAAAGCAAACGAGTGTCCTTAATGGCGCGCCTGCGTGCCACCGAAACACCGCCCGCTTGGCGGCTAGGCAGCGCGCTAGCGTTTGTGTTGGCGTATGTGCTGTTTTCTGTGGTCTGGCTGCTTTCGGTGAGCGTGTTATCAGACGAGGCGCAAAGCGGCGCCCCTTCGACGCGCACCCTGACACTGAGCGCGCTGCTAACCGCCATTGTGCTAAGCGTGGGCATCGCGCAGTGGGTGCGCCAAAAATTCGGCGAGAACTGGCTCAAGGTGCTGCGCTTGCTCACGCCCAGCCGCCCTGCTGCGCTGCTGGCAATTCTGCTGTTCGGCTTGGGCATGGCATGGGCAATTGACCTAGGCGGCGTGCTGCTGCGCCTGAAGGCGGGGCAGATTGTGCCGCCGACTCTAGAGGTTTTGCGGAGCGGCGAACCCGTAGGCTTTCTGTTAGGCGTGCTGCTGGCTATCGTCTTTCAGCCTATTGTGGAAGGGCTGATCTTCGGCGGGCTACTCTATCCGACTGTGGCGCGGATACGGAGTGATAATCGGGTTGGGATTCTGGGCAGCGCGCTGCTCTATACGTTGGTGGCGCTGCTTACGTCCAGCGCGCAAGGGCAGTGGTATGCGCTCATCCAGCCTTTCTGTATGGCGTTGGTGGTGCTAAGTGTGCGCGCCTACACGCAATCGGTGCGCGCTGCGATTGTGGCACGCGCCGCCTTTGGCGTGTTCTTCGTCCTGGCGGCGCTTTTTAGCGCGGGCTTTGCCAATGTGCCGCTGCCAAGCTAAGGGTGTGCCGTGCTAACGCAACCAACACCGCTCAGCCTCTTTTACACAGCAGCGCTTCACGGCAATTTGGCGCTGCTGCCGCGCCTATTCACCTTTCTGCGCCAGCAGCGGGCAGCCGTGCAGGGACTTTCGCTGTTGGTGGATATGGGCTGCGCCTGCACCCCTGAGGCTTGGATTTGCCAGGCAACCGATGGGCGCGGTATGCTAGTCGCTATGGATGGCATGGGCTATGATGCCTTTCATGTCGGTGTGCGCGATCCGCTCTATCGGCGCCCTGATTTGATCGAAGGCTTGCAGCGCCTGATCGTGACGGGCTTTGCCGCGGGACCTTGGTCGGCGGTGATCAATCGGCAAGGGCTGCATATCTGCTTTGCCAACGGCGCGCAAATGGCGCGTGCCGCTGCCGAAGCGCCCTTGGCTGATGTGCTGATCGGCTTGCGCTACACGGATCAGGCTGTTATACAGGCGGAATGGCGTGCGCCGCAGCGTTGGGTATTCTTGGACTGCGGTGATGAGCAACGGCACATTGGGCGGGTTGACCTAACCCTTTTGCCCGATGCGCCGTATATTAAAGTGCTTGGGCAGACTGCGCTCGGTTTGCCCGAAGACACACCGCCCGACCCAACCATGACAGGGGTGATTGACTTTGTGCAGAGCGAAGCGCGCTACGCCGAACGGAAGCGAGGATAACGGTGATTTCACAAAAGGATTTGGTTGCCAAGTTTGATAAATTCTTCAATGTGGCAGCCTTTGATGAGAGCATCCGTCGCAGCCGCCTACCTGCTGGCTACGAGTCTATGGCGCAGAGCTTCTACGCGCCCGATTTTTTAGAAGGCACCTTCAACGGACTCATGCTGGATAACACGGCACAGGTCGAGCGCGTCTATCTGATCGTCTTTCCATCCACCCAAGTCTTGGATACGATCATCGCCAAAGAGGTTGAGCGCGGCGCGCCCGGTGCGCTCATCTTTAGCCATCACCCGTTCGATTATCAAGAGAGCAACGGCAGCTTAGGGTACATTGCCGAGCCGCACCTGCAAGAGCTGCGCGAACACCACATCAGCCTGTATGCCTGCCATGCGCCGCTGGATTGCCACGCCGAAATCTCGACTTCGGGCGCCTTTGCTAACGCACTCAAACTGAAGGAACAGGCGCGCTTTGGCGACTATTACGGCGGCAGGGCAGGCATCTATGGCAGCACCAACGGCCTTGGCTTTCACGAATTCGCTAAGCGTGTGGCAGAGGTCAACAGCCTGCCAACCTTGCGCTACCATGCGGTGCGCCATAACGGGCGCCCTGTGAACAAGGTGGCAGTCGTGGCGGGCAGCGGCGGCTCGCCCGATTATTTGCAGGAGGCAATGGCGCTCGGCTGTGATACATTCGTCACGGGCGAATGGTGGTATCTCGGTCAGAGTGAGTGGCAGGTCAAAATGCGGGAAGCATTGCGCGAACTGCTGAAGGCAGCCGATATTAACATCATTGGCAGTTCACACTACGCCAGCGAGGCAATTGTGCTGCGCGATCCGCTGATGGCGTGGCTGCACGAGACCATTCCCGCCATTGATCCAATCTTCGTGCCGCAAGAGGATCCATGGCGTTAAGCAGCCGTAAGATGCGCTATCTGATCACACTTTGTCTGTTGGCGTGCCTGCTTTCCGCCGCGCCTGCCGCCGCCCAAGAAGAAGGCTTGGCGATTATCACGGCGCCGGCGCCCGCCCAAAGCCTGATCGGTGTGGTGACGGTGCAAGGGACGGCTGCCAGCCCAAACTTTCAGCGCTACCGCTTGGAATATGCCGTGCAGGGCAGCACTGATCCGCAGTGGTTCTCCATTGTGGAGATCGCCCAGCAGGTCACAAACGGCACGCTTGCCTTGTGGGATACAACCGCGCTCTCGGATGGCGCCTACCAACTGCGGCTGCGCGTCTTTCTGCGGAGTGGCGCAGCGCTGCAAACGGTGGTGCAAGGGCTAACCGTGACCAACCGCACCGCCACAGCGCTGCCAACCCTGCCTTCCGCTGCCACGCCCATCGCCACCGCGTTTCCCACGCCCGGACCTTCACCCACAGCGCTTATCCAGCAGCCGCCAACCCTGCCGCCGCGCCCAACCGTCGCTAGCCTTGCGCCGCCGCCCTCCCCGCCCACCGAAAGGCAGCGCGCTGTGACTCAGGCAGCCTTGGTCATTCAGGCGCTGCAAAGTGCCTTCTGCAATGGCGCGTTGTTCGCCCTGTTCGCCTTCGGACTGTTCGGCGTCTATCGGCTGTTTTATGTGCGGGTACGCCCACGCTTGCGGCGCTGGCTCTCGGATGGAAGTGAATAATGCGCGCCTCGCGCCTGAGTGCCGCACTTTTGATCAGCGCCGTGCTGATCATCAACGTGATTGCCTCTTACCAGCTGTTCACGCGCCCCTATCCCGGCTTCAACGACTATCTGACGGTCTGGGAAGCCTCGCGCCTGTACTTCTACGAGGGGCTTGATCCTTACAGCGCCGAGACCAGCCTTGCCATTCAGACGCGCATCTTTGGGCGCGCTGCCTTGCCCAACGAGCAGCCGAACCATTTCGCCTACCCGTTCTATGCCATTTATTTTGTCTATCCGTTCATCCACTTCGACTATGCGTGGGCAACGGCGGCGTGGCTGGTCTTCCTAGAAGTGTGCCTGATTGGTGCGCTGCTGCTGCTGCTGGATTTGTTCAGGTGGCGGGCGCGCCCACCCACTGTAATCGGCTTGGTGCTGTTCAGCCTGTTTGCCTATCCAGCAGCGCGTGGCTTGGTGTTAGGGCAGGTCAGCCATTTGGTCTACCTGCTCCAAATGGCGGCAATCTGGGCATTTGCCCGTCGGCGGGATGGCTGGGCAGGTGCGACGTTGGCGCTCTCCACCTTCAAGCCGCAGATGGGTGTCTTTCTCGTGCCGTTTTTGCTGCTGTGGGCGGTGCATCGGCGGCGGTGGCGGATGGTGGGCGTTTTCAGCGCGAGTTTGGCGGTGCTGGTCGGTACGTCGTTCTTGCTGCAACCAAACTGGGTGGAAGGCTTCCTCTATCAACTGACGCTCTACCCAAGCTATATTGAGGTTTCGACGCCTGTGTGGGTCATCACGGACTATTGGCTAGGGCTTCCGCGTTGGGCAGAGCTAGGGCTGAACGTGCTGGGCGCGCTGGCGGTGCTGTGGACGTGGTGGCTTGCCCTACGGCAGGGGACAGTTGGCTACTTTGCGTGGGCGCTGATGCTGACGCTCACCTTCACGCACCTGATCGGCTTGCGGACGGCTACGCCGCATTTTGTGGTCTTTCTGGTACCGCTGATCTTCTATCTGCGCGAATGGGCGCGGCATCGGCGGCATGGGCTGATGATCGGCGTCCTGTCTGCGCTGTTTATCATGCCGTGGCTGTATTTTGTGCTAACCATTGGCGGCGGCAAATTTGAGCATCCGACGCTCTTTTTGCTACCGTTCATCGCGCTGATCGCCCTGTGGCTGACGCGCCGCCAATGGTGGTCGGCGGCGCTGGATTGGTCAGTCTAGCTACAGCACCAGCTCTGCCAGCAGGCGCACGGCGCGGATGTCGTTGGTTTGCAGATTAAAGGTCGTGATCGGCACATCGCGCCATGCCGCCAAGCGCGCCGCGATGCGCTCTGGCGTGCCGCACAGCGCCACTTCGTCCACCAAAGCATCCGGCACGCTCAGGGCAGCTTCCATCTTTTTGCCCTCAAGGTAAAGCGTCTGGACGAGTGCGGCAGCCTCAGCATAGCCATAACGGCAGGCAAGATCATAGTAGAAATTCTTGCCGCGGGCGCCCATGCCGCCGATGTAGAGCGCCAGGAACGGCTTCACGCCCAGGAAGCACGCCTCAAGATCGTCGCCAATAACAACAGGCACACTCGGCGCAATGTCGAAGTGTGCGTAGCCCTTGCCGTTGCCTGCCGCGGCAAAGCCCGCCTCTATTGCTTCACGGTATTCGTGGTAGCGGTAGGGCGAGAAGAAGATTGGCAACCAGCCATCGGCGATCTCGGCGGCAAGCTGCACATTTTTGGGTCCGATGGCGGCAAGGTAGATCGGCAGATCGGCGCGCCCGTGAATAATGCTCTTAAGCGGCTTGCCCAAGCCCGTGGCATCCGCGCCATCGTAGGGAATGCGGTACGCCTCTCCCTGATGCACCAGCGGCGATTCACGCTGGAAAATGGCGCGCAAAATGCCGATGTATTCGCGTGTTTTGGCAAGGGGCTTGCCGTAGGGCTGCCCGTGCCAGCCTTCCACCACCTGCGGACCTGACAAACCAAGACCAAGCAGGAAGCGTCCGCCGCTAAGCTGATCGAGCGTGATCGCCGTCATGGCAGTGTTGGCAGGTGTGCGGGCGGGCATTTGCATCACCGCCGTGCCAAGATGCACACGCTGCGTCAGTGCGCCGATCCAGGCTAAAGGCGTCACAGCGTCCGAGCCGTAAGATTCCGAAGTCCAGACTGCATAGTAGCCCAGCCGATCTGCCTCTTGGATCAGGTCGAAGGGCAGGTCAAGGCGTGCGCCGCTATAGCCGAGCATTAAACCAAGTCGCATAACATAAAGCCTCTTTTTAAGCATACGTGCGGTTGCCGCATTGGCGTGCGAATCTACCGCATTCTGTGCTGATAGGGCAACTTCCCTGTGCTGCGGACGTGCCAAGGCACGTCCCTACTATTGCCAGAACACCATTTCAGGCGCATAATCTAGACAACAATAACAGGTGTTGGCAAAGGCAGAACAGCCTATGTGCCGTCCTGTCGCTTTGCCTTAAAGGCACACACAATGCTTGATCTTTATAAACTCCGCATTTTTATGGCGGTGGTACAAGAAGGTAGTTTCCGTGCCGCTGCCGAACGTCTCTACATCACGCAATCTGCCATCAGCCAGCACATCAAAGACCTTGAAACATCGCTGGGTAGACAGCTCTTTCAGCGCGGCTGGCGCGGCGTCACGCTCACCGCACATGGCGAATTGTTGGAGCGCTACGCCAAACGCATTTTCGATGTGGTCTCTGAAGCGGAGAATGCGCTGACCAACCTTGAGGCGCTGCCTGAAGGGAGGCTGACGCTTGGCGCGACGCCGGGCATCGGCATCTACCTTGCACCAGAATGGGTAGGGCGCTTTCGCGGGCGGTATGCACAGCTTTCGGTGGCATTGCAGACAGGCATCACCGCGCAGATCGTGGCGGATGTGCTGGCGCAGCGCATTGATCTAGGCTTTATCGAGGGCGAGCTAGAGAATCATCAGCATCCGCGATTGGGCGTGTGCTTGCTGCAAGAAGTGCCGCAGATGGTCGTCATTGGCGCAAAACATGCGTGGTGGAACACGGCGGAAGTCTCGCTAGAGGCGCTTCATCACCAGCCATTGATCGTCCGCCCGCCGAACAGCCAATCGCGCATTTGGCTGGAAAAAACGCTGCGCGAACACGGCATTGAGCCAACCATCAGCGCCGAATTTGATAACATCGAGTCGACCAAGCGCGCCGTGGCAGCGGGCATCTGCCTTGCCGTACTGCCGCGCTATGTGGTGCAGAACGAGATTGCACAGGGTACGCTGCGCGCCCTGCCTATCGAAGGCAATCCGCTGCGGCGCACCCTCAAATTGATCTGGGATCAATCGGCGCACTTTACGCCCATTGCCCGCGCCTTTCTGGAAGAACTGCGCGCTGACTATGGCGTGTTGGACACAGTGATCGGCGCGGCGTGACGCTTGGCAGCCGTGCAAAGCAGCTAAGCGGATGCCTTATCACCTGCGCGTTCCTGATACCATGCCTTGAACAGGCGCTCAGCATGAAAGGCAATCAACAAGGTTGTGAGCAGATAGGCTTGCCCAACGGGATCGGTGCTGCGCTGCGGCAAAAGTACGTAGATGATCAGCATCCCAACGAACAGCGCGCCAAGAAAGGCTAGGAACAGCCTACGCGCAATGCGCTTATGCAGTTCAGGGTAGGCAGGCAGTGGCGATAATCGGCTCAGCAGCAGCCGAAGTTGTTGAGCAAGCAGCCCGCCCCAACCCGCACCGAGCAAAGCACCGACCAGCCCTGCCAACAGCGCCAAGCCAACCCGCGCCGCAAGATCAGTCGGATTGGGTGTTTGCGGCAAAACCTGATCGGCTCGGATGAATAGCAGCGCACTGGCGACGAAGGCACCCGTCAGCGCGCCCTGAATTGTAAGTTTTGTCGCAAGTTGTTCAGACATCGAGTTCTCTCAGTTATCTCACGGTGCGGATGGTGTTGGCGTGATGGCGGGTGGTTGGTTGG
This sequence comes from Anaerolineae bacterium, assembly GCA_034432555.1. Classification (GTDB taxonomy): domain Bacteria; phylum Chloroflexota; class Anaerolineae; order Aggregatilineales; family UBA2796; genus CP2-2F. The sequence continues at coordinate 105,326 of DAOUBW010000031.1, forward strand.
GTGCTTCGGGAACAGGAACAGGCATGACTACAGGATACCGCTCAAGAATGGGCAAAATCTCAGAGGGTGTGATTGCCTCTCCCTGGTTAATTCGCTCAACGATTGCCCGCATTTCAGGATCATTCATAACATTCCTGATAGTTTCAGGAATATTTGCACCATTTGACCAATTGCTCTCCATGTAGCTGTTAATACCCTGTGTTAGTGAATTATGCGAAGTGTAATTGGGTCCGTGGCGATCAAAGGTCTCGTCAATAGCACGCGCTGCGTCGGCTGTTACAGGTTTGTTATATATTTCTTGCCCATCAGCGGTGATGCGCGCATAGGTTTCACCACGCTCATTGGTGTAAATCTCACCACTGATCACAGCATTGGGATTGCCAGATAATGCACCATCAATAGCGCCGCTGATCTCAGCAAAATTTCCGTGTGTTAGAATGGCGTCTGCACCAACGGCAGCCACAGCAGTCATATAAGCAAGTTGTGAAGCACGTATCCAAGCCCGTTCTGGAATGGACATATAGTCATCATTCAGATTGACGGAACTACCCGTTGTAATAAGATTTTCAAAGAACTCCCAGAGGCTTCCTCCCGCCTGCACAAGTAGATGCGTGACAGAACCCGCAATCGCACCATGTATGGGATTAGTTTTGAGAGCATCTCCGATTGCCACAGCTACGCCTAGAAGTGCATCTCGCCCAAAAAAAGACCCAATGGTTTCTTCAATGCTATAACCAAACAACGCAAAACGCAGCATCAGGTTTGCTATACCATCCATGTGAGCGCTAAACCGACCAACGCGATCATTGAATTCCCGTGTCAGGGCGCGTGCTTGATCGCCCGTCAGCGTGTCCAGTTCTTCACGGTTGCCACCACCGCCACCGCCTGCGCCAGCAGGTTTGTAGCGAACGGGCATTTCGCCGCCATTTTTAATATAGGCGACACCTACACCGCTGCCTGCTTCTTCAACCGTGCCTTCGCCAAAGAACAACAGCGCCGCCTCTTCTTCCGCCTGCTGAAGCACGTTGATCAGGTTTTGGGTGGATTGCGTGCTGTCATGCAGCGCTTTGATCAGCCGCATTAAAGCGGGCGAGACGAAGTTTTGCATCTCCCTGTAGAAACTCTCTGCACCTTTGCCCGTCCAACCGCTACTGCGTAGGCGATCAAGGTGTGATTCCATCTGCCGATGCAGCCCATTCAGTTGTTCCGCACGCTGAGTAAATACCTGCATCGCTGCTTTGAGATCATCTGGCACCAGCCGAATCAGATTTGCCATCTTGTATCCGCCACGATGCTTATGCTGATTTACATTTTACAAAGTTTATAATCAGTTAGCGTGGTATGCTATTTCAAACTTTTTATGCGCCGCCCAAAGCACTGTCGTTTGTCAGGATTGACAAGTATCTTTAGGCAGCGTGCTGCTGTTGGGTGCCGTGCTGCGCTAGGGAATTTTCCGCAAACGCGCTACAATCTGCCGAGTGCCTTACGCAGTTTTTGGGAGCAGCCGCGCTATGTTTCGTCCACCGCTTACGCTTGGCGTCGAAGAAGAATATATGATCATAGACGCGCAAACGCGGGCGCTTTCGCCTTCCGTGCGCGATGTGCTGGCGCGCAGCCGCCAAACGCTCGGCGATCAGGTGAAGGCGGAATTTATGCAATCCCAGATCGAGATTGCGACCAGCGTTTGCCACACCGTGAGTGAAGTGCGGGAGCAGTTGATCCACCTGCGGCGCAGCGTGAACGCGGCGGCAGAGGCATTCGGTAAGCGCATCGTGGCGGCTGCCACGCACCCATTCTCCGAAGTACATGAGCAGGAGATCAGCGAAGGCGAGCGCTACAGCGAATTGGCGACCGATATGCAGTATGTAGCGCGCCGTTTGGTCATCTTTGGGATGCACATTCATCTCGGCTTTGGCGAGACGGACGAGGCACGCGCCCTGCTCATTGACGTGATGAACCAGCTCCGCTATTTTCTGCCACAAATCTTGGCGCTTTCCACCAGCTCGCCCTTCTGGCATGGGCGCAACACCGGCTTAAAGAGCTACCGCTGCGTGGTTTTTGAGAATTTGCCGCGCACAGGCATTCCGCCCGTCTTCAGCAGCTATGAAGAATATGACCGCATGGTAGATGTCTTTGCTAACGCTGGCTCGCTGAGCAAGGGCGGCGGCAAAGACCCATCCCGCATTTGGTGGGACGTGCGCCCCAATCCGCGAGTGGGGACGCTTGAGGTGCGCGTGCCGGACGTATGCAGCACGGTGGATGAAGCGGTCTGCATTACGGCGGTGATTCAGGCATTGGTGGTCAAGCTGCTCAGACTGCGCGCCCAAAACCAATCATGGCGGCTGTACCGCACCGAACTGCTGCGCGAGAACAAATGGCGCGCTCAGCGCTATGGCATTGAGGGCGAACTAATTGACTTTGGGCTTGGCAAGCCTGTGCCGATTGCCCAACTCTGGGAAGAAACACTGACCTTTGTGGACGATGTGCTAGATGGACTCGGCACACGCCGCGAGGTAGAATATGTGCGGCACATTTTGCAGAACGGCACCAGTGCCGACCGTCAATTGGCAACCTACTATCAGGCGTTGGATGATGGCTGCACCAGCGATGAGGCGTTCCGCTTGGTGATGGATCGCCTCATCAGCGAGACGGTGGGTTAAAGTACCTTTGCGTGGTCTTGGAGGGTATCTCGTCTATGAAAATCGCAATTGGCTGTGATGAGGCAGGACTGCCGCTGCTGGATGTGGTGCGCGAATTCTTGCGCGGCAAACCTGACATTGAAGTGCAAGATTTCGGCGTTCACAGCACCGATCCCGTGGATTATCCCGATATTGCCGAACAAGTGGCAATGGCTGTTTCCAAAGGTGAGGCAGAGCGCGCCATTTTGGTGTGCGGCACCGGCATTGGCATGTGCATCACTGCCAACAAAGTGCCGAATGTGCGCGCCGCACTCTGCCACGACACTTACTCGGCAGAGCGTGCGCGCAAGAGCAACGACGCGCAGGTCATCACCATGGGCGCGCGCGTGATCGGCGCGGAACTTGCCAAGAGCATTCTAGAGGCGTGGCTTGCCGCCGAGTTCGCTGGTGGGCGCTCTGCGCCGAAGGTTGCCAAGATGAACGCCGTAGACTCTCGCTATCGGGCAGAGCGCGAAGACGATCACTAAAAGTCTGTCCGCACTCCCTGCTCGATTTATACAGGATACCACACGGGCGCGCCTAGACGCGCCCGCTTAGTTCATGGGTGCTGTGTAGGGTTAGCCTTCCATGCGCGAATAGCTTCGGCTGCCGCCCTTCGGCAAAAGTAACAAAAGCCGCCCGCAAAAGTTGTGGTAAATCGTACATATTGCACAGCCTTTCAATTTTCTATCCTTAAACAGTCAAGTCCAGACAACGGCTAACTCATTTGGACTAAAGACATGGGGGAAAATCGAAATGCTCAAGAAACGTCGCATCACAACAAGAGCTGCATTGCAGGCATTGGTGTTATTCGTTCTCGCCTTTGCTCTGACTAATGCGGCGGTGGCACCGGCGGTTGCCAGTCACACACAGAGCGCTGAGGCAGCCTTGCAAGTGCCGCTGGCAAACGTCAGCGCGCCAGAAGTAGGCAAGCTGGTTGCCCAAGAGGATGATACCGCCGCACGACTCGCCAAGTTTGAGGCGAACCTTGACACAGTGTGGATGCTGATCGCGGCATTCCTCGTCTTTTTCATGCAGGCGGGCTTTGCCCTGCTAGAGGCAGGCTTCGTCAGCGTGAAGCACGTCGTCAACATCATGATGAAGAACCTGTTCGACTTTGCGGCTGCCTCGATCATGTTCGGCGCCGTCGGCTTTGGCATCATGTTTGGTGCGGGCAACGCCTTTTTCGGCACAGAGTGGTTCTTCCTCAGTGGCATCCCGGAAACTTATCCCGGCTTGACGGTGCCGACCTACGCCTTCTTCTTCTTCCAATTGGTGTTCGCTGGCACGGCAGCAACCATTGCCTCCGGCGCAATGGGCGGGCGCACCGAATTTCGCGGCTACTTGCTCTACAGCCTCATCGTGAGCGCCATCATTTACCCGGTCGTCGGTCACTGGATTTGGGGCGGTGGGTGGCTCTCAAAGTTGGATGCACCCTTCACCGACTTTGCCGGCTCGACAGTTGTTCACTCCACCGGCGCTTGGATCGGCTTGATGGGCGCCATCTTCTTAGGGCCACGGCTAGGGCGCTTTGGCAAGGATGCCAAGCCCATGGTAGGGCATAACATGACCGCCGCCACACTTGGCGTGTTCATCCTGTGGTTTGGCTGGTTCGGCTTCAACCCCGGCTCGCAGTTGAACGCTGATGGTGCCGCACTGGGCTTGATCACGGTTACCACCAACGCCGCTGCCGCTGCTGGCGCTGCTGCGGGCTTGTTCATCAACTGGATTGTAGTTGGCAAGCCGCAGTTGCCTGCCATGCTCAACGGCGCGCTAGCGGGCTTGGTTGCCATCACCGCGCCGTGCGCCTTCGTCACACCGACGGAAGCCATCATCATCGGCGCCATTGGTGGTGTGATCATGTTCTTCGGCACGCGGCTGCTAGAGCGCTTTCAGATTGACGACGCAGTTGGCGCGGTGCCTGTGCATGGTTTTGCGGGCGTATGGGGAACTTTGGCAGTCGGCATCTTCGGTGCAGAGTTCGGCTTGTTGCACGGCGGCGGCGCAGCGCAGCTCATCACGCAAGTGATCGGCGTGCTGGCAGTCGGTGCCTTCGTCATAATTTCAAGCGCGATCATGTTCGCCATCATCAAAGCGACGGTCGGTCTGCGCGTGCCAGCCGAAGGCGAGATTATGGGTCTGGATGCCTACGAACACGGCATGGTCAGCTACCCCGAATATGTGTTGGGTGACCCAACCGTAGTGGCGCCAACCAACGGCAAGGCTGCCAACAAGGTTGCAGCTGCACCCGCCGCGGGCGACTAAAGCATACCATCGCAGTCGGATCAGCTTCTAAGGCACGGGCGCTCACACTGAGCGCCCGCTGTGCTGCTGCCCTTAAACCTTGCCCGTTTGCAGCCGCCATGCCAGCGCCGTATAGCGCCGCGCCACCTGATTGTTGTTGACTGCCGTTGCTACGGCACGCTTCATGCCCACCAGCACCACCAGACGGCGTGCGCGTGTGACGGCTGTATAGAGCAGGTTGCGCTGCAACATCATGAAGTGCTGCGGCATGATCGGCAGCACGACGGCGGGATACTCCGAGCCTTGGCTGCGATGCACGCTCACGGCGAAGGCGTGCAGCAGATCGCCCGCCTCTTCCCAATCATAATCCACTTGGCGCTCGTCAAAGGCAACATGCAGCTTTTTCGCAGTGAAATCTATGGCGCGGATGATGCCAATATCACCATTGAACACTTCTTTTTTGTAGTTGTTGCGCGTTTGCAACACCTTATCGCCCACGCGGTAAATTGTGTTGCCAAGTTTCTTTTCGGCATTTCGCCCATGCGGATTCAGGGCAGCTTGCAAGCGCTCGTTGAGCATCTGAATGCCCACCGCGCCGCGATACATCGGTGCCAGCACCTGCACATCGCTCATCGCGTCGAAGCCGAATTTGTTCGGGATGCGATTCTGCACAATATCTACCACCAGATCGGCAGCCGATTCGGTATCTTCGGCGTAGAACATGAAGAAATCGCTGCTGGTGTTATCTAAGTACGGCATTTCGCCCTGATTGATACGGTGCGCGTTCGGGATGATCTGACTGTCGCCGCTTTGGCGGAAGATCGCCTCTAGGCGCGTCACATGGGCGATGCCGCTATTGATCAGGTCGCGCAGCACATCGCCTGCGCCAACGCTTGGCAGTTGGTCAACATCGCCCACTAGCAGCAAGTGCGCCTCTGGCGGCAGTGCCTTCAAGACGTTGTAGATGAGAATCTGATCGAGCATGGACGCCTCATCGATGATCAGCATGTCCACATCGAGCGGCTCGTTTTCGCCAAGCGAAAAGCCTTCGTCAGGCGTGTAGCCAAGCAAGCGATGAATGGTTTGGGCAGGGCGTCCGGTCGCTTCGCTCAGGCGCTTGGCGGCGCGCCCGGTTGGGCTGGCAAGCTCGTAGCGCGCTTTGTTCCACTCCAGGGCGCGGATCACAGCGCGCAGCGTAGTTGTTTTGCCGGTGCCGGGTCCGCCGGTCAGGATGCTGATCTTGTTGGTCAGGGCGGCGCGCACAGCGTCCTGCTGCTGATCCGTTAGCTGGACGCGATCATCACGCTGCAAAATGTCGAAAAATTTCGTCCATGCCATGCGCTGCGCGTTACGCAGACGCGAAAGCGGCAGATCGCGCATCTCAAGAAGGCGCTTTGTGGTGCCGCGCTCGCTGAGGAAAAGCGGGCGTAGGTAGATCACCTCGATCAGGTCATCTTCTTCGTTTGGCACATGCTGAAGCAGGATTTCGCTCTCGCTTGCCAGTGTGCGGACCGCCGCATCAATGCTTGCACTAACGTCGTGAGGCAGTTCCTTAAAGCCGTAGGACTCAGGCGCATCAGGCAGGTCAAGCAAGCGTGCTACTGTCTCGGTCAGCAGCGCACGCGGCGCATAGACATGCCCTTCGTTGGTCAACGTCTCTAGGGCGAACAGGATGCCTGCCTGAATGCGATAGGGTGAATCGGGCGGCAGACCCAGTCCGCGTGCGATCTGATCGGCTTTGCGAAAGCCAATGCCCTGAATATCGCGTGCTAATTGGTAAGGATTGGTGCGGACGGCGGCGATGGTGTTCGCGCCGTATTCCTTTTGGATTTTGACGGCAAGACGGCTGCCTAAGCCCAAGCCTTGCAGGAAGATCATCATATCACGTTCGGCGGTATGCTCTGTCCATGCCTGCGCGATCAACTCGGCGCGATATTCGGCAATGCCCGGCACTTCCTTGATGCGGTGCGGTGCTTGGCTCAGAATCTCGAAAACTTTTTTGCCGAAATGGTCAATGATCTTTTGGGCGGTTGCCTTGCCAATGCCGCGAATCACGCCGCTGCTCAGGTAGCGCAGCAAACCCTCGACCGATTCTGGCACAACCTCCTGCACCGCCTCCGCCTTGAATTGCTTACCATACTCGCTGTGGACAACCCACGCGCCACTAAAGCGCACGTCTGCGCCTTCGCGCAGGTTGTGAAACACACCGACGACTGTTGCTAAGCCATCACGCCCGACCTGACCGGGCAGGGCTTTATGTGGCTTCAGGCGCAGCACCGTATAGCCGCTTTCGTCGCTATAGTAGGTGATGCGCTTGATGGTGCCTTCAAAGGTTTCAAGCGCCATGTGTGTTTAGCTAGATAGCACTTGTGCTACATCTTTTGCCGTCACAGAGGCGGCGTACAACACGGGCCCGATCTTATGCTCTTTCGCAATCATGACCGCCAGCATGGCACGCCCAGCAAGGTAGGCAACCATCACGCTTTCCTCGCCTTCCACCAATAAGCGTTCCAAGCTGCCCTGATCGAGGCGACCAAGCGTGCGTTCTGCCAAACCAACTAAAGTAGCAGACATGGCAGCCAGCACATCTTCATCCCCATTAGCGGGCATTGCCGCCACCAACAAGCCATCGCGGTTCACGACAACGGAGGCTTTGACGCCATCCACGACAGCGTGCAGCTTTCGCAGGGCATCATCAATTTGTTCTTGGCGAGTCTTAGCAGTCATATAGGCAGTCTCAACTCTCACGGAAGCATTGCAAATAGGTTTTTCCGAACAGGCTAAAGCACGCGCCGCACTCTAGCGCCTCTAGCTACATTGTGATTGTAGCAATCTCTGCGCCGCGCGTTGCATATCGGCGACAGATTCTTACCAATTTTACACAGGTTGCCTACACTGCGTCTTTTCGAAAACTTTCGCGCCGCTTGAAACATTCTGTGTGTCAAGCTATTATACCTTAGATTTTAGGCAAGCGATGCGCCACAGGAACAGTTCGCCCAATGCTGGAACTTTCACACCATGCCGACCCAATGCAGTACTGGGAAGGCGGCAATTATGAATTAAATCTGAGTTTCGAGACGTTGCGAGATCGCCAATGGGCGAATGTGCTGAATGCTATTTGGGAGAACATCTCACTCAACGGACCCTTAGCATCACGCTATCTGCCCGGTGCGCCCGCCGCTGAAAAAGTGGCGGTGCAGGTGCCACCGCCAACGGCTGTCGTGAAGCAACATGGGCAGATCGCAGTCAATGGGCAGGCTGTCGGCTGCGATGTGCAGGCGACACGCTCTATCTTTGAGTGTGTTTCGATCCTCGTCCCGCTTGGCATGTTTCATGGGCTAACCGGCGGCACAACCATGCGTGGCAGACACCCAGAGCTTGCCGCGTTGGACGAGGTTTTTTACGATGTGGCGCTGCACGTCTACAGCATCGCGCCTTTCCAAGTCGCATCGCTTGGCTACGAGCGTTCCTGCCAACTGCCTTCCGAATTGCGGAATGACGGTGAGGCGCGCCATAATTTTCTGGCAGCGGGCAATTTTCTGATCCAGGAGGCTGTCCTCCGCACCCTAGAGCCTGATCTCACCCCTTACCAAGAGGTGCGGCAAGGGCTATATTGGTTGGCGGCACGTTTCTAAGGCGCACAGCCATTTTAAGGAAAACCGTTTTATTGTTTGGCATGTTTTGAAAGGCGCGCAACCATGAACACCGCAACGCTCATTCTCATCATTGCAGGCAGCCTTGCCGCAACACTCGTCCTGTATGCCTTTGTGATGCTCATTCGGCAAGCCACCCAGAGCGGCAGCAGCAGTGCTGCTGTGTGGCCCCCTGTCTTTTTCTTAGGTGAGGTGCGCCGTGAACCGCCGCCCACCGCAGAAGTGGCAAGAGTGCCGCCTGCACAGGCAGGGGCGCCGCCCACCGCCGAATTCACCCGCCCTGTGGACTTATCACAGCTTGACTCAACCAACCTGAATGCGCCGTCTGCCCACATGCCGCCCGCTGATGGCGATATTGAGATGACCAGCCGCGTCAGCCACATCCTTGAAGAAGCGCGGCGGCAAGCCGCTGAGCAACCTGAAACACCCATAGATCGGACGAGCCAATTTGCACGCCCTACGCCGCCTTCTGAAGACCCTGACGCGCAGTAGCGCCCAACACGGACGGACTGATCGGAGGGATGCCATGCACCCGGTTGTGATCGCCTTTTTGCCGCAGCACCGCAACGGCGCTGATCACCTTTCCGATAAATTGACCGCCTGTGGCTTTCGCATTCAGATGCATTCGCTAGAGCAGGCGTGGCAGCCCGTGGCAGCCCTTGCCGTGATTGTGGTGCTGCCCGACGCAGTGCCTGCTCAAAGGCGAAACAGCCTGCCCACCGACGCCCTCAGCTTTGACCCACTTCAGCCCAACTATGATCGCTTGATCGCGCAGCTTGTGACGCGCCTTGCCAACCAGAGCAGCGATTCGTTCGGCGCTGGGCGTGATCTGCCGCAAGGGGGAATTGCACCGCAGGCGCCGCGCCGCCGCGAAATGCACTCACCCGCTGAAGAACGGGCAGCGGCTGATGCGCAGGCGGAGCGTAGTCCATCACGTGGCATGAGTATCCCCAGCGCGCTGCCCAAACCCGCCGAAACTGCGCCGCGTCAAGGTCCGCCGCCACCACCACCTATGCCGCCTGCTGCCCGCCCTGCGCCTGCCCCTGCTGTGCCTGCACCAGCAGCACCCGCGCCTATATCGGCTGCACCGCAGCCCATCCAGAAAGAGGAAGCAGAACGCAGTGCAAAAGAACGCAGCGAGCCACTGGATGATCTGGCGGATAAGGCTGTCGGCGAGGCTGTTATCCCTGAGCCTGCTGCCGAGAGCGCCGAAGCGCGCTTCACCGCCTTTATGCCGCGTCAGGCTGTGGTTGAGCGATGGCATTCGCTGATCGTCTACGCGCATACCGCCGCCATGCTAGAGCGAATCCGCAGCGATGCCAAGCGCTTTGAGGCAGAGCTAGGCGCCGCGCCGCGTGAGGTGCGCGACTCGCAGGCGGCAGCCCTCGCCCGCGGCACGCTCATCACCTTTACGCCACAAGCGGAAGGCGTCACCTTCAACCCTGAGTCGATCACGCTTGGCTGGTGGGAAGATTTGCACCGTGTGGAATTCCGCTTCAGGGCGGATGCGGCGCTTGCCGATCAGGCTGCCAACCTGAGCATTACCGTCAGCGTTGATCCGATCATCGTAGCAGTGCTGCACGGCGGCGTCCTTTTCGAGCCACCGAACACAGGGCGCCTGCCCAATCAGGTGGAAAATACTCCGGTGACGGCGGAAATCTTCCGCGCCGAGGAAATCTTCATCAGCTACAGCCGCAAGGACGCCGCCGTTGCCGTCGCTTGCCGCAACGCCTACCGCGCCCTTGGCTATAAGGTGCTGATGGATATGGACGAGTTGCGCTCCGGCGAGCATTGGAGCGTTGGGCTAGAGCGCATGATCGAGCGTGCCACGATCTTCCAGCTCTTTTGGTCAGAGCATTCGGCAAGTTCGCAGTTTTGCCGCCAAGAGTGGGAATACGCCCTGCGGAAGGCAGCCGAGCGCGGCTCGGATGGGATGGGCTTCATCCGTCCTGTCTATTGGGACGATCCGTTGGTCTCGCCACCTAAGGAACTTGGGCATTTGCACTTTGCCTATGTGCGGCTGCCACGCTTAGCGCGCCGCGCAGAGTAGCCATGCCTGACCTGCTGCTCTTCCAGAACGTGCGTGTCGTCACGCCTGAAGGCACTGCCGATTGGCTACTGACCGATGGCGCGCACATCGCGCATATCGGATTCGGCGCGCCGCCTGATCTGCCGATGGCACGCCGCCTAGATGGCGAGAGGGGCTACCTGCTGCCTGCCTTCATTGATGTGCATGTGCATGGTGGCAATGGCTTCGATACGATGGATGCCACACCTGAAGCACTGCGCGGCATGGCAGTCTTTTTTGCGGCGCAGGGTGTGGCAAACTTCCTTGCCACCACCATGACTGCCAACCGCGAGTCGGTGCGGCGTGCGCTGCGGAATGCCGCTAACTGCTTAGGCGCGCAGCCCAACGGTGCAACGCTGCTCGGCGTCCACCTTGAGGGACCGTACATCAACCTGAAGGCAAAAGGCGCGCAATCAGGTGACTATGTGCGCCTTGCCGACCCGGCCGAATATGCAGACTGGCTGGCGCTGGATGTGATCCGCCAAGTGACGGTTGCGCCCGAATTTCCCGAAAATGCCGCCTTCATGCGTGCTTGTGCCGAGCGCGGCATTGTGGTCAGCCTTGGGCATACGTTGGCAAGCTACGAGCAGGCATTGGCAGCCGTTGCGGATGGCGCACGCCAAACCACGCATACCTACAACGCCATGACGGGCTTGCATCACCGTGCGCCGGGCGTTTTGGGCGCGGCACTGACCTGTGATGCGCTCGCCTGTGAACTGATCGCCGATAATTGGCACGTACATCCCGCGGCGATGGCGCTCTTGGTGCGTGCGAAGGGCACGCACGGTGTCATCGCCATTACCGACGCGATCCGCGCTGCTGGCTTGGCAACGGGCGAGTCTGAGCTGGGCGGGCAGACAGTCTATGTGCGGGACGGCAAGGCAACGCTTGCCGATGGCACCTTGGCGGGCAGCATTCTAACGATGGATGCCGCACTGCGGAACTTGCAAGCCGCCACCAGCCTATCGGTGGCGGACTTATCGCCCATCTTTAGCACCAACGCGGCGCGTCAGCTCGGTTTGGCGCACCGCAAGGGCAGTTTGCGGGCGGGCTATGATGCTGATCTGGTGCTGCTTGATTCGGCGCTAGGCGTGCGCCTCACGGTGGCTGAGGGACGCCCGATCTACAGCGCCATTGAGATGTGGCGCGGCTGATCCTACCGCGTGTCCCTTACACGGATAGGGCGCCACGGCGGACGTGCCAAGTCACGTCCCTACGACCTCCCTTTCCCTGCAAGCGGGGAAAAGGGCAGGGGGATAGGGGTTCAGACGTAGCAAGGCATACCCGCAATGACTAATTCGGGTAGTGCATCACACGCGGCGGGAAGGTGAATTCTTGCAGGTGAAGCATCAGGCGCAGCATGGTGCGCGACAGCTTGGCATACTGATCGGAATCCTCGCGGGCGCTTGCTTCAAGAGCCTGCAACCACGCTTGCAGGTCACCCTCTTCACGGGTAAGCGCAAAACGCCTGCTATAGCAGGTGGCGCGCAGCCAATGCACCTTACCACGCTCCTCCTCAGCAGGGGCGCAGTGGGCAGCCTTCAGCCAATCTTCCGCCGCTTGCAGCCGATCTCCACGTGCGGTATAGACTGCCGCACGGCGCGCATAGCCAGCGCGGCGCTCAGGGCGCAGCGGAATGGCGCGGCTGTAGGCACCTAGCGCTTGTTCAAGGTCTTGCAGCTTTTCCTCATAGACCCAGCCTGCCAAGAGCAGCGCCTCATAGCGGCTTGGCGTGGCGCGCACATGCTTCTCAAGGCTGTGCAGGGTGTCGAGCGTGTTCTGATAATCTTGCAGGCGCACGTAAAGATACGCCACCTCTAGGTAGCCTGCTGCCCAATCGGGACGTTCGCGCAAGCCGATTTGCAGGTCATGGATAGCATCTTCGTGCAGCCCATAGCGGCTGTACATGCGCGCACGGGCAAGGCGCGCTTCAGGGTGGCGCGGTGCAAGGCGCACGGCGTGTTCGGCGTCATCCACCGCCATATCAAGCTGACCCATGCCGGCATAGAGCGCGCTGCGGACGACGAAGGCACTCATCACGTCTGGCACAAGGGCAATGGCGCGGTTGGTGCAGCCGAGTGCCTCGCGCAGCCTGCCGGATGCCGCAAGCACCCGTGCCTGACGCACCAAACGGCGCGCTTCCACATGTGGGCTTAGCAGGTGAGCCGCCATGCCGCCGAATGCCAAACTTGCGGCGATGATCCACAAGAGCAGGCTGCCTGTCAGCATTCCGCCCAAACAGACGGCAGCCGCTGAGAGCAGACACAGCGTACCCAGTCGATCCATGCTGCGCCCATCCAGCCTGCGGCGCACAGAGCGGTGAAAAATTTGACGCAAATCCATTGAGGGGCTTACCACACTACCTGGAGCAAACGCTTTATGACAGTTTTAGCGCACCAGTTAGGGCAGTGACAAGTCTTGTTCGGGATCGCCTGATAGTTCGGTGTCGTTCATACACCGCCGCCATTTTCTGGTAAAATGCTACCAGCCTTCCACAGGGACAAAGATGCTCAGCAAAAAACAGCTTCAAACACTTAAACAGACGGACACCAGCCAGATCTACCGCTTGTTGGGTGAGGCAACCACCACCCGCGACATCTTATTCCTGCTCGAAAACTTAGGGCATTTGCCCAAAGATTTCAACGGCGCTGTGTTCGCGCCCTTCCTAACACATGAAGCTAGTCAGGTGCGCTATTGGGCGGTCAAGAACATTGGCAAAACCACCAACCCCTTATTGATACCACACCTTTCGCAGCTTGCCCGCACCGATCCCGACTCCACCATACGGCGTGAGGCAATTTCGGCGATTGGGCGAATGCGCTTGCCCGAAGCCATCCCAACGCTGATTGAACATTTAGACGAACATGATCCGAAAGTCCTTCTGCAAGTGATCCGCGGCTTGCTGGTCTTTCGGACGCAGCCCAATGTGCAAAGCGCTCTAAAAAGCCTCGCAAATCACCCGAACGAGATGATTCAAAGCATCATTCGGCGTGAATTTAGTGCGGCAGGCAGCGCCGACACACTGCTTGATCACGCCAAATCGCCTGCCTTTATGCAGAACGTGGTTGTGCAGGGCGATGTGCAGGCTGTGCTGCCCTGTCTGCCTGACGAGTCCATTCACCTCACCTTCACCTCACCGCCTTACTACAACGCCCGCGATTATTCAATCTACGAGAGCTACAGCGCCTACCTCGACTTTCTGACTCGCGTCTTTGATCAAGTTCACCGTGTGACCAAAACAGGGCGCTTCTTGATCGTCAACACCTCGCCGATCATCATCCCACGCATGAGCCGCGCCCACGCCAGCAAACGCTACCCAATTCCGTTTGACCTGCACGCCCGTTTGGTGCAGATCGGCTGGGAATTTATTGATGATATTGTCTGGGCAAAACCAGAATCAAGCGTGAAGAACCGCAATGCAGGCTTTTTGCAGCACCGCAAGCCCTTGGGCTACAAGCCGAACGCAGTCACCGAATATCTGATGGTCTACCGCAAACAAACCGACAAATTGCTGGACTGGAACATGCGCCAATATAGCACGGAAGTGATTGAGGTAAGCCGCGTGCTGGGCGAATATGAGACCTCGAACATCTGGCGAGTTGACCCAACCTTTGATCGCGTTCACAGCGCCGTGTTTCCGCTGGAACTGTGCAACCGCGTTATTCGCTATTATTCATACGTTGGCGATTTGGTGTTCGATCCGTTTGGCGGCAGTGGCACGCTAGGCAGGGCAGCCCGTGATCTAGATCGCCACTTTTTCATGGTGGAGCAAGAGCCAACCTACATTGAACGAATGCGCGAGGTGTTCGGCACAGCGCGCTTTTTCGATGCTCAGCCCGTGCGCTTCTTGTCCTTAGCGGAATTCAAAGACAGAGGAACGTCATGAGGCTAACAACCCTTGTTACACGGCGCATTATTGAGCGCTTGCTGAGCGCACAAAATTATCGCACTGAGATCATCAGCCTGATTGATGCTGAGTTCCTAGACTTTGTGCTTGCCTTTTTTCGGCGCGTAGTTGAGGCAAAACTGCGAAGCCAGTCCATCACGACGGATTGGTATCGCGCTGAGTTCTTGGAAACGCCTAATCCTGATGAGATTGCTATTCACGCGGGTTTGAACAAAAAGACGATTGATAATCTGTTCGGCTCATCACGGCGTGAAATCGTTATTCAGGCAAGCCAAGAACACTATGCCCAACTCTATACTTTGATCAATGAGTTGGTGCAGCAAAACAGTGATCTTGATGTGCAGCTAACCATCAAGTTTAACAGCGTGAGTGTTGACCTCAACCTGAGCGAAAGCCTTATTGTGATTAATACACTTGCTGTGAAACACGCACAACTACGCGGCGGCGCGTGGAGTACGGTTGGCAAGCAGGTGGAAAAACCTTTGATGCTTGTGCTGTGCAGGTTTTTTGAGGTACCAACAGAAAACTACCAACTAACAGGCTTAAGCGATGCTGCACGCGAAGTGGATTTCTTTTTGATAAGCGGCACAGGTCAACGCTATCGTTGTGAGGTGAAACTCATGGGTAAAGGCAACCCAGAAAGCGCTGATGTCACAATTGCACGCGGTAGCCATGTTTTCATCGCAGATACACTCTCTGATCTGAACAAGAGTCAGCTTGCGGGGTTAGGTGTTTTGTGGGTTGAACTCAATACACCTAATGGCTGGCGCAAATTTGGTGAAATCCTCAGTGCCTTGCACATTCCACACACCAAAGGTGCAGGCGTACACCTTGAACAACTGCCCATGATTTGGAACACGCTTTTTCCCTAGCTCACGGGTCGGACAAGTCCGACCCTTACGAGAGATCGCGTTGTCTGCCCACCTGCTCAGTGCGGCAGGCTGATCGGTGTGCCGCCACGCCCTGCCGACTCGCGGATGGCATCCCACAAGTGCGCCATCCGCAGCCCAACCTCTGGCGGACACGGATTCGGCAATGCGCCTGCCCGCACTGCAACGAACTGCTCCCATGCACCCAGCGATTGTGGCAAGTGAATAGGCGTGGGGCTGTCTTCACCGTCACGTTGCAACAACAGGCGCTCGCCCCATTGTCCGGTGATGACCATGCCGCGCTCACACCACACCCGTATTTCAGAGTGCGCGCCCTTGATCGAATCGCCCGTGGCGTGCAGCGTCACCAACGCGCCTGAACGCAAGCGCGCCATCACCACACCGCGAATATCCACAGGACGCCCACGCTGATCAAACCACGCGGACACCTCAGCAAAGTCCTCCCCTGCCAAATCGCTAACGGTGTTCAGCATGTGCGCGCCGGTATCAAACAAGAAGCCGCCGCTGAGCTCGGGCTGCTGCCGCCAAGTGTTGACGGTGAACTGATCCCAGTTCTGCCATGTGGCAGCCTGAATGCCTTGCAGGGCGCCCAGCTCGCCAGCGCGCAGCATTCGCACTGCCTCGCGGATGTTGGGCGAAAGGCTGCCCTGAAAAGCGACCACCAGCAGGCGTCCGCTCTGGTCACGGGCAGCGATCAGGGCGCGTGCTTCCTCCGCCGTCACAACCATTGGCTTTTCAAGCAGCACATCCAGATCGGCGGCAAGGCAGGCGCGTGCCTGCTCAAAGTGCTGCGCATGCGGCGTGCTGATCAGGGCGGCGTCTAGCTCGTTGGCGTGCTTTGCCAAAAGCTGCTCATGGTCGCGGTAGGGCGGTGGCGGCGGCAAGCCTGCCTCTTTGAAGGGTGCCGCTAAGTGGGCATATGCCTCTGAGGAAGGCTCAGCCACAGCAACAACATGCACATTGGCGGCATCGCGCAGCATGACGCGCAGGTGATGGCGCATCATGCTGCCACCGCCAATCAAAGCGACGCGGATTGGTTGTAGGGAAGTCATAGCAGGTCTCGCTATCTATAATCTTAATGGTGACCTTATTGTGAGCAGGGCGGACCAAAATCACGCACGCGCGACGCCTGCACCCAGCCCGAAACGAGAATGCCATCTACCGTGTATTCCACACGATACCACGCAAAGCCATCCACCGATTGAATTTGCAGGACGTTCATCTGCTGGTTCACTGCAGCAGTGCTGATCGGCGTGCCTGCCAAAGTCGGGCGCGAACGCACGATTACTTGTTGGGTGGTGATCACCACACAGCGCACCGTCGGCGTGGGCGTAATGCTGGGCGTGAAGGTGATGCTCGGCGTCGGCGTGATTGTTGGGGTGGCAGTCTCGGTGGGTGTGTTGGTAACGGTGGGCGTGTCGCTAGGCGTGAAGGTATGTGTTGGCGTGTTGGTGTGCGTTGGCGTCAGAGAAGCCGTCACTGTGAAGGACGGTGTAAAGGTCAGCGAGGGCGTCCACGTCCAGGTGGGCGTGTGCGTCTCGGTCGGCGTCCACGTGGCAGTGGGCGTATTGCTAGGCGTGAAGGTTGGCGTGGGCGTGGCGGTCTCAGTCGGTGTGTTGGTGGCGGTCGGCGTTTCGGTTGGAAGCGGTGTATTGGTCGGCGTAAAGAGTGGCAGCCATGTGCCGCGTGTCAGGAAGGCGATGAGGATCAGCACAATCAGCGCGCCGCCGCCAAAAATTGCCGTCCGCAGTGCGCCACCACGCCGAATATTTCGCACCTCGTCCTCAAGCTGCAACAGTTCGCTGCGCTTGCCCAAAATGCGGAAGGGGTCTTCTTTGGCAAGCGAGAGCCAACGCTCAGCGCTTTGGGCATCGCCGCGATCAATGCTGGACTCAATGCGCTCGACGTGGCGCGCTAACAGCTCGCTCACCACAGTGCGGTAGCGTGGGTCTTGGGCGTGGCTGCGGAGCGTGGCGAGCATGGTGCGCGCCTGTGAAAGTTCTGCGTCGAAGTTTTGGGCGATCAAGGCAGAGGCGCGCTCGATGACCTGCCGCGCCTCCGAGATTTGCGTCTCGCTTTGGCGCGCACTTTGCAAAATGGCGTTCAGTTCGCCATCGCCGGGGTCAATAGCGTTGGCGGTCTCCAGCGCACGCACCGCCTCTGTGATCAGGCGCATGCGTTCGTCAAGGACGGTTGAGGCGTCTACACGAGCGAGCGCGGCGCGCCCCTGATCCACCAACTGCGCCTTCACAGTTTGAATGCGCGTGGCAGCCTCATCCGCCATTTTTTGCAGGCGTGCGCTGCCGGGCAGAATCTGGCGCAGTGCGGCAAGCGTTTCAAGCAGGCGTTGTAGGTTGCTGACGCGGTCGGTCAGGCTGCCGCTCATCATGTTAAGCTGCACAGAGGCTTTATCAAATTGATCCTGCACGCGCTTGACCAAATCAATGCGCTCTTGGGCGAATGGATCGCTCGGCACGACACGTTGGGCGCCTTCATACTTGCGGAGTGCCTCTTGCCATTCATCATTGGCAAGCAGACGGTCGCCTTCTGCCAGCATTTCGCGGGCAAGGGCAAGGTCTTGAATATCCAGCAGCGCCTGCTCAGCGTCTTTCCAAGTGATAATACCGGCGCGTTCGGCAATGTCTCGCGCTTCGCGGTAGAGCCTGCCTGCTTCTTCATAATTGCCGGCGCGCACCAGAGAATTGGCACGGTTATAGGCAACGCGGGCATCAAAGGGAATGCGGTGATCTGGCACAATGCCGCGGATCAGGTTGTCCTCAGATTTTTGGCGGTAATCGAGCGCGGCGACGTTCTCAGGCTGCAAGGCAAGCACGCGGTTGGCAAGGTCTATGGTGCGCTGGTAATCGCCGGCGTAGTAGGCTTGGGTCACTTCTGCCATAAGCGCATCGGCAGAGGCAGTGCTGCGCGCACCACCGTTGCCCGTCTTGGAAGGCAGCACAGCGGTATCTTCATCTTCGGTGGCGCTTTCAGGGGCGATGGGCGGCGGCGGCGTGGGCGGTGGCATGTAGGCAGCCGTGGGCGGCGGTGTGCTGGGCAGGCTCAGCCCGTAGCGCGTCAGCAGATCGCGCACCTTCATGGCGTGCTGCGCGCCGTGTGCGGCAGCCTGATGCAGCAGTGCCAAGGCATCGCTGTTATTTGGGTCTTGTTCTAGCACCTGCGCCAAGATGTCAATTGCTTCGTCGTAATCCTCATCGCCGGCTGCCATCTCCATACGAATGCGCGCACGGCGCAAGGCGGCGCGCTGCGAGGCAACTTCGGGCGCAGGCGGCGCGCTGCGGCGGGCAAGATCGGCAAAGAGCGCCTTCGCTGTCTCTTCAAAAGGTGTATTTTTGGTCGCAGTGAGCAAGGTGCGCGCCTCTGCCTCTAAGGGCATGATCTCGGCGGCACGTGCGTCAGACGGTAAAGCCTCTATGCGGCGGCGTAGGTCGGCAAGCTGATCTTGTAAGGTTGCCATGCGTTCTCCCGTTTAGTCTGGCTGGCAGCCGTGCGGCGGCTGCCCATTTGCCCGTTAATTGTAGCGAGGTGGGCGGTGAAGGGCAATCAGGGGAACGGGGTCACACACGCTTACGGATAGAGCGCGATGCCGAGCCATGCCGCGCCGATCACCATCAGTGGCGCGATGATCAGAGCAGGCAGCATGTTGGCGATGCGCGGCTGCTTAATATCCAAGAGGATCAGCGAAAGTCCCATCAAGATCAAGCCGCCGGTGGCGGTCAGTTCGCGGATGAGCGGCGCGTCCGCACCCAGTGCGGCGCCGGCAGCACCTGCTAAACCCATCCCGACAAGGGCAAAGCTGCCCTGAATGGCGAAAATAGGCAGCGCGCTGAAGGCAACGCCAATGCCGAGTGAGGCGGCAAAGGCAATTGAGGCGAAAAAGTCCAAGGTAGATTTAATCGCCAGCAGTTGAATATCGGCAGCGTTGATGCCATTCTGAATTGAGCCAAGCACTGCCAGCGGTCCGATGCCAAAGACGAGGCTTGCCGTCACAAAGCCACTGATGAAGCGTAAGCGTGTGCTTTGGCGCGCCTCAGCCTGCCCGCCAGAGTCGGTGTGCGGCGTGCTGTCAAGGCGTGTAACGCGCCCTTGCAGCCAGCCGCCAAACGCCTTCAAGCGCCCGTCCAGATCAAGCCATTCGCCAATAATTGTCCCTGTGGCAAGGCTGAGCAGCGGCACAAGAATATTGCCGCTTTGCATGGCATTTTGCAGCCCCAACACTAAGGTTACCAAGCCTAAGCCCGTCACTACGCTCTGCTGAATATTGGTCGAGAAGCGGCTGCCGATCAGGATGCCGATGGCGCTGCCCGCTAAAATGGTGAGGACGTTTAGAAGTGTGCCAGTCATTGTGTGCTTATGCTGCCTCGCTGGTGCGGATGATGGGCTGATTGTAGCCGATAGCATCCCTGCTGCGCCACCCGCCTAACGACAAGTCCCTAGCCCGCAAGCAGAAGCGATCCCTATCCCTTTCCCCGCAAGCAAGGAAAGGGAATTCAGAGGGTGTCTTCAAAGTCCCGCCCTGTGTACGGGGCGGGCTTTAGGGCGAGGTAAATTCTAGTGTCGCTCCCTCAGCAGCCTTGCCCTACGCAAGCCGCAGCTCAGTGATCCAGCCCAAACTGCCCCAGATTGCCGATCACGATCACAAAGCCGCGTAGCACCCAACCGCGCCCAAAGTTACCCGTGATCTCCAGCCACAAGCCATCTGCCGAAACACCCACAATATCATAAGAGATGCCCAAGCGCGCTGTCCCTAGCACGGGTGATGTCTCGCTAGGCAGTTGGCGCACGCGCAGGCGAAAGGTGTTGATCTTGGCGAGTGGCGTTGTGGTCAGGTCGCTAAAGGGCAGTTCCAGCAGGTTGCCTTCCACACGCACCGCCTCCAGCACCACCCAGCCTTCTCTGCCGCGTGGCGTGACGATCTGCACATGCGTGTTCTTGCTGTGCAAGCCGATCACATCCACCTCATCGCCGATCCGCAGCCGATCCACAATAGCATACTCGGCAGCGGGACCACGGCGGACGTAAACAAGGGCAGAGGTGGTGACGGTGGCAAACGGTAAGACTTGATCATCGGTAATGGGCAAGTTTAGGATGCTGGCATTGGTGCTGACCCATCGCGCATCAATCCAGCCGATGCCAAAGGGCGTCACTGCCTCTAGCCATGTGGCAAGCCGATTGCGCCCGATCAGCGGCACGCTGCTCTCGCGGGTTAGCAAACCGAGCGAAGCACCTTTGACACGCGGCGCACGGCGCACATTCAGCCGTTCCGCCTTGATGACCGCTACAATGCCCGTTTCGCCCTGCGCGGCTAGGGTGATCGCTTGATCAGGGGTTGCGGCATAGCTTGGTATAGGTGCCGCACCCAACAAGCCACCAACGAGGAGAATGCTTAAAAAAATCGCTGCGATACGCATAAGAAACGCTCCATGCCGAGAGCCAATAGAACCTGCCCTAAGCATAAGCTGAATCAGTGTGCTGTGCAAGCAGGGCAATCGTTATGATTGGGTAGGGTGCCCTGTTGCCAACCGTATCTTCACGCGTTCGTCTTTGGCTGCCAAGAAGCTGAGCGCCTCGTCATAATCGCGCACAAACTGCCCCTGAACGTTTGCTAATCGCATGAGCATTTGCCCGAAGTTGGCGGCAAGCTGCGGCGCGCCATAAATGGCGGTGTAACCAAGTTTAGGATTATGCAGTGAATTAACCATTCCACGCAGCCCAACCAGATCGAGTGGGAACTTGCCGACATGCCTTGCATCCGTCAGGACATGCACCGGCGGTGTGCCGCGCTCGATCATGGCTTGGATTTCGGCATCTGTTGCCTGAATATCTGACGCGCTCAGATCGCCAATGGCTTGCGAGAAAATGACAATATCATCAACCAGCCATTTGACGATCTGTGGCATCACAAAGTCTCTCAGATTTTTTTCTGGCACTGGGCGGGCTGTCTCTAGCAATTACCTTACGCCTCTGTTGGAATAGTACCTGCTTCCAACGCCGCCTTGATGCGCGGATCGTGCTGCGCCAGATAGTTCAGCGCATCCGTATAATCGCGCACAAAGCGCGCCTGGACGCCTGCTAAACTTATCAGCATTTGGGCGAAGCTGCTTGCCATGCGCGAAGCGCCATAGATAGCGATATGCCCAAGGTTGGGATGTTTCAGGTACGAGTTTGTCTTCCGTAACCCGATCAGATCAAGGGGAAAGTTGCCCATCTCTTTAATATCCGCCAGCATATGTACGGGTGGCTCGCCAGCATCTAGGTATGCAGTTATTTCAGTATCGGCTACCCGCATTTCTTCAAGCGTAACATCCTTTGTGACATAAACGATGACGATCTGCTTCTCAATCAACCAAGTGATATTCTGTTGCATATACCCTTCCAAAAGAAACGAAGTCTTTGTCTTTTGCCAATATATCAATTCTTTTCTTCCTTATCACTTTAACCTACAAAAACTTGGTCAAACAGTGTCTGTGCCGTCGGTCAAGCTTTATGCCTCTAGCTACGCCTTTATGGGAATAGTGACTGCTTCCAAACTGGCTGCCTGTGATTCTTTAGGGATTATATCCCCTGATGAATGACGATAACCTGCTTTTCAATCAGCCAAGCCAAATTCTGTGGCATAGATACCCCAAACCTACAATTACCTTCGCTAAGGTTAGCATGGTCTTTTCTTATTGAGTGCGTTAAACCGTGAAGATTTTATGAAAAGCCTGTAAAGATGATAAAGACATCAAAGTGCGTTAGACTTCTTCTAGGCTGAAATGCCTTTTGCAAAGGCACAGGACAGGAAAAAACTTTATGAGCGCTGAAACATTTGCAAAACTAATTGACGGCAAGGCACTTGCCGCCCAAGTCCGTGCAGAAGTAGCGGCACGCGCCGCAGCACTTGCCGAACACGGTGTGCGTGGCGGCTTGGCTGCCGTGCTGGTTGGCGATAATCCCGCATCGCATACCTATGTCCGCATGAAGCGCAAAGCCTGCGCCGAGGTCGGCATTCAGTCGTTTTACTATGAGCTGCCCACCGAAACCTCACAGGCAGACCTTGAGGCATTGGTCGAGGCGCTCAATGCGCGTGCCGATGTACACGGTATTTTAGTGCAGTTGCCGCTGCCCGCACACCTGGATGAGCAGCGCGTGCTAAGCCTGATCAGCACGGCGAAGGATGTGGATGGCTTTCATCCGCTGAACATTGGGCGCTTAGCGATGAAAGGGCGCGAGCCGGATTTTTTGCCCGCCACGCCAGCCGGCGTCATGCGCCTGTTAGAGGCATACGACGCGCCCTTTGCTGGTGCGAACGCCGTTGTGCTAGGCAGAAGCAACATCGTTGGGATGCCTTGCGCGCTGCTGCTGACCAAGCGTGATTGCACCGTGACGATCTGCCACAGCCGCACCCGTGATCTGCCTGAGGTAATCCGCCGTGCCGATATCCTGGTGGCAGCGGTTGGACGCCCGCAAATGGTGAAGGGCGATTGGATTAAGGCAGGCGCGCTGGTCATTGATGTTGGCACCAATCGCGTGCCTGACCCAAGCGCCAAAGATGGCTGGCGTTTGGTGGGCGATGTGGATTTTGAGGCAGCGCGGCAAGTGGCAGGCGCCATCACGCCGGTGCCGGGCGGCGTCGGACCGATGACGATTGCCATGCTGCTTGAAAACACGATCAAGGCGGCAGAGCGCAGCCTTCTATGAGTGCCTATCCACCGCTGACCCGTGAATTTTATGTGCAGCACGCTACCCGCGTCGCACGCGATTTGCTCGGTGCAGTCTTGGTGCGCCGCCTTGCCGATGGGACGCTCATCCGCGCCCGCATTGTGGAGACTGAGGCATACAGCGGCGCGGATGATCTCGCCTCACACGGGCGCGCCAAGCGCACGCCGCGCAACTTGCCGATGTATGGTGAGGCAGGACATGCCTACGTCTACCTGACCTATGGGATGCACTGGCTGTTAAATGTGGTTGCCGAACCTGCCGAGACGCCTGCCGCTGCCTTGATCCGTGCGGTGGAGCCGTTGGAAGGCATTGAACACATCGCGGCACGGCGCAGCGGGCGTCCGCAGCGCGAATGGACGAGCGGACCAGCGCGCCTGACGGCTGCACTGGGCATCAGCGGCGCGCACAACAAACTTGATATGACCACTGAGGATAACGGCTTGTGGATCACGGCAGGCACGCCCGTGCCTGATTCCGCTGTGCGGACAGGCGCACGGATTGGGCTGGGCAAGCGCGTGCCTGAGCCGTGGTTTTCTATTGCGTGGCGGTGGTGGATTGCGGATAATCCGTACGTTTCAAAGCCACACCTTTCAAAAGCATGAGGGATTTTCAGCGTGAGCCAGCCAAACATCACCTTCATCTCTGCCAACACCGAAGGCGACTACATCGCTTATCAGGGCGTGGTAGACCTGAGCGCGCAGACCTTCCGCCTGCTGCCCGAAGCAACGCGCACCGAACAGGGCGGCAGCCTTGAGCAGTACATCGAGGCGCTGCGTGCCGAAGGGCGGCAGATTCTTTCCGCCAAAGCGCGGGATGGCAGCGCCTTCCTGATCGCCAAAGGCACTGATCAGCCCGGCAGC
>DAOUBW010000032.1:0-17233 GCA_034432555.1 Anaerolineae bacterium
TCAGCAGCAGCCTTTGGTTGTAAACTTCGCGTCCGTTGGGATCGTTGATGATGACCTGAATTGGCTCATTCTGCGGCACGCTGAAGGTCACGTCGTCCTGATAGCGCACAACACCGCGGAAGTAGACCGGGCGTGCAGGGCGGTAGATCGGCTGATCGGTGTAGAGGTAAGTGACGGTTTTGACGGGCTGAAAATCGGCATTCACCTCAAAGCGGTATGGCTCAAAGTCTTGGCTGCGCCAGTTGGTATGCGCGATGCCAAAACGCCCATCGCCTTCCAGCACTACCCAAAAGCCGTTGGTGCTGCTGTATGTGTGTGGCACATCGAACTTTAGCCAACCTTCGGCGTCGGTGCGCGCTTCGGCGAGTTTGCGCCCGTTGGTGTAGAGTTTGATGGGCTGATCGGCGATTGATGCGCCTGTGGCAAGGTCGCTCGCCCACACATACAGTGCGTTGGGCGCTTGTTTCACAGTTAGGTTAGCCGTTGCCACCACCACAATCTGTTGGCGTGGATCACGCAAATTGGGCAGCAACAAGCGGCGGAACTCTGGCGCAAAGAATTCGGTGTAGTAGATGCCGGGTGGCAGCTTACCATCGCCTTCCGCCAAGTTAATGTTCGTTTGGACAAAGCGATTGCGAACAGCTTCTACTGGTTGCGACCATTGGCGCGTAATGCGCGGCGGCTTGTAGTCGCGCAGGTTCGGATAGTAGGTGTTCCCGCTGAGCGCTATCAACTCATCCACAGTGAGGGCGCCTAATTTGACCTCAATGGCGCTTACGTTCAAGCTGACAGTAGTTATGGTTGTCTGTGGACGGTAGGCATTGGTAACGCTGATCCAATCACGGAAAGGCAGCGTAAGCTGTGGATCGGTCGGTGCGGTGCGGTAGCGCAGCACAAATGGCTCGTTCACCACGTTGCCATAGATATCCGCCACACCTGCTGCAACGGTGATGGTGTAGTCGGTTTCTGGCAGCGCCGCGAAATTGATATAGAGCGTATCGCCGCTAACACCGATATTCATACGCTCTGGTTTTGGCTCAACCGTCACACGATCTTTGAAGCTGTTCTGATCCATGATTGTGCTGTAGGTGATGCTCGTGCCACCACCGAGCGATACATCCCGTGCGCCATTGACGGGATAACTGCTCAGCACACGCGGATAGGGGACAGTGCGGAAGCTGAAGGTCTGCGGGTTGGTCAGGACAGTCTGCCCATTGGCGCTGCGGGCAGCGGCGCTGATGCTTGCCTGATAGGGCGTTTCGAGCGCCAACTGCGAGGATGGCTTGAAGCGCAGCAGCGTGCCGCTTTCCAAAGTCAACACACCGGCAACATTCGCGCCATTGGCGGCATTCCGCAGCGTGAATGCCTCACGCAGACTCGCCTCATCCATCGGTTGGTTGAAGCGCACTGTGATCTCGCTCTCAAGGCGCACTGAGTCGCCTTGGGGCGAAACGCTCAGGATTTGTGGCGGAATGGTGCGAAACTGCCATGTGTAGGGTGTGCCGAGTGTGCTGCCGTCAAGGTCGGTTAGGTCGGCGCTGAGCGTAGCGGTGTACAGCGTGCCGCCACTGAGCGCTGTCTTAGGCGTGAATTGGTAGATCGCAGTGCCGATCCATTCGCCGCTGCCTTCGAGTGGTGGATCGAAGCTGAGCGGCTGCGGCAGATTGACTTGATCACCAGTGGTGGTGAGTGGCACAACTGGGCGATCAAAGACGACGGTGATCGTGGCGCCTGCCTCAATGTTCTCGGCATTGGGTGCGGGAATCACCTGGCTCACGCTCAGGTTGGGCGCGATCTGAAAATTCAGGCGGAAGCGAGTCTCTAGGGCTTGCCCTTGGGCGGATTGCGCCGCTGTGCCAATATGTATGACATATTCTGTGCCGCGTGGCAGCGGCGCCGCGGGCGTAAAGGTGAAGGTTTGGTCATCTGTCCAGCGCGGTGTGCCGTTTACGGGCGGATCAATGACGAACGCCGCTTCAACACTGGCGCGATCCATCGGCTGATCAAAGACGATCTGCACAATGCTGGTGGGCGCGGCGATCTCGCGTTGGGCGGGATAGCTGGCAAGGATGCGCGGTGCGCTGAGGTCAGTCTGTGCGTTTATTGTACTACTCATGCTGGTTAGTATCAGGCTGAGTGCGAGTGCTGTCAACAACACTCGGCGGATCGGTTTGACAATAGGCATATAAAACTCTCTCCCTAGGCAGGCAACGCCTACTCACATTCTAATGCAGAGAGACGCACAATGGGTGAGGAAAGTTCCCGATGGCAAAAACGTGCTGAGTGGTTGACGACGAGCAGATGCGGCTGTGCCACCTACGCCAACCGCTGATCAGCCTTCCCGCGCAAGGACGGCAAGGGTGCGATCATCAAAAGAGCCGCGCCGTTCATAGCTGATGAAGCTGAGCAGGGCATTTTCGCGTTGCCGCAATGGATAGCACAAGACTCGCGCCCGCAGCGCATCAAACAGGTTTGGCTGCAACAGTTCATCGTAGGGTTCAAGATCACTGGAGAGTCCGTCGGTCATCAGCGCGACAATGCTCAGGCGCTCATCGAACTGGTAAACTTTGGTGCGCCGCTTCCACTGATTGAGCGGTGCGCTGGTCAGAAAGAGGGTGCGCCCGCTGTCGTCAGGATCGGTGTCCGGCTCGGTGAGTGGGTAGATTTGCCCGTCTACTGCCTCTGCCACCACCAACCCATCGCCCACATGCACCACACCTACAAAGCAGCTTGTATCTAAGGGAAAGTGGATCAGCAGTTGAAGGGTGGTGTTTAGGTCACTCACTGCCACATTTTCAACTGTAGCAAAGTTAAACAAAGCGTTATAGGCTGCCTCTAGCCCTACCCAAATCGCACGCCCAAGGTCATCTGGTGAGGGGATGGGCGGCGCGCTTTCACGAATAGCGGCAATAGCGCTGCTGACAGCAAGATTAGCGCCGACACGCGCTAAGGATGCTGTGCCAGCGCCATCGGCAACGGCAAGGATATTCCACGAGGGTGTGGTGCCAAGCGCAACGGCGTCATCACGAAAGGTGCCATGGTGTGCGTGTGTTTTACCGCGATGACTGGCGCCGATCAGGCTGTAATTTTGTGCGCCACGTGCCGAGAGCATGACCTGATCTGGGTAGGCGTAAATGTCCTGTGTGTTGCTGGGCAGGTTGCGCCAGCGCGTTGGCGCAACACGGACAGGTGGTGGTGGCGCTTCTGGCACCAAGGCAGGCTGCATTTTGTTCAGCACCCCTTCAAACCATTCCAGGGCGGAATCCAGCCCACGGGTGGTTTGTGCAAGGACGCGGTAAGGCGCACGCGGGATCGGTTGTGTGGCGGTTAGGGCAGCCAGCGCACGCAGATCAGCCACTTCTGCGCCGTCAAAAAAAGCGATATACAGGTGGTGCCGTTCGTTCAGCCATGCCTCAAGCGGCGCTTGCCAACCCTCTGCTAATGGGCGGGAGAGGACTAACAAAACCACAGCTTCTTCATAGGGCAAGTTCGCCGCCCAGCCTTCACCCAGCAAGCGCGTTTGAACAGCCAACGGTGTATAACCGCGCAAACGGGCTTGCATCAGCGCAGTGAGCATCTCCGCGTCGGGCGGTGATGTCCATCCGCGTGGGTCTACCACAAGTTGAATGATGGGCGGCATAAGGTTGGTTGGTATACGCTTCGCTTAACTGGTCGTGCTGCGATCCCACTTCATGACCGGCGGCAGCGGCATCGCCTCTAGGGCGCCCTCATCAGGGCGTGCCTCAATGCGCTGGCTGGTCTTCTGAATGCTGGAAGATACCCACCGAAAGAACTGCTTGAGCGCATCAGGGCTGGTATCTTTCATATAAAGCACATCATTCGTAATTTCCTTCAGGATGGCGGTGTTCACGTTGGTGCCGCAGCCTAACGCCACAAAGGCACCGATCTTGCTGCCGCGCTGCGCCTTGAAAGCCGTGATCGGCGGACGCCAATCATCCGTGGGTGCGCCATCCGTCAGCAAAAAGATCAAAGGACGGTAATCACCCTTGCGCCCTTCGCTGTTCGGGATCAACTCACGCTCAAATGCCTGCCCTAGCAGTGTGATTGCCGCACCAAGCGCTGTGCTGCCTTCAGCGCGCAAGGTTGGTGGCTTGAAGTCCTCAACCGAACACAGGCGCACCATCTGCTGCGCGTTATCAGCAAAGGTGATTACGCTGAGATAGACCGTTTCAATTGCGTGAGGATTATTCATCAGTTCTTGGTGAATCATGGTGACGCCCTGCTGCACCGCCTGAATCGGTGCGCCACGCATCGAGCCAGAAGTATCCAGCAGCAGGTAAACCGGACGGCGGCGGATAAAGTCTTCTGTGTTCAAAACATGCCTCCTGCGCCATAGCCACTTGGATTAAGCAGCCTACTCTACAAGCATACCACGAAGGCAAGCCCCTTGAAAATGGAGAAGGTGACGAATTCTGTGATGATAGTTCAAGGGCTGGGCAGACTCACCTCATACGCTCACGTCAGCCTAGTAGGTGGATGCATCCCATCCACTGGTAATTGTCCACTGCCATCCGCGCATCAGAAAGCACATTCGGCGAATATACGCTACACTTGGCGGTATTGTACAAAAGAATATATTTGAGGACGTAGCTATGCTTAGCACACTTGAAAAGATCGCCTTTCTCTTGCTGGCAGCGGCATCGGTTGCCTTTGCCCTGCGCGGCTTCCGCCATATGTGGCTGGTGGTACGGCGCGGCGGCGATAAGCTCTACCTAGAGCGCTTGCCACAACGTGCCTTGCGCGCCTTGCGTATCTACCTCTCGCAGCAGACCACCCTCAAGACGCGCCGCTTAGTCAGTTGGCTGCATTTGGGCGTGGTGTGGGGCTTCACCTTCTATTTCTTGGTGAATTTTGGTGATGTGTTGGAAGGCTTCTTCGACTTCAAGTTCTTGGGTAAGGAAGGCATTCTCGCCACAACTTACCGCTTGTTGGGCGATGTGCTGAGCCTTGCCGTGCTGATCGGTGTGGCGTATTTCCTGCTGCGGCGCTTTGTGTTCAGCGATAAGGCGCTCACCTTCCGCGAAAACGTGCGTGTCCATCCGAATGTGGCGAAGGGTCACATTCGGCGCGACTCGCTGATCGTGGGTGTGTTCATCTTGGCGCATGTTGGCGCACGCTTCTTAGGGCAATCGGTGCAGGTGGCGATGGGCGAAGGTGTGCAGCCGCAGCCGTTCGCCTCAGCCGTGGCGGTGCTGTGGTCGGGTATGAGTCCTGATCTGCTCTTGTTCCTTGATCACGCCTTTTGGTGGCTGGCATTGGGCGGCATTTTGCTGTTTCTGCCCTACTTTCCCTATAGCAAGCACGCGCACCTGTTCATGGCGCCGCTCAACTACCTGACCAAGCCGCAGCGCACCTCGCTTGGCGAATTGGCGCCCGAAGACTTTGAGGACGAGACGCGGGAACAATTCGGCGTCGGCAAGCTAGAGCATCTGCCGCAAACGCACCTGATGGATGCCTTCGCGTGCATCATGTGCAACCGCTGCCAGGATGTCTGCCCTGCTTATGTGACGGGCAAGGAACTCTCGCCTTCCGCCTACGAGATCAACAAGCGCTTTTTGGTGAAGGAAAAAATGGCAGCCCTTGCCAACGGCGCGGAATCGGCGGCACCGCTGGTTGGAACGGCGCTCAGCGAATCGGCATTGTGGGCATGTACGGCGTGCGGTGCCTGCGTGGATATTTGCCCGGTTGGCAACGAACCGATGCTGGATATCCTCTACATCCGCCGCGATCAGGTGCTGGTGCAGGCGAATTTCCCCGCCGAGCTAAAAGGCGCCTTTAACGGCATGGAGCGTCAGGGCAATCCATGGCAGATCAGCGAGAGCCGCCTGAAATGGGCAGAAGGCTTAGACGTGCCAACCGTCGAGAATAATCCTAGTTTCGAGATTCTCTATTGGGTGGGCTGCGCGGCAAGCTATGAGCCACGCGCACAGCAAACGGCGCGTGCTTTCGTGCAGATTTTGCGCGCTGCCGGCGTCAATTTTGCGGTGCTGGGCGAACAGGAGTCATGCACAGGCGATACGGCACGGCGCGCTGGCAACGAGTTTCTCTATGCAGAGATGGCAAAGGCAAATGTGGAGACTCTGAATGCCGTTGCACCCAAGCGCATCGTGGCAACTTGCCCACACTGCCTGCACAACATCGGCAAAGAATATCAGCAGTTTGGCGGCAGCTACACAGTCATTCACCATACAGAGCTGATCGAAGAATTGATCGCCGCGGGCAAACTACCCGTCAGCGCACATCCAAATCGGCAGCCTAACGTCACCTTCCATGATCCGTGCTATCTGGGACGGCAAAACGGCATCATCGAGGCGCCGCGCACCGCATTGACACAAGGCGCAGGCGTAAATTTGGTCGAGATGACGCGCAACCGTCGGCAGTCCTTCTGCTGCGGCGCCGGCGGCGCACAGTTCTGGAAGGAAGAAGAACACGGCACGGCGCGAGTCAACCTGACGCGCTTCCAAGAGGCACAAGCGACAGGCGCCAGCACGCTCGCGGTTGGCTGCCCATTCTGTATGCGGATGTTTAGCGATGCACACGGCGAACTTGGCGGCGAGATTCAGATCAAAGATGTGGCAGAGATCATCGCCGAGCGCCTGACACCTGCGGAAAGCTAGGGCGACAGGCGGCGCAGCCATACATCGCGGAAGCGGCACAGGCTGGAGGCGCGTTCGTAGTTGAAGGCGGCAATATACAGGCTGCCACTGCGCTGAACCAACGCCTGATGCACCACCAGATCGCCGTTGAGGTAGACGATCACACCGTTGCCAACGGCGATCACGGTTAGGCGGTTGGTGGCGCCGCTTTGTCGGTTGGCTGCCTCGCGCAGATCATAGAAGTTGAGCAGCGCGCCGCTGCCTTCCTGACGCACACCGACTCCGCCGCGCTGATCGAAATAGACAAGGCTATAGGCAACGCCTTCCGTCGCGCCAAAGCCAAAAGCACACGCGAAGGCGTCGTTGTCGCTCTCCCAGATCACATCAGCGCTGAAGATCAGGTCGCTGAATGCCTCACCACGTGCCAACGGTGTATACAAAATGCCGCCTGTGGTGTTGTTCGTCACAAATGCCTCTGGCAGGCGCAGCACATCAAGTCCCTGTCCGGCGATTAGGCGCGCTGCTGCCAGCGCCGCTGTGATCTGGACAGTGCTGCCATTCCAGTTTGGCAGGCGTTCAGGCGGCAAAATCGGTGTAGGGCGGGCTGGCGCGGCAGGCACCGTAATGATCACATTGTCCCACAGCGCACTGATGAAATTTTCAGGCAGCGCAGCACCACCGATCCACATGCCAACCTGCCCTGCACCGCTAAAGGTGGCATCCCTAAAGGTGGTAATTTGCACGCCGTTCACCCAAACGGTGAAGCGTTCGCCCTCCAGCAGCACCGCTATAGTGAACGGGGTGCCAACAGCAGGCAGCGCCACGCCAAGCGGCTGCCAATCGCGCAGTGGTTCGCCCACACCCTCCCGAAAGGCAACCAAGCGCCACTGGCGCAGATGATTCAGGGCAAGTGCGTAGCCCTGCAAGCGCTCGTTCGGCTCGCTGGCGCGTAGCAACAAGGCAGCTTGCCATGCGCCCGCGCTCTGAATGCGAAGGTCAGTTTGCAGGTAGAAATCGCGCAGCGGATCAAGCTGGGTGGCGGTGGTGTAGGCACTACCATTGTTGATAGCAACTTGTGCCAATAAGCGCCCTTCGTTCAGCGCCACGCGGCGGCGCGGCTCTAGCCACGTCCGAAAGGCGGTGCGCCCGTCCATCGTATCGTTCAGCAGCAACGTGGCATAGCCATTTAGCAGGGTTAGGCGGTAATCACCCGCGCCTTCCTGAGCTGCTACGCGCAATGTATAGCGCCCTTCACGCGGCGCACGCACATTTTGCAGTGTCACGGTAGCGTAACTGCTCAGGGCACCGCTTGCCAGCAGATCCCCTTCGGGCGTGTAGAGATCAAGGGCGGGCAGCAAATTACCGCTGACTGCTTGCACCTGGGCTGCAATCGGCATTCCGAGCCGAGCGTTGAATGCCCACACCGCCTCAGACTCGGCGTTGAGCAGGCTGCCGCGCACTGAGCGCAGCGGCGTTAAATTCACCGATTGGGCGGCGGTGAGCTGCGGCAGCAGGCACAGCCCAAAGATAAGCAGTAGAAAGGCAGTTAAGGCGCGCATGGCGCACAGTGTAGCTTGTTCAGGCAGGCGCGGCAACTTGCGGTATACTGAATGCTATGCGACCCTTTGCCTATCATGATCTGATTGAGGCGTTTGCGGAAGATGGCTGCCCAGTCTGCCGCCTTGCGCTGCGCGCCGTTCGCCGTTATCTTGATGCGCTGCTCTACGAGTTCAGCACCGACCCTGAGACGCACCGCGCCTTCCGCAATGGACGCGGCTTGTGTAATAGGCACAGTTGGCAGCTTACCGAAATCATGGGCGGTGCGCTCAGCACGGCGGTGTTGTTTCGTTCCGCGCTGCGCGAGGTGCAGCACCTCACTGATGCGCCTAGCAGCACGCCGCGCAAACAGGCAGATCGGCTTGCGCCGCGCTGTGCCTGCCCTGCCTGCCAGCGGCTGCGCGACTCTGAGGCGGCGTGCCTTGAAGTCTTTCCGCGCTACTTTGAGGAGCCAGCCTTCAGCGCGGCGTGGCGCGCTTCACAAGGCGTCTGTCTGCCGCACCTTCGCCTGATTTTGCCCAAGCTGACAGCGGAGCAAGCAGCGCGCTTGCTGGCTGATCAAAAAGCGCTGTGGAAACACCTACAGGCTGACCTAGAGGCGTTTCAGCGCAACTATCAGGCGGAACACACTAGCGAGCCGCTCAGTATGGCGGAAGCGACCAGTTGGCAGCGTGTCATCGCTATGCTGACGGGTGAGCGCGGCATGTTCGGCTTAGAGGATTGAGCGCAAGGCAGCACCTGTCCCTCTAAATTAGGGGTTTTCCCACCGCTTTCCCACCGTTCGATTGCCTTGTGGGTAGGGTGGCGCTACAATTGCGGGCAAGATAGATTCGTGCTGCGAGAAGGTGGGAGTATTTGTGAACCGCCGTGCGCTGTTGGGCTTCCTTGCCCTGAATGTGCTGGTAACCTTCATTGTGATGCTTGGCGTGCTTCTCGTCAACGAGACACGCGGCAGCGTCACGCCTACGCCTGTTCGCAGTATGCTACAAGTGGTGATCACTGCCACACCTGACCCCAATTATACGCCGCCCGTTGTCTACATCGTGGTGACTGCCACACCGCCGAGCGGAATCGCCATTCAGCCCACGCCCGGCGAAGGTACGCCGCAAGCAACCTTCAGCGGCGACGGCGCGCCGCCGCTTGATCCCGCTCTGCTGCCGCCCAACCTTGAAACCGCCGCGCCCGATGATCCAAACGCTTGCCCAACCTATACCATTGTGGCGGGCGATGTTGCCAGCGTCATCGCACAGCGCTTCGGTGTTTCGCTTGCCGACCTGATGCGCGCCAACAACCTGCGCGAGGCAGACCTAACGCGCCTGCAAATTGGGCAGGTCTTGGTAATTCCTGTTGGCGGCTGTGGCTTGGCAACCAACACGCCAACGCCACTCGCCACTGCCACCCAAACGGCAACCCCGCCCTCTACCTCGACCGCAGTACCGACCCTTGCCGTCGATCAGCTCAAGATCGAGATCACCCAAATCATCAGTGCCGGCGATATTACACAAGAAGGTATCGAGATTCGCAACATCAGCGGTAGCTTGGTGGAAATTGGCGGCTGGACACTCAGCGATGGCAAGGGGAACACCTACACCTTCCCTGACTACCAGATGTTTGAAGGGCGGCGCGTCGTCATTTACACACGCGGCGGTGACTCCACACCTCTAGCGCTTTTCTGGGGCTTACCACGCGCCATTTGGGATGATCCTTCTCAGGTGGCGGTGATTTTAGACGCCGATGGCAATTTGCAGGCACGTTATAGCCTGCGTGAGGGTGCGCCGCCGGCAGGCACACCGCTTGAAGCACTCGTGCCGACGCCGACTCCTTAGGATGATGATGTGAGGCTACCATGATGATGAGACGTGGTGTTTTCTTAATGCTGATCGGCGTGCTGTGTGCTGCACTCAGCGCGACGAACACGCCTGCCCACGCGCAGAGTGGTGCGCTCAGCCGTCTGCTGCGCCAAACACCGAACACAGCAGCGGCGCGTACCATGATCTGGTTTGGTTCGCTGGGTGCGCTGGAAAGCACCCTCAGTGCGGCGGTGAGCAGCCGTGAAGATGTAGACCGTCTGCCAATGACGCAGCGTGCGACCTACCTCTCGGAGATCGGGCGGCTGGTCTACTATTCAGACTACAGCGGCTTGGCACGTGCGCCGGAATGGTTGGCAACTTTTGGCATCAACAGTTTTGCCATCGAACAAGAGCTAACTGTTGGGCGTGCGCCTGATCAGGTGGCGATCCTTGAGGGCAGCTTTGACGTAGCCAGCATCACGGCTGCCTTGCAGCAGCTTGGTTATCAAGCACAGGACGTGAACGGCAATACCATTTTCGCCATCGGCAACGATAACAGTTCGCCGGGCGGCAGCGTTGGCAACCTTGCCGCCGATAAACTGAATCGCATTGCCCTTTCAGATAATCGAATCATCGCGGCTGCCTCGACTGCTGCGCTGGCGCCTGCCCTTTCACCAACGCCCAACCTTGCCGACGATCCCATTTACGGCGCGCTAAGCGCTGCCCTTGACGCACGCGGCAGCCTGATTTCTGCTGTGCTGTTTGATGGCGCTTACGCGGCTGCCAACCTGATCGGCAACACGCCAAGCGCACCGAGCGGCTTGGCAGCTTATCAGGCAGGCGGCATTGGCTACTACCGCAGTGGCACCACACGCGCTCTAACGATTGCTCTCGTCTACGCCGATGCAAACACAGCCGCGCAAGCTGGCAGCGTATTAATAGCGCGCTTGGGCAGCTACATCAGCCCTGAGCAGCCTGAGCGCCCACTCTTTGAGGGCTGGCAATTCAGCACCGATGTGCAGCAGGTGAATGGCATTCCCGTGCTGATGGTCAGCGCGAATATGCCCGCCGAAAGCGACGTGGCATGGGTGACTTTGGTGCAAGAGCGCGATCTCGGCTTTTTGCGCCCACAGTAGCAATAGGCATAAGCAATGTTCCTAGAAGATACAGTCAGCGGCTTCCTACTCTTTCTGGCAACGGCACTCGGTGCGGCAGTTACCGCTTTATGGGCAGGTATGGCGCTCTGGACGTGGCGCGACATTCGGGCGCGCTCGCGGGATGGTCTGGCGCACGGCGCGGCAACGCTTTTGGTGGCACTGCTCAATGTCTTTGGGCTGCTGGTCTACCTGATGCTGCGCCCACGCGAGACATTGGCGGAAGCCTATGAGCGTTCGCTTGAGGAAGAAGCGCTCTTGCAGGGCATTGAGGAAAAACCGATGTGTCCCGGCTGCGGCAGACCTTCTCAGGCGGCGTGGCAAGTCTGCCCATATTGCCACACCCGCCTGCGAAAACCATGTGTGCAGTGCAACCAACTTTTAGAGTTAGCTTGGACGCTCTGCCCATACTGTGCCACCGTGCAAGTGGCAGAGTCCGCACCGCGCCCGCGGCGGCGCAGCGCAGTGCAACCTGCACAACTCGAATACATTGAGGGCGAAGGCGATCTGGAATGAAACAGGCGGGTGCTATCCCGCCATTGCATTCTGTGCATCGTCTACAGTCGCTTCCAGCCCAGCGCCATGTATGACATCCTCAGATCGTCTCAATCTGGGCGAGCATTGCACTGATCTCCCACAAGCGGCGCGCTGCGGCGTCATCTTTGGCAGCCTCTGCCATGGGCGCTTCCTTGCAGTCGGTGAAGTATTTGCCTGTCACACGCCCGCCTTCGGCTGAGGTAGCCAAGTAAATGGAAGTCTGCGCGCCGCGATTGGGCTTGCCCACCACTGCACGGTAGATCGGCTGAAACCACTTCGGCATGGCAGCACGCACCAAGTTCGTGCCAATCACGCCCGGATGCAGTGCATTGACCGTTACCGTCGCGTTGGCACCAAGCCGCCGCGCCATCTCCCGCGTGAATAGGACATTCATCAGCTTGGTATTTGCATAGCAACCCCAGCCCGCACCGCCCACTGGGTTAAATTCGTAGCGCTTCTCGGATTGCAGGTTCTCAAAATCCACTTTGCCCGCATGATGCAGCGACGACGAGACGTTCACCAGACGGGCAGGTGCGCTGCTTTGCAGCAACGGCAGCAGCAGATTGCCCAAGATGAAATAGGCAAGGTGGTTCACGGCAAACTGCGTCTCTAAGCCATCGGGTGTGATGGTGCGCTGCGGTGGAATGATCGCCGCGTTGTTGATCAGCACATCGAGGCGGTTGAAGCGCGCTTGCACATCGGCAGCCAGCCTTTTCACCTCGCTAATGATGCTTAAATCTGCCAGCAACAAATGCACCGCCTGATTACCCGTCTTTTTGACGATCTCGGCGCGGGCTGCTTCGCCTTTTTCGCGGCTGCGGGCGTGCATGATCACGGTGCCACCCTGCGCTGCTAAGCCTTCGGCGGTGGCATAGCCAATGCCGCTGTTAGCACCAGTAATCAGATAGGTTTTACCTTCCATCATTTCGTGCGCTCTCCTTCGGATCAGTTTGACCTAACCTGCTCGATGTGTTATTGTTGTGAGCAATTACTCACATCTTCTTGTATGCAGTTATATGAGCAATAGCTCATAAACGCAAATGAGAGATTTCTCATAAATAAGCAAGGATATTTTTATGGTTGAGACTTCTATGCGCCGCACGCCGCAGCGTTCAGGTGCTAAGCAGCGTGTGGCGGCTATTTTAGATGCAGCAGAAACGCTCTTTGCCGAGCAGGGCTATGAATCGGTGACGACCAATGCCATTGCCGCCGCCGCGCATATTCCTATCGGATCGGTCTACCAATATTTCCCGAACAAAGAGGCGATTCTGGCTGCGGTGGCAACACGCTACCGTGAAGGACTCCTTGCGATTTATGGCAAGCTGCAACAAGCGGCAGCGCAGCAGCCATTAGGGGCATTGGTGGCAGACTGG
The DNA here is from genome assembly GCA_034432555.1 of Anaerolineae bacterium. GTDB lineage: Bacteria > Chloroflexota > Anaerolineae > Aggregatilineales > UBA2796 > CP2-2F. The sequence continues at coordinate 13,029 of DAOUBW010000032.1, forward strand.
GTAGATAGCGTGGTGGCATTCGGCAGCGGGCGGATGGGCTTTACACGGATTATGCTTAGCGCAGGCGAAAGTCCCAAATTAGCGGCGGCAGCCAACGCCTTGGAGGAGGAGATCACCGCCCATGCGACTGCCCTGCTCAGCGTCCTGCTGCCACGCCTGAGTTCGGCGGAACACGCGGTGCGCGCACGGGTGTGCCTTGCCGCCCTGCACGCCGTGCTTGGGTTGGCGCTACGTCTGAAAAACGAGGCGAATGAGGCAGTCGGCTGGGCGATCATTGAGCAGGCAAAACCGCTGCTAACCGCCTATCTATCGGCTGAGGTGGCACGCCACAACGCCTCAGACTAACTTGAGCAAAGCACTGGAAAGAGGCGCGCTGCAAGGTGGCGTTTCACGGAGAACTTATGGTGCGCTGAGCGCTTCCACACGCATAACAGCGCTCAGGTGTGCGGTGGCTTGGCAATCAACGTTCGCTTGCGCTGATTCTAGGTTATGAACAAGGCGGAATGGCGCTCATGTGGAAAACTGACCCATCAGGGCAGGTGAGCTTGGCGGTGACGTGCAGTATATAGCGATACGGCAGATTAGGGATGCGCCACGCTGCGTCGAACGGCACTTCAAAAGCACGTTGAGGCGCTTGATTGAACGCGCCGAGCCTGTGCGCGATCATCCCTTCAAGGCGCGGCACGGCATTTTGCGCGAATCTCGGCACGAATTCAGCTGTGCAGGCGATCTCGCCGCTGAAGGCATAGCCCCACACGCAATCAAATTCGCGCTGAAAGGAAGTTTGGCAGAGCGGCACGTGAAAAAAGAAAGTCACGCCTATCAAACTTGCCAGCGTACCTGTGCTGACCAGCACAATATAGCGCCCCAGACGCCCAATGCGCTTTTGAATCTGCAAATGAATGATCCATAAGCCTGCCACAGCACAGGCTGCCCATATCAACTGTGTATGCACCAAATATAAGCTGCTGGAGATGAGCAGCGGCACAATATCATGGCGTGCCACACTGATCAGCGCTGCCGCCAGCACAGAAAAGGCGCCAATGCTCGCCAACACACCAACCTCACGCAGCGGCGCACCTAAACGCAGCAAGGCAACAATGCTCACCATCCAGAGCGCTACGATGACCAAGCCTAGCCCGATCAGAATAGCCTCGTAGACGATGATGACATTCCCTAAGAGAATGCCGAAATAGGTGAAACTGCGGCTGATTGAAAAGCCATTTACAGCTATGCTGGCACGCGACTGCACGCCTTCGCCCAGTAGAAAGCGCGCTGCCAAGAAAAGTGCCGTACCCGCGCCGTAAAAGAACCAAAAGCGCCGCGAGCGCTCACCATGCAGCCATGCCGCAGGCAGCCACGCTAACCAAAGGACTGCCCCGATGCCTTGTGTAAAAAAGGCGACTGCTGCCACTGCCAACAGCCCACAAAAGCGCCGCAGTGCCGATTTCACTGAAACGATCAACCATAGACCGAGTAAAAAGCAGGTCACCGTCCCTGCCCAAATTAGGCTGACGCCCCACAAATAGTTGTAGGTGTGGCGTGCTGTGAAAAGCAGGCAGCCGATCAGCACCATGCCGATCCAGTAAAATGGCGGCGCGGCGCGCCCAAGCCCACGCCATAGTAGCGTTCCCATCAGGGCGAAATTTAGGCAGACGAGCAGGATCGTCAGCCATTGCTCTACACGCACATCATAGTTGAACAAGGCTGTGTGTGCTACCGTCACCAAACGCCATACCAGCAAGGGATGCCCGTTGTACGGCACCAGCAAATCAGATGGCGTTAAGTGACCTTCTTTCATTTTAATGGCAAGCGCTACGCTAACACTCTCTGCCCAATCATCGTGCGGCGAGAAGTTAAGGCTGTTGCTGGCTACGGCGAACACCATCGCCGCGATCATCAGTCCACAGATGCTGAGTGCGAGCAGGCGCATTGGCTCACCTTATCTGAAGAGCAGTGTCGTGTTATGCGATTGGCACACAATTGTGGCGTTGACTAGTGCATCAGTCAATGTGCAACGCCCAATGCGAGTGTTTCTGCGGATGCGCTAAGGCGAGTCCATGCTGCTCTGCTGCTAGGCTGAATTGCTATTCCTCAAAAACGTCGGCAGCGATACCCACTGCCAGCAGGTCATTTTTATCCGCTTTCAGCACCAGCACCTTTCGCAGTTCGATAACCTGATCGCGCAAGGCTGCCGCCTTCTCAAACGCCAAGTCTTTCGCCGCCTGTTTCATCTCTTTCTCTAGCTCACGGATCAGCTTATCGAGTTCAGCACGACTCATGTCTTGCGGCGTCGGTGCTGGCGCGGCAGCTTCCTTTGCATCAAAGGCTTGCTGCGCCTTCACGCGGTCGGTCAGGTCGCGCACTTGTTTGATGATGCTGGCAGGCGTGATGCCGTGCTGTTCATTGTAAGCAACTTGCACGGCGCGGCGGCGCTCTGTTTCGGCGATGGCGCGCTGCATCGAGTCAGTCATGCGGTCGGCATACATGATCACCTGCCCGTTGACGTGGCGCGCCGCACGCCCAATCGTCTGGATGAGCGCTTGCTCTGAGCGCAAAAAGCCTTCCTTATCGGCGTCTAGGATGGCAACCAGCGAGACTTCCGGCAAGTCCAAGCCCTCGCGCAACAGGTTAATGCCAACCACCACATCATAGACGCCCAGCCGCAGATCACGCAGAATCTCGATGCGCTGCAAGGTGTCAATCTCGCTGTGCAGGTAGTGGACGCGCACGCCCATCTCAGTAAGGTACTGCGCCAAATCTTCCGCCATGCGCTTGGTCAGCGTGGTGACAAGGGCGCGTTCACCGCGCTTGGTGCGGATGGTGATCTCTCTGAGCAGGTTATCCACCTGCCCTTCAATCGGGCGCACGCTGATCTGAGGGTCAACAATGCCGGTTGGACGGATGATCTGCTGCACGACTTGCTGCGAGTGTTCCAGCTCGTAGGGTCCAGGCGTGGCGCTGGTGTAGATGGTCTGTCCCATGCGCGCCTCAAACTCCTCAAAGTTCAGCGGGCGGTTATCCATTGCACAGGGTAGGCGGAAGCCGTAGTCTACCAACGTCACCTTGCGCGAACGGTCGCCGTGATACATACCGCGCACTTGAGGCACAGCGATATGGCTCTCATCAATGACGAGCAGGTAATCTTCGGGCAGATAGTCCAGCAGGGTATAGGGCGGTGTGCCGGGTGCGCGCCGATCAAAGTGGCGCGAATAGTTCTCAATGCCGCTGCACGTGCCGATCTCGCGGATCATCTCTAGGTCGAACAAGGTGCGCTGCTTCAAGCGCTGCGCCTCCAGCAGTTTGCCTTCGCGTTCTAGCTCGGCAAGGCGTTCTTCAAGTTCCACCTCAATATCATGAATGGCAGCCTTGATCGTGTCGCTCTCTGCCACATAGTGCTTGGCGGGAAAGATGTCTATGCGCGTCACTTCGTCCAGAATCTCGCCCGTCATCGGGTCGAAATGCACAATGCGCTCGATCTCATCGCCAAAAAAGGCGATGCGGTAGGCAGTCTCTAGGTAGGACGGCATGATCTCCAGTGTATCACCGCGCACACGGAAGGCGCCGCGCTTTAGGTCAAGGTCGTTGCGTTCATAGAGGATTGTCACCAAGTGGCGCAGCACATCGTTGCGGCGGATGGTCTGCCCAACCTGCAACGGCAGCAGCACTTTCGCCCATGTTTGGGGGCTGACCAAGCCGTAAATGCACGAGACAGAGGCGACGATCAGCACGTCTTGGCGCGTCAGCAAGGCTGCCGTTGCGGCAAGGCGCAAGCGCTCGATCTCCTCGTTAATATCCGACTCTTTCTCGATGTAGAGGTCAAGGCGTGGCACGTATGCCTCAGGTTGATAGTAATCGTAGTAGCTGACGAAGTACTCGACGGCGTTACGCGGGAAGAACTCTTTGAACTCGGCATAGAGCTGGGCTGCAAGCGTCTTATTGTGCGCCAGCACAAGGGTCGGTCGCTGGATTTGCTGCACGACCTGCGCCACGGCGTAGGTTTTGCCTGTGCCAGTGGCGCCGAGCAAGGTCTGGTGGCGCAAGCCGCGCCGCACACCGTCCACTAACTTTTCAATCGCCTGCGGCTGGTCGCCGGTCGGTTGGTAAGGGGCATCTAACTCAAAAGCTGGCATGTCGCTACTGCCTTCCGCTATCTCCGAACGAGCGTTCTATTTTAGCGCAAGTTGGGACGTTTTGCCAGAGGC
>DAOUBW010000033.1:0-58605 GCA_034432555.1 Anaerolineae bacterium
CCTTCAGCTGCCGTTGCAACCCACTTCGACCCGTGGAGGGTACTGAAACGTGTCAATGATAACAGCGTGACCGCGTTTGCTATAGGTTGCAACCCACTTCGACCCGTGGAGGGTACTGAAACAAATGGGCGGCAAAGTCCGCCGCCACTGTCTGCGACGTTGCAACCCACTTCGACCCGTGGAGGGTACATTGATAGCGGACGTGCCAAGGCACGCCGCCACGATGCCCCTTTCCCTGCGGGCGGGAAAAGGGGCATGGGGATAGGGGTTCAGACATGCGTCCCTACACAGGTTGGGAGAAGCTGCTCGCTCGCACCTGATTGTCTACCATCCTGCTGGGCTGCCGTCGCGCCTTAGGTAATCCTAAAGGGAGGTGCGGAATAGCGGTAGGGAAAGTTAGATCGCTAGAAATGTGCGAATCGGCACACAAGGCAGCCTCACGCGGCTGCCTTAGTGTGGCACCTTAAGCAGGTTTTTCAGCGGCATGAGGTGGAAGTAGCGCCGAAAGGCTTCCATTTCTTCGTAGGCAGTTTGCAGGCGCACCAAATGCACCTGCAATTCGGCACGGCTGGCAGCGGCGGCGCGGTGTGGCGGCATCAGATGAATGACCCGCTCCGCATCTTCCTGATAGGCGATCTGCCCTTCGGCGGCAAGGAAGGCAAGCGCTTTCCGCACGACATTCGGGCTGGCAGCCGTTGCGCCGCACAGCACCTCCATACCGACCACGCCGCCTCGGTGCGTGGCTGCATTCTTCAGGGCAAGTGTAAGCTGCCGCAAAAAGCCATCCAAGCCCTCTAGCGGCGGTGGCGTGCCGATGACATGCACGACTTGCGGTGTGGTAGCCATTAACGCAGCACGCAGCGTCTCAAGGTCAGAGGGTGCGCTGAGGAGGATGAGCGTCTCACAGGCGCTTAGCTCAGCGCGGCGGCGATAATCGGGAAATTCGCGGCGGCTGTATGCCTCTGCCCAGACTTGCACATGCTCGGATTCGGCAAGGATAGCGCTCAGGCGCGCAGATGGATCAGGATCGCGCCGCCAATCGTGGATGATGAGCGCGCTTTCTTCCTCAACCGTGATGGGCATGTGTGGATGCAGCCCAACCAGCACCGCCTCAAGCGCACCGTGCGTATCTGTGCCAAGCTGATAGGCTGCATCAAACCGACCATCGGGCAAGCGTAAGGCAGCGCCGCGCCAGCGGATCATCTGCAAGGTAGCGCCGTTGTCGTCTTCCACGCTCAGCCGCAGGTGGTTATTCTCGCGCCCAAACGTCCCAGCATGGCTCAGATGTAGGTTCGGCGTTGCCAGCACAATCGGCGGATTGCCTTCACCAAAAGGCGCCAGCCGATTCAAGCGCGCCACAAGGTTGAGGTCTGCTTCGGGCAGCGTGATGGTGGCATCAATTCGCAGCGGCGGCAGCGCGGCGGCGTCCGTGTGCTGGCTGAGCAGCGCACTGGTAAGACGTTTCCGCAGCGCAGGGATGTTCTCCACAGGCAGCGAGAGCCCGGCTGCGCCCTGATGTCCGCCGAAATTGCGAAGCAGATCAGCCGCCTTGCCAAGCGCGGCGTGAATGTCTATCCCACCGAAAGCACGCGCCGATCCTGTGGCAAGGTTGCCCGCGCCGCCCAACAGCACCACCGGACGCAGATAATGCTCGGCAAGGCTGTTCGCCACCACGCCCAACACACCAATGTGCCACTCTGGATGGTGCAACACGAGTGCCGCCTCTTGCAGCAAGCCGCGATCTGCCTCTAGCATGGCGTCGGCAGCTGCTTCGATCTGGCGTGTCAGCAAGCGGCGCTCAGCGTTCAGGCGCTCTAAATCTTGGGCGATGATCGCTGCACGCGGGCGATCTCGCGTGGTGAGCAGTTCAACGGCAAGCATTGCATCCCCCATCCGCCCTACGGCATTCAGGCGCGGACCGAGCGTGAAGCCGATTCGCTCAACGGTGAGCGTCTCTGGTGGCAGCTTGGTAACTTGCAGCAGCGCCTCAATGCCAACCCGCTCAGCAAGGCGCAGCCGATCCATGCCCAACTGCAATAGATAGCGCGTATCGCCGACTTGTTCCACCACATCGCAGACAATGCCGAGCGCCACAAGGTCTAGCAGGCTGCCCAAGTGCCGCGCTTGCCCAAGTGTGGTGAATAAGTGCTGCATCAGCTTGAAGGCAACGCCGACGCCGGGCAGCGTCCGCAGCGGATGCTCAGGCGGCAGGCGCTTTGGGTTGACAATTGCCTTTGCGTTAGGCAGTGAGTCACCTAGTTCGTGATGATCGGTGATCAGGACGGGCAAACCAGCCGCCTGTGCCGCCTCTACAGCGCGATGCTCACTGATGCCGGTATCACAGGTGAGCAACACGGCGGGCTGATGTTCGGCAATCAGCGCTTGCAGGCGCGGAACCTTGATGCCGTGCGACTCGGTAGCGCGCTGCGGGATGTAATAGGCGACCCGTCCGCCCAGTCGGGTAAGGGCATCTACGAGGAGGGCGGTGGCAGTCTGCCCGTCCACGTCAAAATCACCCCAGATTAGGATTTTCTGCCCGCGCTGAATAGCCTCCGCCAAACAGTCTGAGGCGGTGGGTAAATCAGGCAGGCTTTCGGGCAGTGCAGGTGTGTAAGCGTCAGGGTCGAGGAAAGCGCGTATGGCGGACGCCTCGCGCAGTCCGCGCCCATCCAAAATGGCGGCGATCAGCGCATCAGAATCACAGGCTTGCAGCACATCCTCGGAGACAGCCTCAATAGGTGTGGGCAGTTGCCAAGCGCGTTCGGTGAGTGCATCCATGCGTGTATCGCTTAGTCTGCCTGTTCTAGCTCAACCTGAATGTTGTTCTCGCGCAGGACGTCTACCAGTGCTTGCCACTGGTCAGCGCGCACCGCAACAGCTTGCCCGCCAAGCCGCGCACCAAAATAGCGCCGCACTTTAGGCATGTTGAAAAGGCTATCCAGCAGTGCTTCACTGGGCAAGCGCAGCACCCAAAGCTTCCCCAGTAAGACGGTTTGCGATTCGGCGGCAGCCCAGGCTTCCATCTGGCGGATGATCTCGACTGGCACGCCGTTATCGCTGACGCGCCGCAAAAAGGTGATGACCTGCTCGACACGGATGCCTTGTGTCTTAGCACGGGCGATGCCTTCCGCCGTGATCAGGTATTGGTAGCCCTCTGTGGAAGATACACCGCCGATCCAGTTGGTGCAGCGCGCCAGTTGGAAGCGCTCATAGCGGTTGGTGGCGCGCATGGCGCGGCAAATGCCATCCGCATCAATGGTGATGGGCTTGCCTTCGTTGGGCGAATTGGGCGGCGGATTGGGAGGCCAATCGCCGGAGCCGACTAGGGCGCGCCCATAGGGTGTGAGGCGGCAGAATTTGGCAGAATCGGCAACATCGACCAAACCGAGCGCGTGCATCGGCACGGTGAGCGTAAAACGCAGCACAGCGCCATCCACCTTATGCCAATGCTCAAAGCCGCGCAGATATTTGTTGGTTTGCGCGTCGCGGATGTACCAACTCTCATAGTCGCCGTCCGGGCGCATGAAATCAGGCTCTTCTTCGTAGATTGCCTCAAGCAGGGCATCGACTGCCCACCAATCATTGGGCGGCACCATCTCCAAATAGTTGCAAATTGCCTGCCGCGCTGCCAGCGGATCGTTTTGCCATGCGCCGGTGCGTTCGGGCTTGAGGGTTGGTGTATGGAACAGTTCATTAAAGCGGCGGCTGTGCTGCCACCCTTCGGCAAGGGCGCGCACTTGGGCAGGGCGCGGCGTGTCCAGCCAAGCGCGGGCTTTGGCAGGCACGGGCTTAATGCGTATGCGTTTTTCCTCTGCGCTTTCAAGGCTCACCAAGCCCATATCTAGGGCAAGGTTCACCAACATCGCCACGCGCGCCGCACTAATGCCGCCGATGAAGTAGGGTTGCAGTTCTTCGCGCATCTCATCCGAGATAGACTCAGCCACGAACGGCATATCTGCAATTTGACAAGCGGCAAGGAAAGTCGTCAGATCATCCACGGCGGAGGTATCCGCCGTGCGGATGCCCTGTGGCTCAGGCACGCTTGGCAATGCCTCTGTGCGCTGTGATGGCGCGCTCAGGTCGTAGCCGGTCTTTTCAGTGGGCAACAGCGGCGCAAGGTCACTAGGGACATACACAAACGCCTGTCCACCGCCGTAGGCGATCAAGCCCAGATAGTAAAGTGCCTCAGCAAGGCTGGCAGGCGCAAGGTGTGGCTTTTCCCGCATCAGCTTATCGCCACCCATTGGGCGCACTTCGCCGTGCAGCCGCTTAAAGAGCGGCGTGGGCATTTTGTGTTCGGGTGAGGCAAGCAGGGTCTGCAAGGCGCCGCGCTGCTCGTCGCTCAGGCGCGCCCAGATTTCGGCGGCTTTCTCGCGGTTCAGCATTGCCTTGCCAAGCGTTTGGGCGGCGCGGCGCGCATCACGTGGCAAGTCCACATCCCAGCGATTGGCGATGACGCGCAGCAGTTCTATCTCATATTCAGCCAGCGTTTGAGCGAGTGTTTGCATAGCACAAGTGTACCACACGTTGGCGGGCAGAGGCAAGCTGATCGCGGCTGAGGAAGCTGCGAAGCCTTGCGCGTTAAGCATCCTCTAAATCATCAAACTTCATGAACAGCCCACCTAGCTCCTTCAAATCGAGGCGCTGGGCTATGTGAATGCGCTGCTATACGTGAGGCGGTTCTAATAAAGTATTGCAGAATGTTTCAAGAAGATGCTAAGCTGAAGTCGGCATTCATAAAGAGAGGAACGCATTCAGATGCATAGCACCATGCCCGAAGGATCACCCTACACCGCCTTCCGAACCATGCTAGAGCAGGTGATCGGGCAGCCGTTCAGCGCGGCGGGCTTTCGTTTGCAAGACAATGTGATGCACCACCTACGCGGCTTGTTCCGCTATGAAAAAGCGCTTGCCGAGGGGCTGTGGATTAGTGTCGCCTTTCAGATGCTGCCCTACGCAGATGGTTTAGGGCGCTTTCAGGTGGCGCTGCGGCGCAGCACAGCCGACGCAGTGCTGCAAGAGATCAGCCTAGCGCGGCTGCTGTGGGAAGGCTTTCAGGTTGGGCAGTTGGGCAGCCCTGAGCATTGGTGGCAGTTCCGCACGCCGCATGAGCTTGCCCATGCCCTTGTGGAGGCGGGCAAGCTCATCTTTGCCTTTGGTGTGCCATATTTGGAAGGCAGCCTAGCGCCTGATTCGCACTAGCGCTCTACAGCGCTGAGGTTTAACATGCTACGCACCTTCGATACCAAATCATGGTGCAGGATAGGTTTAGGTAAGTAGCTGGTTGCACCGGCTTCCATACCGCGAATGACGCTTTCGGAGTCGCTGCGGGTAGAAAGCATCAGGATTGGCGTCTCGGTGTACTGTGGTAGTGTGCGAATGACGCGGCAGAGTTCAATGCCATCCATGCCGGGCATCATGATATCGAGGATGATGAGATTGGGATGCTCACGCTCCAAAACCGCCAGTGCCTGATCAGCGTTTTGCGCCTTAATAACCTCAAACCCGCCACGATCAAGCATAATGCCGATAAGAGTCAGTGCGCCCACCTCATCGTCCACAACCAAAATTCGCTTCATCTCGTAGCCTTCTCCAAGTTGCGTAGATGTTGTCCTATGTCTATTTCTAATTTTAGGCAAAAGCCTGTTTAGGTTTATAACAATGCATACTCAATTCTACAAGCGTTTTCCGACGCTCTCCTAACGCACTTATAACAAACGCTGCGTCACTGCGCCAATCCGTAGGCAACACAAGGCACACCTAGGCGGGTTGGCGCAAACTGAGCAGCGCTGTGCCAAGCAGATAGCCATTCGCCAAGAATGCCAACGTCAGAATGGCGATATAGCCCACCAAGCCAAGCGTCAGGATTGGCACCATGATCACGCTCAGCACGCCGCCACCCGTGATCACGGCGCTGAGCGCCAACAAAAACAGCACCAAGACAACCGCAGAAAGCATCAGCAGCAAGAAGGCAAGCAAACTTTGGTAGCCGTACAGCACGCCGAACAAGCCCGCTGCCTGACGCAGATCGCGCAGCCGCGCTCCCACTTCCAGGTAGTGGTAGAACTGATCGGTTTGAGCATAGCGCGCATGGGCGCAGGTGAGCAAGTAATTCGCCAAGAACAGATAGGCAAGCGCCACCACAAAGGCAAGCAAGCGCAGCACCATAAAGGATGCCGCGCTGTTTGTTAGCAGCGAGATGAGCAGCACGCCCAAAAAGATCAACAGCACCGGCGCAATGTATAGCGCAGTGGCAACCAACGAGAGCAAGCCGCGCACTGCAATATCCGTCCATGCCTCCCAAGAGGGCAGCGGTTGCTTTTCGCCGCGTGCCAAATTGCGCGCCACACTCAGCGCGTAGCCACTCCACAAGATCAGGTTTAAGCCGGGCAGAAACCCAACAATCAGGAAGATGATCAGCTTGGAAAACCAGGCTGAATCCTCAAAAGGATAGGTGACGCTGCGCCCTAAATCTATGTGCATAGCTGCTACGAAGCCGCCAACTTGCGGAGCGTTTGCTCCAAGATTGCCGCCGTCACTTCGCCGATTTGCTTATGGCGCACGATGCCCTCAGGGTCAATGAAAAAGGTGATGGGCAAACTGACGACCCCATAACGGTTACTGATCTTGCCACCTGCATCGAGGGCAACCGTCAGGGTGAGGTTCAGTTCCTCCAAGAAGGCGCGCACCGCCGACTCGGACTCATCGCGGTTCACGGCGATGAGCGCAACTTGCCCAAGTGCGCGTGCCGCCTCCGAAGGTGAATCGATCAGGGCTTGCAGCACGGGCATCTCGGCACGGCACGGCGCACACCAAGTTGCCCAAAAGTTCACCACCACCCACTGACCGCGCAAGGCGCTGAGGCGGATGCTTTCGCCATTCGGTGTGGGCAGCTCAAAGTCGGGCGCAGGGCTACCGATCAGGGTGAAGGGCGTTAGGGCGACAATCGGTGGCGAATCATCGCGCCTGCCGCCGATTTGATCGCGCCCCTCAATGCTATCCGCCAACAAGAGGGCGACTAACGCCGCTGCAATCGGCATGATCAGGAAGATCGCCAGCGTTGGGCGGTACGGTGGATAAGGCGGACGCTCAGGTGGATTATCGTGTATGTGTTCAGGCATGGTCACTTAGCTACAGAAAATACATTAAGGCAGATTATGCCCAAAGTCGGCAAAGGCGTGCTAGCTGGGCGCTGCGCTCAGCCTGAGGCTTGTCCAACTTTGGCGCGTAAATACGCCTCCATAAAGTCATCTAGCCGACCGTCTAACACGGCGGCAGCGTTGCCGACCTCATAATCGGTGCGGTGATCTTTCACCAACTGATAAGGATGCAGCACGTAAGAGCGAATCTGGCTGCCGAAGTTCACGTCCACATGGGCGCCTTTCAGCTTGGCAAATTCTTCTTCTTGCTTGCGGCGCTCAAGGTCGAGCAGGCGTGCGCGCAGCACCTGCATGGCACGCTCACGGTTCTGGTTTTGGCTGCGTTCGTTTTGGCAGGTTACCACCAAGCCCGTTGGCTTGTGGACGATGCGGATTGCCGTCTCGTTCTTTTGCACATGCTGACCACCTGCACCACTAGAACGGTAGGTGTCAATTTCTAGGTCTTTTTCGTCAAGCACAATCTCGGCGATCTCGCCCTGCACATCTGGCACCACTTCCACCAGCGCAAACGAGGTGTGGCGGCGTTTGTTGGCGTCAAAGGGGCTGATCCGAACCAGACGATGCACACCGCGCTCAGATTGCAGGTAGCCATAGGCGTAGTTGCCCTTGACGGTGAGGGTGGCGCTTTTAATGCCCGCGCCTTCGCCTTCCATCTGATCAATGATCTCGACCTTCAGATCATGCGACTCTGCCCAACGCAGATACATGCGGAGCAGCATTTGCGCCCAGTCCTGAGATTCAGTGCCGCCAGCGCCAGCATGAACCGAGAGGATCGCGTGTTCGGTATCGTATTTGCCGCTCATCATCGCCTCGAAGGCGCGCTGATCAACAATGTGCTGTAGGGCGTCTACCTCTTGCTGAAGTTCTTGGGCAATGCCCTCATCCTCTAGCAGAGCGAGCTCCAGCGCGTCCTGAAGGCGCGCTTGCAGGCTTTCCCAGGCGGTAATTTCTTCCCGAAGGGCAGCTAGGCGCTGCATGGTGGCTTGGGCGGCGCGCACGTCCTCCCAGAAGTTCGGCGCGCTCGATTTTTCGTCGAGGGCGGCAGCCTCACGGCTTTTGGCGGCTAAGTCAAAGACGCTCCATAAGCTGCTGCACGGTGCGTTGCATGGCGTTGAGTTGGCTGATCAGGGCTTCCATAGGTTACCTCTACTCCAAACGGTTTATCAGTCTTGAGATGGCGCGATCATAGAGGAAGTCCGCGCAGTTGTCCAGAGACGATACGCGGCTGCCTTGCCTCAGCGGGCGGATTGATCCCAATCAGGGGTGAGGAAGCGCTGAATCTCGACCAAGTAGCCCGCCGGGTCGCGCAGGAAACAGTGATAAATGCCGTAGGTTGTGTTGGTCTGTGGCAGGCTCTCGAACGGCACGCCTTGCGCGCTCAGAAAGGCATACCAGCCGTCCACATCCTCGCTGACCAACGTCAGGATCACGCCGTGTTTCGGTGAAGCATCAACGCCTTGCCGTTGGCAGACGCCGATGTAGCTTTCGGCGGCGCGGTAAATGCGGCAGCCACCTTGATCGAGGGCAAGCGGCAAGCCGAGCAATTCACCGTAAAAATGGGCAGCGGCTGCCAAATCAGGCACATAGACAAAGGTGATCTGTTCGGAGATGGGCGGGCGTTCCACAGGCTGGCAGCACTCCTGAAAAAAGCCCTTCTCCGTGCAGAGAAGGGCTGCCTTGTTGGTTTAGCGCCGACGTAAGAAGGTCGGGATGTCTAAATCATCGCTGGAGTAGGTGTTTGGGTTGTTGCCAGCAGGCGGCTGCTGGGCAGGTGGCTGCTGCGCCGCTGGCGGTGTTTGTGGCGGCGGCGGTTGGGCGGGCTGGGATTGGCGTGCTTCGCGGCTTTCGCGTGGCTCAGCGGGCGGAAGGGGCGCGTGCTGGCGCAGAGGTTGCTGCGGCTGCGGCGCGGGCGGCTGCTGGACAGTTTGGCGGGCAGCGGCAGCCTGAGCGCGCCAGTCGGTGGCGGCGGGCTTGGCAGTCGGGCGCGCACCCAGTGTAGAGGCACGCTCAAAGCCGGTCGCAATCACGGTGATGCGAATCTGATCGCGCATGTTTTCATCCACCACCGCGCCAAAGATCAACTGCACATCCGGATGCGCCGTCTCTTTGATGATGGCGGCTGCCTCGTTGACCTCAAAGAGGCTCATATCTGAACCGCCGGTCACGTTAAAGAGGATGCCGCGTGCGCCATCAATGGTCACATCCAGCAGATTGCTGCTGACGGCAAGTTCGGCGGCTTTGCGGGCGCGGTCATCCCCGCTGGCAGTGCCAACCGCCATCAGTGCGGCGCCGCCTTCGCTCATAATGGCGCGCACATCGGCAAAGTCGAGGTTGATCAAGCCCGGCACAGTGATGACCTCCGAGATGCCCTGGATGCCTTGCCGCAGCACATCATCGGCAATGCGGAAGGCAGCGTTAAGCGGCGTCTTTTTGTCCATAATCTGCAAAAGGCGGTCGTTAGGGATGACGATCAGCGTGTCTACGCGGCTTTTCAGGTCTTCAATGCCTGCCTCAGCTGTGCTGATGCGTCGTGCGCCTTCAAAGCTGAAGGGTTTGGTCACCACGCCGATAGTCAGTGCGCCTAGCTCTTTGGCAATTTGCGCGATGACAGGCGCAGCGCCTGTGCCGGTGCCGCCGCCCATGCCGCTGGTGATGAAAACCATGTCCGCACCGCGCAGCACCTCATAAAGTTCGTCGGCGCTTTCTTCAGCCGCTTTGCGCCCAATTTCGGGGTTGCCGCCCGCGCCTAAACCGCGTGTTAGCTTCTCGCCAATCCGCACCCGTGTCCGTGCGTTGGAGAGCGTTAGGGCTTGGCTATCGGTGTTGACGGCGACGAATTCCACGCCGCCCAAGCCTTCTTCGATCATACGGTTCACGGCGTTGCTACCACCCCCGCCAACGCCCACCACTTTGATCATGGCAAAATTCATGTCGCTTACAATTCCATCAGACATCCTGCGCGCTCCTAAAAATCGGTTGCAACTTGTGGGCGATTGTGTGTGCCGCCTGCTAAAGATGTTTGTTTCAGCCTGCATTATATACGCAATCGGCTTTGCCATACAAACAATAGGCGTTCTCTAACGCGAAATAAGCGCCACTTAGATAGTTTTCACACCTGAGCGCTCAGTGAGCGCCCGCGCAAAAAACGGGTGGCAGTGTGTGCCACCCGTCTGTTGAGCTTACTGGCGCTTCTCGAGCCAGTACTCTGTGGCGTCCCCTTCGGCTGTCCAGCCTTCGAGGTTTTTCTTCGTCCACACGACCTTGTACCACGCCAGGTTATCGGCGCAGAACGGTCCCTCAAGGATGGCAACGTCATCCCCCACACGCATCAGGTCAAGGTTGACCGAACGGCGCGACGGATTGCGCTTGAGCGCGACCAGATCACTGACCACACGCGCCACATCGTTTGGCTTCAGGCGCGAAGGCTGCGTGCCACGGCAGTTGGCAGCTTCCGCACCGGCATCTGTAGCGGTGAAGGTTTCCATCCAATATTCGCTGGCGCTGCCTTCAGGTGCCCAGCCTTCGATGTTCTTGCGCGTCCACAACACTTTGTACCACGCCAAGTTATCAGCGCAGAACGGACCTTCCAGGATGACGACTTCGTCGCCAGTGTTCATCAGATCAAGGTTGTCCGAACGGCGCGACGGATTGCGCTTGAGCGTGACCAAATCGCTGCTCACACGCGCCACATCGTTTGGCTTCAGGCGCGAAACCTGCGTGCCGCGGCACTGCACAGGTGCATCGCTGTCCACATCAGCAACGGTCAGCTTTTCGATCCAGTACTCACGGGCATCACCCTCAGGCGCCCAGCCTTCAAGGTCTTTGGTCGTCCAGATAATCTTATACCAAGCCAGATTATCAAAGCAGATCGGACCTTCCAGCACCACGACGGTATCATTGACGCGCATCAGGTCAAGGTTGGGCGCGCTACGGCGCGGCTCACGCTTGATGGTCACCAGATCGCTAACCACTTGCGCCACATCGTCCGCCTTCAGGCGCGAAACCTGCGTGCCGCGGCACTGCACAGGTGTTGGCTCCGCCGTGGGCGTGGCATCGCCCTGAAACACGCCATACTGGGCTGTGTTGACCGCTTCTGCCTGCACGCTCAGCGAAATGCCGAACAGCGAAGACAACAGAAGCGCCATAACAGAAATCAACAGACCAAAACGGAAGGATCGCATTGTTTCCTCTTCTCCAGGATACCCTTTTCCGCTATCGCCTCTAATGTACAGCTAAACTCGCTATCGCGCTATCATTGTCCGTATCTCAAAAGTGTATCGAGATACATAGAAAGCATGTGAAAAGTGTAAAATGATAGGATGGACAGCCCAAACACACCCTACAGATCGGCATTTTCGGCTTCTATAAATTTCGTGGTATGATCTGTTTAGAACACTCGCCTACCACTAAAGGAAGTTCGACAGCCATGAGTGTATGTTGGGTCTGTGAAAGCCCTGCACAAGCCTCTTGCCGTTTTTGTGGACGGTTCGTCTGCAAAAATCACACCTACAAAATGCCCTACTTTATGTCGGTTTATGTTGGCGCCAACCAGATGCCCAAAGCGCTCATTGTGGCAGATGCCGTATGGTGTCGCGTCTGTCGCACCCATCCCGAACCCATTGAGATGCCCGAAATCTACTGAGTGCGCTCAGCAAACGCTAAGCTGATCTTCGCAATTTCTGAAGAAGTGCTTGCTACGATAGATCGAACGTTTATGCGTAGTGAGAGGACTGGTTCAGCAATGACATTGCATGACGATGATAAGCCCGTTGGGCGCGTATTGAGCCGCCGTGAGGTGTTGGCGCTGCTGGGTGGCGCCGGCGCAGCCTTATTCAGTGGCGCTGCCTTTGCGCTGGGCAGCCGCCAAACCGCCTTCGCCGCTGATGGCACGCCAACCGCGCAGCCTTCACCTTCCGCCACGCCCAATTCGATCCCAACCTGTGTGGTGCGCCCTGAACTGACCGAAGGTCCCTACTTTGTGGATAACATGCTTGAGCGGATGGATATTCGCACCGACTCGACCAGCGGGGCGCCCAAAGAAGGCACGCCGCTGCTGCTGCGCTTTGTGGTGGCAAACCTCAGCGCGGCTGCCTGTCTGCCTTTAGCAGGCGCCCAGGTCGATATTTGGCACTGTGATTCACAAGGGCTGTATTCAGGGGTGCGTGATGGGCGCTTTGATACACGCGGACAGGATTTTCTGCGCGGCTACCAAAGTACAGATCGCTTTGGCGTGGCAGATTTCGTGACGATCTATCCGGGCTGGTACCCGGGCCGCGCCGTACACATCCACTTCAAGATACGCACTGAGCCGCAGGCAGCCCGTGGCTACGAATTCACCTCACAGCTCTTTTTCGAGGAGGCTGTGAACGCCGCAGTCTATCAGCAAGCGCCCTACAGCAGCAAAGGCTTGGCAAATGTGCCAAACGCCCGTGATGGCATTTTCCGCAACAGCGGCGGGCAGCTTACCCTGAAGCCAACCTTGCAAGAAGATGGCAGCTACCTTGCCCTGTTCAACATCGGCTTGGACTTAAGCTGATCGGTGTGCTAGAAGCCCCAAAACAGCTTTAAGCCGATCAGCAGCATCACAAAGCACAACAGCGTTAAGCCGCTGCCCAAGCGGAAGAAATCGCTAAAGCGGTAGTCTGCCGGCGGCGTAACCATCATATTCACCGGATGGGCAATCGGTGAGAGGTATGCCGTCGAGCAGGCAATCGCCGCAGTGATGGCGATAGCATGAACATTCACGCCGAACTGGATTGCCGCGCTGATAGCAATCGGCACGGCAACGAGCGGCGTCACCTGCCCGCCCATAATGTGCGCGAAAATCACCGTCAGCCAAAAAACACCGCCTGCCAAGCCCAGCCCACCAAGCGGCTGCACGGCATTGACCATCACCTCGCCCAGCGCAGCCGCGATCCCTGTCTGGGTGAGCGCCACACCGACCGAATACATGCCCGCCACGAGGAAGATCGTGCGCCACTCCACCAACCGATACGCCTCATCCGCCGTGATCAGACCGAGCAGCAGGACCGCCAGCGCGCCGCCCAGCATGGCGAGGTAGGTGGGCAAGCCAAGCACCGCCGCACCAATCGAAACGCCTAGAATGAGTACGCTGAGGATCGCCAGCTTTGGCGAAAGCGTGACAGCGTGGCTGACTGCGGCGGGCTGCCATAGGGAGGTGCGCTCCGGCAGTAAGCGCGGCGCAAAAATGATGATGTAGGCAATCCCAGCAAGAGCGATCAAGCCACCGACTGGCGTAAAATCCAGCACGCCCAGCGGCGCTTGCGGCGGATTTGCCACCGTGAGCAAACCGCTGGTGATGATGTTTGCCGTCGTGAAGTAGGTGGCGCAGCCGCCAAGCAGCGTCCCAAAAGAAAGCGGCATCAATAGCTTGGAAGGCGCCATATTGGTTTGGCGCGCCGTTTGCAGCGCACTGGGCAGCAGCAGCGCGCCGGCTGCCACCGTATTGATGATCAGGGAAAGCGCCGCTGCTGCGATGGTATACAGCGCAATCAGGCGTGGCGTAGATTGCCCGCCCAGCGCCAACAGGCGATCTGCAATCCAGCGTGCAATGCCATACTTCTCAAGTGTGCCAGTCAGGATGAACAAGCTGATCAGGGTGAGTGAGATAGGCTGCCCAAAGCCGTTGATAGCACCGACTGCGCGTGAAGCATCGCCGCTGCTATCAAAAATTGGCAGCCCAAACAACGCCTGACCGATACCAAGCAGAAAGGCGATGATCAACGCGGCATAATCTGCGCGCAAACGGTTAGCAGCAGTCAGGCTTAACGGCAGGCTGATGACGACGATTACATACAGTTGGGTAGCAGACATGGTGTGCCGTATTGGTGTAGAGAAACTGAGGGCGGCTTCACCCGCCGCCCAAACGCGGAGCGCGTGAGCGCAAGTTAGGCGACGGCGTCCAGCTCTGGATCGTCCTTGGCGCTCTCACCGAGCTTTGGCGCTTCTGCGGAGGCTGCCCCTGGCAGTGCCGGTGGTTCCTCGTGCCACGCCAAAGGCTGCCCACCTTCACCAAACAATTTTGGGCGCCCGGTGCGTTCGACTGCTTCACGGTCTACCACAATGCGGCGGACTGCCTTGTTGCTCGGCACTTCGTACATCACGTCAATCAGCGCGCCTTCCATAATGGCGCGCAAGCCACGTGCGCCGGTTTCACGGCGCATGGCGATCTCGGCGGCAGCGGTCAGCGCTTCTTCGGTGAAGGTCAGCGCCACGTTATCCAGAGAGAGCAGGCTTTGATACTGCTTGGTGATAGCGTTCTTCGGTTCGGTGAGAATACGCATCAGGTCAGCCAGTTCAAGCGGCTCTACGTTCACGACGACGGGCAGCCGCCCGATCATCTCTGGGATCAAGCCGAAAGCCATCAAATCCTCTGGCTGTGCCTGACGGAGCAACTCGCCTTTGGAGTATTGTTTGCGCGTGCTGCCGCCAAAGCCAAGCGTGCCATCCATGCCGATGCGCTTGCCGATCACGCGGTCGATGCCTTCAAACGTGCCACCGCAAATGAACAGGATATTGCGCGTATCGAGCTGGATGAACTCTTGGTGCGGATGCTTGCGCCCGCCCTGGGGTGGCACATTGGCAACCGTGCCTTCGATGATCTTCAAGAGCGCCTGCTGAACGCCTTCGCCGCTCACATCGCGTGTGATGGACGGATTATCGCCGCTTTTGCGCCCGATCTTATCAATCTCATCAATATAGATGATGCCGCGAGAGGCACGCGCAATGTCGAAATCGGCAGCCTGAATCAGGCGCAACAGGATGTTTTCGACATCCTCACCCACGTAGCCGGCTTCGGTAAGCGCTGTGGCGTCCGCAATGCAGAACGGCACGTCTAAAATGCGTGCCAAGGTCTGCGCCATCAGCGTTTTGCCAACGCCTGTCGGTCCGATGAGGAGGATGTTGCTCTTATCGAGTTCCACATCTTCCACCACATTATCCGTGTTGATGCGCTTGTAGTGGTTGTAAACGGCAACGCTCAGCACGCGCTTGGCGCGTTCTTGCCCAACCACATATTGATCAAGGTGCGCGACGATCTCTTTAGGCGAAGGAACACGCGCCACTTTATAATCGCCGCTGCTCTTAGGCAGGCTGCTTTCCTCGCTCAGAATTTCGCGGCACAGTTCAACGCATTCATCACAGATGTATACGCCTTCCGGACCGGCGATCAGGCGGTTAACTTCATCGTGAGCGCGGCGACAGAACGAACACCGCTGATTTCCTGAGGGCGCAATAGGCGTCATGGGAACACTCCACAGCTAAAAGTACAAGGCTGGCTTGATGATACCTGCAAATGAGCAGCACACCAAGCCAGCAACGCTTTTTAGGCGCGATCGGTTAGTTTTTCAAGGCGGCTGGCACGGTGGTTGGTTGCAGCACAGCGTCTACCAAGCCGTATTCAACCGCTTTGTGCGCATCTAGGAAGAAGTCGCGGTCAGCATCGCGTTCGATCACCTCTCGCGGCTGCCCGGTGCATTCCGTCAGAATGCCGTAGAGCTTTTCCTTCTGGCGGATGAGTTCATTTGCCTGAATCATCACATCGGTTGCCTGCCCGCCAACACCACCGTGTACCAGTGGCTGATGGAGGTGGATAGTGGCGCTTGGCAAAGCGTAGCGTTTGCCTTTGGTGCCTGCTGTTAGCAGAATGGTACCAAAGCTGGCGGTTAAGCCGATAGCAGTGGTCGAGATGGGCGCTTGGATGAGTTGCATGGCGTCGTAGATGGCGAAACCGGCATAGACGCTGCCGCCGGGGCTGTTGATGTACATGCGGATTTCGCGCTCTGGGTCTTCGTAGTTCAGGTAAAGCAACTGCGCCACGACCAAATTTGCCACCTGATCATTGATCGGCGTGCCGACGAACACGATCCGATCCTTGAGCAGCAGCGAGTAAATATCATAGATGCGCTCGCCACGCCCTGTATTTTCCACCACAGTTGGGATGATCAAATCAAGCGGGTGTTTTATGGTCATACGTCCCTGCCTTTCAGTGTGACATCACGGATTAAAAGAGCATAGCAGGCGGCATGTGCTGCACGCCACAAGAATTTTGCAAGAGTTCTAGGCGTCACCTTCTGATTTTGGCTCAACCGTTGGCTCAGGCGCAGAACTTTCGGTCACTGCGGCAGCCGCATCTGCTGCCGCCAAGCTGCCCGTCAGCGAAAGTTGCTGATCGGCAACGGGCATCGCTAAATCCGCTGACGCAATCGGTGGATTTTCACCGCGCCCAATGGCAACCAGGCGATCCTTAAGGCGATCCATCACCAGCCGAACGCCAATATCGCGCCGATTGTTCTCAGCGTTCAGCATTTTACGGAAGGTTTCGCGCTGCGAGTCGTCGCTGCCGCCCAGCGTGGTAAGCAGCGTTTCAATGTGCGCGTCAAGGTCGGCGGCGCTCACGTTCACACGCTCTGCCGAGATGAGCGTCTGCATGACAAGGCTGCGCGTCAGGCGGTTGATCGCCATTTCGCGGTAATCAGCGCGGAGCGCCGCATCGTCTTTGCCCTGCACCTGCTTCAAAATATCCAGCGTCAGCCCGCGCTGGCGCAGGTTTTCGCTCACTTCGTTGAGGATGTCATCAATGTAATCCTCAACCATCGCCTCAGGATATTTCACTTGCGCGCCTTCCACCACCTTTTGGAAGATGGCATCCGAATACTGCTCGTTTACCTCTTGGGTTGCCTTTGCCTCAAGGTCGCTGCGAAGGCGTGCGGTTAGGTCGGCAACCGTCTCGATTTCGCCATTGGTGGCAAGTTTGGCGAAGTCATCCGTCAAGTCAGGCAGGGTGCGCCCTTTCACCGCTTTCACCGTGAAGGTGATCTCGAAGGTATGGGCAGCCAGCCGCTTATCTTCATAATCCGCAGGGTAAGCCAGCGAGACGGTGCGCGTTTCGCCGATGGTTGCACCCAAGGCTTTTTCGGTGAAGCCGGGCATAAATTCGCGCTTGGCATCCGTGCTTAGGATCACATCAAAGTCTTTTTCATCAATGAAAGGCTCGGTGTGGTCGTGATCAGGGTCAGCCTCGCTGTCTTCGGCAGCAGCGGGATCATGCTCAGCTTCGCCGTCAGCCGACTCATCGGTAGCCAGCTCCGCGTCTGTTTCGCCTGCCGCATCAGCATGATCAGGGGCGTGTTGATGGATGACCTGCCCTTGAATATCCACCACCAACACATCGCCCATTTCAGCAGGGCGCGCCACTTCGGTTTCTTCAGCGTGACGGTCGCGCAGTGCTTCAAGGGCTTCTTGCACCTGTTCATCAGTGACGGTGGGTGCTGTGTACTCAAGGCGCACTTCGCGGTATTCACCCAAAGTCACTTCGGGTGCCTTTGGCACACTGAAGACGAGTTGTAGGCTGGGTTCAGTTTTGACATCTTCAAGGCTGCCCATACCATAGGGTTCTAGGGCGGCTTCCTGCAAAGACTCACGGTAAATTTCGTTGCCCAAATCTTCAAGGGCTTCATCCATCACCGCCTGCTGCCCAACATAGCTGACCACGACGGCAAACGGCGCTTTTCCCTTGCGGAAGCCGGGAATGTTCACCTTGCCGCCGATGCGTTTTGCGGCACGCTGCATAGCTGCTGTAAAGCGCGCCTCTGGCACATCTACAGTTAAGCGTGCGGTGTGATTGTCTAGGTGTTCGACCTGCATTTTAAGCACTTACCTTACACGATGGGGATAGCAATTGGGTTCACTCAACCGCCGCACAGGCGGCATTATGGTTTGTGTGGTGGGGATGGAGAGACTCGAACTCTCACGGATAATCCACATGATCCTAAGTCATGCGCGTCTGCCAATTCCGCCACATCCCCGCGTTGCTTGTATGGCATTATAAGCGAGAACACGCTGCCTGACAATGGCAAATTGGATCAAAAAAGCGTGCCGCTGGGATAGCAAACCGATAGGGCGGAAAAGACCGCCCTATCTACGCTGCTCTGCGCTGTTTAATGCGCCTCAGCGGCGCGCTCGGCGGGTGTGACCATTGCGCTGAGAATGCGCTCCACTGCGATCACGTGGCTGCACCACCCGTGCGATTTATAAAAGTTGCAAGTGCATTCCCACTTACCCTCTTCATAATGCACCGTGTGTGTGTGGTTTTCGCCGCTGAAGCTGGCAGTGAAACTGTGGAACTTGACGCGGGAAGGTTCGAGGGTGTATTTCTTAGCTTTTTCAATTTGGCTGATGATGGCAGACTGTGCGCCTGCTTCTCTGCTCTCGGTGGCAGGCACCGGCGGCACCATCTCTTTCAAAATGCGCTCTAGGGCAACCGTATGGCTTGACCAGCCATGCGTTTTGAAGAAATCTGAGGTGCAGTGCCAGCCTGTTTCGGCGTGATAGGTGACGGTGTGGGTGTGGTTATCGCCCACCATCGAGACTTTGAAGGCGAGGAAACGAATGCGGTGACGCTCTTCGGCATAGTGCTTTGCTTTCGCAATCTGCCCGATCATCCCGTAGTCCATAATGAAAATCTCCTATCTTGGTTTAACACAACTTGACCAAACAAAAAGGCACGGCGCATTTTGTGCGAGCCGTGCCTTATTTTGCCTTCGCTAAAGCAATTGTTGAGTGTTTTTGAGGTATGGTCATACACTCTTGCCCTTTGCAAATCAATATTAAATCTATGATAAGGAGTTTTTAGGGAAAAGTCAAGCGATTGGCTGTGGTTAATCATGCCAGCCGAGTGTTCTATTGAACTTGCCACCACTTCGGGTAGTATTACCGTAAAGTGAGGGACGGGGAAAGCGCATGTCTGCCAGCGTTTCGATCATTATGCCGACCTATCAGGGTGCGCGCTGGCTGCCGGAGACGTTGCACGCCATTCGCAGCCAGCGCTACGCCGCGCCGATTGAGATCATCGCAGTGGACTCTGCCTCGACCGATCAAACGCCACACCTGCTGGCAACCTATGGCGCACGGCTCATCCCGATCACGCAGACGCAGTTTTCGCACGGCTATGCGCGCAATCTGGGTGTGCGCCACGCTCAGCAGGCGCTATGCGTTTTCCTGAGCCAAGATGCACAGCCACTCGGCACGGATTGGCTGCAAAGGCTCACCGCACCACTTGCCGATCCACAGCTTGGCGCACTCTATGCACGCCAAGTGCCGCGCCCAGACGCCACGCCGCTTGAAGCATTTTTCATCCAGTCCCTTTATCCGCCGCACAGCAAGCGCTATACATGGCAGCGCGGCGAATGCCTAAGCCTAGAGCGCCTGTTCTTCTCTAATGTGTGCAGCGCGGCACGCCGCACGGTCTGCCTTGAGCATCCTTTTGACGAGACGCTCATCATGAGCGAGGATCAGGCGTTTGCCAAAGCGCTGCTCACCGCCGACTATCAGACGCTCTATCACGCTGAGGCGGCTGTGCTACACTCACACCACTACGACCTTAAAACGCTCTTTCGGCGCAACTTCGATAGCGCCTACTCGCTGCGCGGCATCACCGAGGACACCTTGCGCGGCAACGCACGGCGCGCTGCCCATTTCATCGCCCAAGAGGTTGCCTATTTGGTGCGCGGCAAACATTGGCGTTGGCTGCTCAGGCTGCCCTTTTATGAGGCAGCACGCATTAGTGGGCGCCTGCTTGGACGCTACGCTCATAAGCTGCCCTTGGCTTGGCGGCTGCGCTTGAGCCTGCATCGGCGCTTCTGGCTGAGCGCACACGCGCCCAAGACACACTGAGCCGCTATGCCACCTGATCCCATGTTTGCCGAACACACCCTCGATCTCTCTGTGGTATTGCCCTGCCTGAACGAGGCAGAGACGCTTGCCGCCTGTATTGCGGCAGCCTGGGCAGGGCTTGCCGCCTTGGGTGTGGCAGGTGAGGTGGTGGTGGCGGACAATGGCAGCCTTGACGGCTCGCCAAGCCTTGCCGAACAGCACGGCGCACGCCTTGTGCATGTGGCACAGCGTGGCTATGGCAGGGCATTACAAGCAGGCATTCAGGCTGCCCGCGGACGCTATGTGATCATCGCCGACTCGGATAGCAGCTATGATCTAAGCTGCCTGAAGCCGTTTTGGGCAAGACTGCACGAGGGCTATGGCTTGGTAATCGGCACACGCTTTAAGGGCAAGATTTTGCCGCGTGCCATGCCGCCCCTGCACCGCTATCTGGGCAATCCGCTGCTGACGTGGCTTGCCAATCGGCTGTTTGGCACGCGCCTTAGCGACTATCACTGTGGAATGCGCGCCTTTGAGCGCGCCGCGCTGCTCAACTTGCCTTTGCAGGCAGACGGCATGGAGTTTGCCACTGAGATGATCGCACACGCAGCACTGAATAACTTGCCGCTTGCCGAAGTGCCAATCACCTACGCGCCGGATGGGCGCAGCCGTCCGCCGCATTTGCGCCCGTGGCGCGATGGCTGGCGTCACCTGCGCCTGATGCTGCACCTAAAATGGCAGCAGCGCAAAATGCGTCTTACTCAGGCAGTCAGCGTGAAGCCGCCATCCACCACCAGCACCTGACCACGTATCATCGCGGCGTCCGTGCTGCATAAAAAGGCAACCGCCGCGGCGATGTCATCAACACTCACCATGCGCCCTGCCGGCACGCGCTGTTGGACGAATGCCTCTGGATCAGCCAAAATAGACTGTGTGACGCTGAAATGCTTCAGCGCATCCGTCTCCACAAAGCCGCCGCTAACAGCATTCACGGCGATATTCAGAGGTGCAAACTCCACAGCGAGGTAGCGCGTCAGTGCCTCTAGTGCTGCCTTTGAAACGCCGACCAGCACATATTCAGAGACCACCCGCTGTGCGCCAATGCTGCTGATGTTCACAATAGTGCCGCCGCCGCGCGCTTGCATGAGTGCCGCCGCCTGCTGGGAAGCAAAAAGCGCTGCCCGCGCATTGATGTTCAGCGTCCAATCCCACCCTTTGGCGCGCTGCTCTAAGACCGGACGGTTGTAGCCCGATGCCGCGTTATTGATCAGTATATCCAAGCCGCCGAAGGCACGCGCCGCCTCAAAGAGCCGCTCAAGGTCAGCCTCTTCGGCAACATTCGCCTTGATGAGCTGTGCGCGCCTGCCCAAGGCGCTGATGGCGGCGGCAGTTTCTTCGGCGCGCTCGCGGTTGCGGAAGTAGTTCACGATCACATCGGCGCCTTCTTTGGCAAGGCGCAGCGCAATAGCACGCCCAATGCCGCGTCCACTGCCTGTGACAAGGGCGATTTTACCCGTGAAGCGGCTCATGAATCCGCCTCGCTTATGTAGCGAATTGGGCGCAGCAGCCTGCGATCAAAGTTGGCGATGTTGGCAGCTCCGAGCGCTTGTAGGTGCATCCGCACCGCAGCCACATCCGCCCGCAGCGCGGCAATATCAACGCCCATGCACTGATCAGGCAGCGGCGCAAACCACTGCACCGCCCGCAAAAACATCTTATGCGCGCCATTGTAATTGCCGCGCAAAATCTGATAGTAGGCAACGCTCACCTGCAAGATAACGCGGTATAAATCGCGGATTGGGCGCGTTTCTGCCATCCAGGCTTCCTCAAGCGTCTCGTGGCATTCATAATATTCGCCGCGATTGAACTCTTGCAAGCCGCGTCGGGCTAACGGCGGCAGCGCTTCGGCGCACTGTTCGGCAAGGACGGCATGATTGGCGGCGGGTCGGGCATGTAAGCGAATGAGGGCAGCCGCTTCTCGGCAGAACACCTCAGGCACGTACAGCGGAATGTTGACTGCCGCGGCGCGTGCGACAGCCGCCTCACCTTCGCCAAGGGCAAGCGTTGGCAAGCGCCTGGTGGCAGGATCAGAGCGCGTTTGGGAAAGCCATGCTGCCGCGCCGTCTAGCTCAACAACAATCAAGGCAGGGTGTAAATCAGCGATGAGCGTTACAACCGTGCTGCCTTCCGCATCGTGCGGCAAACTGTGCAGGCGCACATCGAAATCCG
This sequence comes from Anaerolineae bacterium, assembly GCA_034432555.1. Classification (GTDB taxonomy): domain Bacteria; phylum Chloroflexota; class Anaerolineae; order Aggregatilineales; family UBA2796; genus CP2-2F. Next base: position 22,062 of record DAOUBW010000033.1, read on the forward strand.
GCAGTCCGCTGAGCGCTTGGCGAATGGCTGCGCTGTTCACAGCGGCAAAGAGGATCGGGTCTTGGTCAGGCATACAAAAATACTTAGCAATTCTTAAGCATCTTGGCGTATTGTAGGGCAAATCGCAGTGATGAGCAAATCTGTGTTACAATCGGGATGTTGGTGGCTCAGTGAAAAGGAAATTTATGCGAAAACAGGCAATATTCAGCGTAGCAGCGCTGTGCGCCTTGCTGAGTGTGATCATCAGTTTTAGCGGCGGGCAAACGTTTGCCCAGTCACCCACGCGCACGCCTACACAAGCGCCCACGCTCACCCTGACTCCGACTGGCACACCCACCTTCACCGTCACACCGACTATCGCAGCCACACGCGGCGGCGAGCGCGGCGTGATCGGTATTGGCGTGCAAGATGCACCAGACGGCGGCGCGCTGATCGTCTCGTTGGCGCCAAATGCGCCGGGCATACGGGCGGGCTTGCGCGTTGGCGATGTCATTACAGCCGTCAATCAGCGGGCGGTTGCCAATGCTGACGCGTTGGTGGCGCTGCTGGCTGAGCGGCGCGCCGGTGAGCAGATCACGCTCAACATACGGCGGGATGGGCAGGCGCAAGTCATCAGGCTCACCCTGATCCGACCAACTGCCACGCCGCGCAATATGTCGCCAACACCGCTGCCTGTTCAGCCAACCAACACCCTTACACCGCGTGTCACAGCCACGCCTGTTATGGTGCGCGTGCGGCTAAACTTCCCACGCTATGGCTTTGAGGCAGAAGCACTGCCCAATGGCTTGCGCGTTAGCCGAGTAGACCTATCTTCACCGACTGCCACGCTGATCCGCATTGGCGACTTGATCACACAAGTGGAAAACATCCGCTATGCACCTGAGAACATCTCGCGCATCGTAAGGCTGCTCAACACGCCGAGCCTCAGCATGGTGCGCCTGAGTGTGCAGCGCAGCGGCAGGACGTTCCCAGTTATTTTGCGGGCAGATGGTGGCGCGCCTGCCACCTCAACCAGACCGACGGATATTCCGCGTGTGCGCTACACCTTCAACCGTTATGGCTTCCAAGCCGAAACGCTGCCCGATGGCTTGCGCGTGATACAGATAGACCTGCCCGCCAGCCAAATTGACCTGCGCGTTGGTGATCTGATTATCCAAGTAGACACTATCGTTTACGCGCCCAACACACTCTCGCGCCTTGTGAGCCTGCTCAATTCGCCCGCGCGCGAGATCATCGGCGTGCGGCTGCTGCGCCGCGGCAACACGCTCACGGTGACTCTGCGCGCCGCAGGCAGCGCCCTCACCCTAACTGCCACACCATTGCTTGCTCAACCAACCCGTCCTGCAGCCACAGTCGCCTTCACGCCCATACCGGGAATGCGCGTGCAGCTTGGCGTGCTTTATGAGGCGATCACGCCGCAAGTGGCACGCGCACGCGGCTTGCGCGTGACGGACGGCGCGCTGATCCTCGAAGTCTATGAGAACAGCCCTGCCGCTGTTGCCGGCTTGCGTGTGGGCGATATTATCCTTGCCGTGAATGGCGATGTGGTGGATGCCAAGCGCACGCTGCCGCTGCGTTTGCTGCCCTACGCGCCGGGCGATACCGTCACCTTAACGGTGCTGCGCGGCAATCAGCGCCTCAGCGTGCAGGTGACCTTTGCCCAACGCGGCGTTGCCATGAATTAAGGGATCAGAGAGGGCGTGTTAAGCCTGTTATGCTTGACTCGCCCTTCAACATCATGCTAGGATTAAAATCAGCTCAATTTAACTCGAAAGGACGTAACGATGCTAAAGTTTTCCTACAAAACACTTGCCTTGGCAATTGTAATCACGCTTGTTTTCGCGGCTGCTGCACTTGCCTTCAATATGTTGGACATTAACCCTGCCAGCGCGCAGTATGTGCCTGAGGCTACCGGACCCAGCGGCACCGGCGGCAATGTAGATGCCAATGGCGATCCCGAAGTTGTGGTTGCCACCAAGATCAAAATTCTTGTGCCAGAAGGTGGTCAGTTGGTGGTGCGTGAAGGCGATGCCTTTGCACGCCTGCTGCCGCCGCCAAACGTTGGCAACCGTTCCGTGATTGATATTCCCTATATCCGTGCGGCGGATGTCTTCGTGTTCTATCGCGGCGCATCCTTCAAGGGCGATTTTGCCGAAGGCTTGAGCCTGTGTTTGCGCGGCAGCGGCAACATCCTGTTTGCCTCAGTGAAGGGCGCACCGCGCCAATTCTTCCCGAACGTTACGTTGAGCAATGCACGCCCGCGCTTCACCTGCACCACAATCTTTAATCCCGGCACGGTGGCGTTGGTTGCCCGCTAAACCAAGCGCAGCCTAGCAACTTCAACAACTAACAAAAATGGGTAGGTTCAGCGCCTACCCACTTGCTGTTAGAAGCCTATGTCACCGCCGTCGTCATCGTCATCGCCGCCGCCTGAGCCTGAACCTCCAGACCCACCGGTGCCGCCTGAGCCACCCGCGCCACCACTACCGCCCGGCGTCGCACTTGGACGCACACCCGGCGGCAGCGGCGTGATTGCCAGCACCGCATCGCAACCGAAGACGGGCGTTACCTCAGCTTGATCCACCCAGGCTTCAGCGTAGCTGCCAAAAGTGACTTTCCACCATTTCACATTGTCTGTGGAAGTGAACTGCCCCGTCACCACATATTGGTTATTCAGTTGCAAGCGGTTCAAAATGCCTGAGCGCTTGCTCGGTGTGCCATAGACTGCTGCGCCGGTGCGTCCCACCGATTGTACGATGCAGGGCGTCATCACGACTTCAGTCGGTTCAGGCGTCTCGGTCGGCGTCGGTGTGAGAGTCGGCGTGGCAGTTTCGGTCGGCGTGGCAGTTTCGGTCGGCGTCGGTGTGAGCGAGGGTGTCTGGGTTGGCGTCGCGCTGGGCGTGGCAGTTGCGGTTGGGCTGGGCGTGGCAGTCGGTGTGCTGGAAGGCGTCACGCTGGGCGTGATCGTTGCGGTTGGGCTGGGCGTGGCAGTCGGTGTGCTGGAAGGCGTGAAGGTCAGTGTGGCAGTCGGTGTGTTGGATGGTGTCAGCGTCCAACGGGTTGCCGTTTGGGTCAGATTTTCTTCAAAGGTGACCGTCTGCGCAACAATGGTATTAGCTAGGGCGGCGATCATGTCGCCGGCTTCGCGTGTTTGAAGTGCCTGAATGGCAAGCGTCTCGGTTAGGTTGGGCGTGGGTGTAGCGCTGGGTGTGGTGGTTGCTGTGGGCGTGGCAGTCAGGGTGGCAGTGCTGCTCGCCGTGCGGGTTGCGCTAGGCGTGTTGCTCGCGGTATTAGAAGGCGACACACTCGCCGCAGCAGTCGTGTTGAGCAAGGCGAGCGCTGTGTTCGTTGCCTCTTGTGCCGCCGCGCCGCTGTTATTGCCTGAAAGCAAGACCACCAAGCCGATCAGCAGGGCAACCACCACGCCGCCAATGATCGGCAGCACAGCCGTGGCGGCGCGTTTGGGTGTGGTTGGCAGCACGGGCGCGGTGACGGTCTCGCTGAGGGCAGGCGCGCCAAGCGGCGTCACGATGGGTGCAGCAGGCAGCACCTTCGAGCTTTCTTCAGGCGCGGCAGGGGTGTGCCGCGAGAGCGCCCTACCAGAGAGCGCAGCGTCTAAGTCTTCGGCAAGTTCATTGGCACTGCTGTAGCGATCTTCACGGTTTTTGGCAAGCGCACGCAGAATGACTGCTTCGACCTGCACGGGCAGTTCGCTGCGAAGTTTGGTAATGCGCGGCGGTGGTTCGGTCAGGTGCTTAAACATCAGGCTGGCGGGCGTTTCGCCCACAAAGGGCAGCTGCCCTGAGAGCATCTCGAAAACCATCAAGCCGAGCGCATAAATATCAATGCGAAGGTCAACAGGCTCGCCGCGCCACTGCTCCGGAGACATATAGGAAGGCGTTCCCATAGCGATGCCCGTGCCAGTTACCAGCGTCGAACTGTTATCCACTTTGGCAATGCCAAAATCGGTTAGCACTGCGTTGCCGCTGCTATCAAACAGCACGTTTTGCGGCTTCAGGTCGCGGTGAATCACGCCGCGATCATGGGCAAGCGTCAGCGCAGAGGCAATTTGCGTCGTGATGCGCCGCGTTTCGTCCGTTGAGAGCGCGCCATGTGCCTTGAGGCGCTCTGAAAGGCTGCCGCCGGGCAAGAGCCGCATGGCAATATAGACCGTATCGCCATCCTGACCGTATTCGTAAATGGTCATGATGTTGGGATGATCAAGTTGGGCAACTAAATTTGCCTCACGGCGGAAGCGCGCTAGAAAGTCCTCTGACTCAGCTAACGAGGCTTTCATAATCTTGATGGCAACTTCACGCCCTAGATCGGCTTGGCGCGCACGGTAGACCGTTGCCATGCCGCCCTTGCCCAAGACCGAAAGAATCTCGAATTTACCTAGCTTCCGCCCGCTTAAATCTGCCACTGTGAAGAATGCCCCTTTGCCCATGTGCTGCTCATGTTACTATACCACAAAGCGTGGCATCGGCGCGAAAATTGGTTGCCCTACGCTTACCCAACGCTCTCGATCTGCTATCGCAAAAGTGCGCGCCCTGCGCTATGATCTGCGCCGCTATGCGATCTTCTATGTGCAGAGGTTTACTGTGAAGTTTTTGAATCGGACTGCGCTTGTCTTTTGTATGCTGCTCGGTGTGTTTGTGGCAGCCTTCAGCAGCGCAGACACTGCCTATAGTCAGGGCGGCGCCCTTGCCACCAACACACGCCGACCCACTCAAGTTGTGATCCCGACCAACACGCGCCGCCCTTCGGCAACGCCAACGGTTGAGCCAACCGCGACACACACCCCCACCCTCACCCCAACGCCAACCGTCATCGGACCCGTCACCTATCCTGACAACATTAACCCATTAACAGGGTTGCCCTACCCCAGCGAGGAAGCGCGCAATCGGCGCAACTTGATCGTGAAGGTCTCCAACTTCCCCTACATTGTGCGCCCACAATCGGGTCTGGATAAGGCGGATATTGTCTATGAGTATGAAGTGGAAGGCGGCACCACACGCTTTGCTGCTATCTACCGCTCGCAGGGCGCGGAGCATGTTGGCTCGGTGCGCTCCGGGCGCCTGCTCGATCTGGAATTGGTGGTGATGTACAACGCGCTGTTCGCCTACAGCGGCGTGAACGATGCCATCAAAGCGCTGATCGGTGAGGCGGAATGGAAATATCAGACTATCACACCGCAATTCGGCGATAACTGCCCACCGTTCTGCCGCTTCCCCATGCCCGGCGTGCCATTTGAGCATACCCTGTTCGGCAACACCTTCCAGATGTGGCAGCTTGCCACCCGCCGTAACATTAATCAGGGCTATGTGGCGCGCGGCTTCGCCTTTGATGAAACGCCCGACGAAGGTGGCACACCGATTAATGATATTTTCATCAAATGGTATGGCGATCAAAATGTGCGCTGGCAGTATAACCCTGCGGACGGCAAATACTACCGCTGGAACACAGGCTACGCCCATGTGGATGCCATCACAGGGCAGCAACTTACCGCCGATAACGTCGTGATCGTCCAAGCTTACCACGTTGACCGTCCCGACATTTATGAGAGCGAAAGCGGCGCCAAGACCGTTGAAATCCAACTGTGGGGACGCGAAAAAGCCATTGTCTGCCGTGATGGACGCTGTTACGAAGGCGTTTGGATTCGGCGCAGCCGCGAACGCTACGGCACGGCGCTTGCGCTGTTCTATGCCGATGGACAGACACCCATCAAGCTGAAGCCCGGTCAGACGTGGGTGCAAGTGGTGCGCTGTTGCAGCATGTTCGGCGTGGAGCTGAGCAAAGACTACGTGGATGTCTTCGGCACTGGCACGCCTGCTGCCGCCACTGCCACCGCCCGTGCGCCGCGCCTGCCACCTGAGGCGCAAACTCAGCAGGCGTTCATCACCAACCAGACCAGCACCGCCAGCGCTGCCACCGCCCAATGGAACAGGCAGCCGACCCTGACGCCTGATCTCTCGCGTGGGACGCTGACACCAACGCCTTCACCGCGTTCGGTTGGGCAGCTGCCGTAAGGAGTGTGCCACGTGCCTGATCTGCTGGTTGAATACGTTACACATCAGCGCGGTGTGCCGCCGCAAGGCTTTCACTTGCTCAGTGACGGCACGCTGTTGCGCCCTGCGCCCGACAATGCGCCGCCTGCGCCAACTGCCCGTCTTGATCAGGATCGGGCAGATTTGGTGTGGCAGACAGCAGGCACGCTCCGCCCTGAGGCGCTTGACCAAGTACGCGCTGCCTTGCAGGCTGCCGATCTGTTCAGCTTGCCGCCTGTGCTGCTCATCAACTATTGCAAGGATGATCCGCCGACGGGCATCTGGCAGGTATGCTTAGATGGGCAGCGGGCGCGGATCGTTGTCTTTGATCCGCGCCCGAAGCGTGAGGCACGCCTTGATGCCCTCTTGGCAGCCCTTGAGCCGTTGTTGGCAACCAAGTAAATGCGTGCTGCGTATTATACGTAACAATAGGATTGAGGTGTCATCATGTCTGATCAACGTGAAAAAGCTGCCATGCGCGCCTACATTGAGCGCAGGCTGCCACGTGCCCGCCGCGAGCTGCAACTAGGCTTTCTCGCTGGCGCATTGATCACAGCCGTCGTCATGACCATTTTAGCGTGGGTCTTCACTGCAACAGAGCTCTTCGACAGTGATGCACCCAGCTGGATCGGCATGGTTCTGCTGACCATTGCGCTTTTCGTCGGCTCGCTGCTGCACACGCTCTCAGTCGTCTTAGATGGCAAACTGGGCGAGCCTTCGCTGCGCCGCAACCTTGCCATGCGCTACCGCCTCGAAAAGGCAATCTACGGCACGGATGTGGACGCCCTTTTTGAGGAAAATGAAGCCGAAAAACCAAAGCGCGATGCCTACCGCCTGACGGACGACGGCGAGCTTGTCGCTGAGGACGAACTGCCCGATGCGGATCAGCCCGCTGTGCGCCGTAAGGACCAATCCTAACCGAAGCGTTGCTAAGTCGGTGGTGAGAAAGGCTTGCAATGCGCACTGCTTGCTGGCATTATAGCCTCTCCATAAGTATTGATGAGAGGGGATGACCGACGCTGTTGAAGATGAAAGACCTAAAACGCACGTCTGCTCTGGTGTTTGCCGCTGCGCTGCTGCTCTTTGGAGCAGCCTGTGGTGGCAGCTCTGAGGCGGCGCGCATTGTCGAGGCAGACAACACCTCACTGCGCGCCACCATCAGCCACTATCAGGCGCTTGACCCAACCATGACTGCCCAAGCCGCCGTCTGGACGCAGCAAATTGCCACCCTGCAAGCTGATCTGAACCAAGCCCGCGACCAAGTGACCAGTCTCACTGTGCAGATGAACACTGGCGTGACCGGCGGCAGCGGCGCACCGCCCGCCGTGCTGCCCACCACGGACCCGAACAACTTTGCCAGCGTTGCCACTTTGCCTGCCGCACCGCCACCACCACCCATCCCAGACAGTGGCACGCCTGTTTTTAGTGGTCAGGGTGCGCCAGCCGCTTCTGAGCCGCTGCGCTCGCCTTCGGGCATGATCATTGAGCGCGTCGTAACGGCACGCGGCATGAACAATGCCGATGGCTGCCCCGTTGACGAGACGAATGCCTTCACCAGCACGGATGGGCAGGTATGGGCAATCGCTGTAGTGCGGAACTACAAACGCGGCACGACCTTTGCCACCCAGTGGCAGGGCGGCACCGATCTGGATGAAACCTACGATTGGACGGTCACCGCCAACGGCTCGCAGATTTGCGTCCATTTTTACTATGAGACGGCAAGCCTGCCGCCGGGCAACTATACCGTCACTTTCAGCGCCCGTGAGGCGGATGGCACGCTCACGACCAGCGCCCCGCTACCTTTCGTAGTGCGCTAAAACAGCGCCTGCCGACCTGTAAGGCGCGGCTAGGACGTTTTTCCCGCCGCGCCTTTTGCATTCCCGCCCTGCCCGCCGTAAAATCCTAAAGACCTACACTACTTAAGCGCATTTTTGCAGGACAAGAGAATCATGCAGCCAGATGCACAAACGCTTGCCAATATTCGTGCGGCGCGCACGTATCATGAGCGCCCACCTGAAAATTACCTTGTGCCGTACCGCCACATCGCGCACCTGCTGGAAAATCGTGCCAGTGAATCGCCCGAAAAGCCTTTCCTGATCGCTTATGACGCTGATGGGGCGCGCACCGAATACACTTACGCAAACTTCAACGCGCAGGTCAACCGCGCCGCGAACCTGCTGTGGGCGCTCGGCATTCGCCCAAACGACCGCGTGGCAACCCTTGCCTATAACCATGCCGAGACGGTCATCCTCTATTTTGCTTGTTGGAAGCTCGGTGCAACACTGGCGCCGCAAAACGCCACAGAAGATGATGCGCGGATTGCCTTCATCTTGCGGAACAGTGAGGCGGTGGCGCTCTTTGTGCGGCATGATTATCTCGAACGTGCCGCACGCATTTTGAGCGGTGCCAGCGAGGGCGGCGGCGCGCCAAACGTCCGCCGTGTGGTGCAGATGGGCGGCGCGCCGCATGGCGAGATTATGCACTTCAGCACAGAACTTGCTTTGCAGGCTGACGAGTTCAGCATCCCCGACCCGCTTTCGCTGGAGTCTGAGGCGTTGTTGGTCTATACCAGCGGCACCACTGGCGCGCCGAAAGGCGTGGTGCTGACGCAGTATAACCTGCTGGTGGATGCACGCGGCATCAGCGATTGGCAGGGCATCACGGGCAATCAGCGCCTGATGTGCGTGCTGCCCATTCACCATGTCAACGGCATTGTGGTGACGCTCATCACGCCGCTGTATGTGGGTGGCAGCCTAGTGCTGAACCGCCAATTTCAATCCCAAACCTTTTGGGCGCGCATCGCGGCGGAGAAGGTGCATATCGTCAGCGTTGTGCCAACCTTGCTGCAATTCTGCTGCGAATATGCCGATGCACAGCAGGCAAGCGGCAAGAGCATCTGGGGCGATCAGGTGCGGCGCGGCGATCTAACCCACTTTCGGCACATCATGTGTGGCGCGGGAACCCTGTCCGTCGCCCTGACCAAGCGCTTTGAGGATCAGTTCGATTTCCCGATTCTGCACGGCTACGGGCTAAGCGAGACGACTTGCTATTCCTGTTTCCTGCCGATTGATCTGAGCTGGCGCGAACACCAAGACTGGTTGCAACGGCACGGCTATCCGTCCATTGGCTGCCCAATCAGCCCGAACGAAATGGCGATCTTTGACCCAAGCGGCAGCGGCGTGCCGTTAGGCGAAGGCGAACGCGGCGAAATTTGCATCCGTGGGCATAACGTGATGAAGTATTACTTTCAGCGCCCAGAGGCAAACGCAGAGACCTTCAAGTTTGGTTGGTTTCGCAGCGGCGATGAAGGCTTCTTCCTGCGCGATTCACGCGGCAGGCAGTTCTTCTTCATCACAGGGCGCATCAAGGAGCTGATCAACCGCGGCGGCGTTAAGTTCTCACCCTTTGACATTGAGGAAGTGCTGCTCAGCATTGACGGTGTCAAGGTTGGCTTGGCAATCGCTTTTGAAAACAACTACTACGGTGAAGAAGTGGGCGCTTATGTGGTGCTGGAGGATGGCGCCACGCTGACTGAGGCGCAGATACTGGCTGCCTGCCGCGCCAAACTGACCTTTGAGAAAGCGCCGAAGGTAGTTGTCTTCGGCACAGAGGTGCCTGTGACCACAACGGGCAAATATCAGCGCCTGAAGCTGCGCGATCACTTTGCGGCGTGGCGTACAGTGCAGTTCCGACCATAACAGAGGGTGATTGACCGTGCCGTGCCTAACGCCGCTCAAAAAAGATTGGATTGTGCGGGTGCCGCTCTTTCTGCGCGCCAGCGCCGAAACGCAGCGGGCTATTGATGATGCGGTCATCATTCGGCACTATGCGGCAGGGCAGCCGATCTTCCTCGAAGGGCATCGCCCAACGGGTTTAGGGGTGGTGGTCAGTGGGCTGGCGCGCCTGTATCACATTCTGCGCGATGGGCGCGTGCATGTCCATCACTATGTGCGCCCGTATGCCGCGCTCAACATCATCCCGGCGCTGGATGGCAGACCGAATCCTGTCAGCGCGGATGCCGTTGGCGAGGCACACATTGGTTGGTTGCCACGTGAGGCACTCATGCACCTGATGGCGGGCGACTCGGAGCTGATGCAAGGCTGCATTCGCCTGCTGACGCTGCAAAACCGTGAGCTGATCGCACGCCTTGACGATATTGGCTTTCGGACGGTGCCAAGCCGTTTGGCGCGCCTGCTGCTGCGGCGCGGCGGCTTTGAGAGCGAAGTGAACATCCCGTTGGATACGCTCTCGCAAGATGAGATTGCCGCCGTGCTTGGCACCAGCCGCGAGGTGCTTGGGCGCGCCTTGCGCCAGCTCTATGATCTGGGCTTGGTGCGCCGTGAAGGGCGGCACTATGTCATCATAGACCGTGACGGGTTGGAGAAGCTGGCAGAAGATTAGCAACCTTCACGAAGTGCTGCCTTGACGCGCTCTGTTGAATCGCCTACAATGCTGGTATGCCTCCGTAGCTCAGGGGATAGAGCGAGTGCCTTCAATAGGAGCGTTCTATGTGGAAGATTCAAAAGGCTATTCGCAAGGGTGACTCCCTATACGCACTTGTGAAAGAACATCCTAAAGCCAATAAATGTGGCTATGTTCTGCCTCACAGGGTTGTTATGGAAAATCACCTGGGTCGGCTTTTGAATCCCGATGAGGTAGTCCATCACATCAATGGAGACAAACACGACAACAGAATAGAAAACCTCCAAGTGATGACCAAGAAGACTACACCTCAACGGATTAACCATAGAACTGGAGCGTGCTGTATCGGAGAACGTCCTTGAGGAATAGCGAGGAAAACTCCGAGCAAACAGTGAATAGCTGGATGCGTAGAGACTATACGCACGCTGCCTGAAATGGCAAAGATATAGTCCAGCCCACAAAGAGCAAACAAACTCTGTCATGGTAACATGATGTGGGATGCTAAGCACGCGGTCGGGGGTTCGAATCCCTCCGGGGGCGCACAAATACAGGCAGTTGCCGTGCGAACGGCGGATAGCGTTGGGAGCAACCATGAGTTGGTTTCACGAGATCGTCAGCAATCCACACATTGAGGTTGCTTTATTGATGGATGGCGGTGGGCGAATCGTGGCGACTTCCAGCCAAGCCAGCAGTGAAACACGCCGCGCCGCCGCCATGATCCGTGCAGCGGAAGTGCTGGCGCATGAACTCTCCAGCGAGCTAGGGCGCGGTGCGGTCAATCTGCTTCAGATCAGCACGGTCAGTGGGCATGTCTTGGTGATGCCCGTCGGCAGCACGCACTACCTGGTGCTGCTCACACAGCGCGCCGCGCCCTTAGAGCTAATCCGCACCTATTTGCACCGCCTGCTTGAGAATATGCCCGAAACCGAGATCGCCGCCGCCTTTCAAGGCATTCTCTATTCCCCTTGGGATGAGCTGAATGTGGACGACCTCTTTAACGCCCTTTCGGAGTGGCTGCACAATGGCGGAGATGCCCGCACCTGAGCCATGTGTGCTGCGCTTCTGGAAGCCCTACGGCGTGCTGACGCAGTTCACCGATCCCGAAGGGCGCCCAACGCTTGCGGATTATATTAAGCTGCCAAATGTCTACAGCGCTGGCAGGCTGGATTTTGACAGTGAAGGCTTGCTGCTGCTGACCAACAGCGGCGCGCTCATCGCACGCCTCACCGATCCGCGCTATGAGCATCCCAAAACGTATCTGGTGCAGGTTGAGCGCGTGCCACGCGAGGCGGATTTAGATCGGCTGCGCGGCGGACTCCGCCTGAAAGATGGGCAAACGCGCCCCGCCCAAGTCCGCTTGCTGGAGTCGCCACCGACGCTGCCCGAACGCACGCCACCCATCCGCTACCGCGCCCACGTGCCAACCGCCTGGTTGCAACTCACCCTCACAGAGGGCAAAAAGCGCCAAGTGCGCCGCATGACTGCCGCCATCGGCTTTCCGACGCTGCGCCTTGTACGGATCGCCATTGGGAACATCACGTTAGAAGGCTTGGCTGTGGGTGACTTTCAGGCGCTTTCGCAAGGGCAAATCGCTGCTTTATGGCGGTCGCTTCGGCACACCAACCGTTGACAAAATGCCGTTGACCTTCTAGAGTTTCAGCATGAATTTTGATGTGTTTACGCTTGCCGCCGTGACGGCAGAACTGAACAACCTGCTGCATGGCGGGCGCGTGCAGGATACGCTTGAGCTAGGCGATGACGCCATCGGCTTAGAGATTTACGGCAGCCATGCGCGCCGCTATTTGCTGATCAGCGCCCATCCGCAAGAGGCACGCCTGCACCTTGTGCCAGAGCGCGTGCGGCGCGGCGTCGAAAATCATTCGCCGCTTGGCTTAATGCTGCGGCGCTACCTTGAGGGCAGCCGTTTCATGGGTGCGATGCAGCCCGACTGGGAGCGCGTTGTATACCTCACCTTCACTGGCGCAGAAGGCGAATTCGCCCTGATCGCAGAGCCGATGGAGCGCCGCGGCAACTTGCTCTTGGTGCAGGATGGGCAAATCCTAGATTGCGTGCGGCGCGTTGGCGCGGATGAAAACCGTGTGCGCGTCAGCCTGCCGTCGCACCCTTACGTGCCGCCGCCGCCCCAGACGTTCAAACGCGCACCGACTCTGCTTACCCTAACCTTGCTGGCGGATATGCTGGACAGCGATCCTGCTAAGCTGGCATGGCGCCTGCTGACGGAAAAACTGCTCGGCTTTAGCCCAATGCTGGCGAAAGAGGCTGTTTTCCGCGCCATGAGCCGCCTAGACTGCCGCGCTGAAGATTGCAGCGCCCGCGCCTTGTTCACCGAGATTCAAGGCTTGATCAGCGCCTTAGACCGCGAGCAGTTCTCACCTCACATCTGTGAGCAGGACGGGCAAGTGAGCGCCTATGCCGCCTATGAGATTACGCATTTGCCCAACGCACAGCCTGCCGAGAGCATGAGCGCCGCCCTGAGCGCTTTCTACGGCGCGCCCGTTGGCGAGGAGGCATACACCAACGCCAAAAAGCCCGTCCAAGCGCAGCTTGACGAGGCAATCGAGAAGGTCTCGCGGCGGCTAGAGGCACTTAAGCGCTCCCAGCGTGACGAGGCAGAGCGTGATCGGCTGCGGCACAGCGGCGAGCTGATCCTCGCCTATCAATATCAGATCGCGCGCGGACAAACGACCCTGAGCGCCCAGTATGATTTTGACGCGCCGCCGCTGGAGATCGCCCTTGATCCAACCCTAACGCCCTTAGAGAACGCTAAGCATTATTTTGAACAGTATGAGAAGGCAAAACGCGCCGCCGCCGAAATTCCGAGTTTGGTTGCCGCTGCCCAGCGCGAGATAGACTTCCTGCGCCAACTGGAAACCGATCTGGCGTTGGCTGCCAACTACCCTGAAATCGGCGAAGTGCAAGACGCCTTGCAAGCAAACGGCTATTGGCGTGGCGCGCCCTCTGCCCGACCGCGTGGCGGCAAATCGGCGCCGCTGAAGATCAGCACGCCCGAAGGCTTCGTGATTTGGGTTGGGCGCAACGCTCGCCAAAACGAGGAAGTCACCTTCAGCAAAGGCAGGGCAGAGGATATGTGGCTGCACGCCCGCGGCGTTCCCGGCGCGCATGTCATCGTCAAAAGTGGCGGACGCAGCCTGCCCAGCAGCGTGCTAGAGCGGGCAGCCCGCCTTGCCGCCTACTACAGCGCCTTACGCAGCGAGGCGGCTGTGCCAGTGGATGTGACCGAACGCCGCCACGTGCGGAAGATCAAAGGTGGCAAGGCGGGCATGGTCACCTATCGCAATGAGTCCACGCTGAACGTGGCACCACGCCCTGCCGAGAAAGCCTAGACGTTCACAATGAGCCAGTAGGCATACAAGCTGCCCATATAAATTGCGGCGAGAATCCCCATTGTCCACACCAAGCGTTCGCTGCGCGGCTGATCGGCACGCCGCATAAAGCGATGCCAGATCAGCGGCGCTGCCACAGCACCAAGCGGATACAAAACAGGTGGAATGATGCCGATCAGCGCACCGACTAGACTGATGATAACCAAGATTGCCGTGATAACCTTCAGCAGATAGACCGTCGTCCGCAAGCCGACTTGGGTTGTGAAGTTGGTATCCGTGCGCCGATCTACTTTATAGTCCCGCGCTTGCTGCTCCAACTGCGCCGAAAGCGAGCTGAGGAAGAATAACACTAAGAGCAAATAGTCTAATGGCAGCCACAGCGCACCGATCAGGAACAGACACACAAAGTAGGGAAAAGTCTGCACGAACAGCGCGTGCGTTGCCAGATCAAAGAAGGGGCGGCTTTTCAGGCGCAGCGGCGGCGCCGAATATGCCCAAACTGCCACCAGTGAAATGCCGATCAGCAGCACACCGCGGCTGCCGAACTGCAAGAAAGACAGCGCCGCGATGCCCAGTGCAACTGGGGCAGCCACATGCCAATAGTGCTGGCTGCCCTGACGGGTGAAGAAATTGCGGCGGCGTTTGGTGGCGTCTTGCGCGTCGTAGGGTGCGTCGCACAAGTCATTATAGGCGAAGGCGAGCCAAGCAATGAGCGCCATGCCAACTAACAAGAAAAGCGTTTCAAAGCTCACGGCATCATGCAGCACAAGGCACAGGGCGCCTATTACAAAGGTGAGGATGACAGCATCAAGGTGGTTGACCAGCAATGCCCGAAGGTGGATCGGGCGTACCAACTCTGCGGAGGGAGTGTCCACAAGCGCTCCAATTCCTATCTATTTGCTAATTGAAACACTACACGTCAAGCATAGCACGCCTCCCAGAGCGCGTAAATTTTTCTTCATAATCTGTTATAGCATTGGCAATTCTCCGTAAACTAGGCGTGTTTTTTCCACCATCTTAGGAATGCTGAAAGCCGCAGCCAGCCTTGCCTCAGCCGCGCTGCCTAGCCGTGCTGCCAAGTTACGATCCTCTAACAAGCGCGCCATATGCGCGGCAAGGCAAGCCACGTCACGCGGCGCGCACAGGTAGCCCGTCTCGCCTGCGACCACAATCTCCGGCAGCGCCGAGATGTTCGAGGCGATGATGGGCAAGCGGGCTGCCATCGCCTCAAGCATCACCAAGCCGAAGCCTTCCCACAACGAAGGCATCAGGAAATAATCGAAGGCAGCCATGCGTGCGGCAGCATCGGGACGCCAGCCTGCAAAATGCACCCGCGCCGCAATGCCAAGCGCTTCCGCTTCTGCACGCAGTGCATCGCGCAGGGCGCCGTCGCCAATGATCACATACTGCGCGTTGGGAAAGCGCGGCGCGATCTGCGCAAAGGCGCGCAAGGCAAAGGGCAAGCCCTTCTGTTCAATCAGGCGGCAAACCGAACCAAAGACGGGCGCATCTGCCGCAATGCCAAGCTCAGCGCGGAAGGTCGCTCGCAAAGCAGAGTCAGGCGGCAGCGGATCAATGCCATAGTGAACGGTATGCACCTTGCGTGGCGGCGCGAACTCCACCTTGATCATGAATTGGCGAACTGCCTCACTGATGGCAATGCCTGCCGTCAGGCGCCGCCACAGATATGCCTGTATCAGGCGGATCGGCGGACGGTAGCGAAACGGATCATCATTATGTCCAGAGCAGAACACACGCGGCACACCAGCGCGCCGCGCCGCTGGAATGCCGTGCCAATCGGCGTGGATCAGGTGCGTGTGAACGGCAGACGGGCGCAGCGCACGAAAGCGCGCCGCCAACTGCCCGATCAGGCTGAACTGCACATCTGTGCGAATGGTGAGCGTCTCGGTTGGCACGCCGAGCGCCGTCATCTGTGCGGCGTAGGCAGCCATCGGCTTCTCAGGCTCGGTCAGCACGATCAAGCGGACATCAAGCCCCGTTTTGGCAAGCTGTGGCAGCAGCGCCAAGAGGTGGTTTTCCGTGCCGGCAACGCCGATCATCTTGGCAAGGTGAACGATGCGTGGTGTGCTGCTCACAGCGCCCTACACTTCAAGGATGGCAGGGCGATCCATCCGCTGCCCATCCACCGAGATTGGGATCAGCGGAAAGCCATCTAAGGCAGTCAGCACTTCAACGCCCTCCTCCGTCAGCAGGATGGTATCTTCGCTCTTGATGCCGCGAATAGACGGATTCCAGGCAAATGCCTGATTCACGGCAAGCGGCGTCTGATCATCAGGACGCGCCACCACTTCACGGGCTGCGTAGCCTGCGCTGCCGCCCTGATGATGTTCATCAATCGCCTCTGGATAGCCTTCATCAGCATACGCTTCGCGGGCAAGGTTGAACATATCGCTCATGGTGCGCCCTGCTTGCGTGCCAAGGATCAAGCGTGCATCCACACGCGCACATGCTTCGGCTTTCCGCTGAAGGTCGGGTGGAACAGCGCCAAAATGCACAAGGCGCGTTAGCGAGATGACCAAGCCATCCTTGCGGAAGCAAGCCACCAACATCGCATAACGCTCGATTTCTTTGTCGGTTGGCAGCGGGTGCCGATAGTTAAAGATGCGCTCGTCGCTGGCAACCAGCACCACCACAGGCACACCGCCGCGCGCATAAACTTCGGCAGCAAGGCGTGCGGCTGCAGCGTATTCGGTGTGTCCCGGCTGCACAGCGTGGATCGCCTCGTCCATCGCTTCGGCGGCAAGGCGGCTGTTGGCGCGCAGCCGAACGATCTCGCTGGGCAGCAGCGTGCTGCGGAATTGCTGCACTTCGGCGGCAAGGTTAACCTCGCTGCCGTGACCGTCTTGCCCAAGCCGTTTGCCCCGTGCCAGACGTTCAAGGCTGCTGCTGCGGGCATACCACGTCTCACTAACCAGTTCAAAGCCAAGCGCTTCCACCTCCTGTTCTTGGGCAAGGCGCGGCGCTTCAATCGAGTCCGTCAGCAAGTAGGCGCGCTCGGCTGTGATCAGCGCACGCACCGGGCTCGTTTCGCTGGCAGTGTTGATGTAGGTTGGCACACCTGCCGTCAGCCAAGCCAGATTCGCCGTCTGGTAGATTGCCAATGCCTCTACAGCGCGTGCTGCCATGGCTTGGCGCAGTTGTGCCAGTTTTGCCGAAACTTCAGCGGCGCGCCCGTCTAATGTTTGCATGATGTTTCACCTTATGTAAGTAGCAATTTTTGCAAAAAGCCCGCGCTTGATTCTACAATAGGCGTGCCGATTGTCAAAAGGACTCGCAGTGCGTTCGCGCTGATGCAGAGAAAGGCTTTTGATAGACGGTACGGAGGGCTGTAAGTGTGAGAGGGAATGTGATTACGGTAGATTTGTGGCGGAATCCGATGCACGAACTCGATTATGTCATCTTGAATTTAGACGTGCCGGAGTATGGTTTGCGGGCAGGGGATGTCGGCGTTATTATCGCAGAACCAACGGGCGATCAGCCCTATGAGGTGGAATTTACCGCGCTCAGCGGCGAGGTGATCGCTATTTTGGCGCTGCAACGCTCAGAGATTCGGGCGGCGCGGCGCGGCGAGATGGCACACGCCCGCGTGCGGGCGTGGCAGAGCTGAGGACGACTTTTCACACAGTGGCAACACAAGCGCACTGCCCTGCCTGTGGCGCACCGCAGGCAGCGGCAACTTGCCGATAGCCTAACACATTCCCCGCTGTACACCCCTAAAATTTGGTGGGATAGCCTCGCTGCGAAGCCGAAGGCGGCAAGCTGTGCTATGCTTGTGGCGTTTCGATAAGCGCAGTCTGCCTTACCCTTGCGGTGAGGTTTTTCCACATAACGCGAAAGGATTCATAGATGTTTCAAGACGTGCTGTATGTCGTCTTAGGGTTGCTTGGGCTGTTCTTCGGCGGCAACTGGCTGGTCAAAGGTGCTGCACGCCTCTCACTCTCTTTTGGCGTTTCTACGCTTGTAGTTGGCTTGACAGTGGTTGCCTTCGGCACGTCGCTGCCCGAACTCTTAGTTTCCCTAGATGCTGTTTCGCAAGGCGCCAACGATATTTCAGTGGGGAACGTGGTCGGCTCGAACATCGCCAACATCGGCTTGATCATCGGCTTGACAGCCCTTGTTTTCCCGATTCCGGTCAAGGTGCAGATCATACGGCGCGAACTGCCCTTTATGTTAGCAGTCTCGGTGCTGATGGTGCTGCTTATCCAAGATGGCGAGATTGGGCGATGGGACGGCGTGCTGCTGGTGGTGGGCATCATTGCCTATACAATCGTTTCCTACGTGCTGGCACTGCGCGAAAAGCGCTTGCTCACGGCTGAACTAGAGGCATTTGAAGCAGCCGAATTCGGCGCAGATGCTGCCCAAGCCAACCGCCTTTTCGAGGTTGGGCGGCTGGCGGTTGGGATGATCGTCTTGGTGGTGGGCGCTAACCTGCTAGTGGATGGTGCTGTGAACATCGCCACGGCGCTAGGCGTGCCAAAATTGATCATCGGCTTAACGTTGGTGGCAGTTGGCACCTCACTGCCCGAATTGGCAACCTCCTTTGTTGCCTCTATGCGAAAAGAGAACGATATTGCGGTTGGCAACATCGTCGGCTCAAACATCTTCAACATCTTGGCAATTTTGGGCATCACCGCGCTGGTGCAGCCCATCGGTGTGAATCCACGTGTGTTGGAGGTGGATATTGTGGTGATGATGGCATTCTCAGGGGCGCTCTTGGTTGTGGTGCTAGGCGGCAGGATCAGCCGCTGGCAAGGTGGCTTGTTGCTTGCCGCCTATCTCATTTTCACGGTGTGGGCGTTTGGCAGCCAACATGGCGCGTAGCGCGCACCGTTGCCAATGCCAAGCCAACGATCAGCCAAAAAGCGAGCGAGACAGCGTGAAATTCGAGGTTGAAATAGTAGTGATCCACCACGCCATTAATCGCCACGCCAAAAACGGCAGCCGCAAAGCCTAGCCAGAGCGTCTCCATATTGGTGGCGCGCAACCGCCGCCAATGCGCCAGCCCATAGCGCAGCGTTTCCAATAAGATCAGGCTGAACAGCGCAATGCCCGTGATGCCTGTGGCGTTGCCAATCTTCAGGTAAGTGCTGCTGACTCCCAAGTAAATATCGCGGTCGGGCGCGCCGGCAAAGCCAACGCCTAGCAGTGGATAGCGCCCGATCAGCGTCAGCGAATCCTTAAATTCGCCAAAGCGCATTTGCGTTGCCAAATCTTCGCCGCCCAAGCCATCCAACAGGCGTTCGACGTAGCGCTGCATGAAAGGCAGCGTCAGCAAGAGCGCCAAGCTCACCACGCCCACCACAATCAGCCAGCGGTAGCGCAAAACTGCCATCAGGAAGACTGCCGCGCCGAACGCCAGCCATGCCCCGCGGCTTTGCGTGAGCAGAATCACCAACGGGTAAGGCGCGAAGAGCAGCCACGCCAGCCAGCGTTTGCCGATCAGCGGCTGCTTGTTGAGCGCGTTCGCCAATGCCACCGAGCCAAACATCAGCAGAAAGCCGCCGTAGGCATTTGGATCCACCCACGTGCCGATGGCGCGCTCACCTAGCAGCGGATTATCCTCCACGTAGCGCAGCACATCGCCGCTTGGGTAGCCAAAGCGGCTGAGCGCATTCAAGAGCGTGAACGTGGTCTGATCGTTGAGCAGGTAAAGGATCAGCCCGATCACGCCTTGCAGCGCCCCAAAAACGATCAGCGCAAAGGCAATGCGCGCCAAAATTTGCTTGTCTCGCGCCACGTCCACAATCACAATGGCTGTGACCATGCTCAATAACATCTCGACGAACTTCCGCAAGATGTTCGTGGTCAGTGCGGCGTGCCCTAAGCCTGCCACGAAGCTAAACAAACACCAGCCGATGAACAGCGCAATCAGCAGTTGGGCAGGCACAAAGCGGAAGCCTTCGCGGCGGCGCGTCATCCACTCAAACAGGTAGACCAACAAAAATGCGCCAAGCGCCACATCCACAAAGGTTGGCGTCAGGGCAAAGCGGACGGGCAGCGTGGCAAAGGGCGCAAGGGCAATCACTGCGATCATCAAATACAAGCCGAACATCAGGTTGGTGAGCGCATACAGCCCAAAGGCGACGCCAAACACCAAGCCGAAGGCGAGGATCGGGCTGCCGATCACAATCAGCAAGCCGAGCAGCGCTGAAAGCGCGCCAATGCCCAAGCCGATCAGGATGACCGAGCGCGTGTGTGGCTCAAGCAGCGCGGCGCGCCCGCCGACGAATGGAATACGCAAGGGACACTAAGCCTCCCAAGATCAGAACCAACAATGTGCCAAGTGTAATGGCGCCGCCGAGCGTGTAGCTCGTTGGCAGATAGACCAATTCTACCGTACTCTTGCCCGCAGGAATCGGCACGGCGCTAAACGCAATATCAGCCCGCAGAATCGGGACAGGTTCGCCATTCACCTGTGCTGACCACCCACTATCCCGCACCAGTGAGAGGCTGAGCAGTGCCGCCGTCTGGGCTTCCGCCTCGATCAACCACCGTTCAGGCGTCATGCTCAAAATGCGCGCCGCGCTGCTCTCTGCCCCTGAAAGCGCAAAGGGCGGCTCGGCTGCCAACATGACGGTATGTGCTGCATCGAAGGCTGGTTCGCTCAGGTAGCCAAGCGCCTGCGCCTCATCAGGCTCGATCCATGCGCGGTGAACGACTCGCGCCAACGGACGAACATTCTCCAGCACGTGCAAACGCACAGGATTATACGGATTTTCTTCTTCGTAGAGGAGGCGGCTATCAGCGGGCAGGGCTTGGTCAGCGGTCAGCACGTAGCGCACGCCAAAAAGTTCCCACTGGCGCGGACGGTTGGGCATCTGCAACAGGCGATCCACAGCGGCAAAGCGCAGCGGGCTAATGCCTTGAATATCTGCCACCGTGTAGAGCGTGCCGAAATTCTCGCGGACGCCATCCACACGGAAGAAAGGCTGATCGGCGGCATCGGCGCGCAAAGCTGCCAGCGCCTTCGGTTCTGGCAGGCGCGCCGCGGCAGGTATCGGCTCAAGGTTTGGGCTGCTGCGCCCAAAGCTAAACAACTCAAAGACGATCAGGGCAACTAGGGCAGTACCGCGCCAGCGCAGCCAATAGCGATTGCGATAGGTGGCAAGGTTAATCAGCAAAAGTGCCGCTGGCAGCGCAATGATCAGGCTGAACGAGACGCGCTGGAAGTTTTGTGCAGCTTCTTCGGCGGCGGTTAGCCATTCCACGAAAGCGGCGGCGCTAAAGCTGAGCGCACCGGCGGCAATGCCTAGAAAGATTGCCACATAGCGGCGCGGCAGTGCTGCCTCTGCCGTATCGCGCAGAATATCAGCGCTGCCTTGCGCGGCAAGGATGGCGGCGGCAGCCGCTACGACATAAGCAGCGCGTTCCTGCTGCCTGAACAGGCTGAAGCCCGGCGCGAAATGGTAGAAAATATCGTAGAGGATGGCACCCTTGCCCAAACTTAGCCCAAGCGCCACAATCAGCACCATGAACCAGAAGATTTCTGAAGGGCGCAAGCGCGCCGCACTGTAAATGACCAGCATCAGCGCGGTGATACCGAAATACAGCGGCGAGTAGAGGCTGAACACGCCCGGAAAAACGATTTGCAGCAGATCGTAGATCGGGAAGCCATTCCCTTTGGCGTCGAAGTTCATGCCGCCGCGTGTGGTGGCACTCAGATACGCCAAGCCGGGCAAAAGCTGCACTGCCGCTATGCCGATGCCAACCGCACCGAAGATCAGCGCACCGATCATAAACGTCCTGATCTTATTAGATTCCCTGCCTAAGCTGCGCCACAACAAGTAGGCAAGGCTCAGGTAGATAAAGAACAGCGCCGTTTGCGGATGCCCTGCCAAGAGCGCTAACCCAAGCGCAAGCCCACTCAGGATGAGCCATGTCCACCGCACTTGCGTTGGGTGCTTGGTTGCCTGAAAAATGCCGAGCAGCGCCAAGGGCAGCCAGACGCCCGCCTCCATAATTGCCAGTTGCAGCGGCGCATAGCCCGTCAGGAAGCCGCCATAGGCAAAGGTGAGCGCACCGACCAACGCGGCGGTGATGCTGTAGCGTTCATCTTCAATCAGGTGGCGGCAAAAAGCATACATCAGCAGAGAGGCGATCAGGGCGTGGGCTGCCATTTCCACCTGCAAGGCGGCGTACATGCGCTGCGGCGTGCTGCCACCTGTGGCATTCAGCACGGCGATGCTCAGCAGGCGCGGTGGATAAAATACGGCAGATTGCGTGTCGGCAAGGAAGGGATGACCGCCCAAGTTATACGGATTCCAAAGCGGCACTTCGCCCGCGCCCAACCGCTGTGCCTGATAGTGCGCGAATGCTACAAATTGACCGCTGAAATCGCCCTCGATCAGCGAGGCTTGATCAAGCGTATTCGGCGTCAGCAAGCGCCAATAGAACAACCAGCAGAGCGCTACCAACAGGGCTACGCTGAAAAGATCGGGCAGGGAGCGACGTGAGAACATCCTGAGTATTTCTTAAAAAATGGCGGCTTATGCTAAGAGTTTACCACACGGCAGGCTAAACTTAACGAAACGTCCCTTAGACGGAGAGCAAACGATGCGACGGAACGTCTTTTTGGCGCTAACACTCGCCCTGACTTTCGCCCTGATCGGCAGCACGCCTGCTGAAGCACATCACGGCTGGAGCTCCTACGATCTTTCCCGCCCTGTCTATGTGGTTGGCACAGTGGCGGAAGTGATCTGGCAAAATCCGCACGTGGAGGTCATCCTTGATGTAACCGCTGATATTCGCTTGCCCGCCAACCTCACCGAAACGCCTATCCCAGACTTTCTGGCGCGGGTGGGCGGACGCGAGACCTTGCAGAAAGCGCAATTGCCCTCAGCGCCTGCCAAGCGCTGGACGCTTGAGCTAGCGCCCATTTCGCGCATGGCGCAGTATGGCGCTAATCGGCGGGCAGAAGTGGGCGAGACAGTTGCCTTCATCGGCTACATCAGCCGCACCATTTGCGATGAAATGCGGATCGAGATTGTGCTGTTCAGCGATGGCGAAACGCAAGGTTTGCGCAACAGCGCCCTGCCACCGCAACAAGCGCAGCCCAACCCGTGCAATCCTGATCGCCCTGTGGAGCGCGCCAGCGCAAGCCCCCTGTTGCGGCTTGGCGTGCCGATTGAGTCGCTGCTTTGGAAGCTGCGGAGTTTGCAGTAATCGCACATGGATGCCCTGCTAGAGTGGCTCAGCCAAACGCCGCTTGCCCGTTGGATGCAGAATGAAGTGTGGGCGTTCCCCTTTGCGGAGATCGTCCACATCTTCGGCATTGCGCTGTTGGTTGGCGGGGCAGCCCTGTTCGATCTGCGCTTGCTAGGCGTGGCGCGCCGCACGCTGAGCGTGACCTTTGCGGTGCGCTACCTGCTGCGTGCGGCACGGGTCGGTTTTGTGATCGCGGTGAGTTCCGGTGCGCTGCTCTTTCTGAGCAATACGACAGGCTTTGCGGCGAACCGCGCCTTTCAGGTGAAGCTGCTGCTGCTGCTGGCGGCGCTTGCCAACGTCCTGATCTTCCATTTGGGCGTTTATCGTGGTGTGGCGCGTTGGGATACCGACGCGCCAACGCCTTTGGCAGCGCGCTTGGCGGCGCTTTTTTCGCTGGGTGTGTGGTTCGCCATTATCGCGGCGGGCAGGCTGATCGCCTACCTTTAGGCAAGCCGCTTGAACAAATGCCAGCCCATCGAGATTGCCCAACCGCTTGGCACATCCGGCGTGGTGGTATCCGTGCCGTAGAAGTAGGCGCGGCTGCGCGTTTCACCACCGTTGGTAACTGCCATGGCAGAGCTATCCGCTTCAGCAATGACCACCAACGCCGCATTGGTGTTATACTGCGCGCAGAGCGCCGCTGCCACCTGCTCAGCCACAGCGCGCAGATCGCCTTCGGCTGAGTCTCGCAGGGCTGCCATGCTTTCCGAATCAGCGTATTGGAGGCTGCCTTCGGGAAAGTGTGCCTTGCTCAGCCGCCGTTGAATGGCGCTGCCAGTGTGCAGCTCACCAACGACTACACGCAAGCCCGCTTTTGCCACAGCATCGGCAAATGCTTGTTCCAGCGTCTCTTTATCCACACCGAAGATGTGATCGCCGAGTTTAGCACGCACTTCTGCCTCGACCGCCGCGATGAGCGCCTGTGCCTCTGCTTCGGTATCGGTGCGCGCCGTGACGCGAATATCGGTCTGCCCGGCGTGCGCGTTCAAGCCGACGGTCGGATTGCTCAGGCGCTCTAAATGTCCGATCTGCTCGTCAATGTGGCTTTCGCCAATGCCTGCTGTGCGTAGGATGCGCGTCTTGATGACACGCGGTGCGCCTAAGCGTTCCCGCAGCAGCGGAATGACGGTCTGCGTCATCATCGCCTTCATCTCACGCGGCACGCCGGGCAGGCTCAGGATCAGTGCGCCGTTGCAATCCACATAAAAGCCGGGCGCGGTGCCTGCTGGATTATTGATCACTACCGCGCCTTCGGGCAGCAGCGCCTGAATACGGTTGTTGGCGCTCATGCGTGCGTTGAAGCGGGCAAATTTTTCGGCAATCTCATCCAGCAGTGCCTGCTCAAAGATCAGGGGGCGCCCTGTGGCAGCGGCAACGGCTTGGCGCGTCATATCGTCCACTGTTGGACCTAAGCCGCCGGTCGTGATGACGATTTGGGCGCGGCTCAGCGCAATCCGCAGCACGTCGGTAATGCGCGCCTCATCATCGCCCACTGTGCTTTTATACAGCACGCGCACGCCAATGCTGCCAAGCTGCTGCGTGATGTAAACGGAGTTGGTATCGAGCGTTTCGCTCTCGCTGGAGAGCAATTCTTCGCCTATCGAGACAATTTCGGCGTGAACAGGCTGCATGGTGCGTGTCCCTCAGCGCGTCTGGGTAACTTTGGTCAGGTTGCGCGGCGCATCCAGCGCGTTGCCCTTGACGGCGGCAATATCCATCGCCAAGAACTGCCCGGCGACCACAGCCACAATCGGCGAGAGCCACTCGGAGACGCCTTCGGGCATTGGCAGCGCCAAGTGTGCCAGCTCAAGCGCTTCTGGGTTGGCGCTGATCACCGTTAAATCGGCGCCGCGTTCGCGCATATCGCGCACCAACGCCAGCAGATCAGGCAGCGTTGCACCGTCAGGTATCACAGCGATGATCGGGAAATCTTCTTCGATCATCGCCTTCGGTCCGTGCCGAAAATCGGCGCTGCTGTACGGCTCGGCAATCACATAGGTCAGTTCCTTCACCTTCAAGGCGATCTCAAAGGCGGTGGCGTAGTTATAGCCGCGCCCAAGCACCACACAGTGCGCCATAAAGCGGAAGCGTTCGGCGCGCTCTGCCAGCAGCGGCGCAATGTGCAACGCCTGCGCCATCCAAGCGGGCAACTGCGCCAGATCGCGGTGCAGGGTGGCATCTTCGGCAAGCTGCGCGGTCAGCAAGGCAAGCGCCGTCAGTTGGGCAGTATAGGTCTTGGTGGCGGCAACGCTCTGCTCAACGCCTGCCTTCAGCGCGATGTGGTGCGCAGCGTGTTGTGCCATGGGCGAATCGGTGTTGTTGGTGATGGCAACCGTCAGCGCGCCTTGTGCGGCAGCATCCTGTAGCACTTGCAGCACATCCGTCGCCTGCCCGGATTGCGAAATGCCAATCACGGCGGCATCACGGTAGCGCGGCGGGCTTTGGTAAAGGGTGCTGATGGAAGGCGCGGCAAGCGTGACAGGCAAGCCCAGGTGAATGCCAAACAGGTACTGCGCGTAGCGCGCCGCATTATCTGACGTGCCGCGTGCCGCAAAGACGATGTGGCTTGGGTTGGCAGCGCGCAGTGCAGCGGCGACTGGGGCAATATCAGGGCTGTTGATCAGGTTAGCAATGACAGCGGGCTGTTGGCGAATCTCGCCTTCCAAAACAGAGGTGGCAGGGTGCGGTGCCGCGTTGGTCATAACCCAAAATCCTTACGGTGCAGGTGAGAGGTGTCGGGCGGGAATGCGGGAGACGGGAGTCGAACCCGTATGAGTTGCCTCCTCGGTTTTTAAGACCGATGCGTATACCATTCCGCCACTCCCGCGCTTGAGAGGAAGTATAGCGTGAAATGCCGCGCTCGGCAATAGCCGAAACGCGGCGGAAAGGCTGAGCAGCGCGCCGTTAATGGTAGGCGGGCAGCAGATCGCCGTGCGCGGTGATCAGATCATCCACCAATGCCCAAATCTGATCGAGATCAAGCTCGGCGGCGGTGTGCGGATCAAGCATGGCGGCGTGGTAGATGTGGTCGCGCTTGCCCGTCAGCGCCGCTTCTACGGTCAGCGCCTGGACGTTGATATTGGTCTGCATCAGGGCAGCCAAGTGCGGCGGCAGCGCGCCGATCTTGGTTGGTTGAATGCCATTTTTATCGACAAGGCATGGCACTTCCACACAGCAGCCCTGCGGCAGGTTATCAATTAAACCGTCATTTGGCACGTTCCCATAGATCACACGCGGCGTGCCTGTCTCTAGGCTGTGAATGATCAACGAGCCGTACTCATCGCTGCGCTGCACATGGAGCGCCGCACCGCTCTCCAACGCCTGCCGTTGTGCATCCCAATGGGCGATTTGCTCCTCACAGCGGCGGATATATTCATCCAACGGAATGTTAAAGCGGTCAATCAGATCGGGGCGATCCCGCTTGATGAACCACGGCACATACTCGCTGAAATGCTCGCTGCTCTCTGTCACGAAGTAGCCAAGCCGCTTCAACATCTCGTAGCGGACGCGATTCCAGTTCGGCACGCGATCTTCAGCCAGCACGCGCCGAATGTACGGATACAAATCCTCGCCATTTCGTTCAAATTTCAGGTAGAACGCCATGTGATTGATGCCCGCCACCAGATAGTTGATCTCTTCGATAGGCACACCAATATCGTGCGCCAGATCGCGTGCTGTCCCCTGCACGCTGTGGCACAAGCCCACCGTCTTGATCTTGGTGGCGCGGCTAATTGCCCAACAATTGATCGCCATTGGATTGACGTACTGCAAAAAGGTGACCTCAGGGCAGAGTTGCTCCATATCATGGCACATCTCCAGCAGCACGGGAACAGTCCGCAGACCGCGCAAAATGCCGCCAATGCCCAGCGTATCAGCAATGGTCTGCCGCAAGCCGTATTTTTTGGGAATCTCAAAATCGGTGACGGTAGCAGGCTTATAGCCGCCGACCTGAATCATGCTGATGGCATAGTCGGCACCCTCTAAGGCGGCGCGCCGATCCAACGACGCCGTGATCGTGGCGCGCCCGCCGAGTGCTTCATTCAGGCGACGCGCTACGATTTCGGAAGTCCGCAGGCGGTCGGCATCAATATCATGCAGGGCGAACTCGCTTTCAGCAAGTTCGGGGAAGGTCAAAATATCACCCATCAGGTGTTTGGCAAAAACGGTGCTGCCCGCACCCAGAAATGTAACTTTAGGCATTGAAAAGCGCCTTTCTAAACGTTGAACACAGGCTGATTGTACATGAGGTGCGCCACATGGGGAAAACATAAAAGGCGTTCGCAAAATTTGAATTTGCATTCCTAAAAAAGGCTGTATACAATCTTCCACAACGAATGGAAGCGTTTCCATCGCTAAGAATTTTTGTTAAAAGGCATTTTGGAAAGGCACCGTATGCCGCCCGTTACCATTCACGATGTGGCGAGGCGCGCCGGCGTTGGCATCGGCACTGTCTCTCGTGTGTTGAACGGCAGCGCTAACGTCAGCCCGCACACCCGTCAGCGCGTGATGGATGCCATTCGCCACCTAAACTATCAACCCAACAGCGCAGCGCGCAGCCTTTCGCGCCGCGTGCGCCGCCGAGCGCTGGGCGTGCTGCTGCCCTTTTTCGCCTACCAGCCCTTTGTGGAGCGCTTGCGCGGCGTGCAAACTGCCCTGAGCACGCTTGCGCCTGAAGATACGCTGCTGCTCTATCATGTGGGCAGCCCTGAGCAGATTGAGGCGCAGATAGACCTCATCCTTGATCAGCGTTTGATCGCTGCCCTGCTGGTGATGACCATTAACCTTAGCCCTGAGCAGCACGCCCGCCTGATGGATGCCGGCATTGCCTTAGCGGGCATTTATGACCGCCCCACCGACCAAATGCCGTGCCTTGCGCCGCAAAATGACCACGGCGCACAGCTTGCCGTGCAACACCTGATCGCGCTCGGACATCGGCGGATTGCCTATATCGGTGATGCCTTCCCTGATCCGTATGGCTTCCCGACCAGCCAAGAACGCTACAACGGCTATTGCACTGCGCTGCGTGCCGCTAATATTCCATTTCGCCCTGACTATGTGCGTTTTGGCGAACATGGGCAAGAAGTGGCGCGCCAACTTGGCGGTGAATTGCTGAGTCTGCCCCAGCCACCGACTGCCATCTTTGCCATGTCCGATATGCAGGCACTGGGTGTGCTGGCTGCCGCCCGCGAACGGCATATCGCTGTGCCATACCAGCTTTCGGTGATCGGCTTTGATGATCTGGAAGTTGCCCAATACATCGGCTTGACCACCATTCGCCAGCATATGCACCACAGCGGCAGGCTGGCTATTGAGATGCTGCTCAAAGTGCTGGCAGGCGATCCAGACTGGCAGGCAATCCGCTTGCCGCCACCTGAGCTGATCATCCGTTCGACAACGCATAGCCCAACACAGGAGTAACCATGCTGCACGCGCCTGAAAGTCCACTGCACGGTTTATGGGACACTTGGCTGTTTCCCGCTGAGGATGGTTATCACCTCTATTACCTCAAGCGCGATCTGCGCGATATGTTTGCCAAGACCATCGCGCACGCCACCTCCCCTGATTTGGTGCATTGGACAGCAGCCCGCGATGCCTTGCACGCGAACGGCAATACGGCATGGGATAGCGGCTGGTTCATGACGGGCATGGTCGTGCGCCACCATGACGGGCGCTACTATATGTTCTACGGCGCGATGGTCGATCAGGTGCAGCGCATCGGCGTTGCTATCTCCGATGATCTCTACCATTGGCAGAAACACCCCTATCCCGTGATGGAAGCCCGTGCGCCCTTCTATGAAACTGACCCGCGCCGCTCACCGAATAACGAGGTCGCTTGGCGCGATCCATGCATTGTCTACGATGAGGCGACAGCCTATTACTATGCTTTTATCTGTGCGCGTGTGCCAAATGGCAGCTATAGCGGTGGCGGGTGTATTGCGGTCTGCCGCTCAAGGGACTTGCTGAGCTGGGAAACACTGCCGCCGGCTTTCATCTCGGATGAATATGTGTGCATGGAAGTGCCAGACGTTTTCAAGCTGAATGGGCGCTACTACCTGATGTTCTCCACAGCGCGTTGGTTCGACTCCTACTACACAACTGCCGATCTGAACTGCGTGAATGGCACTTTTTACCTCGTCTCGGATAACTTGCTGCATGGTTGGCGGCGCCCTGCTGATAACATCGTGATCGCCAGCCGCGAGTCGCGCCTTGATAGCTACGTCGGGCGCAGTGTGGCGCATCCCAAAGAGGGTACGCGCTTGTTTTACCAACATATGGTGCGTCGCAAGCATCCGAACGATATTGCCTCATTCGGTTCAGTCAAGCAGCTCAGCACCACACCTGATGGTGGGCTGCGTGTGGTGGCGCGCCGCGATGTTGATCCATTTACCCAGCCGCTCTTGCCCTACACACCCTATAGCATTGGCGGCAACTGGCAGGTTGACGGTAAAAGGCTGTGTGCAGAGGCAGCCTCGCCCGCGCTCTATCTGCCCTACCAAGCCGAAGCCGCCCTGATCGAGGTGCAGCTGACCTTTGTCAGTGCGGGTGGCATTGGCGGGCTAATGGTTGGTTATGGGAGCGCCGCTGCACAAGGGCTGTGCATTGCCCTGAACCGCGCAGCAGGGCAGCTTGAGGTTGGCTTGTGCGGCGCAGAGTTTGGCACACTGCGCCGCTTTCCGCCCATTCAGGCGCGCCGCGCCGACCTGAGCGCCGAGTCCTACACACTGCGCGTTTTGGTGCGCGATCACTATTTGGATATCTACCTTGATGAGGTGCTGCTCATCGCGCTTTCGTGGGCGCATTTGCCCTATGGCAGCGCCGGCTTTTACGCAGAAGGTGCGGCTGTGGCGTTCAGCGAGGCGCGCTTTGCCGCACTTGACTTTTAGGTGCTAAAGGAGGTGATGTGGAACTGTTCAAACGGAGTATCGGTTGTTCGACGTGTTTTCACTTAATTTCGTTAAGCATCGAGAGGATCAATTGACCATGAATCGCAAGTTTTGGGTAGCACTTAGCGCTTTGGCGCTCATCGTTGGTGCGCTTGGCACGGGCAACGTTGCCGCGCAATCCCCAACCGTCGTGACAGTCTGGTTTCACTCTGGGCAGGGCGCAGAACGCGACGCCCTAACCGCCATTTTGGATAGCTATAACGCCTCGCAGTCGGTTTACCGCGCCGAGGCAACGCAACTGCCTGAAGGCTCTTACAACGATCAGGTCAATGCGGCGGCAGTTGCCAACGCCTTGCCCTGCTTGCTGGACTTTGACGGTCCCAATGTCTACAACTACGCCTGGGCGGGCTACCTCATCCCACTGGATGATTACCTTGCCCAAGAGCCTGATCTAGCTGCCGACATCATTCCATCCATCATCCAGCAAGGCACCTATCAGGATAAGCTGTGGAGCATTGGCACCTTCGATAGCGGCTTGGCAATCTGGGGCAACAAGAAGCTGTTGGAAGCCGCCAACGTTCGCATCCCCACCAGCATCGAGGACGCCTGGACGCTTGATGAATTCAACGCCGCCCTAGAGGCACTCAAGGCAGTTGTGCCAGCCAACGGCTATCCGCTTGACCTGAAGATGAACTACGGCGCGGGTGAGTGGTTCACCTACGGCTTTAGCCCCATTGTGCAGAGCTTCGGTGGCGATCTGATTGATCGGACCGACTTCCAGTCTGCTGATGGCGTCATCAACGGCGAGGCAGCCGTCGCCGCCATGACGTGGTTCCAAGGGCTGTTCAAGAATGGGCTGACCAGCGCCACGCCCGAAGATGATAACGTCTTCAAGGATGGCAAGGCAGCCCTTAGCTTTGTCGGTCACTGGGTCTACCCGGAATACTTGGCTGCGCTGGGCGAAGATTTGGTGCTGCTGCCCATGCCCAAGTTCGGCGAGAAGGCTGCTACGGGGATGGGCTCCTGGAACTGGGGCATCACCTCGACCTGCACGGCTAAAGATGGCGCTTGGGACTTGCTGAAGTTCCTGCTGGCGGCTGAAAACGTGAAGGCGTTCGCCGATGCCAGTGGTGCAGTGCCTGCCCTGACCAGCGTGTTAGAGGCGGATGCACGCTACGCAGAAGGCGGCGCGCTGAACATCTACTTCCAGCAGTTGGTGGGCGGTGTGGCAGTGCCGCGCCCACAGACGCCTGCCTATCCCGTCATCACGCGGGCATTTGCCCAAGCCGTGGATGAGATCGCCAAAGGTGGCGACGTGCAAACGGCCTTGGATAAAGCTGCCGACACTATTGACAAGGACATCGCCAACAACAATGGCTATGCACCGCGCAACTAAGCTGTCCTAACGCAGGGCGCGCCCACCCATCAGCGCCGTTCGGCAAAAACGGTGCGGATAGCGGGCGCGCACAACACATAGACTGCCCTTCTCTTGGCTTTGGGTATGGCTGCGGAGAAGGGCAGCCGCAAATATAGCACATTATTTACGCTTTTCGAGGTGCTTTATGGCAGTCACCACGCCTGCACGTCGCAAGCCGTCGCTTTACGATGGCGAACGGCGGCTTGCCTTGCTGATGCTCTCACCAGCGGCGGTTTTGTTGTTGTTCTTCTTGCTGATCCCGTTTTTTATGGCGTTTGGGCTAAGCCTGACTAATCAACGCCTGATTTCACCTAATCCCACAGAAATCATCGGCTTGGGCAACTACCGCGAACTGCTCGACATACGCCTCATCCCGCTGGCGCCACGCCTTGATCCCGATACCGATCAGCCGCTGCGCGATGCGGAGGGCAACTTGGTCTATCCCGCCGTGCGTGAGATTTTGCGGGCTGACCCTGAAACGCGCTTTTTCCGTGAACTGGCGCAAATTGACTTGTTCGGCACGCGCTACCTGATCGCTGCCAGCGATGCCACCTTTTGGCGGGCGCTTGCCAATACGTTTATGTTTGCCCTGATTGTGGTGCCGTTGCAAACCGCCTTTGCCTTGATGTTGGCAATGTTGGTCAACCAGAAACTGCGCGGCATGAACTTCTTCCGCACGGTTTACTTCAGCCCCGTCGTCACCACCATGGCGATTGTCTCGGTGCTGTGGTTTTTCATGTATAACCCGGATTTTGGGTTGATCAACAGCCTGCTGGGTGTGGTTGGTTTGGGTCCGTTCCGTTGGTTGGAAGACCCGCGCTCAGCGCTTTTCTCGATCATCATCCTTTCGATCTGGCAGGGCGTCGGCTTCCAAATGGTGATCTTCTTGGCGGGCTTGCAAGAAATTCCGCAAGAACTCTACGAGGCTGCCCAAATTGACGGCGCAGGGCGTTGGCGGCAGTTCACTAATGTAACGCTGCCCAGCTTGCGCAACACTACAATCTTTGTGGTGATCAGCACGACTATTCTCGCTTTCAAACTCTTTGTACAGGTGGATGTGATGACCTTCGGCACGGGCGGACCTTTTGATAGCACCGCCACAACTATCCTGCATCTGGTTAATCAAGGCTATCGGCAGCAGCGCGTAGGCTATGCCTCTGCCATCTCAGTTATCTTCGTGCTGATCGTGTTGGTGATCTCTGTCCTTCAGCGGCGTGTGCTAACAAATCGGGAGGCGTAAAGCATGTCTAGCCTATCACAAACAGTTGGTGCGGAAGAACGCCGTGCTGCACAAGCACGCGCACGTGGTTATCGCCTGCGGCGGACGATCTTTCTGACGCTCAATTATGGCTTCATGCTCTTTCTGGTGGGCTTTTTCGTCTTTCCGGTCGTGATTATGGTGGTCTCATCCCTGAAACCTGAGCGCCTTGTCTCAGCCGATATGCGGACGATTTACGCCTTCATCCCGCGTGAGGCAACCCTTGAAAACTACACTTGCCCGGACTATCAAAGCCCTGATACGCAGTGTGTGGACAGCGCCGGCGGCGTCTTTGAGCGCTTGCCGATGCCGCGCCTGTTCTTCAACTCGGTCTTTGTCACATCCAGCATTGTGCTGCTTGGCTTGTTCGTGAATAGCATGGCAGCCTATGCGTTGGCGCGGCTGCGCTTGCCGGGACGCGGCATTGTGCTAACGTTGGTTATTTTGCTGATCATTGTGCCGTTCGAGTCCGTGGCGGTGCCGCTCTTGCTCTTGGTGAACGGTCTGCCATGGCTAGATGGCACCGTCAGCTGGCTGAACAGCTACCACGTGCAGATTTTTCCCTTCGCGGCGGATGCCTTTTCGATCTTTTTGTTCTACCAATTCTTCCTGAACATCCCGCGGGACTTTGACGAGGCGGCGCGTGTGGATGGCGCTGGCGGCTTCCTGATTTACCGCCGCATCATCGTGCCGTTGGCACGTCCGGTCTTTGCGACGGTGGCGATCTTGCAGTTTTTGGCGCACTGGGGCAGCTTCTTATGGCCGCTCATGACCACACGCGGCTTTGAGTTCACCACGCTGCCTGTGGCTATGAATGTGTTCTTTGGGCAAGCGCCGCGCCAGTGGGGCGATGTGATGGCGTTTGCCTCGTTGGCAACTGTGCCTGTGTTGATTGTGTTCTTGCTGTTCCAGCGCTGGTTCGTGCAGAGCGTTTCGGCAAGCGGCGTGAAAGGCTGATCGGCAAGTGGCGATAGGGAGGGCAGCGAAACACCGCCCACTGCCGCGCCGCACTCAGCCCAAGCCGAGCAAGCGTTGAATCAGGCGCAACACACCACCATTCGGCGCACTGTCTGCGGAATCATCGGCGGGTCTGCCCAATAAGGTGAGTGCTTGGCTCAACTCGCGGGCATCCAGCCAGACTCCGCCGCAAGTTGGGCAGTAATCTAACTTAAGGTGTGCGTAGTTTGGGAACTCGATCTGTTGCAGCGGCGTGTGATCACGCGGACACAAACGGCTGCTCTCGTGGATGAGCCGTTCTACAGGCGTGCCTGCTTGCAGAATGGCATCCACTTCTGTGGTTGGGCGCTTGGCAAGCCGCGCCAGTTCACCGCCATCCAGCCAATGTCCGCCACTGCGCGGGCAGTGATCCACATACACGCCTTCAATCATCATGCCAACCATTTCGGTATCGGGGTAAACGGGTGAGCGCATCAGCAAACCTTCCTTTTTGCCCTAATTGTGGCGCATTTGGCAGCAGCAGGCAAGCAGGCGCGCCCACTCAATTTTCCCCTATTGACAAGATCGCTATTGCTGATATAATCTAGTGTTTACTATGCAGGCAGCAGGCAAAAGGTTAAACACCGTTGAAAACTACGTGGGAAGTCCATCTCATGTTTGGGTGTTTCATGCGCCGCTGGTTATGCGTTTAAGTTAGCCACTCACAAGACCTCTGATCAGCACGCCGTGCTGGATAAGTGGTCTTTTTTATTGTCAGGCAGTTGCCCGACCGTCTCAGTCCATCGTTTTTTCGTATCCGTCACTAGCGCAGAGGAGGAAACGCCTTGGAGGCGAAAGATTTTAGCGCACTGCGTATCAGTCTCGCTTCACCGGAGCAGATCAAGTCGTGGTCGTATGGAGAAGTCCTCAAACCGGAGACGATTAACTATCGCCGCCTGCGCCCTGAAAAAGACGGGCTGTTTTGCGAGGCGATCTTTGGTCCCACCAAAGATTGGCAGTGCTATTGCGGCAAGTATAAGAATGTGCGTCACAAGGGCATCACCTGTGATAAGTGTGGTGTTGAGGTAACACGCGCTGCCGTGCGCCGCGAGCGCATGGGCCATATTGAGCTTGCCGCGCCAGTTGCCCACGTGTGGTATACACGCCGCGTGCCAAGCTATATGGGCATGTTGCTGGATGTGAGCCGCCGCAACCTTGATCGCGTCCTGTATTTCGCGCAGTACGTCATCACCTATATTGACGAGGAAGCACGCGCCAAAGCGCTGCGCCGCATTGATGAAGAAATTGCCCGCCAAGAAAATGACGCAGGCAGCGACCTTGATACGCAAATTGAGCGCATTAAGGAGTCGCGTGATGTAGACCTCAACGAACTTCAGGCGCAGATTGATGAGATCAATGATCGCTACAATGAAGAGCGTGATCGCCTGACGGACGAGGTGATGCGCGAAGCACAGAGCCTTCAGCGCCGCGTCGAGATACTGCGTGGGCAAGCGCTGGGTGAGCCGATGCTCTTTGAGAGTGCTGCCGAACTGATCGCTGATTCAGGCGAAGTCGTCAGCAACGAATTTTTCAGCCGCATTCAGGCAATTGTGACGGCGCGCCTCAGCGAGATTCAGGCAGAGATTGAGGATCGCCGCCGCCGAGAGATTGATCGGCTGGATGTGCTGGCTGATGCACGGACTGCCACCGCCGCCGAAGAAATTGACGTGCTGCAAGATGAGCGCCGTGCGCGGCTGGGCAAGGCGCGCGCTTTAGCTGTTGAAGCACACCAAGAATTGCAGAGCCTGCAAGTGCTGATGTTCCTGCCGGATGCACGCTACACAGAGCTGAAGCGCCGCTATGGCAACGTTTTCCGTGCCGATATGGGCGCTGGGGCGTTTCACGAAATCCTAAAGAACATGGATTTGGAGAAGCTCTCGCGGGAGCTGTGGGAAGAAGTGCGTACAACGCGCTCCAAACAGCGTAAGAAAAAGGCAACCAAGCGCCTGCGCGTGATCGAGAGCCTGCGTAAGAGCAGCAATCGCCCTGAGTGGATGATCTTAACCACGTTGCCCGTCATCCCGCCTGATCTGCGCCCCATGGTGCAGCTCGACGGCGGGCGCTTTGCCACCAGCGACCTAAACGATTTGTATCGGCGCGTCATTAACCGCAATAATCGCCTCAAGCGCCTGATCGAGCTGGGCGCGCCGGATGTCATCGTGCGAAATGAAAAGCGCATGTTGCAAGAGGCAGTTGATAGCCTGATCGATAACAGCCAGCGCGGCAAGGCACTCTCGCGGCGCGGACGCCGTGAGCTGAAGTCGCTCTCGGATATGCTCAAGGGCAAAAAGGGACGCTTCCGCCGTAACTTGCTCGGCAAGCGTGTGGATTACTCCGGGCGTTCGGTGATCGTGATCGGTCCGAAGCTCAAGCTGCATCAGTGCGGCTTGCCCAAGACGATGGCGCTTGAACTCTACCGCCCCTTTGTGATCAGCCGCCTTGTGCAGTATGGGCATACCAGCAACGTGAAGGGTGCTAAGCGCCTGATCGAGAAAGAGCGTCCCGAAGTTTGGGAAGTGCTTGAGGAAGTCATCAAAGAGCGCCCTGTGCTGCTCAACCGTGCGCCAACCCTGCACCGTTTGGGCATTCAGGCGTTTGAGCCGCAGCTTGTGGAAGGCAAGGCAATTCAGATCCACCCGTTGGTGTGTTCTGCCTTCAATGCGGACTTTGACGGCGACCAAATGGCGGTGCATGTGCCGCTTTCCAAGCGCGCTGTTGAAGAAGCACGCACACTGATGCTCTCTACCAAGAATTTGCTGAAGCCTGCCGATGGGCAACCGATTGTCGGTCCGGCGAAGGATATGGTGCTAGGCGCTTACTACCTGACCATGGATCCGACGGCAGACATTGTGGCACGCAAAGCACGCGCTGAAGAATTCCGCTATCAGGCTGAGACGAAGAATCGCGGCTATAAAATCGGCGTGGCGCGC
>DAOUBW010000034.1:0-63442 GCA_034432555.1 Anaerolineae bacterium
CCCTACTAAGGTGTGCTTTTATGGCGGGTCGGACTTGGCTGATCCGCACAGTTTTGGCAGCTTATAGCCACTCTTTTTACCACTCCCAGAAAATTTGGGTTATCCCTCTCCTACTTCTCACGCTTCACGCCACACACCCACTTATGCTAGAATACACTTCAAACAGCTTGCTTGAATAAATTTTCCCCACCTACACGAAAACAAGCCAATCAGCCTTGATCAGTGCGCTGATCGAAGAAGGATAGTATGTGTATGCTCCAATCTCAGGCACATCTCCGCAACGTGGCGATCATCGCCCACGTTGACCACGGTAAAACCACGCTCGTGGACGGTATGTTGAAGCAGGCGAAGGTCTTTCGCAATGCCGAAACCGCTGGCGAGCGTATTCTCGATTCAAATCCGCTCGAACGCGAGCGCGGCATCACCATCTTGGCGAAAAACACCGCCGTCACGTGGAATGATGTCAAAATCAACATCGTAGATACGCCCGGTCACGCCGATTTTGGCGGTGAGGTGGAGCGTGTGCTGAACATGGTGGACGGTGTGTTGCTCTTGGTGGACGCCGTTGAAGGACCTATGCCGCAGACGCGCTTTGTGCTGCGGAAAGCACTGGGCATGGGCTTGCGCGTGATCGTCGTCGTCAATAAGGTAGACCGTCCCTATGCGCGCCCTGAAGAAGTGCTGAACGAGACCTTCGATTTGTTCATTGAGCTTGGCGCGAACGATGAACAGGTGAATTTCCCCGTCATCTATGCCGTTGGGCTGAGTGGGCGCGCCGGCTATGCGCCCGATGACCTGCAAGAGACGCTCACGCCGCTCTTTGAGACGATCCTGCGCGAAATTCCCGCGCCCATGGTCGATGTTGAGGCGCCGCTGCAACTCTTGGTCACCTCGTTGGAGTATGACAACTACAAAGGGCAGATCGCCGTTGGGCGCATTCATGCCGGCGTGCTGCGGAAGGGCATGAACGTGCTGCGGATCACGCCGCAAGACGAACGCCAAAGCGGGCGCATTGAATACCTGTTCACCTATCATAACCTGAGCAAGCAGGAAATTGATGAGGCAAGTGCCGGCGATATTGTCGCGTTCAGCGGCTTTGATAGAATCGGCATTAGCGACACCATCACCGATCCGAACAGCCCAGTTGCCCTGCCGCCCATCAGCGTGGAAGAGCCAACCGTCCGCATGACGTTCGGCGTGAATACCTCACCCTTTGCTGGGCGCGAAGGCAAGACGGGCTGGGGAACCTCGCGGCGGCTGCGCGAACGGCTCTATAACGAGACGCGCCATAACGTGGCGCTGCGCGTGGGCGATGGCAGCACACCCGATAAATTCGTGGTCAGTGGGCGCGGCGAACTGCACCTGAGCATCCTGATCGAGACCATGCGCCGCGAAGGCTATGAGTTTGAGGTCAGCAAGCCTGAAGTCATCTACCACACCGACCCTGAGACAGGCGAAACACTCGAGCCGGTAGAGGAAGTGCATATCGAGATCGCCGACGGCATGACGGGCATCGTGATCGAGCTGTTGGGCGGCAGGCGCGGGCAAATGGTCAATATGTTCAGCGAGAACGGCACCACCTACCTCACCTATCACGTGCCAACACGCGGCTTGTTGGGCTTCCGTCCACATTTTATGCGGGCTACCAGCGGCATGGGGCAGCTTCACAGCCTGATGCACGGCTATATTCCTTTGGCAGGCACGCTGCCGGGCAGGCAGTTTGGCAGCCTTGTGGCATGGGAAAATGGCACTGCCACCAGCTACGGCATCGAGAACGCCCAAATGCGCGGCACAACCTTCATCGAGCCGGGCACCGAAGTCTATCAGGGGATGGTCGTGGGCGAACACATTCGCCCAGAGGATTTGGCAGTCAACGTTGCCAAGACCAAGCACCTAACCAACGTCCGCTCTAAAGGTGGCGAGGAAAACAACCGTCTGACGCCGCCGCGCAACCTGAGCCTTGAGGACTGCCTTGAGTTCCTTGCCGAAGATGAGCTGTTAGAGGTAACGCCGCTGACGCTCCGCATTCGCAAGCGCATTCTGAACAACGAAGACCGCCAAAAAGAGCAAAAGCGCCGCGATAAGATGATCGCCGGCGCCTAAAGCCTGATAAGGCTGCTGCCAAGTTGTTAGGGCTTGGCAGCAGGTCTTTCTACCACTGAAATTCGTAGATGCTAGTATAGAGGTCTAGCACTTGGCGTTGGATGTGCAGCGTATGCATATCAGGCACAAGGCGCCTTGCCACTGCCCACCAAATGCCGTAATGCAGGTCTTGTGGGAAAGGGAGATGCACATGCATTCGGTAATGGCGCTCACCTAGTTTCTCGGCGCGGATAGTGCCGGGATCACCGTTGCGGTAGGCAGCACGATTCAACGTATCAGCAAGCTCAAGAGATTGCTCAAATGATGTGATCTCAGGCGGAAACGGAAAAACTTCACCTGCCTTTGCGCCGATAGCGACTAGGTTGAACATGCCACCCACATCATTAGTGATGTCCGTGAATAAATCTAATACACGCTGCAAGGGATACCAACGATCCAGCTCAATTTCCTCAAAGTTGTGTTTGCGCAAGAGCGGCAAGAGCATCTCACGCTCTGCCGAGTAGACCATGCCTTGTAACATTGCCCCAATAATTTCAGTATTAGGATCAAAGGCAACATAGCGGAGCGGTGCTGAGGACTTAGGTTGTGGATTCATGGGCAAATTCTCCATTGATAAGAAGTAAATTCTAATTACTTCAGTGTAGATAGAGTTGTGATACATCTGTTTAACAGAAATCTCACAACTATCCCGCGTCCGTCAAATATGCTATGATACGCCGCACGCAAAAGGAGAGCCTAATCTCTATGCACAGGCTTTCAATCACACGCTTAGGTCAGCTTACCAACACAGCCTACCGCCTTTTGCGCAAAGAAGGGCTAGGCGCTTTCGCAACCCGTTTAGGGCTTTGGCTGCGCGGCGAGCGGCGCTACATGCACCGCGATCGCCCTGACCTGCACGGCTACGAGCCGTATTGCAAGGCAACCACACCCAATGACGCTGATCTTGCCGCGCAGCGCAAAGAAGCGCTGGCATGGCGCACTGCGCCTACCTTCGGCATCCTGACGCCCGTCTACAAGCCGCCGCTCTACATCTTTCGGCGGACGGTTGAATCAGTCCTCGCGCAGAGTTACCCACAGTGGCGCTGGTACCTTGCCGATGCCAGCCCGAACGACGAACTTTGGGAATACCTGACCTACCTTGCCAAGCAAGATGCGCGCATTGTGCCAATCCGCCTGACCGAGAACAAAGGCATCTCGGCGAATAGCAACGCTGCCTTGCGCCAAGCCATGCAGGATGCAGCCTGTGAATACATCGCGCTGCTTGATCACGATGATAGGTTAGCGCCTGAGGCGCTCTACGAGATGGCGAAGTTCATTCAGGCGCACCCAGATGCCGATCTGATCTACTCGGATAGCGATAAGATCAATGCCGAAGATCATCGTTTCGATCCGATCTTCAAGCCGAATTGGTCACCAGAGCTGCTGCTGTGCGCCAACTTGCTGTGCCAAATGGCTGTTCTGCGGCGGGGCTTGCTGGAGAAAGTCGGCATATTTGATCCAAGCAAGGACGGCGCGCAAGACTGGGATTTGTTCCTACGCATTAGCGAGGTGACGCAGAAAATCTATCACCTGCCCAAAGTGCTGTATCACTGGCGCGTTTGGGAACGCTCTACGGCAAGTTCGCGTGAGGCGAAGAGTTACGTCGCTGAGGCGCAGTTAGCTTCTATCCGCGAGCATTTGGAACGCACGGGCATTCACAATCCGCGCGTCTTTTTCGATTCCGAGCATCCTATTCACGGTACCTACCCATTGATCACATGGGAGCAGCCGCAGCCGCGCAGCATCGCCATTATCATACCGTCCCGCGATCATGCCGATATGCTGCTGGGCTGCCTTGCCACGCTCTTTGGGCGCACGCGCTATCCAAACTACCGCGTGATTGTGGTGGATACCGGCAGCACCGAACAAGCGACCTTTGATTTGTACGCGCGCTACGCGCAAGAGCCGCGCTTTCAGGTGGTGAAGTACACCGAACCCTTCAACTTTAGCAAAGCCTGCAACTTTGGCGCGCAGCACGCTGCCGAGTCTGATCTGCTGCTCTTTCTGAACAACGATATTGAAGTGCTGGACAGCACATGGCTGGCGCGCATGGCGCAGTGGTACGAACGCCCGGGCGTGGGCATCGTCGGCGCCAAGCTGATGTTCCCGAACGGTCTGGTGCAGCACGGCGGCGTTTATATTGGCGGTGGCGGCTTGGCAGCGCACCTGTTCAGCGGGCTGCCCGAAAACCTGACCACCTACTTTGGCAACGATGGCTGGTATCGCAACGTCTTGGCAGTGACGGGCGCTTGCCTGATGATCTCGCGCCAGGCGTTCGACACAGTCGGCGGCTTTGATGAGGCGTATCAGCTTAACTACAGCGATGTGGCGCTCTGCTTGCGCGCTCACGAGGCGGGCTACCGCATTGTCTACACGCCGCACGCCCGCCTGATCCACTATGAATCGGTGACGCACAAGCGGCGCATTCCACGGGCGGACTTCCTGCGCGCCAACGAGGCGTTCCAAAAATGGATCAAAAGTGGCGATCCGTATTACAATCCGAGCCTAAGCTATCGGATGCCAAACCATTACGTTACGATAGATCCCACCCACCGTGCGCCCTATGTCAACAGGATGCTGATGGCGGGACTGCCGCGCAAGGCAATGATCACCCTGCCTGACGATTTGGCGTAGGAGTCTTCCAATTAGCATGGTATATTATATATAATGTAGCGCACAGATAAGGACGGAAACGATGGACAAAAATTTACTTGAACAGACTGCTGCTTACTTCATTGACCTTGAAGAGCGCTACGGCGCGCACAACTACCATCCCATTGATGTCGTGATCCAAGAGGCAAACGGCGTTTGGGTGACCGATGTGGAAGGCAAACGCTATCTGGATTGCCTTAGCGCGTACTCGGCAGTCAATCAGGGACACGCCCATCCCAAGATTTTGCAGGCGATGATCGAGCAGGCAAGCCGTGTGACCCTCACCGCACGCGCTTTCCGCAACGATCAGCTGGGGCGCTTCTACAAAGCACTTTCCGATATGACGGGCTACGAGCGCGTGCTGCCCATGAATAGCGGCGCGGAGGCGGTGGAGACGGCTATCAAGCTGGCGCGCAAGTGGGGCTACAAAGTGAAGGGTGTGGCGGACGGTCAGCAGCAGATCATCGTCTGCGATGGCAACTTTCACGGGCGCACCACGACCATCATCAGCTTTAGCAGCGAGCCGCAGTACAAAGAGGGCTTCGGTCCGCTGACGCCGGGCTTTGTGAGCGTGCCTTACGGCGATGCGGATGCCCTTGAAGCTGCCATTACGTCAAACACGGTCGCCTTCCTTGTCGAGCCGATTCAGGGCGAAAACGGCGTGATTGTGCCGCCAGAGGGCTATCTGCGGCGCGTTGCCGAAATTTGCAAGCGCCATAATGTGCTGTTCATCAACGATGAAATTCAGACCGGCTTAGGGCGCAGCGGCAAGCTGTTCGTGCAGGACTACGAGGACGTGCGCGGCGACATCCTGATCTTGGGGAAGGCGCTCTCCGGCGGCTTCTATCCCGTCTCGGCAATCTTGGCGGACGATCCGATTATGCGCGTTTTCCAGCCCGGCGATCATGGCAGCACTTTCGGCGGCAATCCGTTGGCGGCAGCCATTGCGCGGGCAGCCATTGCCGTGCTGATGGAAGAAAACCTGATCGAGAACGCCGCCTTGATGGGTGAGTATTTCAAAGAGCAGTTGGAGGAGATCAACAGCCCGTACATCAAAGAAGTGCGCGGGCGTGGCTTGCTGATCGGTGTGGAGCTGAAGCCCGAAGCAGGCGGTGCGCGCCGCTTTGTAGAGGCACTGCGCGATAACGGCGTACTTTCTAAGGAAACGCACGTGCATACTGTGCGCTTTGCGCCGCCGCTGGTCATTCAGCGCGCCGAGATTGATTGGGCATTAGAGCGCATTCGCCCTGTGCTGTTAGGTCAGTTCTAAGCACCGCCCTTGCTACACAGGCGTGCGTCATAGTGCGCCTGCGTAGTGCCTTGCCTACCATTGGCAGGGATATGCCCTTTCAACACAGCCCTTGACAAAACATTTTATCTACGCCTATACTTTGCTTAGCCGACTAAGTTAAAAGGCGACGTAGAACGTGACTATCCGAGAGAGCATCAGTTACCTCATCGCGCAGATTGGCAAAGCGCACCGCAGCCGCGCAGAGGCACACCTAAGCTGCTCAGGCGTTCATGTGGGGCAAGAGATGCTGCTGATGCTGCTCTGGGAACAGGACGGGCAAACCCAAAGCCAGCTTGCCGAAAAAATGGACGTGCAGTTGCCCACCCTCAGCAAAATGCTACGGCGCATGGAGAGCAACGGGCTAGTGGAAAAGCGCGAAGACGCCGCCGATAGCCGCGTTTCCCGCGTCTTTCTGACGGCGGCAAGCCGCCAGTTGCAGCAAGAGCTAACGCAGGTCTGGCAACTGCTTGAAGAACAGACGCTTGCCAACCTAACCACCGATGAGCGCATTCTGCTGCGGCGGCTGCTGCTTCAGGTTCATACCAACCTGACGGAAGGCACCTAAAGCGCTT
This sequence comes from Anaerolineae bacterium, assembly GCA_034432555.1. Classification (GTDB taxonomy): domain Bacteria; phylum Chloroflexota; class Anaerolineae; order Aggregatilineales; family UBA2796; genus CP2-2F. The sequence goes on from DAOUBW010000034.1 coordinate 6,658, forward strand.
TTTTATGCCCATTTACTTAGTCGGCTAAGCTGTTAATCGCATTGTTGAGGAGGAATTGCTCGTGTCTGTTTCAGCACAACCTGAGGTTCTGGCGCCTGCACGCCAAATTTGGCAGGTCGGCATTCTGGCGGCTGTGGTTGCTGCCGTCCTGAATATTGTTGTCTATTTCATTGCAGCAGCGCTCGGCGCAAACTTCACATTTTTCCCGCCAGAAATCCCTGCACCGCCCTTCCCGCTGGCGGTGGTTGGCGCAACGCTGATCGGTGTGTTAGCTGGCACGTTCGTTTATACGCTCATGCCGCGCTTCAGCAAGCGCCCGATCAGCACTTTCCGCACGGTGGCAATCGTGGTACTCGTCCTCTCGTTTGCCCAACCGCTGCTGCTGGTGACGGGCGTGTTCCCTGTGCCAGAGCCAGTCGGCATGGGGACGATCCTCGCCTTAGAGATTATGCATGTGATTGCGGGCGTGCTGTGCATCTGGCTGCTAACCACACGCGCTCGCGCCTAAGCGAATTGTTTGCGGCAAGGCATGGCAATTCCTGCTATGCCTTGCGCTTTGCGCGCATCTCGCCTACACTGTGCGCTGCCCGACCACTGAGTATGGAAACTGCCCATGGTCTTACGCCTTTTATTGATTGTGCTGGGGTGCTTGCTTGCCTTTACAGCGCCAATCCGTGCCAACTCGCTGCCCAGTGAGGGTGCGCTCAGCCTTGCGTGGCGCGCCGACAGCGCTCTGCTGGCGGTTGGGGCAGAAGGCGGCGTTACGCTCTACGATCCGCTGCGCGGCGTAGCCGTCGGGCAGCTTGCTGAACCGCTGACCGCCAGCGGCGGCATGGCTGCCTTAGCCTGGAGCCCTGATGGGGAGCAGATCGCGGCGGCGCGCTACGACGGTGTGATCCGCGTCTGGCAAGTGCGCGATGGTGTGCGCCGCCTGACCTTGCGCGGGCATATCGGCGCGGTGAACGGCATGGCATGGAGTCCTGACGGCGCGCTGCTCGCCTCAGCAGGTGATGATTTCACGGTGCGCCTGTGGCAAGCCACCGATGGTGCGCTCCAGCAGACACTCAGCAAACATCGCAGCCGTGCGACTTGCCTTGTTTTCACGCCTGATGGATCAGGGCTGGTCAGCGGCGGCGCAGATAACCGTGTGTTGCTTTGGCGGGTGGCGGATGGCAGTTCGCCGAACAATCCGCAAGCGCATCGGGATGAGGTCTATGGGCTTGCCTACGCGCCTGATGGCAATGGCTTTGTCAGTGGTGGTGCGGATGGCACGCTGCGCGTTTGGCGGGCAATTGGGGAGCCGCTGTTTGCCTTTGCGCACGGCGCGCCTGTGATCGGGCTTGGTTGGGATGGAAGTTTTGTACTCAGCGTTGGACGGGATGGCGTCCTCAGCGTTTGGGATGCCACACAGCGGCTTGATCAACCGGTGCGGCGCACCGAAACAGGTATGGTGCTGAAAAGGGCGGCGCTTTCGCCTGATGGTACGTGGCTGGCGCTTATCACGGTTGAAGGTACGCTGCATGTGTTGCAGCGCGCTGCGTTTATGCCAAACTAGGCGTTGCCAAGCGCCTGCGCCACTGTGTAGCAGCCGCTATCTTGCCGCTGAATGAGCAACTTTTGAAAGGTCAGCACGCCCTTGATGACCTCATCGCTGTGTTTCCGTAGCCCGTCTTCACACAAGCTGAGCGCTAGGGGAAATTGCAGGCTGCGCCGCAGCACATCCACCAAGAGCGCATCACCGGCAGCCATTGGGCGGGCGATCATTTGCTCGTTGACAAGCGCTTCTTGAAAGAGGTTCACTGTCCGCTGGCGGCAGTGCAGCGCGCCTTGCGCCGCACGTTCATCATCACAGACCCATGCTGCGTGTAGGCTGCTCCAGCCAGCGCGGGCGAATTCACCTTGCGCCGCCAAGATGATTGACAAACACAAGAAGCTATTGGCAATGGTGGGCAGCGTGCGCTCAACCAACTGATCGCGGTACGCCTCGCTGGACATGACCTGCGCTGCGGCGGGCAGCAGGTGATCAAGACCGCTGTTGCAATAGCCGCAGTGCGGGCAGCGCTGCACCCACTGCGGAATGGTGGAGCGCATCATCTCTGGTGGGCGCGTATCAAGGTCAGGGCTGCCAAAGGTATTGGTCGAGCCGAGGACGAGATGCTCGCTGTGGCGACCGCAAAAGGCGCATTGTTTTTCAACTGGAAAAATGGTGGTCATCGCGATGCTCCGTGCTTATGACAAGCATACCACAAAGGGCGGCGGGAGGAAAACCCTAGAACGCATTTCAAAAGCGTATAAGGGTAAATTTGAGAGGGAAGCCCTCTCGAAACCACCGCCTATGGAGTGCGTTGGGCGCGCTCCATAGGCAGAAGTGTTTTATCCTACGCACGTTCTGAAATCACTTCTCGTTCGGGCGAGCGGCACGGGACGCGCTGTTTGATATTAAACAAATGATTCTATAGTTGTGGAAATGTAAATATTTAAATTGTTTTCATGACATTTTTTGTGAGAAGGCTGTTACGTCTCAACGGAATATCTTTGAGAATTTGCCTCTATAATTCGAATCACTCAGGGTAACTAAACACTCATACGACGTGACCGCACCAATTGACAACTAAAATCTAGAAAAGGACAGTATGTTTATGGTCACGCTGCTTTTGATTGAGGATGATCACAACGCGGCTCGCATGGTTGCTAAAGTGTTGACACCATACGGCTTTGAGGTGCATCACGCGCCAAACGGCTTGAGCGGCTTGCGGTTGGCACGTGAGGTCGATCCCGATATCATTCTTGTAGACATGGACTTGCCCGATTTAGAAGGGAAAGTCGTCGTCTCACGCCTACGCGGCGCCACAGAGTCGGCGCGCTTGCCCATCGTGGCATTCACTGCCGAATGCAGCGCCCGTGCCAAGCGGCTGGCACTCGCTTTCGGCTGCGATGCCTTCATCAGCAAGCCCATTGATACCCGCGTCTTTCCAGATCAAATTCGCGAAGTTATGAAGCACAACAAAGAGGGAAACACCCATGTCGGCAAAGCGGATCCTTTACATTGAGGACAATTTTCAAAATCGGCGTTTGGTGCGGAAAATTCTGACCGCAGCCGGCTATGAGGTGTTAGAAGCTGAGGATGGCTTGGCAGGCATTGCGGCTGCTCAGCGTGAACTGCCCGACTTGATCCTGATGGATATTAACATGGCAGGCATGGACGGCATGGAAGCCACCGCGATTCTGAAAGGCTCTGACCTAAAGCATATTCCAATCATCGCCCTGACCGCCGCTGCCATGAAAGGCGACCGTGAGCGTATTATGGCTTCCGGCTGCGATGAATATATGCACAAGCCGATCAACCGTGCCGATTTGCTAGAGACAGTCGCTCGTTTCGTCAGCTGAACTTCATCTATTTAGCACTAATCAGCAAGAGACTGCCCGTCCACAATATAATGTGTGGGCGGGCAGTGTGTTTGTGTGCAGCATGGGTTTTCAGCCTGATTGCGGCGTTGCTCGCTCGGTGCTGTAGGGCGAGCGTCGGGTGACAGGTGGTTGCTGAGCGGGCTGAGCGATGTGTTATAATGCCCGTTTGGATTTGGATTATGAGGAGTACGGATGCAGTGTTCCGCTTACGAAAACGCCATTTTGCGGCAGTTTTGGGCTGCGCCTTAGCGCTCACGCTCATCCTGACCGTGCGTGGGCTAATTTCAGTGCGCGCACAAGGCGTGGAATTGCTCACCAACAACGGCATGGATGCTTACGTCGGCGGCACGGGTGGCGTCGTGCCAACCGGCTGGACGCTTACCGCCAACGTGCCAGTTAATTCTTCCAAGCAGGACTGGGTGTTTAACGAATTTCCCGGCTTTGGTTCGTCTTGGAAGGTCTCTACTTCTAAATATGCCTTCACCATGAATGCCTACCAGTTTGTGGCAGGCGTTCGAGCAGGCACGCCGCTGGTCTTCAGCGCTTATGCGAATGTGTTCACCTGTGATCGGCAGGATTCGTGCATCACTGCCGAAAGACCGCGCACCTCACAGCGCGAGTCGGGGGCGCAGGTTCGGATTGGCATTGATCCAACGGGCGGACGCGATCCGAATGCGCCAACCGTCAAGTGGTCAGCCTTCATTCAGCCCTTCGATCAGTTTCTGCCAATGCGCATTGAAGCGCGTTCTGAAAATGATAACGGCGTCACCGTTTTTTTGAACGCCACGCAGTCCGTCGGGATGCTGCTGAACGATGTGTATTGGGATAACGCCAGCTTGCTCTCTGGTGCAGGCGGTGGTGGCGTGCCAATTCCGCCGACGGTGCCACGTGACGTGCCGTTCGTCACGCCGCAAAATGCTCGCCCGGATGGCAGCATCATTCACACCGTCATTCAAGGCGATACGCTCTTGTCCATCGCCGTTGCGTACAACATCACCGTTACCGAACTGCGCCGCCTGAACAACATTCCGCCTGAGGAATATGTGCTGCAAATTGGGCAGCAGCTCATCATCAAAACGCCTTCACCGAACGTCACTTTTGTGGTGGTGACGGCAACACCGACGCCTGATCCGAATATTCCGCCAACATCCACGCCAACGCCATTCGTCGTGCTGCCGACCAATACGCCCAGCAGTGGGATTGCGGTGACCATCATCCCGGTGACGGTCATCACGAATACACCCAAAGCCAGCGGCGAAAACCTGACTCCAGCGGCAACCCTTGTGGCAGCCGCCGAAGTGCCGCCCACGCGATACCGCTTGACCATCCCGCCGCAGGACGTACGCCGCATCCTAACCGTCCGCATTCAGCCGCGCAGCACCTTTGCCCCACGCACAAACGGTAGTGCTATCCCAGCTGTTGAGACTGTCGCGCTCTTGCCGAGCGCGACCTCAACCGCTGCTGAAGCCCCGCCTGAAACAGCCACAGCCGAACCCACCCAAACGGCGCTGATCTTACCGACTGGCACGCCAACAGCCCTCCAAGTGGTCATCACCACCCCAACGCCCGCCGATGAACCTGCACCTGAAGCTACAGCCACCCGCCCGCCAACCGAAACACCCATCCCGCCGCCTACCCAGATCGCCCTTGAAGTGGTGCTGAACACCGCCACGCCTACGGACGCCCCGCCCGCACTCCCGATCCGCACTACCGAACAACCTGCCGAGACGCCCATAGAGACACCTACCGAGTCAGGCTTTGAGCTTGTCATCAGCACACCCACTGAAAACGCACCCACCGCAAGCGCCCCTGACTTGCCAAGCGCTACGCCACTGGCAGCAGGCGAAGCCTCCGCAACAGCCCTCCCAACCACCGCCGCCTTGCCAACGCTTATCCCACCAACCGAAGTTGCCTTATCAATCCCCGTTATTGCGGTGGAGTCTATTCAACCTGATCAAACGCGACTGTGTGTGCTGGCTTTTGATGATGCCAACACCAACCGCCTGCGCGATCAGGGCGAACCCCTGTTGACGGGGATGCAGATCAGCTTGCTGCAAGAAGGCATGGAAACGCGCACGCTCCGCACGGCGGCTGGCACGCCTGCCTGCTTTGCCGACCTAGCACAAGGCACTTACACCCTTGCAGCCTTGCCGCCTGAAACCTATGGGATGACCACACCTAGCCAACTCCAAGTGGAAGTGCTGCGCGGCGTGGCGCTCATGGTGGGCTTTGGCGCTGCTGGCAGCTATCAGCCAACGTCTTTGCCGGCTGCCCTTGAACTGCCGCCGCCTTCAACTGTTGCCAAAAGTGAGAGCAACCAAGGTCCGCTGCTCGCTTTCCTCTTAGAAAATCCCGGTGTGGTCATTATTGCTCTGGCTGGGCTAACCCTGCTGAGTGGGCTAGCGGTCGCCGTTATGCTCCGTCGGAGTTAGCCGATGCCACTTTTCAACCGCCGTGCCTTCCTAAAAGCGGCTGCCCTGAGTGCTGCTGCACTCGCCCTGCGCCAGCCCGTCCACGCCCGAAATGCGCCCTTCCGCATGTATTTGACCTTTGATGACGGACCGACCACCAATCCGAATGGCAGCGGCGCTACAACAACCATCCTTGATATTTTGAAGCAAGAAGGTGTTCGTGCCACTTTCTTCTTGCACGGCATTGCCATCAACGATTGGGAAGGCGGCATTTTGGCACGCATCATTCAGGATGGACACGCCATCGGCAACCATTTATGGCGGCAAGGCGGCAACACGGTTGAGGATGAATCGCCTATGGCGCTGCTGGCACAGCAATACATCCTGTGCGAGCGCCGCATTCGGAGCGTGCTGGAGGCTGCCGACCCTGACGCCTACGCCAAATATTTGGCACAGCCGCGCCTCTTTCGGCGTCCCGGCGGCAATAACGGACTAAACGGCTTCCTCGACCTGAAAAATTTCGCCCTGCTGGAGAGTGCGCCGTTTCTGCGCGGCTATCGGGCAGAGGTGGCATGGTTAAAGGGCGTCTATGACTACAGCGGCTGGCATCTCACGAACGGCGATAGCGTTCCACAGCGCGCCTTATATCCTGCCGATGAAGCCGCCATGCTGGATTGGGTGCTGCGTGGGCGTGGCGCGTATCAGGGCGTGGAGAGCTACCTGTGTGCAGGAGATCCGCCGCGCCGTGCCGCTGAGGTGCGCGATGGCTTGATCTTGCTAATGCATGACGCCGCACCGCTGACCCAAACAACCTTGCCCGCCATTATCAAGGTGCTGCGCCAGCGCGGCGCAACCTTTCACAGCCTGCCACGCCCGATTGACCCGCCCAATGCACCGACAGTTGGCATTGGCTACGCGCCAACGCCCGATCCCTACGGGCGCGCTTGTGCCGACTAATGAGCGTTGGGGAAGCCTGACGACTTCCCAAAGTTCACTTGGATGCGGTATAATGTAGTTTAGATAACGTTGGCGAGTGATGAGGCGTTTATGCGCGTAGCTTTCTTCCTAAAATATCACATCCACTGTTTGTACCACTTTTATCAGCGCGCCACAGGCGCTGATAGCCTCGCCGATCACTGACTTCTCTAACGTTGTTCAACTGAATACGGTCAGCCTTGTGTGCCATTATGGTGTGCGCCTATGCTGTGCCGTGCCAAGCTTTCGTCCGTTTTTTATCCGCCAATAAGGGTGAACACAAGACCTAGATGTGATAACTAACACCATCTTCAGAGGATATTATGATCAACTCCGCCATACAGCGCCGCACTGCGCTGAACATCAATACAGCCTTTGCCGCAATGATTATCTCGGCTGCCCTGTGGGGAAGCGGCACCGTCTTTAGCAAATATACACTCACCTACCTACCACCACTCACGCTCATTAGCCTTGAACTGATGGCGAGCTGCACAATGCTTTGGCTACTGTTGCTGCGTAAGGGCAAGCCAAGCCGCCTCAACCGCCACACCGTTCAGCACGCTTGGGCGGGCATTTTAGAGCCGGGCTTAACCTATCTCTTTTTCACGCTCGGTCTAACGCTCACCTCTGCCAGCAGCGCCACGCTGATCATGGCGAGTGAGCCGGTGATCGTAATCGGGTTGGCGTGGTGGCTGCTGCGCGAACGCATCGCGCCGCGCTTGTGGCTGCTTATCTTCGCCGTGATACTCGGCACATTTTTAGTCACGCTGGAGGGCAGTGGTGAAGGTACCCAAAATCTATTGGGCGATCTCTTTATTGTGCTTGGCACCCTCAGCACCGCCTTGTATACCATTTTCTCGCGGGCGGGCGCACGCCAAATGCCGCCGCTGCTCTTGGCAACCCTGCAACAGACGTGCGGCTTGCTCTTTGTGGTGGTGCTGCTGCCCTTAGAGTGGCTGAGCATCGGGCTTCCGCAGCTTGCCGCGCTGCCGCTGCACGTTTGGCTGATTGTTATTTTCACGGGCATCACACAGGGTGCGCTTGCCTTCTGGCTCTATTTGCGGGCGCTCAAGGTGATCCCTGCCACACAAGCGGCACTTTTGCTGACCCTGATCCCGATTTTTGGCGTGAGCAGCGCTGCTGTGCTGCTCGGCGAGCAGATGACTTGGTTGCAAGTGAGCGGTGGGCTGCTGATTTTGGTGGCGCTGATCTACGTGCGCGCCAAAGGTCTTACCCACGGCTAGCGCTTGGTTGCCAAAAAGCGGTGAATGCGCTCGTTCACTTGCTCGGCTGCATCGTAAATAGCGGCATGTCCTACATTCGGCAGAATTTCGGCGCGCACGTCAGGCATATGCTTCACGGCGCGCCGCACCGCCTTGCCTGAATCAAAAATGCCCTCGTGCTGCCCAACCAACAGCAGCGTTGGCACGCGCACGCTTTGCAACACGCGCCCTGATTCGCCGCGCACAAACTTGATCAGGGCGCGTGCGCCGTGCAGCGTTTCACGGGTGGTCGGCTTGGCGCTCATGCCTGCCAGCGCGCCTGCGTTGTAGTGTTTCACAACCAAACTCAGCGCGTAGAACACCTCACGGTTAAACTTGAGGTTGCTGCGCGGCGGCACAAAGACCATCCGCATCAAGCGCTGCCCAGCGTGCGTTGGATCATTGCGTAGGTTCAGCACCAACGGCACGCCGCTGCGCCAATAAATCCGAAAGGGCGCGATCCCAACCGGACTCAGCAAAACGGCGTGGCTAACGCGCTGCGGCGCGAAAGCTGCAAAGCGCATCACCATCCAGCCGCCCAAACACACGCCCGCCAAAACTGCTTGTGCCAGTCCCAGCCCATCCAGCACATCCGCCAGCCACAGCGACCAACTCTCATCAAGGATGTTTGGCACAGTCGCTGCGCTTCTGCCCGGCTGTCCCACGCAATCCACCGCGTAAATGCGATAGTGCGCTGCCAAGCCTTCCATCTGCTGCCGCCACAGGGGTGAGCCTGCGCCGTAGCCGTGGATCAACACCAACGGCGGCGCACAATCTTCACCAGCACGGATAAAATGCGTCTCGCCAAAGCGCGTTGGCAGGTAGCCCGTGCTGATCGGGATTTGGAAGGCGTGCAGTGCCGCTGTGTACCAGTCTTGCAGCACGGCGTAGCCTTCAGGCGTGCGGTAGAGGAACGGATCGTAGGGCATGTGTGTTCTTTCCCCTTAAAGGTTGTGTGATAAGTTTGGGCTTATCTCAGGAATAAGCCGTTGCATCTGCCAGCAATCCGCAGAATGTACTATAGTCATACCCAAGAGTCATACACAAACCAATCGTTGTCAGCAAATTGATAGCGGAGTACTTCATGAGCCATAAGAAACCTGCTAAACACAGCGCCAACCGCGCCAAGCCGAGCGCCCAACACGACGGGCAAGTGTTGGTGATATTCGGTGTAGGCATCTTGATCGTTGTGGCGGCACTGATTGTAGGCATTCTAGCCAGCGGCGGCGGTGCAGCCACAACCACAGCGAACGCCGACGCCCTGCAAGGCGGCGTGATCAGCCCTGCACAGTATGTGGCGCAGCTTAGCAACAGCCAGCACTTGTTGTTGGATGTGCGTACCGTAGGCGAATTTGCCAGCGGTCACATTGAGGGTGCGGCAAATATCCCTGTAGAAGAACTCGCAAATCGCCTTGCCGAAGTGCCGAACGATCAGCCAATTGTGATCTACTGCCGCAGCGGCAACCGCAGCGCACAGGCAGTGCGTATTCTGCGCAGCGCGGGCTATACGGTGGTCTACGATTTAGGCGGCATCATCACATGGCAGGCGCAAGGCTATCCCGTTCAACAGTAAACAATAGCAATAGAGAGGAATCAGACAGCATGGCATTTCTATTCGGACGCAAACAAGAAGCCTACGGCAACCTCAGCACGCAAGAATACCGCGATCAGTACGTTAGCACGGGCGCCGATCATGTGTTGGTAGATGTCCGCACGGCGGGCGAATTTCAGGATGGGCATCTGCCAAATGCGATCAATATTCCGCTGGATCAGCTTTCACGGCGCTTGGGCGAGATTCCAACGGGCAAACCTGTGATTGTGGTGTGTGCCAGCGGCAGCCGCAGCAAAAGCGGGTCGGATATCTTGGTGCGCGGCGGCTACACAGAGGTGTATAACCTGAAGGGTGGCACAATGGCATGGATGATGCAGGGCGGCAAGCTGGAGTAAGGTAGGTCTAGGATGCTTCTAAAATATTTCTATGATGAGCAGCTCGCGCAAGCCTCTTATCTGGTTGGCTGCGCGGCAACTGGCGAAGCGCTGGTGATCGATCCCTCGCGTGAGGTGGAACAGTACCTCACGGCGGCGCAGGCACATGGCATGACCATCACGCACGTCACTGAGACGCACATTCACGCCGATTTTGTGAGCGGCGCACGCGAACTCGCCGCGCTGACTGGCGCAGCACTCTACCTAAGCGATATGGGCACCGCCGATTGGAAATACACCTACGCCGACGCCGCCGGCGCGATTTTGGTGCGCGATGGCGATTGGTGGAAGGTCGGCAACGTCAAGGTGGAAGTGCTGCATACGCCCGGTCACACACCAGAGCATATCAGCTTCATGATCACGGATACAGCGGCTGCCGATAAGCCATTAGGCATTTTCACAGGCGATTTTTTGTTCGTGGGCGATGTCGGTCGCCCTGATCTGCTGGAAGAAGCCGCCGGCATGATCGGCACCAAAGAAATCGGTGCGCGGCAGCAGTTTGCCACTGTGCAGCGCTTTAAGCACCTGCCGGATTATCTGCAAATCTTCCCTGGTCACGGCGCGGGCAGCGCCTGTGGCAAGGCGCTCGGCGCCATGCCTTCGACCACGCTCGGCTACGAAAAGCTGTTCAACCCTGCCTTCCAGTTTGAGGACGAGGCAGCATTTGTGGCATGGCTGCTGGAAGGACAGCCGGAAGCACCGCGCTATTTCGCGCAGATGAAGCACGTCAACAAGCATGGGGCGCCCTTGCGCCGTGAATTGCCCGCCCCACAGCGCCTCAGCCGCGCCGAGCTGGATGCCCTGCTTGCCGAAGGCGCCTTCGTGGCAGATTTCCGCGCAGAGCAGGCATTCCGCAAGGCGCATATTCCAAAGACAGTCAGCATTCCCGCCACCAGCCGCACCTTCAGCACCTATGTTGGTTGGTTTGTGGCGTACGACAAGCCCTTCTACTTCGTCACGGAGCGCGATGCCGATGTGCCAGCCCTGCTGAGCGCCTTACACGCCATCGGGGTGGATAACGTGCAGGGCTACGTCACCGCAGAGGCACTGCATACGCACACCGTTGCCTTACCACTGATTGATGCTGATCAATTGGCTGACCAGTGCGATGCAGTCTTTTTGCTAGATGTGCGCGGTGCATCGGAATATGCCGAGCAGCACATCCGCGGCGCGCTGAACATCGCCGTTGGGCATTTGCCGCGCCGTTTTGGCGAGTTGCCACAGGAGGTGCCGATTGTGGTCTACTGCGCCAGCGGTTACCGTTCGCAGATTGCGGCAAGCTGGCTGCGCGCTCAGGGCTTCACCAATGTGCTGAATCTGCCAGAGAGCATGGCGCTGTGGTCTACACGGATAGCTGTAGAGCATGGCACGCCAGTGGTGTTGAACAAGGAAAATGCACCTTTCTAGTATGGACGCTTTGCTGCTGGATAGTGGGTTAGGATTGGTGATTGGGCTGACGCTAGGCTTGCTGGGCGGCGGCGGCTCGATCCTGACCGTGCCGATCTTGGTCTATCTGATTGGGCAGACGCCACAAGCGGCGGTGACTGCCTCACTGGTCATCGTCGGTGTGAACAGCGCGGCAGGCGTGCTGCTTCACCGCGCACAGGGCGCCGTCAACTGGCGGATTGCCTTCATCTTCGGTGGCGTGGGCATGGCGTTTGCCTACGCCGCCGCCAACTTCTCCAAGTTCTTTCCTGCTGAGGCGCTCATGATCGCCTTTGCGCTGCTGATGTTGGTGGTGGGCGTCCTCATGCTGTGGAAGCGCGACGACCTTAACGCGGCAAGCGCTTTGTGTTGGCGTAAGGTGCTGCTTGGCGGTGCGGTGGTTGGCGCGCTGACGGGCTTTTTGGGCGTGGGTGGCGGTTTCCTGATCGTGCCAACGCTGGTGATGCTGGTTGGCTTGCCAATGCGTCAAGCGGTTGGCACATCGCTGGTGATCATCGTGATGAACAGCGCGGCGGGCTTGCTTGGGCATCTGGGCGAGACAGCGCTTGATGTCGGTATGATCGCCGTTTTCGTTGGCGCGGGCATGGTTGGCACGTTTTTGGGTGTGCAGTTGGCAAAGCGGCTGAAGGCAGAGCATTTGCGGCAGGCGTTCGCGCTGTTCGTGATCGGCTTGGCAATCGTGCTGCTGATTGATAATGTGGGCAAGGTGCTTTAGCCGAGTGCAGTAAAGCGCGGGGCTTTCCCGACCGCCTCTGATTCCCTTTCCTTCAGCAAACGATCGGTTGCCTTTTTTTGTCCAAAGTGTTACGCTTGTTCTGGTCGGTGCGCGGATCGCCCGACCGAGTAAGCATGGCGTGCTTTGGCGCGTCTAAGACGCTGCATACGTGCGTTAATCGTTCTGTTACAAATCGGAAGGAGGAAGGGCGCATACTCCGCTGCGTTAGCAGTTTTTGCGCCGAACTTTTATGCGTGATTCATCACGAAGGATGAGCCGTCGTCGGTTTTTAAGCCTCACCGCCGCTGCCACAGGTGCAGCACTCTTTTACAAAGCCTCGCCTGCCTTTGCCCAAACGCCCATCATTTCGCCACACGGACTGCGCCTACAAACAGCGCGGGCAGGCACTATTCGCGTTGGCTGGGAGTCGGTTAAACGGCTTGATCCTGCCTTTGCCTCCAGCGACTCTGAAATTTCGTTCCTAACGGCTGTCTACGATTATCTGGTGGATGTGACCACCACCGATGCTGTGACGCCGCGCCTTGCCCAGTCATGGCAGGTCAGCGAGGATGGGCGGCAGTACACCTTTAACCTTGTCCCAAACGTCAAGTTTCATGATGGTAAGGCGCTGACCGCCGAGGATGTCATCTACAGCTTTGACCGCCTGCGCGACCCTGCCGTTGGCTCGCCCAAAGTCTCGCTGTTCGATAACCTTGAGAGCATCAGCGCGCCTGATGATCTGACGGTCGTCTTTACCTTGAAGACTACAGAGCCAGATTTCATCTACAGCATCACAGATAACTCTGCTGTGATTGTGCGTGCCGGCTCAGGCAACTTCGATACCGAGTTCATCGGCACAGGTCCGTTCAAGGTGGAGCGCTACATCCCTGAAGATCGCACCATCTTCGTTGCCAACGAGGATTATTGGATGCCCGGTTTGCCTTACGCGGCGGGCATGGAACATCGCTACATCGACTCGAATGCCGCTATTGAAGCACTGCGCGGCGGCGAACTGGATGTGGTGCTACGGATGCCCAATGCACGCTTTGTGGCGCTCCAGAACGATCCGAACCTGCAAACGGTCACCTTCGGCACCTCTGGGCATGATGCGCTGCGCCTGCGGATGGACTCGCCGCCCGGCAGCGATCCGCGTGTGCGGAAGGCGCTCAAAATGGCGACTAACCGCGAAGAGATCAATGCCTTCGCGCAGCTTGGGCTAGGCTCCGAAGGGCGTGACGCACCTATTGGCGAGTTTTTCGCCGAATACTTCGACCCTGAGTCGCCGCTGCCGCCTTACGATCCTGACGGTGCGCGTGCGCTGTTGGCAGAGGCGGGCTATCCCGATCTGACCTTTGACCTGTTCGTGCCAAACAGCGGCAACCGTCCTGATTTTGCGGTTGTGATCAAGGATCAGTGGGCAAAAGCAGGCGTCACCGTCAACATTAACCTTGTGGATGAGGCAACCTACTACGGCGATGATGGCTGGCTGGAAGTGCAGCTCGGCATCACGGGCTGGGGCGCACGTCCATCGCCACAGCAATACCTTGACTTCTCGCTCAAGTCGGATGGCAAGTGGAACGAGTCGCGCATCGCTGATCCCGAACTAGACGCGCTGATCGTGACCGCAGGCACTTCGATTGATCGCGCCGAGCGCATCGCCGCCTACAAGGCGATTCAGCGCAAGTTGGCGGAAGATGGTCCGTTGGTCATCCCCTATTTCTTCCCGACAGTGGGTGTTGCCCGCAAGGCGTGGGAATTTGAAGGCGGCTTTGCCGTACAGGCTTTCCCCGGTCGCACGAACTTTAGCCGTGCGCGCCAAGCCTAAGCTCCCTTAGCAAACGATAGCCTGCTGCACAACGCGGCAGGCTGTCATGTGCCTGAGGTATCGGCAAAACACACAGGAGAATGCCGGTGAACAACCCTACCGAGACACCGCTGGCACGTATTGGCATCATTTCCGATACGCACATGCCGCTGCGCTACCCACACCTGCCTGAAAGCCTTGCCCAGTGTTTTGCCGATGTTGATCTAATCTTGCACGCGGGTGATGTCGGCGAACTGTGGGTGTTAGATCAGCTCAGCGCCTACGCGCCGGTCATCGCCGTGCATGGTAACGACGAAACGCACGCGGCACAGCGTGAGCTGCCCTACAGCCAAGTGGTGAGTGTGCGCGGCACGCGCTTGCTGCTCTGCCACAGCCACCACCCTGACTATGCTGAGGAAATGGCAGCGCGGCAGATCAATGCTTGGCAGCCCAAAGTCGAGCGTTGGGCAGCCATGGCGCAGCGTGCCAATGCTTCCATCTTCGTCTATGGACACACGCACATTCCAACCGCCCACTGGCAGAATGGCATACTGCTGGTGAATCCGGGCGCCATTGCCAGCGGATCAATCCGTTTGCGGCAGACAGTGCAGTCAGTGGCGGTGCTGAGCCTGTATGCCGATCAGCCGCCGCAGGTGCAGCACTTCAACCTGACCACTTGCCAGCCCTTCAGTGCAGTGCTTGATATGGACGGCGGCTTCAGCGCTACCTATGCGCGCTACAGCGAGTCGATCCTTGCCGCCGATTTAGCGGAGGTGTGGACGCAGCTGGAAGGGCAAGTCTTGCGGCTGATGCACCAGCCCGAACAGGCAGCCACCTTTGAACGCTTGATCGAAGTGGTCGTCGGTGCGGCAACACCCTGCTGGCTGCGCCAGAAAGATCAGATCACACGCGCCGAAATGCGGGCAGCACTGCTGGCAGTGCGTGGTGACCCACACATTCCCGATTCTCTGCTGGATAATCTGTTGAAACCTTTGGAAAATGGCGCATGAGCGCAATGCCTGATCCCAGCAAGACCGACACAGGCACCCTGCCGACCATCCGTCCGCTGCGGTTGGGCGGACTGAGGCGGCGCAGGCGCTTGCTGCGCCGCCTGTGGAGCGATGCGCCCATCTCGGTGATTGGTGGCGTTGGTGTGCTGTTCTTCTTAATGCTTGCCCTGATCGGTCCCTACCTGACACCCTATGATCCGATTGCCAATAGTTTTGCCGAGCGTAGCCAGACGCCTTCGCTGGCGCACCCGTTTGGTACGGATAACTTTGGGCGCGATATTTTAAGCCGCATTATTTACGGCGGGCGCAACATCTTCGCCCTGACGGGCAGCGCCACGCTGATCGCTGTTGGGCTAGGCTTGGTGATCGGACTGTATGTAGGCTATCTGGGCGGCTGGATCGATCAGATCGCCATGCGCCTGATTGATGCCTTATTGGCGTTGCCGGCACTGCTGCTGACTCTGCTTCTGCTGGGCGCGTTGGGCAATTCGCGCTTTACGGTGTTGGTGGCAATCGTGATCCTCTACGTGCCGATTGTGACTCGCGTTGTGCGGAGCATGGTGCTGGATATTAAGACGAAGGCGTATATTGAAGCGGCGGAAATCGGCGGCGAATCGCGCTTTCACATCCTGTTCCGTGAGATGCTGCCCGCTGTGCTGCCAACGCTCGCCGTAGAGGGGGCGCTGCGCTTCTCTTACGCGATCTTCCTGGTGGCGTCGCTTGGCTTCTTAGGGCTGGGCGTGACGCGCCCAGAGCCAGACTGGGGCTTGATGGTCAGCGAAGCACGCGATTGGTACGCGCTTTCGCCGCACATGATGTTCTTTCCGTCGGCTGCCATCGTCACGTTGGTGGTCTGTGTCAATTTAATGGCGGATGGCTTGCGCCGCCTGCTGGAATATAGCGAGGTGGATTAGTGGAAGCGCCGATTCTCTCCATTGAAAACCTGACGGTTGCCTATCGCTTGCAGGGCAAATGGCTGGAAGCAGTCCGTGAGGTTTCGCTGCATGTTTCGGCTGCCCAGACTTACGGGATTGTCGGCGAGTCGGGCAGTGGCAAAAGTACGCTTGTGCAGGCGGTGATGGGCTATCTGAGTGGGAATGGCGCCGTGCGTGCTGGTCAGATCAGGTTTGAAGGGGAGGACTGGCTGCATACGCCACGCCGCCGCCGTGAGCAACTCTGGGGCGCACGCCTGAGCATGGTGCCGCAAGACCCACTCAGCGCCCTGAACCCTGCCCTGAGCGTGGGCGAGCAGATCGCCGAATTGGTGCAGCGCCACACGGACGCCACACACAGCACTGCCTATGGGCGCGCTATCGAGATGCTGCGGCGCGTCAAGCTGCCCGATCCCGAAGGCGCGGCACGCCGCTACCCACACCAGATCAGCGGTGGGCAGCAGCAGCGCGCCCTGATTGCGATGGCGCTTGCCAGCCCCGATCTGCGCCTGCTGGTGCTGGATGAGCCAACTACCAGCCTTGATGTGACCACTGAGGCAGCCATCCTTGACCTGTTCGCCGAATTGCAGGACGATCACCGTGCCGCCACACTTTTTGTGACGCATAACTTGGGTGTGGTGGCGCGTATGTGCCAGCGTGTCGCCGTACTCTATGCCGGTGAGGTGATGGAAGACGCGCCTACCGAGACGCTCTATCACAAGGCGCTGCATCCCTATACGCGCCTGCTGCTGCGCGCCGTGCCGCGCATTGGCGATCATTCGCCGCTGCAAGCCATTCCGGGCAGAATTCCCTCGTTGCGGAAACGTCCGAGTGCGTGCGTCTTTGCGCCGCGCTGCCCTGTGGCAACCGACGTGTGCCACGCGCAAAAGCCACCGTTAGAGCGCGCTAACGACGGGCATTGGGTGCGCTGCCACCGCTGGCGCGAAATTGCCGACGGCAGCTTGCGCGTTGAAGAAGTACCTTCGGCACTGAAACGCCGAGAGGTGCAAAGCGCCGAGATCACATTCTTCGATCAGCTGTTTAGCGCGGAGCAGAACGGCGCGCAGGCAACCATCATGCAGGCTGAGCATTTGCGCGTGCAGTATGGCGCCCGTGGCTTGCTGGGCAGGCTTTTGGGCAAAAAACCGCCCTTCCGCGCTGTGGATGACGTTTCAATGCGCGTGCCGCGTGGCAAAACCCTTGGCTTGGTCGGCGAGTCGGGCAGCGGCAAGACGACCTTTGCGCGCAGCCTGATCGGGCTGATTGAGATTGAATCGGGCGAGGCACACCTCTTGGAGATGCCCCTGCGCGGCACGCCGCGCCAGCGCGCCAAGGCAACGCTCAAGGCGATGCAGATGATCTTCCAGCACCCTGAGGAATCGCTCAACCCGAACCGCACCGTTGGGCAAGCGCTGCGCCGCCCACTGATGACGCTGAGCGGTATGGCGCGCCCTGAGGCGGAGCGCGCCGCCGCCGATCTGCTGCGTGCGGTCAGCCTGCCCACCGATTATCTAGGGCGCTTTCCCAACGAGCTAAGCGGCGGCGAAAAGCAGCGCGTGGCGATTGCGCGTGCCTTTGCCGCGCAGCCGTCGCTCATCCTGTGTGATGAGCCTGTCTCGTCGCTGGATGTCTCGGTGCAAGCCTCAATCCTAAACCTGCTGGTGCAGTTACAGGCGCAGCACGAGGTTGCCTACCTATTCATCTCGCACGATTTGGCGGTGGTGGGCTACCTAGCGGACTACATCGCTGTCATTTATCGCGGTCAGTTGGTGGAGCGCGGCAAGGCAGAGAGCTTCTTCACACCGCCGCATCACCCTTATACAGAGGCGCTGCTTGCCTCAATTCCACTGCCCGATCCGCGGGCAAAAGCACGCCGCATCCGCCTGCCTGACGATCAGCCTACGGGCGGCGTGCCGAGTGGCTGCCGTTTCCATCCGCGCTGCCCGCGCTATTTGGGCGAGCTTTGCCAAACGCAAGCGCCGCCTTGGCAGACTGATGAGCAGGGCAGGCACTATCGCTGCCACATTCCGCCGCACGAACTAAAAGCCCTGCAAACGGAGGACAGCGCATGACAGCCTATCTGATTCGGCGTGTTTTGTTCTTTGGGCTAACGCTCTTGCTCACCTCGCTAATCGTCTTTGCGGCGGTGCGCCTGCTGCCCGGCGATGTGGAGACCGCCGTCTTAGGGCGCGGCGCAGAGCCTGCCGCACGGGCTGCCTTGCGCGAAGAACTCGGCTTGGATTTGCCGTTCTTCATGCAGTATGGCAATTGGCTGGGCGGCTTCCTCAGCGGCGACTGGGGCAAATCCTACGCTATGAAACTGCCGATCATGCCGTTGGTGATGGAACGCTTGGGCAACTCGCTGCGTTTGGCACTGATCGCCATGCTGATCGCCGTGCCGCCTTCGGTGCTGCTAGGGCTGTTTGCGGGCTTGAACGAGGGCAAGCCCTTTGACACCATCTTTAGCCTCGGCTCGCTGATCTTGGTCGGCATTCCAGAGTTTGTGATGGGCATCCTCCTGATTAATGTGGTGGCGCTTGGGTGGGGCATCTTGCCGCCTAGCGCTTCTGTGCCGCCGGACGCCAGCTTTGGTGAGGCACTGCCGCGCCTGATCCTGCCCTCGCTGACGGCGGCGGCAGTGCTGCTTGCCTACATCGGGCGGCTGACGCGAGTCGGCGTGATTGCCGAAATGCGCCGCACTTACGTCCGCACGGCGGTGCTGAAGGGCTTGCGCTGGCGGCAAGTCATCTTTAAGCATGTGCTGCGCAATGCGCTTTTGCCGACGATTACCGTGATTGCGATCAGCTTGGGCTGGCTGATCAGCGGCTTGGTGGTTATTGAAAACGTCTTTGCCTATCCGGGCTTAGGGCGGCTGATGGTCTTTGCCATTCAGCAGCGCGACTTGCCGCTGATACTGGGCGGTGTGATGATTGCGGTGACGGTTTTCGCGCTTGCCAACCTAATCGCCGATCTGCTCTATGCGGCGCTCAATCCGCGCATTCGGTTAGGCTGAATGGGTTGGGGATAGGCGCGGCTTGCCCTTCTCGCTATAATAACGGCAGGTCACACCGAACGGACGGGACAAAACGATCATGGTCAACGAACTGGAGAGCCTCTACCAAGAGGCGAGCGCTGCCCTTGCCGAAGTGAAGGATTCGCAAGCACTGGAGGCGTGGGAGGCGCACTACATCGGGCGTAAGGGCGTTGTGACGCTTGCGCTGCGCTCTGTGGGCAATTTGCCAAAAGAGGAGCGCGCCGCCTTTGGGAAGCGCGCCAACGAAATCCGTGATGCGCTCGAACAAACGTACACCAAACACGCTGAGCTGATCCGCAGCCACGAGCTTGCCCGCCAAATGGAAGAAGGCGCCATTGACGTGACGCTGCCCGGCGTCCGCACGCCAAGCGGCGGCATTCATCCTGCCACGCGCACCCTACGCGAAATTGGCGAGATTTGGCGCGAAATGGGCTTCCAAATCTTCCGCACCCGCGAAGTGGAAGATGATGAAACCAACTTCGAGATGCTCAACATCCCGCAGCACCATCCCGCCCGCGATATGTGGGATACCTTCCACACCCTGACGCCCGGCGTCATCTTGCGGACGCACACCTCGCCCGGTCAAATTCACGCCATGCGCCGCTATGCGCCCAAGCCCATTCGGGTGATTTTGCCCGGCATGTGCTTCCGCTATGAGCAGATTTCAGCGCGCAAGGAAATTCAGTTTAATCAGGTGGAAGGGCTTGCCATTGGCACCAATATTCGCCTGAGCGACCTGAAAGGCACCATTACTGCCTTCGCACGGCGGATGTTCGGCGCGGATCGGCGTGTGCGCTTTCGCGGCTCCTATTTTCCGTTCACCGAACCGAGCATGGAAGTGGATGTTGAGTGCATCCTATGCAATGGCAAGGGCTGCTCCGTGTGCAGCGGCAGCGGTTGGCTAGAGATCGCCGGCTGCGGCATGGTACATCCGACGGTGCTTCGCAACGGCGGCTACGATCCAGCGGTGCATAGTGGCTTTGCCTTCGGCATGGGTCCTGAGCGCATCACCATGCTGAAATATGGCATTACGGATATTCGCTATTTCTGGAGCAACGATACGCGCTTCTTAGCCCAATTTTAAGCAGACTTTAACCCTTCTGCCTATCAGCACAGGCAGAAGGGCAGCCTTCTCCCCACACATAACCCGCCCTACACAAACTGCCCATTTTTGCGGTAAAATAGGCAAGTCCAGTGGTAGGAATGTCTAGGAATTTGCTATGCGCTTTCGACCATTCGCAGCCTGTATGCTGCTGTTATTGGTCAGTCTAACTGCCCTTGCGCCAATCAGCGCACAGGGTAACCCAACCCCAACGCCCTTTATCCCACCCTTCGGCTCCGTCACCGATCCGCAAACGCCCACGCCGCAAGTGGTGTTCGTCACCGCCACAGCGGAAGCCTCGCCCACGCCGCAGCCGCCCGCCCCGCCAACCTTGCCGCCGCTGCCAACCCTCAATGCGGAGATGATGGGCATTCAGGCATATGCCAACGTGGAAATTGACGGCTGGCAGCTTTTGGTCGATCGGGCGCAGTTTATGCAGTTGCGCTGGATCAAGACTCAGGTGAACTGGAGCGAGATGGAGCCAGCACCGGGCGAGTTTACACAAGTGTTCAGCGTCATCCGCGATAACCTGATCTACGCGGGCAGGCGTGGCTTCAAGATCATGATCAGCATTGTGAACGCGCCTGATTGGGCGCGTCCGCCTGAGGCACGCGGGCAGCTTGAAGGTCCGCCGAGCGATCCGAACACCTACGCTGCCTTCATCGGCACCCTTTTGGATAACTGGGGGACGGATTTCATCCACGCCATTGAGGTTTGGAACGAGCCGAATCTGATCCGTGAGTGGACAGGCGCGCCCAAAGGCGGCGCTACCTACAAACGCTATTTCGATGCTGCCTATCAGGCGATTCGGCAGCGCTCCAGCGAGATTGTGGTGCTGACGGCAGGCTTAGCGCCCGCCGGCGATACCGCCGATGGCTCGGTCAATGATCGCGTTTGGCTGCGCGAACTCTATAGCGCGGGCTTGCCCATTAACGACCCAAACTTTGGGATTGGCATTCATCCTTACGGGTGGGCAAACGCGCCAGATGCGCGCTGCTGCGCCAACCCTTCGCAAGGCTGGGATGATCAGCGCGTCTTCTTCTTCCTCGATACGATTGAGGACTACCGCAACATCATGCTGGAGTTCGGACACGGCAGCGGCAAACTGTGGGCAACCGAGTTTGGCTGGGCGAGCTTTGAAAACTTACGCTACCGCGATCACGTGGCAGGTCCGCTCGCCATTCCGCCCGCTGAGCCAGCGCTTGGCTGGATGAATCGGCTGACAGAGGCGCAACAGGCGCAGTACATCATGCGCGCCTTTGAGCTGGCACAGAGCGGCGCGTTGGCAGCCTTCATGGGTCCGATGATCCTGTGGAACTTGAACTTCGCCTCACTGGCAGGCTACATCAATGACGGTACACCCAGCTTGCCGGAGGCAGGCTTCAGCGTCTTGAACAGCGATTGGGCAGTCCGCCCGATTTATATTTACCTCAGCCAGTCACCGCGCCGCTAGGTGATCAGCGCACTTCTGAGCAAATCAGGGGCGCGCTGTGCTTACTTGTGTGTTGTGCGGTACTGCTCGCGCAGGCTATCTGAGCCTAGCACAACGTTGCCCACATTGCCAGAGGCAAGGATCACGCGGTAGAGCAGTGCCTCTGGCTTTTGGGTGGCGTGTGCTTTTTTGCCATTCACCTTGATGCGCTCAGCGCCGCTGCACAACGGAATGCGCCATACATTCGGCATCTGCTTCTCATCGTTCAGGTTTTTCATGGTGTGGTAGTTGAAAGTATAGCGCTGGCTGCGTGCTTTTTGCGCCCAAATGAGCGTTTCGGTGGCATTGGTAAAGCGCCTGCCGCGAACATTAGGCATCACAGGGCGGCGCCAAGTGCGCCCAACCTGTGAAAAAGGCGTCACTTTGCGGTAGACTTCTGTGCGACAGCAACATCTCACACTCAAAGGATACCTGCACACATGGACTTTTTATATGCATTGTTACTAGGACTAATAGAGGGTGTAACAGAATTTTTGCCAATTTCCTCGACAGGGCATTTGTTGGTGGCTTCTGCCTTTTTCGGCTTCCCGACCAGCGCGCTGAACGTGCCTGATCCGAAAGCCTTCCGCGATACCTTCTCGATCTTTATTCAGTTGGGCTCTGTGATCGCCGTGATCGCCTTCTATAGGCGCGATTTGCTGGCACAGGCACAGCGCATCACACAGGATCGCATTGTGCAGCGCTTCTGGCTGAGCATCGCGCTTGCCTTTCTGCCTGCTGCCGTGGTCGGCTTTCTGCTGCGGGATGTCATTAAAACAGTCTTGTTTTCGCCGTTGGTGGTTGGCATCGCCCTTGTGGTGGGCGGCGTGGTCTTCCTGCTGATCGAAAGCCGTCCGCGCACAGCGCGCATCACCAGCCTGGAGTCAATCAGCCTGCGCCCTGCCCTGCTGATCGGCATCGCCCAAGTGACGGCGTTGATACCGGGCGTTTCGCGTTCGGGTGCTTCGATTGTTGGCAGCCTGTTGCTAGGCTTGGATCGGCGCACGGCAACTGCTTTCTCGTTCTACTTGGCAATTCCGACGCTGGGCTTGGCAACGCTCTTTGATCTGCTGCTCGCCCTGCGGGATGGCACCGTCAGCGGTGAACATTTGCCGCTGTTTGGCATTGGCGCGCTGGTCTCGTTTGGGGTGGCATGGCTGGCAATGGCGTGGCTACTGCGCTACGTCTCGCGGAACAGTTTCCGCATCTTTGGCTACTATCGGATTGCGGCAGGTGCGCTGATTATTGGCTTAGCGCTCTTTACAACGGTGTTGGCGAGCTAATATGCAAAGTGAGTCAGGCGTGCTGATCCGCCGTTTGGCAACCTTAGAAGACTATCAGGCGGTCGAGGACATTGAGCGTGAGGCATGGGCGATAACCGACCCACGCGATTACGTGCCAGTGCACTTGCTCTTAACCGCGCAAAAGAACGGCGGCTTAGTGGCAGGCGCCTTTGATGAGCGCGGCGCAATGCTCGGCTTCATCTTCGGTTTTTTGGGCATGGCGGCTGATGGGCGCATCAAACACTGCTCACATATGGCGGCGGTGCTGCCCAGCGCACAAGGGCGGGATATTGGCTACCATCTGAAGGTGTTTCAGCGGCAAGAAGTGCTGAAGCAAGGGCTAGAGCTGATCACATGGACGTATGATCCGCTGCAAAGCGTGAATGCGCGCCTAAATGTGGCAAAGCTCGGTGCCGTCGTCCGAACCTACTACCATAATTTGTATGGCACGATGACAAGCGGCATCAACGCGGGCGTCAGCTCAGATCGCTTTGAGGTGGCGTGGTGGCTGAACGCTGCGCCTGTTCAAGCGCGCCTCGAAGGGGCTTACCAACAGCCGCGCCTTGCCGCGCTCCAGGCGAAGGGCGTGCCGTTTGCCTTGCGGGGCGTCCGCACGGCGGAAGGCTACGCGCCGCAGCTTTTGCCACACAGTCACGCGGCGGACGCCTATCTGATTGAAATTCCGCCTGATTTTAACGCGCTCAAGCGGCAGGCGTTGCCCTTGGCGCAGGCGTGGCGGCGTGACTCGGCACAGGTGTTCAGCAGCCTGTTTGCGCGGGGCTACCTGCTGTGCGACTTTCTGAGCGAAGGCGAGGGCGATCTGCGGCGCAGCCTGTACCTTGCCGTGCGTGCTGAATAACGTCTATTAATTGCCAGTTACGGCTGCCTTAAGGCGCGCTTTCGCGTGCTTTTTTCGTGCCAATGCACAAAAACTGCGGTAAAAGCGGGCGCTTTTGTGGTGTTTGCCCAAACCTTTTTGACACAATTTGCCATAAGAGTATAATCTCAAAATAGGCGGGCAGGTTTGCGGCTAAGTGTGTACCTAAACCTGCTGTCTAGATTGTTTTCGCACAGAGTGCAAGAGGAAAATTTCATATGAAGACTCTCAAGCTATTCGCGGTCGTTGCTATCTTGGCATTGATCGGTCAGGCGTTTGTGGCTGCGCCAACCAGCGCGCAGAGCAACGTCATTAAGATTGCTTCGCACAGCCCATTGTCTGGTGGGCAATCGCTGCTTGGCACAGCCATCCGCAACGGCACCGAGCTGGCGATCCTTCAGTTGGGCAGCCAAGTGACCGATCTCGGCTTCACTTTGGAATTCGTGCCTTTTGACGACCAAGCTACACCTGATGTGGGCGTTGCCAACGCGCAGAACATCGTGAACGATGCCGCCATCCTTGCGGTGATCGGTCACTTGAACAGCGGTGTGGCGCTGCCTGCTTCGGAAGTCTACAACCGTTCGGATTTGGTGATGGTTTCGCCCGCCAACACGAATGTGAACATCACCGACCGCGGCTACCCAACCGTCAACCGTCTGTGCGGTCGTGACGATGCTCAGGGTGCAGCCGGTGCCGGGTATGCCGTTGAAGAACTGAAGATTGAAACTGCCTTTGTGCTGCACGATAAGACCGCTTACGGTGAAGGTGTTGCCACCTTCTTTGCGGCAGCCCTCGAAGAAGCAGGCGTGGAAGTGCTTGGCTTTGAAGGTACCACTGAGACCGCTAACTTCGATGCGGTGATCACGCCCATCCTTGCCCAAGCACCTGATCTGGTCTACTTCGGCGGCATCTACAACCAAGCTGCCGTGTTCTTCCGTCAGGCACGCGAGAAGGGCTTGGAGTCCAAGTTCATGGGACCCGATGGCATGGACGGCTCTGACCTAGCGCAGATCGGCGGTGAGGCTGTAGTCGGCTTGGTGTACACCTCTGCTGCTGGACCTGCCTCGCTCTATCCGGCAGCTGCACAGTTCGTGGAAGACTACCGCACCCAGTTCGGCATTGCGCCAGAGGCATACGCCGCTGAAGCCTATGCCGCCACCCAGATTGTGATCAACGCTTTGGTGAAGGCTATCACCGAGAACGGCGGCGCCCTGCCCACACGCGCTCAGGTTGCGGCAGCCGTGCGCGCCACTGAGGACTTCGAGACGGTCATCGGCACCATCAGCTTTGATGATAACGGCGATCCAGAGGTTGCCACCTACTACATCTTGCAGGTTGCCAGCGCCGACCCCGCCAAGTGGGGCGAGAATCCGCTGATCGGCAGCGTACAAGCACCTTCCCCGCTGACGGCGAAGGAAATGATGGGGAACTAACACCCTCACAGCCGTACCTAACGTGCGGCTGTCCAACAAGGGAGGCTTGCAAGCCTCCCTTGTTTGTACCACACCTAATGGAGCGCCTTCTTTATGACCGCTGTCCCAAACATTGCTAGTTACACCCAACGCAGTCCGCTGGAAGCATTTGGCAACTGGTTGCTGCAATACATCCTGAAACCCGTACTGCAAATCTTGCTGTTTGTCTTTATTGCCGGTGGCAGTATTTCGCTGCTGGCGCTGCTTGTTGGCTTTGTGCTGCAAACAGATTGGCACGGTATTGATATTCTGCGTGTGCCTGCCCGCATCAACCTCTTTGAGCAAGTGGTGAGGCAGCTCCCCAATATGCTGTTAGATGGTATCACCATCGGCTTTGTGTATGCCGTCATTGCGTTGGGCTACACGATGGTGTATGGCGTGTTGAAGTTCATCAACTTTGCCCACAGCGAAATTTTCATGGTGGGCGGCGTGGTGGGCTATGAAGTGATGATCCGTTTGCGCGCCGCCGAAGTGCTGAGCAGCCTTTCGCCGTTGGTCATCATCGTGCTGATGATCGGCGTGGCGATGGTCATCTGCGGCGCCCTTGCCACCGTCGTTGAGCGCATTGCCTACAAGCCGCTGCGTAGCGCACCGCGCCTTGTGCCGCTCATCTCCGCGATTGGCGTCTCGTTTTTCCTGACCGACTTTGTGCGCGGCTTTCAGGCGCTCAACCGCAATGTCTTCAACATGCCCTATCCAACCGATCAGGTGCCGTTCTTTAATGAGCGGATTGTGCTGGCACAGGGCGTCTCGACCACCAACACGACGCTGATCATCATCGTGAGCGCCATTATTATGCTGGTGGGCTTGAATTATTTCGTGAATGCCACCAAGATCGGCAAGGGCATTCGCGCTGTTTCGCAAGATCAGGCGACGGCAAGCCTGATGGGCATCAACGTGAACCTGATGATCACGATCACCTTCATGGTTGGTGGCGCCTTAGGCGGCGCTGCTGGCGTGCTATATGGCTTGAAAACAACCAATGTAACACCGTATATTGGCTTCATTCCTGGCTTAAAAGCATTTACAGCTGCGGTGCTAGGGGGCATCGGCAACATCACAGGCGCCATGCTTGGCGGCTTGCTGCTTGGCATGTTGGAGGCGTTCTTTTCGGCGCTGCTGCCTTATTTCCCGGCGCTTGGCTTGGGCTATAGCGATATTTTCGCCTTTGCCGTGCTGATCCTTGTGCTGCTGTTCCGCCCAACCGGGCTGCTCGGCAAGAAGGTGGACGAAAAGGTTTAAGCGATGGCGACAAATGCACTCTCTCAGAATGGCGCGCTACACAGTCAACCGAATTGGCGCGAAGCACTGCCCACACTGTTCGCAATAGGCTATGTGGCGATTGTCTACCTCTTGCTGCACAGCATAGACCGCAGCATGTTGCTCTTTCCGCTGTGGTCATCCATCTTGTTCCCGATGTTCGTCATCTCGCCCTTCATCATCTTAGGCTTGAAGATTGATGGACGGCTCAAGGTGCTGCTGATCGCGATCATCGGCTTGGTGCTGATGCCAATCTTGGGGCTGGAAGACACCTTCTACCTTGAGCTGATCACACAAATCGCCATTTTCGCTGCGATGGCTATCGGGCTGAATGTGGTGGTTGGCTTTGCCGGCTTGCTGGACTTGGGCTACGTGGCGTTCTTTGCGGTGGGCGCCTATCTGTGGGGTGTGTTCACCTCAAACGCCAACACCATTGTGCAGATTAGCGGCGCGCAGGCGGCACCCGAGTTATTCTGGCTGTTCTTGTTCTTGGGCGTCATTGCGGCTGCCATCACGGGCATTTTGCTGGGTTTGCCCGTGCTGCGCCTGCGCGGTGACTATCTGGCAATCGTGACGCTTGGCTTCGGTGAGATCATCCGTATTTTGGTCAGCAACCTGAGCAATATCTCCTCCAATCGGCGCACACCGATTAACATCACCAATGGCGCGCAAGGCTTGCCGGGCATTGTCGGTCCGCCGCTGCCGGATTTTCTGATAGACGGCGTAGCAAGCCTGACCGCTACGCTCGGCATTCCCGTAACGAACGTGCGCGCACTCACCTATCAGTTGTTCTACTATGTGTTGGTGCTGGTGGTGTGTGCCATTGCAGCACTGGTTGCAGCGCGGCTGGACAATTCACCGATTGGGCGCGCCTGGACTGCCATTCGGGAAGATGAGGTTGCCGCGCAAGCGATGGGCATTCCCAAAGTGCGGATGAAACTGCTCGCCTTTGCGATGGGCGCTTCTTTCGCCGGCGCGATGGGCGTCATCTTCGCTGCCAAGAATACGTTCGTCAGCCCAGAGAGCTTCAGCTTCATCCAGTCCATCTTCATCTTAGCGATTGTGATCGTGGGCGGCATGGGCAGCATTCGTGGCGTGATCTTAGGCGCCGTGATCGTGACCTTGCTTAACCTGCAAGTGCTGAAAAACTTCTCGCTGCTCATCAATAGCTTGAAGAACATAGACTGGGTGATCCCGATCATCAACTTCCCGATCCGCGATTGGCCCCAGCAGCTAGAGCCTGCCCGCTATGAGCGTTTTGTGTTCGGCTTGCTGCTTATCATCATGATGATCTTCCGTCCCACAGGCGTGCTGCCTGCCAAACGCCGCCAGTTGGAACTGCAAGCGGCGATGGGCAAAGAAGAAATTCCCGAAGCGGAAATCACCGCCGATGTGGAGACCATCAAGCCGGAAGACCTGCTCGGCACGCACCCAAAGGAGCAGTCCTAATGGCGCTTTTAGAAGCAAAAGGCGTGCTGAAGCGCTTTGGCGGCTTGACTGCCGTCCAGAAGGTGGATTACTTCATCGAGCCGCGCACCATCAACGCCATCATCGGACCGAACGGCGCGGGCAAAACAACCTTTTTCAACCTGATGACGGGCATCTACGTGCCAGACGAAGGCACTATCACCTTTGACGGCAAAGACATCACCGGCTTGAAGCCGAACAAGATCAACAATGCAGGCATTGCACGCACCTTTCAAAATATCCGCTTGTTTGGCGCGATGACCGTCATTGAGAACTGCCTTGTCGGAATGCACCGCCGCCTGCACATCAGCCTGCCGCAGACGATCCTACGCCTGCCTTCCTTTGGCGTTCAAGAGCGCACCGCGCAACAGCGCGTGGAAGCCCTGCTTGATTTCGTCGGCTTGCGTGATAAGGCAAACGAGGTGGCAAAAAACTTGCCCTATGGCGATCAGCGCCGCCTCGAGATCGCCCGTGCTTTGGCGAGCGAGCCTAAGCTGCTGCTGCTGGATGAGCCCACCGCGGGCATGAATCCGCAAGAATCCGTCGCAGCCATGCAGTTGTTCCGCGCTGTGCGGGATGAGTTTGGCATCACGGTGCTGCTGATCGAACACGATATGCGTGTGGTGATGGGCATTTCGGAATACATCACCGTGCTGGACTATGGGCAGAAGATCGCTGAAGGCTCGCCGGAAGAAGTGCGGCGCAATCCGCGTGTGATCGAGGCTTATCTAGGGCGCGGCAGCGCGGCGAGTCACGTCTGAGAGGCGATGGAAGATGACACTCTTAAAGCTAGACAACGTGCATACCTACTATGGGCATATCCATGCGCTGAAAGGCATTTCAATTGAGGTGAACGAAGGGGAGGTCGTCACGCTGATCGGCGCGAACGGTGCCGGCAAAAGCACGACCCTTCGCACCATCAGTGGCTTGGCGCGCCCGCGTGCGGGCACCGTCACCTTTCAAGGGACTGCCCTGAATAATGTGCCGCCGCATAAAATCACGCGGATGGGCGTTGGGCATGTGCCAGAGGGACGGCGCATTTTCCCAGAGCTTACTGTGCGCGAAAACCTAGAGATGGGCGGCTTTTCCGTCAGCAGCCGCGAGGTTGCCGAACGCATGGAGCGCGCCTTCGCCCTCTTTCCGCGTGTGAAGGAACGCCTTAATCAGCTGGGCGGCACGCTCAGCGGCGGTGAACAGCAAATGCTGGCAATGGCGCGCGGCTTGCTGCTGAATCCGCGCATTTTGCTGCTAGATGAGCCTTCGATGGGCTTGGCGCCGGTGCTGGTTGATCAGATTTTCGACATCATTCAGGAACTGCACGCGCAAGGCACCACGATCTTGCTGGTGGAACAAAACGCACGCATGGCGCTGCAAGTGGCAGATCGCGGCTACATTCTGCAATCAGGGCAGATTGTGATGGGCGATAAAGCCAAAGTGCTGCAAGAGAGCGAAGTCGTCCGTAAGGCATACTTGGGCGAGGAATAGCTTCAGCAGCCGCTATGGGCAGCCCTGCTAAGGCAAGTCCGCACAGGCGATCCCTGATCGTCAAAAAGGGCGGGAGTGTATCCCGCCCGCTGTGTGTGAGCTACAAGTTGCCGCGCCGCGCCTGCTCCAGCTCGATTGCCTCAAAGAGCGCCTTGAAGTTGCCCACGCCAAAGCCGCGTGAGCCGTGCCGTTCGATCACCTCGATAAAGGCGGTGGGGCGGTCTTGCAGCGGACGCGAGAAGATTTGCAGCAGATAGCCCTCATCATCCCGATCCACCAAGATGCCCAACTCTTTGATCTGCGCCAAATCCTCTTTGATGTGACCGACGCGCTCTGGCAGCACGTCGTAGTAGGCATCTGGCACCCGCAAAAACTCCACACCGCGATCACGCAAAGCGCGCACCGTCGTGAGGATGTCGCCCGTTGCCATAGCGATATGCTGCACGCCCGGCGTCATATAATATTCAAGGTATTCTTCGATCTGGCTCTTTTTCTTCCCGTCAGCAGGCTCATTGATCGGAAACTTGACGCGCCCGTTGCCGTTCTGCATCACTTTGGACATCAACGCCGAATACTCGGTGCTGATCTGCTCATCGCTAAAGCCTTGCAACAGGCGGAAGCCCATCACCTGATGGTAGAAATTGACCCAATAGTTCATCTTGCCCAGCTCAACGTTGCCCACAATGTGATCAATGGCTGCCAAGCCGACGGAGTCGGCGTTGAAGGTGATCGGTTGGTAGCCGGGTGCGAATGCGCCGTGGTAGGCACGCCGATCGACGAAAACGTGCAGCACTTCGCCGTAGGTGCGGATAGCAGCCGTGCGGTAGATGCCGTGTGCGTCTGTTTCCTCACGTGGCTGCCAGGCTGCCTGTGCGCCGCGTTCGGTGGTGGCGCGGAAAGCCTGCTCCACGTCTTCCACGCCCAGCGCGATCACTTTCACGCCGTCGCCGTGCAGCAGGTGGTGGGCTGCCATTTCGTCACTGGGGCGGTAGGGTGAGGAGACGACAAAGCGGATGGTGCCGCTTTCCAGCACATAGGACGCACAGCGCCGATTGCCCGTCTCCAAGCCGCTGTAGGCAATCGGCTTGAAGCCGAACGCCTTCCACCAGTAGTACATTGCCTGTTTGGCATTCCCAACCCACCAATGGACATGATCAATACTTTTGATCTGCAAAAAATCGGCTTCTTCAGTTAAAGGGCGCGCCGTTGGCGTTTGAACACTCATAAAAACCTCCCCGAATGGCACTTTTCGAGAGCATTATAGCACGAGCGCGCTGCCAAATCAGGGAATCAGCCAAAATGCCGCCCGTGCTTCGCCTCTATTTGACACAATACCGCACTTTGCTCATAATCTAGTGCAGGTCTTATCCATTGTCTAACGCATGAAGGACACTCACCGATGTCTGACGGGCGCAAAACGCAAACCTCAGGTGTGCTGGCAGTGCGCTTTACACATCATGAAGAGACCGATATTCACGAGCTGACCTTCCTTGAATCCAGCCGCCGCAGCGCTGAGCAAGGGCTGGAATACGTCACCCAAGTTTTCGAGGCAGCCACTAACGAATCGCGCTTACGTTTGCTGCTGGATATGCGGCAATCAGGCTTGCTGCCTTTCAACAGCGTGATCACGGCAGGGCGTGAGTGGAACCGCCGCGTTAAGGTGCATCCAACCACGCGCCTGGTTATCTTGGTGCGCCAAGATGCCGCTATCTCGCTTTTGCAGCCAATTTTTAGCTTCATGCGGTTTGGTCACCTGAAGCTACGCATCTTTCAGGGGGATAGGCACACTGAGGCAGTGGCGTGGCTTCTTAAGGAAGGCTAATCGGAAAGCGGCACGCCTTCCTGCTACAATTGCGAAAAAGTTTGCGGTGTAGGAGAGGATGAGGCTGATGTTGCGACGGTTAGGCTTAGTGGTGCTGATAACACTACTTATCGGAAGTTCTCTCGGCATGGTGCGCGCCCAAGAGGACGTGCTGCCTGTTGCTGTGGTGGTTGACGATGAAGGCGGCATCCAGAAGTTGCGCGGCGAAGTGGCTTATACATCGCTGCGTTTTGAGATATTCGCGCCCGATCCGTATGTGATCATGTTCAACCTGTCCGAATACATTCGGAACGGCGGCTTTGTGGCAGAACGCACCAACGTACCTGCTGATGGTCAGGTGCTGGGGCGCGTGACCAGCGACCCGAAAACGTCACCCTTCAGCTACGAGCTGCTGCTGCCCCAAGTGCCGCCCGGCGACTCAACTGCCATAGGCAGTGGTCAGGTGAAAATCTACCTGATCGCGCTCATCTCCAACCTGCTTGGCGATCCTTACCTCAGCACCCGCGAATATTTTGGCGCCTATCGCTCGGCAATCATCACCACCGAACAACTGAAAAGCGGCAAACTGCTGCTCTACGCTGAGGATGAGCGCGGCGTTTTTCCCTCAGATCGCGGTGCGGATAGCAAGCTGTTCACCGAAGATGATCCGCTAGTGCGTTTGCCGAATGGGTATACGTTGGTAGAGATTGGCGAATCGCCCTTTGTGTTCAGCCGTCCGCGCCAAGCGCTAGTAGACCTGATCGAGGCGCCCTCGTCGGTGCAAGATGATTTTTCCGATCAGAATTACCTTGAGGCGTTTGACAGCCTGATCAGCTTGCTGGCGCAGAAATACGCCTTCAGCGATTACTACGCCATTGACTATGCCGCCATTCGCGCTGATCTGCGCCCGCGTGCAGAGCGCGTCGGCAGCCGTGAGGCATTTTTGCAACTGCTCTATGATTTAGTGCGCTATTTTCCTGATGGGCATATCGGCATAAACAACGTACCAGACAGCGCCATCCGCGCCGCACTAGGCAGTGTGGGCATCTGGGCGCAAACGCTGGACGATGGACGCCTGATCGTCTACCGCTTGCCCGAAAATTTGCCCGCCGCACGTACCGATCTGCAAGTTGGCGCGCAGATCATCGCCGTGAATGGCACGCCCGCCGCTGAAGCGCTGAAAGCGGTGCAGCCCTTCACCAACAGCGGCATCGCCACGCCCTACAACCGCCTGATCTTACAGCAGCGCGATCTGTTCCGTGGCGAGGTTGGCAAAAGCCTTGAGGTCACTTTCCGCAATCCTGAGGCAGCCGCTGATCAGACTGTTACACTGACCTTTGTGCAGGATGTCAGCGGCTTGGTGGACTACAAGCCCTTCTACCGCGTCGAGCCACGTGACCGCTGGCTGCCCATTGAAACGCGCCAAGTGGAAGGCTACACCGTGCTGAACTTCTACAGCTTTGCCGATGACCTGCCGCTGACGCTGCGCTTGTGGCAGCGCGCCATTGATCAGGCGCGCAGTGCCGCCGCACGCGATAACAAACTCGGCTTGATCATTGATATGCGGCAGAACGGCGGTGGCAGCGCCTACCTCACCTTGCTGACAGCCGCCACCTTCTTTGAGTCGCCTTTAGAGGTTGGCAACAGCGCCGAATATGACGATCAGGCAGAGGCGTTCACCACCGATCCGCGTGAGCGTAACCTGCTGCTGCCGCCGAATGAGAACGAGCGCTATCTTGGCAATGTGGTGGTGCTGGTTAGCCCAGATTGTGCCAGCGCCTGCGAGTTTTTCAGCTACTACCTGACGAAGCGCGAGCGGGCGACGATCATCGGCTACTACGGCACTGCGGGCTTGGGCGGCTCTCGCTTTGAGGTGGTGCTGCCCGATAACCTGCAATTCATCTATACACGCGGGCGCGCCCTGGATGCCGACGGGCAGATTCACATTGAGGGCAAGGGCGTGCAGCCAAGCATCCGTGTGCCGATCACAGCCGAAAACGTGCTGAGCAGCGCTGATCCGCTGATGGCGGCGGCGGTGGCGCACCTTGACTCACAGCCTTTGCCCAGCCAACAGCGCACCATCACGACCCAAAGCGGCACCTTCAGCCTGAGCTTGCCGCTTGGCTGGCAGGTGACTGCACTTGGCGCACGCTCTGGCGGCGGCGAGGCGCGCTTGAACCTCTACCGCTTCCAGAATGTGCCAGTCAGCCGTCTGTTGGAATCCTTGCAGCGCACAGCGCAAGATGGGCAGATTGATGAACTGGAGACGCTCAGGCTGGGCGGTGTGGACTGGACGTTTTACCGCTTCACGGTAGAGATCGGCACGGAGACTCTCGCCGTCTCGACGGTGGGCAATACGCTGCGCGTGCTGGAGTTGGTCTCGCCGTCAGCGCGTGCCGATTACTATACACAGACGGTCTTACGCACGGCTGCCGAGACGTTCAGGGTGGAGTAAGGATAGACAGGGGCGGGACACGCATAGCCCGCCCCTATCGGAAAGCGCCTAACGAACGCCCATCACGCGCCCTAGCGCATCGCAGGCAGGGCAAGTGCCATCAGGGCGAATCATGGCATAGCCTGCTTGTGGATCATCAGCGCCGTAATAGGTGAAATCCACATTGAAGACGATCATCAGGCGAATGCGCCCTGACTGCGCGGCGCGCAAAGCAGCCTCTGCCAACCAGCGCGCCTGCTGCTCTACAGTGACGTTGCCCGCCCACGCGAAATTGCCCGGCAGCGGTCCGTAGCCCTGTGGCGAGAGGTAGCCTAGCTCTGTGAAGCAGCCGCGCTTGCCGCCGAACGGATTCAAGCCGCGTGCCACCTGACCGTCGTAATAGCGCGTGGGATAATTATCGCCACGTGGATCGCCGCTGCGCTGATTCGGGCTAACAATGCCTTCGTTGTAGTGCAAGCCGATGCAATCGGAATAGCGCCCTGCGCCGGCGGCTGCCATGCCCTGCACATAGCGATCATCGTTCCACACGCGGTCTGAGCCAAAGGCAGCCTCCGCACCTGTGGGTGCTGGCGCACCTGTGATTACCAAGGTATTCGGATTATTCGCCTTGATGGCATTGTAGGCTTTGGCGAGTAACTGTGTGTAGCTGGCAGGGTTAATCGCGCCGCGCTTCCATTCGCGGTCAATATTCTGCTCGTTCCAGACCTCGATGGCATCCGCGCCGGCGGCAGCCAACTGCCCAACGAAGTTCGCGTAGGCATCCTGATAGCCCGGTTCGACGACGGCATCAATGTTGCCGATCACCGAGAGCAGAATCTTGAAGCCGTTCGCCTTCGCCTCGCTGATGTAGCCAAAGGCTGCGCCGTCGCCTTCTTTCGCCTGGCGCTTGATCCACGTCATGCCGGCGCGACGCATGGCATTGACCGTCGCTGGACTCAAGCCCTGCACTTGCCCGCCCAGCTCAAAGCCGCGCAGGTTTGCGCCACTGGCAGCCGGTGGCGGTGCCGCCGGCGGTGGCGCGCCACCACCCGAATCGCCGCCCGCTGGTGGTGCCGCTGGTGCGCCCGCGCCGCCCGCCGCGTTGGTCGGTGCATCCGGCGGCACAATGGGCAGATCATTCAGGTTGGCGTTGGCGGGAAACTCCAAATATTGCAGGGCAACCCAGCCGACCGCGCCTGCTTCAGTGCGCCCGTAGCCCCAGCCGCGAATGGACGACCGCCCGCTGATCTCGACACGCTGCCCTGCCCGCAGTGTATCCAGCACAGCGCCGCTGCGCGATGCCGCTGAACGCACATACAGTTCATCAACCGTCACTGTGCCAGTGATGGTAAACTGTGCCTGCACTTGCCCTGCCATGCTGGAGGCAAACAGCGCCGCGATCAAGCAAAAAAGCGTAATGATACGCAACCGTTTCGTCAGTGTCATAATCAAACAATCCTCATTCCCTAATGAAGCGCGCCTGATTGTAGCGATATTTGTGCCTTTTGCCAAAGCCTGACGGTAAGGCTATAGTTATGCCCTGTACTGATCTACCTTGGATGGCATCATGGTCATGGAAGCCGCGCCGCTTAGCGTCGCTGAAATTTGCAGGCTTGCCCTTCCGCTGAACGCGCAAATTGTGGCTGCGCCGCGTGCCGTTGAGCATTTAGTGCGCTGGGTGATCACCGTCAACGCGGAGGTGCCGCTGCCCTACCTTGAAGGCGACGAGCTGCTGCTTTTAGCACCTACGGAGCAGCCCTTCAATCCAAGCGCCTTTTTGGCTGCCTGCCGCGCTGCCAATGTTGCCGCCCTTGCCATGTTGCCGCCGATTGACCCACTGCTGATCGCCCTTGCAGAGGCGGAAAACCTGCCCTTGATCGCCTTGCCATACGGCAGCCGCTTGCGCGATATTGAGCGCCTAATCATCGGCTTGCTGCTGGATCGGCATGGGCATTTTGAGCGCCGCAGCACGCAAATCTATGAGCAGTTGATCGGAATCGCCACAGAAAACGTCGGCTTGGAAGGCATTGTGCAGGCGCTGGGCAGCTTTCTGCATAAGGGCATTGTCGTGCAGGATAAACATTTGCGCGTGCAGACGCACAGCACAGCGCCCGACCTTGCCAATGACTGGGAAAGCGTGCTAGACCTGCTCAAAGATCGCGCCAAACTGCCGCAAGCGCTCAGCAACCGCCACCGTTTGCCGCGCCACACTGCCATAAGCCATTCCCAAACGCTGCGGAACGACGGCTTGGCGCGCTTGGTGACGCCCATCGTGGCGCAAGGCGTTGGGCGCGGCTACCTTTCCGCCGTCACACGCGGCACGCCCTTTACCGATCTGGATCGCTTGGTCTTACAGCACGGCGCAACCATTTGCGCCCTAGAGATGGCGCGCCAAAAGACGATCAGCGAGGCAGAGAAGCGCCTGCGCGGCGACTTTCTGCACAACCTGATGGCAGGCACGCTCAGTGAAGCGGAAGCCCTTGCCGAAGGTGATCGCTTCCGCCACGATATGAACGTGCCGCACGTCGCCATCGTTATGATGTGGCACGGCGATAAGCGCCCTTCGGGCAGGCGGCTGGAAACGCTCGTCAACAGCGTCTTGCACAGCAAAAACGCTCAGGCATTGGTCTATCTGCGTGAGGAAGAACTGCGCCTGTTCTTCACGGCTGATCCGCGTGCGCTGGTGGCACAGGCTCGCGCCTTTGCCGAGTCTGTTCTGGAGGCTGCCCACCGTGAATACAAAGGCAGCAAGCTGGCAGTGGGTATTGGCAGCGTGGCAGAGCGCATTGCCAAGTGGAGCCTCAGCTACCGCGACGCCGCCCACGCCGCCAAAATCGCCCGCCGTTTGCGCGCCCAGCAGCCCTTATACACGGCTGATCTCGGCATTTACACACTTTTGGCGCGGGACGATCTGCGCAGTGATTTGATCGGCTTGCGCGATAAGATGATCGGCAAGTTGCTGGAACACGATGAGCGCCAACGCGCTGACCTGCTCCAAACGCTGGAGGCGTTCTTTGAGGCGCACGGCAACGCCACCCAAACCGCCGAAAAGCTGAGCGTCCACCGCAACACGCTCTTTTACCGCATGAACCGCATTCAAGAAATCCTCGATCTGGACTTGAATCAGCCCGATGTGCGCTTGGCGGTGCATCTCTCGCTCAAGATTCACCGCCTGCTGGCAGAGGATGCCTAGCGCAGTGCCGATCAGCCGTGCGGACGTGGTGCTGCATCGCCAAGGATCAGCACCTCTAGCATTGCCTCGTGAATGCGCCCATTGCTGGCGACGATCTGCACGCCATCGTAGACGCCTTCTTGCCTGCCGCGATAATTGGTGAGTTTGCCGCCGCTCTCTTCCACCATCAGCAAGCCCGCTTGTACGTCCCACGTATGCACCCGCGCTTCCCAATAGCCATCTAAGCGCCCGGCTGCCACATAGCAGAGTTCTAACGCCGCAGAGCCAATCCGCCGCACCGATTGCGTGCGCGGCACAAAACACGCCCATTCTTCTGTGTTGTTATCAGGGTTCACGCGCTTATCACTCGGAAAGCCTGATGCCAACAGGGCGCTTGCCAGCTTGCGCGTCTTGCTGACGTGCAGCTTTTTACGCCCTAAGCGCGCACCGCCGCCGCGCACCGCTTTGAAACATTCGTCATGCACCACATCATAGACGACGCCGACCAAGGGCAAATTGTTGGCATCGCTGAGGGCAATGCTCACTGCAAAATAGGGAATGCCGCGTGTGAAGTTGGTGGTGCCATCCAGCGGATCGACGTGCCAGCGGAAGGCAGCCTGTGCGTTGCCTTGCGCGCCGCCTTCTTCGCCGATCAAAGCGTGATCGGGATAGGCACTCAACAGCAGTTCGGCAATCAGCCGTTCCGAACGGCGGTCAGCCTCTGTCACCAAATCGGTAGCGCCTTTTTGTTGCACCTTTAATTTCGGATCGCGGAAGTAGGTTAGCAGCAGGGCGGCGGCGCGGCGGGCGGCGCGCTCGGCAAGGGTTAGGGCAGCGTTCAGGTCGGGGCTGTCAGCCATATCCGGACTCCATCGTGTAGGCGGCTTCGATTATAATACACGCAAAGTATCATACCACGAAGGCAGCTATGAGCAGGTCTCGCAACATCATCTTGTGCGGCTTCATGGGGACGGGCAAAACGACCATCGGGAGGCTGGTGGCAGCACGCATTGGCTGGCAGTTTGCCGATACCGATCAGGTGATCGAGGCACGTTGCGGCAAGCGCGTTAGCGCCATCTTCGCAGAGGACGGCGAGGCAGCCTTTCGCCAAATGGAGCGCGACCTATGCGCCGAAATTGCAGCACATTGGCGCTATCACGTGATTGCGACCGGTGGTGGCATGGTGCTGGATGCCGCCAACCGCGAAGCGCTTACCCGCGCCGGCTGCCTGATCTGCCTTGACCTGCCCGCTGAGCAATTGGCGCGCCGACTGGCAGGCAAAACCGACCGCCCGCTGTTGGCAAATCCGCCCAATGGCGACCTCACCGCGCACATCGAGTCATTGCTGGCTGCCCGCGCAGAGGCATACCGCGCCGTGCCGCACCATATCGAGACGGCGCAGCTTTCGCCTTATGGCGTCTCCGAAGCAGTGTTGCGTGTATGGCGCCGCTAAAGCTACCTAACGCTCAGCGGCTGTCAGATGATAGACCTTATAGCCGTTCGGCGGCAGTGAGGCGTATAAGCCGCCCGTCAGCAGCGAGTCGGCTGGCACAAGGAATGAGTCTGCCGTATTGAAGGCATCTGTAAAGCGCCATGCTGCCGCACCGCCCAAGGCAGGATCACCAAGCATGATGCGTCCTTGCGCGGCGCTCTCACGGCTCAGGTTAACCACTACAAGGCGCCGATCCGCGCCCTGCGCCCACGTATAGGCAAGCAGCGGCTCTGTGTGGCTGCCGCCATTCAAGGGCAACACGCCCAGCAGCGTAAAAACACCTGTATGGTAAATATCGGCGTTCACTTCCGCCAGCAGCGCTTGGTAGAATGCCACTGTCTCGCCGTCGGCAGGCTCGTAGGGACGGGCGCCAAGCTGAACGGGCAGCTTCACGCGTCGTCCTTCAAACTGCCCTTCGTAGAAAAGCGTCATGCCGGGCAGCGTGGCAGAGAGCAACGCCGCCATTTGCCCACGCGCACGCCCA
Source organism: Anaerolineae bacterium (assembly GCA_034432555.1). GTDB lineage: Bacteria > Chloroflexota > Anaerolineae > Aggregatilineales > UBA2796 > CP2-2F. The sequence continues at coordinate 45,441 of DAOUBW010000034.1, forward strand.
AAACTCGCCATTGCCCGCGCCTCGTCGTGATTTTCGGTGAAGCGCACCATGTGCCGTTGATAGCTGAGCGCCGCCGTCAGATGATCGCGCACGGCGGCAGGTGATTCGTGCAGCAGGCGGTCGTACAGGCGTTTGTCATAGGCGTAGTCGAAGCCATGCGCCAGCAAATCCGCCTCCATATCCCAATAGACCTCCGCCATGAACAGAAAGTCAGGGTGCTGAGCGCGCACGCCACCGATCACCTCTACCCAGAACTCTTGGGCGGGCAGTTCAGGGCGCTGCCAGGTGCTGCTGAAGATGCGGCTGACCAAGAGCATTGCCATATCGCAGCGCACACCGTCGCACTGCTGGGCGATGGTGTTGAGCGTCTCAAGGGTCACTTGGCGCGCACGCGGCGCGAAGGCATCCACTTGTGTCGTATCCGACCAAGCAGGGAAATACGGATCGCGCCCATGCGCAAAATAGCGTCCGGTTGCCTCTGGGCGCGGTGCGGCAAAATACATGCTCGGCTGAGCGGCTGCCTGTTCTGCGCTCACTTGGATGAGCGCGTCGGGTGCTTCTACTGTCCAATCGTGGTCAATCGCTACATGGTTCGGTACATAGTCTAGGATCAGCTTCATACCGCGCGCTGCCAGCTTTTGGCGGAAGGCTGCCAACGCCTCGCGCCCGCCGTAGTGCGGATCAACCTCATAGCGGTAGACGGCATAGGGCGAGCCGATGATCTGCTCTTGGGTGACGCTGGGCAGCGCACGGCGGTATTCTTCCAGCAGAAAATTCAGGTGGCGTGCCACTTCGCGCCCGTGTGGGCTGCGCTGCCAAATGCCCATCAACCAGATGGCATCCATATGCAGGGCGGCAAGTTCATCAAAGACTTCATCAGGTACGGTCTCTAGGGTCAGTGGGCGCTGATAGCGTTGGCTGAGGTCGTTCAGCCATACCCAAGTATTGATCTCATACAGCAGCGGATTGCGGCGCAGCGGCATAGCGGCTCTTTCTCCGAATTTCTTGGCAAAATTTTTATAGGCAAAGGGCTATTATGCCACAGGACGCCCAACTTGGACAATGTGGGTGTGAAAGCTGCCCGTTGCGCGCTAGAATAACCAACATAACCTTTTGTGTACTTACTTAGACAACAGGAGCATTCCGCATGACCTTTCGTATCGAAAAAGACTCACTCGGTGAACTGCAAGTGCCTGCCAACGCCTACTACGGCGTGCAGACGCAGCGCGCCGTGCAAAATTTCCCCGTCAGTGGCTTGAAGCCCTACGCTGCCTTCATCTGGTCTATGGCAGCCATCAAGCGCGCCGCCGCCAACGTGAACGGTGCGCTCGGCTTGCTAGAGCCGCAGCTTGCCCAAGCCATTGATGCCGCCGCCGCCGAGATTATGGACGGCAAACTGCATGATCAGTTCGTGGTGGATCCCTTCCAAGCCGGTGCCGGCACCAGCCACAACATGAATACCAACGAGGTGATCGCCGCCCGCGCCAACGAGATACTCGGCTATGCCCTCAGCGCGCCCGCCAAAGACAAACCCGTGCGCTCCAACGACCATGTGAACATGGCGCAAAGCACCAACGACACCATCCCAACCGCTATTCGCATTGGTGCGCTGTGGCGCTTAAATGAACTGGTGCAGACGCTGCGCGACCTGCAAAACGCGCTGCGCGAGAAGGCAACCGAATTCGATGATGTGGTCAAAAGCGGGCGCACACACCTGCAAGATGCTGTGCCTGTCCGTATGGGGCAAGAATTTGGCGGCTATGCCAAGACCATTGAACGCAACATCGAGAAGCTGCTGGTGGCGGCGGAAAGCCTGAAGCGGCTGGGCATCGGCGGCACCGCCACCGGCACCGGCTTGAACGCGCATCCCGAATACCATGCCCGTATGGTCAAGCGGCTGGGCGAATTTTTGGGCATGGACTTGCAAACCAGCGATGACCTGTTCGAGAGCATGGCAAGTATGCAGGATGCAGTCTTTTTCAGCGGCGCCATCCGCACCGTTGCCCAAGATTTGATCCGCATCGCCAACGATTTCCGCCTGCTCAGCTCAGGACCTTCGACCGGCTTGGACGAGATTCGCCTGCAACCTGTGCAGCCCGGATCGTCCATCATGCCGGGCAAGGTCAATCCTGTGCTGGCGGAAATGCTCAACATGGCGATGTTCTACGTGCTAGGGCATGATACAACCATTGCCTACGCCGCCCAAGCGGGTCAGCTTCAGCTCAATGTGATGATGCCGATCATCGCGCACTGCCTCTTTGAAGAAATGCACGTAATGATCGGCGCCGTGCGTGCCTTCACCGAGAAGTGCGTGCGCGGCATCACCGTGAACCGCGAAAAGGCGACCGGCTGGCTTGCCAAGAACGCCATCCTTGCGACGGCGCTCAACCCGATCATTGGCTATGAGAAGGGCGCGGAAGTCGTCAAGAAGGCGATGGCAGACAACAAGAGCATCCTTGAGGTCGTCGTTGAGCTTGGCTACATGACGCACGAGGCGGCAGAAAAGGCGCTGGACGCACGCGCCATGACCAATGGCGGCTTGACGGACACGCCCGCCGCCGGCTAAAGATCGCTTATCAGGCTTGCACGATGTTGTTGAGCGCCACCACAACGCGCCGCCGCAAAAGCGACTGGCGGAGGGCAGGCTCGTGCAAGCCTTCTATGTAATGCGCCAAGAGCGCCTTGCCTTCCGCCAAAATTGCCGCCGACTGGGGGTGCTTCAACGCCGCCAACATCTCGTAAACTGCGAGATAGATGCAGAAGGGTTCTTCCATCATGTGGATGAGATTGGCATTCCAGTGCGGCAGCAGCCCTTCGATAATCGGTGCCGCCTGTGCCAAATCGCCCTGCCGAAAAGAACACTCTGCCGTGCTGAGCTGCGCTTCTAACACCAGGATGCGTGCTTCGTCTGCCTGCGCCAACAACACGCACTGGGCGTAGGCAGCGCGTGCCTTTTGGTAAGCGCCCGCTGCACGGTAAACATGCCCTAACACAAGCTGAAAAAGTGGATCGTTGGTCAGCGCGCTGCCGATGAGTGCAATAATGGCGTGCGCTTCATCCGCCCGCCCTTGATCAGCGTAGGTAAGGGCAATGTTCAGGTGTATAAAGTTCGGCACGGCGATCTCGTGCGCCGCGGCAAGCTGCTGCGATTTTTGGTAGGTGCTTAGCGCTTCAGGCAGCGCGCCGCAAATCCGATAAATATCGGAGATGGCAACCCAGACCATTATCCGTATGCCGATCTCTTGTGCGGCTTCGGCAAGCACCTCAGACTGCTGAAAAGCTGCCAATGCCTCGCTAAGCTGCCCACGCACAGCAAAGATCACGCCGACGTTGGCATATGCCCAGCTCTCGCCCCACCTATCGCCTGTTTGCTGGCACAGCCGCAAGCCTTCATCTGCGCAGCGGCGGGCGCTCTCCAGCTCACCTAGCCTGTTCAGCGTCTCGGCTAGGGCGATGTTGGTCAGCCCTTGCGAAATGCGATGCCCGAGGCGGATGGCAAGGGCGAGGGCTGCCTCAAGGTGCGTCCGTGCTTCTTGATAGCGACGCATCTCGGAGAGGGTGAAGCCAGTGGCGCGCAGCGCGTCGCTCTCTAGGGCAGCCAAGCCATGCTGGCGGCAGAGCGCCACGCTTTGCTGAAGCTGCTCTATGGATTGCTCTAACTGGCGCAGACGGCGGTAGGTGCGCCCTAAGCGGAAGCGCGCCTCTGCCTCAAGGTGTGGTGCGTGGGCAACCTGTGCCAAGGCGATGGCGGTTTCGCCTTGTTGGCGCGCCACTTGAAAACGCCCTGTCACTTCGTAAAGGTTTGTGCGCCGCACGGCAACCTCTGCCTGAAGCAGCGGGCTGCCGATCTGCTCGGCGAGGGCGGCAAGGGCATCTTGATCCACCGCTTGCAGTGACCGTTCACCTTGCAGGTTATAAACACTCTCGCGCAGCAGCAGCAGATCATAGCGGGCTTCGTGCTGATCATCAGGCGTCAGTGCCAGCGCACGGGCGATGTAGCCTAATGCGGTGCTGTTGGCAAACTGATCAGCGGCTTGGCGGGCAGCCAACGCGGCGTAGCGCTGCTCACGGCTTTCATCGCCGCTCTGGGCAAAATGGTATGCCAATTCGACGACAGGCGGTAGCGGATCAGCGTTGGTGAGCCGTTCAAGCGCCTCGCCAACCTGCTGATGCAGCCTGCGGCGCTGATCTGGCGCAAGTCCCGCCAAGACGCCTTCACGCAGCTTATCGTGGCTGAAGCGCCAGCGCCCTTCGCTCACCTCAAAAATGGCAAATTCGGCACAGCGCTCGATCAGCTGTTCACACGCTGCAATGCCAACCTCAGCCAGCAAGGGCAAGTTCAGCCAACGTCCGCCGATGGCTGCCACATCCACCATGTGGCGCGCCGCCGCTGGCACACGCGCCAAACGCTTCGCCACAATGTGCCGCACGGCGTCCGTCTCAAGCTGATCAGGCATGGTCGCGCTGCTCACATGCGCCAGATAGCCGACTTCTTCGGCAAGCGTGCGGATGGTCTCCACAAGGAAGAAGGCGTTGCCTTCCGTCTCGCGCCACAGCGTTTGAATGAGGGACGGCGGCAACTGCCCAACAATGGAGCTGCTCAGTTGGCGCACGCCTTCCTCAGACAGGCGCACAAGGCGCAGCGGATAGGCTTGCGGAAGCCCTTCGGCGAGGTGCGGCGCTTCATCATCGCGGTAGGTGGCGATGATGAGCAGGTTCGGCAGCTTAAGGCGCGTCAGCCAGCCAAGCAGGGCAAGGCTATCGCTATCCGCTTGATGAAAGTCTTCCAGCACGATGAGCAACGGCGAGGCGTGCTGCTCGCACAGCGCGCCGACCGCCATAAAGAAGCGGTCTTGGGCAGCGGAAGGCGGCAACGGTTGCGGCGTTTCGGCGGCTTGCTGCGACCAATCGGCAAGGTCTGGCACCACAGCGCGCAGCACGCCAAGCTGGTGTGCTGAAGGGTGCGCCTTGAGCGCCAAGACCTTCAAGATAGGCTGCCATGCCTGAAATGGCGCGCCGTTTTGCAGCTCAGCTTGCCCAACCGCCGTCGGCACGCCGCGCACAAGGGCATGAGCGCGCACCTCACGCACCAAGCGCGATTTCCCGACGCCGCTCTCGCCGCCCACCAGCCATGTGCTGCCTTCCCCTTTGAGCAAGTTCTCCAGTGCATTCGTGAAAAGCCTGATCTCTGCCTCACGCTCCACAAAGCGCGCACTCTGCAAAAAGCCTTCACGGATCGGCGCGTTCTCGTGTGGCAGTGGCAGCTCTGCCGCCGCGTAGAGCGACTCAAGGGCGCTGTGTGCATCGGCATAGCGCGCCGCAGGCTCAGCCGCCATCAGGCGCAGCAGCACGGCGCGCATAGCCTCTGGCACGGGCAGGCTACCAACCTCAGGCTCGCGGTAGGTGGTCAGCCGATTAACCCACGAAGTGGTTGGCTTGTTGGGATCGAAAAAAGGTGCGCCGCTGAACACCTCAAAGGCGATCACGCCGAGAGCGTACAGATCGGCGGCGGCGGTTGCCTTGCCACCTTGAAAAACCTCCGGCGCGATGTAGCCGAGTGTGCCAGCTGCGCCTTCTACACGGTCTACCAACGCTGCCAAGCCGAAATCCAGCACTTTTGCCTGCCCGCGTGCGTCAATCAGGATGTTGGCAGGCTTCAGATCGCGGTGCAGCACGCCGCGCCGATGTAGGTAGCTCAGCGCTTGCAAGGTCTGCCCAAGCAGCCGCACCTGATCGGCAAAGGGCAGGCGGCGCGCCGCGCTGAGGATGCTCTGCGCGTTGGTTAAGAGTTCCATTGTGAAGAATGGGCGCTGATCTTGACCAAAGCCGTAGTCCAACACGCTGATCACGTGCGGATGGCGCATGGTTGCCAGCAGTTGGAACTCGTGGGAGAGCGCAAGGTTGAGATCGGTGCCGAGTGCATCACGTGCGGCTGGGGCAAGGCGCGGGCTGAGGGCGGCGATGGCTTTGAGCGCGACGGGCGTGCGCGTCAGGCGGTCGTAGGCGCGGTAGACAATGCCCATGCCGCCTTGCCCAATTATTTCAAAAGTTTCGTAACGCTCTGTGATCATGCCGCAAAAATCTTATCTGCTTGTCGTATGTCGTGCTGATGGTGTGCGTCGGGCAAACAGCCGCCACACTCTGCTAAAGCATAAGAAGAAAGGCGGGGAATGTCAACCTGCCCTAGGATCCCTTTTGCCATGTGCGGACGGATGCACTAGAGATCGACAGTCCATTTGACAACGCCGCCGCATCAGTGCCACAATCACGTCCATCGTCTACACAGTTGGGTAAAGGCACATGGTCACCGACTGGCTGCTTACACTCAGCCTCTTTTTGCACCTGCTGGCAACCGTTGCATGGCTGGGCGGCTTGCTGCTGCTCTCGCTGATCATCATGCCAACTGCACGCGCACTCTTGGCGCGCAGCGAAGGCAGCGCCGCGCTGCTCAGCCTGCTGGATCGCTTGCGGAAACGCTTTCAGGTGGTGGCAAACCTCAGTTTGTTAGTGCTGCTGACCACCGGCTTATTCCAGATGAGCGCCAGTCCGCACTACACAGGCTTCTTGCAGTTCGAGAACGATTGGTCACGGGCGATGCTGATCAAGCATATTGCCGTCTTCGGCATGATTGGCGTCGGTGCGCTGATGCAGTTCGGTGTGCTGCCTGCCCTAGAGCGTGCGGCACTCTTGGCGCAACGCGGCAAAGATAACGGCGAAGCGGCACGCTTGCGCCAGCGTGAGCAGCGCCTTACCGCACTTAACCTCGCCTTGGGCGTGGTGACTCTCGCCTGTACTGCTGTAGCAACGGCAATCCGATGAGGGCTTGATATGCGACGTTTCATCGTCTTGATAATCAGCTGTGCGCTGTTGGCTGCTTCACTGCCTGCACCGATCCGCGCCGCAGGGCTGCCCAACCTGCCCGACGAGGCACTTTTAACCGATCCAATTTGGGCAAGAGCAGGCTTTGCGGGCTTGGCAAGCGCTTTCAGCAGCCGCACGCGCTATCTGTTGGCGCTGGATGTGGATCATCAGCGCGGCGTGCTGACGGGCAAAGCGCGTGTGATCTACGTGAACGCAAGCGGCGTGCCGCAAAACGAGGTGATCTTCCGCCTCTATCCGAACCATCCTGTGCATCAGGCGCGCCAAATGCGCGTGAGCGCCCTCAGCCTGAACGGTGCGCCGATCAGTGGGCAGGTGCGCGATGCAAACGCGACTGTTTACGCAGTTGGGCTGCCTGCGCCGCTGCCGCCGAATGGCACAGCAACCTTCGAGTTCGACTACACCATCAGCATCCCTGCCAACAGCAGTTTCTTCTACGTCAGTGAGCCGTTGCCCATGGTCGCCGTCTACGATTCATCAGGCTGGCGGCAGGATGTAGCAACCAAAGGCTTGGATTATGCCTACACCGAATCGGCGTTGTATGCGGTGCGCGTGCGAGCGCCCAATCGCTATGGCACGTGGTTCGTCGGCTCGCTGAAAGGCGCGGAAGATAACGGCGATGGCACGACAACCTACACCATCGTGACGGGGCCCGTGCGGAATTTCGTGCTGGTGCAGGTGCGCGGTTGGAACGTGATCGAGGCGGCAGGCGCTAACGTGCCGATCCGCGTGCTGTACAGCGGCGATCCGATTGGCGCGCAGGAGATTGCCCAAATTAGCGTTGCCGCCTTTAACTATTTCGACCGCGTGATCAGCCCTTATCCCTACGCCGAATTGAGCGTGATCGCCATGCGCTTCCCTAGTGGCGGTGAGGAATATCCGACGCTGATTTTCGTGAATAACGACCGCACCTACATTTATCGGCGTTTCATCACTGCCCATGAGGTGGCGCACCAGTGGTTCTATGGCATCGCCGGTAACGATACGCTGCGGCACGCCTGGCTGGATGAAAGCCTGACGCAAGTTGCCGCCTACCTGTTCTACAAATACACCGCCTATGGCAGCCCAAACGCCGCTGAGGAATATTGGTCGCACGTGCTGACGTGGTACAACCGCATCACGACGGCGCGCCCAATCAACACCGCCCTGGATGACTTCCGCGACTTTAACGATTACATGAGTACGGTCTATGGCGGCGGCGCAGTCTTTCTGCGGCAGCTTGGCGAACAGATCGGCGATGGTCCGCTCTTGTCAGGGCTGAGTGCCTATGTGCAGCAAGTGAGACTCGGCGTCGGCACGCCTTTTCAATTGTTCAGTGCCGTGCAAGCGCAGACCGCTATTGATCTGCGTCCAACCTTCTGCGCCCGCGTGGGTATCATGTGCTGAGTGCGTAGCACAGCGCGTAGGAATCGCGCCCGGAGAGCGCCGCTGCCGCCAATAGATGTTCATCGAGCGGCACGGCGCGCAGCGCAGCGCTTGCTGCACACACGGCGCGCATGTGTGCCAGCTCGGATAGGCTGTAGGTGGTGACGAGCAGCCTGCCGTGTGGCTTTAACCAGCGCGGCAAGCGCCCTACGGCGGTCTGCCAAACCGAAGGCGCACGGTCTATATCGGGATGGCGGATCAGGATAGCGTCGAAGGCGTGCGGCGCAAAAGCAACCTCGCGCAGATCGGCGTAGATCAGGTGCAGCCGCGCAGCCTGACGCAGCCGCTGCGCGCGCTGGGCAGCCCGCAGCGCCAACCGATCCCAATCTGCGCCATAAACGTGCCGTGCGCCTGCCGCAAAGTAGACTGGGAATTCGGCGCAGGTGCCACAGCCGAGATCAAGCAGGCAGTGAAGGTGTGGCAGTCGCGCCAAAAGGCTGTGCAAACGGTGCGCCTCAGCGTTCGCCGCCACGCCGCGCTAACCAATCCAAGATAAAAGGGTTGGTGTGGCGCTCCTGAGCGATGGTGGTCGTGCGCCCATGCCCGCAAGCTACGGTATAATCATCAGGCAAGCTGAGCAGTTGATTGAAGATCGACTCCATCAGCGTGCCGAAATCGGCGCCGGGTAGGTCAGTGCGCCCGATGCTGCCTTCAAAAAGGCAATCGCCGCTGAAGGCAACTGCGCCTTCGTGTAGGATGTAGCTGACATGACCGTGCGTGTGACCGGGTGTGAAGCGCACTTCAAAGCGCACGGCGGGAAATTCAAGCGTGCTGCCCGCCGTCACCAACACATCCGGCGGCGGCGCGGGTAGTTCGTCTTGTCCGCTCAGTTGCTTGACGCGGGTAGGCATGGTCTCCAGCAGCGGCAGGTCGTCCGCGTGCAGGTAGAACGGCGCGCCAGTGGCTTCTTTCACGCCGCGCACAGCGCGCACGTGATCCCAGTGGGCGTGTGTGGCAAGAATGCCAACCAATTGCCAGCCTTCCCGTTCCAAATTGTTGAGTATAATAGGCGCGTTATCTGGCGCATCAATCAGGATGGCAGTTTTGGTCGCCTCATCACCAACGATAAAGCAATTGGTCTGTGCCAAACCGAGCGTCAGCATGTTAATCTTAAGCGGCATAATCAGGTCTCGCTTTCTTGTGCAGAGATCATTTACAATTGTCGGTTAGAATTCAGTAAAACGGCAAACGATTCAGGTAATCAAACGCCCAGGGTAAACCTAATGTACATGAACAACCGTAATTTAGTGGGGCAAAAGCTCGGTGAATACGAACTGAAAGAAATCATCGGGCGCGGCGGCATGGCGGAGGTCTACCTCGGCTATCAGGCAAACCTTAAGCGTAACGTGGCGGTTAAGGTGCTGGCGCAGCAATTCAACATGGAAGATGGTTTCGTTGAGCGCTTTACCCGTGAAGCGCAAATTGCCGCCTCAATGGATCATCCGCATATCGTGGCGATTTACACCTACGGTACACAGATGGGCGTCAATTACATGGCGATGCGCCTGCTGCGCGGCGGATCACTGGGTGATCGCGTCCGTGAGCGGCGTGAAACGAGCGCGCAGTTGCTCTCGCTCAACGAAATTGCCGATATGCTCACCAAGATCGGCAGCGCGCTGGACTACGCGCACCGCCAGAACATTATCCACCGCGATATCAAGCCAAGTAACATCATGTTTGATGAGAACGGCACGCCCTATCTGGTGGATTTTGGCATTGCTAAGCCGCTGGATATTGCCTCTCAGGTGACGATGCCCGGCACTTCGATGGGGACGGTTGCTTACATGGCGCCCGAACAGTGGCGCGGCGAGACGCTCACACCCAAAGTAGACCAATACGCGCTCGGCTTGGTTGTCTACACACTGGTGACGGGCAAAATGCCCTTTGAAGTGCCGGTGGATGCACCCTACGCGCTGATGCACAAACATATCAACGAAGTGCCTGTCCCAGCCCATACCTTGCGCGCTGGCACACCCGAAGCACTTTCTCGTGCGATTGGGCGCGCTATCGCCAAAGACCCTGACGAGCGTTACGACACCATCTCGCACTTTGCGCGTGATTTCAAAGCGGCGGCGGATATGGTTGAGGAGAAGGAAAAGACGACGGGCTTCTTCACTTTCCAACTCACTTCCAAGCAGATTCCTTCATTGCCTGTGGCGCCTTCAACGCCTGTGCCTGCCCAGCAGGCACCCCAGCCCGAAGTCGAACGAATGCGGCTTACGCCGTTAGGGGGTACTGTGGCGGAAGAAAAGCCACGCCGCGGTACGCCACTGGCTGCCGATCCCGATCCCGCACCACGCGAGCGGCGCCCCTTTCCATTGGTGGCGCTCTTGGGCTTGATCTTGATCATCTTGGCAATTGGTGCGATTGCGCTGCTGCTGACGCAATCCAATCAGGAAACCCTCAACCAAACTGAGACGGCAGTTGCCGCCGAACAAACCCTTCAATTCGGCACGTCTGTAGCGCTTTCGCTGATAGCTACGCAAACGGCTGCTGCGCCGTTGCTGCCCACAGAGTCGCCCACTGACGGCATTGTCGTGGTGCCAGTCACACCCGAACCGACCAGCGATCCCGATGCGACGGATGAACCGCCAGCCACAGAGGCGCCAACCGATGCGCCCCTGACCGTGACGGAAGCGCCCACCGAAGCAGCGCCCGACGCTACCGATGCGCCGCCTGCCACAGAGGTATCGTCCGCTGTGCCTACAGAGACGCCTACCGAGACGGGCATGATCATCATTGTACCGACCATTACGCCTACCCCTGACCTCACCCAGACCAGTGAGGCGCGCCTTGCCATCGCCGCTGAGACGGCGCAAGCACAACTGACCCTGCAAGCGCAAACCGTGCAGGCACTCCAAACTGAGCAGGCGCAAACTGCCATTGCCCAAGTCACCAATCAGGCGGCAACCCTGAACGCTGAAGCGACCATTCAATCCATCGCCCTGACGCGCATCAGCATGGATTTAACGGCGACGGCGACTCTAGCCACCCGCACGCCAACGCCCACTGCAACCTTTACGCCGAGCGCCACACCGACTGCCACACCGACCCATACACCCACCCCTACAATCACACCGAGCGCCACACCGACTGCCACACCGACTGCCACACCGACCCACACGCCCACCCCAACAGTAACACCAAGCGCCACACCGACGCCCATCCCGCCCATTGATGATCGGGTGGGCTTGACGGGCTTCATCAGAAGCTCGGGCAACGTCAATGTACGGCGCGGACCGTCATCCCTTTACGATGTGTTGGTCGCCATTCCCAATGGCACAGAGGTCACTATCCTTGCCCAGAGCGATTTTATGATCAGCGATAACAATCCCTTCAGGGATGAGGCGAATCAGCTTTGGTTGAACGTCGCCATTCGGCGCCCGAACGGCGAAACGCTCTACGGCTGGGTGACCGATCGACTGGTTAACGTTAGTGGCGGCGCACAGGTGCGCTTTGAGAGCCTGCGCCTGTGGGTTGACCAACCAAGTGCCGCGCAGATTGATACGCGCATCAATGCGTTGGTGGTCGAGAAAACCTTCAGCATCGTAGGGTGGTCGTTCGATGGCAGCCGCAGCGCCAGCAGCGACGGCGCCGGCATCAGCAGCATCACCGCCTTTGAGGGCAATAGCTGCTCCAGCCAAAGCGGGCGCATTTTGGCGGTCAGCATTCCTAATCAGGCGCGCCTGGATGTGTTGGATGCCTTCAGAGCTACCTATGGGCTGAACACTACACATACGAACAGCGGCTATGAGATGCGCTTTGAGAATCTGCCGCCCGGTCAGCAACTGATCACCATCTGCGCGCAGAGCAGCAGCACAGGGCGCGTGGTGAGCTGGGTGCTGCCCATAGATGTGCGTTAAGGTGGGCTAAACGCGCCCTATCATCTTTCAAAAGCGAAAGGCTTTGCGCTAGAATTGGCGCAGAGCCTTTTTTGTGCGTTCAGCCGCACAAGCAGCAATCGAGATAAAGAGCCATGCACACACCTACACAAGCACTCCATCAGCGCAAACTCCAAATTGTGGAAGGCATTTTCCAAATCACGACCAATGCGGCGTGGTTGGTTCACGCTGAGGAATACTTCGGCACACGCGATGTGCAATCCCTGCTGACCAACTACTACACCGTCGTTGAGGCACCTGCTGAGGCACCCGCCGATGCAGAAATCGTGATTCTGGATGTGCCGCACCAGCCGCTAAGCGTTCATGTGACGCCGCGCCGTTTGTGGATCAGCGGCGATTTAAGCACCCTTGAACAGACGGTTATTGATCGGCGCTATAGCATCTTCGGCAACATGGGCTTGTTCTTTCGCTATTCGCTGGCAGCCTTGCAGCGCTTTCACGGCATCCTCAGTATGCACGCCTCGTCGTTTTATCACCCTGAGCGCAACGAACTGCTCATTGTGGGCGGCGGCAGCGGCGCGGGCAAATCGGTGTATCTGTTTGAAGGGCTGCGCGAAGGCTATCAGGTCTTCACCGCTGAGATGACCTTTTTCCGCCACGATCAGGCAGGCATTCATTTCTATAAAGGCGCGCTGCATGATAACGTCTGGACGGGCAGCATTCAGGGCGAATATGCCGACCTGATTCGGGATAAACTCGGCGTGCAGCACCTTGAACAACGGCAGACTTTCCTCTCCAAGGCAGTCATTGATCTGACGCCAGCCGCAACTGCCCAAGATGTGATCAGCAATCCAAAGGTGTTGATGCTCATCTCGCGGTTGGAGCAGGATCGTCCGACGTGCAGCGTGACGCCGATCAACGATCCGCACACGGCAGCCTGCCGCGTCTATGAGGTGGCGAGCGAAAAATTGCAGAGCGGCTATGTGCTTTATGAGCGCTACGCCGCGCCAAACGTGGATGATGCCGAACTTCAAGCACAGCGTTTTGATCTGTGCCTAAAGTTCGTGCAGGGCGCATGGCTGCGCGGCGTGCGGAAAGTGGTGGCGGGCAACCGCAACTGCATGGAGGCAGTCCAGTTCTAGCGCTGCCCAACCACCTGATCAACGGCGCTCAGCGGCACTTGCGAGTCGTAGCGGCGCCCGTCGGGCTGGACGAACCAATTCCAGGACCTGCCGCCATCCCGCGAGTAGATGAGCGAGGGTGTATATTGCCCGCCCACCGCCTCAAAAATGGCGGCTGCACTTCGCAGTGCCAGCGGTATCTCGGCACTGGCAAGGCAATCGGCAAAGGCGGCATCATCCAGACTTAGATCGCGGGCAGCCTGCGTCACATTGGATTGGGTGAAGCTACGGCTGCCGCGCAAGGTGTGAATCTCGAAGAGGGCGTCGCTCATCTGCCAGAATTTGCCCTGCTGTTCGGCGCACAGCGCCGCTTGCGCCGCGATGTAAGACGGGTCCTCACCAACGCCAAAGATCATCGGCGCGAAGATGAGGGCGGCGGCACCGCTATTCACATGCCGCTCGATAAGCCGCTTTACCTCAGGGTGATACTGGGCGCAGCCGGGGCAGGAAAAATTGGAGAACTCCATCAACAGCACGGGGGCATCGGGGCTGCCAAGCATCGGCAAGCCGCTATCGGCAAATTGCCCTTGCGCCACGCTGGGCGGCAGGCTAGGCGCGACGGGTGCGTTTGCCTGAAGCATGGCAACCACAACGATGATGGCAACGATTAGAATGCCGCCGCCCACAAGGGCGATGAGTCCGAGTTGTTCGCGGCGGGCGGGTTGTCTTGAAGTCATGGGGGTGTTTCCTCACTTGACGTTTCATGGGTAGCTGCCTATAATGGTAACATATCGGCGGGTATAGTTCAGTGGTAGAACGTATGCTTCCCAAGCATAATGTCAGGGGTTCGAATCCCCTTACCCGCTCTTGGTAAACACCCTCACACTGTGCTTGCAGCCTGACGCTTTTTGCCCATTTTTCCACCCTTTTGCCCACTAGACCGCTGCGGCGTTTCCCATTACACTGTAAAGTGAAGCACGATCCCTTTTAGCATGGGAGGTGAAAAATGAGTTACGTCTATTTATTACGGAATGTCTCGCTCTTTGCCCAACTAAACGAAGATGAGCTTGATGCACTGGCGGCAGAATTCATCCTGCAAGACTTTCGGCGCGGGCAAGTGCTGTTCCAGCAGGGCAGCACCACCAACACGCTGTACATTGTCAAATCGGGCAGTGTGCAAATTACCTCTTTCGGCAGGCAAAATGAGATCACCTACACGGACATCTTCCATGCTGAACACTATTTTGGCGAATTCTCCCTGCTGGACGGCTTGCCGCGCTCCGGCGAGGCAGTTGCCCTTGAACACAGCGATTTGCTGTTGCTGACGCGCCCAACCTTCTTCCGCTTTCTAGAGCGCCAAACGATGGTTGCCATCAAACTGTTGGTCACGGTCAGCCGTAGGATGCGCTTTGCCGAGTCCGCAGTTGAGCAGACTGTGGTACGCAGCCCCGAGCAGAAGATTGCGCGGCTGCTGGTGACCATCGCCAACCATTATCAATCCAACACGGCTGAAGGCGCACGTTTTGGGGTGCGCCTTAGCGCGGACGATCTGGCGGCGCTCTCTGGCGTTACACGCACGGCAGCACACGCTGTGATGGATGCGCTGCGCGAGGCAGGCTTGATCACCTTAGAGCGCTCGCACATCGCCACCGTAGATGTCAGTGGCTTGCGCGGCTATTTACAACACAGCGCACAGAGCGTTCCTGCTAACTAAGATTGCAGGTGCAGCCGCAAGCCTGCCACAAAGTCGTTTTTGCCGCCATGCGATGGATGGCGCACTTTAGGGCAGGCATAGCCTAGTTCGTACAGGCTGCGATGTGCCACGTTGCCCACCGCGATAATCTGGTTGGGCTGAAAGAGCATCAGTAATTCTCTAAGGAGCGGCGCACCTAGGCGGCGTTCGGCAGGACGTGGTGCGCGGTTGGTATGTGGCTTGCCTGTCTGGTGTGGATGAAATGGGAAGGCGCTCCACACCAAAGGCAGCACGCCCAAGTCTGCCAGCGCATTCCAGAAAATCGTGGCGCTTGGCTCGGTGTTGATCTTCTCCCAGGTTGGCTCAGGCACATCCTGATAGCCACGCGCTATGCCCAGATGCCCTAAAGCTGGCACGCCGTCCAGCAGCAAACGGCGGCTGGCAAATGGCACCCCACTTAACCGCATTCCACGATAGCCCGGCGCTTCGCCAATCAGGGCGACAGCAGGCGGCGTTTCAAGCAAAAGGCTCAAATAGCGGCGCAGATTGGCGCGGCGCAGCGCATTATACAGGTTATCGCCCGCACCGAATGGATTATAAGCATCGGCATCCGTTGGCGTTTCGGCAAGGCGGATAATGAATGCCGCTAGGCGTTCGTGTTGGCTGGTCATCCTGCGAGTCTACACATAAGGCGCACAAAAAAGCAAGCGATGCCTTCCTCAGACGCGCTCTTTGCCCCATTTCTCCAAAACTTGTGACATTCCGCGCTAAAAAAACAGACACTTGTCAGCGTTGAGAAACGTCTTGGACGGGTATCGTTAAAATGATCGTTTTGCATGTTTAGACTATTTTTTGAAAGGACGCCCACGGATGCTAAGCGCGAAACCGATCCCTGCGCCCTCTGAGGACAAACGCTGGCGCATCGTGAACGCCACCATGCGCCGCCACGGCTATAACGCCAGCGGTTTGATTGAAACCCTGCACACCGTGCAAGAGGCTTTTGGCTTTCTGGATATGGCAGGGCTGCGCTATGTGGCGCGCTCGCTGCGGGTGCCGTTCAGCCAGATTTACGGCGTTGCCACCTTCTATAACCTGTTCAAGATGAAGCCCGCCGGTGAGCATACCTGCATTGTGTGCCTTGGCACGGCGTGCTACATCAAGGGCGCGCCTGCTATTCTGAGTAGCCTTGAAGCCTCCCTTGAGATCAAACCCGATCAGACCACGCCTGATAAGAAAGTCTCGTTGATGGTAGCCCGCTGCGTAGGCGCCTGCGGTCTGGCACCTGTGGTGGTGCTGGATGAAGAAACATTTGGCAAACTGCCACCAGAGGCAATCGTCGAAAAAGTTGCCGCATGGCGGACGCCCGTCCGCGAGGAGAATTGATCATGCACCTTGAAGACCTGCAAAGGATTACCGAAGAACACCACGCCGCCGAAGCGGGCTTGAAGCATGTTCTCTATGTATGCAGCGGCACCGCCTGCCAATCCAGCCGCAGTGAGGACGTGGTGAAGGCACTGCAAGCCGAATTGAAGGCACGCGGCTTGGAGGCAACCTGTGAAGTGCGGCAAGGCGGCTGCCAAGGGCTGTGCGCTCGCGGTCCGATGGCGGCACTCGATCAGGGCAAGGTGGTTTACCAACACCTAACGCCGGAAGATGCGCCAGCCGTCATCGAGACACTGGATAGCCAACCACCTGAGCGCCTCCAACTGCCCAACACCATGCCCTTCTTCGCCCGCCAAGTTCGCATTGCGACCCAGATCGCTGGCTTGCTCGATCCGAACGACTTGAACAGCTACATCGCAGTGGGCGGCTACCGTGCGCTGTTAGATGTCCTTTCTCACAAAACCTCTAGCGAAGTGCTGCAAGAGATTGTGAAAAGCAGCCTGCGCGGGCGCGGCGGCGCGGGCTATCCCACGGGCTTAAAGTGGAGTACGGTTGCCAAAGCGCCGCAGACGCCGAAATACGTCGTGGTCAATGGCGATGAAGGTGATCCGGGCGCTTTCATGGATCGTTCGCTCATGGAAGATTATCCATTCCGCGTGCTAGAAGGCATGACGCTTGCCGCCTATGCGGTGGGCGCTTCGCATGGCTACATCTATGTGCGCGCCGAATATCCTCTGGCAGTCAAACGTTTACAGAACGCCATCAAGCAAGTCCAGAAGCAGAACTTGCTCGGCAGCAATATCGCCGGCACACCCTTCAGCTTTAATGTGGAGATTCGGCTGGGCGCGGGCGCCTTCGTCTGCGGTGAAGAAACCGCCCTGATTGCCAGTATCGAAGGCGGACGCGGTACACCGCGCCCACGCCCACCCTACCCGGCTGAGTCGGGTTTGTGGGGCAAGCCAACGCTCATCAACAATGTGGAGACGACGGCGAACATCGTCCCAATTATCCAACATGGCGGCGAGTGGTTCGCCCAGATTGGCACCGAAAAGAGCAAGGGTACGAAGGTCTTTGCCCTGAGCGGACGCATTAACAACACCGGCTTGATCGAAGTGCCGATGGGCATCACGCTGCGCGAGATCATCTTCGAGATCGGCGGCGGCATTCCTGATGGCAAGAAATTTAAGGCAGTCCAGACTGGCGGACCCAGCGGCGGCTGTATTCCTGAACAATACCTTGATATGCCTGTGGACTATGAGTCTTTGGCAAGCATCGGCTCGATTATGGGATCGGGCGGCATGATCGTGATGGACGAGACAAGCTGCATGGTGGACGTGGCGAAATACTTCATGGAATTTAGCATGGCGGAATCGTGCGGCAAGTGCGTGCCATGCCGCGTTGGCACCGCGCAGATGTACGATCTGCTCTGCAAGATCAGTGAAGGGCGCGCCACGCTTGATGATCTTGCCTTGTTGGAGTCGCTCTGCGATATGGTCAAACACACCAGCCTCTGCGGACTCGGTCAGGCGGCGCCGAACCCTGTCATCAGCACGCTGCGCTACTTCCGCGAGGAATACCTCGCGCACATTACCGAAAAGCGCTGCGCGGCGGGCGTTTGCCAGATCAAACACGAACCTTTGGAGGTGCATTCATGAGCCG
>DAOUBW010000035.1:0-58364 GCA_034432555.1 Anaerolineae bacterium
TTCTGTAATATGTGTGCCGCACTCTGGTTGAGCATCTCGCAAGGGATGTCCGCCCGACCTGCTCTATACCAGCGTTTCTTGTCACGGTTCAAGGGTTAAGGGGCAGCGCCGAGCGCTTACCACACACCTTGAGCGATGGGTCAGTAGCTCAGCTGGTTAGAGCACTCGGCTGATAACCGAGAGGTCGCACGTTCGAGTCGTGCCTGACCCACACAGCCACACTTGTGCGGCTGGTTTAGGGGATGTAGCTCAGCTGGGAGAGCGCCTGCTTTGCAAGCAGGAAGTCAGGGGTTCGAGTCCCCTCATCTCCAAGAAAGACCATAGATGACAAATGCGGCACAGTGAACTCTGCGCCGTTTTTTGTATTTGCTCAAAGTCAGTCCATTACACCATCTTAGCTGCTATAATTAAATTATTTGTATGCGAGGGATTTTTGATGTCTGCTTTGCCCAAACCGAGCCACAGTTGGTCAGAGGAAGAATACCTGACCTTTGAACGCGTTAGCGACACCAAGCACGAATACTACGACGGCGCGATTTATGATATGGTCGGCGGCACAGCACGGCACGCTTTGATCTCGGGCAATGTTGCCGGCAGTTTGCGGAACACACTACGCCCACGCCGATGCTTAATCTATCAGAGCGATTTGCGTGTCAAGATGCAGCGTTCATACACCTATCCCGATGTGATTGTGGTGTGTGGCGAACCGCGCTTTATGGACGCCTCTGAAGATACGCTCATCAACCCAACCCTGATCGTTGAAGTGCTTTCGCCTTCCACCGAACACTTTGACCGCAACGAGAAGTTTCGGCGCTATCAGCAGGTTGAATCGGTGCAGACCTATTTGCTCATCGCCCAAGAGACGGCGCGCCTTGAACAGTATGTGCGGCAACCCGATCAGCGCTGGCTCTACAGCCTGCACGAAGGGCTGGAATCGGTTGTAGCGCTGCCCACTTTTGATTGCAACCTACCGCTCGCGGAAGTCTATGAGAATGTTGTGTTCACCCCATTGCCCGACGTAGACTAACTAACCGCCCTTCACCGATCCCGCGCATGTTCCATGAACCACCGTTGGGCATCCAGCGGCGGTTCGCCTTCAGCAGGCAGCACGCGCTCATAGCTGCCGTCAGGCAGCAGGTGGCGTGCCTTTGCTGTATCCGCCAGCTCGATGGCGAGAATCTCATCAAGCAGGCGTTGCTGTAATTCGGGTGCGTGGACGGGAAACCACGTTTCCACACGCCGATCCAGGTTGCGCGGCATCAGGTCAGCGCTGCCGCAGTAAATTTCTGCCGCGCCGCCATTGGCAAAGTAGTAAATGCGCGCATGTTCAAGGTAGCGCCCGATCAAGCAGCGCACGCGGATGTTTTCGCTGACGCCTGCCACGCCCGGACGCAAGCAGCAAATGCCGCGCACGATCAAATCAATTTGCACGCCGGCTTGGCTTGCCTCATAGAGCAGTGAGACCATACGCTGATCTACTAAGGCGTTCATTTTGAGGATCATACGTGCTTCGCGCCCTGCCCGTGCGTGTTCAATTTCACGGCGGATGAGCGCATAGATCGCAGAGCGCAAATGCTCAGGCGCCACCAATAATTTTTGATACATGGCGTTGTTGGTGAAGCCCGTCAGACGGTTAAAGAGCAGCGTCGCATCCGCGCCAATATGCGGATCGCAGGTCAGCAAGCCAAGATCGGTGTAGATGCGCGCTGTGGTTGCGTTGTAGTTGCCTGTGCTCAGATGCACATAGCGGCGCATTCCGTCTTGCTCTTTGCGAATGACCAGCGAGACTTTGGCGTGTGTTTTCAGCCCAACCAGCCCATAGACCACATGCACACCTGCGCTTTCCAGCGCACGCGCCCAGCCGATGTTGTTTTCCTCATCAAAGCGCGCTTTCAGCTCCACCAGCGCTGCCACCTGCTTGCCATTCTCAATGGCGTTCAGCAGTGCCTCCACAATGGGCGACTTGCTGCCAATGCGGTAGAGTGTACATTTGATGGCAAGCACATTTGGGTCTTCCGCCGCCTGCTGGAAAAACTCCACAATGGGCGAGAACGACTCATAAGGGTGATGTAGCAAAATATCACCGCGCCGAATGGCAGCGAAAATATCGCCGCCGGCTGGCAAACTAGCAGGGCGTGAAGGTGTATAGGGGGTATGCTTAAGGGTGGGCAAATCTAGGTTTGCTAATTCGGCAAGATCGCGCATCCCTAGCGGCTCACGCAGCACATACAGATCGTCGGGTGTGATCTCCATGTTGTAGAGCAGCAAGTTACGGATCGATTCAGGCATCGTATCGGCAACATCTAGGCGCACTATCGGACCAAAGCGCCGTGCGCGCACCACTTCCTCGACCGATTCGAGTAAATCACTCGCCTCTTCTTCAGCAATCTCAATATCGTTATTGCGTGTGACGCGGAACGCGCTTGCCGCCAAGACGTGCATTCCATGGAAGAGTAGATCGAGATTGGCAGCGATCACCTGTTCCAGCCACACAAAGCGATGCACTAACGGATCATGCGCCGATCCATATAGTTTATGCACCTCGTTGAGCGCGATCAGGCGCGGGAAAGTGTTCGGCACTTTCACACGCGCAAAACGCTCCACGCCGTAAGCATCCGCCAGCATCACCGCCAGATTAAGGCTCAGGTTGGAGATATGCGGGAACGGTCTGCCCGGATCAACGGCAAGCGGCGTCAGGACGGGGAAAATCTCCACCTCAAAGTAGCGGCGCATGGCTTTCTGATCTGCCTCATCCAGCGCGGTGTAATCCAGCACTTGCACACCGACTTCAGCAAGGCGCGGCAGCAGTTCACCTGATAAATGGTCGCGCTTCTGGTGCAGCATGGGCAGCACCTTCTCGCGGATGGCAGCCAACTGTGCTTGCGGCGTCAAGCCATCAGGCGGTGGGTCGTAAATGCCGTGTGCCACCTGATCTTTCAAGCCTGAGACGCGCACCATGTAAAATTCGTCAAGGTTATTGCTAAAAATCGAGAGGAAGCGCACGCGCTCTAGCAAGGGCAGCTCAGGGTTAAAGGCTTCTAGCAAGCAGCGGCGGTTAAACTCCAGCCAGCTTAGCTCGCGGTTGATGTAAAGCGCGGGTTCAGGTGGTTCAGGCGGTTGAGGCGGCGCTGCTGGAAACATACACGAATATTGATTCCTTGTGCCGAGCGTGGCACACTTTGTAAACAACTATCAGGCAGTGTACCGTTTTTAAGGAAGAATTGCTATGCGCCTCACTGAATATATACACGTCGATGACTTCTTGGCGGCTGCCGAACCGTCCTTGTTGGCGCACGAAGCAGAGAACAACCTGCCGCTGGGCATTGCCAACCGCATTCGGCAGGAACCACATCTCATCCACATAGCGCCCTTCATGGCAACGGTTGCTGATGACGAAGGCTTGATCCTCGTCGCGCTTCGCACACCACCCTACAACCTGATTCTGCACGCTGAACGCCAAGATGATGCCGCTGTAGCGCTGTTGGTTTCGCATATGCACGCGCATGGGCACCTGCTAGGCGGTGTGACGGGTGTTGTGGCAACGGCAAAGGCGTTCGTAGAAGCCTGGTCAGCCCATGTCAATGTTGCCTATCGGCTGCATCAGTCAATGCGCGTCTTTGAACTACGCCAAGTCATTCCGCCGCCGCAGCCTGTGGGCAAAACGCGCCTTGCCACCGAGCAGGATATTCCCTTATTGGCACAGTGGCGCTACGACTTTGCCATCGAGGCGAATGTAGACCAACTCACGCTGGAGCAAGCCCACGAACGGACTGCCCTTCAAGTAGCAAAAGGCGCAGATTATGTGTGGCAAGCCGCAGCGGATGCACTGCCAACCTGCCTTGTGGCAACCAGCCGCCGCACGGCACATGGTATCGTCATCGGACCTGTCTACACGCCGCCTGATCAGCGCGGGCGTGGCTACGCCTCTGCTCTAACTGCTTTCGTCAGCCAAGCCATGCTGGATTCTGGCTATCAGTTTTGCGCGCTGTTCACCGATCTTGCCAACCCGACCAGCAACAGCATCTATCAAAAAATCGGCTATCGTCCACTGAATGATTTCAGCGATTACCGCTTTGGCTGAAAAACACCCAAATTTTTGGTTTTTGGGCAGGCGTGGGCGAATCATCTACTCAGCCAGCCTAAATAGCTGTACAATGGAT
Source organism: Anaerolineae bacterium (assembly GCA_034432555.1). Classification (GTDB taxonomy): domain Bacteria; phylum Chloroflexota; class Anaerolineae; order Aggregatilineales; family UBA2796; genus CP2-2F. The sequence goes on from DAOUBW010000035.1 coordinate 4,161, forward strand.
AAGGATCACCTGTTTTGAAGGTGCGGAGCAGAGAGCCCATGAATCCGACCAATCGGCGTGTTACCAACATTGGAATTTTACTGCTGGGCGTGTTAGTCGCCCTTATTGCCTTTGCCAGCGTCTCTAGCGCTGCTATGAGTCCTGTGATCGGCTTTAGCATGGTTGCGGCATATCTTGCCTTGGCATTCTTCCTTTACAAACGCGCCGATCTCGGTGCACTAGCAGACAGTGTGCTGCGAACAAAGACAACTTTTGCCGCCTCAGCGCGCATGAGTGGCGCTGCACGCCGTGCCGCCGCCCGTGCCAAATCGCACCCGGAGGCAGGCTATGGCTCGGATGTGGCACTGCTAGATGTTGGCATGTTGGTCAACGAGCGGCGACAAGATGGCGGCTGGGATCGGCGCATTGCTCAGGCAGTTGCCTTAGATGATGGCTTCTTGCAGCCCTACATCAAGATTTTTGTGCCAGCCAGCGCCGCCGAGCGCCACGCCGCGCTGACCTTTGAATTTTATGATCGTTCGGGCAGGCTGCAATTTAGCCACAGCATGGAAGATTACTTGCGGACGGGTGAGAACTTGATTCTATGTGAACGCCAGCTTGCCCTGCGCGGCGCAGAGCAGCAAATGCGGGCGGGTACGTGGGACTTGCGTGTGAAGGTAGATGGTGTGCTGATCGGTTTGCATGATTTCAGCATGTCTTCCACCCGCGGTGAGCGCCCAACAGAGCGCGCTGCTGAACGCCCTGCACCGCCAACACGCCTGAGTCATGCTCGTGATGAGGATACCTATGAGGAAGCGCCACCCGTCAGTCTGGAAGACCTGCTGCGCGAACAAGCGCGGCGGCGCAGCACTTAGGCGCGCCGTATGGAAGATAATCAGGGGATGGAAAAGTGGTTGCTGCAAATAGCGCGCCTGTTGCTGATAGGGTCACTCATTGGAACTATCGTCATCCTGATTATTGTACTGGTGCAGGGTGAACTGACTTGGGAAGCGCTCTTTTTTGTTGGAATTTGGCTGGTTTGGGTCGTCTTTATGCTAACGCGCTCAGATATGCTCAAGCCGCGCCGCGAATAGTGAGGAATGGCAATGCGAAATAATCGCCGCGGCAACTGGAGCAATATTTTTGGCTGGCTGATCTTTGCGCTCATCATGTTTAGCTTTTTCGGCGGCGGCGGTTTTTCCGCTGTGATTAGCCTGATCATTTTCGGCATTTTCGTCAGTGTGCTTTTCAGTATTGGTGGTGCAGTCTGGCGGGCGCTGAATGGGCTCCCAAACTTCACCAACACACTGCAAGACATGCAGCGCGAGATAACAACTCGCCAGCCGATCCGCCGCCCTGCCAACTATGACGACGACGATGATGATCCACGCCCGCGTGTGATCCCGAAAGAAGTGGCAGAACGTGCTATGCGGCGCGCCGGCAACAAGATCGAGGATTGGCTGCTCTCGCTTGAGGATATCGGTGTGCTTGCCTATCACGGTGATGATTCGCCTGATGTGGTGCGGATGAATCCTGTGGCGGTGGACACCTCCCATGTGCGCCCATTCGCAGTCATCAAACTGCCTTACAAGCAGGGCAAAGGGACGATCCGTTTTGAACTCTTTGATGAGTTTGGCGCACGCCGTTTCGCCGCCACGGAGCAGTACCTTTTGAAGCAGGGCGCAAATTTCATCACGCCGCGCACCTATCTGCCCTTGCCAGATGACCGCACTAGTGGACAGTGGACGCTGCGAATCAGCATCGGCGAGAAACGGCTTGCCGAACATGCATTTGTCGTGCGCGCAAGTTCAGCGGCGGCGCCACCTGTGCGCGCCATCCTTGCCGAAGATGGCGAAATTGACCCATGGCTGGCACGCGCTATTACTGATCAAGGACGGCAAAGCGGCGGACTTTCCCTTGAAGAACTGCTTGCCAGCCAACCTGACGAACGTGAGGCGGATAGCCGCTTGCGCTGAGTAACTTTTGCGGCACATTTGCGTAGTAGACGTGTGTGGAGAAATCAGGAGAGAAGCAGAGCATGACAGCGTGGTGGGGAACTCGTGAAAACGTCTCGATGCGGCTACGTCTTGAAGTCGAGGCGATGCGTGCCGCCTTCGATGATACTTTCCGCTTTGTGGTGAAGCCCGGCGGCGTGCTATATTGGCTTGGCACCGTTGAAGTGAACATGAAGGGTGTACCAACCCGCGATCACACTTTGAAGATCATCTACCCAAGTGACTATCCACAACGCCCGCCCGAAGCATATGTGATGAAACCGCGTATTTATAGCGAGAAACATCAGTATGAAGATGGGCAGTTGTGCCTTTTTAACCCACGCGACGGCACGGGCTACGGCTGGAATCCGTCGCGCTCTACAGCGGTGACCGTGGCAGCTTGGGCGGTGCAGTGGTTATACGCCTACTACACATGGCGGATGACGGGCAAGTGGCCAGGCATTGAGGAGCGCGTGCGTTAACGATGTTCTTCAGACGTTTTGCCCGCAACATAGACCCTGCTAACTTGCCGCGTGTTACTTTGGCGCAACGCGTGGTTGATAAAATCGTTGCCAACGCGCTGATCTACCAAACCGAGACGGGCGAGTCGTTGGTTGGCTTTGCCCTCAAGCAACAAGGGCGCCCTGAGCCTGACTTATACGTTCTGGATACCATCGCGCCGGATGCTAGTGCCGTGCGTGCCAGCGCCTACTTCGAGCAAGGTGACGATCTTCAAGGCGATATTTTCAACTGGCTCTATGATAATTGGGAGCGCAAACGCGCCACCTTTCGCACCATCAACAGCGATAATAGCCTGCCCAAGTGGGATGCGCCGATCTGCCACTTGGGCGACTGGCACAAGCATCCCGGCACCTTGGTCGAGCCATCCTGGGGCGATACGTCCACTGCGCGCCAGCACATCAACGACCGTGACGCCGGCGCGCCACAGCTTTTGGTAGTGCTGGCAACCGTTTGGGAACGCACCGCTGTGGATGACCCTGAAGCGGCGTCTGAACCTGCGCCTGCTGGTGAGGCAGACACCGACCTGCTGGACGCTCTCGATCTTGAGGATGAAACGCCTGATGATCTGAAGCCCGAAGGCGGTGAGGCACAACCTATCTATGTGCCGGTCGATGCGCGCTGGCTAGTCCGTATTGATATCTGGTACATGAGCCGCACCATTCGGCGTTTCACGCGCCTGACGCCGCTCGTTGTGCCAGATGCTGATCTGCCCGAACTGCCACCCTTGAGCTGGCACTTGGCGCAGCCCGAACGCCTTCGCAACGAGGTAGAAGCGCTTAATCAGGCGGGCTATGCCGTCTCGTTGGAACAATACGATACAGACCGCGTGCCGCCGCTCGAAATCTGCTTCTCACTGGCAAAGCGCAGCAGCCAGCATGTGATCATTATCATCACAGAGCCAGATTATCCGCTGCATATGCCACGCATTCGGCTGACGCCGATGAGCGCTCTGCGCGACTTGCCCGAAGAAGCAAACTTGTTTGACCGTCTCTGGAACGCCTCACAGCCGTTGGTACAAAGCGCCTACCCGATTTGGTCTTGGACGGAAAATCACAGGCTAATCGACCTTGTGCGCGAAGTTGAGGCGCACCTTGCTGAAGGAAAAGCCAAATGACTACGAACAACACCCAAAAATGGGATCGCATTGAACGTTATCTTGGTGAAGATGCTCTCGCCCAGCTTGCCCGCAAGAAAATCGCCGTGATTGGGCTTGGCTCAGGCGGCGGTTTTGTGGCGCTCACGCTCGCCATGAGTGGCGTTGGGCATTTTGTGTTGATTGACGATGACACGGTGGAGATCACGAATGTGGTGCGCCATGTTGCCGATCTGCGCGATGTTGGTCGCCCTAAAGTAGAGGCGGTCGCCGATCTGATCCGTGCGCGCAACCCAAACGTTGATATTCAAACAGTCATTGGGCGCGTGGAAAATCATCCCGAAGCCCTGCGCGGGGTTGATCTGGTGGTGGTTGGTGTGGATGGTGAACTTGCTAAATACGCTATCAATGAAGTCTGTCGTGCCAACAATCTGGTAGCCGTCTACGCTGGCGTCTACGAGCGCGGCGAAGGCGGCGATGTAACGATTATCTACCCAAGCGGCGATAGTCCGTGCTACGCTTGTTGGGCGCAGCAGCTCCGTGCAGACGTGGCACAGCTCACCGCGGATGAGAGCGCCGAGACGGACTCGGGTGAGACTGAACTCGACTACGGCATGATCGGTGAGGACGGCACGATTGCCGCTGAGCCGGGTTTATATTTGCATGTGGTGCGTGTTGCTTCCGCGCAGGCGGATATGGCGCTGAATTTCCTGTTGCAGGGGCAGCCCATTTACCGCGAATATCCCGCCAATACTGTGGTGTTGGCGAACGTGGCACTCGAAGTCTTTGAAGGGGTGACTGTGCCGCCCTACAGCGCACAGTGGCTCAACATCCCACGCGATCCGCATTGTATGGTATGCGGCACGCCTGAACTGCGCGCCCTTTCGCTTGAATCACTGGCAGGTGACCTCATCACTGAGTTAGACTCGGAGGCTGATGAGCAACGTGAGATCATCCGCATGGAAGCACGCGCACAGGCAAAGCGCCAAACGCAAAGTATGGGTAAACTTGGGACTGATATGGAGGAATAAGCCCACATGACCGAAGAAACACGCCAACCGCCATCCGATGATGGCGTGAGCCGCCAACCGCCGCTGCCACCTTTGCCACCACTGCCTGGTGAAGATGAGACCAGCGGCTCTGAAGCATCGGATGCGGGCATGATTGAAGACCGCGTCAGCCGCCTAAGTGGTGAGCCAGCACCTGATATTTCGCCCGAAGAATTTGCCCGTTTGCAGCAGCACGGCACTGTCAATATTGATTCGCGTGGGCGTATCCGCGTGAATCGGCGTGATGAGACAGACCCAGGCGTTTCGCTGCGTAAGCGTCGGGCGTGGTATGTCTGATCTGGCTGTGTTGGGCATAAGCAGTGTGCGGCAGGCGTTAGCATTGCCCAACTTTGATGTGGCTGCCGCACAACGCCGTATGTCGCCTGTGCTGCGCTCACCGCAAGCATTTGCCACCACCGCACCGCCTAGAGAGGCTGCCGTCCTGCTCATGCTCTACGAACGGGCTGAGGAACTTCACTTTGTACTGATGCGCCGCACGGAGTATCCCGGCGTGCATAGTGGACAAATCAGCTTTCCCGGCGGCAAGCGTGAGCAAGGCGAATCGGCAGCACAGACTGCCCTTCGGGAAACCTACGAAGAACTTGGCATTTCATTAGAGGATGTAGAGGTGCTGGGCAACTTGACCGAACTGTACATCCCACCGAGCAACTATCTGGTGCAGCCGATTGTGGGCAGGTGTGCCGCGCAGCCTTGCTGGCAGCCTAAAGAGGATGAAGTTGCAGAAGTGATCGAGGTGCCGCTGCGCTTACTCTTTGACGATTCCCTGAAGGGCGCTGAGGAAACCGTGCGGTATGGGCATCCCTTCCGCATCGTCTATTACAACCTGTTTGGGCATAAGGTCTGGGGCGCAACGGCAAGCATCCTCTCTGAGCTGGAGATGCGCCTACGCGCCGTCTTGCATAATTTTTAAGATAACTGTCTTTTTTATTGACAGCCTTGACAGGCTATGCTAGACTTTTTCCAAGAAACCCGTAAATTTTTCTGCGAGAGAGGCAAAACGCCATGACCGACCTGCTAGAACAACCCAATGTGCAAATCGAGACTGAGGCGGTTGAAACACCCGTGCTGGTGGTAACGCCTGCGGCTTCTGCCAAAATCAAAGAACTGTTGGTTGCACGCAATATTCCGAACCATGCGCTGCGCGTCTTTGTTTCAGGCGGTGGTTGCTCAGGCTTGCAGTATGGCATGGCATTCGAAGGCAGCCCTCAAGAGTATGATACACAGGTTGAAGTGGATGGCGTGCGCCTTGTGATTGATCCCACCAGCCTGATGTATGTGGGCGGCGCTACAATTGATTTTGTAGATAGCCTCATGGGCGGCGGCTTCCGTATTGATAATCCGAACGCCGTCTCTAGCTGTGGCTGTGGCACTTCCTTCAAGACGAAGGGTGAAAACAGCGCCGCCGAGGGTGGTAGCTGCGGCTGTCACTAGCCGTTGAGAGGCGGGATATTCCCGAACCGAGACAAGATAATTGCCCCTTGTATGAGCAGGGCGTCTGCTATTATCGCAGTACGTCGCTCACACGAGGGGTAGTTTATTTTGTGTAGTGTGCAGAAAAATCGCTGAGCTATTGGGCAAAATTTAGAGAGCGCCCAACAGTTTGAGATGACCTCCATACTTAAGAGCAGGCTAAGTGCTGCGCCAAAACCTAGATTCAAGGCGCGGCATCGGCTATAATGTGCCACCGAATTCATGTGTGGAGTTGTTGTGTATGTCTGTGACGGGCTTAGGCTCTCGGCGGCAGGCGGTGCGGTTGCCCGTGTTGGGCATTCTCTCTGGGCTGATGTTGATCGCAGCCCTTGTGCTGTTTGCCCTTGAATTGGTGCGCTTTGAGGAAAGCCGCGAACGCTTGCAAACCGATATTACGGTGGCAGGCGTGCCAGTGAGCGGTCTGCGCCTTGCCGAAGCGGTTGCCGCCTGGGAGAACATCTACCAACAGCCCATCACGCTTGAATATCTAGGGCATCCCATTCAGCTTTTGCCCGCCAGCATTGGCTTTGTGGTGAAAAGCGACCAAATGCAGGCAGAAATCCGCGCCCAAACAGCGCTTGGCAATAGCTATTGGCAGGATTTCTGGAATTACCTCTGGCGGCGCCCAACCAACCCGATCAGCGTGCCACTCATCGCCGATTATTCGGAAGCACGCCTGCGCGAAGTGCTTGCCGATATTGCGCGCCGCTATGATCAGGCTGCCAGCAGTGGCAACTTTGACCTGAACACGCTCAGTTTTGGCGCCGGCGCGGCTGGCACACGCCTTGATGTAGATCGGGCGATCCCGATTGTGGAGGAGGCACTCTTCCGCCCACTGAACCGCACTGCCAAGCTGCCCATGCAAAGCGAAGGCGCCAAAGCTGCCGATATGGCAACCTTGCGCGCTGCCATTCTGCAATATGTGCAGAGCCGTAATTTTGTGCCAAACGGACCTGATACGCTTGCCTCAGTTGGTGTAATTGACTTGCAAGACGGCGCTGAGATGTGGATCAACGGTGATATTGCTTATTCTTCTGCCAGCACGGTGAAAATCCCGATCCTGCTCAACACCTTTGCTCAGTTGAACTTCACGCCGCAGCCCGAAATCCGTTGGTTGATGGCAAGCTCGATCCTGTGCAGCATCAACGAGTCCTCTAACTTTTTAATGCAGGTGACAGGGCAAGGCGCCAATGCACGCGCCAAACTCGCCGATGGCTTGCGCCAAGTGAATGAGACTATGAAACAAGTCGGTGCGCGCTACACTTTCATCAATGCGCCCTTGTGGGTCGGCTCATCGGATTTGTGGAGCATCAACGACAATCCACCGCCTGTGCCTAACCCGAACTTTGATGCTCGCCCTGATCGTTGGAGCCGCACCACGCCAGAAGATATGGCGATCCTGCTCCAACAGCTTTACGATTGCGCCGAATATGGTAGCGGTTTGGCAGCCGCTGCACCCGAACAGTTCACTCAAAGCGAGTGCCAGCAAATGCTTGAACTGCTCAGCGGCAATATCATCGGGCGCATGATCGAGCTAGGCGTGCCGCCCGGCACCCGTATTGCCCATAAGAACGGCTGGGCGCCCGGCAACCAAAGCTGGAACAATAACGATGCTGCCATTGTCTACACGCCCGGCGGCAACTATATCTTGGTCATCTACACATGGGAGCGCCTGCTGCCCGGTCAGCAGGTTGGTAATATCGCCCTGTGGGAGATGATGGAAGGCATTTCGCGGATCGTCTACAACTACTTTAACCCTAGCCAGCCGATGGTCAATGCGCGCACGCCCGAAAATCCGCTGACTGCGCTGGATTGTGTGATGCCATCCAGCGTCGAGAAACTTGATTTCACCAACATCCGCAGCGGGCGCTTTGATGCCAACGGCTACCTTGAGCCAGATGCCTGTTACGGCTTCCCAAACTGCGGTGTGGATAGACCGCCGCCTTCTTTCATTCGCCCATAATCACCCACGTTAAGGATTCGCTGTGCCAAACAACCAAGCCATTGCTTGCGCCTATAGCAATATCGCCTTCATCAAATATTGGGGCAACCGCGACCACGCCTTGCGGCTGCCTGTTAATCCGTCGCTCTCGATGAATTTGGGCGGCTTGTTCACACGCACAATGGTGCGTTTCAGCGCTGATCTTACAGCAGATCGTGCGCTTGTGGATGATCAAGTGATGCAGGGCAGCAGCCTTGCCCGCATTTCGGCACATCTGGACTACGCACGGCAGTTGGCGGGCAGCACGCTTTACGCTGAGGTAACCTCACACAACAACTTTCCTGCTGGCGCCGGCATTGCGTCCTCAGCCTCAGCTTTTGCAGCGCTCTCGCTGGCGGCTGCGGCGGCGCTTAACTTGAACCTGAGCGAGGCAGAATTAAGCGCCTATGCGCGGCGTGGGTCTGGCTCGGCGGCGCGCAGTGTGCCAAACGGCTTTGTGGTGTGGCACATGGGGACGGATCACGCCAGCAGCTATGCTGAGAGCATCGCACCTGCTGAACACTGGCAGCTTACCGATTTGGTGGCGATCATCAGCACAGGGCATAAGGCAACTGGCAGCACAGAGGGGCATCAGTTGGCGGATAGCAGCCCGCTGCAAGCAGCGCGTGTTGCCACCGCGCCTGCCCGCTTTGAGGATTGCGTGCAGGCAGTGCTAGAACGCGATTTTGAGCGCTTGGCGCGTGTGGTTGAACACGACTCTGATATGATGCACGCCGTGATGCAAACCAGCACACCGCCACTGCTCTATTGGCTGCCACCAACAGTCGCTATCATGCAGCGCGTGCGCCAACTGCGCGCTGAAGGCGTTGGCGTCTGTTATACGATTGATGCTGGTGCCAATGTCCATTGTATCTGCCTGCCCGATGCCCTAGCACGGGTGCGCGCTGAGTTAAGCGCCATCAACGGTGTGCTAGAGGTGCGCGCCGCACAGCCCGGCGGTGCGGCATGGCTGGAAACCTAGTTGGTCTGCCGATTCTCGTCGGAGATGACCGGTGCCTGTGGCAAAAAGCCCGTGCTGCGGCGCGGATCGATGGTTGCCATGCGGCGCAGCAAGCTGAGCGCGTCAAGGTTGATGCGCTCAACTTCGCGCATATAATTCACCCACGGTACCTCTAAGATGTAGCCGCGCATCTCGATCAGCAGCGTGCCATTATCGTTAATCTTGGTGAACAAAACAACACTGGTATCCTGCTCAACTTTGGGCAGTTCGTTCAGCATTTGGCGCAGGCTGGAAAGCAGCCACTCCATTTGCGTGTTTTGCGTGTCAGCGGGTGCGTTCAGCGTTAGTTGAAAACGGCGCTTCTGCAAGCGTGACCAGTTCGAGATGGCGACTTTGTTCAGCACGCTGTTTGGGATCATCACCCGCGATTGATCCATTTTGCGGATGGCTGTGGAGCGCAAGCCAACATGCTCCACAGTGCCTTCAATATCCTGCACAGCGATATAATCGCCCACACTAAAGGGGCGATCTGCCACAATCGAGACGAAGCCGAACAGGTTTGCCACCGTGTCCTGGGCTGCCAGCGAGATGCCCAACGTACCGACGCCCAAGCCCGCCACAATCGCGCTGACGTTCACGCCCCATTCTTGCAGGATGACTGAGGCTGTCAATACAATGATGACCAACCGCAGAGCAGCGTTCAAAAACGGCTCTAGGCGTCTGTCTATGATGACACCTGTGGCACTGGAAAGCCCATCTGCCAGCTTTACAACCAGCACAATGCGGTAAATGGCACTGGCTGCTGCTAGGAATAACAGCGTGTTGATCAGCGCTCGCAGCAGGGTGTCTTGGCGCGGATCAATGCCCAAAATCAGCATGGCGATGAAGATGCCCAACGCCAAAATGCCAATTAAGATAGGTTGACTCAGCACATCCATAACAGCAGCACTTAACGGTGTGCGCTCTAGGCGGCGGCGAAACGGCACAAGGATCAACCGCAGCAGCACGCGCCGCATTGCCCAAGTGAGCAACAGCGCCAGCACTGCCAACGAGGCACGCAAACCGATTTCGCGCAGCATGGGAGCAAGCTGGTTCATTAGGGAATCAAAAGACATACCAATACACCTCGTGTGCGCTTGTGTCCCAAAGTGGTGCTATTATAGCAGCCCTAATCGAAAGGCTCACAGGATATGCCCCTTGCACTCGATTTTCTTGCCCTGCTCAGCAGTCGGGGCGGCGGAATGCTGCTCAGCGCACTGGTTGGGCTGCTATGGGTGCGTCTGCTTTCCGCGCCTGACTTTGGCGCCTATTCGCTGGCAACCACAACGCTCGGTCTGGTGGGTGTGCTGGCGGATTTTGGGCTTGATCCGATCCTTACCCGTGAACTTTCGGCGCAGCGTGGCGGCGTTTCTTTGCTGCGCCGTGCCATTGGCTTACGTTTAGGCGTCGGTGTGGCGCTCATCTTGGGTATGGTCAGCCTGGCGGCGTTAACCACCACTTTCGGACGCGCCGACCTGCTGGTGATCGGTGGTTTGGGCTTGCTGCCGCGTGGCGCAATGCGCGCCTATGCCGCTGCGCTGATTGGGCTTGGCAAGGCGCGGCAGGTTGGGCGGCTGGAAGGGTTCACCCAAATTTGTATCTCAGGGCTGACGGTTTCTTTTACGCTGATCAGCGTGGCGCAAGGGCAAGAAGGCGCCGCCGCGATTATAGCATCGCTCGGTCTTGGGCATGGCTTCGGCTTGCTGCTGTTGCAGCGTGCATGGCGGCGGCATGGGCAAACAATCAGCCTTTCAGATGTTTCGTTGAATGCATTACTGCGCGCTGCCTTCGGCTTCACCCTGATCGCTGCTTTCAGCGCTGCCTTTCACGCCGTAGATTCGTATGTTGTGCAAGCCTTGTATGGTGAGCGTGCTTTGGCACTCTATGCAGCACCTTTCCGCCTGCTCAACCTGATCATCATCGTGCCAACAGTCTGGGGCGTGGTCATTTTGCCGCGTTACGTTGCCTTGCAGGGCGATCAGGCAGCGTTTCGCCTGCGCTTGCAACGCGATGGATGGCTTTGGCTGCTCAGCGGCACACTGCTTAGTGCACTGTCGATCATCTTTGCGGATGTGATCACGCCCGCGGTGCTTGGTGCAGCCTATGCGCCAAGCGTACCAATCTTGATTGTCCAGTGCGGTATGCTGCCGCCGATCTGTGCAGCAACGCCGCTGCTGGCAGCCTTGACTGTACGCAATCGGCAGGCATATGTGGCAATTGGCGTCATCATCGGTGTGCTGCTGTTAGTGATCGGCAACGTGCTATGGGCAGGCAGCGGCGTGATCGGTGTGGCGGCATTGCGTGTGGCGATCACGGCGCTGCTGACGGTGTGCTATGCCTTGGCGTTGCGCTAGGCGTGCTTGTTTCGTTGGATTGCCTGCCAAATGCGCTCAGGCGTGAATGGAATCTCGTGAATCCAGACCCCAAGCGCATCATGGATAGCGCTTGCCAGCGCTGGCGCTACGCCATCCTTCGGAATTTCGGCGACTGCTTTCGCGCCATAGGGACCGGTTGGCTCGTAGGTCTCTACAAAGATCACGCGAGTCTCAGGCATTTCATCCGCCTGATAGATGCGATATTCACCAAACTTGGTTGCCAAGGCTGTGCCATGCTCATCATAGACCATTTCTTCACAGTGCGCGTAGCCAAGTGCTTGCGTCATGCCGCCTTCCACCTGCCCAGAGGCAGTTAGCGGATTAATAGGCACGCCGCAATCGACCGCCATCACCAACTTTTTGACCGTCATTTGCCCGGTGCGCGTATCAATCTCCACCTCTGCGAACTGCCCGGCAAAGGGCGGCGGCGAGGCATAGGACATATGGCTGGCGGTAGACATGATCTGATGCTGGTCTTCTTTGTGCAGCGAATGCAGCGCTACCGCTTCTAACGTGACAAACTGACCATCGGGCGCATAGACGCGCTCGTCTGCCAGCCACAGCGACTCAGGGTCAGCCACCTTGAGCAGGTGTGCCGCCACTTTCTGGATTTGAACGCGCACTTGCTCAGCGGCACGCATGGCAGCACCGCCACTGATGTACGTCGTGCTGCTGGCGTAAGCGCCGGTATCAAAGGGTGTAAAATCAGTATCACTGGAATACATGATAATCTTGTTGAGCGGCACGCCAAGCGTCTCTGCCACGATCTGCGCGATGACTGTATCCGAGCCTGTGCCGAGATCAGTGCCGCCAACCAACACATTGAACGAGCCGTCATCGTTGATCTTGATGCTGGCTGCGCCCATATCCAAGCCGGCGATGGCTGTGCCGTGCATACAGACTGCCATGCCAATGCCGCGCTTGATGTGACCTTCGCCGGGCTGACCGCGCTTTTCGTGCCAGCCAATTGCCTTAGCGCCTAACTCAATGCATTCGGCAAGCCCAGAGGTCACCACCTGCTGTGGAAAGCCTTCGCGGGCTTCACCGAGTGCCTCTGCCAACGGCAGCGGATCGCCCACTTTCACCCAGTTTTTCGCCTTGAAGTCCAGCACATCCATACCTAGCTTCTGCGCGATTTGCTCCATGTGAATTTCGAGGGCAAAGAGCGCTTGCGGCGCGCCATAGCCACGATAGGCGCCCGGCGTCGGGATGTTGGTGTAGACCACATCGCAATCAAAGCGGCGGTAGGGCGCGTTGTAGGTGGACAGTCCGCGCATTCCGCTGACCGTCTGGACAGTCAGTCCGTGTGTGCCATAGGCGCCTGTATTGCCAAGTATGTAGAGTTCTTGCCCAACCAGTGTGCCATCTTTTTTAACGCCGCTTTTGTAGCGCAAAATCTGCGGGTGGCGGCTGCGCGCACTGGTAAATTCCTGCTCGCGGGTGTACTCAAAGCGGATTGGGCGTCCAGTGGCAAGTGTGAGGTGCGCGGCAAGGTCTTCGATCAGCATCTCTTGTTTGCCGCCAAAGCCGCCGCCAATGCGCGGCTTTATGACGCGAATGCGCGCTACTGGCAAGCCGATCAACGGCGCGATCATACGGCGGACGTGGAACGGCACTTGTGTGCTGGTGCGAATGACAAGGCGCTCATCGTCGTCCCAATAGCTAATCACAATGTGTGGCTCGATAGATGCCTGTTGCACCTGATGAACGCGATACTCGCCTTCAAAGATCAGGTCGGAGTCTGCCCAAGCCTGTTCTGCATCACCGATTTTGGCGTGCATATGGCAGACGATGTTGCGCGAGGCGTCGTGAATGCTGACGGCATCAGGTTCATCGTGAATGATAGGTGCGTTGCCACTGATTGCCTCTTGCGGATCGAATACAGCGGGCAAGATTTCCCATTCCACCTCAATCGCCTCGATAGCACGTTGGCAGAGTTCGGGCGATTCGGCAGCCACAATTGCCACACGGTCGCCAACGTGGCGCACTTTGCTATCAAGGCTGACCTGATCGTAAGGTGGCGGATTGGGATAACTCTGTCCGCCGCTGGCGTAGATCACACGCGGCACGTCTTTGTAGGTCAGCACAGCGTGAACGCCTGGAATCGCCCTTGCCTTGCTGGTATCAATGTGCTTGATACGCGCGTGGGCGTGCGGACTGGTCATCAGCGCACCGTAGAGCATTCCGCGCAGCTCAATATCATCGGCAAAGACGGGCTTGCCAAGCGCCAACTTCACGGCATCTACCTTTTGCTCTGGTTTGCCGATGACAGCTGTCTCGCGGAGGTCGGTTGTTGGCACAACCAGCGGCTTCACAGGAGTCTTGGTCTGCAAGCCGCCGCCATTGGTCGCACCGTCATCTGTGGCGTGCGGCGCGTCGCTGCCGAAGGGACGGAGCAGGTCAACGGGCAGCATCACGGCACGCTCGTCTTCTTCCACAGGCGGCACATCTTCGCCACGCATAACTGCCGCTGCACGCAGCACTGCCTGTACAGGCTTCACATAGCCGGTGCAGCGGCACAACACGCCGTTGAAGGCGGCGCGCACCTGCGCCTCAGTCGGGTTTTGATTCTCATCAAGCAGTGCTTTGGCGCACAGAATTTGGGCAGGTGTGCAGTAGCCGCATTGGATTGCGCCCGTCTCCACAAATGCCTGCTGCAAGGGATGCATTTCGCTCGTCCTGATGGCAAGTGCTTCCAGCGTCGTGATTGCCTTGCCGTTGGCAGTGACCGCCAAGGTGAGGCAGGTAACGGTCGGTTTGCCATCAATCAGGACGGTGCAAGCGCCGCATTCGCCGCTCTCGCAGCCGTGCTTGACGCTGAACAGTGCCTCGCGCCGCAAGACGGTCATCAGAGTCTCGTGCGGCTGGACGTCTAGGGTGCGCGCTTGCCCATTGAGGGTGATTGCAATTTGCATGGGGTCGCTCCGAATCTTGCTATCATGTTAGGGTAGATTGTACGGCGCGGTGTGGTGTGGCGCAATTATGAAGGGCGCTGTGCAGTGCAGCACAACGCCCTTCGTGGTCACTGTAAAAAGTCGCGCAGGTGGCGCGAACGGCGCGGATGCCGCAAGCGGCGCAGTGCCTTGCCTTCAATCTGACGGATGCGTTCACGGGTCAAGCCGAACTTTTGCCCAACTTCCTCAAGGGTATATTGTTTGCCGTTGTGCAAGCCAAAGCGCAACCGCAGAATGCGCGCCTCTCGCGGTGTGAGCGTGCTGAGGACTTCTTCAACCTTTTCGCGCAGCAGGTTTTGATAAGCGCTTTGGGTGGGCGTTAGCACACTCTCATCTTCGATGAAGCTGCCCAGCTCGTTGTCTTCTTCTTCGCCAACTGGGCGCTCTAGGCTGAGCGGACGCCAACTGACTTTGAGCATCCACTGAATTTTGCGCGGGTCGGCATTCATGCTCAGGGCAACTTCTTCGGCGGTTGGTTTGCGCCCGTATTCTTGTTCTAACTGGCGCACCACACGGTAGACGTTTCGAATGCGGTCAGACATATGCACAGGCACGCGAATAGTGCGCCCTTGATCAGCGATAGCGCGGGTGATCGTTTGGCGGATCCACCAGGTGGCGTAGGTGCTGAAGCGGTAGCCGCGGGTGTGGTCGAACTTTTCAACAGCCTTGATCAGCCCTAAATTGCCTTCCTGAATCAGATCGAGGAATGGCACACCGCGTCCCATATAGCGCTTAGCAATGCTGACCACAAGGCGCGTGTTGGCACGGATAATGTGATCGCGGGCAAGGCGACCTTCCTCAATCAGGGCGGCAAGGCGGCTGAACTCGTCGCCTTCGGCATTTGCTAATAACGCGCTGGCAGCGATGCCCGCTAAAATGCGCTCGGCGATGGCGACCTCTTCCTCAAGACTGAGCAACGGCACACGCGCCATTTCTTTAAGGTAAAGCCCAACGCTATCATCGCTTGGCACAGCGTTCAAGTTTGGTAGTGCTTCATCATCTTCTAAAAGGTCGGCTGTATCTTCTTCGTCAATCTCTGTATCAGCGTAAATCTCTATACCCGCTGTTTGCAAAAGCGGAATTAATTCGTCAGCGTTATCGCCTTCTTCAGTAGCATATTCGTAAATATCTTCAAAGGTCAGAAAACCTTGTGCGTCGGCTTTCTCAAAGAGTTCGGTTAGTTCAGCACGTCGGTCATCACCTGTTGAAAAATCCCGCATGGTGCAGTTTCCCCCCTCACCACTTTCACAGCACCGAACGTCTATTCGTTCGGTTTCGAGAGTTTATCGCGTAGTGCTTTTAGAGCAGCAAAGCGCGGATCAAGTATCTCGCGTTGACAATTACAACTCCCTTCGTTCAAGTTTTGCCCACACTCAGGGCAGAGTCCGGCACAGTCAGGCTTGCACAGCACGCTGCTGGGCGTCTCTAAGATGATCTCTTGGCGCAGCAGCGGCGCAAGGTCTAGCACACCGTCTTCGCCAATGGTGAATTCTGCATCGGTTTCAGGCTGCGAGATATAGAGTTCTTCCACCGCAACCGTAAGGGCAGTTGGCACGTTGGCAAGGCAGCGGCTGCATTCCAGCAGTATGGTAGTATTGAGCGCGCCCTGCACCAGAATGCCGCGGGAGGTACGGCCGAAGCGCAGCACACCACGCAGATAGTCCACCATCACATCATCTGCTACGCGCACACGCGGCACGTCTAGCTCAGTCTCGCTGATTTGCCCGCGTGTACCTTCTAGTAAAAAACCAAGCTGAAACTTCAGGACACGCGCAGGCACATAGCCGTTAGTGGATGTGTTCACGAGGATCGCCTTAATGTTAGCAGCCGCGCTAAACATGGCGGCTGCACGTTTTGGAAATACAGCTACTTTCGATTATAAAAACTATCAAAGGTTTGTGTCAACATGTTTGTTGAATGCTAATGATTATCCTCTGTCACGCAGTGGTGAACGCAGTAATGTTTCTTGTTGATCATCACGCTTGTTAATCACAATGCGCGCACGATCAAAAGGCTGTGTCACTGCAAATTCGACCACGCCATCTTCATAGTACCATAAAGGCGCCGCCGAGTCATCCAGCGTGATGCTGTGCGGTTCGCTTGGTACGCCATAAACCTCAAAGCGGTAGCGGCGATAAGGTGGCTGATAGGTGCCTACGCGCCGCCAATCCAGCGCCACACCACCACCTGACAGCGGGCGGCAGGCAAAGTACAGCCAACGGTAGTCACCGTGCTGATAAGCGAAGCCTTCACCCGAATCCTCATAAAAGCTGGTTTCAGCGCTGCCCGCGTAAACACGCAGCCGCACTTCTTCGAGCGGCTTCTGCCCAACATACTGATGCCCTGACCACATTGGCAGCACATGCCCTGCCCGCACCAACAGCGGCAGATGATCGAGTGGTGCAGCAAGGCGCACCACCTGCCCGCCTTCGTAAGGCTGCGCGCCAAACACGCTATACCACCTGCCCGCAGGTAGATACACATTGCGCTCGGTAGCACCCCTATCCAGAACAGGCGCGATCAGCAGCGAACTACCCACCATAAAAGCATCTTCAGCCCCACGCAAGGCAGGATCGCGCTCATCCGCCATGAACAGCGGACGAATGATCGGCGCGCCGTTCTGGGCAGCTTCTGCCGTCACGGAATAAAGGTACGGCAGAAGCTGATAGCGCAAGCTAAGATAGCGGCGGACTATCACCTCGTAGGGCTGACCAAACGCCCACAGCGGCGGCGACGGTGCGCTGCTCTGCATGAAGCAGTAGGGCAAAAAAGCGCTGAGCTGCACAAAGCGCACCAACCACTCAGGATCGCTCACTGCGCCGCTCACCCTTGCGCCGCTGAAAGGCAGACCGCTTAAACCACTGTTCAGTACAGCACTCAGCGTGCGGCGCAGATGCTTCCAGTCGGCACGTTCCTCGCTTGCCCATGTCAGCCCATAACGGTGCATTCCGCCTTGTGCGGCGCGCCCAACCACCACAGGGCGAAAGTTCGGGTGCGCGGCTTGTTGGGCAACTTGCTCAGCGTGCGCCATACAGGCACTGTAGACGTTCTGCGCCATAACGTGACTGGTTGGCGTTCCCTCAAAAACGTACTGCACAGCATCGGTCAGGGCGGTTTCTGGCAAGGGCTGCCAGAAACCATGAATGCCCGTCCTGAGTAGTTCGGCGCAGCGCTCTGCCCACCAACCGCGTGCCGCAGGATTGGTAAAATCGGGCAGGGCGCTCTCGCCGGCAAGGGATCGGATACGCACCAAGCGCCCATCGGGATATTTGAGGAAAATGTGCGATTGCACACCGCTCTGATAGAGCTTATCGGCAGGATCAGCTTTCACCGCAGGATAAAGCGCTAACAGACTCTTGAAGCCGCGCCGCTGCAAATCTGCCACCAATGCCGAAGGTGTGGGAAAGCGCCCGTTATCCCACGTAAAAAGGCGGAAAGCATCCATATAGTCCAAATCGAAGTAGAGGGCATCGCACGGCATTTGGCGCGCACGGCATTCGGTAGCAACTGCGCGCAACTGCTCGGCAGTGGTTGGGCGTGGGCAAACAAGGTGAACGCCAAGCGCCCACAGCGGCGGCAGTGGCAGCCGCCCGATCAGCTCGCTATAGCGCTTCAGAATGCTAAACGGATTGCCGCTGAATTGGTAATAGCGCAGTTCGCCAAGCGTGCCACTGAAAGTGAGTCGATCTGCTTTTTCCGCGCCTATATCCACATAGCCGCGTGACGGATTATCCCAAAAGATCGCGCTGGCAGCCTGATCGCCAATGTTCAATAGAAACGGCATGTTGGCAAGCGCGGGCAGCTTCTCAGGCTGGGCGGCTTGTGAGTCAAGTGCGCGCAATAGATACCGTTTCCCGCGCAAATTAAGCGATGTGGATTGCGCCGCCAAGCCATAGCAGCGCACATCAGCAGGTAGGCTGCGGTGTAGCGCAAACTCACCCTGCCGAAAGCTGATCGGCTCGGCATCCTGCCCGACGAGCTTACCCTGAGTATCCACAAAGGTGAGACAGCAATCGCGGCGGTTGATGTAGCAAGTCATGCCGCCTTCCACCTTCAAGGTGAACATTTCGGCGTTCTCAGTCAGGTCAAAGGGTGGGCTTTGCCAGTCATTCTTAAGGACTGTATATGAGCTAGGCAGCGCTAGCGTGCTGGTGGGCGCAAAACGCACACACACGCAATCCGTCGCTAAAACATCAAGGCGCAGTGTGCCGTTTGCCGTATGCAGGATCAGGCCTTGCCAGTCTATTTCGGCATCGCGCACGCTGCCGACCCTCTGCCACTTGCCATGCGGCTTGTGCGGCTTATAACGCAGTTTAGCTAAACGGTGGGCAAGCGTCTTACGCATGGCGCACAACTCCTGTAGCAAGCCTTCTACCAACGGCAACGGGCGAGTTCACACTCACCCGTTAAGCATAACGCGCTTTTGCCGCCTGATGGTATTCCGATCAGTTCACAGGGATTGCCTCATAGAGCGCTTTGAGCAGCGCCACAATCTGATCCTGTGAGACGGGATCGCTTGGCACAGTGCTATATTCCGGCGGACGGTAGATGATCAGCACCATGTTAGCGCGGATTGCCATCGCCATCACGTAGTTTTGGGGCGCGGTGACGATGCCCGCCTCACCAACGGGCACCTGCTGATAGCCATTGATGGCAGCCAAATCAACGTTATACCTTTGGTATGCCTCATCGGGCGAGTTGGTGATCCATAGCACGACGAGGTACTGTGCGCCGCTCGGAATGGTGTAGATCAGCGTTGACCCGTATTGGTTGGTGGTGCTTGCTTCCGTGATCAGGCGGAAAGGATCAACAAAGCGCGGTGCGCGGTCGTTGAACGAGGCGGAATTTTCCACCTTTGGCGCAACCGTGGGCAGAACGGCAACAGGTACAGGCGTTTGGTTCAGGATGATGACGCCGGGCGGCACAGTCGGCGGCAGCGTGCCAAAAGGCGTAGCGTTCGGTGTGCTAAACACCTCAGGCGTAGCGGTTGGTGCGCCGGGAACACTCAGCGTTGGCTGACCGGGCGCACGGGTCAGGATGCTGCTAAAGCCGGCGCTGACGGGTGTGCGCGTTGGCAGCGGCGTAATAGTTGGGCGCTGATCACGCGGCGGCAAGGTTGGCAGTGGCGTAATGGTTACATCAAACATGCCACCTTGTGGCGTGAAATTAGCGGTGGCGCGTTCTTCAGGCGAAAGGGTGACGATGAAGCGCGTGGCGGTGACTATCGGCTGCGTTGGCGTCGGCTGTGCGGTAAGGGTCTGCACGAAGGCAGCGGCAAACGGCGTGCCGGTGGTGGTTGGGAACATGGCACGATAAGGCGCGACCAATAGCGAAGTGAGATGGCTATCCAGCTCGCCATCCAGCGCGGGCGAATTGTTAGGGCGATACATCACGCGGATGTTGGCAGCGGTGAACGTGCGCCATGCCTTATAGGTTTCATTATTAGAAAGCCAGATTGCATTACGCCCAAGTTCTTCTTCAGGATCGTAGCTCAACACGATATACACACCGAACTGATCGCCACGCACCACCAAGAACTGATAGCCTTGCGTTGCCGAGAGGGTTTCGTTTGGCACACTCAGCGCTTGCAGATCGCTAATCGGCACGCCAGCACGCCGCAAATATTCAACCACATTGGCAGCCGTGAACTTGATATTGCTGTAGCTAAGGGTTGGCTCTGATGGCGCACTACTGCCAACACCGCTAAACAGCACCACCAAGGCACCAATCAGCACCACTGCCATAAAAAAGCCGAAATACATGAGCGGGCGCGTGCTGCGGCGTGGTTTTTCAGGCTCCGGCGCAGGCATTTCGCGTGTGGTGCGCTTGATAGGGGGCGGCACAGGACTGGCAGTGCTTGTGCGACGGGCAGGTGGCGGCACAGGCGATTGGCGCGCAGCAGGCTTAGCCGCTGGTGGCGGCGATGCAGGCTGTGAAAGCGGTTGTGGTGGTGTGCGTTGTGGAGCGCTAGGCGTGCTAGGCGTTTGTTGGGTTCGGCGCTTGTTGATCTCTTTGCGCAGCGACCAATCGTCGTGTTTATCGCTCATAGGCTGTGAAAAAGTTTCTCGCTAAGTCGATCAGGGCGGGAAAGGATCGGTGAAAACGCGCACAAGCACTGGTGAGATGGCAAGTGAGCCGTCCGGTGATTGAATGGCAATGCCAGTTGGGCAGTTGCCTGCTTCAACAGGCACGCCTGTCTCAACCCGTTCCAGCTTGAATTTGCCTGCGCCATCTGGCTCTAAAAGCAGTTGTTGCCCTTGCCGATTGACGCCATCCCCAAAATTTGTCCGCATGATCAGCGTAGCAGGATCGACATTGGAATTACCCTGGATGTAGTAGCCCAAAATATCGCGGTAAATATCTACCTGACACTCAGCGCGTGTGATCTCAATGATAGTGTCACCTTCAGATGCCAGGCTTCCACCCATCGAGCCGCCCAATACACCCAACGTCCTTTGGATGAGCAAACCGAGTGCGAAAAGCGCAGCAATGCTAACAATACCCACCAATGACAAGATCAGCGCGTATTCTGCCAGACCCTGTCCGCGGGCGGCGCGGCGCTTATGTTGTTCATGCACCTTCATGATCGTCCCTCTCACCAACGTAAATGCGACCCATGTAAGTTTTCATGTTACCCACATTGTAGCGACTCACACACGGCTAGTCAATCAAAAGTTGGCATAGCGTAGGGCAGCTAGGGTTGCTCTGGTTGTGGCAAAGGCTGAAGCACTTCCGCCGTTTTCGGCTGTGGAAAAAGCATCCGCCGTGCAGCAAAGGCAACTACCGCACCCACCAAGACGCCAAACCACAACTGCACAAAGCGCGTGATGAGCGTGGCAAAGCCCGCCTGTGGCACGCTCAGCCCGATCAGGCGTTGCAGCGTGCCAGTGATGGTCAGATCAGAGGCACCGATGCTGCCCGGCATCCCGCTGAGTGCGCCTGCCACCACCGAAAGGCTGATCACGAGTAGCGCCTGAAAGAACGTCTCGGCTGTGGCGGGCAAGCCCATGCCCACCAAAATCAGGTAGACGCCTAGTCCATCAAGCAGGTTGGCAAGCGTGCCAAGCCCAACTGAAAAGAGCAGGCTGGGCAGCTGCACAATCTTATAGCTGCTCTCATAAAAGGCTTTGAAACTGCGCGCAAAACGCCCAAGCAGTGGCAGGCGGCTGAGCAAGCGCAGCAGCGCCAAACACAAAGGGCGGTTCTGCAAAATTACGATGCCCAGCAGCAGCGCGCCTAGTGCCACGGCAACCACTGACCAATAATCATGCGCGGCAAGGTTTAGGATTGACCACGCAATCAGCAGCAGCACCGCCATACCGTCCGAGAGGCGTTCGGCAGCCACCACAGGCAGCGTGCTGGCAATTGGCGCGCCGCTGATATGCTGAAGCATGAAACTTTTCAGCACTTCCGCCGCCTTACCCGGACTCACCGCCAACGGAAAGCCCGTTACGAAGACCGCCGCGCTCACCCGCAGCGAGATATTCCGCACACCAACCACGTGTAGGTAAAAGTGCCACTTCACAAAGCGCAGCGCCCAGTTTGCCACACGCAACGCCAAAACAGGCAGCATCACCCACCACGCAAAGGCTGTTGCATGGTCTAACAAAGTAGAGAGATCGCTGAGCAGCGCCACGCTCACAAAGGCAAGAAAGCCCAGCCCCAAGCCGATTAGCAGCAGGCGCGTATAGTTATGCGTCACGTGATTATGCTCTCATTTCTAGGCTGATACAGGTTGATCCTACCAACGCTTGCCCAATTTGTGCAGCCCTGATCATATTCCTGCCCTTTCAATACACCTTCCCAACACGCCCAAAAGCAAGAGTGCGCTATAATCTAAAACGATGCTGAGCGACCTTTTTAGTAGAGATTTATGATGAGTGATTCGCCAACTGCGCCTGCCCTAAACATTCAAGACGCCCTGTTACAGCTGATTGAGCGCGCCCGTGAAGTGCTGCCCTTTGATTATGGCGGCATTGCGCTCTACGATGCCGAATCAGATGTGCTAATTCCCTACACTGCACCAGAGGCACACCCTTTTGCGCCTATCCGATTAGGCGAAGGCGTGATCGGTGTTGCGGCGCTTTCGCAAGAGGCACTCATCGTCAATGAGGCGGACGACTCGTTCGATTTGGATGCTGTGCGCGCCGAGCTTGCCGTGCCAATGCTGTTCAGCGGCAAACTGCTGGGCGTCTTCCATGCCCAGTCCAAACACGCTAACGCCTATCAGCCGCACCATCTTGCCATCGCACGCCTGATTGCCGATCAAGCTGCCCTTGTGCTAAATACAGCACAACTCTACGAAATGCTCAGCCGCCGCTATGAACGTTTAACAGACTATAATGAAGAACTCTATTTGCGGAACGAAGTGAGCCGCCTAGCGTCCTCAGATATGCCGCTTGAAGAACTGCTGCCGAAGATGCTTCAGCCGTTGGCAATGCTCGTCGGCGCGGATGCTTGTTTGATCTCGCTTTGGAACGTCACCGAACGGCGTGCTTATCGCACGGCTGCCTACGGCTTGGATGTGGGCGATTTGGTGACGGGCAAGCGCGATACTGGCGGCGCAACGCTGGCGGAGCATATCATCATCTCTGGCGAAGTAGTCATCTTGAATGACGCTCATGAGCTAACCAATCCGCCCACCAGTTTGATCGAAGATTATGAGGTGCGTGCGCTCTTAGCGATGCCTTTGGTGGCACGCGGACGCCCTATCGGTGCGCTGTTCATCATGAATCTGCGCGACAATGCACCCTTTGAGCAGTGGCACGCCGACCGTGCCGTTTCGCTGCTCGATCAGATTGCGCTGGCAATTGATAACCGAACGCTGTTGCAGGATACGCAAAACCGCCTTTCGGAGACGGCAGCACTCTTAGAAGTGGCGGCAATGGCTGCTAGCAGCTTTAGCGCGGATGAGATGTTCGGTGTCGTGCTGAAGTTGAGCCGCCAAATGCTTGGCATAGGCGTGGGCGCCTTCTTCCTCTATGATCGCTATTCTAACACACTCGTTTTGCCGCCGAATGCCTCGTTTGGCATCTCCAGCGAGATCGGCACGCTACGCTTTCCAGTCAACGCGCCGGGCAGCCACCTGGCCATTGTCTTTTCGGCGGGCAGCCCGTATTTCACCAACGACATTCCCGGCGCAACGCAGGATAGCAGCGAGACCTACTACCAATTGGTGGATCGGCTGGCGCTGCACAACTTGCTGCTTGTGCCGCTGCGTGTCCAAGATGAGCCGATGGGCGTTTTCCTCGTCGGCAACAAGCGGACTGATTTCAGCCGTGCCGACGCACAATTGCTGACGGCGATGGGTAGCCACGTGGCAGCCGCCTTACGCGGTACGGAACTGCTGCGCGATATGAGCGAACGCCTGCGCGAAACAATCGCCTTGCGCGAAATCGCCGAGATCACCAGCACGACGCTCGATCTGGATGAGATATTGGCACGCGTTGTGCATGAAGCTGCCGATCTGCTGGAAGCGCAGGGCGCTTTCCTTTATCTGCCCAACGATGAGCAATCAGCCTTGGTCGGGCATCAGCGCTCACAGTATGGCATCGCACGCGATGTCGCCCTGCCCGATCTACCGCTCACCTCAGACGATGCTACTGTGTATACCTATCAGGCAGGGCGTCACTACCTGAACAACCATCTCAGTGAAACGCAACGGCTTGCACCAAATTGGCATAACATCATCACCTATCCGCTGAACACGCGCAACCGCACACTAGGCACCTTCAGCGTCATCAACCGACATCAGGGCGATTTTCAAGAGACGCATCTCGACCTGATGCGCGCTATCGCTGCTCAGGTGGCAACCAGCATTGAAAACGCCCAGCTTTTCGCCGCCGAACGCCAACGTGCCGACCTGATGGCGTTGGTCAGTCGCATCAGCCAAGAACTAACCGCCACACTCAGCCTGACCGAACTAACGCGCAAAGTGGCGCGTGCAATTCACTTGCAGCTTGGCTATGAGGTGGTGAACGTCTGGCTGCTGGAGATGAACGGCACGCAACTTGAGCTAAGCGCTTCTGCCACGAACGTGGTGCAGGCAGCCATCGCGGAAGGTACTACCCTTGCGGCAAACGTCGGCATTGTTGGGCGTGCCGCCAGCAGCACTGAGACGCAAGTGGTGATTGACCTGAGCGAGGATGGTGATCACGTGGCAGCCTGTGCCATGCCCGACAGCGCTATGTGGATTACGGCTGGCAGTGCGCTAGTCGTCCCGATGCGCTACAGCACACGCACACTGGGCATCATTGAGGCGTATTCCTCAAAGGTGAACGGTTTCCGCATGGCGGATTGCATCGCTCTGGAGACGCTTGCCGCGCAAGTTTCGATTGCCATTGAGAATGCACGGTTGTGGGATCAGGCGCGGCGGCGCTTGCTTGAGCAGGGCATTGTCTACCAAATTAGCCGTGACCTCAGCGCCATCCTAGACTACGGCGAGCTGGTGAACGCCATTGTGAAGCATATGGGGCGTGCGCTGGACGCGGCATGGTGCTTGTTGGTGACCTATGAGCAGGCACGCGGGCGCCTAACCGTTGAGGCAGAATACCGCTTGCCCGAGATGCCTGAAAACTTGCTGCCAACCTTAGTCGGGCAGACGCCCGCCTTTGTGCAATACAGCGCCATTGAGCGCGCCGTGCAGACACAGCGGCAAGTCGTGGTGACTTATCCGGTGACAGCGCTAGGCAGCAGCAGCGGCGGCTTATGCACACAGCTTACCTTGCCAATTGTGGTTGGCGAGCGTGTGATCGGCTGTGTGCTGTGGGTAGAACCACGCGCGCCACGCGAATTCAGCGGCAGCGACGTGCGCCTTGCCCAAACGCTGACTAGCCAAGCCACTATTGCCCTAGAAAATGCGCGGCTGTTCCGTCAAGCGCAGCGGCAGGCACACGAACAGGCACTCTTGCGTGAGGTGGCGGTTGGGCTGGGCAACACAACTGATATGGCAGTCATGTTCAGCCAACTGGCGCGCGTCATTCAGGCACTGGATGGCGTAGATAATACCGTGGTAGCTGTTCGGGACGAGCAAGGACAGCTCAGCATTCAGGCCACGCACCTCACGACGCGCACGCTGGAGGTGATGACCACGCCCTACCTGCTGCGCCGTGCGCCGCACCTGCTCAACACCCTCACGCAGAGCGTTGCCGCACGCGCAGGCAGCACCATTCCCGCTTTTGCCGAACACCTTGCCGCCTATCCGCTCCACGCACATATCAGCGCCCTGTTTGTGCCGATTTTGCGGCGCGGTGAACCAATCGGCGTGCTGGAAATTGCCTCTGATAATCCGATGCGCGTCTTTGATCCGCAAGAAATGCAACTACTAGAGGCCTTGGCGAATCAGGGCGCAATCGCCTACGAGAGCATCACCTACCATCAACGCGAACAGCGCCGCCTGCGCCGCTTGGAGCGTTTGCAGATCAGCAGCCGCAACCTAAGCGGACAGTTGAACACCAATGTGCTGCTCAATGCCATTGTGCGTGAGGCTGCCCAAACCTTCGATCTGCCCTCAGTTAGCCTGATGACGCCAGAGCCTGATCAAGAAACCTACAGCCTACGTGCATCCATTGGGCTTTCGGAGCGCTACACAAAGGCGCGCCGCGCTCTGACGGCATTTTCGCATCAACCTTATGTGCTGACACCAGAGGCGATCACGGCTGATGAGGAACAGCGCGCCCTGATTGCCGAAGAAGGCTGGCAGCAAGTGTTGGTTGTGCCGTTGCAAAAAGGCGATCAGCATTTGGGCGTTCTGAACCTTTATGCTTATCAATCGCGCACGTTTAGTGATGAAGAAAAAGAACTTGCTGCGCTCTTTGCTTCTCAGGCTGCCGTTGCCCTTGAAAACGCCATGCTCTTTGAGGCATTGGAAGATCGTGCGGTGGAGCTGATGCAGGCGAATCAGCTTAAGAGCGAATTCTTGGCGCGCGTCAGCCACGAACTCCGCACGCCGATGAACAGCATCAACGGCTATAGCGAGATGTTGTTACGCCAAACCTACGGTGCGCTCAACGAGAAACAATCGGATCGGCTGGAGCGCATTCTGCGGAATGGGCGCAGCTTGTTGGCGCTTATTGATGACCTGCTCGACCTCTCGCGCATTGACTCTGGCAAGATGGAACTTAACCTTGAGGCGGTCAATCTGCGTGAAGAAATCAGCGCCACGCTCTACAATCTTGAGAGTCAGGCGGCAGCACGTGGGTTGTATTTGAGCTATGAGGCAGCCGAGGCGCTCCCTTCTGTGCAAGCAGACTCGACACGGCTGCGCCAAGTCATTGTGAACTTGTTGGGAAACGCAATCAAGTTCACCAAACAAGGCGGTGTCAGCGTCCGAAGCTACCTCACCTATGAAGAGGAACGCGCCTTTTTGCTAACCACTGTGCAGGACACCGGCATCGGCATTCGCCCCGAAGATCAGGCGATTATCTTTGACGAGTTCCGTCAGGCGGATGGTTCCATCACACGCGAGTATGGCGGCACGGGCTTAGGGCTTGCCATCACGCGCAGATTGGTGGAGATGATGGGCGGGCGCATCTGGGTAGAGAGCGAACTCGGTGTAGGCAGCGCGTTCAGCTTCACACTGCCTGTTGCCGAGTAGAGCAGCCTCACTGTGCAGGTGGCAACCAGCCAAAGGGCGGCTCGTCATCGCTGAGTGGCTCAGATTCGTGCGGCGCGGGGCTTTGGGCGCGGGCTTGGCGTAAGCGCCGCTCGGCGGCAAAGCCGATCTGCCGCAGTTGGGCAGGGCTAACCAGCCGATTCTTGAAACTATCGGCGGAAAGTGCCAGCCGTGCGATGGCGCGTGCCGCCAATTCGGCTGCCAATGGGCGCATATTGGTGAGCGGCAAGCCAATCAAGGGCAGCGCGCCGAACACGCTCAACAGCATACCGATCAGGCTGCGGCGCTCATCGGGCACGTAGAGCGGCGGCGCATGGATGATCGTCCATGCCAAGCCGCACTTCTGCAAATAGCGTTCTGCCTCGCGCTTTGCCTCAAGGTAGCCGCTTGGCACACCCGGCACCGCGACGGCACTCAACAGCACACAATGCGGCACGCCATCATTAACCGCCATTTGCGCCACATTGCGCGCCGAAACAAAGTTCAGGTGGCGAAAGGTTAACCCACGCGCCGAATTCTGCTTCATGCCGCCGATTAGGTGAATGGCAGCGCCATGCCCACGCGCCCGCCCGCGCAAGCTGGCTGGATTCCACACATCGCCATGTGCAATCCGCACGCTGGCGCGCAGCACACCCAGTTTTTCTTCTTGTTCAGGGCGCAGCAGCACCGTGACCTCTGCGCCTTCGTCCAGCAGCGCACGCACCACGCGAAAGCCTAAAAAGCCCGTGCCACCTGCCACCAAAATCCGCGAAAGACTCCGATTTGGCATCGCGTCCTAGAATTTCCACGCCTTTAACGACTCGATCATTGGATAGGCTGTCATATCCAAATGCACCGGCGTGATTGAGATGTAGCCTTGATGGACTGCCCAAATATCGGTGCCTTCGGCGCTCACGTCGCCAGTTGGCGCTTTGCCGCCGATCCAATAGTAGGGTCGCCCTTCGGGATCAAGGCGCGTGACCAATTCATCATGATAAATACGTGTGCCTTGCCGCGTGATCTGCGTCCCTTTGATCTGATCATAAGGCAGATAAGGAATATTCACGTTCAAAAGAGTCATGGGCGGCAGGCTGTGTTCAAGCACATGCTTGGCAACTTGCCTAGCAACCTGCGCCGCCGCGCTGTAGTCTGCCTCTAGCGAGCGTGAGTCGAGCGAGAAGGCGATGGAAGGCTTGCCGTGAATAGTGCCTTCAAAGGCAGCCGCCACTGTGCCGCTGTAGGTGAGGTCTTGCCCAAGATTGGCACCGCGATTAACGCCTGAGACGACCAGATCAGCCTGCACACCCAACAAGCCAATCAGGGCGATGGCGATGCAGTCGGCAGGTGCGCCATCGGTGCTGTATGCCTCGATGTTTTCGCCTATCTTGACAGGCGTAACGCGCAGCGGCTTGGTCAGGGTTTTGCGGTGTCCGTTCGCGCTCTGATTTTCCTCAGGTCCAATCACGACCACACGCCCAAAGTCGCGCATGGCAGTTGCCAATGCCAACAAGCCGGGCGCAAAAATGCCATCATCGTTTGAGACAAGGATGCAACGCTGCGGTGGTTTTGCCGTCATACTGTGCCGATTTCCTTTCTAGCCATTCTACGTGAACTATTATAACGCAGCTTGTTGCCCTCTCAGCACCGCCGCAAGATTTGCCACGTCCACTGCCTTTAGGTAGCTGTGGTGGGTTAACCTTTTGCCCCGCATATGATAAAATGTTTAATCGCCTTGCATGGAAACCAGCCCAAAGAGAGTCTCTATGATCGACTCACGCCGCCAAGAAGTGCTGGATGTAACACTTGCCCAAGTGCTAAACAGACGTGGTATTGTTGCCGCGCCTGAGAGTGTGGTTTACGCCGACAGCCGCCGTAGATTGCCCGATGTATTGGTAGAGTATCGCGGCTTGCGTCTCATGATCGAAGGCGAGGTTGACGATCAGCCCAATGCCGAAGAAAAGGCATTTCACGCTGCGCGCCGCCGCCTTGAGGAAGGCTTAGCGCACATCGGCATCGCCGTCGTATATCCCGCATCCCTGCGCGATGTTCCCTTTGAGCGCTTGTTTGCAAGCCTTGAAGTGACCCGCTTTACCTTTGCCGTCCTGACTGAATCACAAGCGAATCCTGCCTTTGTGAAGGGTAAATTTGACGATCTAACTGATGCGCTTGAGCGCGCTTATGACCACTTGCTGCATGAAGATGTCGTAGCAGAGGCGGTTGCCGTCATTGATGCTGTGGTGGAGCAGTTCGCCCAGACCATGCTTAGCAATTTACGGGTGCATATCCCGATCATTGCCGAAGTATTGGAGATGGCAGACTTGCCCAAACGGGGTGGCAAAAAGATGCCCGCCCCTGACCTTGACGATGAGGCAGAAGACGATCTGCCCAAATCTACGCGGCAAGCCACAGCCGACCTGCGCTCTGAAGTTGCCCAACAAGCTGCCATCTGCCGCATTGGCGGCTTGATTTTGTTGAATGCGCTGATCTTTCAAGAGGTGCTTTCGCAGCACAACGCCACTGTGAAAGGCTTGCCTAGCCTGCTTGCTCAGCGCACGCCCGTTCTCAGCTTCAGCACACACTGGGAACATGTTTACACCGATATTGACTACTTCCCTATCTTTCACCTTGCCCACCAAGTCTTAATCAAGCTGCCTAGCAGCCCTGAATTGGTGGAAACCTTTGATGCACTTGGCAGTGCTGCCCTTCGCATCGTCGGGATGCGCGCTGCCTTGCAGCACGACCTGATGGGGCGTGTCTATCATCGGCTGCTTTCACAGGCGAAGTATCTTGGCACCTACTACACCAGCATCCCAGCAGCAACTCTGCTGCTCAAATTAGCGCTGCATCCCAAAAACTGGACAGTGGATTGGAGTGCGCTTGATCAGGTTCGGCAATTCCGTGCGGCTGATCTTTCGTGCGGCACTGGCACGCTGCTGATGGCAACAGCGGATGCCATCCTCAACAACCATGTGAATGCCTCTGCTGCACAAGGTGCCATGCCGCAGCGGGCTGACCTGCAAAAAACGCTTGCCGAAGATATTTTGTACGGCTACGATGTGCTTGCTTCTGCCATTCACCTGACTGCCTCAACGCTTGCGCTGCGTTCACCTGAAAAGACCTTCGACAAGATGAATCTGTTTGCCCTACCGCTTGGCGGTGAAGGGCTTCAGCTTGGTAGCCTTGAGTTCGGTGCTGCCTTTCAGATTGCGCTGCCGCATGATGCCTTTGGCAGCGCCCGCCAAGTGACGGGCAAGGGCGATTTGATCACTTTTGAGGCAAATTTGCCCAAACTTGATTTGTGTGTGATGAACCCGCCTTTTGTGCGGAGCGTTGGCGGCAATTTGCTCTTTGGCAGCTTGCCGGATAGCGAACGTGCTAGAACCCAGCAGCGCTTGCAGCGTGTGATCAAACAGCGCAATTTGTCCGCAAACATCACCGCCGGGCTTGGAGCAGTCTTTGTGGCAGTCGCCCATCCCTATATCAAAGAAGGCGGGCGGATCGCTTTGATCTTGCCGAAGGCGCTGCTTTCTGGTGTGGCATGGGAAAAGACTCGCCAACTTATCAATCAGCACTATCGCATTGAGTACCTGATCGCCAGCCAAGACCCTGAGCGCTGGAATTTCTCGGAAAGCACCGATCTCAGTGAGGTGATGCTGATCGCCGCCAAGCTGACAGATGATGAATCCACCCTCCCGACGGGCGAACGCCCTGATCTGTACTATATGACCAACGGTGGGCGCAGCAAAGCAAGCGTGTTTACGCTCAGGCGCAACCCGCTTGCCCGCGAACGCTTTCAAGGCACCATTGCCATCAACCTGCGCCGCAACGTCCGAACCGTTTTTGAGGCACTGACTGTTGCCCAAACCGTTGCACGGGAGTCCTTCACCG
Source organism: Anaerolineae bacterium (assembly GCA_034432555.1). Taxonomy (GTDB): domain Bacteria; phylum Chloroflexota; class Anaerolineae; order Aggregatilineales; family UBA2796; genus CP2-2F. The sequence continues at coordinate 35,079 of DAOUBW010000035.1, forward strand.
ATCTGTTAAGTGGGCAAGGTGCAACCGCCATTATGTATGGGGAAACCCAAATGGCTGAATGCTTCAGTTTAACCTACGAAAAAACCAAAGAAAATTGGATGCTGCCTTGTGCGTTTGCTCAGGCAGACCTTACCCGCGCTGCCTACGCCTTGCTAGGCGGCGAGGTTTGGCTGCCTGGCGTCAAACGGCGCACCTCCATAGCCTTTTGCCCATTGGGCGAATTGGGCATTCTCGGTCCTGATCGACGTGATCTTACCGATGGCTTTGAACTCAGCAAGGTCAAAACCACCTATCCCGCCTTCTGGGGACACACTGCCAGCGAAGTGACGAGCATTGCCCAAACGCCTAACACTTACCTCAAAGCGCGCCCTAAACCATTACCCAAGCGCCCACTACGCCGTGTGGAAGATTTATTCCCATTATCGGGCAGAATCCTTTTGGCTGAGCGCCTTCGCGTGAATACGCAGCGTCTCTTTGCGCTGCGCCTGAACAAACCTGTCCTTTCCAATGTGTGGTGGTCATTCCAACTTAACACGCCCAATGAACGCCGTGAAAAAGTGCTGGCTCTGTGGCTGAACAGCACCCTGCACGCCCTGATGGTGCTGGCAAACCGCGTTGAAACACATGGCGCATGGATACAGTTCAAAAAGCCCACACTTGCTGCCCTGCCCGTGCTGGATGTGCGCTTGCTAAACGATGCACAGCTAGATGTGCTCGCCGCCGAGTATGACAAGCTCTGTGAAGCGCCCTTGCAACCTTTTCCCGCGATGGCAACTGACCCAACCCGCCGCGCCATTGATGAGGCATTCGCCGCCGCGCTTGGCTTCCCCGATCTCAACGCACTGCGCGAACTGCTGGCACAAGAACCTGTTGTCTGCCTCAGACGCTTGTGATCAAGTGTAGTGCGCCTCACTACACTTGATCACAGCCCTAAATCTGTGTTAAAATTACCCTGTTTAGCGTGTGGCATTCTAAGCGCGCCACACGCACCGCCGCGTAAGGCTTGGCAAGTGCGCGCCGTCAATAAGAATCAGAGAACCCTATCGCTTAAAGACTTGGAGAAAGCGTCAAAATGGCAATTGCAAAAGCAGATACGCCCCTGCTGGTGGCAAGCAGCGCCGAGCTAGATGAGATGCTGCGCGGTGAATTGCCCGTGCTGCTTATGCTGTGGAACGGTGAGTCGCTTCGCACCGACGTAAAAAATGAGCTGGATAACGCCGCACGCACCTACAGCGGACGGATGCTGGTGGTGAAGGCAGATGTCAGCCGTGCGCCAGAGCTTGCCGCCCGCTTTGAGGTGGGCAAACACCCGCTGCTGATCGGTATTGTAAAGGGTGAGCCGCTCGCCCGCCGCAGCCGCCCATGGTCAACCGATGTCAGTGCAATGGTCGAGATGCTGGCTGCTCATGCACCCGCCAAGCAAACGCCCGCCGCCCCAACGGCTGCCAAGCCTGCCGTCCGCGTGGATACCAAGCCAGTGAAGGTGACCGAAAACACCTTCCGCAGCGAAGTGATTGAGAGCGCGTTGCCCGTTTTGGTGGATTTTTGGGCGGAATGGTGCGGTCCGTGCCGCCAAGTGGCGCCCATTTTGGATAAGCTGGCGGCGGAATTTAGCGGCAAGGTGCGGATTGCTAAAGTGAATGTGGATGAGAATCCGGGCATTTCGCAGGCATTCAACATCATGAGCATTCCCACCATGATGTTTGTGAAGGGCGGCAAGATTGTTGGTCAGCAAGCTGGCGCGCTGCCAGAGCATGTGCTGCGCAATGCGCTGAACCAATTGGTTGCACTGCAAGTCTAAGGCGCGCACTGCCTAAAGGCGCGTTTTGCACCCGCCTTGCCGCACCTGCAAGGCGGGCTTTTTGTATAGAGCTAACTTCAAAATGAGGTATGGATGATCCCTGTAGACTATCACACGCACCACAGCCGCTGCGGACACGCACAAGGGCAGATTGAAGACTACATTCAGCAGGCGCTCTCGCTTGGCATAAGCGAGATCGGCATCTCTGACCACGCACCCATCTACTGGCAAGATGGCAATGATCCCATGCCCAGTATTGCCATGGCAAAGGACGAATTATCCCAGTATGTTGAGGAAGTGCTGCGCCTGAAGGCACACTATGCAGAGCGCATCACAGTGCGGCTGGGCTTGGAAGTGGATTACATCGAAGGCGCTGAGGCTGCCTGCGCTGCGTTGGTGGCGCCCTATCCATTCGATTACCTGATCGGATCGGTGCATTACATCAACGGGCGCAACGTCTACGATGTGCGCCGTTGGGATGGCGTCAGCGACGCGCTGCCGATCTACGCTGAATATTACCGCCTGCTGGCAAAATCTGCCCAAAGCGGCATATTCGACATTATCGCCCACAGCACCGCTGTGACTGCCTACGCGCCCAAGCCTATCCCGCAGGCGATTGAGCCGCTGCAAGACGCTGCGCTAGAGGCGATCCGCGCCGCCGATGTATGTATGGAGATCAACACCAGTGGCTACCGCAAGATGACCACTGATCCCTTCCCAACGGCGCGCATGATCGCCTACGCCCGCGATCTGGGTATTCCGCTCACCTTCAGCTCGGATGCTCACCGCCCAAATGAGATCGGCTACGCCAGTGAGAAGATTGAGGACTTGCTCGGCAGGCTAGGCATCACCGAATTGGCACGCTTTGAGGGGCGTCAGCGTGAAGCGTTTGCCCTTGCGCCGCGAGTCTTTCACGTCTGAGAGCGGCAGTCGGTTAGGCGTGCGCTATAATAGGCAGCATCGCTGAGCTGTATTGAGATGATGTATGAGTCGTATGTTACGCGGCATGGTGGCGGCTGCGCTCTTGTTGATGGTTCTGCTTGGTGTGCGCTTGTTGGGCAGTGAACTGCCTGCCTTGCGCGCACAGGGTAACCCAACGCCACCCCAGTTGGTCATTCCATCTCTCACGCCGACGGTTGAACTGCTGCCAAGCGTGACGCCAACGCGCACGCCGACGATCAATGTCGGCTTGATCCGCGTTGAGGCGCGCCTAGAGGCGAACATCCGCACTGCGCCAAGCCTTGACGCGCAAATTCTGCGGAAGGTCGGTCCAGGTCAGTTTTTCGCGGCGCGTGGGCGCTATGGGGAGTGGATTCAGATTCAATTTGAGCTATCACCAACGGGCTTGGCGTGGGTTTACCGTGAGGTAGTCACGCTCAGCGGCGGCGATTTTGACTCGCTGCCACCGATTGACCTTGACGCCGTGCCAACTGCCAACTTGCAGACGGCAGGCGCACAAGCGACCGCCGAATTCCTGACGGCAACGCCCGGCGCTCCCCAGACGGCGACCGCATTACAGGCGCAGGCAACGGGCGTGTTCACCTTGGCAGCCGCCGCACCAGAGCCGATTGTGCCGGGTGCGCCATTGCCGACTTTCACCTACCCGCCACCCTATGCAGAAGCAACTTTACCAGCACGGGTGACCACTGCAATCAGCGGCGGCGGCGTTCCACCCATCATGCCGATTTTGGCGTTGGGCGCGCTGGGAATCGCTGGGTTGTTCATCAGCAGTTTGCGGCGCGGGCGCTGAGGCTGCCAAAACCTGATTTGCCCTTTGCGCTTAGTCGTGCTAGTGTATTAGGGCAGTTGGGTAACGTTTTGAAGCTGTTTGGAAAAAGTCTGAGGCATTTACCAGAGGCTTTTATGAAGCCATGCCTTGACAAGGGATTGCGCTTTAGCTAGGCTTGTGATAGATTACGCAAACAAGGCAGGACTAACGATATGACTCCGTCGCGCAATTCACCGCAGATCGCCGTTGGGCTGGCTGGCGCGATGGGCTGTTATATGGCTGTTCTGGCAATTGTCTCAATCCTAGTCGGTCTGTGGCTAGATGGATTATTGGGTAACGAACGGCGCATCGCAACCTTAATTTGCGCCGTAGCAGGTGCGCCGCTGAACCTTGCTTCAGCCATTTGGCTGACGCGAAAACTGATTGCGCGTGTCATCCCGCAGACGCCTTTAACCAAAACTGACCCAACCGCAGTTGATTCTGAGGTGGGAATAGATAGCCAATGACTGCCTTTAGCACAGCCCTTTGGGCGCGAATCGCGGAAACTCACATTAAAGGAGGTCTCTTTTTGATTAGCGGATTGCTATCCTTCCATCGAGCCACAAGGAGGCTGACATGAGCGCTGCATCACGCGGCTTGATCATCTTTGTCGGGCTTGTGCTTTTTGTGGCTGTCCTATGCGTGTGGCTGCCCTTCACCTTCCTACCTTCCATTGGTGCAGGTGTGGCGCTGCCCGTCATCTCGCTGCCTGCTGAGGTGTTAGTGGGCAATATCTTCCCCGGCTTCGACTTCACCAATACAATGACTTCGTTGTTGCTGGTGGATGCGCTGCTGATCGTGATAGCGATTGTGGTTGGGCGCGCTTACCGCAGTGCCAGCCCAGATCGCTTTGTGCCGCGCGGCTTGACGAACTTCATCGAGCTGATCGGCGAGTTCCTCTATAATCAGGCGTACAACCTGCTTGGCAAACGGACGCGTGCAGTATTCCCAGTAGCAGCCTCCATTTTTATGCTGATTCTGGTCGGTAACTGGATCAAACTGGTGCCGGGCGTTGAATCAGTCGGCTTGACGGTTTGCGCCGAATACAACGTCTTTGCCGATGAGACTGATCCATTGGCACCCGGTCAACTTGGTTACGGCATCAGCGGTCTGAATGCCAACAAGCAGCCCGCTGGCATCCTAACGCTCTTTAACGGCGATAACGACGGCGACAGCGTTTTCAACCTGAGCGAGCGCGCCGGTGTGAAGGCAGTTCGTGCCAACACATTACACTGCGAGGAAGAATATGCTTGGGCAAAGCCGCCGTTGGCACAGGCAATGGAAGATCGGGCTATCGCCGATAAGCGCGCTACCTATGAGGCTGGCGGCGGCGTGTGGGACGCCGAAAAAGAAGCGAAGGCGCGTGAAGAATATCACCACAAGCAGATGCTGAAGGTGCTAACGGCAGAAGAAAAGGCACAGTTCGAGACAGAAGAAGAAAAGCTAGAGGCTGCCGAGAAAAAGATCAAGGCGGCAGAGGCAGAACGCTTCACGCTAGTGCCGTTCTTCCGCGGCATGACGACTGACCTCAACTTGCCCATCGCGCTCGCCCTGATCGTGGTGCTCTTGGTGCAGGTCTGGGGCATTCAGGCACTGGGCGGCGCCTACTTCTTCAAGTTCATCAACCTGCCGGCACTTGGCAAACTGAGCAAGAAGCCGCTGGGTGCGATTGATTTCTTGGTCGGCTTGATCGAGATCATCTCGGAACTCTCGCGTATCGTCTCGCTCACCTTCCGTCTTTTCGGTGCGGTGTTTGCGGGCGGCGTGCTGCTGATCGTCTTCAGCTTCCTAATTGCGGTGTTCCTACCAATCCCGATCTACTTCCTAGAGTTGTTCGTGGGTGGCATTCAGGCATATGTGTTCGCCATCCTCACGATTATCTATGCTTCACAGGCGGTTGTGCATCACGGTGATGATGAGCACGGTCATGATGAAGCGCATGGCAACGGCGCGCACCACTAATGGGTGCTGCACATAGTTACGATAACCTTATCAGGCAGATGCATAACAGAAGGGAAAACTCACAATGACGGATGCTGGTTTGAAGTTTCTTGCTGCGGGTTTGGCAATGCTCGGCGCGTTCGGCCCCGGTATTGGCGTGGGTCTGTTGGTGAACGGTGCATTGCAGGCAATTGGTCGCAATCCCGATGCAGCAGGCATCATCCAAACGAACATGATCCTCGGCATTGTGTTCACCGAAGCTATCGCCATCTACGCTCTCGTGGTGGCGCTCATCGCCCTGTTCGTCTAATTGCAGCAGCGCGAGGAGGTTTGCGTTGGAACGTCTAGGTATTAATGGCGGTTTTCTGCTCGCGCAGATCGTCAATTTCGTCATCGTTTCGCTGATCCTGTGGGCGTTAGTCTGGAAGCCCCTGGTGAGAGCGTTGGAAACGCGCCGCGAGCGCATTGCCAAAGGCTTGGAAGACGCGCGGGCTGCGGAGCAGCGCCTTGCCGAAGCAAGCCGTGAGGCAGATAAGCTGATGGAACAGCGCCGCATTGAGGCGAATCGCCTTGTGGAAGAGGCACGCGGGCGCAGCGAAGACCAAACCCGCGCCCTGATCGAGGAAGCCAAGCGTGAGGCAGAGGTACTCCGTGCAAAAGCGCGTGAAGATGCCATCGCCGAGCGGGATAGCATCCTCGCCGGTGTGCGCGATCAGGTCGCCCGCATCTCGATTGCGGCAACCGAGCGTTTGGTGGGTCACTTGGATGAAGCACGTGCTCAGGCAATCGTCAACGATTTCCTTGCGGCAATGCCTGCTGAGGCACGTGGCATTGGCGGCGATGTGGAAGTGACCAGCGCCCTGCCACTGACCAGCGCCGAACAAGAGAAGATCAAGGCGGAGACGGGTGCGCGCAGCATCACCTTCCGCACCGATCCAAATATCTTGGGCGGCTTGGTGCTGCGTTCGGGCGAAAATGTAGTGGATGGCAGCGTGCGGAGCAATCTGCAAAGCCTTGCAGCGCAGATGTTCTAAGCATTCCGCCGCACACTATTTCTCATAACACACAACAGGGCGAGTGCAGCACTCGCCCTGTTTGTTTTTAGAGATGCCCATCCAGGCGCGCTTCTTCCAAATGTTCATCCAAAGGGCGCGCCGTCCGCACGGGCAGCCCTAAGTCCAGATCGAAGACTTGGAAGCGCTGTTCGGGCAGGTAGAGAATGCCGCACGTGCGGCTGCCCTGCGTGTGGGTGCCACACACTGAGCCGGGATTGACGATCAGCACATTCCCGATGCGCGCTTTCATGGGGATATGTGTATGCCCATAGATGACTACGTGGGCAGATTGAGCAGCAGCCGCCGCCGCCACACGCTCAAAGAGGGTGCGGTGCGCGGTTGGGCGCAGATAAATATCATTGCGCCAGGGTGTGGCGTGCGTCAGCAAGATGTTGCAGTCAGACGTTTCAAGCATCAGAGAAGGCGGCAATGCTTGCAAAAAGGCAACACTTTCAGGCGACAGCAGCAAATGATCTGGCACAAGCTCTGGATCGCTCTTTTGATACCAGGCTTGTGTGCTGGCAGCGATGGCATCGTGGTTGCCTGCCACACATGGAATGTTCATCTGCTGAATGCGCGTAACAACTGCATCCCCGTCTTTACCTTTATCCACCAAGTCACCGGCGCACAGAATGTGATCGACTTGGTGCTGCTCAAAGAACGTCAGTGCGAGTTCAAGCGCCTCTAAATCAGCATGAATATCCGCTAGTAAACCTATTTTCATTGTATGTTGTTTCCTCAAAAGTCAGGCTTTCGCTCAGGCAAAAAGCAGCCGCTCTATTGTTACTAAACGCATAAAGGCAGCTTAGGGCAGGTTTGTGCCATAGCGGTTGAAGGTGCAGGCATTATAGTTTGCACCTAGCACAACCTTGAAATCGGTGTCACTGTTGGGATCGGGCTGATCAATGACGTTGGCAGCAGTGGCATTGAGCGCACGCAGCAGCAAGCGCAGACTTTGCGGCTTGGCACCGCCGCTATAGTCGTAAATACGCGTGGCAGGCAGGCGTTCGGCTGTGCCCATCAGTTGCGGTGCAAACCCTTCCCATATGAGGCGTTCGGCAGCCACACGATCCCAATCGGCGTTTGGCGTGCCGTTGTAAAGCGCGATAGTTGGACGCTCACGAACTAGGCTGTTCGCTGTGGGCGGTGTGAAGAACTTCACCAACTCTGCGCGGATTGCCTCTCGGTTTGGCACCAGCACGGAAGCTCCTTGCGGCGTCTGCCAACTGGTAACCTGCTGCGAACTAATAAAATAACTCCGTAAGGTGATCCCGTCAAGGTTCAAAGCAATTTGGATCATGCCCAGCAAGTCACCAAGCGTTATGTCAGTTTTCACGATGGCGGTCAGGTCGTTCCACAGGTTGCTGAGCTGATCTAACTGCCCACGCTGGCGGATAGCATCAAAGATAGCGCGCAGGACTGCCTGTTGGCGGCGGTTGCGGTCAAAGTCGCTGGTGTTGTTGCGCGAACGGGCATACCACAGTGCAAAGTCGCCATCCATGCGGTGAACGCCGACTTTAAGCGTGAAGGTCTGGTAGTTTGCCAGCACATTTGGGTTAGCACCTTCGCGTAGGCGGAAATCGGTGAGAGGGCAATCTACGGCGAGGTCAATGCCGCCAAGTTTATTAATGATCGTCTTGAAGCCGTCAAAGTTCACCTGAGCGTAGCGATCAATGCGGATGCCGAGATTGTAGCGCACGGTAGCGATCAGTGTGCCAATGCCTCTGCCGGGCAGCTTATACAGATCACCCCATAAACTCGCTGTGTTGATGCGGTCGTAGCCATATTCTGGGATATAGACATACAAATCACGCGGCAGCGAGAGCATACTGACGCTGTTAGTGGTGCGGTTCACGCTGAGAATGATCAGCGCATCGGTACGGTAATCCACGCTGTTTGGGCGAATATCGCTGCCGATCAGCAGGATGTTGAACAAATCGTAAGCGCCTGTTTCGATAGGCGGCATTGCGCCTGCCTCTAGGGTGGGCGGTGGCGGTGTATCGGTTGGCAGCGGTGTAATGCTGGGCGTCAGGGTGATAGTGGGTGTGTGGCTGGGCGTAAAGGTGCGCGTCGCAGTGAAGGTGGCGCTGGGCGTAAACGTGCGGGTGCGCGTCGGCGTGCGGGTAGCGCTGGGCGTGCGCGTTGGGCTGATGGTGAAGGTTGGGCTGGCGGTCAGGGTGTGCGTCGGCGTCCAGGTGGGCGGCAAGCTAGGCGCAGAGCGCGTGGGTGTGGGTGTGGCAGCCTGTGCGACGAGTGTGATCTGCAAGGCAGCATGTGTGCCTTCCACCTGGGCAAGGGCAAGTTGTATACCTTGATCGGTTGTGTTACCCTGCACAAGCAGGAAAACGAGCAGGCTAAACACAACGAAGGCTGCCAGCACAAGCATCAAACGAAGGGCATGTTTCACGCGGAGTCTCTCACCTTGCCACTATTCCTCGGTGAATAATAGCGTATTTCGGCGGATTGTGCTGTGTGTTTGGTATAAGGCTAGGGGCGCGGCGGCGGCGATCAAAAAGGCAGCCCTATTCCACGGGCTGCCTGATGTGCATTGCTTACACGGTGTGTTGAAGGTTACTCAAGCGACCAAATCCGTAGCGATCCATCAGAAGAGGTGCTGTAGAGCGTTTTGTCATCGGCGCTGAAGGAGAGCGAACGCACCGATTGGGTATGCCCAATCAGTTCGTTGACTGTGCGCCCGTTTGCCACATTGTAAATGACGATGACGCCTTGGCTGTAACCAACTGCCAACAGGCTGCTGTCGCTATTGAAGGCAAGCGAGGCGATGCCGCTGGTCTGGTTGCTGGCACGCAAGGTGCTGTCCGCACGCAGTGTTGTGGTATCGTAGAGGATCACGCTGCCGCTGGAAGAGGCTGCCAACAGGCTGGCATCACGGCTGAAAGCGAGTGCAGAGGCGGTGTTGGTGTTGTCAATCAACTGTGTGCTGCCGTCGGCGAGCGACACGAGGCGGATGAAAGGATCGCCAGAGGTGGCGTAAGCGCTAAAGCGCCCATCCGTGCTGAAGGTGGTGTACAGCAGTTCTCGGGCGTGTTCGGCGCGTGTTTGTGACACTTCGCGGGTGTTGTTGGCGTTGAAAACGCGGATGGCGTTATCAAAGGCGCCGCTGATGATTTGGCTGCCATCGGCGCTGAACACAAGGCTGATCACCGAACCGCGATGGGCATCAAAGCTGGTCAGGTTTTTGCCCGTCGAAACTTCCCACAGGAAGATTTTCAAAGCAGCACCGACTGCCAGCGTTTCCCCATCAGGGCTGAAGGATAGGCTGCCGATATTGGCGCGTTCCATTGTCAAGGTCTGGACAACAGTATAATCGCCTGTCTCGTAGAGCAACACAATGCCACCAGAGCCACCAACTGCCAGCAGCGAACCATCAGGGCTGTAGGCGACAATGTTCACCCGTGCTTTGATGTCATCCAGCAGGCGCAGTTCATTGCCACTCTCAACATCCCAAATACGCACACTCTGCTCAGAGGAACCAGAGGCAAGCTGTTTGCCATCGGCGCTGAAGGCAAGCGTGCTTGGGAAGTTACGGTGTCCCTGCAAAATGCCGCCGGCACGCCCTGTCTCAGCATCCCACAATCGGATCGTGTTCTGGTCAACCGTGCCAGCCGCGATAGTCTTGCCGTCCGGACTGTAGGCAACGCTGTAAAAGCCCGAACGCACACCTTCAAATGTCTCTAGGCGCTCGCCACTCTCCACATCCCAAATGCCCACCGTGCGATCTAAGCTGGCAGAGGCGAGTTTGGTGCTATCGGGGCTAAAGGCAACCTGCTGCACTTCTTCACTATGCCCGCTGATAAAGCGTGGTGCAGCCGTTACATCAGCCGCATCATACAGCCAAATGCCAATCGTGCTGGCAACAGCCAGATACTTACCATCGGCTGAAGCAGCCATGTGGCGAATGCCACCGCGCCCAACAATGGTTGAGCCACCTTGCGCGTTTGCAATCGAAAGACCGCTAATCAACAAGGCAACAACCATAACGGTAGCGCACAGCTTGTATAAAGTTTGCTTCATGGAATTGACTCCTGAGTTAGGTTTAGAGACTATCCTGTGAGCCTGAGACTCTAGGAATACTTGAATGGGTGGTCTAAGCGCCGCTAACTTAAGCCTTAAGCCGCAAACGTTAGTTCTCAAGGGCTTTCAGTGTGGCAGGCATGGTGGCAGGTGCTGCCCTAGCACGATGCGGTAAGCGTGCTGCTAAAGTTCCTTAGCGTTTTACTTATCAGCGCCTCTCCTTTCGAATGGCACACCACGTTTCTGAGCAGACTTGGAAAGTAAAGAATATCAAATACATTTTTCGAAGTTTTGAAATATCACCCAAATTACTACTTTTTTAGGTGATCTGTGCTGTGCGTGTGCGGCTTAGCTCAGCTAGGCTTATCTTACTTTAAAGTTGTGTCTATTTTGCATAAAAACACTGTAAATTCGCATAAAAATTTATAAAGGGCTATAAAACGGCAATCCGCAATTGGTTCAATGAGAGTAAGCACATTGCTTTTGGATGGAAATCGGACTCTGTGGCGAGTGCCGCCGGCGATGGATCACCGCACGCGGCTGCGGAAGAACGTGCGAAACACACCCCATCTGACCTAAATGTGCTATACTGTGAACCTATCAAACTTTGGATTGGCAGACCATGTCGGAAGCAACTAGCACCGTTCGTACCGCCGAGACACTCGAACTTCAGCGCCTGATCAAAGCGCTTGATGTGCTTGAAGGGCAGTTCCGCCAGCAGCGCGCCGTTTTGCAGCGGCGCGGCATGAGCCTGCCACCCGGCACACTAAATGGCATTCAGCAAGCGCGCACCGATCTAGAAGCCTCTCTAAATGCCTATGAAGAAGCCGCCCGCGAGGTCAACCGCCTGCGCGAATTAGGGCGCACTGCTGAGCTGATTAACTCTACGCTTGACCTGAACGACGTGCTAAATGAAGTGATGGATACCGTGATCGCGCTCACTCGCGCCGAACGCGGCTACCTGATGCTGCGTAATCCACACAGCGGCGAGCTAGAGTTCACCATTGCGCGCAACATTGAACACCGCACCCTGATGGAGAACGAATTCATCATCAGCCGCACCATTGTGGCAGATGTGGCGCAGACAGGCATTCCGATTATCACCACGGATGCCGGCACAGATGAGCGCTTCGACTCGCAGCAGAGTATTATTCGACATGGGCTTCGCAGCATTGTCTGTGTGCCGCTGCTCCTCAAAGAGACGGTCACTGGCGTAATTTATGCCGATAACCGCGTTAAGACGGGCATGTTTGCCGAACAAGAACTGCAACTGCTGCAAAATTTTGCCAACCAATCGGCGGTTGCTATTGAAAACGCACGCCTTTACGAAACACTGCGCGCCAACCTTGCCAACATCACCGCCATGCGGAATTTGCTGAGCAACGTTTTTGCTTCAATTGCCAGTGGTGTTATCACCACCGATGCCCAAGATTGCATCACCACAATGAATCCTGCCGCCTGCCGCACCCTAAACCTTGAGGTAGAAGCCTGTCTTGGACGGCCGCTTTGGCAGGTGTGGGAGTTAATCCCTGCCGATACACTCCAGGCTATTCGTGAGGATGGTATGTCCGAGTCTGTTGAGGTAGAGGTCGAAGTGGCAGGCAAAGGCACGCTAAGCCTGAACATCAGCCTGAGTCCGCTGCGGAATGCTGAAGGGCAAACCGAAGGCGTGGCAATCGTGGTGGACGATCTAACTGAGCAGAAGCAGCGCGAAAGCCAACTGAACACCGTGCGACGCTACCTGACGCCGGCGATGGTGGATAACATTCGCAGCATTGAGGCACTCGGCTTAGGCGGTGAACGGCGTATTGTCACCTCGCTGTTTGTGGATGTGCGGAACTTTAAGCACTTCCCACAACACCTGACGCCGCGTGAATTGATGGCATACCTCAACCGATACCTAACCGTCGCCGCAGATGCGATCACACAGCGTAACGGCATTATAGATAAATACATGGCAAATGAGATTCTCGGCTTGTTCAACACACAGTTGAATCCAAGTGAGGATCACGCGCTGCGCGCTGTGTTGGCTGCGCTTGATATGGCGGATGATTTCCGTGCGCTCTACGCACAGTTTGGCGAACCAGTTGGTGTGCGCTATTTTCGGGTTGGCATCAACACCGGCATCGCAACGCTTGGCAACGTTGGCAGCGCTACGCGCCGCGAGTTCACCGCCGTTGGCGACTCAATCAATTCGGCGCACCGTTTGCTGGAGAACGCCCAAGATGGCGAGATTGTGATCAGCGAAGCGACTTACCAAGCCTGCGCTGCCGTCCTTAACCAGATTCCACGCCTGACACTCCGCAGCCAAGAACAGCTTTTCGTCAAAAATCGGCGTGAGCCTTTGCACGTTTACCGCTTCTACCGTGAGGATGCCTAGCCTTATGACGACGCCGATCAACCGTGAAAAGCAGGAAACGCTGCGCGAAAAGTTGCAGCGGCTGCATACCCTCACTGCTGACCTTGCTCAGGTGCTCTATGCACAGCGCGAACTGCTTGCCCAACGCGAGATTGAACTGCCCACCGAACCCTTGCAAGACCTTGAAAAAGTAAGTGCCGACCTCTACGCATTTTCGCAACTTGCTTCTGATAGCGGCGTGGAGTTACAGCGGTTACGCGAACTTGCCCGCACCGCGCAGATCATCAATTCCAAAGTGCGTCTTGATCAGGTGTTGAATGACGTAATTGATACCGTTATCACACTCACCAACGCTGAACGCGGCTTCATCATGCTGCAAGACTATGTAAGCGGTCATTTTGAAATCAGTGTGGCGCGCAAGATCAACCAAAACGATCTTGAGGCTGAGGAAATGAGTGTTAGCCGCACGGTCATTCAGCGTGTGGTCGAAGAAGGCGTGCCGATCCTGACCACGAACGCGCAAGATGATCCGCGCTTTGCTGATGCCGAGAGCGTTTTTGATCTGCGGTTGCGAAGTTTGCTGTGCGTGCCGCTTAAGCTGAAAGGGCAAACTATCGGCGCCATTTATGCAGATAACCGCGCTGTGAACGCTGTGTTCACCGATCAGGATCAGCGCCTTGTCTCCGCCTTTGCCAATCAAGCTGCCATCGCCATTGAAAATGCGCGCTTGTTCGATGATGTGCGCGCTGCCCTCGCCGAAGTGACGGCTATCCGCGATTTTATGGACAATGTATTTGCCTCGATTGCCAGCGGCGTTATCACGGCGGATGAGCATGATGTGATCATGCTCATCAATGAGGCGGCGGCGCGCATCTTGGACATCCAGAGTCAGTACACGCAAGGCAAGCCGCTGTGGGCAGTGCTGCCAACACTTTACGAAGGCTTTCAACAACTGGTGTCAGAAGTCCGCACACACAACCTTGAACAGACCATTGAAGTTGAGCCTGTTTTGGCGCGGCGTGGTCAGATTAACCTCAATCTGCGCCTCAGCCCTTTCCGCGACGAATCGCAGACCACACAGGGCGTCGCCATTGTGCTAGACGATCTGACAACGCTCAAGCAGCAGCAGGCAACCCTTAGCGCAGTGCGCCGCTATTTGCCCGCCGCGGATAGCATTCAGGCAATTGATGAATTAGAACTAAGCGGTGTAGAGCGTGAAATTAGCGTCCTTTTCTGTGATGTGCGCGGCTTCACTGCCTTCAGCGAGCAACTGCCACCCGAAGAACTAATGTTGATTATTAACCAGTATCTGACTGTCAGCAGTGGTGCCATCGAGGCATTCGGCGGCATTGTGGATAAATATATGGGCGATGCGGCGGTCGGCTTGTTCAATACCCAGTTTAATCCATCGGAAGACCATGCTTTGCGCGCTGTGAAAGCAGCGATGAAGCTCTTGGAAGATGTGCAAGTGCTGCACGCGGCGCTACCAACTGATCACTGCCTTGAGTATGGCATTGGTGTTCACAGCGGCATATCAGTGCTTGGCAATGTTGGCAGTCCACGCCGCAAAGAGTTCACTGCCATTGGTGCTACTGTGCAAACAGCAAAATATCTGCAAGAGTTGGCGCCGGGCGGCGAGGTAATCATCAGCGCGGCAACCTATGAGCGCATCCAGCGATATGTTCAGGTGGCGCCAGCCACACCGCGCCGCGCCCTAGAGCCACACGAAGAAGCACCAACGATGTACCGTGTGCTTGGGCTGATCAACACGTAATTTAGGGCGCAGTAAAGATTCATCACGTTTGAGGCATGCCTCAATCTCCTGTTCACCTTAATCTATATAATATGATTAACTATTCCGACTTTTCCTATAGGAATTATCGCTCGTGCTTGTTACAATAGCTACTTGGCTAACACCCACAAGGCGAAAAGGAAATGACCGATAACAATCACCCTCCTACAGGCGAACGTTTCACCCTTAACGAAGATTGGCTGGCAACCATCATTGGGCTAGGCGTTGTTCTCGTCCTCGCGTTGGGCGGCATCGCCGCGATTCCTTATCCGCTCTTTAACCTGTTTTGATTCACCGCACAAAGGACCAGCCACATGACAACCTCAAACCCTTTGGTTGGCAAAGCGCCAAACGCTTTGGCGCGCAACGGGACGGTGCAGTTTTTGCTTGGCAGCCTACTGCTGATCGGGCTTACTTTACTGGTTGCTGAATTAGACGGCGCGATAGGCAATTTGTTTAAGGCAAACGGCTTCCGAAACAATCCACTGGAATATCCACTGACCGCCGTGATGATCGGCTTGCTGGTAAATTTTCTATTGCGTGTGACGCGCACTTATGAGGCAGTTCGTCCCGCCATCCGCACTGAGTTCTACCTTAAGGTGGGGCTAGTGTTGTTGGGCGCACGGATTAGCTTTGGCGATCTGCTGGCAACCGGTGTAGGTGGCTTGATTCAAGCCTTGATCATGGTTGCCGCCGTCTTTGGCTTCACTTGGTGGTTAGGCGGAAAGTTCAAACTGAACGATACGCTGCGTGCCGTGATGGCAACCGCTGTGTCTGTGTGCGGCGTATCAGCCGCTATTGCGGCGGCGGGTGCTGTTCAGGCACGTAAAGAGGAAGTGACCTACATCACAACGTTAGTGATCCTCACCGCGCTGCCGCTGATGGTGCTGATGCCTATTGTGGCAGGCGCCTTACAGCTCACGCCAACGGTAGCAGGCGCGTGGTTCGGCGGCAATATTGATACGACTGCCGCGGTGGTGGGTGCTGGCACCATCTTTGATCCGAAAGCACAAGAAGTTGCCGCTGTGGTCAAACTCACCCAAAATGTGCTGATCGGCTTTGTCGCGTTTGGCTTGGCAGTCTACTTTGCGATGGTGGTCAAAAAAGGTGAGAATGAGCCGCGTCCGAGTTTGCGGGTGATCTGGAAGCGCTTCCCCAAGTTTGTGCTTGGCTTTGTGCTGGTTTCGTTGCTGGTTTCGGTTGGCTTGATCAGTAAGGATACCGCTAAGGTGGTGGATACAGCCTCTAAATGGCTGTTCACGCTCTCTTTCGTGTGCATCGGGCTGGACTTTTCGCTGAAAGACCTGCGAGAAGCGGGCTGGCGTCCTATCGCAGTCTATATGGCGGCGACGGTCTTTAACACGATCATCGCACTGGGCATCGCCTATGTGATTTTTGGAGTGATCTTCCCGCGCTAAATGCCTGCCAACTGCATATAAAATGCGCGAGGCGGGATAGATGTCCCGCCTCTGCGTTATGCGTGTTAGAAGCCGCTAAGTTGGCTCAGATCGGCGCGTCCATCCGCCAAAGCAGTGATGTATTGCAACAGGGCTAGGCGGTTCTCACGCACGGCGGCGTTCTCATCCATCACCAACACCTTATCGAAGAAGGTGGTGACCTGCGGCACGATGGCGGCAAAGGCGCTCAGAAAGGCGTCCACATTCGAGTCGGGCGTGAGTGCAGCATGTGCCTGCTGTGCTGCGCCATACAGTGCCTGTGATTCCTGTGGTGTGAGCGCCTCAGGCTGCAAGGTGTAGCGCGGCTTATCGCGGGTGATGCGCGCACAACGGGCAAATGAGTCAAGCGTAGCGCGCCAATCGGGCTTGGCAACCCATGCCGCCAATTCGCGCCCACCGATCAAGGCGCGGTGTGGATTGTCGCCTTGTTCGCGCAGCACAGCCGCTACCACGTCAAAGGGCAGATTGTACTCGTCACGCAGCAGCACCTCTAGCCTGCCTACGATGAAGTGCTGCACCTGATCCAGCACCTCCGACGAGACTGGCACAGGCTGCTGCGCGGCGAAAATGGGCAGCACGTCCGCCAGGCTAACGCTAATGTGCTGCTTGATCAGAATCTGCACCACACCGAGCGCAGCACGCCGCAACGCAAACGGATCGGCGCTGGCAGTTGGCGCTAAGCCAACCGCGAACAAGCCGACGAGGCTATCCAGCCGATCTGCTAAGGCGATCAGCGTGCCGGCAGCGCTTTCAGGCAAGGCGTCGCCGGCGCTGCGCGGCAGATAGCCCTCAAAGATCGCTTGCGCCACAGCGGGTGCTTTTCCTTCCCGCAGCGCGTACTCACGTCCCATCACGCCTTCAAGTGAGGTCATCTCGACCACCATCTGAGTCCCCTGATCGGCTTTGGCAAGCGCGGCAGCTTGCGCGGCAACTTCCAGATCAGCGGCGGAAACGCCTAAGAGCGCACCTAGTGGCTGCATATAGTGTGTGAGGCGCACGTTTTTATCGTAGAGCGAGCCAAGTTTTTCCTGAAAGGTCATCGTCTTAAGGCGGTTGGCGCGCTCTGCCAGTGGACGCTTCAAATCTTCCTTGAAGAAGAAATCGGCATCGGCAAAGCGTGCGGTCAGCACATGCTCATTGCCCTGCACCACTTCCTCAAGGAACTGCGCGTCACCATTCCGCACGGCAATGAAGTATGGCATCAAGTTGCCGTCGGCATCTTCAACTGCAAAGTAGCGCTGCTTATCGCGCATCACCGTGATCAGCACGTCACGTGGAAGTTGCAGAAAGCGCGCCGCAAAGGTGCCGCGCAGCGCAGTTGGCTGCTCCACAAGGTTCACCACCTCATTTAGCAAACTTTCATCGTAGAGCAGTTTACCGTTCACCTGTGCGGCAAGGCTTTCTGCCTGTGCAAGGATAGTGGCACGGCGCTCATGCGGATCAACCAGAATGCCTTCGCGGCGCATCACCGCGAAATATTCGGCAGGATTGCTGATCGCCAAATCTGGGGAGACTTTCGGGCGTGTGCCGCGTGTAAATTGCGTACTCCACACCTCAGCGTAGGCAAACGAGATCGGCAGATCGCCAAAGAGCGCCACCAACCACCGAATCGGGCGCGAGAAGGCAATGCCGCCACTGTTCCAACGCATAGACTCGGCAAAGCGAATGCCATTGATAAAACCTGCCAGCCCTTCGCTCAGCACCTCTAGCGCAGATTTGCCTGCCACCTGAATACGCGCCGCTGCATATGTGCCGCCTTCCATCTCGGTTGGTTGCAACAGGGCGGGATCAATACCCTGTTTGCGGGCAAAGCCAAGCGCTGCCTGAGTCGGCTTGCCCTCTGCATCAAAGGCGATGTTAGCGGACGGTCCGCGCACAAGACGATCTTCGTCAGGTTGTCTAGGTGCTAGGCTGCGCACCAACACGATCAGGCGGCGCGGCGTGCCGTAAATCTCAACGCCATCATGGGCTAGGCGCAGTTCGGCAAGCCATTTGGGTGCAGCCTCTTGCAGGTGCGCGAGGGCGTGATCCAAATCGGCAGCCGGCAGTTCTTCCGTGCCAATCTCTAGCAGAAAATCGGCGGGCGCGGGCGGTGCGCCAAAGGTAGACATGCCAACAGATGTTTTTTTCTCGGCGTATTGCCAGCTTTTGCCGTTCTCGCCGAGTGGATAGCCGAGCTGTTCACGCTGCGCCAGATACGCTTTTGCCACGTTACGGCTCATGGCTGCCATGCGGCGGAAGTAGGCGGCGCGCTCGGTCACGCCAATGGCGCCGCGTGTATCCAGCACGTTAAAAAGGTGGCTGCACTTCAGCACATAATCATAAGCGGGCGCGATCAGATTGTGTTCAAGGGCGCGGGCGTGTTCGCGCTCATAGACGTCGTAGACCGTCTTGAGCGCTTCGACATCTGCCACATCGAAATAATAGCGACAGTGTTCGATCTCGCTCTGCAAGAAAATATCACGGTACATCACGTCGTCCGTCCACTGAATATTCCACACCGCATCGCGCCCTTGCAGCGCCAGCACAATGCGCTCTATGCCGTAGGTGATCTCGACGCTGATCGGGTCGAGCCGAATGCCGCCGCTCTGCTGGAAGTAGGTATACTGTGTGATCTCTTGCCCATCCAGCCAAACTTCCCAACCCAAGCCCCAGGCGCCCAACGCTGGCGATTTCCAGTTGTCCTCCACAAAGCGCACGTCGTGGCGGCGTAGATCAATACCGATTGCCTCTAGGCTTTTGAGGTAGAGTTCTTGTGGGTTGCCCGGCTCAGGCTTCAGAATGACCTGATATTGATAATAGCTCTGCATTCGGTTCGGATTTTCGCCATAACGCCCATCATCAGGGCGCACGCTTGGCTCAACATAGGCAACGCGCCAAGGCTCTGGACCGAGGACGCGCAGAAAAGTAGCAGGGTTGCCGGTGCCGGCGCCCACTTGGACGTTGTGCGGCTGCCAGAGCAGGCAGCCATTGGCTGCCCAGAACTGATGCAGCGCCATGATGACATTCTGAAAGAGCATTCGCTGGCTGGTCATAAAAAGTCCCTGACTAGGTGTGGCTTCACAATAGGTCAGGGAGCTATTATAGCACGCTATGCAGGTGGGCTAGAATGAGGGTGTATATTCATGCGCGGCGCCGCCATATCCACTGGCTAAGGTAGGCGGATGCGGCACTTTTGCGCAGCACATTTATTCAGAGGCAAGATGCTCTTTGACGTGATGATGCACGGCAAAGGCAGCTGCTTCCGCACGGTTGGAGAGGTGCAGCTTGCTCAGCAGGTTGCTGACATAATTCCGCACGGTGCCTTCCCCCAAAAAGAGGCGTCCGGCAATCTCGCGGTTGGTCAGCCCATCGGCAATCAAAGCCAGCACGCGCATTTCTTGCGAAGTCAGCTCTGAAAAGAGCGCCGCCTCTTTGTTTTTTTCAGTGTGGCGCAGCTCGCGGAAAATGGCTTCCGTCATGGATGGATCAATGGCGGATTCACCACGCCCAACGGCATCAATGGTGTGGATCAGATCATCACTGCCAATGCGCTTTAAGACGTAGCCCGAAGCACCCGCCCGAATCGCCGCAAAGAGCAGATCATCCTCAGCGTAGCTCGTCAACATCACAACGCGTGTATCTGGCAGTTGCTGTACAATTTTTTGGCAGGCTTCTATCCCAAGCATACCGGGCATCCGCACATCCATGACCACCACATCGGGCTTGTGCAGCAGCGCTAACTCGACTGCTTCTTCGCCCGTGGCAGCTTCCGCCACGACGCGCAGATGCGGCTGCTGTTGGATGAGCGCTCGAATGCCCATGCGAACCACTTCATGGTCGTCGGCGATCAGGACACGGATTGGGTGAGGTGTCTGGCTCATGGATTCCTCGTTTTGGCTATCCCAATAGGTAAACGGCACAGCACTGATTGCAAAATACACAGCGCCCTCCGATCTCTTCAGATTCGGTTACTTATTATAGGATAAATACATCTCGCCTGAAAAGTCAGGGACAAATGTGAGTAGTTTTAGGTGATGAATGTCGCTTGATTTCAGCCCCTGCGCTGTGGTATGTTATGCTTGCCCAAGTGTCATAGATAAAACTGATGCCTTAACCGAAATTTCGGATGCCTTCATGTCTAACCTTCAGCATTCGCGTAACACCCGCAGTGGCGGCGAAAACTCACGCGCTGACCGCAGCGAAGAAAAGCTGCACGCCCTTAGTGAAGCGGTGCGCGCCATCACCGCTGAATTCACCTTAGAGCGTATCTTGAAGCGCCTTGCCGAGATTGCGGCGCGCATGGTTGGTGCGCGTTACGCTGCCTTCGGCGTGCCAGACAGTATGCAAGGCTTATCGCAATTCCTTGTCTATGGCATGTCTGACGATGAAATTGCCCAAGTTGACCATCCGCCAGAAGGGCATGGGTTGCTGGGCGTGCTGCTGAACAGCGAACATCCGATTCGTCTGCCGCGCCTGCAAGATCACCCGCAGTCCGTCGGTTTCCCTGAGCGTCATCCGCACATGACGCGCTTCTTAGGCGTGCCGATTGTCTCCAAAGGGCAGGTGCTTGGCTCCCTCTACCTGTGTGATCGGCTGGATGGGCTGCCTTTCAACGAGGATGACGAACGCATGATCAGCCTGCTGGCAGCCCACGCCGCCATCGCCATCGAAAACGCCACCCTCTCCGACCAACTGCGCCGCCTTGCCGTGCTGGAAGAGCGCGACCGCATCAGCATGGAACTGCACGATGGCATTATTCAGTCTATTTACGCCATCGGCATTAAGCTAGAGCTAATGCGCCTGAGCGTGCCTGAGCAATCTGCCCAAATTGCCGCCGTGAACAGCGACTTGAATCGTGTCATCGAGGATTTGCGCCGTTATATCCGTGATCTGCGCGTCGGTGTGGAGCTGAGCCTGACGCTGCGCGAACAGATGAATGAGCTTGCCACCCGCTTCCGCGAGGTGTGTTCGGCGCGCCTAGTGATGGATATTTCCAGCGTGACGCACCTCAATGAAGATCGCCTGCACGCCCTGCTGCAAATCACCCGTGAGGCGCTCTCGAACACGGTGCGGCACGCCAACGCCACCGAAGTCTATGTGGATTTGCACGAAACACCGACGCATATCACGTTGGTCATCTCGGATAACGGCAAAGGCTTCGATCCGAAAGGCGTGCCGCCCGGCATTGGTCTGCGGAACATTCGGCAGCGCGCCCGCCAACTAGAGGGCAGCGTTGAGATTGCCAGCCGCGCCGGACGTGGCAGCACCATCACCGTCATGCTACCGATCCCTGCCAGCCATACCTAGTATGCGTGCGCCCTATGCCTGAGGCACTTTCACAGCGCGTTTGGCGCAGTTAAAATTAGGTTATAATGACCACAAGCCACCGCACCTTGTGAGGACGTGCCATGCCCGACAAACGCGACGTATTCATCAGCTATTCTCGTGCCAACACCGACTTCGCCCGCGACCTGTACGCCAAGCTGCAAGCGCTCGGCTTCACGCTCTGGCGCGACCGCAGCGATATGGAAGGCGGCGACGATTGGTTTGAACAGATCAAAGCTGCCATCCACGCCGTGCAGAGCATGGTGCTGGTCATGTCACCCGCTGCGCTGCAATCGGCGATTGTGGCGGAAGAATGGCGCTATGCCCTGCAAGTTGGCACGCGAGTGATTCCCGTCATCGCTGAGAACGTGGATTTCAACAGCGTGCCGCGCTGGATGAGCAAGCGCGACTGGTACGACTTCCGCGCAGGCGCGCCCGAACACAGCCTGATCTGGAATAAGTTCATCGCCCAACTGAAGGCGCCCTACACGCCGCGCCGCGTGCCGTTCACCGCGCCCAAACTGACCGAACACTACGTCAACCGCCCTGCCATCTTTGATAAGGCGAAGGCGCTCTTGCTAAGCGAACCGAACGCCGACCGCAATAACCCTGTGGCGCTGACCACCGCCTTCAAAGGTGGCGGCGGCTTTGGCAAAACCACGCTTGCCGTTGCGCTCTGCCACAACCCTGACGTGCGCCAGCGCTTTGATGACGGCGTGCTGTTCGTCACCTTTGGCGAGACGCCTGATGTGCTAGGGCTGCTGGGCGACCAGATCAAGCTGATCAGCGACGAAAGCACAATCTTCACTGATGTGAACAGCGCTGCCGCCCGCTTCCGCGAGCTGGTGGACGGCAAAGACATGCTGATCGTGCTGGATGACGTTTGGGATGAGGCGCACGCCAAGCCGTTTTTGGAAGGCAAGCGCGCCGTGCGCCTGATCACCTCGCGCAATGTGGCGGTCACCAATGCGCTGGGCGCCAAGGGCAACTCTGCGCTGGAAGTCACGCAGATGAAGTTTGAGGAAGCGGCAGCACTGCTGGTGGCGCGCCTGAGTCCTGAACAGCGCCCGTCCGATCTCGCGCCCTTCAAGGCGTTTGCCGTGCAACTGGGCGGCTGGGCGCTGCTGGTGGAGCTGGCAAGCGGGCATCTCGCCGATTTTGTGGAGAACGACAGCATGAGCGCGCTCGAAGCGCTCCACGAGGAACAGGCGCGCTTGCAAGAGTACGGCTTCGAGATATTTGACCCACAGGACGAGACGGCGCGCAACAAAGCCGCTGGTGCCAGCCTTGCGGTCAGCCTGAAACGGCTGGGCAAATGGCAGGATCGCTTTATAGAACTGGCGATCTTCCCTGAGGATACCGATGTGCGGCTGGCAGCGATTGCCAAGCTGTGGCAGGCAAGTGCAGGCTTGCGCGAGATAGACGCAAAAGATGCGCTGCGCGCCATGCATCGGCTCTCGCTGTTTGCGCGCTACGAGCTGAGCGAGCTGCGCCGTTTTGCACGCCTGCACGATGTGATCCGCAAATACCTGCGCGGCAAGCTGGGCGAAAAACTGCCCAGCCTGCACGGCAAATTCCTGAACGCCTACAATGTAGATCACTGGGCAGACCTACCCGCTGATGAGCCGTACTTGTGGGACTACCTCGCCTACCACCTGCTTGAGGCGGGCAAGCGCGGCGAGCTGCGTGCGATCCTGCTGGACTATCGCTACTTGCAGGCAAAGCTGAACGCCCGCGATGTTAACGCGCTGCTAAGCGATTTCGATGCCTA
>DAOUBW010000036.1:0-19473 GCA_034432555.1 Anaerolineae bacterium
GTCTGACGATCTAGATTTAAGTGTTAAAAACCGAGTTGAGACACGCCCCCTAAAACGGGCTAATTTTTTGGCGTTTGGCAAAAGTGACAAGCGTCTTTAGTACCCCTATGCCCCTGCCCTTTTCCCCGCTTGCAGGGAAAGGGGCGTCGGCGGTGAGCTTCAAAGTCCCGCCGTGCTTGCAGAGCGGGCTAAGCTGTGCGGGGATGCGCCTGAAAGCGACTTCTACGCTGTGCCTTGTTGAAAACGCTGTAGCTAATCTGCACCGCTATAAATTCAGGCGTGCCAATTCGCGTTCGCGCCAAAAGGCGAGCGCCTGTGCCGCTGTTTGCGCCACGCTCAGGGTGGTGGTGTCCAGCACGTCCAGCCTGCCCAGCTGGTAGATTTTGCGCTCTTGCCGCACCTGATGTAGCATGGTAGCGCGCACCTTCGGATCATGAAAGCGCCCGCCGTGCTGAGCGTGCAAGCGGCGCAGCACCTCGTTGAGTTGGCAGGTCAGCACCAACAGCCAAGCGCTCTCCAGCAGGCGCGTTCGGTTCTCCTCGTCCAGCAGCGGCGCGGCAGGCATAGCGATCACAGCGCCGCGTTGAAGGGAAAATTCCTCGCAGAGCGCCCTGAGCAGCGTCCGCGTGCGCGCTTCGCCGTAGTTCTGCCGCAGATCGTCAAGCGCGATATGTTCGCGCAGCTGCACCTCAGTTTCAAGGTCAAGGCAAGGGACGCCAACTTGTTCGGCAATGCGGCGGATGATGATATTTTTGCCCACACCGTCATAGCCGCTCAGGATCAGGTTGCGGTAGGGCGAAAAAGGCAGGTTGCCGCTCATCAGGCGCGCCAACCTTCATACCAGATGTCCAGCAGGGGCAGCAGTTCGCGTAAGCTATCCACACTGGCATTCGGCGTGATATGCTTCTCGGCGCGCACCCCATTGTTCACCACGCGCAGCACCGCACGCATCCCCACGCCTTGTGCGCCGCGCACGTCCGCCTCGATGTTATCACCCACGAAGACCACCTCATTAGGCGCAGCGCCAAGGCAGGCAAGCGCCGCCTCGAAAATCTTAGGGTGCGGCTTCAGGTAACCAACATCTACCGCAGCAAAGCGGCAATCGCTGAAGTACTCTAACAAGCCGCACTGGCGCAGTTCCTGATCGCGGAAGCGCATCGGGATCGAGGCGTTGGTGACCAAGCCAACCGCAATGCCGTGCTGTTGCAGTGTGGCAAGCACCTCGCTCACCTCTGCGAAGGGACGCACGCCTTCCATTAACCCCCAGCCGTAGGCGTGCATACACGCTTCGCTGTCTATGCGCTCGGCAGGCACGCCAACCTCAACCAGCGCCTGATGGAGTGCCGCCGCATAGCTTGGCGCGGCAAGGCTCTGCACGGCGCGTTCCCAGCCCTGCCGCGAGTAGTAGCGCACCAGATCATAAAATTCGTTCGGGTGGGCAATCGGTTGAATGGTTTCGGCAATATAAGCGCACACATTCTCAAGGTGGCGGCGCTCGTTTTCAATCCAATCTATGCTGCGTGTACTCCAGTCCAGCAGTGTATCATCCATATCGAAGAGGATGGCTTTGAGCATCACATGATCCTATCTGTTGGGCAACAGGGGCTATTTTAGCACAGAATGGGACGACTGCGGCGGTCTGCTTGCCCCCCTATCCCTAGCCCTTTCCCCGCTAGCAGGGAAAGGGAATCGGAGTCTGATTCGCCGCGCCCTAATTCACGGGCAGCAGCGGGATAATCTCATCAGCAGGTGGCAGGTGTGCGCCGCGTGCCGTCTTTGGCACCACCGGCGGGCATTCCCATGCCTCAGCGGGCGTTTGGCTGCGCGTCTCGGCAAACTTGGGCAGAATGCCACACGCAAAGCACTTATCGCGGCAATCTACCCGCGTTTCGCCGCGCTGCGACATCAAATAATCCTCCAGCAAGAACTTCTTCTTGACCGCCACATCAATATGATCCCACGGGAAGACTTCGTCCAACTGGCGCGGACGATGCGTGTAGAAATCAATTGCCAGCCCTTCAGCGGCAAAGGCTTCCCGCCACAGCAGCGGCTGGTGCTGATCCTGCCAGGCGTCGAACTTGGCGCCGCGCTGCCACGCCCGCAAAATCACCGCGCCCAAGCGCCGATCCCCGCGTGAGAGGAAGCCTTCAAAGATCGTCTCTTGCGGATTATTCCAGCGCAGGCGCAAGCCGTTACCGCGCAGTTCACGCCGCAGCAGGTCTTGCTTGGCGTACATTTGGTCAACGCTATCCAAGGGTGACCACTGGAAGGGCGTATGCGGCTTGGGGATGAAGGTGCTGACGCCAACGTTCACATTTGCCTTGTTGCCGTGAAACCTTCGCCCTTCTGCCAGCACCGCCTTAGAGAGATCAATGATCGCCTGCACATCTGCAAGCGTTTCGCTGGGATGCCCGATCATGAAGTAGAGCTTGACAGTGCGCCAGCCGCGCTTGTAAATCTCGCGGGCAGTCTCCAAGACTTGGGCATCTGGCACGTATTTGTTGATGATGTCGCGCATTTTCTCGGTGGCTGCCTCTGGCGCCAGCGTGAAGCCGCTGCGCCGCGTATCGCGCAGGGCATCCATCAAGTCGGCGCTCATCGTCTCGATGCGAAGGCTGGGCAAGCCGATGCTCAAGCCTTGCGCGCCCCACCGATCCCCGATCTCGCGCACCAAGCGCTTGACGTGCGTATAATCTGAGGAAGACAGCGAGAGCAAGCCGATCTCCTCAAAGCCG
This sequence comes from Anaerolineae bacterium, assembly GCA_034432555.1. Taxonomy (GTDB): domain Bacteria; phylum Chloroflexota; class Anaerolineae; order Aggregatilineales; family UBA2796; genus CP2-2F. The sequence goes on from DAOUBW010000036.1 coordinate 2,736, forward strand.
GTGTTCCGCACGATCTGATCAACCGCCGCGACGACTTCCTCAACGCTGCGCTCACGGACAGGGCGCGTGACCATGCCGGCGTGGCAGAAGCGGCAACCGCGTGTGCAGCCGCGCATGATCTCAATCGGCGCACGGTTGTGGACGGTATCCACATTCGGGACGAGGAAGCGCGTGAACGGCTCAGGCAGAATCGGCACAATGCGCTTCAGCACCTTCGGCGGCGCTTCAGGCACATTGGGCGTTACAGCCGCAAGCCTGCCATCGGCGTGGTAGCGCACGTCATAGAAGCGCGGCACATAAATGCCCTGCACCTTTGCCAAGGCGCGCAGTTGTTCATGGCGCGGCAGGGTGCGTGTCGCCATCAGGGCGTGCGCAATATCGAGGATGATCTCCTCACCTTCACCGATCACAAAGGCATCAATAAAATCTGCCATTGGTTCAGGGTTATAGCAGGCGTGACCGCCAGCGATGACCAGCGGATAGCGTTCGTCGCGCTCGGCGGCAAGCACGGGCATTCCCGCCAAATCCAGCAGGTTAACGGCGTTCGTATAGAGCTGCTCATAGGGCAGGCTGATGCCGAACAGGTCAAAATCGCGGATCGGGCGCTTGCTCTCTAGGCTGTAGAGCGGGATGCCGCGCTCGCGCATCAGCGCTTCCATATCCAGCCATGGGCTATAGGTGCGCTCTGCCAGCATGTTGGGCTGCTTGTTGAAAATATCGTAGAGGATCATCAGCCCAAGGTTGGACATGCCCAAATCGTAAATATCCGGAAAGGCGAGCGCCGCACGAAAGGACACGGCATCCCAGTCTTTCCGCACGCTGTTATATTCGCCGCCCACATAGCGCCCTGGCTTGGTCACCGAGAGCAGCAGGCGATCTAAGTGGCGTTCAATCTGTTCGGGTGTCATCAACCAGCCATCCTACGTTAAAATACGGTATGCTATAGCTAAGTATAGCCTATTTGAGCAAGGCACGGTGACGCGATGGGTCAATTTTACCGCAACCAACCGCCTGAACAGCCGCCGCAGCGCGATCCGCAGCACTTTGCCCCTGACGACTACCTGGGCAAGCCGCCCGCCGATCAGCCGCCACCCCGCCGCCTGATTGATATTTTCATGGCGCGATTGCCACCCTGGCTGCCACGCGACCCGATCTTGCTGGGCGCCATCCTTGCCGCGGGCGTGATCGGCAGCTTCTGCCTGTGTGGACTCTGCCTGCTGCTCACCTTTTCAGAGGGCGCGATTCCGCGTCCAAGCACGCCTACACTGGGCGCTGACAGCACGACCGCCCCGATCATTGTGACCGCTACACCCGATCTGCCCACGCAGCCGCCCTTTGATTCCTCTAAAATTGGTAGTTTCCTCAATCCCTTCATAGATGCCAACATGGACGGGATGCAGGCAATTGCCCTTGAGGTGCTAGACCCAAACACGGGCAGCTACGTTCGCAGTGCGCCGATTGTTGCCAACACGCTGGAGATGCAGCAGTTCGTGACGGCGTTCAACATCGCGCAGGCGATCACCGCGCCAGATTTTGGCTGCCCTGACCATGTGCGGTTTTTGGTGGCGCGTGCCGATGGCTCGGTCATCTCGATTGGCGCGTGCCTGAAGGGTGTGGTGATCTTGCGCGGCACGGCGCTGCCCAATTTGGGCGGGAACGACCTGCCGATGGGTCCGTACTTCACAGATATTCTGACGCCCTACCTGCCGAGCGTGTATCAAGGGCTGCTCAACCGCTAGGGATCGCGGAACGCACCTCAGCACGCCCGCTAAATTTTGCTCATTCTCTCTAAGGCGGATTTGTGGTAAGGTAGCTTTGCACAAATGTGAAAACCTTTAACTTTTGCATAACAAAGTAACGGTGACCTATGATCGAAAGCCGCGAAGATTATCTCATTCGCGTTGCATCGCTTTACTACGAACAGGACTACAACCAAGAGCAGATCGCCAAATTGCTGGCAACCTCACGCTCTAATGTTTCGCGTTTGCTGAAAGAGGCAAAACAAAAAGGCTTGGTTGAGATACGCATCCGCAAGCCGATCAACACAGTGCCATCTTTGGAACGCCACTTCCGTGAGCGCTTTAACCTAGAGCGCGTCATGATTGTGGACAGCCGCGGACGCCCGTATGCGGAGACGCTTAGCTCGGCAGGGCAGTTAGCGGCGCACTACCTTGAGGAACGCCTACGCACAGGCGATACACTTGCCATTTCCTGGGGAACGGGCGTTAGCGCTGCCGTCAGCGCGCTGGGCGAGCGTCAAACGCTTCAGGTGGAAGTGGTACAGATGATCGGCAGCGTTGGCACCGTTGAGTCTGAAATTGACGGGCATGAATTAGCGCGCAAATTGGCAACCAAACTGGGTGGGCGCTTTTTCTACCTGCACGCGCCGCTCTTGGTAGATAGTCAGGCGGCACGCGATCTCTTTTTGGAGCAGCCAACCATCAGCGAAACGCTCAGCCGTGCGCGGCGGGCAACCCTTGCCTTGCTGGGCATCGGCACAACGGAGGCGGGCATGTCCAGCTTTTTACGGGCGGGGCATCTCAGCGAGGCGGAACTGACTGCCTTACGCGCACAAGGTGCAGTGGGCGAAACAGCAGGGCGTCATTTCGACATCAACGGCAACTGCGAGCGGTTTGACGTGAATCAGCGGGTGATTGCGCTTGATTTGGCGGATGTAAAAGCGATTCCGAACGTGATCGCGGTGGCGTGCGGCTTGCCCAAGCGCTACTCGATCCTCGGTGCGCTGCGCGGCGGCTACATCAAGGCGCTTGCCACCGATGATCTGACTGCGCTTGCCGTGCTAGAGGCAGACGGCGCTTAGTGGCGCGGCAGGGCAGCATAGCGCCACACAGCCGCAAAGCCTGCCCAACGGCGGTTTTGCACGCCATCCGTCATCAAATCGCGGCACGCCTCAAGGCGCTGTTCAGTTCGGTAGGCAGGATCGTAGAGGTAAAGGCTCTCGATGCGCGTGCTGAGATCGAGATGGTCGTTTGGCAGCGGCACGTTCGCCAAAAAGTGCGGATAGCGCAAGGTGATGGTCGCCTGTGGCAGACGGTAGCCGCTGGCAGTGCGTGTGTAGAGGCTTATGCCGCACGGTGTGCCATGCTGCTTGATCAGCCAGCCAACGTTCGGCGCTGCCGCACGGACGCGGAACAGCGCCTGAATCCGCCCAACCGAGAGGGTGTCTACCGATTGGAAGAAGTAGATCAGCGTCTCGTCAACTTGGTTAGGCAGCGTATCAACAGAGATGACAAGCTGCTTGGTGTAGAGTTCATCGCGGCTGCGCGGCAGCAGCATTGAGCGCGCCGCATTCCAGCCTGTGCTGCCGGGCGTGATTCCGAGCAGACACACACCGTTGCCGCCGCATGACTCAGGCGGATACAGCCCGATGCTCTGAAGGCTTTCGGGTATTGGTGTGCCTTGCCCCACGTGGCGCGCTGTGCTGATGGAAATCGCAAGCAGTGCGCCAATCAGGATACTCGGCAGAAACACCCAACGCATGGCTGGCACTCCTGTTAGGGGCAGGGACAAGCCAAACAGACTCGCCCATGCCCAAGGACGATCTTCAGTTAGAAGACAGGGGTTGCGGTTGCCTCTGCGGCAGTGTCTTCTTCATCGGAGAGGTTGGGAATATCCTCAACCTTATAGGGTCTGCCACTGCGCGTCACGCTGACAAACGAGGCATTGATCCAGCCTTCGATGCCGTTGTACTGCACCAACAGCCAGCCGCCGTTGCCGTTGCGCCCCAGCACTTCAAGCTGCGTGCCGGCTGGGATCAAGCCCAGCGACTCAGCGCTGGCGTTTGGATCGCGGCGCAGTTGCAGGTTCGCACCCGGATCAACCTTGTCAATGGTTGCCGTGATAGTCTGTGTAACGGGCGGCGGCGGTGCCACTAAGGGGCTGCCTTGCACACCGCCAACGCGAATCTCACTGGCAGTGGGAATATCTGCCAGCAAGAACGGACGCCCGTTTTGGGTAAGCGTCACAAACTGCGAATTCACCCAACCCGTCAGCGTGCCGCCGTCAGTTGCTAGGCGCACAAACAGCCATGTGAGGCTTTCAGGTTCGCCAACCAAGCCACCTTGTGAGGCAACTTCTGTCTTCTCCAGCACGACAAGCTGCGTGCCGGCTGGCAGCAGCGCCAAGGACTCGGCGGCAATATCCGGCGTGCGGCGCATTTGCAGGTTGACGCCCGGATCAACATTCACGTTGGCGATAATCAGGTTGAGATCAGCGGCGACGGGCGTTGCCAGCGTGGTTGTGATCTCACCAAACTCGTTTTCCGGAATTTGCGGGAAGGTTAGCATTTCAGCGGGCGACGTGATGCGCCGTCCGCGGGCGTCGGTCACGACCATGAATTCGGGCTTCGTCCAGCCCGTGATCTTGCCGCCATCAGGCAGTTCCCACGTCACAAACACCCAAATATCCTCAAGGCGCACGCCTTCAGGGTTCAAGGTTGCGGTTGCCTCAGGGGTGGGCGCGTTGAAGTCGCGGGCAGGACCACGCACGCCTTCAATGCGTAGGAGGGTGCGGCTCGGCGCAAGGGCAAGCGTGCGCGAGTCCGTGATAGGATACTCACGGATTTTCAGGTTCACGCCGGGATCAGTATCTACAGTGCCGATGATGCCTGTGAAGCCGAAGGGCGTCGGTGTTGCCTGCACAGCGATCTGGGCGGGCGCAGTGGGCGGCGCCGGTGCGGTCGGCAGTGCGGGCGGCAAGGTTGGGATGAAGGCAGGCGCAACGGTCGGCGCGGGCGCACCAAAACTTGAACTTGGTGTGGCGGCTGGCACGAGATCAGGCGGGAGCGCTGTTGCAGCAGGCGCTGCTGCCGTTGGGGCTGCCGCAGCAAGCGTTGGGGCTGCCTCTACCGTGGTAGGACTGACCACTGCCGCGCTGCCGGGACGCTCATTGAGGCTAGTTGCCACATAGATCAGTTCGGTTGCGCTGGGTGTGCCAGCCAAGATGAAATTGTGCAGCACGCCGCCGTTCAAGGGCAATTCGCGGCGCAGGCTCAATTCCGCGCCGAAAATGCCAAATTCCGCGGCAAAGGTGCCGCTGGGCAGCTCTAAACCGCTGGCTTGGCTGCTCTGGACGAGCGCATCTTCGGTGAGCGTTAGGAAGGCAAGCTCGGTGCTGAGCGCGTTGATCAAGCGAACACGGGCAGTCTCAGGCGCCAGTTCACCGATGTTATCAGCGTAGACAGTTGCGGTCAGGTCGCTCAGATCGCCACTCACGACGACAGTTGCCGCCGCGCCGCCCGGCAGCGTCACGGCTGCTTCGAGGACAGGGGCGCTATCGGCAGAGCTGCCAGCGGCACGCACCGCCACATTTGCCTCGCCAGCGGGCAGTGCCACATGCGGCAGCCCGACGCCAAAGGGCAGGCTGACCGCAACCAGCGCGTCGTTCACATAAATATCTACGGCGGGTGCCTCTGGGCTGGCATGAACAAAGCTGACCAATGCGCTATTGGCAGGATCATCAGCCTCAACGCGCTCACTGAGCGCCAAAAGCACAACGGCAGGTCCGCCGCCCAGCACCACAATGGTGTTGTAAGTGCCAACGACCATCGGCACTTGGTTGATGCGCGCCAAGGCGCTGCTGATGGGCGCACTGGCTGGCACAACCACAAAATCACCGCCACTGAGCGTCACATCCACTGTGCCGTAGGGCTGCCCATATGCCAAGCCCTGCGCCAGCGGCAGCTCAAGCGCGCCGCTGATCTGGATGATATCCACGGGCGGCGCATCCTTCACGGCATGGATGGCGCCAAAGCGGATTGCACCAGCGCGCACCGGCGCCAGATCGTCCTCATACAAGCCAACTTCGATTGCCGTCGGTGTGCCTTGCACTACAACGGTATAGCCAAAATCAGCATTGACCGGCACATTGCCCTGAAAAATGGCGGTTGTGCTGCCCGCTGCATTGATCGAGACAGTGCGCGTGCCTGCCTCAAGGGTTAGAAAGCGCGTGGCGCTGCCAAAGGCAAGCCCACTGGCTGCTAACTGTCCATCCACATAGATATCAACCGGTGGCGCACCTGCCACACCATGCACAAAACGGATTTTGCCATCGTTGGCAGCTTGTGCGGCGCTTGTCATTGGCAGGGCAAGGCTGGTGATCAGCAGCGCGGCGATCAGCAGCCCAAGCAGGCTGTGAAGGCGCGCTTTTGCCATCGGGTACTTGGATATAGGCATAGGTCTAAACTCCTGCACACAATGTCGCGTGTGCCTTTTCGAGATGTCGGGCGAGCGCATTGCCCGCCCGTGAGCAACACCCGCTAGGCAAAACAGCCTATCAGGTGCCTTCTTGCCACTGATTCAGGTAGTTAAACTGTTCTTCGGTCAGGGTATCAATGTGGATGCCCATCGCTTCCAGTTTCAGGCGTGCAATCTCTTGGTCAACCTCGACAGGCAGGCTGTAGACGCGCCCTTCGAGCGAGTCCGCGTTGCGGAGCATGTATTCAGCCGCCAAAGCCTGATTGGCAAAGCTCATATCCATGACGCTTGCCGGATGCCCTTCTGCCGCCGCAAGGTTGATCAAACGCCCTTCGCCCAACAGGTTGATGGCGCGCCCATCTTTGGTGTAGTACTGCTGCACGAACGGGCGCACCAACTTCGGCGCACCGACGGAGAGTTCCTCTAGGGCGGGGATGTTGATCTCCACGTTGAAATGCCCAGAGTTGGAGACGATAGCGCCGTTCTTCATCACCTCAAAGTGATGGCGATCCAGCACGTTCATATCGCCGGTGGCGGTCACGAAAATATCGCCGACCTTTGCCGCGTCCAGCATGGGCATCACACTGTAGCCATCCATAAGCGCTTCAAGCGCCTTGAGCGGGTCAACTTCGGTCACGACGACCTGCGCGCCCATGCCGCGTGCGCGTGCTGCGATGCCGCGCCCGCACCAGCCATAGCCCGCCACCACCACAATGCGCCCTGCCAACAGGATGTTGGTAGCACGCACGATGCCGTCAATGGTGGATTGCCCTGTGCCGTAGCGGTTATCGAACATATGCTTGGTGTTGCTATCATTGACGGCGATCACCGGGAACTTGAGCGCACCATCGGCTGCCATTGCCCGCAAGCGGATGACGCCAGTCGTGGTCTCTTCCGTGCCACCGATCACATGCTCCAGCAGGTCGCGGCGGTTCTTGTGCAGTTCGCTGACCACGTCAGCGCCGTCATCCAAGGTGAGTTGCGGCTTGTGGTTGAGCGCTGCCTCAATGTGGCTGAAGTAGGTGTGCTTGTCCTCACCTTTGATGGCATACACGGGAATTTCGTAATGTGCTACCAAAGAGGCGGCAACGTCATCTTGGGTGGAGAGCGGGTTAGAGGCGCACAGCACCACATCCGCACCGCCGGCTTGCAGGGTTGCCATTAGGTTAGCGGTCTCGGTGGTCACATGCAAACAAGCCGAAATGCGAATGCCCTTCAATGGTTTTTCGCGGCTAAAGCGCTCACGGATTTGGCGCAGCACGGGCATCTCTTGTTCAGCCCAATCAATGCGAAGTTTGCCGCCCGGCGCAAGGCTGGTATCAGCGATATGGAATTGCTCAGTCATCGTGTCTTATGTTCCTTACAGTCATTCTGAACGGTTAATCAAGCGTGTCCGCCACACCTGCAAATACGGCGCAGGATTATAGCAGCCTTGCAAAGGGTATGGCGAACACTTTAGCAAAGCGTATGGGAAGCGTCGGTTAGCTGCCACGCTGTGCGGGTCTCAAAAGGGCATCCAAGGCGCCGCGATCATCGAACACTTGGCGGTAGCGCGCCACAAACTCGCTGGGTGTGTAGCGGTGCGTCTGCGTGCCGGTTTTCTCGATGGCATACGCGGCACACAACGACCCAACGCGCCCTGTCACATCCCACTCCCAATTGTGCTGCATTCCGCACAAAATGCCCGCCCGAAAGGCATCGCCTACACCGGTTGGATCGGTGATATCGTCCGTTGGGAAGATCGGAATTTCGTAGTGCTGCCCATCGGCGAAGATTTCCGCGCCGTGCTTGCCGAGTGTGCGCGCCAAAACCTTCACATGCCCTAGCACGTCTTCTTGGCTCATGCCCGTTTTGCGGCTGAGCAGATTCCACTCATATTCGTTAACGGTCAGCGCGTGCGCGCCCTCGATTCCGCGCCGCAGCACGTCACCTTCAAGGCGCGGCAGTTGTTGGCTCGGATCATACATATAGGGAATGCCCCGCGCAATGCACTCATCCACCAGCTGCACCATCGCCTGCGGATCATTGGGCGAGATCACGACGTAGCTCGGCTGCACGTCTACTGTGTTGGTCAGGCTGTAGTCGCGTGCGTAAGCCATCGCGCCGCCGTAGAATGAAGCAATCTGGTTGTTTTCGGTATCGGTGTTGGCGAAGAAAGAAGCGGTGAAGACGTGATCAATGACCACCACGGCGCGTGTATCCACACCGACCGCCTCCAACCAAGTGCGGTACTCGCTGAAATCGCGCCCGACGGTTGCCATCAAGCGCGGGCGCATTCCCAACAAGCCCATGTTGTAGGCGATGTTGGCGCCCGCACCACCCCAATGCCGTGCCATATCATCTACCAAAAAACTTAGGCTGATGCGGTCTAGTTTATCGAGCAGCAACTGCTCCCGAAACAAGCCCGGAAAGCGCATTAGGTAATCATACGCCACCGAACCGCTAATGACGATCTCTCTCATGCGGGCGATTCTACTCCCCAGCTAGGCTAATCTGAACGCAACCGCAGAGTATAGCAGATCCCTGCTGAATTTTTAAGGCTTGGTGCGCTCAGGGCTGCTTTTCCCCTTGCTCGAACGTGCCTGACGCGCTATGATGCCTAGTCACATGAGCGCTGCACCTGTTCAGGAAAGAATCACGGCGCTCAGGCGCTCAGTGGATAAAATACCTATCAAATATACCGCGCCAGCCAAGCGCGGATAGTTTCTAAAGGCACTGCTGCCATGCTCTCGGATGTCTCTATCGGAATCGCTTTTTTAGCGGGCTTGTTATCGTTCATCTCGCCCTGCGTGCTGCCGCTTATCCCTGCCTACATCGGCTACCTGACGGCGCGCGCCAGCGGGCAAGCTGCCCTCGAAATGCAGGGCAGCGGCGCGGCGCTCAGCCTGAGCCGTGCCAACCGCTTGATCGTCTTCCTGCACGGTGTCGCCTTCGTAATGGGCTTCACAATCGTGTTTGTTGGGCTGGGAATGCTCATCAGCGGTGGCTTTCGGCTGATCGTTGGGCAAGACGCGGCAAGCGTCGTGGGCAGCGGCGCACGCGATTTTCAGGTGATCCTCGCCCAAGTGGGCGGCGTCATCGTGATTTTCTTCGGTCTGCACATCATGGGCGCCACGGGCGGGCTGCTGCGCCGTCTGGTCACCGTCAATTGGTCGGGCTTGGGTGGCTTTGGTGCAGCCTTGAAAAGCTTCTTTGAACGGTTGCTCGGTCTGCTGTATGCCGATACGCGCCGCCAAGTTGATCCGCGCAATCCGTATGGCTTTCTCGGCTCAGGGCTGATGGGTATGGTCTTTGCGGCGGGTTGGTCGCCGTGCATCGGTCCGATTCTCGGCTCGATCCTCACCGTCTCCATCTCGGCAACCTCCAGCAGCGAATGGTGGTCAGCCGGCGGCATGTTGCTGGTCTATTCGCTTGGGCTGGGCGTGCCATTCCTGCTGGCAGCCATCGCCATAGACCGCACCCGCGGCTTGATGAAGCGCCTGCAAAAGCGAATGCGCCTGATCGAGGCGGTCAGCGGCAGCTTCCTGATCTTTGTCGGCGTGCTGCTCATCACGGGCGAACTGGCGCGCCTTGCTAACGTGGGCGGCGGTGTTGCCGATTTCACCTACAACCTGCAAGAATGCACGGTGAGCGCCTTCCGTGGCGAGATTGCTTGGGGCGAACACGGCGCCTGCATGGGAACGGGTCATGGTGCCTTTTTGCGGCAGAAGGCGCTCGCAAATCCGCCTGAAAGCGGTCTATCGGCGCCTGCTTTGCCAACGCCAAGCGCGCCAGAGGCATTGATTGATCGCGCCATCGGCATCGAGGTAGGCTTGAAAGCGCCCAACTTCACCACCACACTTTTTGATGGCAGCACAGTTGACCTTCGCAGCTTTGAAGGACAGATCGTCATCCTGAACTTTTGGGCAAGCTACTGCGCACCCTGCCGCGACGAAATGCCCTTCTTCCAAACGCTTAGCGAAAAATATGCCGACCTGACCGTGCTTGCCGTCAACACCATTGAGGTTAGCCCAGAGGCTGCCCGCAAATTTGCCGCCGATCTCGATTTGAGCTTCCCGCTTGGCACCGATGCGCGCAACCAAATTAGCAGGCAGTACGACGTGAAAGGCTTGCCCGTCACCTATGTGCTGGGACGCGATGGCGTGATCCTGAAGCGCTTCTACGGCGCGGTGAACTTTGCGAATTTTGAGGCAGAAGTGCGCGGTTGGCTAGGCATTTTGGGCGAATAGCGCGCCTTGCGGCGGCGGCGTTCTGTGCGGCAACGGCGTTCGCGCTCGTTGCGGCGGCAGGTTTGCCTGATCTAGGCACGATTATGAGTCTTCAGCAAAGCGGCGTGCCAACGCTGCACGGCAAAACGCTCGATGGCGCGCCTTTCAGCGTGGCAGCATGGCACGGCAAGCCGATCATCCTCAATTTCTGGGCAAGCTGGTGCGCGCCCTGCCGCGAAGAACTGCCCGCCCTACAAAGGCTGCATCAGGCAGGGGTGCAGGTGGTCGGCGTGAACGTTGGTGAGCCGCCAACGCTTGCTGCCACCTTTGCGGCTGCCTACGGCGTCACCTTTCCCAACCTCTCGGACGTGGATTACTACTGGCTGCGCGTTTTTCGAGTCCGCACGCTGCCAACCACATTCTTCATCGCGGCGGATGGCAGCATCCAAGCAGTGGTGAACGGCGGCATGAGCGCCGCTGAACTAGCTGCCAAAGCCGCCGATCTAGTTAAAGACTAGGTGATCGTAGCGCAGCAGAAAGTTCGGCTCGATCAGGATGCCGCTAACACCTTCTGTCGCATGGAGCGTCTGCACACTCTGCCACAGCGGGATGACCACCAAATCACGCAGTGCCAAAGCCTCCACCTGTTCGTAAGCGTTGCTCTGAGCGGCGGCTGCCAACAGCGCCGCTGCCTCTGTGCTGTCATAGTCAGCGCCGACTGCCAGCTCGCCCGTCAGAAGCGGCTCAAAGTAGGCGTGCGGATGCGGCACAAGCGGCAGCCAGCCGATGATGAGCAGGCGGAAGGCGCGCCGCTGAATCTGATCGCGGAAGGTGCGCGGCTCCGTCTCTTGAACGACGAAGCGCAGGGCATCTATCGTGGTTGTCTCGGCGAACAGGCGTGCCGCAGCCGTTAGGGCAGCGTCGCCATAGAGCAGCCGTGCGGTCTGCACTTCGCTGACGATCTGGTTAAAGCGCGAATAACGGCTGCTTTCGAGGGCGGCACGCAGGGCTTCGGCGTCAAAGGTTGGGTAACGCGGCGAGTCGGCGTTGTTGATCGGCGTGAAGGTTTCCAGCGGTATGCCATAGCCACCTAAGCCGTCGCGCACGGCGCGCTCACGGTTCAGGCCGAGCGACAGCACACGGCGCGCTGCCAAATCGTTAAATGGCTCACGGCGCTGCCCTACGACCAGATAAAAAACCTGTAGGCTTGGTGCCTGCTGCGTTTGGAAGGACTCGGCGGGCAGTGCAGCGCCATCAGCCAGCGCCATGCCGCGCCATGCAACCTGAATCTCGCCGCGCTTGAGTGCTTCACGCAGCGCCGCCGAATTCGGGTAGCGGCGCAGCGTGAGGATCGGTGTCTGTGGTGGCGTGCCACGCCATGCCGCATCAGCCGTCAGCGTGTACGCCTCAAAGCTGACGCTGCTCAGGCGGTAAATGCCGTTGCTATGCACCGAATCGGCGCCAGGCTGGCGGTTAAGCCGATCGGCGGGGAAACTGTGTGGATGGACGGGAAAGAAGGGCGGCAGCGCCACCAACTGCCACACAAACGGGAGCGGTTTGGTGAGCGTGAGCTGCAAGGCGCCTGTTTCATCCACGGCGGCGGCGCGCACATAGGGCGTAATGACGGCGGCGGCGCGTCCGTTCAGGCGCAGCACGCGGCTGATCGAGTCGGCAAAGGTTTGGGCGGTGATGGGCGTGCCATCGTTAAAAGCAGCCTCAGGGCGGATGCGAAAAGTGTGCGTCAAGCCGTCGGTGCTGGCTGTGTGCGATTCGGCGAGGGCAAGTTCATAGGTCAGCGTGCCAGGCACTTGGCGGGTTAAGCCTGTGTAGAGGTGCGTTAGCACTTCCCACTCAAAAAAGCTATCCGCGTCGGCGGGATCAAGGTTCACCAACGGCTCAAGCGTGCCGATGGTCAGGGCGGCTTGGGCGCGGGTCGGTGGCAGCAACGCACCGAACAGCGCGGCGGCAAAGGTGATTAGCAGCAGGCATGTGAAGCGATGCATAAAAACGCTCATTTCAGGGAGACAGATTAACCGCCCGGCGGCTGTGTGGCGATGGGTGCAGACGGCGCGCCACCACCGCCACATTGCCGCAAGCCATCTTGGAATTGGCTGGCAAGCGCGCCGTTGGCATCGAGGCGTGCGCCTTCGCGCAGCAGCGGCAGGGCATCGTTGCAGCGGTTGAGCAGGCTGAGGGAAAGCCCTGCCACAAGGTAGGCGGCAGGGTCTTGCGAGCCGAACTCAATCGCCTGTAGGGCGACTTCGGCAGCGCGCTGATAGTTCTGGGCGCGATACAGCACGGTGCCAAGCCAACGCAGGCACTTGGTCTGTTTGGGATCAATGTCGCGGCAGCGCTCTAGGTAGGTACGTGCCTGATTGGGGTCACCGCGATTGAGGTAGATACGTCCGAGCAGGTAGGGATTGATCGGATCGTCCTTATCGCGGTCGAACGCCTCTTGCAGCACGCTGATCGCCTTGTCGGAGTCGGCACGGTTGAGGTAGTAGCCGGCGATCCACTGGGCGATGTAGCCACGCGGCGCGGAAGGCTCGCTCTGCGCCACGCGCCAAGCCTCTTCATAGGCGCGGATCGCCTGATCACCGCTGGTGCGGCTCAGGACGTTGCCTTGCACCACATAGGCAAAGGCAAGGGCAGTCACATCAATCGGGTTGGTGGTCTTGGATGCCTCAATTGCCTCTTCAGCGTAGCGCGTTGCATCTTCAGGGCGATCCAGATCGTTGTAGGTATCGGCAAGCACCGCCAAGAGCATAGGGTTGCGCGGTTCAAGGTCACGGGCGCGCAGCAAGTAGGGTAGGGCAAGCTGCGGATTGCCGCTGCTATTGTGCGCCAGACCACTCATAATCCAGCCTTCGGCGGATTCAGGGTTGGCGTTGAGGGCAGCCGTTGCAGCGCGCAGCGCATCGGCGTGGCGGGTCTGATCGTCAGGGTCGCCGCGCAAGGCGATCAAGCGGGCAAGCGTGGCGAAGAGCTGCACATCGTTCGGCACCAGATCGCCCAAACGCCACAGCGCAGCAATGGCATTATTCAGGCTGCCCGCCTGCATGTAGCTGATGTAGCGCACGCGCAGATCGGCGGCAGGCACGGTTGGCGTGGGCGTGGGCGGATTCAGCTCAATTTTGATGTTGCGGTTCGCCCAATCACCAATGTCGCTGCTGAGGGTTTCGCGGTTATTCCACAGCAGCAGCAGCGGGATCAGCACGATGGGAAAGAGGATGTACAGCCACAGCCAGCGCAGATTGAGCAAGTAGCGCCGCTTGCCTTTGGCAGTGTAGCGTTTGGGCGTGCGGAGGTACATAGCCGCTTAGTTCCCCATGCGCTGGTTGCAGATCGCCACGCCTTTGTTGGTCAGCTCGATGGCGCGTGGGCTGGTCGTCCATGCCAGCACATCGTTAAAGATGGGCATAGCACGGGCGCAATCGCCTAGCGAAAGGTATGCCAAGCCGCCGTATGACCAACACTCAGTTTGGCGGACGGGTGCAGGCTCGTTCGCATCACGGGCGCGGCAGGCGTCGAAGGCAGCCACTGCCTGCTCATACTCCATCAGGCGGTAATGCACTTCGCCCAGCCAGCGCCAGGCAGGCGTATAGCTTGGATCAAGGTCAACCGCCGTGCGGCAGTTATCACGGGCAAGGTTGCGTTCGCCGGTAGCGAAATAGGTGCGGCACAAGCTGGTATATGCCTTCACGCTGCGCTTGTTCATGCCAAGCACGGTGTCGTAGGCGTTGACCGCCAGCAGATTCAGCGCCTGATCGCCGCGCTGCAAGCCTAAGGCAAGCGCCTGTGCGGCAAGGTTAAAGTATGGGAATTCGAGGCGCGTGTTGTAGGCAGCCGCACGCTTGAAGTGATCCAACGCCTGATCCGAACGGCGCGAGGCAGCCAGCAAAAAGGCGTAGGCGGTGTTGCCCTCAAGGTGATTTGGATCAAGCTGCAAGGCGCGCTGCGCTGCCTCGAAAGCAACATCAAAGCGCGCCAAGTCGTAGTAGGCAAGGGCAAGGTAAGCGTGCGGATTCGGATCATCAGGCGCCATGGCGATAGCGCGGTTGCAGGTTTGGGCAGCTTCTTCGCTGCGCGCAAGGCGCACTAAGGCATAGCATTGGATGGCAAACGCACGCCCACTGCGCGGGTTCGCCTCCACAAGCTGGCTTGCCAAAGCGAAAGCCGCCTCGCGGTCGGGCAGGTTGCGCTCATCGTCAAAGCTGCGGTAGATGTGCATCCGCGCCAGCTCGTAGACGATATCCACGTTGTTGGGCGCCAGGCGCGCCGCGTGCGTGTAGTGTTCGATGGCAGCGTTCAGGTTGCCGCGCCAAAAGGCAAGGTCACCTTGCCGCGCCGCCTCCATGATGGTCGGCGTCGGTGTGTGTGCGATGCCAAAGGCAGCCAGCACCATTGGCTGAATGGCGTTGATCTGCCAAAAGACCACAGCCATGCCAATCAGGGCAACGATCACGAGCGCGAACAAGGCAGGTGCGCCGCGCCGCCGCCGTTCACGGAACACCAACCCTCTGCCCAACGCCGAATGATTGCGCCGAATGTAATAGTCACGCGACATACCCTAAGGCGCTCCGTTATAAAATCGGCGTTGGGCGCGGCGTGGGCGTTGGGATCGGTGTGGGCGTGCGGTACAAGCCTTGATAGGCAGTCGCGCATTTTTCGATGGTGCGGCGCGTCTCGCGGATGGCGATCTCGTCGGTTGTCCACGTCAGCACGTCATCGAGGATCGGGATGGCAGTGTTGCAATCGCCCAAGATGAAATAGCCAACGCCGCGCAGCCACCAGCAGGTCGGGTCGCGCAGTGGGCGCGGAATGCCCTGCCGTTCTTCGAGTTGGGCGCACGTCCGCAGCGCTTCAACAGCGTCTTCATAATTACGGCTCTTGTGATAGACCTCACCCAGCCAGCGCCACGCCTGACTGGACTCAGGGTCTATGCTAGTTGCCTCTTGGCAGTATTCACGGGCGAGCTTCGGCTCGCCTTTGGCAAGGTAGGTTTGGCAGAGGCGCGTGTATGCCTTCACACTGCGCGAATTGTGCTGCAAAATGGTGTTATAGGCGCTCAGGGCGATGCGGTAGAGCGTCTCAGCACGGTCGAGGTTCTGCTCTACGTTGGCGAGCGAGTAGGCAAAGAACGCCATCTGGAAGTAGGGGAACTCCAGCTTAGGATTGACGGACGCCGCCTGCTTGTAGTGATCGAGAGAGCGCTCCACGCGCCCTTGAAAGGCGAGTGCCAGCGCGTATGCCATATTGCCATCAATGCTTTTCGGGTTCAGGCGGACGGCTACGGCTGCCTCATCAAGGGCAGAGGCGGTGCGTCCAAGATCGTACTGCGCCAAGGCGAGATAGGCGTGCGCTTCGGAGTCGTTCGGGTTGATATCTATGGCGCGGATGCAGGATTGCACAGCGGCGCTGCTCTGACGGGCGCGCACAAGGGCAAAGCAGTTGATGGTGTAGGCACGCGGATTGTTCGGGGCTGCCTCGACAAGGCGGCTCGTCCACTGGAGTGCCTCATCAATATCGCCAGCAAAGCGCACATCGTTGTAGCTGCGGTAGAGCAGCGAACGGGCAAACTCATAGACGATATCAACGTTAGTTGGCGCAAGGCGGGCAGCATTGCGGTAGTGGGCGACCGCCTGATCGAGATCGCCTTCCCAAAAGGCAGCGTCGCCCTGCTGCGCCCAAGCACCGGCGGCAAGGGTCGGCGTGGGCTGGACGCCCATCAGCGCCAACACACGCGGTTGCAGCGCGTCCATCTGCCAAAAGGCAAACAGCGCCAGCAGAAGGGTTGGCAGCCAAAGGGTATACACCCATAGGGGAAACGCACTGCGCCGCTGTGGGCGAAACGATAAGCCGCCCTGCCGCGCTGCGCGGTTGCGTTGAATGCGTGGATAGTGACTCATGGGCTAACGATACACCCTCATACACAAATTTGGGCGGGCAGCCGAAGCCTTTTGCCTGCCCAACGGCTAAGCATACAGGGGCAAGGGCGGATTGTCAATCAAAATTGGGTGAGCAAATGGGGAGTCTCTGTAGAGGGCTGCGGAAAAGTTAGCGAACGGCGATCACCACCTGAAGCCCGACGTTGAAGTTGTGAAAGCATTGAAAGTGCGAAAGTCCGGCTTATCATGACCACGAAAGACTGCCCGCAGGCAGGGCGCGCCAAGGCACGCCGCTCCGACGCCCCTTTCCCTGCAAGCAGGGAAAAGGGCAGGGGCATAGGGGTACTAAAGACACTTGTCACTTTTGCCAAACGCCAAAAAATTAGCCCGTTTTAGGGGGCGTGTCTCAACTCGGTTTTTAACACTT